>JAJDBM010000057.1 GCA_029261355.1 Nitrospirales bacterium | reverse complement strand
AGAAGAGAACACGTCTCCAGGGGCCTTGGTGGGGATTGCGATTTGGGCTTCGGTATCTGATGAAGTGACTGCCAAGATTCAAGAACAAATTAAAGCCGGTGTCTTTCCTATTCGACTCAAACCCGAAGACTGGACCAGTGGTGAGATGACCTGGTTATTGGATGTGATCGCGCCGACCCAGAAGTTGGCGACATCAGTGTTGACGAATTTTCGCCAGGTCGCTAAGTACGATCAGATTCGGATTCACCCACTCGTCACACGTCTGGTTGATCCGGAGCTGTTGAAGAAGATGGGAGCAGAACCAGTTGCTGCAGAGAGTCAGTCGGAAAGGTAACGCGCAGTTCTGGGTTAGAAGGGTTGTACGCTCAAGCAACATTCACGGCAGGGAAGCAGGTGAAGATGGACGCAAGTACCGAACATCGTGATTTCACGAGTCTTAGCGTATGAAGACATGGACTCTAGGTATCTTGGGAGTACTCGCGGTGGCGATGTTGTCAGGTTGTGAGTTGATTGGATTTAAGAACTGGGAGTGGCATCAAAAGATCACGGTGGAAGTGGTGGGGCCATCTGGTCTGATTACTAGTGACAGTGTCATTGAGGTTCGATGTGGGACTTCTCCTGATTGGCTAGGTGGAGGCGGTATGGGCTGTCAAGTGAAAGGGGAAGCTGTGGCAATGGAGATTGCACCAGGACAAGTCTTGTTTGCCCTGCTGAAAGGGGATCCTGAATCACAGAATTACCCCGCGAAGGTGGCGTATCAAGTGTTTTTCCCAAATCGAAAGCTCACGACGGTGGAAGAGCGTGGGGATTTGCTTGAACGAGAATTTCGGGGGGACAGACGAGACTTGCCACGCCAAAACTATCCCCTACTTGTGACCTTCACGGATATCAATGATCCCAAGACCATACAGAGAGTGGATCCAGATGATTTCGGAGCGGCCTTTGGGCCAGGGATTTGGCTTAAACACATCACCCTAGAAATTACGGATGAACCTGTGACGGAAGGGAAGATCGAGAGTGTCCTTGGGTGGTTTCTGAACTATGTAAAAAATGGGTACCGCGTAAATGGTGTGAAATGTGTGGCTTGCCCCGTTTCGAGTCACAATTTGGCCGACTTGATTGGAACTGGAGAATTTAAAACTGGAGGCAAGAAATGAGTGTATCCCCTGAACTCATGTACGCGATTTTATCGATGGATGCTTATAACCGCGGATACGATCCTGGAATAGACTACGGTGGAGGGAATTCAATCGCTAATGCCACGGTAATGCAAGAAAGTGATACTTCTCTAGGAGGGGATGACGTTGCCGCCGGCTTCTACGCGGTCGAATATATGTGGAATAGTGACACCATCATTTCGTATCGCGGAACAAATACTGGGAGTGAAGCAGAGTTACTCGCAGATATCTGGAATGGTTGGACAGTGGGTGGGGGATTTTCTGCAGCTTCACAAGCAGGCTTAGCCATCAACTTTTATGAAGCCGTTACAGGACAGTCTCTCTATGACGGAGTTGTGGCTAATACGTTGTTGACTGGGCATTCACTCGGCGGAGGATTGGCTGGGTTTGTGTCTGCACTCTCAAAGACCGGAGGAGTGGGGTTTGACCATATGCCGTTTGGGTTAGCTGCTTGGGCGCAATATGCTTCTGATTACATTGCTGGCAATGTCACAGGCAATGCGCCTGACTTGAGTCTATTTGAAGGCATCTCTGTTGATACCATTAAAGGGGACATTCTACTTTTAATGAATATAGTTTATGAATTACTGGCTTGTTTTCGTTGTTATCCTCGTTCTTCATCTATGCAGCCGTCGGCAGGCGATGTGATATTCGAACGATTTTTGTCTATTCACCTAGACGTTGTTGAGGTTTCGTTTGGCGACAAACTTGGTATATTGAATGAATCCATCCATGAACGCTAATCTGGCTAGGGTGAGGCCCTAGTCGTTTGAATGGATGAGGTGCGCCTGTGGGTTTCATCAGTTGCGGACGCTGTTGAATGTCATTGCCTCAACCGAAGAACTCGCAACGGCGGTCCTCACGAATTTTCGCCAGGTCGCTAAGTACGATCAGATTCGGATTCACCCACTCGTCACGCGTTTGGTGGATCCAGAGCTGTTGAAGAAAATGGGAGCGGAGACAACTGCTGCGGAGAGCCAGTCGAAAGGGTAACGCGCAGTTTTGGCTTAGAAGGGTTGCACGCTCAAGCAACATTCACGGCAGAGAGGCAGGTGAAGATGGAGATCAGCAATGAATGTCGTGACCAAAAGAAGTTATCCAGATGAAGAAACGGGCACTGATCATCACGGGAGTACTTATTCTTGCAACGTTGGCCTATTGTAAAAATTTCTTCATTCCCTACACCTGGCATCAGAAAATGACGTTGGAAGTGGAGGTTGATGGGCAACTGTATACGGGCTCGAGTGTTGTTGAGGTAAACGTTGGCAACAGTGACCCCATTACAGAAGGCTTAGGTTTTCCCTTGCAATTTGGAGCAAGAGGAGAAGCCGCGTTCGTCGAGCTGCCAGAAAACAAATATCTCTTTGCCCTACTCTCGGGCGGTCCGTCAGATAGTGGCCCGAAGACCAATGCGGTGAATATTTTTAAAGATCAGTTGCCACGGACAGGCATAGAGCGTTTTGAGGTCTTATCAGCATCACCGTTGAAGCGGAACATTCCTCGTTCGCACTATCCGTTGTTGGTGACCTTTACCGATATCAATGACCCCGAAACGGTGCAGAAGGTGGATCCAGATGATCTCAGCGCGGCGTTTGGGCCGGAGGTGTTGCTCAAACGTATCACATTGGAAATCACGGATGAGCCCATGACGGAAGGTAGCTTGGAGCATTTCGGATTGATGAAGGTTCTTCAAGTGCAATCCACGCTTTCAGGCTTGGTGAAGTTTGATGAAAATTACGCTGATCCCATTTATTACCTAATAAATAAAGCATTCAAAATTGGAGGCTTACAATGAGCGTATCTCCTGAATTGATGTATGCAATTCTTTCCATGGATGCCTATAACCGAGGATACGGTGAGGGCATAGAGGAATTGGGTGGTCTCGGATCTCATATTGGTAATGCCACTATAATCACCGATTCGGAGACTACCCCACAAACCAATGGGGAAGCCCAAGCCGCCGGCTTCTACGCGGTCGAATAAAAGAAGGGAGATCGACGACATCACCGGCGAGGTGGCGCGTGCTTATCTGCGCACGAAACCCTATCAAATAGACTTCACCCAAGACTTTGAGGAGCTACATCAATGAGCACCCAACAAATCATTGCAGTAGACACCAAGACCCTGCTGGCTCTTCTTAATTTGGAAGGGGATACCGGGCTGGACCTTCTCTTGAGATGAAACGGGTTTTTGTTCCTTCTAATACTTGTCTTAATCAGCGTTTCAGTTATTCTAATTACACTGTGTTAACAGATAGATTGTGGACCGGAACTTTAATGAAAGGGAGAACTTGATGGGGAAAGCAATGACGAAGTCTCAATTGATTACGACGCTAGCCGAGAAGCATGACTTGACGAAAAAGGCCATGGATGGAATTGTCCTAGAACTGACTGAATTGGCGTATAAAGGGGCAAAAAACGGGTTTACGTTCCCAGGGATTGGAAAGTTAGTCGTGCAACAGCGGAAAGCGCGTATGGGACGGAATCCCCAAACGGGCGAGGCGATTAAAATATCGGCGAAGAAGGTCCTGAAATTTCGCGTCGCGAAAGCTGCGAAGGATGCAATTTTACTTAAAGGTAAAAAGTAGCGTCTCAAGAATGAGGCGAGCCCTGGTGACCCAGGTGCTCGCCTTGTTTTGGGTTGTCCCTCCACACGTCACACACACCTTCTTAGTTCTTGACATCCCCCATCCACCGTCGACATGTGGATAGTCTCTCTCCACATATTTGACTCGATAAATTTCAGTTACACGATTGTCATTGATTCCCAACGCCTCACAGATGCCACCCTGAAAACTTTTCATCCTCCATCAATATCACGTCTCACTATCGTTCGGACGTGGAACAGGAGTCTGAGCACGAGATAAAATGTTGTGCTATGGCAATCACTCGTGTGCATTTTTTTGACATGCGGCATGATGTAGGCGCCGATCATGACGTTGTCGTCACGAGCCGTTTTCGTAAAACTCGTCTGCCATAAAATGATGGCAAATTGGTGGTTGATGGAAGGTGGAAGGGTGAGAGTTATCCGCTGCCTGCTGTCACTGATCAGATGGTTGATGGAGGTTCTTAGGATTCATGGTCGAGCAATATGCTGAGCACGCGAGTGGTGTGGTCAAGATCTAGAGGATCTTCATATTTCCATGTTCTAGGCTCGTATCCACATAATCGAATTTCCAAAATATGACCTCTTTTTAAACTATGCCTCGGATCTGTTGCAGGTGAAGAGCGTCTCGAGCATCGCCGCCAACGTTGTCATGCCGTAGTCACCCTAGACCTTTCTTTCCCACTCTTCGTCCAGATCGATCTACGTAGAAGACCCCTGGCGGATCCGCCAGGTATTTTTCCTACAAGAATTTAGGTATCGTTTCCCCCCAACATTGGGGACCCATCCCAAGGAAACACACGCATAAAAAATACAAAATCATTCATCGTTCATTCTGAAAGGATGAGACCCATGAAGCATAAACTCTTTTCTCAAGCCGTCAGTGTCGTTTTTGTCGTGGGTACGTTCTTCGCTGCCATAGGAATCAATGTCGCCAGCGCCACGACTTATTATGTGGCCACGACAGGTGATGATTCTCAATCGTGTGCACAAGCGCAATCAGAATTAACCCCTCGTCAAACGATTTCCATAGGGATGGCGTGTCTTGCTGCTGGTGACGTGTTGGAACTCAAAGGAGGTTCCTATAATGAGTTTGTCTTTAACAACGGGAATAATTTATTTCCAGACGGTACGGGCCCTAATAACTTAACGACAATTCGTGGCGCGGCGGGAGAAAGTGTGATTTGGACGGCGTCCGGTGGCCAGCATATATTCTTGATGAAAAATGCAGGTAGTTACACGCGGTTTGAGAATATCGAATTCGACGGCAGTACTCTTGGTGTACCTCCCATTTTGCCGAATGGTAAGGTTGCTCCCGGTTTTTTCGGATCGGATCCATGGAAGCATTTTCGTCAAGATGGCGGAATAACGGTGGGCCTGGAATTTGTCAATAACATCGTTCATGACGGTCCTAATAACGGGATGTTCAATAGTTCCACGACGAGCAGTTGGCTGATTGAAGGAAATGAGTTTTATGACAACGGCCGTGCTGGCAGCCAGTTTTCGAATAATATGTATCTAAAAGGAGATAATCATGTTATTCGCGGAAATCGTGTGTACACCACTCTCGGCGCAGTCGGACAAAGCGCGAGTGGTATTCGGATAGCTCATAATCAGAATGAAGACGATGGGTCTAATAATAATCTTGTTGAAAAAAACTTCATTTCTGTGGGAGGTGGGGGAATTGCATTTGGGACGGGTACTAACAATATTGTTCGCAACAATATCGTTACCAGCAGCTCAAGCCAGCCACCAGGGAACGTGGGAATTCTATTGTGGGCGCAGGGAGGGATCGGACTCAATGACAACAATAAAATTTACAACAATACGGTTTATAAGATGCGAAATTGCATAGGTACGCTGAATACTGAATATTTCTCTATCACCAACAGCGAAGCCAACAATAATATTCTCTATAATTGCACAAGTAACACGATACAGGATCCAGATGGAGTCATTGCGACAGCCAACAATCTAACCACCGACCCGTTGTTTGTGGATTTGACTAATGATGATTACCACGTACAGACGGGAAGTCCCGCGATTGATACGGGAATTATTCTTGCTGACGTGTTCGAGGACTATGAGGGTGTTCCTCGTCCACAAGGTATCGCCTCTGACATCGGGGCGTTTGAATCCCAAAACGTGGGCGATCCTCCACCCGCCGTTCCAACCGGTCTGACGGCATCAGCTTCTGGGACGACGATCACCCTCACCTGGGCAGCGAATACCGAGTCCGATCTCACGGGTTATAAGGTGTTCAGGGGGACATCCCCCGGCAACTATCCTTCGGTGACGCAAGTGGGCACGGTCGTCACCTATCAAGCCACGGGACTTAATCCAGGGACCACATATTACTTTGCTTTAAAAGCATTGGATGCTGGCAGCAACGAAAGTGACCTTTCAGTGGAGGTCAATGCGACAACGGAGACGAGTGGTGGTGGCAGTGGCGGCGGCGTGATCCTCATTCCACAAGGCCAGATGAACGTCACCTCGGTGAGTTCCGATACGGCCAACAAAGACAAAGTCTTAGACGGAAATAGCGGAACGATTTGGCAAGCTAGTGGCGCAGGCCCCCACGAAATGATTCTGTCGTTGGGTGGAAGTCACAACGTCAGTGAATTCCGGTATCTCCCCTATAGCTGGACAAAGTGTACGCAATACGAAGTGTATGTCTCAGCTACGAATGGGAATTGGGGGACAGCCGTGGCGACCGGTACCTGGGCGAATGATAGTACCGAGAAGACGGCGAGTTTTTCACCGACGACGGGGGCTTTTCTCCGCGTACGCTACTTGGATAACTACTGCTATGCGGCCGAACATAATGTCGGCACCTCTCCGACGCAACCAGAGGCGGACATTCCACAAGCACAAATGAGTGTCATCTCGGTGAGTTCCGATACGGCTAACAAAGACAAGGTGCTAGACGGGAATAGCGGAACGATTTGGCAAGCCAGTGGCACAGGCACCCACGAAATGATTCTGGCGCTGGGCGGCAGTTACAACGTCAGTGCATTCCGGTACCTCCCCTATAGCTGGACAAAGTGTACGCAATACGAAGTGTATGTCTCAGCCACCAATGGCAATTGGGGCACAGCCGTGGCGACCGGGACCTGGGCGAATGATAGTACCGAAAAAACAGCCAGCTTTCCTTCAACGACCGGCTCATTCCTTCGAGTTCGTTATTTAAACAACTACTGCTATGCCGCCGAACACCATGTATTTGGGTCTGCGAACTAGGGTGTTAGCTAAATAGTTATTGACGGCTAACACATACACCATGAATGCACCTTGAACCCGATGCTTGAGCTCTTCTCCCCGCTTAACAAGGCGGGGAGAACCTGAGCAGACGGAGGCAAACCGTCTTGAGTGAGCATAGCAACCCTGCGAATTGGGTGTCTGTACCAAGGGCACAAATTACTCATCATGGGTTTTTGTGACAAATAACACAATCGCCTGATGTTTTTACTTTCTTTAAAAGGACATTCAATCACGATAATAACGGTGGCTTCAAACTACAAATGAAGAACAGGGTACGACTCGTATTTTCGCCGTATCAACCATTAACAACAAGACTTATTCACGACCATGCATTACTATAAAGACTTCCACCAGCACAAGAGACTGTTTTCAACTCACATAAGGAGCATCTTCATGCCATCCATGATCTCCGTGTCGACCTATCGTTTCCTCATGCAGCTTTGCCTCTTGACTACAGTCGTGCTCGGGAATTCGCTCGCATGGGCAACCGAGACAGATCAAGAGGCCCCGGTGGGCTCGGTGGGAGGCGCGGTGCATGCGGACCAGTTTACCGGTATGGCGACCACCAGCTTTCCCATTGAGGTGCCACCTGGGCGAGGCGGTGTACAGCCAGACCTAGCGTTGATCTATGGCTCCTCTAATGGCAATGGCTGGATGGGTCAAGGTTGGAAACTGGAAAAAGGTGTGATTGAAAGACAAACGAAATTTGGAGTGAACTACAGTGGCGATGACTATGTCTTTCGTCTCTCTGGCATCAACGTAGAACTGGTAAATATTGGCAATGATGAATACCGAGCCAAGGTTGAGGGAGGGTTTAACCGGATTAAAAAAATGACTTCATCATCTGATAATAAACCATATTTCGAAGTCACCGACAATACAGGGAAGAAATTTACCTTTGGCACCGAAGCCGCCACCCGTGTGGCCAACCCCAACAACGCCAATAATATTTTTCGCTGGTGTCTGGAACGAGTAGAAGACGTGCATGGCAATTATATGACATTGTCCTACACCCCGGACCAAGGCCAAGCCTATCTCACACAAATTGACTATACAGGAAATGTCAATGGCGGACTCCCCCCTACCAACCAGGTGAAGTTTTATCTGGAAGACCGTCCAGACGACGCCAAAATGTATGTGCCAAACTTCGAAATGAACACGGCCAAACGGTTGAAAACCATTGAAGTAAAAGCCAATGGAAGTGTAATCCGGGCATATGGGTTGAACTATACGACAAGTGCAATGACTAATCATTCGCTTCTCTCAAGTGTGCAGCAATATGGAAAAAACACTTCTGTAGATGTTTCTGGATCTATTCCGAGCAATAGTTCAGCATTGAATCCATTAATATTTACTTATAGCGAAGACTCATTGGCATTCGACTCCTCAATCCTTGGCCCCAGCTTGGGAGTGGCCAATCCAGACGCGTGGGCCACTCTAGATTTGAACAGAGTAAAACTGGGCGATTTCAATGGCGATGGCAAGACTGATGCTCTACGCCTGTCAGGCTGGAATACCGGTACGACCGATGTCTATCTGTCTCAAGGCGATGGAACTTTTGCGGCCTCTATCCTGGGCCCCAGCTTGCTGGTGGCCAATCCGGACACACCATGGTCCCCTCTAGATTTGAAGAGGGTGAGACTGGGTGATTTCAATGGCGATGGCAAGACCGATATTCTACGCCTGTCAGGATGGAATACCGGCACGACCGATGTCTATCTGTCTCAAGGCGATGGGACTTTTTCGACCTCAATCCTGGGCCCTAGCTTAGGGGTGACCAATCCGGACGCGTGGGCCGCTCTGGATTTAGCCAGAGTTCAAGTCGGTGATTTCAATGGCGATGGCAAGACCGATATTCTACGCCTGTCAGGGTGGAATACCGGCACGACCGATGTCTATCTGTCTCAAGGCGATGGGACTTTTGCGGCCTCTATCCTGGGGCCCAGCTTGCTGGTGGCCAATCCGGACACCCCATGGTCTACACTAGATTTGAACAGGGTGAGACTGGGTGATTTCAATGGCGATGGCAAGACCGATATTCTACGCCTCTCAGGATGGAATACCGGCACGACCGATGTCTATCTGTCTCAAGGCGATGGGACTTTTGCAGCCTCAGTCCTGGGTCCTAGCTTAGGAGTGACCAATCCGGACACGTGGGCTGCTCTGGATTTAGCCAGAGTTCAAGTTGGTGATTTCAATGGCGATGGTAAGACCGATATTCTACGCCTCTCAGGATGGAATACCGGCACGACCGATGTCTATCTGTCTCAAGGCGATGGAACTTTTGCGCCCGCAACTCTGGGGCCCAGCTTGCTAGTGGCCAATCCGGACACCCCATGGTCTACACTAGATTTGAACAGGGTGAGACTGGGCGATTTCAATGATGATGGCAAGACCGATATTCTACGCTTGTCAGGATGGAATACCGGAACGACCGATGTCTATCTGTCTCAAGGCGATGGGACCTTTGCGGCCTCAATCCTGGGCCCTAGCTTAGGGGTGACCAATCCGGACACGTGGGCCGCTCTGGATTTGGCCAGAGTTCAACTCGGTGATTTCAGTGGCGATGGCAAGACCGATGTGCTACGCCTGTCAGGCTGGAATACCGGAACCACCGATGTCTATCTTAGTGCGAATGAGGCAACTAACTTATTGACTGGTTTATCCAACGGACTTGGTGCCAACACGAGCATCGAGTATTTGCCGTCTACGCAATATTCCAACATTCAACTTCCCTATCCGGTGCAGACGGTCAGTCAAATCACAACAAATGATGGCCATGGCCATGTCGCAACAACGACCTATGATTATGCCTATGGCTTCCACCATATTGGTGAGCGAGATTTTCGAGGATTTCAAGATGTCACAGTTACGAATCAAGCTGGTGCCACGGGGGAACAGATCAGAACCCGGACTTGGTTTCATCAGGGCAACGATACGGCCTTAGATGTCAATAACCCCAACGTGGATGATGGCTATCTGAAAGGTGCAGCCTATCGCACAAAGGTGATGGACGAGACTGGAGCCACCTTATCTGAAACCACCACGACCTATCATGCTCCCAATAGCACGACGCAAGCTCCCTTCTTTACTCCACCATCTTCCGTGGTCAATATTGTTTGCGATGCCAATAGCTCCTGCAAGTCAACTCGTACTGATTTCACCAACGACATCTATGGAAATGTCACGCGTGAAGAACAACACGGAGACATGAGCGACGGTGGCGCTGATGATCGTACCATCACCCGGATATTTTCTCCCAATACCTCAGCCTGGATAATAGGGTCGCCCTCGAGTCAAAGCATCTATCAAGGTTTGGGGACTGGCAATCAAGTAGCACAAACAAATTTTTACTATGACGGGACGACAAATTGCAGCACACCCTCAACAAATCAGCAACCCACCAAGGGCAATCTCACGCGCGTCGTCACATGGCTGAATGGGAGTACTGATCCAGAAACCCGTATGGCCTATGACGCCTATGGCAATGTGACCTGTGCGCGAGATGCGCGTGGCCATACAACAACGATGACCTACGATAGCAGTCAGACTTACGCCACATCTGAGACCAACCATCTGAACCAGCAAACGGCCACGAGCTACTACGGTATCAATGGAGTGGCCATGGATACCGGCCTCTATGGGCAAGTCAAGACTGTCACTGATCCCAATAATGCAACAACAACAACCAAGTACGATGTCTTTGGGCGACGCACACAAGTGATTCAACCGAATGGCTTTTCGACGACGACGTATTACAACGGCTTTGGGACGGTGGGACAGCAACATGTTCAAACTGTGACGAGTGAAGGTCTATCGACCTGGACCAATTTCGATGGGCTGGGGCGGACCTTCAAGACACGCTCGACTGCGACAGACAACAAAATCGTTGTCACAGAGGTGTACTACGATCATCGAGGTGGAGTAACCCAGCAGAGCCTCCCCTATTTTGAGAGCGGCGGCACGCTACAATGGACCACGTTTGGGCACGACCCGTTGGGCCGAACTACCAAAACGATCAATCCCGATGGCTCCCGAGGCCTAGCCTGTTATGACGACTGGGTGACCGTTACCATCGATGCCAACAACCATCGGCATCGGACAGTGCGGGATGCCTATGGCCGTGTCGCGACTGTACAAGAATACGCCGACACATACACGACTTGTGATACGAACGTGGGCTCCCCTTACAGCACGACTACTTATGCCTATGATGTCCTAGGCAATCTCAAGACACTCACCGACGCCAAGGGCAATGTCAGTACCATGACCTATGACACCCTCTCGCGTAAAACGGCCATGCACGACCCCGACATAGGCGACTGGACGTACACCTATGATGCAGAAGGCAATCTGACGCAACAGACAGATGCAAACAACCAAACTATTTCGTTCCAATACGATGCTCTGAACCGCCCAATACTCAAAGACTACGTCGGTGCTGGAAATGTAGTCTATACGTATGATGGGTCCGCCGCTAACCGCATTGGTCGCTTACAGAAAGTACAAGATAGTTCGGGAACGACTACGTTCCATTACGACAATATGGGACAAGTAATTCGTACGGATAAAGTGGTGGATGGAAGCACGTATACCAGGCAAACGAGCTATGACGGATTAGGACGCGTTCACAACTTGACCTATCCCGACGGCAGCATCGTGACCCACGGCTACAATGGGCCACAACTTAAAGACGTCAAAGAGGGCAGCACCATCTACGCCGCCTATGGCGGTTTCAATGCCCAAGGCCAACCCAGCACGCTCACGTTAGGGAACGGCGTCACAACTACCTACACTTACGATGCAAATAACTACCGCCTCAAGACGCTCAAGACGGTCAAAGGGAGCACGACGCTTCAGGACTTGGGCTACACCTTCGATGCGGGTGGGAATGTCACCAATTTGACCGATCCCAAACATGGCACTCAGATATTGGCCTACGACCCCCTTGATCGCTTGACCAGTGCAAGTGGCTCTGCCTACCCCACAACGATTACGTACACATATGATCAAATCGGGAACATGCTCAGTAATTCACAAGTAGGAACCTACAATTATCCCCCAAGCGGGAGTAATAGTGTGCGACCCCATGCCGTCACCACAGCCGGCGGCAATAGTTACAGTTATGATGGCAATGGCAACATGACGAATGGGCCTGGACGGACCATGAGCTTTGACTATGAAAATCGGCCGGTCACCATCACGAAAAATGGCACAACCACGACAATGGTCTATGACGGCGATGGCGGGCGGGTCAAAAAGACGGTGAACGATGGCGTAATGACCACCCTCACGACCTATATCGGTAAACTCTATGTCTGTGAGGGCACCACAGCACCGCTTTCTTGTGCCAAGATGATCTTTGCTAGCGGGAAGCGTATCGCGATGAAGCAAGCCAATGGGACCGTCGACTACTTCCATCCGGACCATTTAGGCTCGACCAGCGTGTTGACCAATAGCAATGGGGTTAGTGAGCAAGATCTGGCCTATGATCCATATGGGGAGACCCGCGTGAATACGGGAGGTGGCAGCGCCACCGTCGAGGAATGGAAACTGGAGGTAGGGTCTTTTGCCGGTGGCAATGATCTCTATCAAAGTAGCGGCTTAGGTCTACAAACATCGGACACCGTCTCAAGTCTCCCCACCGATGGCAGTCAGGTCTATGTCACACTTTCTTATAAGATTGCTGGACAATGGGATCATGATGACTATGTGTATACAGCCTCGAATAGTGGTGGGTCTCCACTGGTGATCACCTCCCCAGCCCCGGGCAGCACGCTGACGAGCAATTCGGTGACCTTTACCGGCGGACATACGTCCAGCGACTTTGCGCACTCACTGTGGGTGGGGACAACGTTCGGGAGTAATAATCTGTCGGTCGGGGGCGTGACCAACCACAGCAAGACCGTCTCGAACCTACCCAACAGCGGAATGATTTATGTACGCTACTATACTCAGGTAGGCCCAAACTCCTCCGATCCCAATGACTGGTCGTCCGAAGACCACACCTACACGATGAATGTCGGGGGTGGCACGCCTCTCTCTCTTAGTCCGACGGCGGTGACCGTGTCGGGCGGAGGTCAGCAGACCTTTACTGGAGTCGGGGGCGTACCGCCGTATACGTTTACGGTGCTCGCAGACACGAGTGGTGGCGCGACTGTGCAAGCGACATCGGGACAGTATACCGCCGGGCCGAATGCGGGCACCTCCACGGTGCAGGTGACGGATGGTGTCAATGGGACAGCGAATGCCACAGTCACGGTTCAAGCCAGCGGGCTCCCAGTGATAACCTCCCCGGCCCCAGGCAGCACGCTGACGACCAATACCGTGATCTTTATTGGCGGGCATACATCGTCCAACGACTATTCCCACTCGTTGTGGGTGGGCACCACCTTCGGGGGGAATGACCTGTCGTACGGGGGCGTGACAAACCACAGCAAAACCATCTCTAACCTGCCGAACACCGGGACCATTTATGTGCGCTACCATACCCAGGTGGGGCCAAACGCGTCCGATTCCAATGACTGGGCCTCCACGGACCAGACCTATACGATGAATGTGGGGGGTGGTACGCCGCTCACCCTCAGTCCGACGACCGGAACCGTTTCAGCCGGGGGACAACAGACCTTTACTGGAGCCGGGGGCGTCCCACCCTATACGTTTACGGTAATCGCAGATACGACGGGCGGGGCGACTGTGCAGGCCACGACAGGACAGTATACCGCCGGGCCGAATGCGGGCACCTCCACGGTGCAGGTGATGGATAGTGTCAATGGGACAGCGAATGCCACAGTCACGGTTCAAGCCAGCGGGCTCCCAGTGATAACCTCCCCAGCCCCAGGCAGCACGCTGACGACCAATACCGTGACCTTTATTGGCGGGCATACATCGCCCAACGACTATTCCCACTCGTTGTGGGTGGGCACCACCTTCGGGGGGAATGACCTGTCGTACGGGGGCGTGACAAACCACAGCAAAACCATCTCCAACCTGCCGAACACCGGGACCATTTATGTGCGCTACCATACCCAGGTGGGGCCAAACGCGTCCGATTCCAATGACTGGGCCTCCACGGACCAGACCTATACGATGAATGTGGGGGGCAGTGCGTCACTCACCTTAGAGAACCCCACGATTTATTTGGCAGCGATGAGTAGCCCTGTTCAGATTGGACCGTCTCACGTCCATCAACTCGACTGGGAGCCGACAGATTCCACTCCAACCACGCGAATAGGCGGCGGACTCTTTAGTTTGCGGTTTGGTATTCCTCAACTGGCCACTCCACCATCCAATCCATTGATGCATTTAGTCTCACATGGAAGTGCATCCTCGACGACGATCAGTCCGGGTGCTGGCAGTGTGCTATCAGGCACAACGGTGACGTTCTCATGGAGCTATAACGGTGGGAGCAGTAGTGGAACAGATGTCGCATATAAATACACAGGTAAAGAACGAGACGACAGTACGGGACTCTATTTCTATGAAGCCCGCTACTATGATGCGATGTTGGGTCGATTTATTTCGGCGGATACGATTGTACCCGATCTAAATAATCCACAGGCGCTCAATCGGTATACCTATACGCTGAATAATCCCTTACGATTTACGGATCCCACAGGACATCGACCTCAGCAGGAAAATGCCCGCGACTATTACCGGAAACTATTCATAAAGTTTATTTCAAGACCCAGATTCGGAGGGTCAAGTATTCAGCGACCCGATTCAGCGTCTTCCTCTTCAGCGAATTCCTCTTCAGCGAATTCCACTTCAACGAACTCCACCTCACCGAGCGAATCTTCCCCAGAACAAACTCTTCTGGAGAATCCCCACTCTATCTCTTCCTCCCAAGACGGAGCTATTGGCGCAACCGGGAGCCTTCAGACCCAACCCGACCAGGGGGGGGACAACCTACCATTTGTGAAACAACCAGGAAAGAATTCACCAACCCTTACGGAAAAAAACCTGACTTTGGAAGTGGACCCGAGCCAGGAATTCGTGGGAGATCAGCTTGAGGGGAATGTTCGTCTAGCAAGGCTTGGGGGGGGAAGTCGGCAAAAGAACAGATTTGATCGCGTAGGAAATCCAATGTCTTTATTTGATCAGCAATCTCGAAATATGAGTGATCTTGCTATTAATGAAAGGGATTTGTTTTCCATACCTCTTGGGAAAGATTTAATTCGGAATGATCCAAATTTCCCAAATATCTTAAAAGGTGAAGAGAGAGGTTACATTTCAACTGACATCAAAACCGGAAAATTTAAAGGGATAACGATAGACCGATTTCCCCCTGCAGTAGATGACAGCAAAACCCAGTTGTCACCTTTTCGTGGTCCGATCATCAGCAGTCCATAAAAAAGGGAAATTAGAATTTCAACGCTAATTACCGTATACGCGAGGATTCGAGTAGTAAGTGCAATTGCCTCAATGCAAGAGAATTAAAGTGATTGTTGAATAGTTGGGTTGGGGTTCGATACCCGAGAGTTTTCTTGGGAAGGGTATTGAGATGGTCGACCGCCCCCGTATTCTAAACCGAAGTGCACCACGGTATCCTGAAACAACTGGAGGTGGTGTATGGAAAAACGTTACCGGCATATAGATCACAAGGAACGGACGCTTGTCTATTGGTGGTGGAAGGAGCCGCTCAGTCTCCGCGAAATCGGGCGCCGCTTGCGGCGCAGTCATACCAGCATCAGTCGCGAACTGCGACGCAACGGCTGGAGTCAGAAGCCCTACTTTCCGCGAGGGGGCCAGCGGCTCGCGGACTCTCGACTCCGGCGTCGAGCGACACGCGAACGCTTCAAGTCCCAGGCGGTCCGGGAATATGTGCACCCGAAAGGCCCCCTGGGCTGGACGCCTGAATTAATTGCGGGACGGATCAAACAGCAAGACACACTCCCTTCGGTATGCCACGAGGCCATTTATCAATATATTTACTCTGTGGCGTTGGAATTGAGGGCCTTTCTGCCTCACCATCATCGCCAACGGAAACCGAAACAGCCGTACCGAAAGACGGGCGAGCGCATCAAGAACCGGACATGCCTGGAGCACTGGCCGCAGGCCGCCACGCTGCGCCAAGCCTATGGCCACTGGGAAGCCGATATGATTGTCGCAGGGGATCGCAGGCATGGGCTCAATGTCTTGGTCGAGCGCAAGAGTCGCCTCACACATCTCAGCTTCCTGGCAAACAAGACCGCCGCGGCCACCCAGCAGGTGATCTGCCGAAGACTCCACGCGCATCCTCGTTCCCTCAGACAATCCATCACGTATGACAATGGCAGTGAAAATACCTGTCATGAAGCCGTCAATGCGGGCCTGGACACGCACTCATTCTTTTGTGCGCCCTACCACAGCTGGGAGAAAGGGAGTGTCGAGCAGGTCAATGGCTTAATCCGCCGCTTCTTACCCAAAGGCACGAACTTCAACACGGTGGAGCCCAGCCTGTTCAACCGGATTGAAAAGTTATTGAATAATCGACCGCGGAAGTGCTTGCAGTATCGGACGCCCTACGAAGTCTTTCGCGCAGCCCGTGGTGCACTTGACGGTTGAATGTGGGGCTCAATTCCACCGCCACAAAATGGGGTCACCCATCTAGCAGACTCCGGTCAAGTGGGCACACGTCTCCTGCTCTTTTGTCGTCGCTCTTTCCTCGTCTGAGCTTCCGCTATGCCTCGAGCGGTGAGGTCCCGACTGCGTCCGAGTTTTCCGTGGTTGCGGTCT
>JAJDBM010000056.1 GCA_029261355.1 Nitrospirales bacterium | reverse complement strand
GACTTACAGCAGAGTGGATCACCATCTACAATGAACACCGTCCTCATGACGCACTACAGGGAGCGGCGCCATGCACATATCATAACCCAACACAGGAAAGCTCTAGTTATGACCTGTCCGCTTGACGGGGAAGCTTACAATGAGCGGACTTTGAAAAATTGGGGAGTCACACGATGGGAAAAGTTGCCGAACAAAACGAAAAAAATAGGATGAATCCCACGAATTCCGGCGTCACTGATTTTGTAAGGATGCGAACAACCGTCGCGTTGGGACTACTTGAAATGAGCCATTACTCATCGATCATTTTGAAAGGATGAGAACCATGAATCGTACCCCTTTCCCTCAAACGATCAATGTCCTTTTTGTGGTGTGCATTATCTTCGCTGCCCTAGGGATCGATGTAGCGAATGCGACAACGTACTATGTATCGACAACGGGAGACGATGCACGAACGTGCGGAGAGACCACATCGAACGCAACACCCCGTCAAACCATTACAGTTGGAATGGCTTGCCTTGCCGCCGGCGACGTCCTGGAAATTAAAGGTGGCACCTATGTTGAGAGTGTGTTTAATAATGGAAACAATATGTTCCCAGACGGTACAGGTCCCAATAACCTCACTACTATCCGTGGTGCCGTGGGAGAAAAAATAATCTGGACGAAATATGGTGGCGACCATATTTTCTTGATGAAAAATGCAGGTAATTATACGAGGTTTGAAAATATCGAATTTGATGCCAGCAACCTTTCATTGGGCAACCCTAATTCAGCAGATGCATGGAAGCATTTTCGGCAGGATGGACAGATTACCGTCGGAGTAGAGTTTATTAACAACATTATTCATGATGCGCCTAATAATGGAATATTTAATTCCGGAAGTACAAGCGGATGGCTTATCGAAGGGAATACGGTGTATGACAGCGGTCGTGGGACTGATCCAAATGGGGATAAATTAGCAAACAACCTATATTTAGCAGGCGACAATCACATTGTTCGCAATAATATTGTGTATTACACTATCAATCCCCCAGGCGGAAATGTAGGCGGGTTACGAGTGGGAGAGAATGCAAGTAACGTTAACTCTGGAGGGGCTAATAATAATATCATCGAAAACAATTATGTTTCCGGGGGACAGACTGGAATTATTTTCGGGACTGGTGACAACAACATCGCCAGGAATAATATTGTTGCGAACTTGCAGCCATCATTTTCGAACAGCGGTGTTGGCATACTACTTTGGCATCAGGGAACTTGGTCCCATAATGCCAATAAAATTTATAACAATACCGTTTACAATGCTGCCTATTGTCTCATAGCAAGCGACAACAGCGCACTAACCGCAAGCGAAGCCAGAAACAATATTTTGGACAACTGCAGTAGTGCAGCGATCAATGATCCCGGCAACATTTTTGCTACGTCCAACAATCTGACCACAGCCCCTAATTTTGTAGACGCATTAAACGAGGATTTTCACCTTCAGGCCGGAAGTGTTGCCATTGATGCAGGAACCACACTCATTGATGTGCCAGAAGATTATGATGGTATGGCCAGGCCGCAAGGTTCAGCCTATGACATCGGGGCGTTTGAATCCCTAAACGTGAGCGATCCTCCACCGGCCGTTCCAACCGGTCTGACCGCATCAGCTTCTGGGACAACCATTACCCTCACCTGGACAGCGAATACCGAGCCCGATCTCACGGGGTATAAGGTGTTCAGTGGAACGTCCCCCGGCAGCTATCCTTCGGTAACGCAAGTGGGCACAGTCGTCACCTATCAAGCTACAGGACTCAATCCAGGGACCACGTATTACTTTGCCTTACAAGCCTTGGATGCGGGCAGTAACGAAAGTGACCTTTCAGTGGAGGTCAATGCGACAACTGAGACTAGTGGCAGTGGCGGCGGCGTGATTCTCATTCCACAAGGGCAGATGAGCGTCACCTCGGTGAGTTCGGATACGGCCAATAAAGACAAGGTGTTAGACGGGAATAGCGAAACGATTTGGCAAGCCAGTGGCGCAGGTCCACACGAAATGATTCTCTCGTTAGGCGGGAATGCCAACGTCAGTGAATTCCGGTATCTCCCCTATAGCTGGACCAAGTGTACGCAATACGAAGTGTATGTCTCAGCCACCAATGGGAATTGGGGCACAGCCGTGGCGACTGGCACCTGGGCGAATGATAGTACCGAGAAGACGGCGAGTTTTTCACCCACGACGGGGGCCTTTCTCCGCGTACGCTACTTAGATAACTACTGCTATGCGGCCGAACATAATGTCGGTACCTCTCCAACGCAGCCAGAAGAAGACATCCCGCAAACACAGATGACGGTCGTCTCGGTAAGTTCAGACACGGCCAATAAAGACAAGGTGTTAGACGGGAATAGCGGAACGATTTGGCAAGCCAGTGGCGCAGGTCAACACGAAATGATTCTGGCGCTGGGCGGAAGTTACAACGTCAGTGAGTTCCGGTACCTGCCCTATAGCTGGACGAAGTGTACCCAATACGAAGTGTATGTCTCAGCGACCAATGGCAATTGGGGCACAGCCGTGGCGACCGGTACCTGGGCGAATGATAGTACCGAAAAAACAGCCAGCTTTACTTCAACGACCGGCGCATTCCTTCGGGTTCGCTATTTAGACAACTACTGTTATGTCGCCGAACACAATGTATATGGGTCCGCAAACTAAGATGGTAGCTAAATAGTTGTGGATGGCTAATACGGACAAGATGAATGTGACTTGAACCTGATGCTTGATTCTCCTCAGAGTAAGGTCCGGGTTAATCGCTCACGCCAAACAGCGCAGCCTAAGGTGAAAGAATGAATTGAAGTTCTCTCTGTTTCATCGGGTAGGTTTTTGTGTCGTTCTCAGTAGCTTTGGGGAGAATCCACGGTGTGCGCGGGGGATCCATGGCCTTCTCACGAAAAACAGGCCATGCACACACAACACCTTGCCACCAAAAAGCCCGGGAATATTCAATGCCTTGCGCATGACAACAAAACATGTTCTCAACAATTCCGAGACTTTCATCAGCACAGCAGACTGATTTTTACTCATAAAGGAGCCGCCTCATGCCATCCATGATTGTCGTGTCTACATATCGTTGTCTGATGCAGCTTTGCCTCTTGACTATTGTCGTGCTCGGGAGTCCGCTCGCATGGGCACAAGAAACAGATCAGAATGCGCCGGTTGGTACGGTGGGTGGAGCCGTGCATGCCGATCCATTTACAGGAACGGCCACCACAAGCATTCCTATAGAAATCCCTCCTGGACGAGGCGGCGTACAGCCAGATTTAGTCTTAGTCTATGGGTCGTCCAACGGCAATGGCTGGCTAGGCCAAGGTTGGAAGCTTGAAAAAGGGGTGATCGAACGGCAGACAAAATTTGGGGTCAACTACAGTGGTGATGACTATGTCTTCCGTCTCTCCGGCATCAATGTGGAGTTGGTCAACATTGGCGATGACGAATATCGAGCAAAGGTCGAAGGTGGGTTCAACCGGATTAAAAAAATGATTTCCCCATTGGACAATAGACCGTATTTTGAAGTGACAGACAAAACAGGGAAAAAATTTATCTTTGGCACTGAAGCAGCAACCCGCGTGGCCGATCAAGACAACCCCGATAACATCTTCCGCTGGTGCCTGGAACGCGTGGAAGATGTGCATGGTAACTATATGACGTTGTCGTACACCACGGACCAAGGCCAAGCCTATCTGTATCAGATTGATTACACAGGGAATGACATTGGTGGACTGGCTCCAACCAACCAAGTGAAGTTTTATCTGGAAGACCGCCCTGATGCGCCAAAAATGTTTGTGCCGAACTTTCTCATGAAAACAGCCAAGCGACTGAAGACAATTGCCGTGAAGGCTAATGGGAATCATTATCGGACTTACGCCTTGACCTATTCCGTGAGTTCAAACACCGCGCGGTCAATGCTTACCCAGGTTAAGCCATATGGGAAAGATGCAGTGATTAGCGCGACTGGAGAAGTCAGTGGAGGAGCCCCTCTCCCGTCAACGACATTAACCTATACCGCTGACGCAGCTGGCATGAGTTTTACGAATGTCGGCCACTGGTTGACTAACTGGTGCACAAGTGACCAAAACCTTAGGCCAGCCGATTTTAATGGAGATGGCATTCAAGATTTGTTGTGTAATTCGTCTCCCGCTACCTCAGATGGTGTTGGGCAGTTCACCCCTCATGGAAGTATTGGGAGTTCTTGTGTGGAAGGGCGAGCTGGCGATTTTAATGGAGATGGCAAGTCTGATGTATTATGCCTCCAAGAAGTTCTTACTGGATTGGAGATTCAAAACCCTATTTTGAATTATAGCTGGATCGTTGCTTTATCGACAGGGACAGGAACCTTCACTACAGATACTAGTTGGCTAAACAAAAATTCGTTTCCTCTCAATAGCGGTGCTTCTCCATATTCTATCCGTATGCTGGATTTTGATGGAGATGGCCGCACCGATATGGGTATAGATTCCGTTCACTGGAACTCTAATGACCCCTTGGCCTTTTGGGCGTACCGCTCAGACGGGATTGGAAGTTTTATTGAGTTGGGAAGCCCTGTTTTCTGGTGTACCAATGCGACGTTGTTGGAAGGCGACTACAATGCTGACGGCAAAGCAGATATTTTGTGTCATACGGCATCCGGGACCACCCAGGTGGCATTAGCCACCAATGCGGGTTGGGGTCCACAGGGAAACTGGCTAACAAGTTGGTGTCCTGGTGACGATTTTGGAACAGGAGAATTTAATGGCGACGGCAAGCAAGACCTGTGGTGTCATTTGACCAGTGGGACAACCAGGGTCGCTCTTTCAACTGGGACATCATTTATTGCTGAAGGGGACTGGCTGACCAATTGGTGTGCAGTAGGTCGTTTTCAAATAGGTGAATTTAATGGCGACGGCAAACAGGACCTGCTGTGTCATATTGCAGATGGAACAACCAAAGTCGCGCTCTCGACGGGGACAGCTTTTATCGATAAAGGGGATTGGCTGACAGGGTGGTGTACAACAACAGGGCAACCTGGAATAGATTTGGTAGTTGGTCTAAATGGAAAAGGGGATTTCACGGGGGATGGCAAGGAAGACCTTGCCTGCCACAAGAATGCCCAAGTCTCTGTTGCTCATGCCGGTTCGGTGGGAGAGCAGTCAGACTTGTTAGAAACCCTTTCGAATGGGTTGGGCGGTACGACTACTCTCGAATACACACCTTCCACTGAATATGAGAATACGCAATTGCCCTATCCCGTGCAAACCGTGAGTAAGCTCATAACCAACGATAGTCATGGCCATGTGGCAACAATGACCTATGAGTATTCAGGCGGATTTCATCATATCCCTGAGCGTGAATTTCGAGGCTTTCACTATGTGAAGATGACTGGTCAAGCTGGAGCTAGCGGCGAGCAAACCATCACGGAAACCTGGTTTCATCAGGGCAATGGCGATGTTAATAATCCCTACGTCCCAGATGGGTACCTCAAAGGTAACCCGCATCGCATCGATGTCCGTGATGAAAATGGACAACTCTATTCCGCAACCTACACGGTCTATACGGCTGATGACAATGAGCAAGCCCCCTTCTTTACACCGCCCCTTTCGGTCATCCATGATCTCCACGATGGTACGTTCAAACGGACGCAAACCGACTTCGACTATGACAGCTACGGAAATATCACTCTCGAAAAACAGTGGGGGGAGATTGGCCAACCGGCTGATGATCGCACCGTCCTTCGCACATTCTCACCAAATGCCACAGCCTGGATTCTGAGCTTACCAACCTATGAAGGTATCTTTGATGACATCGCTCAGGGTTTCGAAGTAGCTGCTACGAATTTTTACTATGATGGCACCGGTAGTTGTAATACGCCTTCGGGCAGTGCCATGCCCAGTAAGGGCAACCTGACAAGAGTTGTGCAATCACTATTTGGAGGAACTAGCCCTGAAACGGGAATGACCTACGATGTCTATGGCAATCTCACTTGTATACGGGATGCGCGCGGGAATATGACGACCCTGACCCATGATGCGTCCCAGACCTTTGCGACGACTGCCACTAATGCATTGGGCCATCAGACCAACACGACGTACTATGGGGTCGATGGTGTAGCCATGAATAACGGCCTCTATGGACAAGTCAAAACGGTCACTGACCCCAATAATGCGACAACGACAACGAGGTACGATGTCTTTGGACGACGCACCCAAGTGATTCAACCGAATGGCCTTGCGACGACGACGTATTACAACGGCTTTGGGACGGTGGGAGAGCAACATATTCAAACGGTGACGACTGCAGGTCTGTCGACCTGGACCAATTTCGATGGGTTTGGGCGTACCTTCAAGACACGTTCGACAGGGACGGATAGCCAAATCGTCGTCACAGAGGTGTACTACGATCATCGGGGGGGAGTGACCCAGGAGAGCCTCCCCTATTTTGAGAGCGGCGGCACTCAACAATGGACCATGTTTGAATACGATCCCCTGGGACGTGTTACCAAAACAACCAATCCTGACGGTTCACGCGGTCTCGCCTGTTATGACGACTGGGTGACGGTCAGCATTGATGCCAACAACCATCGGCATCGCACAGTGAGGGATGCCTATGACCGGGTGGTCACCGTGCAAGAATATACAGGCACGTACACGTCCTGTGATACGAGCGTGGGCTCGCCTTACAGCACGACCACGTATGCCTATGATGTGTTGGGAAACTTGACGACCCTCTCGGATGCCAAGGGCAATGTGAGTACCATGACCTATGACACGCTCTCGCGAAAAACGACCATGCACGATCCAGACATGGGCGATTGGACGTACACCTATGATGCGGCAGACAATCTGACGCAACAGACGGACGCAAACTCCCAAACTATTTCGTTCCAATACGATGCTCTGAACCGCCGAACCCTCAAAGACTACGTCGGTGGAGGGAATGTCGTCTATACGTACGATGGGTCTACAGCCAATCGCATAGGACGCTTACAGAACGTTCAAGATAGTTCGGGAACCTCCACCTTCTCTTACAACAAGATGGGACAAGTCACGACTACCGATAAGTTAGTGGATGGAGTCACGTATTCCATGCAAACGAGCTATGACGGATTAGGCCGCGTTCTCAACTTGACCTATCCGGACGGCAGCCTCGTAACCCACAGCTATAATGGGCCGCAACTCCAGGCAGTCATCGAAGGCAATTCCACCTATGCCAGTTATGGGGGATTCAATGCGCAAGGCCAACCCGGCACCCTCGCCTTAGACAATGGCGTCACCACCACCTATGCTTATCATCCACAGAATTTCCGCCTCGCCAGACTCAAGACCGAGAACGAGAGCACCATTCTTCAAGATCTGGGCTACACCTTCGATGCCAGTGGGAATGTCACCAATTTGACCGATCCCAACCATGGCACTCAGATATTGACCTACGACTCCCTTGATCGTTTGACCAGTGCGAGTGGCTCTGCCTATCCCACAGCGATTACGTATACCTATGATCAAATCGGGAACATGCTGAGCAATTCACAAGTGGGCACCTATACGTATCCTCCCAGTGGCAGTGCGCACCCCCATGCGGTCACCACCGCCGGAAGCAAAAGCTACACTTACGATGCCAATGGCAACATGACGAGTGGGGCTGACCGCACCATTACTTACGACCATGAAAATCGACCGGTCACCATCACAAAAAATGGCACCACGACCACAATGCTCTATGACGGTGATGGTGGACGGGTCAAAAAGACCGTGAATGATGGCACCCTCACGACCGCCACCACCTATATTGGCCAACTCTATGTGTGTGAGGGCATCGCCGCACCACTCTCCTGCGCAAAGATGGTCTTTGCCGGTGATCAGCGGGTCGCGATGAAGCAAACCAATGGGACCGTCGACTACTTCCATCCGGACCATTTAGGCTCGACCAGCGTGTTGACTAATAGCAATGGGGTTAGTGAACAAGATCTGGCCTATGAACCATACGGGGAGACCCGCGTGAATACAGGAGGAGGCAACAACAACGCGACGGTTGACGAATGGAAACTAGAGGTTGGAACCTTTGCTGGCGGCAATGACCTTTATCAAAGTAGCGGATTGGGCCAGCAAACCTCGGCCACGGTTTCAAGTTTGCCCATCGACGGCAGCCAAGTTTACGTCACGCTCTCCTACAAAATCGGTGGACAATGGGATCATGATGACTCTGTGTATACAGCCTCAAGTAATGGTGGCGGGGGTGGGTCATCTGGAGGGGGCCTCATTCCCCAAGGGCAAATGCAGGTGGTCTCGGCAACCTCGGACACGGGCAATATGCAGAAGGTGTTAGATGGCGATAGTGCGACAAAATGGAGCCCCTATGATTCTGTGAATGGCCCTCCCCATGAAATGGTCCTGGATCTTGGAGGTTCGTATCTAGTCAGTGAATTCCGGTACCTGCCCGATAGTTGGACCAAATGCACGCAATATGAAGTGTATGTGTCCATGAGTAATGGAAATTGGAGCTCGGCGGTGGCCACGGGGACTTGGGCCAACGATGCAACGGAGAAAACGGCCAGCTTTACGGCCACGCTCGGCGCATTTCTGAAGATCCGGTATCTCAATAGCTACTGTTATGCCGCAGAACATAATGTGGTAGGTAGTAGTACCAGTGGAGGCGATAGCACACCTCCGACTGTCAGCCTCACGGCGCCGGCCAATGGGGCCACAGTGACTGGGAGCGTCCCGGTCACGGCGACGGCCACGGATACAGTCGGGGTGGTAGGCGTCCAGTTTCTCTTGGACGGGAATGCACTGGGAGCCGAAGACCTCACGTCCCCCTATGTGGTGACCTGGGATACGACACAAATCTCGACGGGCTCACATACACTCTCGGCCCGGGCGCGTGATGCGGCAGGGAATACACAGACATCCAGTCTCGTCACCGTCAGCATCGCTCCCCCATCTGGAGGCGGCCTCATCCCTCAAGGACAACTGCAGGTGGTCTCAGCCACGTCGGACACCGCGAATATGCAGAAGGTGTTGGATGGGAATGGCACAACGATCTGGGGTGCCAGTGGGGCTAACCCCCATGAAATGGTCCTGGATCTTGGCGGCTCGTATCTAGTTAGTGAATTTCGATACCTGCCGTATAGTTGGACCAAATGCACGCAATATGAAGTGTATGTGTCCACGAGTAATGGAAATTGGAGCTCGGCGGTGGCCACGGGGACTTGGGCCAACGATGCAACGGAGAAAACGGCCAGCTTTACGGCCACGCTCGGCGCATTTCTGAAGATCCGATATCTCAATAGTTACTGTTATGCCGCGGAACATAATGTGGTTGGTGCGGTGACATCAGGAGGACCAGCGCCGCTCACTATCACCCCGATGACCATGACGGTCGCCGGCGGTGGCCAGCAGACGTTTATGGGGACGGGCGGGACGCCACCATATGCCTTTATTGTTCAGGGCGATACAACAGGTGGGGCCAGTGTAGATTTTTCGACAGGGTTGTACACGGCCGGTCCTCATTCAGGGACTACAACCGTCCATATGGCAGATTCGAGTGTCCCGGAGCTCACAGCCGACGCAGTGGTCACCGTCGCGGCAACAGGCGGGGCCAGTCTCATTCCGCAAAGCCAAATGAGTGTTGTTTCAGTGAGTGCGGATACGGCAAACAAGGACAAGGTCTTAGACGGTAATAGCACGACGAAATGGGGACCGAGTGGGGGCAGTCCCCATGAGATGGTCCTCGATCTTGGCGGCTCATATCTGGTCAGTGAATTTCGGTATCTGCCCTATAGTTGGACCAAATGCACGCAATATGAAGTGTATGTGTCCACGAGTAATGGGAATTGGGGTTCCGCGGTCTCAACTGGAACCTGGGCCAATGATAATACGGAAAAAATTGCGAGCTTTAGTGCCACCTTGGCCACCTTCCTCAAAATTCGGTATCTCAATAGTTACTGCTATGCCGCAGAACATAATGTGATCGGGAGTAGCTCGGGCGGCAGTGCGTCGCTATCCCCAGAGAACCCCACTATTCATTTGGCGGCGATGAATAACCCAGCGCAGAATGGACCGTCTCACGTCCATCGACTCGACTGGGAGCCGACAGATTTCACTCCAACCACGCGTTTAGGCGGCGGACTCTTTAGTCTGCGATTTGGCATTCCTCAACCCGCAATCCCCCTGTCCAATCCATTAGTACATTTGGTCTCACATAGTGGTGCATCCTCGACAACCATCAGTCCGTCTGCAGGCACTGTGCTATCAGGCTCAACGGTGACGTTCTCATGGAGCTACACCGGTGGGGGCAGTAGTGGGACCGATGTCGCGTATAAATACACGGGCAAGGAACGAGACGACAGCACGGACCTCTATTTCTATGAAGCTCGCTATTACGATGCCACCCTTGGGCGGTTTATTTCGGCCGATACGATTGTGCCTGATCCATTTGATCCTCAAGCCTTTAATCGCTATGCCTATGTCGAGAATAACCCAATCAAATACATCGATCCTGATGGGGCCGTGGCACAATTAGCTCCTATTGTATATCGAGCTACAATTGGAGGCGTCACCGGTGGAACTGCGGCGTTTCTTGCTGCCTACGAGAATACGGGAAGATTAAGTTCAACAATTTTCCCAACAATTGCTGGTGCTACTGTAGGCTTTCTCACGGGAGCAGTATTAACACCAACATCAGCCTTACAGGCTGCAACGACAGCGGGGTTCTTTGCTACTGCAGCAACGGCCTATCTCTCAGATATATCTGGTCAAGTCATTGGAAACAGTCTAACAACAGGTGGTCTTAATTTAAATGGGATAGATCTCTTGGGAGGTCCACTCATCTCAGCAGTCACAGCTCCTCTTTCCACATTTGCGGGCACAAAGCTGACGGCGGAAATCGTGATGCGCTCACCCTCTGCACTCTTTAGCGTTGGAACTAAAGGTACCCGGTCCGCATTTTTAGTCCCGCAAAACCCTTATATGGCTGGACTTATTGGGGCGGGACTATCCGGGACTATGCAAGGCCTTGCCGGGGTGGTTGGGAGTTCGCTACCCTTTGATCGCTTTGACTTTAGTAGCTCTGGAATATCACCTGGATTCGGTATTCCTACAAATATCTCCAGATCATCAAGTTCCAGCTTATCGTCCAATTTGAATGTCAATTCATCAAACTCCATTGGACCTGGTAATTCTTTAAGCCCTTTTGGTGGAAGTTTATTTTCGTCTCCTCCCGGCACCGGCTCGGTGTGTTCACTCTGTGGAGTTGCCGACTTTAGTATTCGGGGGAATTACTTCGGTGGCGGGAGATTCAATAATATCTTTGACGAGCATATTTAACTCAACCGCAATACGCTAATCAGGGATGCGAAGAATGAGAACATTTGGGAATGTCTTCAATATTCATAACTATATACGGTAACCATTAATGACCACGCGCCGTGAAGCTGCACTGCAAAAATTAGCGGGAACAAAGCCGAGGCGATTTATAGGCCTGCGATGGGCTTTGGTGCGCATGATTTTTTGTTTTTGGGGAATTGTTTTCATCTCAGCTTTCTGTCTATTGCCTCTATGGCTGTTTGGGGGATGTTTCGGTGAAGGGCTCGAGTGTGTACTAGAAATTGGCCACCTCAATGACTCTGCTCAACAAGACAATTCCTGGATCGTCATGTACGTATATCTATTTATTACATTCCCTGTATGTTGTTTCTGTGCCTATATTGCAACCAATTGGGTTGTTGAACGAACGAAACTTGTCACACAAGAAGAACTGATGCAACCTAAGGGACGGTATGGACTTTGGGGGCTATTTCAAAAAAAATCCTCCCCCTCCATAATTAGTCGCCACGAAATCAGAAACTCGAGCAAGGAATGAGGAACACTAAAAATACTAAAAATAGGGGTCACCCATCTAGCAGACTCCGGTCAAGTGGGCACACGTCTCCTGCTCTTTTGTCGTCGCTCTTTCCTCGTCTGAGCTTCCGCTATGCCTCGAGCGGTGAGGTCCCGACTGCGTCCGAGTTTTCCGTGGTTGCGGTCT
>JAJDBM010000055.1 GCA_029261355.1 Nitrospirales bacterium | reverse complement strand
TCGGGAGCAACTCGAGACTGCGTATGTTGCAC
Organism: Nitrospirales bacterium; assembly: GCA_029261355.1. Classification (GTDB taxonomy): domain Bacteria; phylum Nitrospirota; class Nitrospiria; order Nitrospirales; family UBA8639; genus JAGQKC01. The sequence goes on along the minus strand of JAJDBM010000055.1, from coordinate 10,945 downwards.
CACACACACCAACGGAGGAAGTCGTGAGTCAGATTTGGACGGAGGTGTTGGGAGTGGAGCAGGTGGGCCGGCACGACAACTTCTTTGAACTCGGGGGGCATTCGTTGTTGGGAATTGTGCTGGTAGACCGCATGTGTCGAGCGGGATTCCCCGCAACGATCCGCGATCTGCTGACGACCCCGACCGTGGCAAGCTTAGTGAGTTCCCTGGATTCTGGTAGCGAACAAATTGTCATTCCTCCGAATGGAATTCCTACCGACTGTGACGCGATCACTCCGGCGATGCTTCCTCTGGTGACCTTAACTCCTGCGCACATTGAGCAGATTGTGCAAGCGGTGCCTGGAGGGGCTCGGAATGTTCAAGACCTCTATCCCCTCGCGCCACTTCAAGAAGGTATGTTATTCCACCACCTGCTGGATCAGAAGGGAGATCCGTATTTGCAGGAGGCTCAACTGCGCTTCGATACGTGGGCACGACTGGAAGAATTTCTCCGTACCCTGCAAACGGTCATTACCCGTCATGACATCCTGCGGACGGCGGTTTGGTGGGAAGGCTTACCTGAACCGGTTCAGGTGGTATGGCGAGAGGCACCAGTGATGGTTGACGCCCTCTCATTTGAGAAGACCGGAGATGACATCAGAGAGCAATTGCGTGCCCACTATGATCCGCGACACTACCGTATTGATGTGCGTCAGGCGCCTCTAATCCAGAGTGGCATAACCCAGGACCCTGCGACGGGACAGTGGTGGTTACAGCTTGTTTGGCATCATCTAATCGGTGACCATCTGACTGTGGAAATTTTGCTCGAAGAGATTGAATTGATTCAGCAGGGTCAAGACGCTCAATTACCTCCCCCTATTCCCTTTCGAAATTTTATTGCTCATACGCAACAAGGGCTCCAAGCCGCCGAGCATGAAGTCTTTTTTACAGAGATGCTGAGCGATATTACTGAACCGACCGCGCCGTTCGGCTTACTCAACGCGCGTGATGATGAATTTGAGCTAGAAGAGGTATGGCATGTGCTTGAGTCTACATTGGAACGGCGCGTGCGGCAGTGCGCCCGGAAGATGCGGGTGAGTGTTGGGAGCATGCTACATCTGGCCTGGGCGCACGTGTTGGGGCGTCTATCGGGACAGCATCACGTGGTCTTTGGGACCGTGTTGTTGGGTCGGATGTATGGGGAGGAAGGGGCGGCCAGGATTCCAGGATTGTTTATGAATACCTTGCCGATCCGGATTGAGGTAGGAGAGCGAGGGGTGGCCGAGAGTATTCAGGACACCCACGCGCGGGTGACACAGTTACTGAAGCATGAGCATGCCTCTTTACCCATGGCACAACGCTGCAGTGGGGTGGCCGCTCAGGTGCCTCTTTTTACAGCCTTATTGAATTACCAACACAATCGCAGCTCTGCACTTCAAGGTAAATCTTCATCGGAGATGGCGTGCGATGGGTTCGAAGTGTTTGGGGAAGGGGACCGTTCGAACTATCCGGTGAGCCTGACAATTGTTGATGACGGAGACAGTCTGGGGCTGCTGGCTCAAGTGGCGATCCCGGGGCAAGCCCAGCGGGTGTGTGAGTTGATGCACATGATCGTGGAGCAGTTAGTCGGCGCAGTCGAAACAGACCCGTACACTCCGATTCAGTCCATTGATGCATTGCCTGAAAGTGAGCTGAGTCAACTAGCGGATAGCCCACAAGGGAGAAAACAACAACAAGCACTCAAAGAAAAACATTACAAAAAATTAAAAATTACAAAGCGTAAGGGTATCGATCTCAGTGTCAAAAAATGAAGGGTACTCTATGGAAGACTTGCATATAAAGGATAAACCTGTGAGGAAACTTAAAACGATTTCTAGGAAAGCGATCAGTCTGTCGGAGGAAAATCTTGTTAGAGTAGCCCCTCTCTTTCCTGAGAAATTGCTTCCGTTGCTCGTCCAGCCCTCTTTCAAAGGCCTCAAGCTGCTTGCATGGGTAGGACAGAATCATGAATGGATTCAAGCTCAAGTCCTACGACATGGAGCGATATTATTTAGGGACTTCTCCATTTCTGGGGTCGCAGAGTTTGAGCAATGTGTGAAAGCTGTTTCCGGTGGAGCGCTTGAGTATCGGTTTCGAGCCTCCCCGCGGACAGAGGTAGGGGAGAAGATATACACGGCCACCGACTATCCAGCAGATCAATGCATTTTTCCTCATAATGAGCATGCATTCTCTCCCGTATTCCCTCTCCAACTGTTTTTCTTTTGTAATACTCCGTCTCGGGAAGGTGGGGAAACACCATTTGGAGACACGCGGTTTCTGCTCCGCAATATTGATCCAGATGTGAAGCAGCGTTTTCTTCGAAAGAACATTATGTACGTGCGTAATTATGGTGATGGTTTTGGCCTTCCTTGGCAAACGGTATTTCAGACAGAAGACAAGAAGGAAGTTGAAACCTACTGTCGTGGTGTTGGGATCGAATTGAAATGGAAAAGTGAGAGCCGCCTGCGGACCTGGCAGGTAGGCCCAGCAATTTTTCGTCATCCCCTTACTCAAGAGCCAATTTGGTTCAACCATGCGACTTTTTTCCATGTGTCAACCTTAGAGCCCAGCATTCGTGAGTCTTTAATGAACGAATTTCATGAAGAGGACCTTCCTCAAAATACTTATTACGGTGATGGGACTTCGATTGAACCCCATGTTCTGCAACATCTTCGTGAAATGTACCAGCAGGCAATGATCGTTTTTCCCTGGGAGAAGGGAGATGTTGTATTTATTGACAACATGTTGGCGCTTCATGCACGTAGGCCTTTTGTTGGATTCCGAAAAATTTTGGTTGCCATGGCTAAAGCCTGTCGGAGTGAGGATCTTCAGTTTTTTCAAGAGGAGGACGTATGTCGGGAACGAGTACGGTAAAGAATACAGTTCAAGGCTATGGCGTTTCCCTGCAGCAGGAGCGTCTCTGGTTATTAGGCCGAGGCCAGGGGAACGCTTCCCATGATACGCACGGCGTCGTTGCACTAGACGGAATCCTTGATCCCGCGATTTTGAAAACTGCTATCTCCCATGTCGTGGAGCGCCATGAGATTTTGCGGACAATGTTTCATGATCTTCCTGGCATGGCATTGCCAATCCAGGTTATCGCAGAGGTTAGTGACTTTTCCTATGAAGAACATGACTTAACTGCCCATGAGCAGGGAGAACAGGAAGCTCAGATTGAAATTCTCACATACGCTTCCTTTGTATCATCGCATGATTTGTCGGGGAGTGTGTTGCCACATTTCGTCTTAGTAAAACTCAGTCCGGTTAGACATGTATTACTCATCAGCTTACCCGTAGGCTGTTCTGATGGACGGACATTGAATAATCTGGTTCGCGAGGTCAATGATATTTACACGGCGCAAACAGCGGGTAGGGAAGTGTCCATTGAAATTCCGCTTCAATATGCCGATTTTGCCGAATGGCAGCAGGCCTCGTTGGAAGATGAAGACGGTGAAATTGGACGTATGTATTGGAGAAAGCAAGCTGATTCAATTTTTGCTGAGATTCAGAATAGGTTGTCTTTTGAGTATGTATCGGAGGACAGCCTGCCTTTTGTCCCTGGGCGAATCGCTATCCCCATTTCTCTGGAAGTCACTCAGCGAATTACTGATGCAACAAAACAGTATGGACTCTCCCATTCAACGTTTTTATTGGGGTGTTGGTGTTTGATGCTTCAGCGTTTTATTGGGCAACTGGATGTTGTCGTAGGCGTGGCACAGGATGGTCGGGCACATGATGAAATGCAGGAAGCCTTTGGGCCTTTTGCGAAATATGTCCCGGTGTACAGTAAAGTCGATGAGACACGCTCATTTAATGTGTACTTAGATGGCCTACAAAATAGAGTCTTGGAAGGTGAAGAATGGCAGGAGTACTTCAGTTGGAACGATATTGAGCGAGTAGATTCAGAAGGTGTTGGTGAAAGATTTTTCCCGTTTTGCTTCGAGTTTGATGAACTGGATTCCCAATATTCTGCGTCCGCTCTCTCTTTTAAGATCGAGTCTACACATTCATACATCGATCAGTTCAAAGTTCGTTTAGTATGTGCTCGACAGGGAGATACCATTATTGCGACCTTGCATTACGACGCTTCACGGTATCAAGAAGCTATGATGGCGTGCTTCGCGGAGCAATTAGGAACCGTAGTGGATCATGTGTCTTGCAACCCTGAAGTGACTATTGGCGACATAGAGATGATGAGCGAGACGGAACGTCACCGTGTCCTCGTCTCATTCAATGAATCCCATGAGATAGATGGCCAAGTTCATGGTTTGCACCGCCTGTTTGAGGCGCAGGTGGCGCGTACCCCAAAACATATTGCCGTGGCCTACGAACAATGGTTACTCACGTATGAGGAATTGAATCGGCGTGCGAATCAATTGGCTCACAACCTCATCCACAGAGGCGTTGGTTGTGAAACGGCAGTTGGTGTGTGTCTGGAGCGCTCACCAGATTTAATCGTGGCTTTACTTGGGATCCTCAAGGCAGGTGGGGCCTATGTGCCAATCGATCCATCTTATCCGAAGGGTCGAATCGGTTATATGCTCGAGGATTCAGGCGCATTACTTGTTCTCACTCAAAAATCGTTACGTGGAAATTTGCCAGAGACGTCTGCCGTCATTGTGGATTTGGATTGGGTAGAGGGAACTTTTTCGGAGTATAGTGACCTTCCTCCTTCGATTCCGGAAATGCGAGATAGTGTAGCTTATGTCATCTATACGTCCGGTTCCACAGGTCGCCCTAAAGGTGTACTCGTTCACCACCGTAACGTGGTTTATTCCACTCTCGCGCGACTTAATTATTACCACGAAACAGTATCGAGTTTTTTACTCTTGTCCTCGTTCGCATTTGATAGTTCGGTTGCGGGCATATTTTGGACCTTAAGTCGGGGTGGCAAGTTATGTCTTCCCCGAGAGGGACTTCAAAGTGATTCGTTCGAACTTGGTCGGTTGATTGAGCGGGAGCAAGTGACGCATGTGCTGTGTTTGCCCTCCCTCTATTCTCTTTTGTTGGACCAGGTACCTATTCACCAATTGCGCTCGCTTCGATTTGCCATTGTAGCCGGAGAAACGTGCCCGAGGGATTTGGTTATCCGCCATTATGAGCAGTGTCCATTGTGCGAACTCTTTAATGAGTATGGACCAACCGAGGGAACGGTTTGGAGTAGTGTGTCTCACTGTGGATGTCCAGACGAAAGTAGGGCAGTGTCAATTGGTCATCCGATTGTTGGTATGAAAATCTATCTCTTGGATTCTGAATTAAAGCCGGTTCCTATAGGAATGCCTGGTGAGGTGCATATCACAGGGGAAGGGTTAACCCGAGGCTATCATAAGCGTCCGGCTTTGACCGCAGAGAAATTTATTCCTAACCCGTTTGCCGCGATACCTGATAGCCGTTTATACAAGACTGGCGATGTGGCGCGTTTCCGGCCAGATGGCAATATTGAATTCATAGGGCGCCGTGATCAACAAGTAAAGATCCGTGGGTACCGCATCGAACTCGGTGAGATTCAAGCACGCCTCGTTGAACATCCCGGAGTACAAGAAGCCGTGGTGGTATCCCGCGCGAGCCGTTTGGATGAGGGACAGCTAGTGGCCTATGTGGTTCTTGGAGATTTCGAGCAAGAGATCTCCGACGTGCGAGAGTTTTTGGGCAAGCAGTTGCCGGCGTATATGGTGCCTGCACAGTGGGTGCAGTTGTCGGCCCTACCGCTGACTCCAAATGGGAAGGTGGATCGGAAGGCACTGCCGGATCCTGAAGGAGCGGCACAGGTGAGCGGGCAGTATGTGGCACCACGCACGCCGACGGAGGAGATACTTGCCAGGATCTGGGCAGAGGTGTTGGGAATAGAGAGGGTTGGGGTACATGATAATTTCTTTGAACTGGGTGGGCATTCGCTGCTGGGTGTGAGGCTGATTGAACACATGCGGCAAGCTGGCCTCCACGCGACCGTCCGCGCTTTGCTGACGACTCCAACCGTGGCAAGTTTAGCAGTTTCCCTAGAGTCTGATGCCGATCAGATTGTCATTCCTCCGAACGGAATTCCTGCAGACTGTGACGCGATCAAACCGACTATGCTCCCGTTGGTGGCCTTAACGCCTGCGAACATTGCGTGCATCGTGGAAGGTGTTACGGAGGGGGCTCGTAATATCCAAGACCTCTATCCTCTGGCTCCCCTCCAGGAAGGCATGTTATTCCACCACCAACTGGATCAGGCCGGAGATCCGTATTTATTTTGGGCTCAATTGCGTTTCGACACACGGGCAAGAGTGGATGGTTTCATCCAAACCCTTCAACTGGTCATTACCCGACACGATATTCTTCGGACGGCGGTCTGGTGGGAAGACCTTCCTGAACCAGTTCAAGTCGTGTGGCGAGACGCGCCCGTGATTGTGGATGAATTTTGGTTCGACGAGTCCGGAGGAGAGATCACGGAGCAACTGCGTGCCCATTATGATGCCCGTCATTATCGCATGGACGTGCGTCAGGCCCCTCTCATTCACGGCGGCATGGTCCAGGACCCCGCGACCGGTCAGTGGTTGTTCCAACTCCTCTGGCATCATCTGATAGGTGACCATTTGACCGTGGAAATTCTAATGTCGGAGATTGAAGCGATTCAGCAGGGCCAGGAATCGCAATTACCCACGCCCGTTCCTTTTCGAAACTTTATCGTGCATGTACGTCATGGGCTCCAAGCCGCCGAACACAAAGCCTTCTTCACGGAGATGTTGAAGGATATTGATGAACCGACCTTGCCGTTTGGCTTATGGGATGTGCAAGGCGATGGTTCCGAGATCGAAGAAGCCGGGCTCCCTGTCGAGCCGAGACTGGAGGCTCGCGTGCGTCAGTACGCTCGACGGTTGCGGGTGAGTGTCGGGAGTTTATTGCATCTCGCCTGGGGCCAAGTGCTTGGGCGTCTGTCGGGGCAACAGCACGTGGTCTTTGGCACCGTGTTGTTGGGGCGCATGCATGGGGAGGAAGGGGCGGACCGGATTCCGGGGTTATTCATGAATACACTCCCGATTCGGATTGATATTGGAGAACAGGGAGTCGCCGACAGCGTCTGGGAAACACATTTGTTATTGACACACTTACTTGAGCATGAACATGCCTCCTTAGCGCTGGCGCAACGCTGTAGTGGAGTCGCGTCCTCAGTCCCCCTGTTCACTGCTCTGTTCAATTATCGACACAACTTCCCAAGCAAAGCAGATCGGCCGATGGATGCAGAGTCGGCATGGGAAGGGATTGAGGAGTTAGAGAACGAAGAGCGAACGAACTATCCGGTGAGCTTACATATCGATGATGACGGAAGCAGTTTGGTGCTGACGGCCCAGGTTGCAGCTCAAGGGCAGGCTGATCGGGTATGTGAGTTTATGCATACGACTTTGGAGAATTTAGTCGGAGCGTTAGAAACAGCTCCGGACACACCCGTTCAATCTATTGAGGTGATGCCAGACTGTGAGCAACAACATCTACTCGATCAGTGGAACGCCACGGAGAAGGAGTGGGAGGGAGGGATTCAGAATGTCGTTGAGCTCTTTGACGCGCAGGTGGCGCGGGCACCGGCAGCTATCGCGATCGAGATGGGTGGGGAGCTGGTGACCTACGCGGAGCTCGATGCTCGAGCCAATCGGGTCGCACAAGACCTCCATGCTTTAGGGGTGGGGCCAGAAGTGTTAGTCGGGATCTGTTTGGAGCGTTCGGTGGAGATGTTGGTTGGGCTGATGGGCGTGTGGAAAGCTGGAGGAGCCTATGTGCCGCTAGATCCCTCGTACCCGAAGGCTCGATTGGCCCTTATCCTTGCGGATGCGAACCCGGCGGTGCTTGTCACGCAACAGGCATGGCGCGACACGTTACCCTGTAGTAAGGCTCACGTGCTTTGTCTTGATGAAGATAGGGCCGGTTCGCCAAGTTGTAGCGTCGACGATCGGTGTCTTCCTGTCAAGCTTCAACATGATTCCTTACACATGGCGTATGTGATCTATACTTCTGGGTCGACGGGTAGGCCGAAAGGGGTCATGATCTCACATCGTAGCGCCATCAACTTCTTGGCGGCCATGCGGGAGTCATTGCAGCCAACTGAACACGATCGTTTTCTGGCGGTGACTTCTCTATCTTTTGACATTTCTCTCTTAGAGCTCTGTTTACCCCTTATGGTTGGAGCCCGGGTGATGTTGGTAGATACTGAAACGACTCATGACGGGCTGCGTTTGCTCGATCGAGTGGAGGAGAGTGGGGTGACCCTGATGCAAGCGACCCCGGCCACGTGGCGCATGCTGTTAGACGGAGGGTGGAAGGGTAAGCCAGGGATGAAAGTTTTGTGTGGAGGCGAAGCGATGACGGCAGAGCTAGCCTCGGAATTGCTGACAAGAGACATGCCCCTGTGGAACCTGTATGGCCCGACCGAAACGACCGTGTGGTCGGCGATACAAGCGGTCCATCATGCGACAGAGTCAATCCCGATTGGTCGACCGATTGCCAATACGCAGATGTACATACTTGATGCGCATTTGCGACCTGTGCCGAGGGGAGTCATCGGGGCGATCTATATTGGTGGAGCTGGGTTGGCGCGTGGGTACTGGGGCCGTGCTGAGTTGACGGCCGAGAGATTTATTCCTCATCTCTTTAGCAACCTCCCTGGATCCAGGCTTTACGAGACCGGAGACGAGGGCCGGTATCGGGCCGATGGAACTATTGATTTTCTTGGGCGCCGTGACCATCAGGTGAAGATCAGGGGACATCGGATTGAAATTGGGGAAATCGAAGCACACTTGAGGGACACAGCAGGGATTCAGGAAGCGGTTGTCGTGGTACGGGAAGATATCCCCGGTGATAAGCGGTTAGTGGGGTATGTCGTGGGAGTACCTGACGTCGAGACGGATCTGGAGGCGGTGAAAGCTACACTCCGTGAACAGGTGCCGGAGTACATGGTGCCAGCCATGATGGTAGGGCTAGAGTCGCTGCCACTGACACCGAATGGCAAGATCAATCGCAACGAGTTACCAGCGCCCGATGTCAACGGTCAGCTTGCCCTGTATGTGGCTCCGCGCACGCCCACAGAAGAGACGCTTACTCGCATTTGGGCAGAGGTGTTGGGAGTCGAGACGGTCGGGGTTCACGATAATTTCTTCGATGCTGGAGGCCATTCCTTGCTTGCGGTACAGGTGTTGTCTCGATTACGCAAGGTATTCAAAATTGAAATTTCATTGCGTGACTTCTTTGAACGTTCAACAATTGCTGAAGGAGCCAAATTCATCGAAAAGCAGTTAATACAGAAACTGGAAGGACTTTCTGAGAGCGAGGCGCAAAGTTTATTAAAGTGATCCGGCGAGATTAATCCAACCGTGGGTCTCACATGCATTCTTAGAATGTGCCAAACAGTCGCGCGGTTTTAACTGCCGAGTTTTGATCTGAGACAGGGAATGAGAGAAAGAATAATGAAGAGAGAAATATAAGGTATGGTTGAAAAAACTGAAATAACAAGTACATCGTCTTCGCTTTCCCCCATGAAGCAAACCCTACTTAAAAAGTTACTGAGCGGTGAGCTAGCGGACATCCCTGATCAGGATTCAATTTTTCCGCGAAACTTATCGGAGGACTACCCCCCGCTTTCTTTTGCACAAGAGCGGCTATGGTTTTTGCATCAATTGGACCCAGATAGCTCGGTCTATAATCTGTCGACCGCCGTACGCCTGCAAGGGGTTCTCGATGTCGCTGTCTTAGAGCGGAGTTTTCAGGAATTGGTCAGACGACAGGAAATCTTACGAACAACCTTCGATTTTCATAAGGGCCAATGCTTTCAAAAAATCACTTCAGATTGGGTACCCCAGTTGATGGTGGACGATCTGAGTGCATTGGATAAACCAGTGCGAATGGAGAGGATTCATCAGCTCACCATTGAAGAGGGACAATATCCCTTTGATTTGACGAGTGGGCCTTTAGTGCGAATGAGAGTGCTTCATGTGGGTTCACAGGAGCACGTATTCGTGGTGACTATGCACCATATTGTTACTGATGGCTGGTCGATGAATCTGTTTATTCAGGAAGTGACAAAATTGTATGAGGTCTTTCGAGCTGGGTCAATGCCTTCGCTCCTGCCACTCTCAATTCAGTATGCGGATTTTGCTGTTTGGCAGCGACAGTGGCTTTCAGGGGCGGTGTTAGAAGAACAATTGACGTACTGGAGAACAGAACTCGATGGAGCGCCGTTGGTGTTGAATTTGCCCACAGATCATTCTCGACCTGCCGTGCAACGATTCGTTGGAGCGAGTTATATACTGGCCCTCCCGCGCGACCTACTAAGCCAGCTTCATGCGTTGCGGCGTAGAGAAGGGATCACTCTGTTTATGCTGTTGTTGGCTGCCTTTGAAATTTTGTTGTCACGGTACAGTGGACAAGAAGATTTCTGCGTGGGGACACCAATTGCCAATCGGACACGTCTTGAGACCGAGAGCTTGATAGGGTTCTTTGTGAACACGCTCGTGATACGAACTGATACGTCTGGCGACCCTTCAATAACCGAACTGTTACGAAAAGTAAGAGAGCGAGTGGTTGGTGCTCAAGCACACCAAGATTTGCCTTTTGAGAAATTAGTGGATGCACTTCAGCCGGAACGGACTCTCAGTCACAGTCCATTGTTTCAGGTTATGTTTACGCTCGATAATGCTTCCTCAAAGGAAGAAGAGCATTTGAAGGGGCTTACTGTGAGCCCAGTGGAAAGAATGAGGGACACAACTAATTTTGATCTGACCTTAGAGATGATGGAAGACGAAGAGAGATTGACCGGGTTATTTGAATACAACACGGACTTATTTGAGGCATCGACGATTGAGCGCATGGCCGCTCATTATCGGCGGGTATTGGAGGCGATGGTCGCGGCGCCCGGCATGCGGATCTCGGAGCTTTCTCTTCTGAGCGACGACGAACACCA
>JAJDBM010000054.1 GCA_029261355.1 Nitrospirales bacterium | reverse complement strand
ACTTTGAGCCCCGCCTCAGCTTGTTTCAAGATCGTAATAATTTGCGTTTCACTGAATCGACTCGTTTTCATAAGAACCTCCTGGGGCATTCTGCCAGAAAGCTCTACTTTTGGTCTGTCCAGATTTTGGGGAAGCTTACACTATGACACAATAGTGCTAACACTGACTTTCACACCAATACTCGTGAGATAGAATTCGACGATGAAACAAATCCTCCAAAACCTTCAGACCGGTGAAACGAGATTAGAAGAGGTGCCATGTCCGAAGGTATCTCCAGGATGTGTCCTCATTCGTACCGCATACACCTTGGTCTCCTATGGTGCTCATGAAAAAAAATATGTAACCATGCAAGTAAGTCATCTGCTGCGCTTCACGCCTACAAACCTGCGACTTCACTGAGGATACGACTCATTGACGCAGCGAGCCGCTCCGTTTATACTTACGTTTATACATCCTGAATTTTAGGAGGCAATCTTGACCGAAGCAGTTCTAGACATCAAACAGTGGGGCAACAGCCTAGGTGTTCGCTTGCCTGTAGCTGTTGCTCGTGAGGCTCATCTTCATGTAGACCAGCAAGTTCGGATATCCGTGGAAGATGGACACGTGGTCATCACACCTGTCACCGCTCGCCCCCTTTCCTTAGAACAGCGACTGGCTCGATTTGATCCTGCACGGCACGGTGGTGAGGTTATGGCAAGTAAGGCCATAGGCGCTGAACAGTGGTAGCTACAAAACCATTAACAACGCGAAAACGTCAGTCCTGGGTACCCGACCGTCAAGACATTATTTGGATCGATTGTAACCCTCAAGCTGGTCGTGAGATACGCGATGTTCATCCTTTTTTGGTTCTCTCACCCATTATTTTCAATGCAAAGACTTCACTGGTCATCGGTTTGCCCATGACCACTGCGGAGTATAATTCAGACAATCCTTTTGCCGTGGTCGTTGGACAGGCCAGGGGCCGAAAGACCGGGCAGACAAGCTACGTGCTGTGTCACCAACCTAAATCCTTTGACTGGCGCTTACGTCACGCCAAAGCTCACCCGCTCGGAAAATTGTCGAAAACCCTGTTTGTGCAAGTATGTGAGCGTTTGAATCAAATTATCCGCTTGGGATAACAACATCCTTCTGTATAACCACGCGCCTCAATAGTTAAGGGCTTTCAGTGAACCTCTACCAAGACCACTCATCATCCGACAATGTCTGGGACGGTAAGAGTTGTGACGCCTTACGTACCAACGAATCCTATTCAGGAAGAGGATACTGCGATGAAAGACCATTTATCATTCAACCCAGTTTGGCAGGACTAGAGTTGGACAAGAGCTAGGATATAAATGAAACAGATTTTCCAAGATTTACAAGATGGGAACACCTTAATCACCGACGTTCCTTGTCCGCGCTTGCAACCAGGACATGTGCTTATTCGCACTACCACGTCACTGGTTTCTGCTGGGACTGAACGAATGCTTTTAGATTTTGGAAAAGCCAACCTTTTAGATAAGGCTCGCCAACAACCAGACAAGGTTCGAATGGTTCTCGATAAAATCAGAACCGACGGGCTTATGCCAACCATTGATGCCGTCCGGCATAAGTTAGATCAACCACTTCCCATGGGCTACTGTAATGCTGGTGTGGTGATGGCCGTTGGTGCAGGAGTTACAGAATTTTCTGTTGGCGACCGTGTGGCATCGAATGGCAAGCATGCTGAGATGGTCTGTATTCCATCGAATTTGTGCGCAAAAATCCCTGATGAAGTCCCTGATGATATGGCCGCCTTTACGGTCATTGGCTCCATTGCATTACAAGGCATACGTCTGGCCCAACCCACGCTTGGCGAAACAGTCGTGGTGACGGGACTCGGACTTATTGGTTTGCTCACAGTACAACTTCTCCGGGCACATGGTTGTCGGGTGCTTGGCATTGATTTTGACCCGTCCAAACTCGATCTGGCTAAGACTTTTGGAGCGGAGACAGTCGATTTGTCTAAAGGAGAGGACCCGGTAGCTGCAGCCTTAGCATTTTCTTCTGGTCATGGTGTTGATGCGGTCCTGTTGACAGCATCTTCTAAAAGTAACGAACCCGTCAAACAGGCTGCACAGATGTCTCGAAAACGTGGACGAATTGTCTTAGTAGGTGTGGTCGGACTGGAATTGTCTCGGGCTGATTTTTTCGAGAAAGAATTAACCTTTCAGGTTTCCTGCTCCTATGGACCAGGACGATATGATCCATTCTATGAAGAGGGTGGTCATGATTATCCAATCGGTTTTGTCCGATGGACAGAACAGCGGAACTTCGAGGCCATATTAGGCTTGCTTTCAGATAAAAGACTGGATCCCACACCATTAATCTCTCACCGATTTCTACTCGCAGAAGCGCAGAAGGCATATGAACTTGTTGGGAGTAAAGAACCGTCTCTCGGGATTCTCTTGCACTACCCAACACCTCAAGAGAAACCTGAAGGAAGTTTACGACAACGTACAGTCGAACTTTCACCCCCTGTAGGTCATGCCTCTCGACCAAAGGGGCAGGTTAGCATCGGAGTCATTGGCTCTGGCAACTATGCAACTCAGGTACTGATTCCAGCATTTAAGCAAACAGAGGCTTTATTGCATTCTGTCGCTTCGAGTGGCGGGGCAAGCGGGGTGCATGCTGGAAAGAAATTTGGATTCCAAGAAACGACCACAGAGACCTCCAGCTTGATCAATCATTCCGATATCAACACAGTGGTCATCACGACCCGCCATGACAGCCATGCTCGATATGTGTCTCAAGCACTTGAGGCAGGGAAGCATGTGTTTGTCGAAAAGCCGTTGGCGCTTCGACGTGAGGAACTTATCGAAATTGAAGAGGTGTACCAGAAACACCCAGAACTCGTCCTCATGACTGGATTCAATCGCCGGTTTTCTCCTCATATACAAAAAATGAAAGAGCTCCTCAACACCGTACATGAACCAAAATCGTTTATTATGACCGTCAACGCTGGCATGATCCCCCCTGAACATTGGACTCAAGATCCAACCATTGGCGGAGGACGCATTATTGGTGAAGCTTGTCACTTCATTGACCTCCTGCGGTTTCTGGCTCATTCCTCAATCCTTGGCGTACAGACATTGATGATTGGTCCAGCTCCAGGAGTGGCGGTGCAAACTGATAAAGTCTCTTTTAATCTGTCTTTTGCTGATGGCTCTATGGGCACGGTGCATTACTTAGCCAATGGTCATAAATCCTTCGCCAAGGAACGATTGGAGGTGTTTTGTGCTGGCCGAATTTTACAACTTGATAATTTTCGAACCTTACGCGGCTTTGGTTGGCCTGGATTTACAAAGATGAAACTCTGGCGACAAGATAAAGGTCAAACAGCCTGTGTGGCGGCATTTGTAAAGTCCATTCGGGACGGTCATTCTTCCCCGATTCCCTTTGAGGAACTCATCGAAGTCACGCGTACAACGTTTGATGTGATGGATGCGATCCATCGAGAATAACAGAACGCCAGAAATTACCTTTCCTAACATACTCGATCCACTCCCACCTCCCCGTTTCCTATCTGAAATCATTTCAAATCCCGCACCTCTTCTTGCTATATAGCATTGCAATATAGCAAGAAATACATAATAATGGATAAAGAAACCAGGGAGTCAATGGAGGTGAGACATGTCGACAGGATCAGTTTTTATTAATAACAGAACTCAGGCCGTTAGACTCCCAGCTGAATCCCGCTTTCCAGATACCGTGAAAAAGGTCGCGGTTCGAGTCGTAGGGCAAGATCGTGTATTGTCCCCCATCGACAGTGCATGGAATACCTTCTTCCTGTCAAAAGAGCATGTAACTGATGACTTCATGGCCCAACGGGCTTCGCAGGAACAACAAGAACGAGAAGCATGGTAATGCTCAAATATATGTTGGACACAAACATTGTGATCCATGTTCTCAAGCGCCGACCGATTGAACTGCTAGAGATATTTAACCGCCATTCTGGGCAAATGTGCATCAGCGCAATCACCCATGCCGAGTTATTCCATGCAGCTGAAAAGAGCACGAAGCTCGAACACAACCTACAACAGGTCGAAGACTTTGTTTCACGGTTGATCGTATTAGAATACGGCAGTAAAGCGGCTTCACATTATGGTGAGATTCGAGCCAATCTCGAACGCAGGGGTACCACGATTGGCGTCAATGATCTGCATATCGCTGGGCATGCCCGATGCGAAGGGCTGACTCTGGTCACCAACAATATGCGAGAGTTTGAACGTGTCGAGGCGTTACGTCTTGAGAATTGGGTTTAAATGATGATGGTTGTGAATTGCGAATAGATAGCTTTTCTTTCATATCACGCTTCTTTCTTTACCTCATCACAGCCTCCTACCTCAAACCCGGTCAACTCGCTCACTATGTCAAGCGAGCGATATTCCCTACCACCTCGGTCAAATACACATTGCCTAAGATTCACACACGAGCAGGATTTCGGCTTCACCCGACGCTTGAGAGTCAGATGAAGACGCAGAAACTTTCTGAGTTTTGCTTCCTGAACAGGTCGAAGATATTTCCTGAGGAACAGGTTGATTGGCACTGTCACGATATGCCCAAGTTGTGGCGGTATAATCTTCACTATTTCGATTATATCTGTCATTCTGAATTCCCTACTGATTTTACAGCCTCGTTGATCACAGAGTGGATTACCCACTGTCCACAAGGTACTCCAGAAGCATGGGAACCCTACCCCGCTTCCTTACGTATTGTGAATTGGATTAAGGCCTTTACACAATCTATCTCGCCACAGCCGCAATGGCTCGACAGCCTATACCTGCAAGCTCGTTGGCTTGAACGCAACATTGAGTACCATATCCTTGCCAATCATTATCTTAAAAACGGGGTTGCGTTATTTTTTGCAGGATCCTATTTTGAAGGGGTAGAAGCTCAACGGTGGATGGAAAAAGGGTTGAAGATACTGAGCGAAGAAACGAATGAACAGATTCTCTCGGACGGTGGACATTTTGAAAGAAGTCCCATGTATCATTCGATTGCTGTGGAAGATTACCTAGACGTCCTTAATATTATGCATGCGAATCCTGGACTTGTTGATCGTGATCAGGTCAAATCAATCCAGGCCTCGACAGAAAAGGCTCTTATGTTTCTGAAAGACCTCTGTCTACCAGATCATGACATCCCATTATTCAATGATTCCACCTTTGGCATTGCGCCTTCTCCCTCGAGGCTTTTTGAATATGCTCAACGAATCATAGGATATCAATCACCCCCTCAACCTCAAGCCCTTTCGGTGACAAAAAAAGAGAGAAGCGGCTACTCAGTGATACGCCATAACCAGGATATGTTGATTGTTGATTGCGGTGAAGTTGGACCAGACTATCAACCAGGCCATGCCCACTGCGATATGTTGAGTTACGAACTCGCGCTTGATGGAAAACGGGTAATTGTCGACTCAGGCGTCCATGATTACGAAGCTGGAACACGACGACAATACGCACGTTCAACTAAAGCACACAACACTGTGGTGGTGGACGGCCATGAACAATCAGAAATGTGGGGTACCTTTCGTGTCGCACATCGGGCTCGCCCCTTACAAACATCTTTAACCCAAAAAAGTCATGCAGCGGCTTGGTTTGAGGGCGCCCATAGCGGATACCATCGCTTGCCAGGAAAAGTGACCCACCATCGTACAATTGAGTATGACGCTGTAAACGGATGGCTCATTCGAGATGAAGTGCAAGGAAGCGGCATTCATCTCATAGAAAATTATATCCATCTGCATCCAGGTTTACGTATAAAGCCGATTGGAAACTTTCTTCACGTGACAGATCTATTGGAACATTCAATATGCGTCATTGAAGTTTTACATGAAACACCCATGAAGATTGAAAAAGGCTGGCACTTCCCTGAATTTGGGATCGAACAAGAGAATGATGTGATTGTGCTCACCATGGAAGGCCGCTTACCGCTACGAACAGAATACCGGATTACCAAACATTCATAATCTCTACATTACGTCATTAAAATCGTAAATTCCCCCTTTCCTGTTGCATAGATTTCCCAACATATGGCATATTCAAAGCCCCTTTCGTTCACCATCCCTTGACTGACACAATTCGCTTTTCTTTTTCGACACCTCATGAAAATCTTGTTTCTATCTCACTACTTCCCTCCTGAGGTTAACGCTCCAGCTACTCGGATATCTGAACATTGCCGACAGTGGGTGAAGGATGGCCATGAAGTCACCGTCGTGACGTGTGCCCCCAATCATCCGAAGGGAAAGGTATATCCAGGTTTTTCCAACAAATTGTTCCAGCAAGAAAACTATCACGGCATCCAGGTAATTCGTGTATGGACCTATATCACAGGCAATAAAGGCTTGGTTCGACGCACCTGCAGTTATGCCTCCTACATGCTATCCGTCATTTTCATGGCATTCTTTCTCCCAAAAACGGAAGTCCTGATTTCGACATCACCAGAATTCTTCAATGGCTTGAGTGGCTACTTTGTCAGCCGAATAAAGCGTTGCCCATGGATTTTGGAAATTCGTGATTTGTGGCCTGAGTCGATTGTGGCAGTCGGGGCTATTAAAAATAAGGCGATCATCAACTTGCTAAGAAGCGTGGAAATGTTTGCTTATAGAACAGCTGATCGAATCGTGCCAGTGACCAATGCCTTTGAACAATATATGATCAAAAAATGCATTGAACCACAAAAAATTCACGTTATCCCACATGGGGTTGACCTACAATTTTTCAATGTCGCTCATGGGGAAAATGCGCTTGAGAAATCCCTCGGCCTAAAAGGTAAATTTGTGGCAGCCTACCTTGGGACTCATGGGATGGCCCACCACCTGGAGACCATCCTGTACGCGGCCAAAGAGCTCCAGTCATTTCACGATATCGTGTTTCTTATGGCAGGTGATGGTGCAGAGAAAGACTATCTGCTGAAACTCAAGACAAAACTGAATGTTACCAATGTTATTATGCTTGACCAACAACCAAAAGAGCAGATGCCATACCTCTGGCAACTAACCAATGTCTCACTAGTACTGCTGAAAAAAACGGATTTATTTAAAACCGTGATGCCGACCAAAATATTTGAAAGCTTTGCGATGCGTACACCCATTATTCTTGGAGTGGAAGGTGAAAGCCAGGAACTTGTTGAAGCCGCAAATGGTGGAATTTGCATTGAGCCAGAAAATAGCCATGAACTTGCTCAAAAAGTATTGGAGCTCTATAAAAATCCAGATCTCACAAAAGAACTTGGCGAAAATGGTCGTCAATATGTCGAGCAACATCATGACCGAATGCAGCTAGCCAAGCAATTTGAAGAAGTGCTTGAATCGGTGTAGATCCTGTTACTTCTCTCTTCTCCCAGCAAGAAATAATCCCTCAGCCAGTTTTTCAACAAAGGTCTTACTGACACTGGTTGATCCAATATGACAAGGCGGTCAAGAGGGGACGATGGCAAATGTCCAGTGGGCCTAGACACTAGGTCATCAATCGCGGATGGATGTCGATAGGGAGGGTTTGCCATAATACTGTCAACTCACAAGACGTAGATAGCCCAGGCTATTAAATCAAAATATTGTTATGTTTTAATTCTGTTCTTTAAAAGCATAACAAAAATTTTAACGTATGTTTAATTAGATATTACAACTTGTTTTAATGGCAATATTACTGTTCCTTACTGTTCGTTTATGCTTGTTTTATCGTGTTTGATTTATTTATTATCCTATGCTAACTTGACGATGTTTGAGAATAAAATTCTAATATCTAGAAACGGAACTTCATTCTCAATAGCCCTTGCTACAAAATGCGAAAAATCATCCCTCTTACTATTCACCTCCCCCTCTTAATTTCACGGAGGAATCATTCATGATTAATAAGACACGGTCAATTGTGATTTCTGTGGCCTTCATAACAGCCTTGGGACTTTCATCCACTGGCGCGCTTGGTGCCATGATTGAATTTGATGATGCAGGTCCATCAGGTGGTACAATTAGCTACAATGGAGATGAAGGTGTGGGAACGCTAAACGGTGCCCTTATTCCATTTGACACAATCACTGGAACAGGAGGAACCCCATTGACTTGTGTCGGTTGCATTCTTACATTTAGCACTGGGGCAAATCTAACCGAACCACAGATAGGTGATCCATTTAATGCCTGGACTTTTGGTGGTGGATCTACAAGTAGCATTTCAATTTTTGGTGGGACCTCTGGTGCACTACTTCTTCCAGGCGGAACGGAACTACTTACAGGAACATTTTCTAATGCTGGAAATATCTCCGTACAAAGCAGTGGAAGTACACTTCAGATTATTGCGTCAGGAATTGATGTTAAGAACTCATCACTGGCTAATCACTTCGGAGGGCAGATAAATCCTTTTGAATTTAGCATTACAGCTCAATTAAACCCCGTTGTTTTTGATGAAACCACTGGATCATTTACTGGAACCGTAGCCAATGTTGACCTTATTAACAACCCAGTGCCAATCCCCAACGCAGCCCTTCTTATGGGCACCGGAATTATGGGGTTAATACTTATTCGTCGTCGGGTTCAAAATTAGCACTTCGTCAATCAGCTATTAAGCAAATAGAAAAAGAGGTGAGGAAGTATTTTCTCACCTCTTTTTTTTCTGACACAAATGAGCTTCTTGCAGTGCTACCGTATAGTCCCATAATCCTTCTTCCACAAAATACTATTTTAGAGGGAAACCCCTTTCACTCCTGATAAGCTTAATTATGTGCCCTAAGCCTGTCACTGAATGCTTGTTACTAGGAAAAACGATCTATTATTGAGCCTAGTCGGCAAATCTACAGCTATTAATTCTTTACATCGCATCTCTTCCATCAAACCTATTGCATCATCCCCATTCCCCCTCATCAACTTTCCCATATACCACGCTTAGGTACTATCAGGGCTTTCCCGGACATATCTTAGATTCTTAGTTTCCTTGATAATTTCTATAAATTTCATCTCTTTTAATGACCTAGGAGACAACATCAGACAAATCAGTCTGGCTCATCTGTTGATACTTCTACTCACCACACTACTCGATGTCTCTTCTCTTTTTTTGAATACGGCTTTAGCAACTATAATCCAAACGTAATATTTATTCATTAGTGAGTTTATGGCCAATTCAAGTACCTTCTCAGATATAAACAATGAATGACTCGAAGTATTCAAAACAAATAATCACATATTTGAACTCAAGGGCCTAGAATTACCTGATGATGGAAGTGACAGGCATATCATCAATCATAGTGGATCCCTGAATATCGACCCTTGGATTTTGTGGATGTTGGGGAGAAATTGACACAACTCCATGAACGGAGACTAGACGGCCAACTATGAGGATTCAGGCTTTATCTCTTCCAATGTTGCAAATGCAATCATTCTGAGTCGAGACAGCAAAGAAATTATTCGATTGAACTATTCCAGTAGACATCAGTTCTGAACTTACCTCGCCACTGCCCTCATCAATTTCGCTCCACTACGCCAAACTCACCTTTTTTAGTTGAGTGATCTATGCAGGCCAGGAAATGCGGGCATTGCCACATCTGTGGCCACTCCAGCCCCCATCTGCCATATCTATTCTGAGTACAAACCTTCTTGCTCCTTTTTAAAAATGGTAAAGTCTGGCTAGACTTCCTCAATTTGAAAAAAAATTCATAATTAAGTTGGCAAGTTTTTGCAAAAAAAAGCCAGGGGCATATTCGATCCGCTCCCATAGACTTCCGGCCAAATGAAGCACAGTGCAATCACACACATTAGACCTGTAAAAATCTATGAAACGACTTTAGCTATTGTGATTCAACCGGATGTTTGTGAAGTTCACGCAATGCAGGATAAAGACCCGAATGCCTTTTAGTTAGAAGGAAGCAGTAAAAATGATAGGCCACATCAATCTAAAGCGGGAAAACAAAAAAATAACTAACAGAAGAAACTAATAAAGTGGTTGGGGGAGAAGGATTCGAACCCTCACAGCCAGAATCAGAATCTGACGTCCTACCCTTAGACGATCCCCCAACATATACTTAGCTTATTCGAGAATTTCTAGGTGAGTCAAGCGCATTCGTCAATCAGCATAGACCCACATGACTTCATCCTACGTTGTCACCATTGTCGATTACGTATGTACGACGTACTCACACCACTATATTTTCAAAACTCATCCAGACTTACTTACGACCCTCAGCCCTATGGTGAAGCGTATACATAACTACTACATTGAAGATGAAGTGGGTGATTCTGCTTGCTTGATACCTTGACGCAAACGGTCAAGGGTTCGAGTTTTGCCAAGAAGTCCCATGACTTCGTAAATTCCTGGGCTGACAGTTCCGCCAGTTAAAGCCACACGAAGTGGCTGAGCAAGTTTCCCCATTTTCAAACCATCTTCTTCGAGTACACCGTGAAAGACCAGTTCTAAGGCCTCTTTGGTAAACGATGACTCCATTTTGAGACGATCAGCAAACTTCGTCAAACTCGAGGCAATGGCTGGTGTTAAAAACTTCTTCGCCGCGCCTTCTTCAATTGTGATCGTCTCTGCGAGATAGGGGGCAGCACCCTTGACCATGTCAAGCAACGTTTCGGAGCGTTCTCGCAATGGGGGTACCAAAGCTTCAACGCCTCCAGGTATTCTCGAATAGGCTTTTTCATCATAGCCCTCCTTTTGTAAGTGCGAGTTCATCTGTTCTGCCACAAGCTGTGGATCTGAATTACGTATATATTGGGCATTGAGCCATAAGAGTTTTTCAGGATTGAAGACTGCGGCCGAGGATTGCACCTGATCAATACGAAACAAGCTCACCATTTCATCCATGGAAAAAACTTCCTGATCACCGTGAGACCACCCCAATCGCACAAGGTAATTGATAAGGGCTTCAGGAAGATATCCCATCTCTTGATACGCAAGCACAGAGGTTGCCCCATGTCGTTTTGACAACCGTGCCTTATCCGACCCCAAAATCATAGGAAGATGCGCAAACTTGGGAACCGTAAAGCCCAAGGCCTCAAAGAGCGGCACCTGTCGTGGGGTATTATTCACATGATCATCACCACGAATGACATGTGTGATGTTCATGAGCGCATCATCAATCACGACACAAAAGTTATAGGTGGGATATCCATTTGTCCGTAGAATGATCAAATCATCCAGCACTTGATTCTCAAAGACAATCTTGCCTTTAATCAAATCATCAATGATAGTCTGTCCGTCTTGTGGCGACTTAAATCTCAAGGCGGCTGGTTCAGTGGGCGTCGTCAGGCTTTTCTCTCGACACCGGCCATCATACTTTAACGACTCTCCTTTCGCTTGCGCTTCCTTGCGCCGAGTTTCTAATTCTTCTGGCGTACAGATACACCAATAGGCTTTCCCTTCTTCCAGTAATTTCATCGCCTGTTCGCGATACAACTCTAAGCGATCTGTTTGGCGATAAGGACCTTCATCGCAATCAAGACCAGTCCACTTCAGCCCTTCGAGAATAATGCCAATGGCCTCATCGGTCGAACGATCCTGATCGGTATCTTCAATTCGCAACACAAACGTCCCACCTTCATGACGCGCAAACAGCCAGTTAAACAGAGCCGTGCGCACACCACCAATATGGAGGTAGCCCGTTGGACTAGGGGCAAAGCGCACGCGGACGTTAGACATGTTGAACTCGTGAAGCGTGAAGCGTGAAGCATGCAGGTACTAAAAAAAGACGAAATACACGAGACAAAACACGAGCGAGGGAAATTGGGAAATGTGCGAAGGAGTCGAATTGTTGAGGTATAGGCATATCATTCATTGCGTACCTCAATACCATGCTGTTCAAGAGGATGTAAAGACCCAAGACCACAGAAGAACTTGCGTTTACCATGGGGCTAAATTACAATCTTCAAGAATAGTATTTTCTCAATAAACAAAGGAGTTTTCATGCTGCGCACTATGCGAGAAGGATCGCAAAAACATCCGTGGATTTTGTGGTCTATTCTTATTGCCATCACCATCACCTTCGTGATTGTTGGAGCGTGGGATTATGAAGGCAGCTCGGCCAATGCTGTGGCTGAAGTTGGGCCACATAAGATTTCATTACAAGAATATCGACGCACCTACGACAATTACTATACGTTTTACAGAGATCAATTGAAGCAAGAAGATATCAAGGAGGAAGACCTGAAGCTGCAGGCTATTAATAGCCTCATTGCTGACAAATCCTGGACACTGGCTGCAGAGGAATTGGGATTAGTAATCTCACCAGAAGAATTACGGAATTCGATACTCGAACAAGAAGAGTTTCAAAAAGATGGGACATTCGATCCGCAGTTTTATCAGAGAATTCTTGCCAATAACCGTATGACGCCAGGGGAATTTGAAAGTCGACGAATAACTGAACTCTTGCGCAACAAAGCACGTCTCCTGGTCACGGAATCAACCACCCTGACCCCCGCCGAGCTGAAAGAAGTTGAGGAACTTGCCAAGCGCCAAGCACCTGAAGGGGCTGATGCAGGAGCCAAGACGACCGAACGCATTCAGCTCCAATTTCTCTACCAGAAAAAACAACGTGCTCTTGAAGCGTTTCAGGTCTCGATGAGAAGCAAATCCAACATCATCATTCATGAACAATTGCTCTAAGAAAGAACGTTGTTCATTCTTAGTTTACAGAATATCCAGCATTATCTTTCATGACAGACAATTCAGGGGCCACGAACGACGCTATTGAATGAGCATGGCATCGCCATAGCTATAAAATCGATACCGTTCCTTCACCGCATGTTCGTAGGCTGCGCGTGATTGATCCAACCCAGCGAAGGCTGAAAGAAGCATGAGTAAGGTTGTTCCTGGCAAATGGAAATTCGTCATCAATACATCAACCACACGAAACTTGAAGCCTGGCGTCACAAATAAGTTCGTTTCTCCTTGCTGAGCTGAGACCAGCCCTCCTTCCTCAACCGCTGACTCTAAGCTTCGCGTCACCGTCGTGCCAACGGCCACTACCCTGCCCCCTCGCTGCTTCACTTCCGATATGGCCGTCGCGGTTTCTTCCGAAATTTCAAACCACTCAGGCTCCATACGATGGTCGTGAATATTTGTCGCCGTCACAGGACGAAAGGTTCCTGGCCCAACATGAAGCGTAATCTTCGCCACCTGAATATTCCGCAGAGTTAACGCATCGAGTAACTGTGAGGTAAAATGTAGTCCCGCCGTCGGTGCAGCGATCGCGCCTTCTGACCGAGCAAACATAGTTTGATAATCGTGGCGATCCTCATTAGTTGGTTCACGCTTGATGTAGGGAGGCAAAGGCATCTGCCCAACCTGTTCTAAAAATTCCATCCATGGCTGTGGACTCTCTATGGTAATGATTGTTCGATCTTGACTACGCTCCACAACGGTCGCCCATGCATCAGCCTCTAAGCAAATCCGTTGTCCAACCCTCACCTTTCCTTTGATCAACACCTCCCATTGATGCACGCCCGTTGACCTAAGTACCAGTAACTCGACTTTTCCGCCACTTGGATACTTACTGCCCTCTAATCGAACTGGTAACACCCGCGTGTCATTCACGACGACTAAATCACCAGGTTGCAATACATCGGGAAGATTAAATACATGCTGATCTGAGCAACGACCCTGGCCGCGAGGAACCACCAACAATCGTGCGTGATCACGAGGACGGATGGGATGTAAGGCAATGAGCGAGGGATCAAATGAGAATTGAAAATCTGAAAGCTGCATGCATCAAGGTCGCCAAATAAAAGGTTAGTGAACGAGAGGCGGCGATAACTTCACTTGGGATACAGGTAATAATTCCGTACCTGGATAGTAGTATCGGACAATGGCTTCATAGGAATACCCCAACTCAGCCATTTCCTTCATCCCCCATTGACACAATCCTACCGCATGTCCAGCGCCCTTTCCGACCAAGATTAATTCACGCCCCATACTTTCAATCGTAAATTGGGTGCTATAGACCGTAGAATATCCTGCGACTCGACGAAAATCCTGTCCGCGAAGGATCAATTCCCCACGAGAATGGAGAATGCGAATTTGGTCGATTCTCCCTGATGGAGTTTGGCTAAATGGAGTAATGGTCGCAATGGTTCCAACCGCATAATCTCGTTTTCTAAATTGTTGCTCAAGCGTTTCAAGCGAAACGGCTGCTCGCCATCGAAACCGTGGAGATTGGTCATCAAAGGGACATTCCACACCCTTTAAATAGGGCACATCTACATCCCATACATAGGTAGCATCTTCAGTTGGACCAGCCGCCGTGGAAGAATAGGCTGCCAAGATTGGAGAGTCCTGGTAGGTGATCACTTTCCCCTTGGTACTTTGTATAGCGGCCTTGACGGCTGAATTGACTTGAGCCTGACCACGGTAGACCTGATCCTGAACACTCGATACGACATCATACGCTTGCGACTGATTCATCATTTTTTTATACAATACATAAGTCCTCGCAGCAACAGCTTGGGCTTTTAACGCTTCAGGATGCCAATTTCTGTTAATTTCTCCCGTCACGACTCCAGCTACATACGCCTCAACATCAACGTGGTTGACGACCAACACCTTCGAGCCTTGCCGTTGAAGTTCCACCTTTCCCCTTAGACTCCATTCTCGGGCCTTGCTGGCACGGGACCTTCCTGACCGAGAGTATCGTAGAGTAAGTGTCAGTCCACCTCGCTTGGCTTTCGCGACAAGCTTCTGAAACGCCAAGCGACGTCCATTCACACTCAATCCCGTACCTGAAGGTTTAATAATAAGTGGATCTGTCTCTATGACTCGTTGTCCAGAAGGAAAACGAAGTGTGATCGGATGAGAGGCCTCAAGGACAATCTGTGTCGCGTCATCAGCCAAAGACACCCGAATATCTTCAGAGGCGATTGCGTCAACAAGAGGCAAGAAGAAAGAGATAAGGCAGCAGATCACAAATAACAATGGATATTCCTCTAACTGTCTACCACTATTATTTCTTTCTTTTTGCATGATATCTTTTTTTACCAGGTTATATCTTGTTGAAGACCTTAACGTTTCATAAAAAAGTACAGCAGCATGCTCCCAATCACACTAATCAAGATACTGGAGGCAAGAGGGAAGTAAAACGTGACGTTTTCACGTTTCACCAAAATATCTCCAGGCAGGCGACCGAACCATCCCAAGCTATCCGAAACAGAGGGCCATTTGCTGAGGCTGAGAAACACAAGCCCAAGTGCTGCGATCAAGAGACCTAGGGCAAGCAAAAGTTTTCCAAGACCACTGAACTCCATCGTCCTGCCTCAGAGACTGTTCAAAATATAGTGTTCAACAAGGTCGAAGGCAATTAGTTAATGGGGAAGCCGACATAAGAAAAAGGACGAACGGAATAGTAACGAAAATGCTCAAGCAGACTATTCTCAACGGTCACTCTCGAATGAGTTCCTCTGCAATCTGCACTGCATTTAAGGCCGCGCCCTTTCGAAGATTATCAGCCACCACCCATAAATTTAGGCCATTGGAAATTGACTCATCCTCTCTGACTCGTCCTACATACACAGCATCAGTTCCTGCCACGTCTTTTTGCAGGGGATAGATTTGATGAGATGGATCATCATAGACCTGAACTCCTGGAGCAGCGGAGAGAATCGCACGCGCTTCATTCGCCGTGATATGTTCCTTTGTTTCAACGTTGATCGATTCCGCATGGCTGATAAACACGGGGACTCGAACAGTAGTAGCGGTAACTTGAATCATGTCATCTTCCATGATTTTTTTGGTCTCATTCACCATTTTCATTTCTTCTTTGGTATAACCTGATGGCAAAAAGTCATCAATATGGGGCAGACAATTAAACGCAATCGGATGTGGATACACCGTAGGGTTCGATTCCTCCAAGCTCAGAAGTTGTCGAGATAGATTCGCCAGCTCTTCCATTGCATCTTTCCCCGTACCCGATACCGATTGGAAGGTCGTCACCACGACCCGTGTAATACATGCGGCCTCATGTAATGGCTGTAGGGCCACAACCATTTGAATCGTGGAACAGTTGGGATTGGCAATAATACCCTCATGCCACTCAAGCGCTTGCGCGTTCACTTCAGGAACCACCAGAGGAACCTGTGGATCCATCCGCCAAGCCGAACTATTATCGATCACAATCGCCCCAGCTTCTACAGCCAGAGGCGCAAACTCTTTACTTGTATCCGCACCCGCAGAAAATAACGCAATATCAACCCCAACAAATGAATCTTTATCTAGCACTTGCACGGTCACGTCTTCTTCGTGAAACGAAATTTTTTCGCCAGCAGAACGAGCGGAGGCGAGGGGGAGAATCTGGTGAACAGGAAATTTTCGTTCTTCCAAGATACTCAGCATTTCCGTCCCCACTGCACCAGTGGCTCCAACGACTGCGATAGTATAGGCCTGTTTTTTATTCATAAAAGTATAGAGGTAAAAGGAAAACTCACACTGCGATGAAACGAATTCGATGATTGAAGGTATCGGCAATGGCCACATTGCCCTCATGATCAACGGCTACTCCGAATGGATAATTGAGGCTGCTATTTTTCGGCACATCTCCATCACCGGAAAATTGAGCAAGCCCATTCCCAGCAACGAGTGTCATCGTGTTTTCTTGTGGGTCCCATTTTCGTAGAAGATGGTTATCAGAGTCTGGCACTAACAAATGTCCATTCTGATCAAACGCAATACCATAGGGCCGTGCGACGGATAGTTCCCCCTCGTTGACACCAGGCTGATAACTGAAGGCTTGTCCATTTCCAAGAATGGTTTCAATGAGCCCGGTCTCAAGGTTCACTTTGCGAATTCGGCTATTAAACGTATCCGCAATAATCAAGTGACCATCAGCGTCAAAAGCCATTCCACTTGGACCAGCCAGCCCAGATTCGATCGCCGGCATCCCATCACCATTGTATGTCGCCTCCCCATCTCCAGCGATGGTCGTGATTATGCCTGTGGTCGTATCAATCATGCGTATCCGATTATTACTTTGATCTGCCACATAAAGCTTCCCATTGCCATCAATGACCAGTGCGGTCGGCTCATTTAAGGAGGCCAAGTCCGCCGGACCTCCATCACCCGTCATTCTGGCTTTTCCGGTCCCAGCAATCGTGTGAATCAAACCGCTCGCCGGATCAATTCGACGAATGCGATGATTGAGCGTATCGGCGATATACACAACACCAGCCTTATCAATAACCATTCCAGAAGGAAAGTTCAGGCGAGCCTGTTCAGCCTTACCACCATCACCCTCAAACCGAGATTCAGTTGGAGCAGAGCCTCCCCAATATCGAACGGTACCACCAATATCAGGACTATGTTCATAGGCCCCCGCCGGATTATCTGATAAATCAGCTAGCAGGTCTTCAGGTTCTGCGGGTGCAGCATCTTCGGGCAATGCCGGTGAGACATTCGCTTGCTGCGATTCAACCAAGCACCCCGCAAAAGGGTGAATCAAGCCACTCGTACGATCAATTTTCCGAATCACATGATTCTCGGAATCAATAACATAGAGATGACCCTGTTGATCAAAGAAGACATTTTTAGGTTCATTCACCAAAGCCTTGGTCGACAATCCACCCTCTCCTGAAAAGCCTGGCTCTCCAGTTCCTGCAATCGTTCCGATGTGTGTGGACGAAATAGATGTCACCATCTTAAAGACTCTCAAGAACTTGGATAATTTTGTCGCCCATTTCTTTGGTTCCTAACAATGTTGTGCCATCACTCTCGATATCTTTGGTTCGAAAACCCTGATCCAGCGTGGATTGAATGGCCTGCTCAATAAGCTCAGCTTCCTTTGAGAGGTCAAAGGAGTGGTTCAGCATCATCGCGACCGACGCAATCGTACCGATGGGGTTCGCCATATTTTTCCCAGCGATATCTGGCGCACTCCCATGAATGGGTTCATACATTCCCACAGTAGACCCCACACTCGCCGAGGGAAGCATACCAATTGATCCCGTTAACATTGCGGCTTCATCACTAAGGATATCGCCAAACAAGTTCGTCGTGACCAACACATCAAACTGCTTGGGATTACGGATGAGTTGCATGGCACAGTTATCGACATACATATGTCGAAGCTCAACATCAGGATAGTCTTTATGCACATCGGTAATGACACGACGCCAAAGTTCGGACGATTCTAGCACATTGGCTTTATCGATAGATGTCACCAAGCCTCGCCTCTTTTGGGCAGCCTTAAAGGCCACCTCTGAAATCCGAATGATTTCCTCGGTGGTATAAACTTCGGTATTAATGCCTTTGTGGCCAGTCGCCGTCTCTTCAATGCCTTTTGGCTTTCCAAAATAGATGCCTCCCGTGAGCTCCCTCACCACTAGCACATCTATTCCATCAATGACTTCTGGTTTGAGCGTCGAGGCATCAATAAGTGCCGAGTAAATTTTGGCTGGCCGGAGATTCGCAAACAACCCAAGTTGCTCCCGAAGTCCAAGCAATGCCCGTTCAGGGCGTCGCTCATACTCTAAGCCTTCCCACTTCGGTCCTCCGACTGCGCCTAACAACACCGCATCACTTTTCTTCGCGAGCTCTAAAGACTCCTGTGGCAAGGGCATCCCCGTCGAGTCGATAGCCGCTCCCCCGACTTGTGCATACTCACAGTCAAAACCATGGCCACAACGGACACCAATCGCATCCAACACTCGTATCGCCTGCGGGACAATTTCTTGTCCAATTCCATCACCTGCAAACACCGCAATTTTTTTCTTCATCACTCTTGCCTCAAAATAATAAAACGATGAATTAAGGAATCAACATATCGGGATTTTTTGCTCAGCGCGGGCATGTCTCTCCATAAGGTCAGTCAGTTTATTGAGCGCGTTTAAATAGGCATGTGCTGAGGCCACAATAATATCAGTGTTGGATCCATGTCCTGTGACCATATCACCACCTTCTTCAACACGAACAGACACTTCCCCTTGCGCATCCGTTCCGCCAGTAATGGCCTTCACAATATAGGCTTTCAATTGACTTTTTGTTTCAGTCAGACTCGTAATGATTCGGTACACAGCATCAACGGGCCCATCACCTGTTCCTGTTTTTTTGACGATCTCCCCATTCACTTGGAGTTCCACAGTTGCCGTTGGCTTTTGCCCTACTCCACTTTCAACTGACAATCCTTTTAATACATATCGCTCGGGTACACGGATGGCTGTCTCAGACACAATCGACTCAAGATCTTCTTCAAACAATTCCTTTTTTTGATCAGCCAGTCGCTTGAATCGATCAAAGGCTTCATTCACTTCCTGATCAGAAAGTGAATAGCCAAGCTTGATGAGTTCTTCACGAAACGCATGACGCCCCGACAACTTCCCCATTACCGACCGACTGTGGGTTAACCCAATCGATTCCGGTCGCATAATTTCATAGGTATTTTTGTCTTTCAAGAGACCGTCCTGATGAATGCCAGACGTATGGGCAAAAGCGTTCGCCCCCACAATTGCTTTATTCGGTTGAACGACCATACCTGTAATTTTACTCACCAAACGACTACTTTTTAAAATTTCTTCTGTCATTATTTGAGTATCGGCATTGTAGAAATCCTTCCGAGTCTTCAACCCCATCGCCACTTCTTCCAGAGACGCATTACCAGCCCGCTCCCCAATGCCATTAATCGTACATTCGACCTGCCCTGCCCCTGCATGAATCGCGGCCATGGAATTGGCAACAGCCAATCCTAAATCATTGTGACAGTGTACAGAGAAAATGGCTCTGTCACTATTTCGAACAGTTTCTCGCAATGTACGAATAATGTTGCCAAACTCTTCAGGAGTGGTATACCCAACCGTATCTGGAATATTGACTGTTCCAGCCCCCGCCTCTATCACCGCCTCAACGACTTCACATAAATAAGTCAGATCTGATCGAGTCGCATCCATTGGAGAAAACTCTACATCATCCACATAACTTCTGGCATGTTGGACCATCTCCACGGCCCGTTGCCTAGCTTCATCTCGGGTCATCCGAAATTGATGCTTGAGATGAATGTCAGATGTTGAGAGAAACGTATGAATTCGACGCTTGGGTGCTCCCTTGAGTGCCTCCCATGCTCGATCAATATCTTCCGGCTTGGCCCGCGCTAAACTACACACCACAGGCCCCTCTACCTCTTGCCCAATTCGAGTGATCGCCTCAAAGTCACCAGGGGAACTAAAGGCAAACCCAGCTTCAATGATGTCAACATTGAGTCGGGCGAGTTGTTTGGCTACCAGGACCTTCTCTTCAATATTCATGCTCGCGCCGGGAGATTGTTCTCCATCTCGCAACGTCGTGTCAAAGATCCTGATCATCCGTGCCATACCCATACCTCCTTATGATAAAAAAGCCTTCATCCCGATCGGGAGGAAGGCTAAGGATTTCACCCTGGCACCCGATCTACTCAAAGACTATTCCTTCTCGAGAAGTCGAGAAAGAAACCAACGACCCTCCTTCGTACAATGCAGCTGGATTAACAATAGCTCGCTCAATCGTTCCACCAATTCAAGACTCCTTGGATTCAGGAAGAGAATCAGTTGTTCCTGACGGGTCTTTCTTCGGACCAAATGCTTTGGCAAGAAATTGATAGCCTTGCTCGATGACTCCAGAAAGCGCATAGGTTCCAAAAAGAACCAATAACATTAATTGGGGATAGGCCAAAACGGCCATCAAAACAAGAATCGCATAGACTAAATAGTTAAAATGATGACTCTCGCGAAACTTCATATCTTTGACGCTTCGAAATCTAATGGTACTCACCATTAAAAATGATAATCCCATGACCATCACCAACCCTAAAATTGGTCGAACAGCATCTCCGAGAGGAAGAACATGATGATCAAATATCACCAAAGAGGCGATGACCCCTGCTGCCCCAGGAATTGGAAGTCCGGAAAAAGCTTTGTTGTCACTTGACGTGGCTGAGACATTGTACCGTGCTAGTCGCAATGCGCCACAGGCCACAAACGCAAACATGACCGCCGCACCCAGCATTGTTGGAGTATTTAAGGCCCAGGCATAAATAATTAAACCCGGAGCGACCCCAAAGGAAATGAGATCGCCTAGCGAATCATACTGTAATCCAAATTGACTCGTACTTTTCATCAATCGAGCCGACGTGCCATCTAACACATCAAACACAATTGCAACAAAAATCGCGATCGCCGCCGATTGAAAATCGCCATGAAAGACAAAGAGGATCGAGGCTAAGCCACTAAATAAATTCCCAGTCGTTAAGAGATTGGGAACTAAATAAACGCCTCGCCGCCTTTTAGGTCCTTTTATGAAGGAGCCGCGCATGATAACTCCGCGATAATAGAAGACCCACCCTTGACATGGTCTCCAATTTGAACTTTGACTTCGCTTTCCAAGGGAAGAGACACATCCATACGGGAACCAAATCGAATAAGCCCGAATCGCTCCCCTTTGGCCATTCGCTCACCTGGAGATGCCCAGCAGACAATCCGACGAGCAATTAGCCCAGCAACCTGGACACATAATATTTTCTTTCCGTCAGCACGTTCAATCATCAAGGCATTTTGTTCATTTTTGACTGTCGCATCAGGATTACTGGCTACAAGAAACTGACCAGGTTGATAGGCCACGTCATGAATCACACCGTCACAGGGAGCCCGATTAATATGGACATTAAAAATATTGAGAAACACAGTGATTCGAATACAATCGGCCTTTAAATACCGTGATTCAAACTCATGTTCAATAGCAATGACCTTCCCATCGCCTGGGGAAACAATAAGACCTTCTCCTGAAGGGATGTCACGTGCTGGGTTCCGAAAAAACCAGGCACAATACCCAGAAAGCGCAGCTAAAGCGAGTGCAGGTCCTATCCAACCAACAACACCAGCTACCACAGCTGGAACCCCAGCCCCCAAGACAAAAGGGAGGCCCTCACGTGCAATCGGTAACCCTACGGCACGATCAGGCAACCTTCTTCACTCCCATGTGTAGGCAGAGACACGTCATGTCTGATCAGTTCTTATTTTGATCAACAAGCTGATCTTTTTGTAACCATGGCATCATGCCTCGAAGCCGATGTCCAACCTCTTCAATCGGATGATCTGCACCATTTTTCAAGAGCGCATTGTAGACAGGTCGATTGGCTTGGTTTTCTAAAACCCATTCTCGTGCAAAACGCCCACTTTGAATCTCCGTTAATATCCGCTTCATGGTCTTTTTTGTTTCACTCGTAATCACCCGAGGACCTCTAGTCACATCACCATACTTGGCTGTGGTGCTAATAGAATAACGCATATTAGCTATGCCGCCCTGGTAGATAAGATCGACGATTAATTTCACTTCATGTAAACATTCAAAATAGGCCATCTCAGGAGAGTAACCTGCCTCGACCAACGTTTCGTAACCAGCTTGGATTAACGAGGTTAAGCCACCACATAAAACGGCTTGTTCGCCAAATAAGTCGGTTTCAGTTTCTTCTCGAAAGTTTGTTTGAATCACACCAGCTCGCGCTCCGCCAATGGCACTGGCATAGGCCATTCCAACTTTGGTGGTATCGCCACTCGGATCTTGGTGTACGGCCAACAGACAAGGGACACCGCTACCTTTGGTGTATTCTGAACGAACAAGATGTCCCGGACCTTTGGGGGCGACCATGAACACATTAGTTTTATCTGTCGGCTGAATTTGACCAAAATGAATATTGAACCCATGACCAAATGCGAGATACGCACCATCCTTCAAATTGGGTGCAATGTCTTTCTCATAGATCGCAGCCTGAGATTCATCAGGAGCTAAGATCATAACGACATCAGCCTCTTTCACCGCATCAGCCGTCAGCATTACTTTTAAACCGGCTGACTCAGCTTTTCGCCAAGAAGCACCTTGTCGAACACCAACCACAACATTGGCCCCACTTTCGTGCAAGTTCAACGCATGAGCATGTCCTTGACTTCCAAATCCCACAACGGCAATTTTTTTCTTTAAAATGTTTTGTCGATCTGCATCTTTCTCATAAAAAATATTCATGACGGACTCCTAAAACATATAGGGTTAGATCTTACTCTTGGTAGATAATGAAACCAGAGATCAAATCGGGATAATTCGGTCAGTTCACTTTGGCAAGCGGACGCGATTGAGCACTCGCCGTTCGAGTTGGTTCTCGCCCCATGGCAACACGGCCTGTCCGAACAAGTTCTTTAATGCCGAGCGGTTGGAGGAGATTAATAATCGCTTGGATTTTGGGAACATCGCCAGTCACCTCAATGGTGTAAGAGGTTGGCGAAGAATCCACCACATTGGCTCGAAAAATATCAGCAATACGGAGAGCTTCAGCCCGATCTTCTGGACGGGTATGTACTTTAATGAGAGCGGTTTCCCGTTCAACATATTCACTTTCACTAATATCAACGACCTTAATGACGTCGATGACTTTATTTAACTGCTTGAGAATTTGTTCAATAATTCGCTCTTCTCCGGTGGTTACAATGGTCATCATCGAGATTGAGGGATCAAGAGTGGGAGCCACCGAGAGACTCTCAATATTAAATCCACGACCACTAAATAACCCAGCAACACGAGACAATGAACCAAATTTATTTTCGATTGAGAGGGAAATAATATGTTCCATGATTAAATAACCTAGTATGCGTATTGTAAAATTTTCTATTGATCCTCTAAAAACTACTGCTAGTCCAACACGTCAGATGTACGTAAACAGCATATCCTGAATTCAGGACATATCGTTCGGCACTACGCTGTCAAAATTGTATCTTGGCCTTGCTGACTAGACTTCTTTCCTGTCGGCGAAGGTTTTTTCAAATCAGGAGGATCTCCTAACAACATTTCATGATTACTCCCACCAGCTGGAATCATGGGATAACAATTTTCATATTGATAGACTGGCACATCAATCACGACTGGCCCATCAATGGATAAGGCTTCTTGTATTCCAGCATCCACATCACCCACCTTTTCAATTCTGACTCCCGCCGCACCATAGGCTTCAGCTAATTTGACAAAATCTGGATACTGATCAAGATAGCTCGAGGCATACCGACCGTCATAGAATAAATCCTGCCACTGACGAACCATCCCATGGAAACGGTTGTTAATCACAAAGACCTTCACCGGGAGTTTTGCCACCACAGCTGAGACAAGCTCTTGCGTATTCATTTGAAAACTACCATCTCCAGCAATACACAACACCAAACGATTTCTATATGCAGCCTGTGCACCCATCGCTGCAGGAAATCCAAATCCCATCGTCCCTAATCCCCCTGAGGTTAACCAGGTTCGCGGGTTCGCTAACTTAAAGAACTGAGCTGTCCACATCTGATGCTGCCCAACATCCGTCGAAACAATTGGATCAAGCCCTTCAGTCAGCTTATACACACGTTCGATCAAATATTGAGGCTTTATCTGTCCTTCTGGATCTTGATCATATTGCAAAGGATGCTCAGTCTGCCAAGCATGAAGTTGATCCCACCAAGGCTTCCGAAGATCCCGTTGATTGCCGTTCACGGTCGCTTGAAGAATCGTATTCAACTCGACTAAGACGCGCTTACAATCACCGACAATTGGAATATCGACATGAACATTCTTTCGAATGGAGGTTGGATCGATATCAATATGAATGACCTTGGCTTGAGGGCAAAACTCGGACACTTTCCCCGTCACACGATCATCAAAACGTGCCCCAACCGCAATCACCAAATCAGAATAATGCATTGCCATGTTAGCGACATAAGTTCCATGCATACCTAACATGCCAAGTGATAACGGATGGTTCCCAGGAAACCCACCTAATGCCATTAAAGTCATATCAACAGGAATTTGGGTCATCTCCGCGAGTTCAAGTAACTCCTTGGAGGCTCCGGAAAAAACCACACCACCACCAACATAGAGAATTGGTCGTTTCGCTTTCGCAATGGCCTCAGCCGCCTGCTTAATTTTCCACTTACTCCCATCATACGTAGGACTATATCCACGAATGGACACGGAATCAGGGTACTTAAATTCAGCTTTGTCCATCGACACATCTTTGGGAATATCAACCAAGACTGGACCTGGACGTCCAGTTGAGGCGATATAAAACGCCTCTTTAATGGTGGCCGCTAAATCATTCACATCCTTCACCAAGAAATTGTACTTGGTACAAGGACGACTCAACCCAATGTTGTCGGCCTCCTGAAACGCATCATTCCCTATCAATGCAGTAGGAACCTGACCAGAAAACACCACAATCGGAACCGAGTCCATATACGCATCGGCGAGGGCCGTAATGACATTAGTCATTCCTGGTCCAGAAGTGATCAGTGCCACTCCAGGCTTACCAGTGGCTTTAGCCGATCCAACAGCCATAAACCCAGCACCTTGCTCATGACGAGTGAGAATCACTTCAACATCTTTTTGTTGATGCAGGACATCAAAAATCTTGAGGACCACGCCGCCCGGTAAGGCAAAAATGGTTTTCACGCCTTCGCGTTTTAACGACTCAAGAAAAATTTCAGCTCCTGTCAGTTGCATGATGACTCACCCTCTTGTTATGGAATCCTAATAGAGGACCCCAGTGGCTATATGTTGTAAGGCGTACTGCGTGGTATTTTCTGAACCTTACGTGTGATTTTCAAAGAGTTTTTCATTCTTTATGTCAATATTTCATGATATTCTTACTCTTTCCAGCAAGTCAACAACTATTCTAACACGAAAGAGTCTCCCAACCAACTGTTTTAATTAGGCAATTTGTCCCAGTTCCCTTATGACCCATGATGTTTGATGATGAACTCAAGGACTTGGACAACAAACATCTTCGTCGCAGGTTGAAGACAGTCAGTTCGCCAATCGACCCTGTCATTACCCTTGAAAACCAATCCGTTATTCAATTTGCCTCAAATAACTACCTGGGCCTGGCCAATCACCCTACGATTAAAAAAGCTGCGATTGAGGCTATTCAGCAATATGGTGTAGGTTCTGGTGCATCGCGGCTCATTTCAGGCACCCAAACTCCCCATCTCGACCTCGAATCTGCCCTTGCTACATTTAAAGGGACTGAGGCAGCCCTCACCTTTGGAACTGGATACAGCACCAATATTGGAATAATTTCGGCATTAGTTGGCCCACAAGACCGTATTTTGGCAGATCGCCTCTGCCATGCCAGCCTCATCGATGGATGTCGGGTCAGTCAAGCCAGCCTTCGTGTATTTCATCACAACGATACCAAACATCTCACACAGCTCCTCAGTAAAAAATCTGAGCATCAAAAAACGCTTATTCTCACCGAGGGCGTCTTCAGCATGGATGGAGACATTGCGCCACTACCAGAACTCGTGCGTCTTGCCTCAGAATTTTCAGCAACTCTCTTAGTTGATGATGCTCATGGTACGGGAGTAATGGGAGCAAACGGGCGCGGCACGATCGAACATTCCGGCATAGACCCTCACGCCCTCATTCAAATTGGCACTTTCAGTAAAGCCTTAGGAACTATTGGTGGA
The DNA here is from genome assembly GCA_029261355.1 of Nitrospirales bacterium. Taxonomy (GTDB): domain Bacteria; phylum Nitrospirota; class Nitrospiria; order Nitrospirales; family UBA8639; genus JAGQKC01. Next base: position 63,837 of record JAJDBM010000054.1, on the reverse strand, counting down.
TATGTCGTGGGATCATCGTCGTTGATCGATTACCTTCTCAACACTTGCCGCTCATTTATCTACACTACCGCGCCACCACCATCCATGGCCGCGGCCGCACAAGCCGCCATCACCATGGTTCAATCTGCCCCCAACCGTCGTGAGAGACTTTGGAAGAATCGCGATCACCTATTCAAGGGACTCAAGGCCATGGGGCTTCAACTTGCACAGACCCAAAGCCCCATTCTTCCTATAATCCTCAATGATCCTCAACAGGCTCTTGCCATGAGTACGAAATTACTAGAACATGGAATCTACGTCCCAGCTATTCGCCCACCGACCGTCCCCAAAAACACCAGCCGGCTACGGATGACCATTACGTCTGAACATACCCACGAACACATCGAAACCGCCCTCCACGCAATTGAAGCCGTGAAAAAAGGGTTAGAACAAACCTCCATACATTTCGAATCGAAGAAAGTCGTTGACCACTCTGATCCACAAGGGTAGACAGACCTGAAACTCAATCAGCGAATGAGCAACGGAAGAAACGCATTGAGGCATCACCACTATACGTCCTGGCAAAGCATGATAACATCAAAGATGTTCTGCCCACCCACAATTGACGGAGGCCTCTATGTATCATTGTAAGCTCTGGTTCTTCTGCATAACCTTTTTATCTTTACCGCTGCCTTTCCTTGTAAACGCCGAGAATATTGAGATATCTGAATCGACGACCCTCCCCATTTCAAAGATCGTTCTCTATACAAGTGGCGTTGGATACTTTCAACATGATGGGACCGTGCAGAACGATTCTCAGCTTCATCTGCCTGCGCGTGTCACCGAAATCAATGACCTCTTGAAAAGTCTAGTTGTTCAAGACTTGGATGGTGGCTCAGTCTCGTCAATTCACTATCAGTCCCAGGTTCCTCTTACAAAAACGCTCAGCTCCTTTAGCATTGACCTTTCCACCAATCCAACGCTCGCACAACTGCTCACTCAATTGCGTGGAGAACCGGTACAACTCACCACTCCCTCCCCCATCACAGGGACCATCCTGGGTGTCGAGAAAAAAACAGAATGGAAAGAGGCTGGAACCGATCAACGTTATAGTGAAGTCGAATACGTCAATCTCCTCACAAGCGGTAGACTCCAGTCCATTCCACTTCCCCACATCCAAGACATTCAATTGCTCAACAATACCTTGAATAAAGAACTACAACAGGCATTGACCATGTTGGCTCGCAGCCATGACCGGCAAAAAAAAATGATTACGATCTCATTGGAAGGAAAAGACGATCGACATATTCGCATGGCCTACCTGAGAGAAAACCCAGTATGGAAAACCTCCTATCGCTTGGTACTACAAGACGACAGCCCGCCATTCCTGCAAGGATGGGGCATCGTCGACAATACCACTGACCATGACTGGAACGAGGTACAGCTCTCCTTGGTCTCGGGACGGCCCATCTCATTTGTCATGGATCTCTATCAACCACTCTATGTTCCTCGCCCAATCGTGAAGCCAGAGTTACATACATCACTAAAACCTCAGACCCATAGTGACAGGTTCACGGACGATGTAGAAAGTGAAGAACAAGTCCAGTACGGCGGACAACCAAATTTTGCAAAATCGAAACGCTCACGTCACGGACAATCCAATCGACAGGAAGCACTCAGAGCCTTTGCGGCCCCAGCTCCCGCCAAAGCCCTCGCTGATGCGGAAGGGGACCTACGCCAAGGAGTTACCGCTACCGCACAAGGCCAAGAAACCGGTGAACTGTTTGCCTACACGATTCAATCACCAGTCAGCATTCCACGACATGAGTCCGCCATGCTCCCCATACTCAGTCAATCCGTTACAGGCGACAAGTTTTCGCTCTATAACTCGAAGACCCATGCCACACATCCCTTACAAGCTTTTCGACTCAACAACATAACGGACCTATCACTCATGCAGGGTCCCATCACCGTCTTTGATGACAATGCCTACGCCGGTGATGCGCACATGAAAGACCTTGCCCCCGGACAAGATCGACTGATTAGCTATGCCTTAGATCTCACGACTGAGGTCCATCAAACACCAGTTCATTCTCAGCAAGAACTCATCTCGGCTAAGCTTCAAAAAGGACTACTCATTGCCACCAGAAAAGCACTCAACGCCACCACCTATACCGTGACGAATCGAAGTAAAAAACAAAAGGTCGTGCTTATAGAACATCCGTATCGTTCAGACTGGAAACTCATCAACACGACAAAGCCAAAAGAACAAACCCGAAATGCCTACCGCTTCGCTGTCACGGTCGATTCAGAGAAGACGGAATCACTGAATGTTCAAGAAGGGAAACCTATCGAACAAACCATCCGGCTACTCACATCTGGGAACGACACCATCGGTCTCTACCTCAAAGCCAACCAAATCAGTTCTGACGTCAAAGCCGCATTGCAACGTGTCGTCGAACTTCGCCAGCAACTCTCACACACCCAAGAAGCTCGTAAAAAGCTCGAATCTCGCATAGCCAATATCGCGAAAGATCAAAAACGAATCCGTGAGAACATGAATCGGCTCAACAAACAGAGCCAGCTCTATACGCGCTACGTCAAAAAACTTCATGCACAAGAAACCGAACTCGAAATGATTCAACAAGACTTGGAAAAACTAAGGGAAAAAGAAACCACACAGAAGCAAGCATTCGAAGAATATGTGATGGGGTTGGAAACTAGCTGATGACTACTCTTCACTTTGACTTCCTTCCGTGAGGGATTGGAATTTCTGTTACAGGCGTCCTAGGACGCGGTACAGCCAAGTATTTCCACACCAATGATGTAAGCCTACGTTTTAAAGGCTGCACCTCTCTAAAACTAAAATTACAGGCGTCCTAGTTGACTAAGCAACAATAGGTGTATATACTCTTATTATATGAAGACTTCAACCCAAGAGAGAAAGCAATATTTAGAACCAGCCCAGGGCTGTGTCTGCTTTAACCTTCGTAAGTCAGCCAGAGCCATCACCCAATTATATGAAGAAGCCTTACGACCCACAGGCCTTCGCGCAACACAATTTTCACTACTCGTCGCGACACGGTTACATGGAGTGGCCACGATCAACCGTTTGGCTAAATCCTTAGTCATGGATCGAACTACATTAACTAGAAATCTCAAACCACTAGAAAATCAAGGATTCCTTCGAACCACTCCTGGGAGCGAGGATCGTCGTGAACGAGAGGTAACCCTTACCATCGCAGGGCAAGATATCTTGAGCAAAGCCCTCCCACTTTGGAAACAGGTCCAACAACAGGTCACCAAAGCATTAGGACAAACACGCGTTGACCGTTTACTGAAAGACTTGTCTGCCACAATTGAAGTGATCGAAGGTAGCTAGTTTTTTTTAATTTTATATGTGTATCTACACCTTATTTAAGCAGGAGATTTCCATGTCACCACTTACCGAGCTACCAATACTAAAGACTAAAACCTCCACCGTGGCCTTAGATCAGGAATGGTTGAAAACAGTATGCCTCAACTCCGGAGCAGATGATGTGGGATTCGTAGAAATTGATCGTCCAGAACTCGATAAAGACCGATCAGATATTCTCAAGGCCTTTCCCCGAACCAAAACATTGATCAGCTTTGTCGTTCGAATGAATCGTGAACCCATTCGCAGCCCAGCGCGGTCTGTGGCGAACCTTGAATTTCATCATACTGGGGATCAAGTAAACGAAATAGCCCGCGACATCGTCAAAGAACTCGAGGCCAATGGCGGGCGTGCCCTGAATCCGGCTATGGGGTTTCCAATGGAAATGGAAAAGTTTCCAGGGAAAATCTGGACAGTTTCGCATAAGATTGTTGCTGTCGCCGCGGGACTTGGCCAAATGGGCATTCACCGCAATGTGATTCATCCAAAGTTTGGGAACTTCATATTACTGGGAACTATTCTCATAGATACAGAAGTGACCGCCACCGACAAACCTATCGACTACAATCCTTGTCTGGAATGTAAACTCTGTGTCACAGCTTGCCCAGTTGGCGCTATTGGACAAGACGGGTACTTTGACTTCTCCGCATGCTACACCCACAACTATCGAGAATTTATGGGAGGCTTCACAGATTGGGTTGAACAAGTCGCTGAAAGTAAAACCGCCAAACAATATCGAAAAAAAGTAAATGATTCGGAATCCGCATCCATGTGGCAGAGCCTCTCCTTTGGCGCCAATTACAAAGCTGCTTACTGCATAGCCGTCTGTCCAGCCGGCGAAGACGTAATCAGTCCATTCAAAGAAGATCGAAAAGGATTCGTCTCCGAAATTGTAAAACCACTTCAAAGGAAAGAAGAAACGATTTTTGTCGTCCCAGGATCAGATGCAGAATCTCATGTGGCCAAACGGTTTTCACACAAGCAAATAAAACAGGTTGGCAATAGCTTATGCCCAAGATCGATCCAAGGCTTCCTCGATGGCTTACCTCTCATCTTTCAACGAAACCAAGCTGAAGGCCTCACCGCCACCTACCACTTTACATTCACAGGCAAAGAAACCAGTAAAGCAACGGTAATCTTTCAAAACAAAACAGTACGAGTTAGCAAAGGTCTCGTGGGAAGACCTGACTTTCAGCTCACAGCTGATAGCCAAACTTGGCTGGGGTTTCTTGCAAAAGGAAAAAGTCTCTTCTGGGCATTACTCACAAGGAAAATTCGCATCAAAGGTCCCATTAAATTCCTCAAAGCCTTTGCCCGCTGCTTTCCGTTATAAGAGAAACATATTCATACAATGAAAAACTCATTCTACAGCATCGTTCACTACAAAACTTTGCATCTGGAAACTCCTTGACTTCCTCTCTGTTGCTTAGACCATTGAGTCGATCCATAATGTAAAGTCCTCCGCGGCACGAACAAAATCTTCTGCTTGCGACTTATATGTTACTTCAATCAATGTTCCTGATCTGTCTTTATAAGAACAGTCGCCTTCATGCGATGAGTTTCTTGAACGGTACAAAAAGAGCAACTTTTCAAGGTTTTCACTAGCTACTTTTTTATATGAAGGCTTTTTTGCCATATCAAGAATTTCTTCAATTTTTTCGTCGAAGGGAAAGCTATTAGCAGGAAATTTTATTCTCCAAGCATTACAATAGTATCTAAGTATTGCATCGACTGAATTTGCAGCACATCTAACACAGGTTCTTATTTCTCCAGAATCTAAGTATCGCCTCGCGTCTTCTAGCTCTCTGTAAGAATTAAAATGTAACTTCGTCTTTCTAATTTCCCCTTCTATCTTCTGAAGGTCATCGCCTACATTGCTTCTATCTTGAAAAGGGATAATCCAGCTCCACACTAATTCATTTACGTTTTCAAATGGCCGAATATCGGGTAGATGAGCAATGCCTGGACCAACATACTCACCAATATCAGTAGGAATAAAGTTTATTATGTTACTAGGCCTCCGATTGCCGACCGCATCAAACATCTGGCTACTAAAATATTCACGCCTGTAACCTAGCGTAGTCGCTGTTTGATCACAGGTTTGGTTTATGAATTCACGAAACTCAGGTCCGGAGTTCCTCTCCCATAGGAATTTTCTCAGAAAAAGCAGAATATTCTTCAACATATCTGTTTCTTTCAAATCAGAGGCTGAACTGCTTACAGTCGCAGTGCCTTTAATACATTTTGGCCATCGTTTAGACATGTACTTATCTAGGAAGGGATCAATGTACTCGTGTGGACCTTGGGAAGGGTTTTTAGCAATTATGTGGCTAAAATTTATTTCGAAGGGCTTGTCGCAGACTTGAAAATCAATGGTAATACCGATGTCGGGTCGTTGAACCGGATACGTTGTCCAATTTCCACAGGTGAACTTTGAGATATTTGACCTTGAAAGGAACTGGTAGACCTCTACCTTCAGATCCATTGCCACCCCACTACGCCCAAATTGTTAATTGATTGATTAAAGATGTTAATTTAATAATTTTCTCCCGAGCGCATATTCTTCCAATACATCCTTCACTTATTCTTCTAAGTGAAGTGGGATCCTTGCAGATTCACTTTAAATGTCAAGTACCTTTGGGAGCGGAACTTGAATGGAGGCGAATACAGTGCCCATTCAAAAAATCACCTAGTAGTAACGAGATATATCTACTACATACTATATACCCCAAGTTAACGATCCAAATAGTGGTAGTGGAGCAGAGATGCGAAAGTGTTTCGTCCCAAAGGCAAAAATCTCTTTTGGGCACTACTCAATCGCAAGATTAAGGTTAATGTACCATCAAATTCTTCACAGCATTCGCCGACTGATTTCTGTCATGAATAAAGATCAGGACCAACTAAAATAAGATCACTTCATTCATTTGCTCAGTGCAATTACTTTGTATGGGAACCTTGACATTTGATGTATCCAAGAGAATAGGGCAATCACGATCAGGATCAACGCGCCTAGTTCCGCCAGTCAATCTTGCATAACCATGAGGGAGGTAACTGATGAGTCGACTCTATACGCTGCTCACTATCTGCGTGTTGCTTGGCTTGCCAGTTGGCCCAGCTTGGGGACTTTCGCTCTCTCTTCAACCAACAGAATCAACCATCGTACTTGGAGACACCATTGATATTGCTATCAACATTGATGGGCTAGTGGCTTCAACCCCTCCCCCATTTTTTGCATTTGGTGTAGAAATAACCTTCGATAGAAGTATCTTGCAGTTTAATGCTGTCACGTTTGGCCCTTCCTTTGGTAATCCATTGGATGACTCGGAAACTCTTATCTCCTTTGGATTCTTTCAGAGTAAATTACAAATATTCATAGACTCTCGTCTTTCTGAAGATGAACTTTTCCCCTTGCAACCAGAGAACTTCTCCCTGGCCACACTAACATTTACTGGCAATCGCGTAGGCGGGAGTTCATTAGGTATTCTCGGTGGTCCGGTTGATAGACAGGGAAACCAAGCCGGACTCTTCGGAACTCCGGCTTCTATTTCGGTCAAACCTACAGGCTCTGGTCCGGTTATACCCGAACCCTCCACCATACTGTTATTGGCGACTGGCCATCTTATGATGTATCAATGGCATCAGCACGAACCTTCTACTCACTGGTAGGCACTACTTCCCCTCGGCGATGTATTCCACCGAGAGGAGTAGCGTTCGATTAATCGTAGATTAATTCGGAAATTTAGTAGGTACTTCCATTTGCCACCCCTCACCACTCAACGACTGTAAGAATTCAATTAAATCCTCTTTTTCTTCCTCGGTTAATTTAAGTGGAATGATGGTGTTGTCTTGGCGAGGGTTTTTAATTCCTCCGCCATCATAGAAGTCCACAACCTGCCGTAGTGTCGCAAATCGACCATCATGCATGTAAGGAGCTGTCCTGGATATTTCACGCAACGTGGGAGTCTTAAACGCTCCAATGTCCTCAGCATTTTTGGTGACGGTAAATCGACCAAGATCAACATGCTCCGTATCCCAATCAATTCCCAAATTATGAAACTTTTCGTCGGTAAAGTTAAACCCGGAATGACATCGGGTACATCGAGCCTTTTTCAAGAATAATTTCAACCCTCGTTGGGCTTCGGGAGAAATGGCCTTCTCCTCTCCTCCATAGTCAAACCGATCATAGGGGCTGTTTCCGGAAATAATCGTTCGTTGGAAGCTGGCAATGGCTTGTCCAATGCGATCTTTGGTAATGGGGCCTTGAAACACGTCCTGAAAGAGAGGTTCGTATCCCTGAATGGTCTTCAATTTCGCGACTAACTCATCATGGTTAGCAAACCCATGTTCTACTGGACTGACAAATGGACCAGTTGATTGATCTTCCAGAGTCGCTGCGCGTCCGTCCCAAAATTGAGCTGAACTAAACAGTCGATTGATTGATGCAGGGGCGCTTCGCCCACCTTGCAAACGATGAACCCCCGTCGAGACTGGTTGTCCGTCGGTAAAGGCTAAACTGGGCATGTGACAACTCGCACATGCAATGGAATTTGTGGTGGACAAACGCTTGTCAAAGAAGAGCAGCTTCCCTAATGCCACCTTCTCCTTGGTCAAGGGATTATCTTTAGGAATCACAATAAGGTCTCCATCTAATCCCAATGGTGCTTCCCACTCATCTTCTCCGGGAAGCGCGGCCCACGAGAGAGATGGAGCACTAACAAGCAAGATAACGCTCACGGTCATCCAAAACCTTGACCTCAAATGATTCCTATTATTTCGATCTGTCGATACGGTAAAAGATCTTTTCATGCTGAACCTCCTTTATGACTACTGTCATATGTGCTCGATTGAGGAAATACCGAATTGAGATGAATGCGCAACGGTCCAATAAACAATGACCGAATTACTCGAATTTCTGTATGATATTCCGTAAATGATGTCATGCTCGCTTCTCCTTTCTTTAGATTAGTAATAGTTCGGTTGCATTTGTTACTCACGCCTGACGTGATAGATGAGTTATCGCAAAGGCTACCCGATAAGTAAAATACTATTTTTCGATCAAGTGATAGCTATTATCTATCAATGAGGCAGGCCAATGACGTTGACGCAAATTGAATACATTTTAGCGGTAGCAAAAGAACAAAGTTTCAGGGGTGCAGCCAAATCACGATTTGTTACTCAACCAACGCTCAGCATGCAGATTCAAAAATTAGAAGAAGAACTAGGGGTCATCATCTTTGATCGATCGCAGTCACCAATCCGACCAACAAAAGTTGGAGCACGTATTATTCAACAAGCCAAGGTGGCCTATAGCGAAACATTGAAAATCCCTGAAATCATTCAGACGCTCAAAACTGGTCTTGCTGGGAACATCAGCGTAGGGGTCATTCCGACGATTTCCCCCTATTTGGTGCCACTCTTTCTCAAGTCGTTTAATACGACCTACCCCAAAATTGCGATCACCATATCTGAGCTGACAACATGTACCTGTCTCAAGCAATTAGAGCTGGAGGAAATTGATGTGGCAATCCTAGCTACAAAGGAAGATGACAAACTATTTGTGCAGGAAAAACTCTACGATGAAGAATTTCTGTTATTTGCGAATAAAGACAATAGACTATTAAAGAAGACCGCAGTTTCCACTTCCGACATTAGGCTGAAGGATCTCTGGTTACTAGAAGACGGACATTGCCTCAGTGACGAAATTATTAAAACCTGTCACTTGCGCCATGATGTATCTAAACTTCCTGGACATTTAAATTTCAAAATTGGGAACCTTGAGTCCCTCAGATTACTCGTCCAAGAAAATTTCGGATATACATTACTCCCCTACCTCTCAACACTAAAACTCCACCCGCAAGAGAAAAAACTATTGAGAACCTTTTCTGATAAAAAACCCAACCGTACGGTGTACCTTACACTCAGAAAAGGATTTGTCAAAGAAGCACTCGTGAACGCCTTGGAAAAAACAGTACTGAAATCCCTCCCGGCATAATGTCACGACCTCATAAACTCAGCAATGGTTAGATTCAAACTCATTAAAGCATTGCCGACATCAGTTGCGTATGAAGGGTGACCAAACGCATCCGTGTGACTTCGACTTCAACAAGTGCCTCCTCACCTGCGAGAAAGGGAGCATGATAGAGAGATAGGGCACGAGTCGCCAAGGTTCGAGCCTCGATCTTATTTCCCACACTTGAAGCTGCGAGAGCGGTCTTGGCCATATGCTCAAAAGCCAAGCTATCCACCCAACAAAGACACGTATTGATACTCAAGACTCCACCCCGCACACGTAACGCATCTTCTCGACCCAGCAACTTTCGCAGACGGGCAAGATTCGTCAAAATCGACCGATAAGCGGCATCACCCTCCGCATCAGGCCACAGATCATCAGCCAACCGCGTGAGTGAAATGTCTCCCCCCCCTAGACTGATCAGGAGCTTCAACAAACGCAACGGCGTAAGGGGAGCCTTACGCGCAAATGTGACAGGCCCGGCTTCTGTAATAATTTGGAACGACCCCAACGTCTGAATACGAATTGGCCATGGCCAATTTAACGTCCCTGCCCTTGTCGAATCGAGCGTCAGCTTCTTCGCCTGAATGAGCTGCCTCACATAGTCAAACTCAATATCTTCTTCTATTGCATGAGCACATAAGGGAGCCAGAATACTAGGTAGCCACGATTCGTACGTATAAAAAATATCATGTTGCCTGCCGAGATTGAATGCCTGAGTCAATACGGGAATAACGTCAGAGAAAGGACGAGTCTTTAATAAGACATACGCACGAAGCACATGACACGAATAGCTCAGGGAAATATGTTCAATCTTGTCAGCAATCGATTCAACTTCAGACAAAGGTTTTTCTACCTCTTCAAATCGATTGGCTGCGGCTAAGACGGTAGCAAAACCTAAGATCGCCACAGCCTCGAAATGTTGCGCTTTGGATTGCTGAGCCAACACGATACTTTCTTGTGCGCAATCATGAGCTTCTTTTAAATTCCCTCTTAGCGCATGGAACCATCCTTGTTGAAAAGTGCCAATGGCATAGAACGCCAGTCCCATATGCTGGAGAGTAAAATATTCGTTCGACACAATGGTGTCGGCATGTTCAAAGTCTTGACTGTGCAGAGCAGCATATAACCCATTGAATATCATCGGCCCTCGAAAGACCGGCACTTCGTGGATGTATTCAGAACCACGTTGAAAATGAATTTTGGCTTCACGAAATTCTCCAGTAACCCAGGAAATTCCTGTTTGCGATATCTCCCACGCCACCTGAGTAGGAAGTGACAGCGCCAGTTGATCAAGCTGCTTACACACTGGAGTAATTGCTTGAACCGCCTCTTGAATACTCCCAAAACTACGAGAGCAACAGAGAATATGATGGACGATAATCGTGAGCTCACTCACACGATCATAATGCTGGATAAATGCTTCGGCTCGTTTGAGCCATGATTGGAGAATCCTTCGGTGTGGCTGACGCCAAAAGAGACTACGCATCATTGCGATGATCACGGACGATTGCACATCGGGAGAAAGGCTCGCAACATTCTTGTCCCACAAAGCCTCAATGATTGAATGCCACTTATCAATTCGATCAAAACCTGTCCAGGTAAAGTCGATAGCGTAGATCGCACCACTGGCAGCTAATAACATGCCACTCACATCCCCACGAGTTTGAAATATGGAAAACACAGACTCAAAACGCTGTAGACTTTCCGCGGGGTTGTGAACAACCTGACTCATGCCTTTCCAGTACAGCAAATATGGCTCACGCTCGCATTCTTGAGCTGGCAGGCATGCTATCCAATGAGACAATGTCTGAAAACGTCCCTGCTCCATCAAGGAGGGAGCTTGTTCGATCAAATGACGGCTCACATGACGCGTTTGGCCAGACTCGAGAAAGAGCCGAATCCCCTCCTCCACCCACCCATCTTCTACCAACAGTTCCGCCGCCTCTGACTGAAGAACCCGCCAGGAATCATGGCCAAATTCCAGTACAGCCTGTTGAGACAAAAACTGCTTAAAGAGTGGGTGGTACTGAAAAACCCCATCACGGCTTTCAACAAAATAACGCGCACGCGCGAGTTTATTGAGTTCATATCCTGCCTGTGACAATCCCGTCAGACGTTGGGCTATCTGTGCACTGAAGGAGGAAAACATCGCGGTCTTCAACAGCAACATGCGAACATCCGGAGACAGACGCGTGAGAGCTTCTTGTACAAAATAGTCAATGAGGACTGAGTGATCAGCTGTTTTTCCAGCCTTGAGGGAAACAGCTTGTGACATGGAAGAGGTCAAAGGATTTGACGGTCGTTGGGTTCCTAACAAGATGACCCCAGCCACCCAACCTTGCGTATGTGTATGAAGCTGCTGAGCCCAATCCGACGACATGCTTGCATCGTTGACGTGATGAAGAGCTAGAAGGCGTCGCGTTTCGGAAAGGTCAAAGGAGAGCTCTGAGGCAGAGAACTCCACCAGGGATTGGTCGGCAATCAAGGTCGCGAAGGCTGGAGGAGGGGCCTGTCGGCTTGTGACCATACAACAGACACCAGGCGGTACGGTGCGAAAGGCCTCAATCATGAGTGACTGCACGGGACTATCGGAGGGAAGCTCGTGATAGTTATCAAAAATCAACAGCCCAGGTGATTTGAGTCGACTAAAAAGTTGCTCAAAAAAGAGCCGCGTAAAGCCAGGAAGGTCGGCCATGTAAGCCGGCTCCAATGCCAACATCGGCTTACGAAAACGCGGTGCAGCCTCCTCAATTCCTAGTGTCAAATAATGGAACCAAGTAGCGGGGTCGGCATCGCCGGCATTCAATTGATACCAAAGGGCCCGTCGTTTCGTCGTTAGCAGGTAACTCGCAGCCAAAGTGGTTTTTCCCGCACCAGGAGCAGCCTGAATCCACAACACCTTTGTGCCCCTCTGTCGAATTTGATCGATTTGCTCAATCAGGTGTGGACGTTCTACGAGTCTCGGTAAGGAAGGAGGCGTAAGTTTGGCAAGCGAAATTATTGGTTGTACGAGACGTTTCTGGGACTTTGTCGTCGAAGTTGTCTTTTGGCAAAAAGTTTGGGAATGAAGGGAATGAGCACTCATTTGTGCAGCCTAGCATAGGCCAGAGAAAACTTGGAATATGTCAAGAGCTAGAAAAAACAGCACGTGCCCTTGCCTTTTCTTTGAATCTGTTACATATCTGTTACGACATGCCTGATATATCTGCAGTCATCAGAAGTAGAAATTTGAATTCTTTAGAACCATTCCCCCCCCCCAACGCTCGGAACGAGGCACAAATTTGGAGTCACGATGAAGGCAACAAAGAAAACCCATCTTGCAGCCCACACCTCCAGTCAGAAATCCCAGCAAGATGCTGCCAAACATAGGCTCGCCATTCACTCGAATCTGTCGCCCCTGTTAACTGAATTGCAACGTTTCAATGCTCCTGCGGACCAAGTTCTGGCCAATTGGATGGCGAGGGGGCATATACAGAGACTCGAGGTCATACCTCCAAAAATGACTCTACATGTTCGTCCGTTGAAACCCATTCCCGAAGGCCTGTATCAATACTGGACCACGATTCCTTTACTCCAGATCCAGCTGTTTTCAGCCTACTTGTGTGATTGTGTTGTCGATATTTTCTCGATCACACCCGAAAGCCTGCCCTGCGGATCAATAAGAGATGGTGGAGAGATTCTGACTATTAACGTTAACCAAGACCGCCAATCTTCAAAATCACTGAAAATAACCCCCAATCCATTCACGGATGAAGGAAAATACTGACACGAAAGAGGCTCTTGGACCCGATCTCGAAAAAGACAACTAAATAGTAGAAGGCGGTCGTAGTTAATGATAATAAATGGGTCACTTTCTTTAAATCTGTTACATATCTGTTACCACCTCTGTGATATTTTTATACTAAATAATGGGTTATCTGACCTTTATCCATTGAGACATTAGCTGCAATAGGCTATAAATTTATGCCAACATATGACTCGACGATGAAAAACCAACCCCCCTCATCCATTCCTCCCCGTAACCGGGGTCAAGAATCTCAGCCTCACAATCAACCATGGTCCATGGTGGCGCAGTCATGCGGCGTTGTTCGTGATTGTCATCTCATGACCAATATCATGACTTGGGAATTCGGAGAATCAAAGCATTTTGGCTATGCCAAACATGAGGTCGGTCAAACAAGCCAATGGTGGGAGGACCGTCTGCATCCGGAAGACCGAACAGCTGTCCTCGAGGAACTAGAGAAAGCCCTGCAGACGACGAACTCCCTCTGGTCAGCAGAATATCGGTTTCGCTGTGCGGATGACAGCTATGCCTATATTTACGACCGTGGACAATTCGTTACCGATAAGGAAAGTCTCGATTGTCGGCTTGTGGCCGTCATGATTGATATCACTCAGAGCAAGTGGATAGAAGCCGGATTCCGTGAAAGTGACGAAACCACCCGCCTGATCGTCGACAACGCCCTCGACGCAGTCGTTGCCATGGATTCAGAAGGCATCATTACAGGGTGGAATCATCAAGCTGAGACGATTTTTGGCTGGAAGCGAGAAGAAGCCATCGGCCAGAGTTTAGAAACAACCATCGTCCCACAAGAATATCGAGAAGCACATCGCGCCGGACTAAAACGTATGGTGGAAACTGGAGAAGCCAAGCTTCTCAAACAGCGAATCGAAATCACAGGACTCCACAAAGATGGCCATGAATTTCCTATTGAGCTGAGTATTACACCGCTACCTTCTCATGGAAGAATCGTCTTTAGTGGATTTCTCAGAGATATTACAGCAAGAAAGGCAGCTGAGAAGTCTGCGCAAGCGAGCACAAAATTTCCTGACATGAATCCAAATCCCGTTCTGAGACTGGCAAACGATGGGACAATTGTCTATGCCAATCCAGCCAGTCAAACACTCCTAACAATGTGGGAATGTAAAAAAGGAAACGTCGCGCCATCATCGATCGCTCAAGTTATTGGGGAAGTGAGCACAACTGGATCCAATAAATATCTCGAAACCGGAGTTGAGCCACAGATATATTCCTTATTCTTTGTCCCGTTTCAAGAAGAAGGATTCGTGACGATTTATGGCAAAGATATTACCAAACGTATTGCGGCCGAACGTGAGCTTCAGGCAGCCAAAGAAGCAGCAGAACTGGCCAATCGAGCCAAGAGTGAATTCTTATCAACGATGAGCCATGAGCTTCGTACTCCACTCACTGGAATCTTAGGATATGCACAACTCCTGAAAAATGACAAATCCGTGGCGACATCCCATCAAACAGCCATTTCGGTGATTGAGCAGTCAGGGGAGCATCTTCTCGGACTCATCAATGAAATCTTAGATCTCACCCGCATAGAAGCGGGAAGCCTCGAGATCTACACCGAACCCTTTTCGCTTCGCCCCATGCTTGAATCGTTAGTCAACATCATGCGTGCTCGAGCTGAAGACAACGGGCTCATGTTCACCTTCGAACTGCTCTCAGAATTTCCCCGCATTGTCATGGGCGATATTAAACGACTTCGTCAGGTATTGATCAACTTACTCGACAACGCAATTAAGTATACACGGGAGGGAGGCATTGCGCTCAAGGTGGGATATCACGACAAGGCCATTCGGTTCTTAGTCGAGGATACCGGTGTCGGCATCAATCCAGACGACTTGGCATCTATTTTTCAGGCGTTTCGACAAATACATCACTCAAACCTGATGCCAGAGGGAACAGGCCTCGGACTTACGATCGGTCAAAAGCTCGTGCACTTAATGGACAGTAAACTTGAAGCCGCCAGTGTTTACGGTCAAGGCAGCAGTTTTTGGTTTGACCTTGAACTCCCTGAAGCTGACGTCACGGAACAAGACCTTGGGCAAGAGGAACGGATCATTCTTGGAGTCGTCGGGCCAAAACGAAACATCTTAGTGGTCGATGATAAGGCAGACAATCGACAATTCTTAGCAGATGCGTTGCGCCCTCTTGGCTTTACGGTCCAACAGGCCACGAATGGGCAAGAATGCCTTAAACAGCTCGCAATCAAAAAGCCTGATGCAATTTTAATGGATTTACGTATGCCACAACTTAATGGCCTAGAAGCAACAAAACAAATTAGGACTCTACCCGACATGAGAGGCTTGATAATCTTGGCGGTTTCCGCCAGTTCCTTTGAGCACAATCGAACCGAATGTCTCGAGGCAGGAGCGGATGGATTCCTCTCAAAACCCTTTCGAATTGGCAAACTTGTACGGCTACTCTGTGAACATCTCCATCTTTCCATTACCTACGATCAAGAGACAGACCCAACGGCAACGATCCCTCAGGATCAAGAAACTTCACCAACGGAGCTCATCATCCCGCCCATTGACGTCATTCACGAACTCCAAACATTGGTTGCATCTGGAGATATGACACAAGTGCTCCACCGCCTTCAGTTGTTTGAGGAAACTGACCCAGCTCATCAAACCTTTATCAACAAGGTCCGAACATTTGCCCAACAGTTTCAAGTCAAAAAGCTACGCTTGTTCCTTGAAAATCTCAAAGGTCAAACATCATGACGATACGAGCTGAGTCCCACGGAAAAATTTTGGTTGTGGACGACACTCCGACCAATCTTCAGATTGTCTCAGCCTTTTTGGATGACGCAGGCTATAAAGTGCTCGTAGCCGAGGATGGAAATGATGCGGAGGAAGTTATCCGACGCGAGCACCCAGACCTCATTTTGCTCGATGTTTTGATGCCCGAACTAAATGGGTTCGAGACCTGCACACGCTTGAAAGCTAACCCTGATACGAGAGATATTCCTATAATTTTCATGACTGCGCTTTCGGAAACCATCGAAAAAGTTAAGGGATTCGAGGTCGGTGGCGTTGATTACATCACGAAACCGTTTCACCAAGAAGAAGTACTCGCACGCGTGCGAACGCATCTAGCTCTTCGGGAACTCTGCTGTAAGTTGGAAGGTCAAAAAGTTCACCTTGAAGAGCAGAATCAGCTGCTGCAAGAGGAAATCGATGCTCATACTCGAACTAAGGGAACGGTTCGGTACCTTCAGGATGAACTACAATCCCAACAAGTTGGCGGAGGGATTGTCGGGAGCAGTCCCTCGATTCGAGAGGCACTTGATCACGTCGCACAAGCGGCAAAAACGGATTGCACGGTTCTGCTCATTGGCGAAACTGGGACCGGCAAAGAAGTACTCGCTCGGGCCGTTCACGAACAGAGCGCTCGAGCCGACTTGCCCATGATCAAAGTCAACTGCGCGGCCATTCCCAAAGACTTATTTGAAAGTGAGTTTTTTGGCCATGAAAAGGGTGCTTTTACTGGGGCAACGAGCAAACGTGTCGGTCGATTCGAACTGGCCCATCGAGGCACGCTCTTTCTTGACGAAATCGGAGAACTCCCTCTCGATATTCAATCCAAACTATTGCGTGTGCTTCAAGAACAAGAATTCGAACGAGTCGGAGGACACAGTACCCAAAAAGTTGATGTCCGCATCATTGCCGCCACAAACAGAGACCTCCAAGAAGCTGTGGCCCAGAAACAATTTCGAGAAGATCTCTATTACCGCCTGAATGTGTTCCCCGTAAATATTCCACCTCTTCGTGAACGTCAAGAAGATTTACCCTTACTCTTTAGGCATATTCTTAAAAAATTCTCGGAGAGACATGGGAGGACAGTGACGGATATACACCCAGATAGTCATCGTGAATTGATGAATTATCCTTGGCCTGGAAATATACGAGAACTAGAAAATGTAATTGAACGGGCCGTGATTGTGAACAAAAATCACACTCTTGAGATGGGAAATTGGCTTGGCAGTCAGTCTGAAACAACCATGTCATCACCCATGGACCAAATGTTGCCACAGCCCTCCCCGGAAACAACCGCCTTTCTGTCTCTCGAAGAAATTGAACGACTCCATATCCTTCGTGCACTGGATTCTACAAAATGGCGCATTTCTGGAGAAAAAGGAGCAGCTCAGCTCCTTGGGGTCAATCGTTCGACCTTACGAGGGCGTATGGAAAAACTCGGCATCGATCGAGAAGAATAACACCTTACGTTTCAATTCTCACCGCTCACCAAATGGTCTCTGTGGCGACAATCCACCATTTTGGCGACATATGGCCACACAGCGTTTAGCGGGAACTCCTTTTCCTTCATCCTCGGTTCTTCTCTCCGATCAGGTCGTCACTTCTCTTTCATCTCATGGCGTGGAGTTTGAGAACTTAATCTCTATGTTAGAGATTTTTGGGGTGCTGTGGCATTTAAATTGCTAATATCGTGTCAAGAGAAATGCAGGAAGAGGGACAAGCGTGATAATCGTGATCTTGTCTCGACAATTTCCTCAACCTAGGAAGAATGATATGAATACAGACCTCACCACGCTATTGCTCATTGATGATACGCCAGATAATCTTCACATATTGTCAGATCTGTTGGTTGATGCTGGCTACCATGTGCTGGTGGCAGAAAGCGGAGAAATGGGCATAGGCTGTGCGCAGAAAGGACATCCAGATCTCGTCCTGGTCGATATACGCATGCCAGGGATCGATGGCTATGAAACCTGTCGACGTCTTAAAGCATTAGAGGACATGCAGGATGTTCCAGTCCTCTTGACCAGCGCTCACGTGGAACCGGAAACTTGGAGAGACGCGTTAGACTCAGGCGCATCTGACGTGATCTCAAAACCATTCACTAATTTGGAAGTCTTAACCCGCATCGCCTTACATTTGCAGTTGCAACACCTTCATCGAACAATAGCACCAACGACATTCACCTGACCTACTCGCCTCATACTTCTTATCCATCCTGGACATCCAGACATGGCAAGCCTTACATCTACGTAGAATTGAAGAGCAACGTAGAGGCCAGGGCATGGATTAACTATAGTTTGATGCCCTACCAATCACCATCCCGCACAGTCTTTCTGCAAAGTGCCTTTTGAATACTCCGTTTTATACAGATCAGTAATTAGAGAGACTAGAGCGTCCTTAAGTGTTGACCTTCCATTGACTAAGGGGATAGCTGATAACAGAAGGAAATCTGGCATACCCCCTCTCTATTGAGGGTAAGGATGAATACTGATTGGCACAACTGGAGAGGATCTGTGCACGAACAATCATCCGTTCGTGCACAAAGACAGATCGGTTATCTTGCTTTGAATGACTGAGGCCCAACCCCTATGAATGGAACTTCTGTTGAGTCATAGATAATCCAACCCTCATCGTATTTGCTTTTGAATCCTGAACGGACATAGACCATAGCTGAGCATGATCCCCCGAGCCCATCTTCTGCAGTAAAATAGATGCGATACTGTCGCCCATTACCAAGCATTAAATGCTCGTCTCGCACTTCAGCTGCATTCGTACCAATTCCTTGTCCATCGGGAGCAGTGTATCCACCAGTCCATGCATTGACTTGTTCATCTTGATAAATCTCATTGATAGTAATGGTGAGAGAATCACCATCTGGATCAGATACGTTTGTGATATTGATAATCTTGAAGGCATTATCGTTTGAGTAGAGGAGCGAGGGACTTGCACTTGCTGCATCGCACACAGGGGAATTATTGGGAAGGTATCGTTGCCCCAATATGCCATAGCTGAATCCTCCATCACCCTGAACGCTGTCCCACACGATGATCGCATTTCCCTCTCCATCCATGCTAACGCCAGGGTATCGCTGGTTGTATGAAGTCGATGTGTTGACTTGAAACTCATCGCCAACCGCTGTCCCTGAAGCGCTAAACAATTGACCAAAGACCCCGAAGCCACTCCCATCTTGCCCCCATCCTTGCCACACAACGGTAAATTGTCCATTGGCATTGGCATGGACCGCGGGAGAGATCTGACTATGCGTCGTAAACGTATTCACCGGAAAGTTGTTGCCTTGGGGGTTTCCATTGGCGTGATAGCGCTGACCAAAGATCCCACTCTGATCCCCATCTTGCTCCTCACTTTGCCAGACGACAATAATTTTGCCATCTCCATCAAATGTTACAGAAGGGTATATTTGGTCGTTATTTGTCCATGAATTCACTTGAAACTCTGACCCAATGGTACTCCCAGTACTGTCAAAGCGTTGCCCAAAAATTCCTGTTCCATTCCCATCCTGCTCCCAGCTATCCCACACAATTACGAAGCTTCCTGCGCTATCGATCGCTATATCTGGATGTGCTTGCCAACCAGGAAGGTAGGTATTGACTTGAAACTGAATATCGACCGGATTTCCATTTTGATTATATTGTCTGGCCAAAACACCAGAGTCATCAGTATTGACTCCACTATCATCTTGCCACGCCACGACAAAATCTCCATTGGCATCCATGGCGACTGCAGGGCTCCTTTGATCAGCGGTCGTTTGTGCACTCACTTGAAACTCTGATCCGATCGGATTACCTGTGTTAGCGAATCGTTGACCAAAGATTCCTCCCTCATCAGTAACAAAATTAAAGCGTTGCCAGACGACGACAAAGTTACCGGCGTCATCCATTGCCACATCGGCCTCATTCTGAGGAGAGTTGGTCACCGTATTCACTTGAAACTCTGGCCCAATTGGAACCCCAACGGGGTTATAGCGTTGCCCAAAGACTCCATCACCATCCCCATCTTGCCCGTTATTTTGCCAGATGATCACGGATTGTCCGCTGTCATTCATCGCGACAGATGGACGCTCATGTCCATTTGGCAAGAAGGTATTCACTTGAAACTCCGGACCATCTGAGAACAACTCCGCACTTCCATTTCCTACTACCCCAAACAAGCACGTACTAGCGAACAACCCAATACGAAAAAACTGTTGATAGTCCTGCCATGACCGTCTCATGATGTGCGCCTCCTTGTTTTGTCCACTTAAATAATAAATCAATTTGTTAAGTGGTCAGAGCAAGAGCCGTGCGAGACAAATTCGACGTATTCTTAGACTGACAGAATAAAATACGTTCCTCGCATCTCTTGGACATAATCCTTATGCATATTAAACGAACAAAGCAAGACAGTCCGTGTGTAAAGAGTATGAAAAAACAGGATAGAACCTGCAGATTACGGCAAACCAATAGGATAATGAAAAGGCAGATGGTGCGATTCAATCATTTTGGCGCTATTTCGCCAATCGAGATATCGACATGTCACTGTCAATAGGACAACATCCACGAATAACTATTAAATTTCCATAAAAATTGAACACTTACAATCCTCAGAACGTCTTGGCATTCAGCTTGCTCTATCATTGATACATGAATGATTTTCAATCAAATCCATCGATCCATCAACACCATCATAAAGGAGTAACTCTCATGACTAAGACCCCCTATCCAACAACACTCACATTCTTGGCTCTCAGTCTCTCATTAAGCAGCTTGGCTTTTACGCCCCCGACTACAGAAGTTGATGGTCGATCGATTCCCGCCATTGACTGGAAGACAACATTAAAAAAGTTTCAATTTGATAAGGACAAATTTATTGGAAAGCGATTTACAGCCATGTGCCCTCCATCTGCTCAAAAGGCCAAGAGTGAGAAAGTCACAGTCGCGACATATGCCAAAACACAGTCAATTTGTTCAGCGGGGCTGCAGGCCGGGGCCATTGATTCCAAAGGCGGGTTGGTCACCGTACAGTTGAATGCGGACAACATGAGTGTGGTTGGGCGTTCGGATGTGAAGGACACCGATAAGGTCTATCGCGAGCATATTCCCCAAGTGAAATGGGACACGAAATTTACGTCCACGGGCTTTGGGTATAAGCAGTTAATCGGCCAACGCTTTTCCTTTCAATGTCCGACGGCTCCTAGTGATCTGCAATCACGACGAGTGGTGGGGACTGATTCGTATGCGTTCAAAAGTATGATTTGTCGCGCGGCGGTCCATGCAGGATCAATTACCACTGATGGCGGACTTGTGACGGTCCAGATGAATCCAGGGACAAAGAAATTGGTGGGCAGCACTCGGAATGGCATCGAAACAAAAAATGGCACCAGTGGCCTGAGTGCACTC
This sequence comes from Nitrospirales bacterium, assembly GCA_029261355.1. GTDB lineage: Bacteria > Nitrospirota > Nitrospiria > Nitrospirales > UBA8639 > JAGQKC01. The sequence goes on along the minus strand of JAJDBM010000054.1, from coordinate 42,458 downwards.
ACCTTTGTTGCCAATCCCATCAAATAAGAAGAAGAAAATTGATTGAGGAATCATGGGTCCGGCATCTTAGCAGGGCCCATGAATGAAGGATGGACAATGACGACTCAGATTAGAAGAACACACATGATCCCATTTCTAGGTTCCTTTGCCGAATTCGGCATGATCTTTGGAACGTGGGCTGCTCTGTGGTTCTTTGAATCCTGTATTCCGCAATGGTCTGATCCAATCATTCATTGTGAGCATAGCGTACAGTTTTATTCGATCTTTGCCTGTGGCGTCGTGGTGCTGTCCGGTTTAGTGGCGTGGGTGACAAGCGTGATCTATCATCCAATATTACCCTTTTCTACCACGATCTCAGAATTGCCCTCAGCTCTGCTATTCAATTTTTTCATCGGGGTGATCTCCTATGGACTTATTCGCTGGGAGATGTATTTTCCAAACGTAGCTGGTTCAGTTTTTAATTGGCTGGGAGCCAGTCTCCTTGTCTGTGGAATTTTTCTGATCATCTTGAATTATTTCTCTCGAAGGAAAAGTGAATCATGAACAGACCCAAATGGAAGACGATCGTTGGAGTCCTCACCATTATTATTGGTTTGTGGGGAATCGTGAATCAGGTCGTCACCATCGGATCTTCTTCCTACTATCTTGCCATGGAATCAGAAAAGGAAATAACTCAAGAAAGGGAAACTCAAGTACGTGAATCAACTCAACTTGATGAAAATCTAGGAACTTTCGATCATACCTATAACGAACATGTCTTTCGAACTATTGCCATTGGAGTCATCTCTCTTCTCATTTCAGGAGCCTATGTGCTGGCCGGCCTCTTTCTCAGGACGAAGTCATATGGAATACGCATGTTTTACTATGTCATGGCTGTGTCTATTCTCTGGACTGTAGTACAAACAATACTCGTTTCCCAAGCACAGCTTGAGATGTTCGTGTTCTTCATGGCGATGAAAGTCCCAAGCATTGCCATTGACGTGATCCTTGCGACAGCTGTGTTCCTAGGCATTCGATATCAACCACCCGGACAAACCGTCACGACAAATCATAAGTTACTAGCGGATGCGGCCTCAATCTTTTCAAATCCCGTGCACCTCGGCATTCCCGTCATAACGGGTGCGTTCGCCGCATTATGCGCTTTGATACTTCCGTTCTGGATCATGGGTGTCCCTGGCGTAGAAAATGACTATGCTCGCGGATGGAACATAGGACTCGATGCGATCATGTACTATCCCATCGCTTGGATCATCATGTTTGGTCTTTTCTGGGGTTTGAAGAGAGTCATTCCTCTCGACCGCCAGCGATTCTTGAACGTTGTGGGTTCTATTGGCCTCATGATCTTCTTTGCTGCGGCTCTTCTGCGCCTTGGCCAAGCCTTTCAGGCTATGGCGGGGTGAATAGGTTCCTGTAACTAGAAAAGAGGGAAGAAGCATGAAACAAGTACTTTCACTGATGGTGTTGTCAATATTTCTCACTGCAGGAAATTGTGTCCAAGCGCAATTCACATCATATGAGAATCCGAGTGAGAACTACCTGAATATTTCTGGTACTCTAGATGAGGATCTGGAATATATGGTCAGGGTGATGTATGTCAAGAATGCTCGAGAAAGCGGCTGTCCGACCTACGGTAAAGACTCGGATCTTTGTCAAATAAAACCAGAAGAATTCACGTACATTCCAGAAATCACAGAACAGACACACTCTCTCCATATTCCTCTCAAAGAACTCTCTCCTGATACCAACTCGTGGTGGGAACCGCATGATATCTCCATCTGTGTGGGCCCAAGAAACCCCAATACGGTCCCTCATCAATGCCAAGTGTTGTTCTCAGTCACAAAAACCAAACACGACGGCAATCAGAATCTCGACCTCGTTTGCTCAAAGAATTATTGGTGTTATCAAGGTAGGCAGGTCGAGCATGTCAGTCTATTGAATCGTGAGTACGTGGTGAATATTCGAAAAGAGACCAAAACTCATGGACCCACAACAACAATCATGCTCGATCACTTAATAAAGAAGGGAAAGTGGGACGAATACGTAGATCGTGTCCACGCAGATCTCGAACGATGGAAATCTCTCACCTTACTCATTGCAGCGAAAATTGCCATGCGCGAGAAACGCCTCGAAGATGGGGCACTGCTATATCACGCGGGAACCATTCGAGCTCAAGTCGAGCGAAAACACTACACACCAACAGAAAAGGGAGGAGATAGTCCTACCCCAGCAATTCAGAGCCTGATGCGTATGATCCAGATGCAACTGGGTAGTCTCACTGCGCATGAACTCACTGTTGTCTACGAGGCCACCGTGCCAAAACTTGAGGAATGGAATCCCTACTATTCCCAAAACTACGATCCTGGTTGGAAGTTTGAGGGAGAACCCAGTCTTCAGCACGTTCAAACACAGTTCAATGAAACGAAAGCTAAACGAGTCCGAGTCTTACGCGAGCTTCTAACGCTTTTTCGCGATGAGACCTATGCAGGTGCCCATTCAATCGTCCAAGCGTATGAATGGGATCCCTCGCTAGATCAGCAGGCAGAAGAAAAATATCAAGCTGAGAAAACGATGCTGCGCCTAGAATCGCAACTCGGTATCGTGGGCTATATGACAGCCCTCACGCAGCAGAGAGAACTCATGGAGAACACCACCTGTTTCGAACTTTCAGCAGATGGTGAAAATACTGCGTGCCAAACACATCAGAAACGCCAGTGATGAATATTGCCAAAGAACCCAGAAAGAGGATTGCACAAGGACGTCACATCATCTCGAACAAGTGAGGAAATTCTATGATACCAAATAATCAATCTGGACTCATTGGAGTCGGCTTTTGCCTAGCCGTCGGCATCGCGTTAGGCGGCTACTTTATTGGGCAGACCATGTACAACGCAAAAGTGGCCACCAATACGGCAGAAGCGAAAGGTCTTGCGGAACAACGAGTCGAAGCGAATCAAGCCAATTGGACGCTGGTCTTTCGCGTTACTGGGAACAAGCGCGGTGACATGTCAGGTTTGTACAAGAAAGCTGAGACACATCAGGATGCAATCATTCAAGTATTGAAGAAGAGTGGGTTTGATGAAGGTGAAATCGAAATAGGAGTGATTGATTATTTCCATCGGGAATATCGAGATGCCAATCAAACGGTGGTGGATCAGAAACACGAATTAGTTGGGTCTATTAGTGTAGAAACCGACAAAGTCAAACTCGTCTCTAAGGTACGTGCTGGAGTGAATAAGCTCATGGCTCAGGGGTTAGATATTGAAAACAAAGCCCCTCGATATGTCTTCACCAAACTGAATGACATTAAGCCAGAATTGTTACGAGAAGCGACTCACAATGCACGACTTGCGGCCAATGAATTTGCAGAAAATGCAGGGGTAGAAGTCGGTGGCATTCGTAGAGCAAGACAGGGGAATTTTTACATTCGCGATGCTGGTGAGAATTCAGGTGATTCGCGAAAGGTTGAAAAGGATGTTCGAGTCGTAACCACCATAACCTTTTATCTCACAGATTAAGTAGAAAATACTTTGTCCACCACCAAGAAGAAATGAGGTCATAATGGCTATGCGAATAATGATGATCGTCATCTGCCTGCTCTGGAGTGGGTCGGTCTTTGCAGATGAAACCATAAGCAAAGAGCCGTTAACCAAATTGTTCCAGGAAGGCAAGTTGTCAGAAGGTGTCGAAATCGTGATGGCCAATCTCAAGCAATGTGCGGTGGTGCATACAGCAAGAACAAAGAAATGAAGATGGCGAAACGAAGGATGATGTTTGGCATTGTGTGTGAGGCAACTCTGGTGTGACTATTTTCATTGGCGTAAATCTGGCATCTCCATACACCTCGTTGATGAATGAATAGGCTCAACCATCACAAGATGGTAGAACTATGAGCTCAATACAGCTTGGGGCTAGCAGAGAGAATCACTGCCTATGACTGCTGGTTGAGCAAATCCATGGAAGGCATAACATGATTGGGATCATCATTGCTCTCGTATTTAGCGTAGGGTCTATTGGGTTAATGTTGGGAATTATTATTACCAATCAACTCAACCCGAGCTACAACTCAGCGCTGGCCGTACCAATTTACAATGCTCTTGGTATCATTCTGGCGCTTCTAGGTTTGATCGTATCCATTATCACCTATCAGAGAAATTCAGATCTCCTATTAGCCAAACGCACAATGAGGTTCGGGATTATAAGTGTCGTGATACTCGTATTGTTATTTCCTCTTTCCAATACGGGAGCCCTCAGCATAGTCCATTAAGAATGTATTGAGGAGGATACTCAGCACATACAATGATCAGGATTAAGGTATGTGCCCCAGTCAATAAAATCCAGCCACCCCTTTCCACCCAGTAAATTCACACTGCTCATTGCCCCCCCTTCACTCGCACACAACGTGATCGTCATACGTGTTCTTCCACCAAAATCGATATTAAGACGACCTCTTCGATGACGACGTAACCTTAACGGGTTGAGGATATATATGGTGATATGCAGCCAAATTGGCTGCATATCACCAGTGATCAAAAATGTCCCCCTACCCATTTATTCTTCTCCATAGCGAGTTCAGTAAAAATCACCCTAAAGTTAAGGAGTTGCGTGCATTCAATGAATTGGCACTATGCTTGCTCTATCGTAGACCTATGCAATGTTCACAAACTTCTAACAGATCAACAGAGAACGATTATTCAGCAAACCACAAAATCTAAAGAAATGGGAACCTGTTACAGATCTGTTACCGCGGAAATGCTAAACCTAGGAGTAAGAACGAATGCAAAACGCATCTCAATACTGACCAGACCTCTTCAATTTACTTTCATCATCACAATGGAGAACAACTCATGGCACACATTACTTATCCAGCTACCCTTACGCTCCTCGCCCTTAGTCTCTCATTAAACAGTTTGGCCTTCACCCCGGCATTGACGGAAGTCGATGGCCGATCTATTCCAGAAATTGAATGGAAGACGACGCTCAACAAATTCCAATTTGATAAAGACAAATTTTTTGGCAAACGATTTACTAGCATGTGTCCGCCAACTTCTCAGAAAGCCAGCAGGGAAAAAATCACCACATTTGGCAGCACTCATTCGATTTGCCAAGCTGGTCTAGACGCAGGAGCCATTGATGCCAAAGGTGGCCTCATGACTGTACAGTTAAATCCGAATGGAGACGTCACTGCCGGCAGCGCTGGCGCTACTCATGCAAGTAGCATAAGTGTGGTGGGCCATGCCGATGCGAAGGCCACGGACCAAATCTATCAAGAGCATATTCAACGCATTAAATGGGATACCAAATTCACCAAGTCAGGATTTGCCTATAAACATTTCATCGGACAACGCTTCTCGTTTGAATGTCCCAAAGCCCCAAGCAATATGCTCGTACGACGTATGGTCGGCACCGAAGCCTATGCGTTTAACAGCGTGATTTGCCAAACGGCTGTTCATGCAGGAGCCATAACAACTGACGGTGGAATCGTGACCGTACAAATGAACCCAGAAAACAGAAAACTAACCGGCAGTGTGCGTAATGGGATTGAAAGCAAAAGCGGGTCAAGTGGTCAAAGTGCGCTCTCCTTCGTTGAAAATCCGGTGAAATAATAAGAACGGGATTTATTCAAAATAAAGTGCACGACATGCTCAGCACTATGAATAAAAGAACAGACATCGGGCCTGGCAAGGATCCTTGCCGGGCCCAACCCGATCGTTCCTTTAACAGGAAATCATTTGAGAGTGTACAGATGAGACCGTTTCTATTCCCTACAGCTGTTGCACTATTAATGTTTGGAAGTTGGATTACCCTTGCAGCCTTCGAACCATGCATTCTGCAACAGAGTGATCCGAAATTTGACTGTTGGGGCAGCATTCTCTTTACAGCTATCTTTGCAGCTATCGGCTCAACTCTCACTGGGCTTATCGCCTTGCTTGCTCGTGTCGTGCTCCATCCTTTTTTGCCTTTTGAAACACAGAAAATGGAATGGGGATCAGCTCTATTGTCCTGTTTCCTACTAGCAGGACTGTCCTATAGCGTTATTCGCTGGGATATGAATGTGGGGCACATTGGCACTCAACTTTTCAGCTGGCTCGGAGCCAGTTTTGTGGTATGTGGGGTCTCCCTCTTGATCGTGAAATATGTAGCGATGAGAGAGTTACGATGATTGGGGTCTTCTTCATAGCCCTGGCCTTACTGTTCGCGGCACTGAGCCTCTTGGTTGGAAGCATAATCATCAATCAAATTAACCCTAGTTATATCTCGGGACTGGCTGTACCGGTCTACCATGCACTCAGCGTCCTCATCTCGCTCTTGGGGCTTGCCATATCTGTATTCGCCTATCAAAAAAATACAAATATGACGTTAGCAAAACGCACAATGAAGTTAGGAGTCGCATATGTCGTCGTACTCGTTTTGTTATTTCCTGGATCGTTGACTTTTATTCATTGAGGAATCACATGCTCAGCATCTCCATACACGCATATCCTTTAATGTATCTCAGAGAAATCAATTGTGAACGAAGCTAACCTCATGACCAATATCACCTCACCGGGCCCTTTTATATTTGGCATCCTATTGCTGCTTCTCTTGACCCAGGATCGTGGCTTTGCGGCTGACCGCATGCTGGACTGTCGTTCCACCTTTTTACCCAACAGTAGTCACGAGGAAATTCGAAAACAATTTTCAAACCTAAACGTGGAATCCACGGCCCTGCATGAAGGTGAGGGGTTTTACGAACAAGGCACGGTAATCTTTGGAGGTTCTGGCGTAGGTCCTGTTGAAATTTTCTGGAAAGACGTGCAGCAACAACAGTATCCAAAAATTGTCCGTATTCGAGGTGAACAAAAATCATGGAGAACGGACAATGGCTTGACTCTTGGTCAAACCCTGCATGAAGTTGAACAGCTCAATGGCCAAGCCTTTGTCTTGCAGGGATTTGGGTATGACCATGGGGGCACACAAACTTCTTGGTCAGGTGGTCACCTTGAATCTCCACCTTCATCGGCATGCCAAACACATGTTCGTTTCAGTTTAAATCGGCCTCCAGATAGCCAAAAAGAATTTGACATATTGGGAGAACAAGATTTCTCTTCAGCCAATCAGACGCTACAAGAATTGAATCCACAAATTTCTGAGATCTGGCTCTCGTACGGAGAATAAAAATAGGACGACACAATCTTACCCACACAAGGAGAGATCATCATGTTATTACAACTTTTCCTTATATTCAAAGGTATCGGAATACTGTTTTCAATTGGATGCCTCGTCCTATTTTTTATAGGAAAGGATGCCACCTTAAAACGTAAGTTATTGCTCCCATTTTTTGCAGTCAACGGAGTACAAATGGTCGGCATTGCATACTTCTCCCAAGGAGTGATCGCTGCCCTACTCGTCACCGCGTTTGCCGTCTTTGTTTCTCAATTATTTTTACGCAATCTGAAAATCTGTGATCCATGCGGACGAATCGTCAATGACTATCACGGAAATGTTCCAGAATCATGTCCATCATGTCATGCGAGCGTTCCAAATGCCAGCGTCGTATCTGTCAGTCTATGACAGTATGCGCGATGTTTCAGAAGACCGTAAGGCGTATGCATGCAGCATGTGCTTTCACTAGCCAGAGCCGTAACGAGTAGCCATGGGAGGTAAGGAACGATGATTTGGGGGAAAGCATCCAGAGCCTTATCAGTAGCCGCTCTCTGCCTATTCCTAGGAGCCACTATCGCGAATCAGATACATCCCAACTTTCCCACAGATCTGACCATACCGATTGTCAACATCGTCAGTTTTATCATCGCACTGTTGAGCCTTGTGGTTTCGCTGGTAGCGGATGCCAAAAATACTGATGTGAAATTTGAAAAACTAACGATACAAGGCACTTTTGCCCTTGAGGTCATACTGTTCGTATCATTCCCACTTGCTGAAATGGGATATTTAAGTAGGGTTAATTGAGATACATATTCCTTATGCGATCATGAGAATGACGACACACCTGGAAACCGATTTCAACAGTCACACACGGCAGGGTCTGCAATGAAACTTTTATATTTTGTCAGTTGGTTCTGGATTGCCTGAGTCATTGACCTGACACTTTAAGTGGGTGAATGAAATGCAATTGGAAATGTCACAAAAGCTCATTCTCGCTGCATGTTGTGTTGCATTGCTATTCATCTATGTGAGTATGACTTCCTATCCTACGGTGAATGTCATACAAGCCATGGTCGGTCCACTGGATATATTCCTGGCATTGGCCGTGCCTGTGGGGTTTTGCAAATCAACCGTATGGTATGTGAAAGGTAAACACTTCACTGTAAAGGGTGCCTTCTTTTCACTAGGATATTTGTTGATTTTTATCTTGAGCCAACTCATACATAGCGGTGTGGAGCGGACCGCAGTCGATGCCTTTACGATGGCAGAACAACCTCCTATTGAGGAAACGATTGAAAGGCTTGTCGATCGGGCATTACTCGACAGTAATGTCGATGCACGATCTCAAGCGGCAGCCATGCTCTATATGATATCTGGAATTAAGACAATGTATAAGTCTAAGGATCATACCTACGTGGTCTATAGCCCAAGTAAAGAAGAGCAAGAAGAGAAGGGGAAATGGGAAAACACCAATACCCAGGTAGAGGCCATGAAACAACAGTTGCGACATCAAACTCACGCGCTAATCAATAGATCGATGTTTCATATTTCCTCATTCTTTGTACTGTATTCCATCACATTATTTTTGGAAGTCCGAAAAGCGAGAAAGCAAAAATGAAATAAATTATCATGAAGCAATTGATTTTTTCACAGTAAAGAAACATGACGACCCGTACGAGACCTGGCCAGCAATCACAATACTGATAAAGGATAGCGTTGTGACCCGCAAAACATTCCGGAATATGTCAGAGAAGCACAATATGGATGTCAAAACTATTCTCTACTCGTGGCCTCATGGGATTGCCCATATGAAGAAACGCCATCATTCATGTTGCAATCTCATGAGCTGGATATCATTGTCAAAAAAACAGTCGGCGCAGCAGACACATCGGGTTGGATAGAGAGCCATGAACCTGTGAATGAGAATACTGTCATATTTCCGTGTCACGACGACCTAGAGATACGTGCAACGATTGCTTCAACCAACACATGACAATTAGGACAACATCACCATCGCACAGGAACAATAATTCAGAATGTATAAACCATTATCACGACAAAGGAGATAAATGACATGAATTCAATTCTTCTCACACGAACCCTATTCATGATGATAATTCTGTTACTGGTGCCCCATGTCAGTTTTGCTGAAGATAAGAAACAGTCCGTAACCAAAATTCAGCAACGTGCAGAACAAGGTGAAGTGGAGGCACAAGCAAGTCTTGGTCTTATCTATCGACGAGGCCGGGAGGTTTCACAGGACTATGGGTTGGCCCAAAAGTGGTTTCGCAAGGCCGCCGAACAGGGACATGCAGAGGCACAAAATAATCTAGGATTGATGTATGACCATGGGCGAGGCGTTGAACGAGACTTTGTTCAAGCTCGGAAGCTCTACTTGAAAGCCGCTAAACAAGGACATGCCAATGCCCAATACAATCTTGCACTACTCTACACCAATGGTCAGGGGGTTCCTCAAGATGACATCGAAGCCTATGTTTGGGCTAATATTTCCGCAGCTCAAGGGCATTCCACTCTGGCAAAAGATCTCCGAGATAAGCTCAGAAGAATCCTTGGTCCGACCTGTATATCGAAAGCTCAGGAGCAAGCGAAGGAATATTTTGAAAAATATGTGGTGCCGTTTCAATAAGCTAAGTTGAGATGAGACTCCTTCGTCACACTTACTAGGCACATCAGAAGAAGAACAATGTGATAGGTAGGGCGCTAACGATATATCTGCAACTCTCGCGTCTGACGTTCAGGCAAGGGATCATCCATAGACTCAACCCCCTCGATAGCCAATATATAGGCTGGAGGGAGATGATGCTCACGTGCACCAATTAAAACATGCTCTTTATACCAATGATACGGCTTGAGTGAAGAGTCGATCTGTAACGCGACATACGCCATGGCTTCAATAGTCGCTCCTTCTGCTGTATGCACAGTCACAGCCTTTTCTTGATAGCCATAACCCCGCTCTTCTATTCGGTCTAAAAGAGGCTTTTCTCCCTCATCAAACTCATAGATCACTCCAAACACCCAATCATCCGTATTGCCTGTAGACTGAGCATCGCACTTTGCAGACCCGTCTTGACTCTTCTTATGAAAAAGAAGTCGATGTGCAGGCAGACTCCCCAAACAAATAAAAGACACGGAGCTCAACCTATTCTCTAATCGCCTCCTCGACAAATTGGAGCCATAGGCGAAGTAGTGCATAGTCAATAGTTCCTGTCATCTCCTGGCCACATCCCCCGCCCCTGACCGTTGGACTTCCATGATTGCTTACGAATTGGGTTCCGAAGTGGGATGAACCTTTTCCCATTGTTGAAAACAATCTGAAACGATGCGATCTCTTTCTGCACGTGCATCCAGGCAAATTGGGGAACAGCGCGTTTGGCTGGAAAGAGGCTGCTGATGAGAAAGGCTGTCGCCCTTGGTAAGAGTCAGAGGAGTCTCATGTTGATAACCATCAATTTCGCCATTCGCAGCCAAAGCCACTTCTTCAGGAACCCTATCTAAACACGCCCTATGGGCTTTTTCAGCAGGAGTTGAAGCGAAACATCCTCCTAGGCTAAATCCCAGAAGTACAAGCATCATGATTTTCATATGAGAGCCTCCATGCAAATAGTATGAAAGGTGCACTCCAGAGATGGCCACACGTCACCACGGGAGAAGCACAAAAAGTTGCCCTTGAGTAGCTGTTTCAATCATCGCCTGTCAAGATATCTGTTGCCCCATTCTCCATTTCTGGTCATGCGACTGCTTGTACATGCGGATTATTGATATTTCCTCACAACTGGATTCCTCTTCTCATTCCCTAACATTCAAATACCTCTAAAACCCGGATTGCTTCTGGAGCGCAAGGAATCCACGTGCGCAACACCGTAAGATGCAGACGCATACATGTGGTGGAATTTACCCTATTCAACATAATAATACCATGACATATCTTTCGTCGTAATTTTTAAAAGACGCATAACAGTCATAAGTCATCATTAAAATATGGATGACTGTGTTCTGGTCGTAAAGAACTCAAGAATTCGCATGCCTCTATAGGAATTCCCTTTGTTATTTAACTTTGGGCTCCAGACCGCAATACTATAATTTCCAGGATGAATCGCAATGATTCCACCTCCCACACCACTCTTCCCTGGCAATCCTACCGTGAACGCGAACTCTCCAGCTTCATCATAGAAACCACAGAGCTGCATAATGGCGTTGATACGTTTGGCCTCACTCTCACCAATCACCCTTTGACCAGTGAAGGGGTTCACCCCATTGGAGGCCAGGTATAAAAAGCCTTGCGCCAATTCTTTACAGGTCATTTCAATGGAGCACAGATGGCAATAAAAATCTAAGACCGTATCGATATCATTGCGTATATTGCCATACGCTTTCATCAAATTGAGGTGCGCCGCGTTTCGATAGCTCGTGAGTCTTTCAGATTCAGCCACTCTGGAGCCATAATTAATATGAGCATTCCCTGACACGGCTCTCGTGAACTCAAGAAATTCTTGTTCTGGGCGGGAAAGACGGCTCACCAAAATATCACAAATGACCAACGCTCCGGCGTTAATAAATGGGTTTCGCGGGATGCCTTTTTCATACTCTAATTGAATCAATGAATTAAATGGCGACCCGGAAGGTTCAACCCCAACACGATTCCACAAATTGTCCTTTTCTAATACAAAGGCAAGGGTCAGGGCTAAGACCTTCGCGATACTTTGTATTGAAATCTTGTCATTGGAATCACCATAACTATAATCCTGCTTGTCGATCGTGGAGAGATGTATCCCAAACTTCTGAGAATCAACATTCTGTAATTCCGGTATATAGGAGGCCACAGCACCAAGATTTTCCATCGCTTGCAATTCGATCGCTATGTCAGAAAAAATATTGTGATAGTCCATGCCTATTCCCTCTCATCACATCAGTCCCATACAGCCCACTCTTCGTGAGTTGTAAGATTATTTTGGAAGCAGCGCAAGAATGTTCATTTCGGCCATTTCCATTCGCAACATACCAACTATTGCCACAACTTTCCTTGTTTCATCAGACCTTCTTCAGGGCATTTCCGTATGATCCAATATAATGACATTGAACAGACAGCTTCCTTCATGATGGGGCAGGAAATACTAGCATGCGACAGCCAATCTTGCTTATTTCTCCGCCCCCACGTAGGCTTGGCTCATACCAGTCCCGTCGTAACGTTCCTTGAGTCTTAAGCTCTCGACTTCTAGCTTCTCGATCTACACAGGAGAAAAGTACATTATGTCTATCTGGGTTGATGCCGATGCCTGTCCTAAGGTGATCAAAGAAATTTTGTTTCGTGCAGCTGACCGGGCAGCCATACCGGTTATCCTCGTGGCAAATCGCCTACTGTGGACTCCATCATCACCCAATATTTCAGCACTACAAGTCGCCGATGGATTTGATGTGGCTGACTCTGAAATAGTAAAAAAACTTCAAGCGGGCGACCTCGTCATAACGGCTGATATTCCCCTTGCTGCTGAAGTCATTGAAAAGGGTGGACAAGCGCTTGATCCACGTGGTGAATTGCATGCACCCGATACAATTCAAGCCAAGCTCACGATGCGTGACTTTATGGAGACGCTTCGAGCCAGCGGCATTGAAACAGGTGGTCCACCGGCATTGACTCAAAGAAATCGACAATTATTTGCCAAGCACCTCGATCACTACCTCACCTCATTCATGGCTCAACAGGAAGAAAAAAAATAGAGACCTGAAGAAGAGGAAGCCAGTGGAGTCTATGGTATAACTGCATTACACTGAGGGTACTTGTGAATGAGAACTGAACAAAGGGGAAGCGTATGAGTTGGGAAATAGGCTTTCTTAGATATCGCCCAGAATTGAATTCAGAGCCTGACTCAGCGTTGACAAGTTATAGGGTTTCTTGATCACGCCATCAAAACCAAACTCGCTATGATTACTTAAAACATCATCGTCGCTATATCCACTCGACACCAGCACTTTTATCCGAGGATCAATATCACGAATCTTTCCAACTGCGTCCTTCCCTCCCATTCCTCCAGGTATACTTAAATCAAGAATTGCGGCATCGATACGTTGTTCAACTCGTTGATATCGGCCAACTCGCTCGATTGCTTCCGCCCCATCGCATGTTAGTTCTACAGAGTATCCTAATTGTTCACACATGGCCCCGAGAACTTCGCGAATACATAATTCATCATCCATAATCAGGACTAAGCCCTGACCTGTCACGACGTCACCTTTTTGTTCTAAGGTTTTTGTTGAAGCCTTTGTACCTGAAGCTGGAAGATAGAGGGAAAACGTACTGCCAATATCAGGATGAGATTCTACGGTGATATCTCCACCATGGTTTTTCAAGATTGAAAACGTTGTCGTTAAACCTAACCCTACCGCTTGAGGCTTTGTCGTAAAATAAGGATCAAAAATTTTCTCCATAATACTAGACGCCATTCCTGGCCCTTGGTCGTCAATGGAAACCTTCACGTAATGATTTGGCTGCAGCGTTGTACCCGATGGTGACATGTTGCTATCAAGAACCAAATTTTCGGCTTGTATGGTGATCAATCCACCATTGGCCATAGCTTGCTGAGCATTGAGAAGAACATTATGTAAAGCTTGACACATCTGTCCACAATCGACATTGACAGAGAACAGATCAGGAGAAAAATTGGCTGTATATCTGATATTTGGCTCGCTCAAGGCAAGTCCGGCTGACTTGTTGATCAGCTCTTCAACCATCACGACTTCTTTGACGGGACTTCCCCCCTTGGAAAAGGTCAAGAGCCGTGCACTTAAGCTTTTCGCATCTTCACATGCAGACTCCGCAATCGATAGATGAGAATTAGCCTGTGTCTCCGGCGCAAGAGCATGTTGCGCCAGGGTAATGGCCCCAAGAATAGTCATCAGATAACTATTAAAATCCTGGGCAATACCTCCAGCAAGCATTCCGACCGATTCAAGTTTACTATCTTGGAGATACGCCATTTCTGCTCGTTTTCGATCTGTGATATCAATATCCACCCCAACCATTCGACGTGGGGTCCCAGTATGATCACGAACCACTATTTTCCCACGTCGAAGGTTCCATCGATACATGCCAGATTTAGTCCGTAATCGACTTTCATATTCAAACATAGAAATATGGCCTTCAAGATGAGCGTTGAGAACTTCTGACATTGGCAATCGATCATCCGGATGAGCCAGTTCCTCCCAAAAGACCATTGTTGGCTCGACATCTTCGAAGGAAAACCCTAAAGACTCCCGCCACCGTGAGCTAAAAAGCACCGTTCCTGTGGAGATATCCCAGTCCCACACCCCTTCCCGACTTGCCTCAAGGGCAAGACGCAATCGTTCTTCACTTACCTTCAGGGCTTCCTGAGCTTGCTTCCAAGAAGTAATATCGGTCGAAACTCCTAGAACAGCATGTGTCGCACCATCTCTGTCTATCAGTGGGCGCTTGATGGTCTGCAACCAATGAGTCTTTCCCGCTGCATCCGTGATCAGTTCTTCGGGAATGAATAAGTCTTGTGAGGAGTTCAACACCATGAGATCCTTTTGTCGAAAAAACTCTACCTCTTCGAGATTGTCGTTAAAATCGGCATCTGATTTACCGAGAATCGCCTCAACAGTTGTACCGTAAGCCCCTACAACCGCTTGATTAGCAAGCAGGAACTTGCCCGCCTGGTCTTTCACAAAAACGAAGTTGGGAATGGCATCGATGACTTGTCGAAAAAAAATTCGTTGCGCATCAAGTTCGTCTTCCGTCTGTTTTCGCACGGTGATATCACGCATGAAACAATGGTAACTCTCAGGAACGCCCACTTTGGCAATCCCCTTCACCATCACAACATGCTTATAAAAGAATGACCCATCTTTTCGTATGGCTCTGGCCTCAAATTCTCCTTTGCCTGTCGCTTTCATGATATCAAAAGCGGTCAAAGCCTTCGCATAATCATCAGGATGAACCGTCGGGCTCCAGGATTGACCAAGCAACTCTTGGGGTTGGTATCCAAGAAGCGTGGCATACACATGGTTAACCTGTAGATAACACCCATCATAATTTAAGAGAGAAATTCCAGGAGTGGCATGGGTCAGCGCAACATTCATTTCCTGTAAGGCTTCCTCAGCCTGTTTCCGTTTAGTAATATCGACAAAGGTCACCACGGATCCGATCAATTGACCTTCACGCAAGATGGGATAGGCCCAGTATTCAACCGGAAAACTTATTCCATTTTTTCTCCAGAAAATTTCACTCGCAACATGAACTCCATTTCCACTCTGAAAAGAGCTGGACATTTGGCACTGCCATATGCCACATGGCACACCATTTTCTTGAGTATGGTGAATGAGGGCATGCATATTTTGGCCATATAATTCCTCACGACCCTCATACCCTAACAGTTGAAGACATGCAGGGTTACAGAAGGTACACAACCCTTCGAGATCGACACCATAGATCCCCTCAGCTGTGGACTCCATCAAGAGACAAATATGCTCCTCTTTTTCCTGTAACTCCTCTTTAAGCTGTCTCGACGTGCTCTTCCCTGATTGAAAAAGTTCACAGCGATATTCAAGGAGAATCACCACCTGACGACTTAGCGCACGTAATGCGTCCTTCTGTTTGACTGATAAGTCACGTGGCACTCGATCCATCACACACAACGTTCCAAGGACATGCCCTTCTGGCGTCTGTAGAGGAACACCTGCATAGAACCGAACCTTGGAGCCTTGGGTAACGAGCTGACAATCTGAGAACCGACGATCAACCACAGCATCGGGAATCATAAACACATCAGATTGATGGAGTGTTTGAGTACAAAACTCAAAATGGTGAGAAACTTCATGAGCTGCCAAACCAAGGTTCGACTTCACCCATTGTCGATCCGAATCAACAAAATTAATGAGGGCAATGGGTGTCTGGCAAATCTCGCTTGCTAGCAGAGTAAGATCATCAAAGGATTCTTCTGGATGAGTATCGAGTACTCGGTACTCCCCAAGTACTCGACGTCGTTCGGCTTCATTAGGAGGCTTGGGGGCAGAGGGGAACATGGAAATCGCTCCACATTAATTCTCTGACTAAACGCTAACAACTCAATCAGTCTTAGGCTGCGGCCTAAAATGATAGGAGGAACCGAACAAAGAAGGCCGCAATAAATAAGAAAAAAGTATGAGAAAAATGGTAGAACCTTTGCCCTTAAAAGGCAAGAGAATGTCGTCAGGACTCAGCGAGTATGACACGGCAATGGAGCATACAATCTTACACGACACATAAATATTTCCCTTTGATTTCAATTATCTATGATATTACCCCCTTCTGAATGTCACACACGACCATCTCCAATCGTCTTATCTATGAAAGGATTAATTACGCTTTCAAACAAAGGAATGGATAATGCTAAAAACCACCACGATTCGATATGACCAAGAAATCCCTGACATTCTCCACGTACTGGAATCCGTAGAACATGCAATTACTCAATATGAGTTCAATCGCCCCCTACATCATCTTGTCAAACTACGAGCATCACAGATAAACCAATGTGCTTTTTGTGTAAAAATGCATACGAAAGAGGCACGCAAAGATGGAGAAACAAATGAACGACTAGACCGGTTGATTGTCTGGCAGCATGTGAACGATTTCACGGAATGTGAAAAGGCGGCCCTTAAATGGACAGAGGCACTGACTCACATGAATACCGAAACCGACTATGGGACATTGAAGACAGAACTTCAAAAACATTTTTCCAATCAAGAAATTAGCACTTTAACCGCGATCATCAACATGATAAACCTGTGGAATAGATTTCAGGTTTCAACATATTGAGTATGAGTGATCAAAAAGACTTAGCTATCTTCACCAACGCCAGGCCCAGATTGCTGGGACTCGCCTATCGCATATTGGGATCATTCTCGGAAGCAGAAGACGCGGTACAAGACATCTACCTAAAATGGCAAGGAGCGGATACAAGCCTCATTCACAATCCTTCATCTTGGCTCACCATGGTATGCACTCGCAGATGCATCGACCTGTTACAAACAGCCCATAAAACCAGAGTCAACTATGTGGGGACATGGCTCCCCGAACCAATACATACGTTCACACATGAGACCCCAGAAGATCAGGCACTACTCGCCTCCTCTCTCACCACGGCATTCCTATTATTGCTAGAACGTCTCACGCCTAAAGAACGCGCCGCATATTTGCTGTATGAGATTTTTGATTTCACCTATGCCGAAATTTCACACATTCTTCACATCCAAGAAAACGCATGCCGGAAACTAGTTTCCAGAGCTCGCCCCCATCTTGACCAATCGAACATCAGACATGACACTCCCCCTGATAGACAAAAAAGACTGCTCGCTGCATTTCGGATGGCCATTGAGAACGGAACCACAGACCGGCTTGAGGTATTGCTCTCCGAGGACATTACCCTCTGTGCCGACAGTGATGGGAAAGTGATTGCCGTAAAAAAAGTTCTGCATGGAAAAGAAAAAATACTGAAATTTATCTCACAAACCTTAAATCCCGCCTGGGGAGATTTCCATCAGATTTCATCGGAAATTAACGGCAACCAGGGTCTCATATTTTATCAGAACGATCAGATCATCGCCTCCGTTTCCTTCGCTTTTAATAACAACGGGGAAGCGACAAATATATACATCATGCGAAACCCTGAGAAGCTCTGTCTCTTACGAAAGACAGGTCATAGGATAAGGTAATGAGTGATTCGCCTAGAAAACCAAACACAGTGGAAATAGATATTAATCAGACATTCAGCCGTATCGGGTACATCGGCCCAAGATTTATATCAGTGAATGTGCTTGTGGCACTCCAACAGGCATTTTTGTTAACCGTACCCTTCGAAAATCTCGATATTCATCAAGGCCGCCCGATTCTCCTAGAACGAGGAATGGCAGAGCGAAAAATTGTCGAAGAAAAGCGAGGCGGCTTGTGCTATGAGAGCAATGGACTCTTTCATCGTCTCTTGGAAGCATTAGGCTTTCGAGTCCGAATGTGTTCGGCTCAGATGATGCAGAAAAAAGCATTGTCTCCCGCCTATGATCATATGGTGTTAATCGTTGAAATTGATTGCCATCAATATTTAGTCGATGTCGGTAATGGTGAGTCAGTCCGAATGCCAATGAGACTCGACAAGCACGAAGTGAGTACAACGCCAGAAGGGAAACAGTATCGAATTGGAGCATATGAAGGCATGCAAGCCCTAGAAGTTCGAGAATCTGATGACCACGATTGGCAAATTCGTTTTGTCGTGAACCCTACTGCCTGCAAGCTTGAAGAATTTGCGGACCGATGCCAATTCCACCAAACCTCTGAAGAATCCCTCTTCACGCGTGAACCTCTCGTAACATTAGCCCTTCCAGATGGGCGTGCAACGTTAAAGGATCGCACATTAAAAATTACGCATGCCAGAACGTTGATCACTGAACGAGAATTAAAGAACGAGGATGAGAAGAAAATTTGTCTTCATTCTCAGTTTGGGATTTATGTATAGAAGAGAACGGGTAAGGTCTTTAATTGACAATTATGCGAGGTCTCACAAATCGAATCAGGATTAGCCTTTTACGCTAATAAAGTATTTTTGTGAGATCAAAACATGGGCCTACATCAGGAGAGGAGTATTAAAAACGCGTCAACAACACTATCTTTAGTGAGCTGCGGTCATAGCAGAAGATGTTTTTACCTGCCATCCTCCACCGAGGGCTTTATAAATGGAAATAAGGTTCAGTGCGACGTTAATTTCACTATTCGCCAATCGATCTTGGGCTTCAAGCATAGTCCGTTGAGCCACAAGGACATCAAGAAGATTGTCTATTCCTGCCTCGAACCGGTCTTGAGCATAGCTCACAGCCTTAGCACTGGACGCCGCAGCATTCTGCAAGTGAGCCCGGCTCCGTTCCTCACGCGAGAACTTGACCATAGCCGTCTCGGTCTCTTCCAAGGCCTGCAAGACGGTTTTTTCAAATGATGCCAGACGTGCATGAGTTCTGGCATCAGCTGCATCAATCCGAGCACGTACACGACCAATATTAAATGCAGCCCAATTAATTTGAGGGCCAAGGAGATACGTCCCCGCTCCCCCGGTTAATAAGTTAGAAATCGAAGTAGATGAAAAACCAAGACTGCCCTTGAATGTGACATTGGGATAGAGGTCGGCAACATTCAAATTATATTCGGCCACAGCACTGGCAAATTCTCGTTCGGCCGCCCGAATGTCTGGTCGGCGCTTAAGTAGATCGACGGGATTTCCAACATTAACTGTACTCGGAATGGATGGAAGGGCCTTATCGGCTAGGAGTAAATCGTGCAAGGCCGTTGGGGGTTGCCCTGTCAAAACTGCCAAGCGATTCATCGCCCCATTCACCTCCGCTTCAAGTGGATGAATCGTAGACTTCGTCAATTCTAGCTGGGTGTTGGCTCGCTCAATATCCAGCTTATCACTGACCCCTCCTTCAAACAGATCACGCGTCAGGTCATACGTTTGTTGTTGATTGTCCGTGTTTCGTCTGGCGACATCTAATCGGTATTGTGCTCCTCGCAACTCGATATACGTTCGAGCAACTTCTGCGGCGATCGTCACATAAAAGGCCTCGAGATCGGCCTCACGGGCTTCTAAGTTGGCCTCAGATGCCGCAATACGCTGACTGACACGGCCAAATAAATTTAATTCCCATAATGCATCAAAACCCGTGTTATACGTCGTCTGCACTCGATCACCGAACGGGGGAAATAAACCTTCCTCTGTTTGTAGCTGACGAGTAAGATCGCCATCAGCTTCGATGGTCGGAAAGCGATCGAACTTGGTTTCACCTAACAAAAAACGTGCTTCTTGCAAGTTGGCTAAAGCAATACGAACATCGAGGTTATGATCAAGTGCTTGTTCAACCAACAGACTGAGCTGGTTTTCATTAAATTCTCGCCACCAGGCAATAATGGGCTCAGTGGCTTGGAAGCGACCTTGATCCTGTTCCAAGAACTGGTCTTGAACCAAAGGCTCAATTTCCGGTGCCTGATAGTCCCGACCGACTGAACATGCCGATAGAACCAGGAGGGCCAGAATGAGAATCCCTAGCCTGAATATCTTAGTTGTTGGGTACGGCATCATGTCTGAGCTCTTCACTAATAATTTTGTTTTTCGAAGAACGAGTTTCTAATTTGCGTAGCACCACATAGAATACGGGGGTAAGGAACAAACCAAAAAACGTCACCCCCAGCATGCCGGCAAATACGGCAATACCCATAGCGTTTCGCATTTCAGCCCCGGCACCACTTGAGACGGCCATCGGCAAGACACCCATGATGAATGCGAACGAGGTCATGAGAATGGGACGCAAACGCAATCGACTAGCTTCAATCGCCGCCTGGGTAATGCTTCGGCCTTTCTCCTCCAGTTCCCGAGCGAACTCCACAATCAAAATGGCATTTTTGGTCGCGAGTCCCATAAGCACAAACAGGCTGACCTGTGTGAAGATATTGTTATCGCCACCAGTCAGCCATACGCCAATCAACGCGAACAGGCTACTCATGGGCACAATGAGAATAATCGCCAGCGGAAGAGTGAGACTCTCATAGAGTGCAGCCAGCACAAGGAAAACGAGAAACACAACCAGCGGGATCACGTACATCGTTGAATCGCCTGCTAGAATTTTCTGATACGTGAGATCCGTCCACTCAAACTGCATACCGGGAGGAAGAGTCTCTTCTAAGATCTTCGTGATCGTATCTTGTGCCTGACCTGAGGAGTATCCTGGTGCGGCATCTCCATTCAGATCTGCTGCTCGAAACGCGTTATATCGCTGAGCAGATTCCGGTCCGAACGTTTCGCTGAGCTCCAACACAGAACCCAGTGGGACCATTTCGCCTCTACGATTTCGAACCTTGAGGTTCAGGATATCATTCGGGGCATCACGGAACTGTTTTTCGGCCTGCGCAATCACTTGGTACGTACGCCCAAACGTGTTGAAGTCATTGATATAGAGCGATCCGAGATAGATCTGCATGGCTTCAAACACTTCGTTAATGTTGAGTCCAAGTTGCTTAGCTTTCGTACGATCCAAATCCGCATAAAGTTGCGGTACGCTAATTTTGTAACTGGAAAAAACGCCAGTCAGTTCCGATGCTGCGTAGGCTTTGTCCATAACCTTCCCCAACGCTTCCTGTAAAGCCTGATAACCTTGGTCAGTT
This sequence comes from Nitrospirales bacterium, assembly GCA_029261355.1. Classification (GTDB taxonomy): domain Bacteria; phylum Nitrospirota; class Nitrospiria; order Nitrospirales; family UBA8639; genus JAGQKC01. Next base: position 21,103 of record JAJDBM010000054.1, on the reverse strand, counting down.
CGGTCTTCGATCTGGAGCTTGAACCCACCAATTGTGCCAAGCCCCTCAACCGGCGGTGGAGGAAAAATCGCAACAAATGCCTCCTCAATGGCATTATACTTTTCTTGCAGCGTTTGACTGATCGCAAATCCAGACATCGACGAGTTGGTTCGTTTATCAAATTCATCGAGGGTGACAAATACAATCCCTGCGCTAGAGCTATTGGTGAAGCCATTGATCGAGAGTCCTGGAAATCCGACTGCCCCACTCACACCCGGTGTTTGGAGCGCAAGTTTAGACATTTCATCCAACACCAATTCAGTTCGATCCAAGGTGGCACCATCTGGCAGTTGAGCAAAGCTCACTAAATACTGTTTGTCTTGAGATGGAACAAAGCCGGCTGGCACAAGATTAAACATGCCGTATGCGGCCGTCAATAACCCCAGATAGATCGTGAGGGCCACACTCCGACGAATGATAATTTTCCCAACACCACTGGAATATTTGTCTGAACTAAATTTGAAAAATTGATTAAACTTTTCAAAAAATCTTCCAAAAATCGAATTCATTCCCCGCGTCAACCAATCATTGCCCTGACCTTTTGGCTTAAGGAGCAGACTCGCCATAGCCGGACTCAAGGTCAGTGAGTTAAACGCAGAAATCACAGTGGAAATGGCAATCGTCAACGCAAATTGACGATAAAACTGTCCAGTTAGGCCACTGATAAAAGCAATCGGTACAAACACGGCGATGAGTGTAAGCGTAATAGCAATGATCGGACCACTAACTTCGCGCATGGCTTTATAGGTGGCTTCTTTTGGGGAGAGGCCATTTTCAATATTACGCTCGACGTTTTCCACGACAACAATAGCGTCATCAACAACAATTCCAATTGAGAGAATCAAGCCAAACAATGTCAGCACATTGATGGAAAACCCAAACAGATAGAGAACCGCGAAGGTTCCAATGATGGAGACGGGAACTGCCAACAATGGAATAATAGACGCACGCCATGTCTGAAGGAATACAATGACCACCAGGACAACGAGAGCAATCGCTTCCAGGAGCGTCACAATCACGGCTTTAATAGAGTCTCTCACAAATATCGTCGGGTCATAGACAACACTGTAGTCAACACCTTCAGGGAAATTTCTTTTCAGCTCTTCCATTTTCGCCCGAACATTGTTTGAAATATCCAGCGCATTGGCGCCAGGTGAGGCAAAAATCGGTATGGCCGCGGCATTCTTATTATTGAGTAAGGAGCGCAACGCATATTCCGAAGCCCCCATCTCCACACCTGCCACATCTTTCAGTCTCGTAATCTGTCCTTCTGCTCCGGTTCGAACAATGATTTGCTCAAATTCTTCTGGCGTTTCTAACCGTCCCTTGGCATTCACAGGTAGTTGCAGCTGCACCACATCCGCATAAGGAGCACCACCAATGATTCCAGCTGCAATCTGAACGTTCTGTTCACGAACAGCATTAACGACATCTCCTGCCGTGAGATTGCGTTCAGCAATTTTTTCAGGATTGAGCCAAATGCGCATGGCATAATCTCCAGCCCCAAACAGCTGCACCTGTCCAACACCAGCAATTTTGGCTAATTCATCCTTGATATTCAGAACAGCGTAATTACGCAAATAGAGCATGTCATAGCGATCATTCGGGGACTTCACATGAACCACCATGGTCAGTTGGGGTGAGCTTTTAATCGTCGTCACGCCCAATTGTCTGGTAACGGCAGGTAAGCGCGGTACAGCCTGAGAGACTCGGTTCTGCACCAGCTGCTGAGCGAGGTCAGGATCAGTTCCCAGGTCAAAGGTAACAGTCAGCGTCATCTTCCCATCAGACGTTGATTGCGAATACATATACAACATGTTGTCCACACCGTTAATCTGTTCTTCGAGCGGCGTCGCGACAGTCTCGGCAATAACCTTGGGGTTTGCACCAGGGAAATGAGCGATAACCACAACGGAAGGTGGCACAACTTCAGGGTATTCAGAAATCGGTAATTGAAACATCGCAATCAGGCCGCTGAGAAAGATCAGGGTCGATAGAACTCCTGCAAAAATTGGTCGGTCGATAAAGATCTTTGCGATATTCATGATTCGAGGTCTCTCGTTCGTTGAAACATTCGTGACTGGAAGTCACGCATTGACAGTAACCGGGAACTTATTTTTTTCCAGTAATGTCGACCGGTTGTACTTCCATATCAGGGCGGACACGTTGCAAACTGTTGACCAATACCTGGTCTCCAGGTGCCAGGCCAGAGAGCACGACACGCTGTCCTTCCCGTGGCTCTCCTAGTCTCACCTCACGATATGCCACTTTCTTGTCGGGAGTGACAATATACACATACTTTTTATCTTGATCTGTACGCACGGCACGGTCGCTCACCAGCAAGGTCGATTGCTCGCTGGGAGCACCCAAACGCACTGCCACAAACATTCCAGGGACCAGCGCTCCATCTTTGTTGTCGAAAATGGCCCGAGCTCGGATTGTCCCGGATGTGGTATTCAATTGGTTATCAAATGAATGAATCACCCCCTGGTACACCACGCTGTCATCACTCGTGAGTGTTAATTCGACGGGCATCGTGTTTCCGATTGATTGCCTCCTCGTTTTGATATAGGTCTGCTCATCCACATCAAATTCCGCATAAAGCTGATCAATCGAAACTATCGTGGTCAGCACAGGAGCATTGGGGCCAGCTTCGATAACATTTCCTTCAGTAATTTCAGCACGACTAATCCGACCAGATACCGGGGCCTTGATGTGGGCGTACTCGAGATCCAAATGGGCTCGCCTGATTCGGGCCTTGGCTGAATTAATTGAAGCCATCGCCATTCGATAATCGTTTTTCGCCGTATCAAACCGACTTTGAGAAATGGCGTTCTTTTTCACCAACCCTTTTGCACGCATCAGTTCCTGCTTGGTGAGCGTTGCTCGAGACTCTGCCGACTCAAGCTCAGCTCGTGCACTCGCGAACTCAGTCTTAAAGGGTCGAGGATCAATCATGAACAGTGAGTCACCCTTTTCAACGAGAGTGCCATCTTCAAACAATACGTTCATAATCGTCCCTCCCACGCGAGGACGTACTTCCACATAATCTACAGCTCGTAAACGTCCAGAAAATTTACTCCAACTGCGAATGGATTGTGGTTGTAGCGTCACCACATCAACAGAGGGAATCGGTGGCCCGGCAGAAGTCTGGGCGTCTTTTGAAGCATAGGCCTGGGAGATATAGCGAATCGTCACTCCACTGATGGCTAAGAATCCTATGACGACAAGCAGAGTGAGGATAAGGTGCGTTTTCAGAAGGTTTCGAAATGTGCTCATATTCATTCTCACAAATGATGTCTTTAAAAAGTTACCGAAAATACATACCAGTCTGTTTAATTCATTAAATAATGAAAAATTTGCTTGCCATTATTCCCCTACAGTGAGTGACAGGACATCATCTTGGAGAAATGGTTCGGAGTCAGCCCACGACTGACGGAATTCGTGCTGAAGATCAACCAATCGGTAAAGTCCTTCTCTGAGATCAATTTTTACGATATCTAAGTCTGAATAGACGCGCCCATATATCAATAAACCTTGGATAAACTGATGGATCAAACGACCGACCTGCTGAGGATCAAGTTCGCTATTGAGGACATTTTCGGCCTTAAGGTTTCGTACCAGCGCCACACAATACTTCACTGCATGTTCGGACATTTTTTGAGAAGCCTCGCGCACACGTATTTCGTTAGCACCAGCTTGACCACCTGCGGTAAAGAATGGGCAACCAGAAACAGGGTTATCGTCTCCAGTCTTGGCCTTTTTTTGAATATTAATGACAAATTGAATGAGGTTCTCTAATTGTTCGAGTGGAGTAAAGGCGGGAGAAAACAGCGCATCAAGATCTTTCTTCATGCCCAGCCAGTGATGTTCAGAAGCCTCATAAAACAAATCAGCTTTTGTTTCAAAGTAATGATAAAAACTCCCCTTCGTCACCCCAGCTTGCTGACAGATTTCATTCACACCAACATTGCTGTAATTGCTCTGCCAAATGAGCTGAGTCATAGTCTCTAGCAGCTTTTCCTTCGTATCGGTATGCTTACCCATATCATGGCCTCCTTTTTTGCTCACAAAATACAATCATACCAACCGGTATGTATATATGCAAGTTTAATAATTTATTAACAAGACTAGCTCCTAACAAACCTCACGATGGCAAAGGGACATAAGCCGGCAGGAACGAGAGAAGGGCAAGATCAACTAGGAGAACCTGGACGACTTCATCCTAATTTCTCAGAAGCCATAGTTGCTCGCGCAGCAAAAACGATTAATCAACTCTTTACTATGAAGAGAAGCAAAATAAAGAAGGGTAATAGCCCTAACTTGCCGTATGCCCCTCAAACCTTCGATAAAGTATGTACAGTCATGGGAGACCCAATAAAAAACCTTTAAAGAGATCCAACGGGTGTTAAAATTGGAAGAAAACCTCGTGCTAGGTTTTCTAGATAAGAGTCAAAAAACTACCCGCCACTCAGGGTTGAAGTCCTTAACGCCTACACTCGAATTTGTGACGGACGGGAATCGAACGGTATCATGTTCTTGAATTCACGTTACACATCCAGACGTTGCAAAGTGTAAACGGTTTCGAAGCAGGCACGTCCCTTCACGTCTGAGGGATGTTTACTATGAAAATGGACAGAAAAATTTCCATGAAACAGTCGAGCAATTTCTTGGCCATCAATGGCAAAGGGAGGTCCATTCAGCATGCCAGCAGGATATTCCAGGCTAACCAACAAATATTTTGCGCCAGGCTTCAATAATGCACTTATCGTTTTGACATAGCCCGCACGCATTTCTGGTGGGAGTGCAATCAATGCCGCACGGTCGTAGACACCATCAAAATCCATGAGATTCTCGTTCTCGAGAGCAAACAAATCACCAACCAAAAATTCAAGTGCTTCGTGTTGAAAAACTATATGCTGGGCGCGATGGGTAATAGTTGCGGGCCATTGCTGCTCTGTAAAAAAAGCTTCGACCGCCAGTTTGTTTAATTCCACGGCAGTAACAGCGTGGCCCTGTGCTAGCAGCCAGCATACGTCCAGCGATTTACCCGCCAGTGGGACCAGGACCCTAGCATCCTTCGATAATTCCAACGTGGACCAAAAGCGAAGCAACAACGGGTGAACCTCACTATTGTGGAAGCCAATCTGATTGTGTTGCCATCTGTCGTGCCAAAATTCGGCTTTCATAGAAATCTTTCCTTCCCCATTTTTGATGACCGTTCATTCCGACTCTCGCACCTACATACAAGCAAGGATTAAAGTTGGTCCTCATTGCAATACCTTTTCATTAAGAGTTCGTATATTTAATTTCCTCACCTTACCCCGCAGTTTTTTAAAGCAGAATCATGTACGCCTCAGAAAAAATAAAATCATTACAGATTCGTCTTAAATGTCAAGAACCTATTAAAAATAAGACATAAATAGAGACGGATACATTATCATTCTAAATAACACAAAGAGCAAAGTGAGACATTGACCAAACTTCGCCTGACTCAAATCATATAATGGAAAAATATCGATTCAGATTCGACTCCTAATTGGCCTATCAAGGATGGTTGTCTAACGCTGCATTCCCAGCTACGATTGAAATATGGAGAAACAAGGAAAAACCAGTCGCTACGGAACTCATACATATTTTCAATGGAGGGATTTATGAAAAAGATTGTCGCCATGTTCGCAACAGCCGTCATGCTCGCAGGGCTCAGCGGATGCAGTTATCTGTTCTATCCTCGTGCGGATGAATATGCAGCGCAAGCGAAGGGAACCACCGGCGTTGAAACGCTCCTCAATCTCACCACCATGATGGAAGCGAGTGCAGATGCAGCGAAAGGCGGAAAAGGGAACGACCCAGCCTTTGATGATTTGCACAATCAACTTCATGCCTTTGATGAAACATTATGCTGTGTCGCCAAGGCCAAACGAGAGACATCCACGTACGACTTGGCCGTGACCCACAATAAAGAACTGTGGACCATCTTTAAGCGGATATGGAAGTTCAAGGATGACCAACCTCAACGTGACGAGCACCTGACATTACTTAAGACAGAAGTGCAGGAAATGCGCACCACTCTTGAGGCATTGAAATAATCGGAAAGTTGATAAAAGTCGCCAACAGCGTTCTCGCTATTTGGCCGTGCTGGACGGACGTTGTTGAACTTCCCCCTCAGTTCATCGGAACGTTCTGCTCTAAGGTGTACAGTCGGACACATTCCTTCTGGAGATCACGAACAATGGCAGGCCAATACAGAGGTAGAAATAAACTTCGACGTCTGCAAAAAGTCGAATCAGGAAAATCCGTTGAAGAGGTCGTACAAGAACTACGGAAAACGAAGACTGATTCGTGCAACTATCGCGAACAATCGCTGAAGATTCATGGACTGATCTGTGCAAAATGCGCAAGAGAGTTTGACGACACGAATAGACATCTACTGACCGTGCATCATAAGGATGGCAATCACCATCACAATCCGTCCAATGGGACGAACTGGGAAAACCTGTGCGTATACTGCCATGATGATGAACACAGCAGAGGAACACTTGGCGATTATCTCAATAAGTCCAAATTGATCGGATGACGGTATGATATATAACCGACTCTCCCATTTCTTCTCTCTATGAAGATCGAACAATCCCGTCGTCAAAACATTCTAAGTTGAGCTCGATACATGGCTCGAGCTCTGTCGAGCCATGTGATCAGCGATGTGTGTCGCTTCGATTCCTATTTCTCTGAGCATCCCTGTTGCTGAGACATTGAAACCACACAAAAACAATCCTAGCAGACCAGTCTCCACGCCAACCCTAGGTCCGTTCATGATGCCAAATTCAACAGGCAGGAACGACATCGATCCTGGCTGAAATCCAGTGGCCAAGACAATTGCCTGAAAATCCTTTTCCACGCCATCGGCAAACACGATCGTATGTCCTTTGATCTCGTGGATGGCTCTCACCACCTAAATCTCTCCTCGACGAATCTTACGAATCGTTCCAATATCCAAGATCGGGATTTTCTGATTCCTCGCAATTTGCTTAAATGGTCCGCAGACTGCCTTCTCCAGTCCTAAACTCTGATACGACGGGTAATACATCTTCAGTAATGGCCAACTGAGAGCATCGGCTAACCCTGGCGGTAGCTTCGACAGTACGATCGCAATAGCCAGAATGGGAATCCCCAAAACATCCCGTGGAATGATATTGACAGGACCCCGAACGGAAATCGTCGGTTGAGCCCCATGCTCCAGAAGGTCGAGAGCAATCTCCCCTCCCGAGTTCCCAAACCCCACGACCAAAACACCTTGCGTGGCAAAAGGGTCACCGTTTCGATAGGCGCTACTATGAAGAACGGTCCCAGAAAATCCTTCCAGACCTGGCCAATGCGGAAAAACGGGTTCGCCATAGTATCCTGTGGCCACGACCACAGCTCGACTGGTGATCCGCCCGACATTGGTACATGTAGACCATCCTCCCTCTTCATGATTGATACGTTCGACCGTCACATTGAAAAATGGGGATAGCTGCGCCCACGCTGCATACTCCTCCAAGTAATGAACGACCTGCTTTCGGCTTGGGTACTTTGGAAGTTGACGAGACATGGGAAAACCAGGGAGTCCGGAGAATGACCGATTGGTATGCAGGTGCAACCGATCATAGTGACTTCTCCAAGCTGGTACCGTCGCGTGGGACTTCTCCAGAAGCACATGAGAAATTCCACGATGCTGCAGGCAGCTAGCAACGGCTAGGCCAGCTGGACCTGCCCCTACAATGACCACGTCTGTTTCAGTTGGAAGGTTGCGAGAACTCATAATAGAGAAAAGAGAAACTGAGATCGAACGTTCGCTTAACTTTGAGACCAAATACACCGAAAATTTTATGTTACACGATTCGCGGTAACGAGAGAAAACTCTATACCAATAACGCAAAAGGTTGATATCACAAGACTAAAGAGATACCATCACAAAGAAGATGGCATCAAAGGAAAAAATACGACGTGTCAAATTTTGAAGAAACGGGCAAGATAGAGGGAGACATCGTATGAAGATCAAAGTTGGTGAATTCGTGATTTTTCGAAAATCGAAAACATCCGTTCGACCAAGCCCACGCGCCAAAGATCTTCAACCGGCGAAACATGGGGATACGTATTCGTACATCATCGACAAATTTTGGAAGGTAGTCCAGGTCTTCGATGACAATACGATAGAAGTTGAAACTCGTCGAGGGAAACGCAGTCGACTTGATGCGAACAGTCCCCTGGTCCGAAAAGTTTATCCGTGGGAGCGATTTTTCTTTCGTGATCGTTTATTTTAAGAATTTCCCCTACCACACTCGAACCTCAAAAATTCGCCATACTTCCTTTCAATAGACCTGGCCACCACACAACAATTCTGACTCCGGTTACGACATTCATGCCTGAATGAGGAATTTCCGTCATCTGGTAATTTCACCTAACCCCAGCTCGTTCTTTTATCTCGATCACATTGGTAGTTCTACAGAAAACGTCTTTCCCTTTACACTAAAAGGGGTATGCACCATTGATGCATACCCCATGATTCGATACTTCAACAACACGCCCCAAGTCAGAGTGATAGTAGATACTGAATCAGGTCACCCTTCTGTTGCTCGCTCAACCCCAAATTAAACGTGGCCTCATAGTGATTCACCACCTCTAAGAGAGTCGAGAATCGAGCATCATGAAAAAATCCGCCTTGAACATGGGAAAACAATCCTTTCAATGGCGCAGTTCGGTATGCCCGTTCCGGTGAACGGTTTGCCACAAAGCCATCAATACCGATTTCCTCAGGCGTATGTAAATTCCAGCCTGGCTCAGTAAACAACGGTGGAACATGGCATCGTGCGCAATCACCTTGCTTCTTGAACACCTCTTTTCCCCGTTGTGCCGCTTGCCTATCAAAACTTCCTCTGGATGGTTTTGGGGCATTCAATGAGAGGATATAGAAATGCAGTGCCGGCAGTTTCTCTGTCACGAGATCAGGATCATTGCGAACATCCCCAAATCCATTTTCTGCGGCTATGGGAAATTGCGCGGCATTATTCAGTCGTGGGTCATAAAATGTGCCCTTCCCATTGAGCTCAAGAGTCGAGACTAACGCCGCCCAATGCGCAGCCGATCCCCAGCCAGTCCACGTATGGAGATTAATTCCGGCCAGCCCGAATACGGGAGGAATAAGGACGGACGCAGATCGGCCGTCAGGCTGAAAGGCAATGCCATCAAATAACAGCGCAGAGTCAAATCGACCAGGGCCCCAACTTTGCAACACCGCTCGCACGGTACCCTCCGAAACACGAAGAAGATCAGCGAAGGGCTTTAGATTTGGAGCAGAGCTAATGATTCCCCCGACGTTCATATCACGATTCGCCCAACCATCAAGCCGCCGTCCAATTCCTGGAGCAATTGAATTGTCAACCACCGAATGGCATAAAGCACATTGGATACCGACTGAAGTAAGCTGATCTGCATCATCAAAAAATCCGGTAACGCCTACGACCGCATTTCTTTTAAGCAACATTTTGGTAACACCCGGATCATCGAAGTTGACTCGGTTTCTTCGAATGGCGCGAATCACTCGACGCGGAAGGGCGGAAGCATCGACCTGAAGCCCAAGCTCCAGCGCCGCACGAGGACTCAATTGGGAAAGGCTCTCCTGAAGACGTAACGTCTCGCCCCAAAAAGACTCATTCCCCATTGTGTCAAAACGAAATGTATTCCTTCCTTCGGTGAGCGTCTGCACAGTATCCTTGGTATCAAGTCGATCCCGTCGATGCTGGCGCCGGAACTTACCGAAGCGACCACTTCCTTTCCCCGAGAATAAAGGTGGCCCAAATTCAGATGGATGATTGTCATTAATGAACTGATCGGATTCGTCATATTTTGCTGCGAGGGAGGGACCGGCAAATACGCTCACACTAAAAATGAGTCCTCCAGCTAGTTTGCAAAACGTTGATAGAGACCGAGAGCATACTTCCGATTGATGCATGTGATCCCTCCTTTTTCTATTCCTTGTGATATTCACTCAGATCATTTTGTTGGTTATTCACGACAAAAAAGCCTTTGAGCAAAACCATCGGGTTTGAACAAATCCCAGTATGCCCACTAAGACAAATACAACTCCAAAAATCAGGCAGAGCATGTGGCTGGGCATCTTCGTCTTCCAGCGTTCCTATGAAAAAAAATTATCTTGTAAACCGAATGGCCGCGATCGCGTTCGTAGAGAATCCAGCGATTCTGTTTACAGGTCACCAGGAGCAATATCCTGAATCTGTTCCCACTGTTCATCAGCTCTCATGATGTTTCCTGAAATATCTTTTTCCCAAGTCTGCTGAACATCTGCGTTCACGTTGAGGTACAACGTCCCCCTGACTATCTTCCAGACTTGAGGATTAGCCTCAACTTTTTGACCGAAGGCAACAGCATAAGCACAGTACCCATCATACGCCGGCACATACTTTTCAGAGTCAGCAGCAAAGATTTCCTGATTATTTTTTGAGATAAAATAGTAGGTCACTCCCCTGAACATCGCCACATGATGGTCATTGCCAACGACTGCCTTCCCATCAGTAAAATAGGCAACAGGGTCATAGTTACCTATACCTGTTCCTCTATGAGGTTCATCTATGGCAAATGATGTTGTCGTGACGGTGAAGAACAAGAGAGTCATAAACATCAGCAATAATCGTGGTGAGGGCATGAACAAGCCTTCTGTTGAAATTCGCAGATTAAAGAGTCAAGCAGAGGATAATTAGATGAATTCGCAATGTTCGTGTTTTTTTGGTTAATCAAAATTCCAATAGCATGCATATTTAATGGTACAGTACGATCAGTCTTGGCTTTGTTACAAAAAGAGAATTAAAAACTGGGGATTATTTAAATTCTGATTTGGTGCAATGTCAGTCGGCAAGACACACATTCATACCTAAGCATGCCAAGCTAAGCCTATCCCTACAACAAGCCTATCCCAGCGTTTCTTCCTCCCATCTATTAATCCGAGAGAAGATTCACTCTCTTGTCGAGATTCTGATAGTAGTCCAAACATTTGGGGCAACCCCCATCACGACTCACCCACTTGGGATACATTTTTTGAATGAGCTTGAGGGTGGCATCCTCAGCGACATGAGAAACCGAATCAACTGTTTGTCCGCACAGAGTACATGTTGTCATGATATCTTCGCCTTTTCCTTCCGAACGTCAGCAATCTGAAGCATTTCCAGGGTGACACGTTCTTACTAAATACATAGTCTAAGAAAAAAGAAAATCGTTTCATGAAGCAAAGTGCTCACTGATGAGGAAAAGGCGATGAAACCTGAAGATTATTCGCAACAAAGATGTCTGTCATCATTGAGCGTGGGAATACATTCACGAAAACACCAGACAAGAAGTCTTACTTGAAGGGCCAGGTAGACTTCTTGCCTACAAGTAGTCGTCCCCTTTCTGCTGAATATGTTTGTCGATGAAAAAGCCCGTGAACAGATGTCCACGGGCTTTCCAGGCTTCTCTTATAAGGCCGCTGGCGACTTACCTTTGATTTCTGACCAATTCTCGTCAGCTGTTTTAATGTATCCTGGAATATCCTTGTTCCACTTACCTTGAATGCCATCATCCAAGTTTAAGTAGAGCTTCCCATCAACGACTTTCCAGACTTCTGGATCGGTAACAAATTTCTTTCCAACGGCTACCCCATAGGCACAATACCCACCGTACATAGGCAGATACTTCTCAGGGCTCGCAGAGAACATCTCTTTGTGCTCTTTGCTGGAAAAGGCATACGTCACACCATCGAACTCGGCGACATGGTATCCACTACCCTTCATCGGCTTGCCATCAGTAAAATAGGCCACTGGATCATAGCCACTGAGTCCTGGTGTACTTTTGCTCACATCCTGTCCGAAGACCGGGGTGGCCATAACTGCAATAAGAAGAATACATGCTGAAAGAATTGATTTGCTTGTCACCTTCATGGTGAACCTCCTTTTAGAGAAAGTTAATTTTTATGTATACCGAACTGTATACTTCATAACGCCTAGTCAACTAAGAATCGTATTTGTTACAGATTGATTCTGATTATTTTCACAAAGAAAATTCAATGACTTTGTTGTGTTTGTGGCAACTTATGCCTACACTTATGACTGTTCCTATAAGGATGCAACAAAATATTTATGCATATTCTTCGTAGACAAGGCAGTAGAGCGATATGAAGCAGAAAACCAGCAGTCTTTCCAAACGAGAGCTCTTAATCAAAACGGCACTTGAGTTATTTGACAAGAATGGGATTCATGCCACCGGAGTGGATTCCATCGCAGAACAATCCGGCGTCACCAAAAAGACACTGTACGCGCATTTCCGGTCAAAAGATGAGTTGGTCCTCGCGACTCTACGACATTATGATGGATTGGCTCGAAATGAATTTATGCGGCAGGTCGAACGTGGAGGAAAGACACCAAGAGCGAATCTCCTAGCAATCTTTGATGTTGCTCAACGATGGTTTCAGCAGAATAATTTTTACGGCTGCTTATTCATTAATGCCGTTGGTGAGTACTCAGATGATGACACACCTATTCGCCAGATATGCAAGGAATATAAGAAATTGGTAAAGGATTACATCCAATACCTTTGCCAACAAGCGGGAGCATCGGAACCACAAAAATTAGCTGAGGAATTAGCCTTACTATTAGAAGGTGCAACCGTCACGGCCCAAGTCTCACAGAATCCCAAAACTGCCCAAATTGCCAAACGAGCAGCAAAAGCGCTCATTGATAGGGCCATACCTTAGAATTGTAGGCTTCTGACTGTCCCTCTATAACTCTATTCCAACGGGACAATGATCTGAGCCGTGAATTTCATTAAGGATAAAGGCATTTTTAACCTCGGGCATCAATAGCTCAGAAATCAAAAAATAATCGATTCTCCAGCCGACATTCCTCTCTCTGGCATTCATCCGATAGCTCCACCATGAATATTTCTCAACTTCTGGATGAAGATGTCTGAAAGAATCGATAAATCCACTTTTGTGATAATTGTCCATTCCGTCAATCTCTTGCTGAGTATATCCGGCGGTCTTGTTATAGTTGGACTTATCGTTTTTCAGATCAATCGGCTTATGGGCAACATTCAGATCACCACACCACATCACAGGCTTCTTGACTTCTAACTCCTTCAGATACGCCAACATATCGTGATCCCATTGTTGTCTATACGGTAGACGCTTTAATCCGTTCTGAGAATTTGGAACATAGGTGTTGACCAGGTAGTAGTCGTTGAATTCTGCCGTCAAGACTCGACCTTCTTGATCATGTTGCTGTATCCCTATGCCTTCGGTCACGCGAAGCGGTTCATTTTTTGAAAGAATAGCTGTCCCCGAATACCCTTTTTTAATGGCCGAGTTCGAAAAGATATGATAGCCAGAAATATCCTCTAACGCTTCCAAGACCTGATCGTCTTGAGCTTTGGTTTCTTGAAGACAGAGCACATCAGGGTTCATCACTTCAAGAGATGCTGCAAATTCTTTTTTGATCACGGCCCGAACGCCGTTCACGTTCCAGGAAATCAGTTTCATTTTTTTATTTTCTCCATACACGTATCACTGGTTTTCATTCGGGGATTGCTTCCCAGGCTTTCAGCTTTATCCAAGTCAACTCATGTTTATTGTGAAAAAGATGGAGCACTTGGCTATGGGGAATAGCGGCAAATTTTTTGGCTATCTGGTAATCGCTGTCTCCCTGAAACTTCAAGGTACACATAAAATTATGGCAGAGACCTGATTCGACCCACATCATGACCCAATCGAACAGTTTTTCGGGATAACACACAAGGTCACTGAAGAGCCAGTCGGTGTGGTCTCGAGACTCTTTGAATTTTTCTGGAGTGAGGGAAAAGGCATCCCCTTTTTGAAAAAAGACCCCCGGCATTGCAGATATTCTTTCGTCTAACACCGATCGATCAATGCTTAAGACTTCAGCGCCCAATTTGGCCAAGACCCAGGTCCATCCGCCTGGGCTTGCTCCGACATCAATGCAAAACTGACCAGAGCTTGGATAGTGCTGGATCGTCGTGAGGGCTTCCCATAACTTTAAGTACGCCCGGTTAGGTGGGTTTGTCTTATCCTCAACAAACGGTATTTCTCCATTTGGAAATGCACTAGAGCAGTCGCTGGCGGCTAAAAGAGTCTCTCGATCAAGAAGCGTCCATGACCCGAGAGGGGCCTGAGGTGGCCGCGTGGGAAAATGTAACGGTTTTGCGGAAACATAAGGAAGTTGTTCTTGAATCAGTTGGCCCCGTCGATGTAAGTGAAAGGAATACAGGCTCCAGTTTCGTTGGAGGGATTTGAGCTGATGGACCGCGTCTGAAATCGACTGTATCGGGATCAAGATGGGATTACGCCAACAATTCTGCGCCCATAAGGGAGGGTGTACAGGAAGACGATCCGTCACAATCAACCGACCATGTTGGGATTGAATTCCTTCAAGCTCGTTGGCGAGTTGATCCTGAAATCCTTCTGCAGCCAGATAGGCGTAGTGTATTGTTTCTGGCATTGCTGGTCAGTATACCTGTCGACGAAAAATGTTGAATGACTGGTTCGAGAACCCTCAATCTCGGAGAGATCCAAGCCTTACTCACTTTGCTTTGAAAAGAAAATGTGATCAAGAACGGTGAGATCGTGAAGTTTCTTACAAAGAGAGTAGGCTCCACCCCATCGCTAAAACGGAGATTCCCCACTTTCTCAAGCGAAACGACACAGATTCAACCAGGCTTATAATAGCCATACATGCGGTTTAACACTTCTGACAAAATTGCTTCATGTTGCGCCACGGCTTCATCCCACGTGGAACAGCGGCGACACAACTGATCAAGGTCGCCACCAAACACCATCGTTTCAAACAGGAGAGGAGGCCCGGCGAAGAACTGATGGTCAATGCCGAGAAACACCGTAGAGACCTCAACATCAGCAACCTCGGTGTGACCCACCACTCGATCAGCCGTTTCCACCCATTCGCCAAACTCCTTCGCGCCAGAAGCCAACACGACAACCTGATTACGTAAAATATAGAAACGCATAGTAAGAGCTCCAGAGCCTATTCTACGCCAACGCGTTCTCGGTTGAAACCCTGGTTCACCTTTTGAATCTGTCCAAGACTGATAAGAAAACATGTCCCATTTGTTCGTATTGAATAGATGCGAAGGGTTGAACCTGAATAGCATATAGATACTAGTAATACTACCTAAAAAAACATCACTGATGTCTATAATTTTAGGGCCAATGAGCCTAGCATTTTGAGGGAAATTAACGTTCCTTTGCGGAAGTGGTTAGACTGATCACAGACGTCAATTGATTGTTCGTTTGTGATCTGTTTAAGGTACTCTAACTTGATCATAATTCATATGGGGGAGTAGTTAGATGAAAATGATAATAGGTGTCTTGTTCATAAGCCTGGTAATAGGCAGTGGTCTAGTCAGTGCTGCAGGTCATACAGATAGACAAATTGAAAATGTGTTAGCGGACTTCAGCCGATACGAAAAACAGATTGGCGGGTCATCAGTAACCCCCAACACTGCCAAGCGCATACTCAAGCTGCTTGGTCTGACTCGCCAACGTCTTGATGGCGTGGCTGATAAAGCAAACCCGGCATGGGAAAAAGCCGATGCCCGACATACAGCCTTACACAATCAATTGAACAATGTATTGAAACCAAGAAAAGCGCAACCAGCTACCCCAGCACCAAAGAACAACACGACTGCCACGAGCGCACAAACCACAAAAAAGTCGACAGCATCCGCACCGAAGGAAATGATCTCTCAGCATCAAATCCGTGTAAAAAAAATAAAACGGGATGTCGAAAGTGTGTTTGATACGATGGATAAGGCAGGAATGAAGCCATTTCAGGATCCCAAATATGTCCAGAAATACCAACAATCACTAGATCGTTATAAACAGGCAATTAAAAAGTACCAGGATTTTGCTGCACACCCCACGATTATTTCAGCCCAAGAGTCCATGGCCAAGCTGGAGAAGATGATCGCATTTGGACAACAGCAGGCAGCGAAGGACTTGACTGTCTTGGGTGATGTGCAAACTCGCTTACGGAAGATTAATGACATTGTAAAGAAATTGAAAATGCCAACAGTACCGAGAATCCCATTTAAAAAAGGAGAGATTGGGCAATGGCTTGCTGAATTGGGAACGATACGTCAAGTGGGGAGCAAAACCTTTAAGCCTTTGCCTCAAATACAGAAAATGGCCTATCTACCCAATACGCGATTCACGGTCGAACAGACCGGCACGTATGAGATGGATGATGTGAATCGACTGGATCACTCACTGCGTGGGATGGCATCCAAGATAGAGACGGACCTGAAGAAATTTCGTGATGACCTGCAAGTGAACGTTGAGCATGCAGAGAGAGATTTGTCGATGATGCAGGGCTATGACCCAACAAAAGAGGAAGATCGACTGAAACATTTTCTCTATGAAGGGCGCGCTGAGGAGATAAAAGGTCGCCTAGCCAGTCAACATCTGCTGGTCAGTGAAGCCATCACTTTTTCTCAACGAATGAAAAGCAAGGATCTCGATGCCAGGCAGAAACTCTTACAACGAGTGGAAAAAGCGACGACGCAATACCAATCGAATTTTAACAAAGCTCTCAGTTTGGCCAGAATGCCAACACCTGTTTCAACGGATGAGGCGTTGTTGACCATTGCTCGCAAAGCGTTGAAAAACGCTATACCACCTGGCTACGACACAGTTGGTGAAATCAAACGTATTGTCATCACGTCAAAGAAGGTCCATCGCGCAAATGACGTAACCCATGAAACCTTTGATGACATCGATGTATCAAGTAGCGGCAACATCACCATGAGTGGAACAGCGATCACCCATCATTTCGAGTGGGATGAATATAAAGTGGTCAGTGCCGAAAAAGTCGGGGATAAACATTACATCTATTATACGTCCCTGGCTTACTACACTGAAGGCGGACAAAAAACTAAGTTGAACCAATGGGTGGTAACCGGCCGTTTAAAAGGTGCGGAAATTCCAGCCAAAAACATTCATTTACAATAGTCGTTTGAAAGACAAGGGAAAAACTATCGTGCTGAGCGTTGTATAATCCTGGAAAACTCTGGACCCAAGACTCTCGTTCAGGCAGGATAGTGTGATTGCGAGTACGACTCAGAGCTATGTCTTCGCACAGCCGCTAAACTTCGTACGTACTCAATTCAAAATTATCATGACACCCTATATCTTTACTGAGAATGAACAGGATCAGGAATTTCGAAGACTGCAACTGCTCGAACAAGCATTTGATGAGAAGACTAAAGAAACGATACAAAATACAGGGATTGGACTGGGATGGAAATGTTTAGAGATTGGGGCAGGCGCAGGTTCCATTCTACAATGGTTAAGTGAATTAGTCGGACCAAACGGATTAGTCGTTGGCCTCGACAAAAATACAACATATCTGCAGCATCTCCACGAACCTCAGATCAAGATTATAGAAGGCCTGATACAAGAATTTGATCTAGACGAACAATTTGATGTAATTCACGCGAGATATGTCTTTGTCCATAATCTGGATTCATATAAGCTTATTGCCCAAATTGGCAAACTCTTAAAACCAGGTGGACGACTCATCTTAGAAGAGCCTGACTTTACAACAGCGAGATGGATTGACCCGCAGTATGCTGAATCTGGCAACAGAGTCAATCGAGCGATGAACGCCATGTTTAGGAATATGGGACTGAATCCTGCGTTTGGCTCAGAGATGCCCGTCGAACTTCCAAGACACGGATTAGAAATAGTCAGTCTCCATGGTGACATGCATCTATGCAAGGGAACATCACCTGTTGCGCAAGTTATGGCTGCATCAACGAAAGTATTGCAACAACGGTATATCGAAACGGGTATGGTAGACGAGCAGGACATTGTGAAGTACATCGAAGGAACAGATGATAGCCGATCGTTAGCAATCTACTATTCAACGATTTCATGTGTGTGTCAGAAAAATGCTGAGCAAGTTATTCCAGAGAGATAAACCCTCCTCCTCTTTTCGTTCTTTCTGAAGACAATTATCTTAGCCCTGGACCATGGGTCCCCTGAGAAAAGAGTTATGAAATACATTTCACTACTTCGTGGAATTAATGTAAGTGGCCAAAAGAAGGTGGTGATGAGTGACCTAAAAACACTCTACGAGGCTTTAGGCTTTCAGAACGTGGTGACATACATTCAAAGTGGCAATGTGATATTTGAGGCCACAAGCAAAAGTAAAACAAATGTGAAAGACCACATAGAACAAGCGATTAAAAAGAACTATTCATTTCACGTACCCGTGGAGATTCGCACAAAAAGTGAACTTGAAGCGATTACTGAAAACATCCCTTTTCGATCGATAAATGTAAGTGAAGATGGCACAAAAGTCTTAGTCACGTTTCTATCAAGAAGGCCTACAGCAGTGAAAGTTGGTGAACTTCAACAATATGTGGTTGCACCAGAGAAGTTAGTCGTGAAGGGAACAGAGGTCTATCTGTATTGCCCTAATGGGTATGGAACAAGCAAGCTGTCAAATAACTTTCTAGAGCAGAAGCTTGGTGTCGAAGCGACCACGAGAAACTGGAAGTCAGTACTGAAATTATATGATTTGTCTGTTTAGTTGAAAAAGGAGTCACTATATTCTCTATTTTGTCCTAGACTGACGTTAGAATTGGCTCATTGAATTACATGCATATACAATGCATATTAATACATATGAGAACGACATTAAACATCGATGACGATCTTCTTGAAAAAGCCGCAAACCTCACAGGAATTTCTGAAAAAACGTCCTTAGTGAGGCTTGGCCTTGAGGCCCTGATTTCTAAAAAAGCCGCATTGCGGCTTGCTCAACTCGGCGGCTCAGAGAAGCAACTGAAGTTGCCTCCACGACGACGATCGCCCCAGACACGATGACCCTGGTCGACACATCAATCTGGGTCAATCACTTTCGGTACGGGAGCCCTCGCCTAGAGTCGTTGCTTCAAGACACACAGGTACTCATTCATCCCTGGATCGTTGGTGAACTCGCTTGTGGGGGACTGAAGAATCGAAAAGAAATACTCGCCTTGCTTTGCGCCCTTCCCGAAACACACATTCCAGAGCATCACGAAGTGATGCATCTATTAGAATTCCACAAACTCTATGGCACAGGAATAGGGTGGATAGACATGAATCTACTAGCAGCCGCGCAGTTGACAGGCTGTGCGATATGGACAGCAAATACGTCTTTACAAAAAGCGGCAACCAAACTACAGCTATCTGAATAGAACACAGAATACAGGGAAGATTGATTGCTTTATAATATTGAATTGACCTAGGAACGTTTAGGTTAAGAATATTGATTCGGTGAATTTCATCATCGTTCAGATACGGAAACGCTGCAAAGAAAATCCAGACTGCGTGAAGATGATTCAGAGAATGAGCGCCTATATCATGAAACAAGCAGCATGACCCCTGACTCAAAGTCCCTCTATATTTTAAAGCCAATAACTTACCCCTACCTTTTGAACGACACCCAAGAAGTGAATCAAGCGAAAGCCATACATTGTTTCACATAAAAATACCCCACGCCCTGTATCTTCTCGTACTTATGTGGGTTATTCAAACTACACAGGTGTTTGCGTGGCCAGAGATCGGACAATATGGGATCTTACCCAGAACCTATCGTGGATTAATCGGTATTTTCTTTGCGCCATTCATCCATCATGGTTGGTGGCACTTAATCAGTAATTCCATTCCATTTCTCATTTTAGGTTCATTAGTCCAATTTAAAAATATCACAATATTTTGGGGAGCCACGTTCATCATTTCTCTATTAACAGGGCTTGGTACCTGGGTGTTTGGATCAACAGCCTATCATGCAGGTGCCAGTGGCCTGATCATGGGGTATTGGTCATTTTTGTTAGCAGATGCATACAATACAAGATCACTCAAATCGGTCATCATCGCAACGGTCGTCCTCATTTTTTATAGTGGGTTTTTCTTTACATTGCTGGATGTGCGCGCACATATTTCATGGATTGGGCATACATCGGGTTTAGTGGCAGGTGTGATTGCGGCTAATTTATATTGTAACAGTCAGAAAAGACTACGAGAGTCGTAGTTTATACCAATAAATAAATTGATTAAAGTCTCCGCAATGATATTATTTTTTTATTGGTTCAACTACAGGTTCTATCCATATAGGAAGAAAGCACGCAACCTGAATTCTAATTCTTAGCTTTTCACTCGATATAAATCTTGATAAATAAGCCAGATTCTGTATGCTTCACAGCATGACATCGCCTTTTGCATAGGTCTTTCTATTACATATACCATTATTCAATGTATTGAGAGGATGGAGACAGAAACTCGAATTTTCTTCATTCAGTTTTCCTCAATCAAAGAACTCTTAGAATAAATTGAGAAGAATAACAAATTTCAGAAAAAATATATGAATACTAGAGGTGCCCCCTAGTTCTTTTTTGAAAACTCTTATTCATCCATTTATTGGCATGTCTATAATTGTCCAGCCCCGTGCACTTTCTCTTGATTCTTCCCTTATAATAAAGCTATGGCAAGAATGGGAGAATGGAGATGGAATTGCGAAACGCCTTGTAGAGAAGATCACATCATCGGAGACACGGCTGCTTTTTACGCTTCATCACATTTCTGAACTTGTTGCCCACGAATCAGATTCGGTTGTTGAAAGAAGGTCTCGTTTTATAGCTAAACTAGGGGAAGTATTTTGGATTGGCGGGAGTGAATTCGGTAACGTTGGTGATTTTTTAGATCTAGCGTCAGCTGAGCTTAAGACCTGGATGAGGCTAGGTGACGTACAATTCATTAGACTGATTACAGAGGCTCGTGAAGAAGTTATTCAGTTTGGATCATCTATGAATGTAGCTGATTTGACGTGGTTTACTGGATTGGGACAGCTCAGTTAAGAGAATATGCACTTAACTGAGGAGGGGCCATGAGGACACGAAAGCGGTATTCCAAAGAATTCAAGTTGGATGCAGTCAGTCTGATCATTGAACAAAATTATACCCG
>JAJDBM010000053.1 GCA_029261355.1 Nitrospirales bacterium | reverse complement strand
TACGAATAAATTGCCCAACAGTTCTGATTTTGAATGGCCCATCTAACTGACACGCCCTCACATCTCCATGCCTTTTGCCAAGTCCAACGCTTCGCGCTGTTCGACTCCGAGGTAATGGGCCGTACTCGCGATACTCTTGTGGGTTCTGTCGCAATTAGCCCGATATGGTATCATACGCCATTTTCAAAGGAGCCGCAGATGCCCATCATTTCGTTCAAGGGTCGACATTTTCAACGCGACATGATCCTCCAAAGTGTCCGGTGGTATCTGGCCTATTCGCTGAGTTATCGCGATATTGAAGAGATGACGGCCGAACGTGGATTTTCCGTCGATCATTCCACCATCAATCGTTGGGTGCTTCAGTATTCCCCACAACTAGACGCGGCTTTTCGCCAGAAGAAGAAGCGCGTGGGCACACGCTGGCGGCTTGATGAAACATATATTCGAGTAAAGGGGCAGTGGACATATTATTATAGGGCAGTCGATAAGCACGGGCAGACGATTGATTTTCTCTTGACCGCGACACGAAATACCAAGGCAGCCTTACGCTTTCTCAAGAAAGCGATTGGTCAACATGGCAAACCGAGTCTGGTCAATATTGATCAAAGTGGGGCCAATACAGCAGGCTTGAGACAGGTGAACCGCGACAATAATACGCGTATCAAAATCCGACAATGTAAATACCTGAACAATATCATTGAACAAGACCATCGCCGCATTAAACGATTGACTCGTCCCATGCTCGGTTTCAAAAACTTTTATGCTGCTCAACGGACATTAGCCGGGATAGAAGTCATGGCGATGATTAAGAAGGGGCAGATGAAAACTGGAGCGGAAAATGAGCACTCGTTCGCCGAACAGTTCTATGCACTTGCCGCATAGCTGGTTTGGGCAAAACGCTCCTTCTCGTCTCCCTCTCCTATTTGCGACGGAACCGAATTTGTCGGTGATTTAATCGCAGAATGTATAGTTGACCAACACCCAGCACAATTGAAAAAAGAATAACCATCCCTTAATAATTCGCTAACAATATCAAAGGCTTAGTGTGATAATATAGATTATGATAAATCATGGCATTTTCTGCCCGTTACTTCAATTACTTAATCCCACCACAAAAAGTTATTGTAACATGTCATGTTACGTGTTACGATGAATGATGATCGAGAATTTTAAGCACCGTGGCTTAAAAAAGCTGTACGAAAAAGGCGACCGGAGCGGCTTGCGCACGGATATTGCCGACAAAGCCGAGTTGTATCTTTCTATTTTAGATACCGCTCAGACTGTCCAAGAACTCGATATTACAGGCTTTGGCTTTCATCGGCTCACTGGCAACCTTAAAGGGTTTTACAGTGTATGGGTGTCACGAAATCACCGGATTATTTTCCGGTTTGAAGACGGCAGCGCCTTTGATGTGGATTTAATCGACTACCATTGAGGAGAAAAGATAATGGCTATGAAAAACCCCGTTCATCCGGGCAAGATAATCAAACATGCCGTCGAGGCTTCGGGCCTGAGTGTCACTGATGCCGCTGAACGGCTTGGCGTCACGCGGCAAACCTTGTCTCGTGTGACCAATGAGAAAACGGCACTCTCGCCGGAAATGGCCGTCCGAGTGTCCAAGGCTTTTGGTTCTAGTGTTGAACACTGGATGCGCATGCAAATGGCCTATGATTTGGCCCATGTCGAAAAGACCGCGAAGACGATCAAAGTGAAGCGCTTCCCTGTAGCCGAATTGCATCCGGTGTAATGACATTTTGTGGAAAAGAAACAGTTAACGCTTCAGCGTTGTCCTCTTTCCCTTCATACTTTCGCCATGGATATCACGGCGTCATTTTATAAAGTCTCAAAACCGCCACCCCGCCGTACCGGATGGATATTTGGCAATTCCAAGTTTGATTTTTCAGGCTCCACACCCATTGATCAACAACCACGTGTCCGTAAGCGCACTCGTAAACCCAAATGGGCGAAATAGCCTTCAAAAATGTTACCGACGGCTCGGTTCTATTACATGTTTCTTCCGACCATGACGATCATCACATTCCAAAGCGGACATTCAGAGCCCACAGCCATTTGACTCAGAACGGCCAAAAGCAGACTCCCGCATGGATATTTAATAATGTACGCAATTTAACCCCTTTTCCTTCCACTCACGAGCTATCTCTTGTCTTCGCGCAGTAACTTTTGATTCGCGTATTTATAGTCTTGGAGGAATAATTTCAATAACTCATCCAAATCTTTTTCTAAATCCTGCAGAGTTAATCGTTCCTTTCGAACCTCGGGCCATGAAGATCCCACCGACCATGTGACTGCCCAAGCACGAACCTTGATTGTTCTTTCTGGAACGACGTTTTCCACGACCTCTAACCTCTTGGAATATAAAAAGAGATTGGAGCTGGTCTTATCAACTGGTTCTACCTCAAATGTTAATCTAAATAGGGGTTCCCATTGTTTGTAGGTATTAGTAAATTTGGATTTAATATGTAAACCTGTTTGGGTGAAATGTTTGTGAGCTCGTTTATAGAGTCGCTCTTCATATTCAGGTGAGGCTTCGACCACTAAATGCAATTGGGATAAGTCCAAACCATGTGACGATGAAAGTAATTTTTCCGCGTAGGACTTTGTAGGTGAACCAATAGTTCCCATCCCGCCAATAAACATAAAAACTGATATTAGTGCTAAGGGTCGGAGAAAATTTATTGGAATTACTCTAGCCATATTTTTACCCTCGTTTGTCCGCTTTGGGTCGAACTGAGACGGTTGGGCCGAAAATTACAACGTCCGCTTTTCCACAATAAAGGTTCGCCCGTGACCCCCCGGCGGTGAAGAAAACACGTAAATAAAACCTGCCATGTAACACTATGCTCGGATCGGTTACATTTTCCTTTACAGTTACAGTGTCAGATATTGTTGACCATTAAATTAGAACTAGCCATATATTTATCTAACGAATTTATTTGATCAAATATTTGAGCTATTTTGTAGGCAAGAGGGTCAACCTCAAGAGTAGAAAATTTTGGTAACGGTAATAGGGCACGGCAACCATCAACCGATACCAGAGTAAATGTTTCTATTAAATTCCCGTCATATAAAAGATAATACCAATCTTTACTTGCATTAGGGTCTGGATATTTGGTTGCCCACGGCTCATTAAACGATTTATCCTGACTATCTTCAGCATCCCATCTAATCCTAATTCGTAGTCGCATATCTTCTATTAAAAATGCTTCATGTGCATTTTGTGAATGAATCAATTTCCAATCAGTTTTTCCATTGGTTTCCCTTATGAATTGTAAAATTTCATCCAAATTCATATGTCCGATTGGTTTCCTGCTAGGACAGAGATATTCAGCGACTGATGGGCTTGAGAAAAATATTGAACTTAGTAGCGCGAAAATAAATGCAATTGGCTCTATATCCTTACCCAAAGCCCAAAAGAACCCTGTACCTAAGGCAAGAAACAAGAATAGGCCGCCTATAGCTTTTAATGGATGGGTGTATTCTTTGATCCATCGCGCAATTTGAGCGACTTTTTTATTCTTCTGTTTCACTTCAATATTCATATTTTCTCACTCAAACTAAAACTGAATATCCATGCTATCTGATGGTCTGAATATTATCAGGCGATGCCGTCATGTTACCGACTGCTCGGTTCTGTTACGTTTTTCCTTAAAATACGAAATGCCGAGTTAGCCATTACTCAAACTCTACATGCAATTAGGTTCTATTTTTTGCATTGAACTTTTTCTGTTCCTCTCTCACAAAGGCCGATAGGTTGGCACATTCTTCTGACTCATCAAGTAATGTTAAGTTAGCCGTCCCATCGGAAAGAAGACGAAATCCGGTTTTAGGATTTTGCGCCCAAATATTTTTTGATTGACCTTTGACCCAAGAATCTTTCTCTGCAAACGTTTTTAGGGCATGTAGGTATTTTGTCACTTTATTAACCTTAGTATCATAAGAACTTGACGAGTCCTTAGGATCATCGATGTCTATTACATCAAGAGATTTTGAAAACCATCCCATTGTTTACCCTCCATATTGAAAAATTATAAAAACTCCCTTTGTTTTTCAGGCCCTAGCCTATCCATGTAACACTATGGGGTAGTCGGTTACATTTTCGGTCGATGTAACAGACTGCTCAGATCTGTTACATTTCTCGATCTGTTAGGGGTCATCTCGCTCTTTTTTTGCTTTAGGTAAAACGAAAATTAGGAATTTAAAAACGATACACCAAGCCGTAGGGTTAGAGCCATGAAGGGCGAAAGATGTTAGACTAAGAGACGACAGGGAACGACCTGAGCATACGGCAATTGATCGTTGAACCAAAAGGAGGCAAGTATGTCATCCACAAAACTTCCAAGTATCTTTATTGGGATAGGGGCCTTAGCTGCGATCCTTGCGGGAAGCATTCACCTGTTTGTGGGGGTTCCCATTGCTTCAACGACCCTAGATG
>JAJDBM010000052.1 GCA_029261355.1 Nitrospirales bacterium | reverse complement strand
ATTCTCTCTACCCCCCAAACATAGCATGACTCTCTTGATGCATGGACGGACTCGAATGCGGGGAGAGACCACCACCACAAAGACCACCACCCTTCTCTACGATGGCGATGGTGGCCGGGTCAAAAAGACGGTGGATGATGGGAGTCTGATGACCTGGACGACCTCTATTGGCAAGCTGTATGTCTGCGAGGGGACAGCACCGCCGCTGTCCTGTGCCAAGATGATTTTCTCTGGCAGTCAACGCATTGCCATCAAGCAAGTGGGTAGTGGCTCGACGAGTTACTTCCATCCCGATCACTTAGGCTCGACCAGTGTCCTGACCGATAGCAACGGCGTGAGTGAACAGGATGTCGCCTACTATCGCCTATGGCGACACCCGCAGTAATACCGGCACCGCTGATGTCCCGTACAAGTACACGGGCAAAGAACAAGATGGCTCGACAGGCCCTTGGTCACGGTTCAGGAGCAGGCGACTACCCTCTGATATCCATTCTGCGAGTCCCAACCACCTTTCCCTTTCATCCTTTCGCGATTATAGGTTCCCAAGTTCTACAAAGCTCGGTACTATGATCCCGTGCTGGGCGGTTTATTTCGGCCGATACGATTGTGCCTAGCGTCACCGATCCGCAAGCCCTCAACCGGTATAGTTATGACAGGAATAACCCGATTCTCTACACTGATCCTAGTGGGCATTTCTTTAAGAAGGCGTTTAAGAAGGCTAAAAAGGCATTTAAATCTGTTGAAAAGTTTACCTTTGAAAATCGAAAGTATCTGACGGGGGGGCAGTCGATATATGTTGATTGGGCATTAACAAACAAGACCATTGGCCCATACGTCCGGATAGCTGGAGCTGCAGCCGCAACCTATTGGGGTGGTCCATACGGTGCCGCTGGATTTGCTGCCTACACAACACGGTTAGATGGGGGCTCTGCAGGAGGTGCACTCAAAGCAGGGGGAATTGCCTACCTCAGCGCTGATGTGGGTGGGGCTGTTGGAGGTGCATTTGGTGGTGCATTCGTTGGCGCGGCTGCTGGTGGAGCAGCCAGTGGAGCGATTTCCTCGACTCTTAGCGGAGGCGATCCTGGCCAAGGGGCACTCTATGGGGCTGCCTCTGCGGCAGCTTTTTACACGGCAGTATCCATTGGCCAAGCCACCTATGAGTATTATGCCAGTAAAGATGTTGTTGCAACCCAGCAAGTGACTGTAGCGCAAAGTGAGGTTAATAGTAGTGGAGGTGAAAACAACTTATTAGTATTTTCGGGGCATTCTCCTGCGGCAACTCCAGCTGAATCAATTTTAGTCAGAGGCTATCAAGCTGCCCGCTATTTTTGGTCTCAATTAAAGTTTCTAGGTCCAAATCCTGGGCTTGCTCATGGCAACGGTAGGATTGGGGGTATAATATATAGACAAACTGGCACCAATGTTCATTTAGATTATCATCCGCTGTCCGGCTCGGGCGGAGAGCCCCGAGTCCATTTGAATTTTCAGGCAAGTAAGGGTTCGCCAAATTATCATATTAGACTAGATCCACGGAGCATAGGTGATACTTATGGGAAGGGAAAATAGGAAGGCTCAAATACAGGAAATACAAATTTATCAGGTGGAACCATCCCCTGAAGGAATATTTGAATATACCCTCGGTTATTTTGGAATCCCAATTCCACCTGAATGTTCACAATTGTATGCTGATCTGTTACTTGGATTAGCTCCTAAGGAAACCTCTCCCGTACTAGCAGCCTATGTGCCTATCATAGAATGTTCCGATGAATGGCCTACACAGACATTTGACGTGCTAATAAGAAAAACGTTTGTTCGAAAAGATTTATTCAGGCAAACGTATGAAAGGGAGTTAATTCTTGGTTATTCGAGATATCCTGAATATTTACAAGACTTCTTGAAATTCTTTTGGGATTATACTGATGATAATACTTTTCTTGTTTTTCCCTATGCAAACGAATCCCTTCAACCTATGGTAGATAACTTCCTTGATGACATAGGCGCAAATAATCATAATGAACTAAACATTCTGAAAGATTTCCCATGGGTGGCAAGTAAGGGGTGGAGTGGGGATTGGATTAATATTTTCTCAAAGACCAACATATTTTTAGAGATAAAAAACATATTGGAATCAAATCCCCAATGGAAGGTGAAGGAGACCCCTTCTCCATTGTAAAAATATCATGAGGTAGAGTAGAGAGCTGTCACTGACCTGGAGCTGCTCTCGAACCTGAATAGAGGGTCAGGTTGCTTGCTTTATGACATAGCGTGAATGAGCCTTCCCCATGCCCCGCCCTGTCTGCATCGAAGAGGGCGACGCCATTATCCTGTGATGACCGATATAGTAAAGGGGGCATTCTACTTTATCTGGGCTAATTAGGGGGTCAAGTTGCTTGCTTTATGATATAGAGTGGATATCATTCCCCATGCCCCGCTAGGTACGCATCGAATAGGATGACGTCAATTACCATGTGGTGAATCGTGACCGAGGCGATCAACGTCTCGTTCATGCCCCTGCTGAATTCCAGGTATTTCTGAGGGCCCAGGCCGATGCCCACGAGTGCTTTGGCCGTGTCTCCACAGAAAAGGGGGCATTCTACTTTACCTGATTCTTCCTCACATTCTGGTGCATTTGTTTTTATCGTGTTTGACCTAGAATCTGCGTTGGTCACATTTTACCGATGAGAGCATTCTTTTCTTATGTTCCCACAACAAACCCGCTTGATCTGTCTTCATGGATTCAATTGTTCTCCGCAGGCCACTCTCAACGGACCCGAGATCGGGGACACGGTACTTGCTTTAGAATATAGCGTGCATGCCGCCGCTGCATGCCGGGCACACATCGAATAGAAGAGTATGAAGCGATTTCTCCTGTGAGGAATCGGAATATGGTGCTCAATGCTTCTTGTACTTTCCCTCCCACTCCCACCTGTTTCTGACAACACTCGTACCCAAGAACAGCCTTTCCGGAATTGATGTAAAAGGGGTCATTCTACTTTATTAACAATGATTCCATATGACAGTGTTGGTGGGGCGAACGGATGGGATGCTTGGCATTTTTTTATCGATCAAGATCTTCCCTTACTATGAACTAATCGAGATTTCACTAGAGTGTTTATTCCTTAGGGCTTCGTTTAGTTCTGCCATCTATTTGCCTTCTTTTTCAATCCTTCTTCTTTGATCGATCAATTTTATTTCCCGTATAGTGGCCACAGTTTTCGCAATACACACAAAAGGCCGTGAGGTCGTCATTCCAACCTGAGTGAATGTGGTCGTCTGGCACATAGTCGTCAGGCCAATCGGCCGGGTACCCTTGTCTCGTTGTTTTCTGTCCACATAATGGATTCTTACATTCAATCACACTGAGTATTCGACCATGCATGTCACTCATTGACCATATTCCTTGGTTGATCGTTTGACATTTTAGCGAATCTCTTGTGTCCGCTCAAATGTTGCAAGAATAAATCAGTCTTGGCTATTTGGTTAAAGCGAATCCCAGATACATCTTCAAGAATCGTTTCCATTCTAATTGTCTATACCTGAGTTTCATAAAATAGAATGACCCCTTTATTTTTCTTCCATGTTACGTATTTTTACCTGAACCATTTTGAAAGGGATTGACATATACGCAGGACTCTCTACAATTTACTGGCGCGGATCGAAGGGGCAGCTATTTTATTAGAAAGGAAAGAGTATGAATAGTATCATTCGTAAGTTATTCAGTCTGCTTTTATTGAGTATGGCTATCACAGGGCTAACGGCTTGGACTGCCCAGGCAACGCCGATTACGACAACCGTTACGGGAGTGGTCACGAAGGCTTCCATCGATAATGGGTTTGGGGTCTTTGGCCCTGGAGACAGAATCTTTGCTGTTGCCACGTATGAGGATTCGTTGATCTCCCCGGTAGGAAAGACGCTTTTAACAACAGATTCAGATCCATCTTATTCGCTTGCTGTCATGGCCGGACCTTCCTATCGTCTAGATTTGGCTGACTTTTCTCAGATGAGCACTGGTACAAGTGATCCTTTGCCTGGACTAGTTTTTCAGGATGGAGCTCTCGCAGGAATTTTCTTTAATAAGGTTCAAACTCGGTTTGACTTATCTAATAATCGGCCGCTCACATCATTCGGGACATTTTTTCAATCCATACAGGTTCAGGCTAAGACGGAATTCTTTATATTTCTTGAAGGGAACTGGGACTTTTCAAATACTGGAGGAGGTCCCACAGGCAACACCCCAGTTCCTGAGCCTTCTACGTTCTTGTTGTTTGGTAGTGGGATCGTGGGAGTTATTGCCTGGCGGTGGAGAAAGACGAGACGATCTCTGACAAGCTAGCACCACATGCTATTTCGATAGGCCATTGTTCGTGATACGTTATGACATGGATTTGTTTACTCCACTTCTTCTTGTCTGTTCACTGGTGACAGATACTCGGTTGGTTTCAGCTGTGGCCGCCGTCGTGAGTGATCGGCAGCTGTATCATGTGCGAAACAAAGAGGCGTTGCGGGGAACAGGCTATCGCACCAAAGTCGAAGCCACGGCCGCTATTGGCCGGGCTTCGGGACAAGTGTATGTAGGTCCCCTCGGTGTTCCTCTTTCCATCACGAAAGAAGGACGTTACTCAACGGGGCAGATCTTAGATCCCTGTCGAAATATTGCCGTGGGGACTGAGTATCTACAGACGTTTCTAGAGGATTGTGAAAGTAGCGGTCAGTCTGATTCTCGCCGGTGTGCAGTCAAACTCTATGCGCAATGGATTGGTCAATCACCTGAGTATTTCTCGCAACAGGTTTTGACTGATAGTTCTCGTTCTCAGAGACCATTTTCTGTCAAGAAGGTATTGCCGGACGATCCCGCAAAGACCTGGGTGCCCACTGATCCCAAGGGGTTTGCATTTCCAAAGCCGCCGAATATTCCCCAGCCAAAATTACCCACGCCGCCTGCACCTCCCTCATTCTACGACTCGAAATAAACTATCTCCCTGGACCCCTCTCTGGTTACGACCTTATTAGAATCCTATCGTGTGTGGGGAGGATGAATTCTTCCTAATCTTATAAGGTGATTTCTTCCTGTTCTGAGTATGTCCAAGTATTGAAGAGGGGTGTCAGGTAGGTATCTAAATGGATACACTATGTATCCATTTAGATACCTAGACTCTGATGGTTGTGTTCCATTTAATTTACATGAATGTGAGATGGAATGCCTTCGTTCATGATGAAGGAATGTTGGTTGTAGGATACATCAGAACCTGTGGGGGGATGGTCGGACTTGATTTTCGGCGTGCTTCGAGGGGATGGGGTTCAATGAGGTTTGGATGTGGTTTGACTGAGCGGACTCTCTTACTGCGGTTGATCCTTATTTTGCTTGTATTGTTCACGAATGGTATTCGCTCGAAGTTCTAGTGGTTCAGCCTCTTTTGTTCGTTTCTGTTTCGTGAGGAAACTGGCGTAATTTCTGAGGGTCCGCTCAATGAGAGGATGATCCTTCCCTTTTGTTTTTTCAATCATGGCAATTGTATGTTGAAACAGTTCCTCGGCCTGTTTCATTTTGTTTTGTGTGGCATAGACCAGGGCTAAATTATTTAAGACTCTCGCTAAGCGCGGGTCTTCCTTCCCTAATTTTTTCTCGAGACTGGCTCTGGCCCGTTCAAGAAGCTCTTGGGCTTTCTTCTCTTGACCCTGTTTATGATGCAAGGAGGCTAACTGACTCAGGCTTGCCGCGACTTGTGGGCTGTCTGGTCCTAGGGCTTTTTCATAGATGTCGAGAATTCGTTTGAGGAGGGCTTCCGCTTGGGGATAGTCATTTTTTTCGTTGTAGAGCAGTGCCAGATTATTGAGACTTCCCGTAATACGAGGATTATCAGCTCCCATAGATTTTTCATTGATGACGATAGATTGTTTCAACAGGGATTCTGATTCATCTAAGCGTTTTTGTGCCTGATAGAGAAGCGCTAAGTTATTCAGATGGGGAACGAGATTGGTACTTTCCGCTCCCGAAGATTTTTCGATAATCTTGAGCGCTCGTCGCAGATGAGGTTCTGCCTGGTCATAGGCTTGTTGGCGGGCATGCAGTCCAGCAAGATTTTTTAGGTCATTCACAATATCTTTGTGCTCTTTTCCCAACTCCTTCTCTCGAATCTGAATAGCTTGTTCGAACAGTGGCTTCGCTTTGTCATACTGTTGTTGCGCATAATGTACGGCGCCCAAATTGCTAAGGCTTGCGGCAAGCTCGAGTTGCTGGGATGCGCCACCTTGTGTGTAGATCTCAATGCTTTGTTGTAAGAAGTCTGCGGCTTTAGCATATTCGCCTTGCGCATCGTGCAGAATTGCCAGTTTATTAAAACTTTTTGCTAATCGGGGGTCGTGCTCTTTGAGTTGAGCTTCTTTGAGTGCTGCCTGGTATTCTTTTTCTGCGTCTGAGTATTGACCTTGTTGGACCAGTAGGTCGCCTTTTTCCGTATAGTCATCCCAGGCCGTCCTTTCCTCACCACAACCTAAGGTCAGGGCGAAGATCAGGCTCAGAGTCACTATGACCACATAGCCGCGATTATTTTGATGTAGGGTCATTTTTTCCAGTGAAGTCATCATTTCTTTGTAGCCAGTCCTTATGCTGAACGTATCGAAAATATCATGCACCACCACGCGATTGTACTCTACTGATTTCCTGGTTGTCAGTTCGATTGGGAAAGTAATCTTAGAGGCAGAACTGGTTGTAGATGAAAATGCTTGCTGAGGTCTAGTCCGTTGAATGCTATGGCGGTGCGATGATCAGGGAATAGATGGGTGATGGTTCAACCCGTTTAGGCCAGCCAGTCCATTCTTTCGTCAGCTGGCCTAAGTGATTAAACCTTAGGGCGTTTTTGGTTTCGAAAGAGACATGGAGCGACTCAGGCGATTTCCATGGAGAAGCATTTGAGGGTGATCACTTAGTGTTTGTGCATAATAATTGTTTTGCAGGGTGTGTTGTGCCTTGTTTGGTGGTATTTGCCATTTATGGCCTGGGGCAATCGCCTTGCCTGTATAAATGAGAGGGGACTGCAACGGGTTCCTGTTGAGTGCTTATAAATAAGGTGATTAGCTTAAGCGTAATTTGGTATGTGTCCACTACCTTGACGTGTTCAGAAGGACACAGATGTGGTGGTTATGCAATTGAGCCTGGCGCACAACGATTGTTTTTTCTAGGAACGAGGACCAGCTTTTCTGTTTCACGTATTGCAGGACTGAGACGTCTGTGTCTTTTTTAGAGAGAGTATCTTGTGAATTTGGCAGATTTCCTTGTTTGAATTTATGAATTCTTGTAGACTAGTAAGTTCATTAAGTTGCTACTCTTCTTAGGTCTCCATTGTTGCCCCCGTAGCTCAGGTGGATAGAGCAGCGGTTTCCTAAACCGGAGGTCGGACGTTCAAATCGTCTCGGGGGCACCATCTTGTTTGCGGTACCCCTTAACGCTGCATTGGAGTGGGCGAGCTACGTCATACTCATCAAACTTATGAGAAATTCAGCTCTTTCTAAGGGAATTTGAATTCTCGGTAAGGTCTTTTTCTCAATTCTAGGAGGCCATGGCATCTAGATTGAGTCGCAGGTTTAGGATGTTTAGCCACAGCATCAATGTTTTTTCCTCTAATTTTTGATGATCATTAAAGAATACCTACCTATGTAACCGATGAAATGAAAATCGACCCCAAGTATATCTTTTAAGAGTCGCAAGTCTAGGTATCTTGTCTTGAGAGAGCAGGCTTTTAATTTGCGATTCTAATCTTGGGTTTGATGTGTGTGGTGGCATTGAAATTGCATTTTACACTCATGCGCAATCAGTGCAACACCTGGTAGAGAAATGCTACGGGGCATTGGTGATGAAGGGCAGAACATTCGGCGAGTTCCAGTATAGGGCCAATTTTATCCATCCCCTTGTCAGGGTCTGGTCCTTATTCATGTGTTGCGTTTCTGTTGTAAGGCACTTTTCTTAGCGAACCATCAGTGTGTATCTGGTGTTTATGGTCAGTTGGATCCCTCGGTTTATGAAGCAATTAATCGCTTGGTTATTATTTCTGTCATAAAAATGTCTACCCAATAGTTAATTTATTCAAATTGCTCTATGTGTTTTCTACAAGGGACGAGGTGATTTCATGAAGGTACAAAGACAGGGAAGTTTGGTGCCATTGGTGTTGGTCCTTGGCATGTGTCTTGGGGCAGGTTCAGTCTATGCTCAAGACGCATCTGAGGCAGAAAGTCGTGCGGAGAAAACGGCTTTGATTGTGACCGAAGAATATATCATTGGCCCCGAGGATGTTTTGGAAATTAGTGTCTGGAAAAACACCGATTTATCTCGTGAAGTATTTGTTAGGCCAGACGGGCGAATTACATTACCTTTGATCGGTGATGTGAAAGCTGTTGGACGAACCACTCAGGAACTGAAAGAGGAGATTACTCAAAAGCTCAGTGCCTATAAGGAAAGTCCAACGATCGCTATTGTCGTGAAAGCCGTCAATAGTTATTACTATTTTGTGCAGGGTGCTATTAATAAGAGCGGCAAGTTGCCTCTTCTCAGTCGTACCTCGTTGATTCAGGCTATTACCCTTGCTGGAGGATTAATGCCTGATGCCGTGAGAAGCCGAATTGTCATTTTTCGAATTGGATTGAACGGCGATCGAGAAAGTAAAATGATCGTGAATTATGACGACATTATTCTTCGCGGTGCAGATAATATTGTCGTCAAGCCTGGCGATACGATTGTTGTACCTTCGGAAACGATGGTGTTGTTACCTTAATCTGCGTATACATGCAAACTACTCTGAATAGGCGGTGAATGTTCATGACCACTGGATTCAAGTCTTTCTTATATCCTTTTCTCATTCTTCTTATCTCTAGTCTCATGCTGGGGTGCCCGAGACCTGATGTCATTGTTCCACCTGGCCCTCCTGAAGAAGGGTTTTTGCTGGGACCTGAGGATGAATTAGAGGTCGTGGTCTGGAAGAATCAGGACCTCTCTAAAACAGTGGTGATTCGCCCAGATGGGAAAGTCTCGCTGCCCTTGATTGGGGACGTTCCGACAACGGGATTGACTGCCGACCAACTTGCCGAAGAAATTGAAGAACGCTACAAGGCTTTTAAGGAGAATCCTGCGGTATCAGTCAATGTTGTTGCTGTGAATAGTTATTATGTGTTTGTTGTGGGAGAAGTGAATTCGCCAGGAAAATTACAGATGAAGTCATACACAACGATTTTACAGGCTATTTCCCTTGCTGGCGGGTTTACTCAGTTTGCTGGCCAAAATGATATTCGTATCATCAGAAATGTGCTGAATGCTGAAGGTAAAATCAAGGAGTTGCGGATTCCGATTCGATATGATGACCTTATTTCCGATGATGGGGCTGCCTACAATGTCACCTTGCAATCCGGTGATACTATTGTCGTTCCGTAATCTTGGCACAGGTTCGTGGATCATGATTCATATACTCTCATTTATATATAGATCTCATACAAATTTATGAGTAGTGCCTGGAACTACTTGTAAGAAACTTTAGGGAGGCAGCTGCCTCGAATCATTATGGAAACAGAAAACATTAAACAGGTAAGTGGCGATAGCAGCCTCATGATCCAATCCTATGTTCAAGAGCTTTGGGATATTGCGGTTCGTCGGAAATGGCTGATTATTAGCATTATGTTGATCAGCGTCATTTCTGCTGGGGTTTATGCGTGGTTTAAGCCAGAGATTTATCGTTCGAGTACGGTCATCCTCGTTGAACACCAGAAAATCCCAGAAAATTTTGTTCGTGCCATGGTTACGGATCGAGTGGCCGAACGTGTGTCGACCATCACGCAGCAGGTGTTGAGTCGCACGAGTCTTCAGCGGGTCATTGAAGAATTAAATCTCTACCCTGAGTCGATCAAGGCCAGGGGGTATGATCCGGTGATCGCTGGAATGAAAAAGAACGTAGAATTGAAAACCAAAGGAAGTGGGGGGCGCTTGGAGTCTTTTACTATTTCTTTTTCTCATTCAGATCCCATGACGGCCATGAAGGTGACAGCGAAAATTGCATCTCAATACATTGATGAGAATTTGAAAATTCGAGAACAATTTGTCGAGGGTGCTTCAGAATTTTTGGAACAAGAATTGGCTATTGCAAGAAAAGAATTAGATGCCAAGGAAAAAGTTCTCAGCGAATATCGATTGCAAAATTTAGGAGAACTTCCGGGTCAGATGGATTCCAACCTCCGTAGTCTCGATCGGTTACAAGAGGAAAAGGCTTCTATCCAAGAATCGTTAAATAGTATGAGTGCACGAGTCGAACTTATTCAAAAATCAATCCATGATTATGAATCGATGGCGGGGGCCCTGTCTGAATTGCCAGGTTTTGATGGACAGATTGAAGATTCTGGTCCTCCTGCTAATCCAATGGTCAGGCACTTATCAAAATTGAAAGATGATTTAGCCAATATGTTGGTGGAATATACGGAATCGTATCCTGATGTCATTACCTTAAAAAACCACATCATACATGTCGAAGAGCAAATTGCTAAGAATCAGGCTGCTGCTGATGAACTTGGGGAAGGTGGAACAGGCGAAGAGTTTACGGGTGAAGACTTGCTTGGTTTGTCTACCGCATCGTCCACAAGTTTTGATCCATACCTCCAAGAATTAACGAACACGTTGACTGAGGTTAAAGCGCAGATTACCACATTAAAGAATCGACGGCAGCGGGTTAATTCTCGGATGAAGTCCTATCAACGGAAAATAGATGCGACGCCAACGCGTGAGCAAGAGTTGCTCATTTTAGAGCGTGACTATTCCAATATGCAGGAGAACTATCAGCGGTTGCATGAAAAACAACTGAATTCACGAATATCAGAAAATTTAGAAAAACGACAGAAGGCCGAACGATTTAGAGTCTTAGATCCGGCCAATCTCCCGACGATGCCAGTAGGTCCGCCACGGTACCTTATTGTTATTGCTGGGTTAGTGTTTGGAGGAGCATTTGGGTATGGGCTTGCGTTTGCTCTAGAGCAGTGGAAGCCAACATTTCGTCGGTCTGAGGATGCCGAAATTTCTATTGGCCTGCCAATTCTGGCGACGATTCCTAGTTTTCAGATTGCTTATGGAAAGTCCTTTAAAAGTTTAACCCATGAGTCCACTGCAATCGGCAATGGGCATAATGGAAAGAGTAATGGCAAGACGAGTTATGTGACTTCGGGGGTTTCGGTGAAGGCTACCAATGGTAAATCGAAGTCTCATACAAAAAATGGCATACCAAGGGAGTTAGGTCTTGTCGCGAAATGGAGGCCTGGATCCATTGTCGCCGAACAATATCGGGTGGCGGCCACGCGTCTAAATCTCTTGCATACGAATGAAGACTGTACGGTTGTTCTGGTGACGAGTGCGATGAAAGCCGAAGGAAAAACCTCAACGGTTGCCAATCTTGCTTATACTTTGGCCCATGATCTCGATGAGCCAACCTTGGTGATTGATTGTGATTTCAAGTGTCCTGCATTACATGATGTAATGTCCCTCTCATCTGATGAACCTGGTCTTGCGGAATATCTCCAGGGCGATGAGCCGTTGGAAGCCTGCATGCATCAAATGGATAATGATCCCCTCTGGATTCTCCCTGTTGGGAATATTGATATGAATCCTATTCCACTTGCCAAGTTCCCTCAATTGGCGAGCGTGATTACGAGTGTGAAGCCTCGGTTTCGATATATTCTCTTAGATACTCCTCCGGTTCTGCCATTAGCAGATATCAATGTGCTAACCGGGATGGCTGAGATATTACTCTTTGTCGTGCGGTCTGGAAGTACACCTAAAGATGTCGCGTTGAAAGCAAGAGAAATGCTAAAAACGACAGCTCAATCTCGCATTATCTTGACAGATGCCTGGGCTGAAGGGATGCCCTATTATGTACGACAGGGATATGAGGTTCCATATGCTATTGGTGAGCAGGGATGATTGGTTCTCATCTTGGTGATCTGACACAGGATATGTCAGGGCAGGGTGGACTGACTGAGCGGCTTTTTGAATTTTTTGGTCTTCGGAAGCGAGTCATCATCCTTGGCGATGGTGGGTTAGCGAGTAATTTAGCTCGAGTGTTAGTGACGAATGGGCGAAATCGATTTGAGGTCGTCGGGCTGTTATCGAAGGATCGTGCATGTGTAGGGATTCCATCAGTGAATCCTACCGTTATTGGAACGATCGATCAGTTATTTGAGTTAACTGAGAACTATCGGGTCCAAACAATCGCCGTCTGTTTTGAAGATCGTCGAGGGACCATGCCCTTGGAGGCGCTTTTAGATATTAAATCCTTGGGCATTGAGGTTGTTGATGGTCACCGAATGTATGAGGCCGAATGTGGGCGATTATCGATTGACGAGCTCAAACCAAGCTTTTTAATTTTTTCCCAGGGTTTTCGCCGTAAACCTGTGGTCATGGTCTTGAAACGGTTGGTTGATGTTTTTGGTGCCTTACTTGGGCTGTTTCTTCTTGCTCCTCTTCTTGTTGTTATTGCCATCTTGATTAAATTGGACTCTCCTGGTTCAGTCTTCTATCGACAAACTCGTGTTGGACTTCACGGCTATCCCTATGTTCTTCGAAAGTTTCGATCAATGCGACAGAATGCGGAGGCAGATGGTGTTAAGTGGGCTGCTGTTTCAGATGATCGTGTGACTAAAGTAGGGTATTGGTTGCGAAGACTTCGATTAGATGAATTGCCACAATTCATTAATGTGCTTAAGGGGGAAATGAGTTTGGTCGGTCCAAGGCCAGAGCGACCCCATTTTGTTGAGGAACTCCAGACGCTTATTCCGTTTTATGATCTCCGGCATACGGTGCGTCCAGGGATTACTGGATGGGCTCAGACTTGTTTTCAGTATGCTGCGTCCCTTGAAGACTCTCATATGAAGCTTCAATATGATCTCTATTACGTGAAGAATCTATCACTATGGTTGGATATTCGAATTTTGCTTCGAACCTTTCATGTGGTATTGCTCGGAACTGGGGCTCGATAACCCAATATTGTGGAGCGTAACCAGTGAAGCATTGTATTAGTTTTGACATCGAAGAGCATTTTCAAGTTGCGGCTTTTGACTGTTCGGCACGCCGTCGTCATTGGGATGTGCTGCAGAGTCGAGTGGAAAAAAGCACTGAGACCATTCTAACCCTCCTTGATTCAGTCAATGTGAAGGCCACGATGTTTATTCTCGGATGGGTGGCCGAGCGACATGGGGACATGGTGAAGCATATTGCCAATGCTGGGCATGAAATTGCTTGTCATGGTTATTCACATGAACTCATTTCCGTTCAGAGTCCTCCTAAGTTTCGGGATGATGTCAGACGTGCGAAGGGAATTCTGGAAGACCTCACGGGTCAGCCAGTCCTTGGCTACCGTGCCCCGACATTTTCTATTACCAAAGAGACGATATGGGCACTGCCGATATTAGTTGAGGAAGGGTTCCTGTATGATTCTAGTATTGTTCCAGCCGTCCATGATTCCTATGGAATTCCCGATGCGAATCCTTTAATTCATTCATTAGATACCACTGCCGGTATCATTTGGGAGGTCCCCCCATCAACCTGCGATGTTGGTTGGATGCGGATCCCTGTTGGTGGTGGTGGGTACTTTCGTTTGTTTCCTTACCCGGTGCTTCGTTGGTTGCTCAAGAAGGTCGAAGGAAACGGTCAGCCCCTTGTGATGTATCTTCATCCTTGGGAGGTTGATCCAGACCAACCAAGAATGAAGGGGTCGATGCTCTCCAGGTTTCGACATTATAACAACCTTCATAAAACCCAAGCCCGATTATCTCAACTACTTCATGATTTCCCATTTGTTCCCATTCGAGAGTTACTCCCACATCTCGATGTGAACATGACGGAGGGGATGCAAGAGGTTGCCGATACGCCAGCTGGTTTGGAGCACATCTCTTCTTAGTGTCTCGAGCCGCTGCTCATCCTCACCGTTTCGGTGAGTTATTCGCTGAACATTCGTATAACATCATGTGGCTGAACCAACGACGGTGAAGGCTATTGATCTTACATGGCCTACATTGAACGGCCCATTATCCATGGTCACGATTTTAGTCATGTCTGTAAGTGATGAAGAGTTATGAAAATTCTCATGGTCGCACCGCAACCATTTTTTGAGCCAAGGGGAACGCCTTTCAGTGTACTGGGACGATTGAAAGCGCTGTCAAAGTTAGGGCATGAAGTTGATCTCGTGACCTATCACATAGGCGAAGATGTGGCGATTCCTGACGTGGTGATTAGGCGTATTCCCTCAATCCCATTTATTCAAAAAATTTCTATCGGTCCCTCTGTGAAGAAGTTGTTTCTTGATATGTTTTTGATAGTGAAGACTCTGAGCCTGTTGCTGAGACGACGGTATGATTTGTTGCATTCTCATGAAGAGGCGAGCTTTTTCTGTGTTCTCTTCGCGAAAGTTTTTCGAGTTCCTCATCTCTATGATATGCATTCTTCACTTCCCCAGCAGTTGGGAAATTTTCAGTATTCAAAATTTTCTCCGCTCATTTGGCTCTTTACATTTCTTGAAAAGGTCACGATCAACTCGAGCCAAGCGGTCATTACTATTTGCCCAGCATTAGAGGAGCAAGTCAAGGATGTGTGTCCTCATGCGCCACACTTAATGATTGAAAACATGACGATTGAGCGATCGCCTGATTCTGTCCCTGACGAGGATGTCCAACAGTTCAGGACAACCTATCAGTTAGAGGGACGTCGCATAATTTTGTATACCGGGACCTTTGAAACTTATCAAGGTATTCCTTTGTTAATTCGTAGTGCGAAAGCGGTTGTCGAGAAAATTCCTAATGTGATGTTTGTCCTAATGGGGGGGACACCACTGCAGGTAGATGATGTTCAGGCGCAGATTAAGGTGGAAGGTTTACTTTCCTACTTTTGCTTGACTGGAAGTCGACCATCGAGTGAAATCCCATGTGCGATTCGAGCTGCTGATATTTTAGTGTCTCCCAGAATAAAAGGGACTAATACACCATTAAAAATTTATGCCTACTTGCAATCAGGAAAGCCAATTGTTGCCACGAATTTGAGTACGCATACTCAAGTGTTAAATGAACATGTCGCTTTTTTAACGGATACAAATGAGGCGGCTTTTGCCGAAGGCATTCTCAAGAGTCTCATGCACGAAGCAGACGCGATGGCGAGAGGCCATCGGGCACGAGCATTATTTGAGAAGCAGTTTAGCTATGATATTTATTTAGAGAAAACGGCCAAAATTCTTGAGTTGGCATTGAAGCAATAACGATGTGTGGAATTGCTGGCTTACTATACTTTGATCCTCAGAAGCGGGTCGAATTCGATACCCTAAAACGAATGTGTGATGCCATCATTCATCGTGGTCCTGATGATGATGGATTTCATGTTGACGGACATGTTGGTATCGGAATGCGTCGCTTGAAGGTCATTGACCTTGCCACTGGTCATCAACCTATTTCAAATGAAGATGGGCGAATTTGGATTGTGTTTAATGGGGAAGTATACAATTTTCCGGAACTACGAACTGAACTTGAAGGGAAGGGCCACACTTTTTCCACTCATACTGATACCGAAGCAATTATTCATGCCTATGAAGAATTTGGAGACGATTGTGTTCATCGGCTAAATGGGATGTTTAGTTTTGCTATTTGGGATAGTCGGCATTCCCGAGTTCTCATCGCAAGAGATCGATTAGGAGTCAAGCCTCTCTATTATTATCAGGATGCCTCGCTTTTCGCGTTTGGCTCAGAAATCAAAGCGATTCTTCAATGTCACGAAGTTCCTCGAAGTCTTAATTATGATGCGCTTGATGCATTTTTGACGTTTGAATACATTCCTGCTCCCCTTTCGATTGTCAATGGTATCCAAAAGCTTCCACCTGGTCATCTGTTAATCATCCAGAATGGTAAGA
The DNA here is from genome assembly GCA_029261355.1 of Nitrospirales bacterium. Taxonomy (GTDB): domain Bacteria; phylum Nitrospirota; class Nitrospiria; order Nitrospirales; family UBA8639; genus JAGQKC01. Next base: position 154,130 of record JAJDBM010000052.1, on the reverse strand, counting down.
CATCGGTGAAGCAGTATTGGGACATGTCGTATCCTGTGGCGGGTCCGGTGAAGACGCAATCAGAACTTGAGGAGGAATTATATGCCCTTCTTGAGGATTCGACGAAATTGCGGTTGATTAGTGATGTGCCCCTCGGTGCGTTTCTCAGTGGGGGAGTGGATTCAAGCACTATTGTTCAAATTATGGCCAACATGATGGACCAGCCAGTCAAAACATTTTCCATTGGGTTTGATGACGCCTCATATAATGAGTTGGAATATGCGAGAAAAGTTGCCAAACAGTTTGGCACTGAGCATTATGAATTAACGATCCAACCAGAAATTGTCAATTTGGTGGATCATTTTTGCAAATTCTTGGATGAACCGCTGGGTGATGTTTCGGTGTTTCCAACATACCTGGTTTCACAATTAGCGAAACAACATGTGACGGTCGTGTTATCTGGTGATGGAGGGGATGAACTCTTTGCCGGATATGATTGGTACGTGGCGAATCAACTTGATGGGGTGTATCAAAAATTGCCGTCTTTTGTAAGACGCATACTACCAATAATTGTTCAGGCTGTTCGTCCGAGTTCTCAGAAAAAAGGATTGATCAATAAAATTAAACGATTTGTTGAAGGGGCTTCGCTTGATCCATCGCTTCAGCATTATCGATGGAGTATGTTTTTGACAGATTTGACGAGGCATCAATTGTATTCAACTGATGTCGAGAAATCACTTGATGGGAGAAAAGCAGAGGATCGTGTTGTGCGATATCTTGGCGCGGTCAAAGAGGCCGACCCTCTCTGGCAGCAAGAGTATGCTGACCTCAAGACCTTTCTGGTTGATGATGTGTTGATGAAAGTTGATCGAATGAGTATGGCCCATTCACTCGAAGCGAGGGCTCCATTTTTAGATTATCGCGTCGTTGAGTTTGCGAGTCGGGTGCCGAGTCAATACAAAATGCGTGGACGAGAAACAAAATGGATTTTGAAGCAGTGCATGGAAAAAAAACTTCCCCATGATATTCTGTATCGAAAAAAAGAAGGCTTTAGCATTCCTATGAAGAATTGGCTCCGTCAGGAGTTGCGGCCTCTTATGGAGGATACTTTGAGCGGAGACAGAATAAAAAAAGATGGGTTCTTTAACAACCAGTATATCGAGAAGTTGAAAGCCGAACATGTCTCAGGCCGAGTCAATCATGCCCATCAGCTATGGTCCTTGATGGTCTTTCATTTTTGGAAAGACAAGTACTTGAATTGAGTCCTGGCTTGTTCATCATGAATTGAGGATAGTTGAATGAATCTCTTCTCATCACAATCATTGCATACTGTATGAAGCGCGATCTTTCACGGTTAACGAGTGTTGAGTATGATGTTCTCATTGTGGGTGGCGGAATCTATGGGTTATTTACTGCGTGGGATGCTGCCCTTCGAGGTTTGAAGGTTGGACTCGTTGAGAAGAGAGACTTCGGACATGCGACGTCGTTTAATAGTCTACGGGTGATCCATGGAGGATTGCGTTATCTACAACATGGACATGTGAGGCGCATGCGTCAATCCATCTGTGAGCGAACGACATTTATGCGGATTGCCCCACATGTGGTTCATCCGCTTCCATTTTTATTCCCCACCTATGGATATGGCATGCGTGGTCAGAATATATTTGCCTTGGCGTTACTCATTAACGATATGATTGGATTTGACCGCAATCAATTGGATGATCCGCAAAAGCATTTGCCTGCTGGTACCTGTGTTTCGACTGACGAATGTCTCCGCCTTGCCCCAGGTATTTCGGATGAGGGTTTGACGGGTGGAGCCATTTGTTACGATGCGCAGTTGTCGAGCTCTGAGCGGTTGATCATGTCAATTGCGCAGTCTGGAGCCTATGCTGGAGTCGACCTCTGTAACTATGTTGAAGTAACCGGGGGTATATGGGATCAAGGGGAACTGAAGGGGGTGGAGGCAAAAGATATCCTGACGAGTGAGAAGCTGGACATTCGATCGAAATTGATCATTAACACAGCTGGACCATGGGTCAATCAAGTCCTGAGGCACGTGCAGCGGTCGGCATCGTCAAGCATGACATCCTTTACGAAAGCGTTTAATGTCCTCATTTCCCGCCAGCTTGTTCCTCAGTATGCGATTGGCGTGTATAGTAAGAAGCAATATACTGATGCAAAAGCTCTGATCAATAAGGGCACCAGGCTGTTTATTATTACTCCATGGCGAGAGTATTCATTAATTGGGACGGCCCATCTTCCGATACAAGGAGAACCCAAGGATCGTGATGTAACGGACAAGGAAATCCATGATTTTCTTTCGGAAATTAATGATGCCTATCCTATTGCCGCCCTTACACCTGAAGATATTGCTTGGACCTATTGGGGCTATCTACCATCCCCTGAGGCGAATGGAGATGCGGTGCAACTAGCTAAAGACTATCAGATCTGTGACCATGAAAAACGAGAAGGCACGAAAGGGCTGATTTCCGTCGTTGGCGTGAAACTCACCGAAAGTCGTTATGTGGCAGAAAAGACGGTTGATCTCGTCTTACAAAAATTAGGAAAGTTGCATCAGAAATCGAAGACCTCGCTCACGCCGGTATTTGGCGGTGATATTCCTCATCTCTCATCCTATATCAAAGGTGAGACCCAACAATATTCCGATCAGAAGTGTGCCGCAGCTGTGTCTTCTCTTATTGGTCGGTATGGCTCGAAGTATCAACAGGTCTTATCGTTGTTGCCAGAAGATGTCTTGCAACCCAACGTTGATTTACAGGAACACCTCTTGAAAGCTGAAGTGCGATACGGCATACAAGAGGAAAGTGCACAGCGATTGTCTGATGTCATTTTTCGGCGGATGGATTGGAACCAACCAGATGGATTTCTTCAGGAACGTCTTGAGTCATGTGCTTCCGTCATGAGTCAAGAAATGGGATGGAACGATAAGAAAAGAGACGAAGAGCTCATGGATGTGCAATCCACGTTTCGAGCAAAATTAATGAAAAGTTGTTAGGGGACGCTCATGAAGAAGACCGTATTAGTGACAGGAGCTACAGGTTTTACTGGAACGCATTTGTGTCGACGACTGCACGAAGCTGGATATCAGGTTCGTGCATTGGCCCGTCAGATGAGTAATACTGAAGCACTCAAAAGTCTTGGTGTCGACATTGTTCGGGGTGACGTGACGGATATCACCACACTCCCTGAGGCAGTGAAGGGATGCCACACGGTTTTCCATTTAGCTGCTCTCTATCGTCAGGAAGGGGTGCCGAAAAAAGAGTTTTGGAACGTTCATGTGACGGGGACACAGAATGTGCTTGAGGCTTCAATGGCGGGAGGTGTGGAACGGGTAGTTCACTGTAGTACTGTTGGAGTGCAGGGGGCGATTTCCAATCCACCAGCCAAAGAAACGGATCCTTACAATCCTGGGGATGAATATCAGCGAACAAAAATGGAAGGTGAAAAGCTGGCTCTACAGTTTTTCAATCAGCATCAATTTCCTGGAGTTGTGGTCAGGCCTGTTGGAATTTATGGGCCTGGTGATATGCGATTTTTAAAGCTCTTTAAACATATTCAGAATCGGAAATTTATGATGTTTGGAAATGGTGAAGTCCTGTACCATTTGACGCATGTTGATGATTTAGCTGCCGGGATCATATTAAGTGGTGAGAAAGAGCGGGCGTTAGGCCAGGTCTATACTATTGCAGGCAATGAGTATGTCACGCTCAATCAATTGGTTAGTCAGATTGCGGAATGCCTACAAGTCCCAGTGCCTCGTTGGCGTCTGCCATTTTGGCCATTATGGGCTGCCAGTTTGGGATGTGAGATCCTGTGTAAACCTTTGGGTGTTGAGCCTCCTCTCTATCGTCGTCGCGCTGATTTTTTCAGGAAAGATCGTGCGTTTGATATATCAAAAGCCAAGGACGAACTCGATTTTTCTCCAACGATTGATCTGCCAACCGGGTTGCAACGCACAGCAACCTGGTATAAGCAACATGGACATCTGAAAGTGTGACTGTGAATACCAATCAGCCACCTTTAGATACTCAACAGCAATTAGTCCATCAGTCTCAGGGCAAGTTGAAAAAATACCAAGATCTCGTTATTGGTCGAACTGATCTGAGAACGCTGATTACCTATGAATGTGTGACGTTATGTTCCACTTGGGTTCCCGGTGCCTTGGGTCTTTTTCTTCGAGGTCATTTGTATAAATGGTTATTAGGCTCAGTCGGTCGCAATGTGGTGTTTGGAGCCAATGTGGTGTTACGGCATCCTCATAAGATTTTTATCGGGGATAATGTGGTGATTGATGACTCTTGTGTTTTAGACGCAAAAGGCCGAGATAATACAGGGATTGTGATCGGTGATAACGTATTTGTTGGCCGAAATTCTCTTGTCTACTGCCAGAATGGCAATATTTGCATTGGAGATAATGCAAATATTGGCTCAAATTGCCAAATATTTTCAGCCAACTCCGTGAATATTGGTCAGGATGTTCTGATGGGCGCCTATAGCTATCTGGTTGGTGGAGGGCATATTGCTCAAGATACGACGATTCCGATTAATCGTCAGGGGAGAAAAGCTTTAGGCATTACGGTGGAGGAAGATGTGTGGTTAGGAGCTGGTGTGACTGTCTTAGACGGCATGACCATTGGAAAAGGCGTTATTGTCGGGGCTGGGGCAGTTGTGAAGGATTCAGCTTCTTCCTATGCCATTATCGGAGGAGTTCCGGCGAAAGTTTTGGGTGATCGAACCATGAAAAGAGAGTTGAAGCCATGATCTTTGGTGTTTTCTCTAGAAACGAAAATTCAAAAGTTGATCCACAGGCCGTCGAGAGAGCATTAGGTGCTTCTCCTCATCTTGTAGGGAATGCACATGTACTCCCTTGGTCAAGAGGCGTCTTTGGTTATCGTTCGCCATTTCGCACGAAGTGTTATCAAGAGCTTCAGCCTGCGGTCTCTCGTGATCGTCAATGTGCTCTTGTGTTTGTCGGTCGACTCTATAATGAAGAAGAGCTCAGGCAGAATATGGCTAGGGATGGGGTCGATGTGGCTCACACCACTATCACCGAATTCATACTCACATTGTATGCTCGATTTGGAGCTGATTTTCTCAAGCACCTACAGGGAAAGTTTGCTCTGGCTTTGTGGGATGAGACTCGTCAAACCGTTCTCCTTAGTCGAGATCGTTTTGGTATTGAACCCTTGTACTATTATTTGGATTCCAAGCACCTGGTGTTCAGTTCATCGACTGAGTCAATTTTTGATTATACCAAGAAGGTTCGCACATTAGACCATGCCACATTGGCCAGGTATGCCCTGTTTAATTTCAATCCCGGGCTCAATACCATTTATGAAGATGTCCTAAAGCTTCGTCCAGCTCATTGCATGCATGTTGGTCCTCAGGTGCAGAATACTGAAAAGTATTGGAACCTTTCTTTTAAATCAAGGCATGTCGACTCTGAAGAGCAAATTGCTGATGAATTACTCGGACATTTGCGAAATGCCGTCGTGAGTCGACTTGATCAAGAGGCTGGTCCAGGGATCTTTGTGAGTGGTGGCATGGATTCCAGCACCATATTAGGCTTGACGAATGAGACCGTCAAATCTCCTTTACGAACCTATTCCTATCGTTGCCAATCTGAGTCTTTTGATGAATCGCATTACGCAAGGCGGATGGCAGAATTTGCGAATACGACTCATCAAGAACTGGTCTATGGTCCACAGGATGTTTCCTTAATGAGGGATATTGTTCGAACGATGAATGAACCCTTTTGTGATGTCGGTATTAATATTGCCACCCATTTACTCGGGAGGTCGGCTAGTTCCTCGGATACCTATGTTTTGACAGGAGACGGTGGGGATGAGTTGTTTGGCGGTCACCCTATTTACGAAGCAGATAAGATTGCCAAGTATGTCGAAGTTATTCCTCTCTTTGTTCGGCAGTCATTGAATCGAGTTCTCTCATTTATTCCTGATTCTGATAAAAAGAAACCCTTGTCAGTAAAATTGAAGCGGTTTATTGAGAGTTCGCTTCTTTCACCAGATCTACTCTCGCATCGGTGGCGAATCTACTATCAATTCTCTGAGCTTCAACAACTCTTTGTTCCCGATGTTGCAGGGAAATTTCAGGAAGCACAGGTCTATCAAGATATTTTTGATTTTAATGCGGAAGGTGATGGTGAGGATGATTTGAGTCGTTCGTTGTATAGTGATTATCAAACGATCATAGATTTTTATTTACGTCGAAATGATTTAAACCGTTGTTTCGCGCTCGAGACTCGGTATCCATTATTTGATCATCGACTCGTTGAATTTTGTGCATCGTTACCGACTGACCTCAAAATCAGAGGGTGGTTTGATACGAAGTATATTTTCAAGAAAGCGATGGAGAATGTTCTCCCACACGAGATTGTGCATCGTCAGGATAAATTAGGCCATAGTATTCCTTTGAAAAATTGGATGCGGGATGATTCGCAGGTGCAAGCGTTCGTCATGAATTACTTGAACGAAGGGGTTATCAAAAAGCGTGGCATATTTAACCCGAAATTTGTTCAACACCTTGTCGACGAACATATGGCTAAACGGCGAAACAATTCTCATCGGCTATGGGGCCTGGCGGTGTTTGAAATGTGGATGCAAGAACATAGTGACGGGAAAACCGCGTAACTCATCATAAAGGATATGACGCTAGCATGAATCCAATGAGTCCACGTCTGAGTCTGATTTATCAAAAAAATCAGCACTTGCTCGACAGTCTAATTTTGAGGAAAGCCCCAAGATTTGTCTATCAATCTGATCAAGATCCTATTGATGGCCATATTCCTGTCTTCACTTTTCACACTGCCATCCCAGAGTGGTTTGAAGCGCAATGTCAGCATTTAGCCGAGAACGGCTATCACACCCTTTCAGCCGATGAATTTTATTCCGCACTGACCTCGAAACATCAACCAGCAAAAAATTCTGTCTTCATTACTTTTGATGATGGGCTCAAACATGTATGGACCGTCGCCTTCCCACTGCTCAAGAAATATGGACTAAAAGCCACATGTTTTCTCATTACGGGATGTATTCCAGAAGATGACCATCGTGTGCGCCCGACTTTAGAGGATTATTGGAAGGGAGAGGTTGGTCTGGATGAGGTGTTGTGCATGGCGCCAACGGAGGAGGCGCTCGCAACTTGGGATGAAATTTCCATAATGCATGAATCCGGAGTGATCGATTTTCAATCACATACCATGTATCACAGCCTCGTCTTTACTTCGAATACGGTGTTTAATTTTGTCCATCCTGAGTTTAATCCCTACTTCTATGGAAATATTTTTGTTCCGATGTACACACAGTCAGGGGAGGATGTGGTATCACGGGATCCTCTTTTGGGTATGCCGATTTACCAAGGACAACCAAGAATGATCGCGAAGAGCCGATTTTTTGATGATGAGGGACTTCGGACTGCTTGTATTACTGCCGTACAAAACGAAGGTGGCCAGGAGTTTTTTCAAGAAAAAAGTTGGAGGAAAAAGTTAGAGCATGTCATGGATGATTATCGACGACAACATAAAGTGTCAGAGCGATATGAGACCCCAGAGGAAAGGGAGCATGCCCTTGTTGAAGAATTACGAGACTCTCGCGTTATCATTGAGGAGCGTCTCAAGGGGAAAAACGTGAATCAGCTCTGTTATCCATTTTATGAAGGCGACGATGTTTCAATTCGTGCTTCTCAATCGGCAGGTTACGATGTTAATTTTTTCGGGCAACGAAAAGGTCGATTTGTGAATCGACCTGGGGACGATCCATTGAATGTGGTGCGGGTTGAAGACATTTTTTTGCGTCGATTGCCTGGTTCTGGACGTCAAAACCTTGTTGATCTGATTAAAGGATTTTGGGATATGAGGAAGTTGCCTGCAGAGGTTGGGTTAGGCTGAGGCATAGCATTGTGGCTAAGCCAATTTACGTTCTACATGTTATTGATAAGTTAACGATGGATGGGGTGAATCCGAGTAGCCCGGCCATTTTGCTGAAGGATTGGATTCCTCATCTCAAGAAGAATCAGATTGAGTCTTCTGTTCTTAGTTTGAAGCCATTTGATCCTGCTGGAGATTGGTTGAGGGAGCAAGGTGTTGAGGTTTTCCTTCTTGGCCATGGGAAATTCTCTTGGAAAAATATTACTGGTATCAGGGAGGTCATCGAGACCGTTGGCGCTCAGATTATACATCTACATGGCTACAGTTCAGCTAATTTTGGTCGAATAGCCGCACGACAATGTGGAATTAAGTCGATCGTTCATGAACATGCCGTTCTTCCCATTCTTCCTCATCAATTCTTAGCGGACCTCATATTGCGTCATTATACCGATGCTGCTGTGGCAGTAAGTGGTAACGTGCGCAATTTTATGATTCGCGGACGATGGATCCCCTCTGAAAAAATTCGAGTCATTGGCAATGGCATCCGAGTCGCCGATTATCAGAAAAAAGGCCAGTCGTATATCACCGAGAAAAGAAAAGAAATTGGTATTCCTGAGGGATATCATGTGGTGGGCACTGTCGCACGTTTGCGAAAAGAAAAAGGCGTTGAGTTTGTTATTCGGTCGATACCTTCAGTCGTTGAAGTTTGTTCCAATGTGATGTTCGTGATTGTCGGTGAGGGGGAATTACGGGCACACCTTGAAAATCTCGCCAAGACACTTCAAGTATCCAAACACGTTATATTTCTTGGATTTCGAAAGGATATACCTGCCTTGCTTTCACTCTGTGATGTGAACGTGATCCCATCTTTAACTGAAGGATTTCCCTTGTCACTTGTTGAAGCAATGGCAGCCGGAAATGCTATTGTGGCAAGTGACGTTGGTGGAATGCGAGAAATTGCCAAACATGGAGAAACGTTACTGTTTGTTCCACCACAAGCCCCTATGCGATTGAGTGAATCTATTCTTCATTTACTCACCGATAATGACGTTGCGACTCGACTTTCTCAGGCAGCTCAACGGCACAGTGTCCGATTTGATCTTGATTCGTCTACAGATTCTCTTTCGAGACTCTATGAGGACCTTGTGAGTGATCCGTCTTCTTCGTTACGATAAAACGGTCACATCTTCCTGAAGAACTACAGATATGCACCTCCAGAAACCGTCTTTCTTCGAGATTTGGGTATTCTTCTCGTGCTCACATCCTCATGTATGCGCCTAAATAGCGCGGTTTCACGTATGTGGACTTCTTGCAATCACGAAAATAACTTGGGCTTTTGAGATCCCTCGCTGTCTAAGTGTGGTTCTAATGTCTGCGCCCGTAGGTAATCTCTCCATTTTTTTCCCTTATATCTGACAATGTTTTCTTGATGTATGCGTGTGGCTCTCCTTTTTTAGAAATTTTGACGATATAGAAAGTGAAGAAAAGTGTCAGGAGGAGAGTCTATGGGAATTTGGCTAATTTTGACTTTCGTCATTTCCGATTACCACTCTTGTCAATATTTTCTTGAGAGAGATGAGTTATTTGATCTATGAAGGCAAAATGATAAATGAGTGAGAATATTCGAAGAATATTTCCTACCCCTACACTTGCTTGCTTGCTTGTCTCAGCTTGGGCTTTAGTTTCTACTATTGTGGGCATGAGCCATGTCGCCCTAGAGCCTATACCCAATGATGGGGCTCTCTATGCATACATCAGTCAGCAATGGCTTCATGGAAACATTCCGTATCTCGATGTGTGGGAGCATAAGCCTCCTGGAGTCTTTGCTCTTGGATCGTTAGTTTTCTTGATCTTTCCAAATACGTTGACTGTCCTTGCCATTGTAGAGGGTGCCTTTATCCTTTGCTCCATTCTAGGGATTGTATTATTTATCCGCCAATTAGGTGGGTCATGGTTTTCGTCCAGCTTGGCTGGGGTGTGTGCATCTATGGCCTGTAACTCGTTCTTTTATCACGATAGTAATAATCTGCCTGAAGTCTATTTAATCCTTCCCGTTATCTTGAGTATGTATTTTTTTGTCAAGGCAGGTCTGCCCTTCAATGGTAAGTGGATTTTTTTTGCTGGTTTCTTTGCAGGTATCGCTTCCATATTTAAGCCAACGGGGTTAATTCCCTATATCGCACAATTGGCTTTTTTGTTTTTGTTGTGGACATGGATGCAAAGGATCGAGTTCAAGAAATTCCTGATATCTGCAATGACGAATTCTCTTGGCGTGTGTATGGCCTGGTTGCCATTCGTGATCTATTTTTGGATGTATGATGGGTTGCTGGAATTGTTTGATGCGACTTTGTTTTATAATGTGAAGTACGGCGTCGCAAGCCAGAAGCCTTTTTATGTCATTCCGTTCGATATCCTTGAAAATATTCAGATATTATCGAGTCTTGTTGTCAGTGCATTCTGTGCGGTAGGCATACTGATTGTTCATCATTTTCTTCAAAGAGGAAAATCCAGCGATCATTATGTGAGTGAAGGCAATATATTGTTTTTCTTGCCCTTAGTCTTATTGTGGAATCTTGGCGATTTGTGTGGTGCCCTAGCAGGTGGTCGAAATTATACCCATTACTTTTTGCCATTAACTGCGAGTCTTTCCGTTACCGCCGGGATGGTCTATGCGTTATCAGTTGATCATCTTCCTCAAAAACAAAATTTTACGAATATTCGAGTAATTATTGTCTCTCTTCTTATCGGTCCGTTGTTATGTTCTCAAGCAACTGATATTGGAGCTATGGGAAGACTGATGATAAGTCCTCCATCCTTCACGTACGCCTGGAAGGCAGTTGCGGAGCAAATCAAGGGTCGTCGGGTTCCAGGAGATACCTTGTTTATCTGGGACTATCTCCCGGCAATCTATTTTGATACTCAAATGAATAGTCCCTCCAGGAACCTAGATGCCCGACTTCTTGATGTCTGGAAACAGGATATCAATGAACAGCAGTCTGAAGAAATTTGGACAGAGCTGTGGCCAGATTTAATGACGGCGCCACCTCGGTTTATCGTGGATAAAGTAAAAAATGAGAAAGAAGTTCAGCGAGGAGGAAACGTTTATAAGCAGTTTCGTGATTTTCTTGGAGGAAACTATAGATTAGTTTACGAGAATTATGGTCACCAGTTATATGAATTTGAGATGACTATGAAAGAGTCCAGACCTCATGCAAACCCTCGCTACCACCACTCAGTCTCACCAGGGAAGAAAAAATGAAACGGCATTAAGTCGTGTATAAAAGAAACCGAAAATGGTGTCCAAGGGAGTGAATGTTGTGCTGAGACTCGTGATTGTGACACCGGTGTATAATGATTGGGAAAGTTTCAGGAAACTTATTCCTGAAATTGACCGTGCGTTAGAGTTCAACGATGTTGAGGTCTCCATTGTCGGTGTGAATGACGGATCTCCTCAGGCTATGCCGGTCATGTTAATGGACGGTCTGAGAACGAGACGTGTTCAATCAGTGGAAATTCTTGAATTAGCCTTCAATATGGGTCATCAGCGGGCGATTGCATTAGGTCTTGCTGAAGTGGTGAAAAGAAATGTTCATGATATTTCTATCGTCATGGACTGCGATGGTGAAGATAAACCTTCCGACCTTCTTCTTCTCATAGAACAATATGAGAGAAGCCCTGACCATATTGTTGTCGCTCAACGTGCCCAACGTTCCGAAGGGCAATTATTCAAAACTTGTTACCGCCTGTATAAAGGGGTCTTTAAGCTGTTAACTGGTACAGCAATTTCGCATGGGAATTTTTCGCTGATACCGATACCTTTACTCAGGCGGCTTATTTGTATGCCTGATATCTGGAATCATTTAGCGGCCACAGTCATGCGCTCACGAATGCCCATACAGACGGTGCCGACAAATCGTGGGACAAGGTATGCCGGACAATCGAAGTTGAATACGGTGTCACTCATTACTCTAGGGCTGAGTGCGATTTCGGTTTTTACTGATATTGCCTTTGTTCGAATTCTTGTTGCAGCCATATTTTTAGCATGCATGACCACCTTAGGAATATTCATCGTAGTCATGGAGCGGCTGTTTACTGATTGGGCCATTCCAGGATGGGCCTCTACAGTAGCTGGTGCCTTGGGAATCATTTTTTTGCAAGCTATCCTCCTTTCTCTTATCTCAGCGTTTCAAGTATTAAATAGTCGATCAAATGTCTCAATGAGTCCAGCAAGAAAAGTCGAAGAATTGATTGTGTATCGAAAAGTGTTTATTGTGAATATTTATGATGTACCATTTATATCCTCAGATGCCGGGGAGATATTTGAGGAAATTAAAATCTAAATGAATACAAATGTCAGATAAGTTGATACGTCGCATCAAACTTGTTGATAAGATGATGCTAGTCATTGAAGGAACGTCTGCTTAGCTAACAGACCAGTCGGAAGTACATATCAAGTTTTTCGAATCTTGCCTGTACGGTAATTAAATTCCAACATTTGTTCATCGAATCGAAATTATGACAATCGATCGATGCTCGACCGAAGCAATGCATGCCATGGAAGGTCGCGGTTGGGAAGTCAGGCGTTTATGTATGTAAGCACCGTAATACCTGATTTTAGAATTCTGCGAGCAGCAGGACCGACTTACCATGCATGACGAGTTCTTCTGAGGTAATATTCTAATAAGACCTAGTTTCTTCTTCCATTTTACAGCTGGGAGGTTGAGAGAGGACTGCGGAGCGTATGAATCCTTTAGGTGATGATTTTTACGAACAATATGGTGAGCAATGGTCTTCGACTGATCGTCGAAATCTAGAAAGCCTCGATACGGCCAATAAGGTAAAGGTTTTTTGTGCGCTCATGGCTAATCTAAGTCCTAAGCGTATAGTTGATGTTGGCTGTGGGTTAGGTCAGTTCTTAGACTCACTCGCTCAAAATTTTGACGTTGATGAGGCAATTGGGATTGATGTCTCATCGACCATGCTTGGTCATGCAAGAACGGCCTTCCCCCATCGTATGTTTATTCATGGCGATGTTCATCAATTAAAAAACATTGCAAAACTGGATTTGGTGACATTTATTGATGTTCTTGAACATTTAGAAGATATTCCAGGCACGTTAAACGTGGCAAAGCGACATGCGAGGTATATTGCGGTTAAGGTCCCTTTAGAAAAAACATGGTTAATTTCTTTATTAAATAACCTAGGGTTGAAAGAGAGAAAAAGTCTTGCCTATGAAACAGAAGGCCATTTGTATGAGTTTGATCAGAAGGAACTAGAAACGATCATCGAAAGTTCAGGATTGGAGATTCTCTGTTCTACGGTAACGACTTGGAGACCACCCAAAGAAGTTTTGTTTGGAGCAGCCACGAAGAAAAGAATGGCTCAAAAGCCTGGTTTTTCAAGTCGTGTGAAGTATGGGCTCTATTCTTTTTTCAGTCTTTTTCCAGTCAACATGCTCTATCCTATCTTTGAGGCGTATTATGGCACTGAATATTATGCCGTCTGTCAGTCGAACAACAGTGACTTAGAAATTAACAGTTGATTCATCGTAGAAAAAGATGTTTGGGAACTGAATATTACGGGATGTGCCAAAAGAATGATCACACATGTTTTTAGTTATTATGTAGTGTGGGGACCTATATGATTGTGGAAAATTGATTGACACGATCATCTTTTGAGAATTCTTACAATTTATCTGTATCGTTTGCTTTGCTTATGAAAAAGCCTCAGTCTTGTCAGTCCTATGCATGTAGTTGTGGGATTGTTATTTTCCTGTCGCAACAGATTCTTGGGGAAGTACGCAACGCCTGTAGGTTGTCCACCATATTTAAGGGTTGATCAATCAATATCGATTAGAGCGCGCTATTCATGCAAGGACTACAGTTTGAAAAATCATCTCCTGGTATCTGTTTTCTTATCGAGGACTTTTACCCTATTATTCATGGAGCCTCAACCCAAATCATTAAGAATGGGTCTAAGCTCATAGAACGTGGTGCGAGGGTATCAGTTATCACACGAAAAATTAGCCCTGACCATCTTTCTTACGAAAGTCTCGATGGTATTGAGGTCTATCGAGTCCCACCGGCCGTTGGGCTTCATCGAATTGGGAAGTATTTGATGATGGGGCCAGCCTTGCTTGCATTGATCAGGCACAGGAAGGAAATTGACTGTATCATTGTCTGTGATCTCAAAGTGTTGGGTATTTTAGGGGTATTTACCGCTAAGATTTTTGGGAAAACCTGTATATTGAATGCGGTGTCTTGTGGAGAAATTGACGGTTCATTTGCCACTCAATTTGGACAATCTACCTCGTGGTGGAGAGTACTGCTCGTAAGATATTTAACGTCTTTTCGTAATAAACTTTTATCATTCGCTGATGGATTTGTGGGGGTGAGTGGCTCAATTACTAAGGAATTTCTTCGCGCAGGATTTCCTGAACAATCGGTTTTTGAGATTCATAACGGCATTGAAATGAACAAAGTTGTTACGGTTAATGCCGGAGAACGTGAACGTCTCCAAATTCATTTAGGGTTTCCTGAGAAAAGATGTTTTGTTTATACGGGAAGATTAGTCAAGGGGAAGGGGTTAGAGTATTTATTGCGAGTTTGGAATGATCTTGTCAAAGAGTTTACGAACATCCATCTTATATTAATAGGAGCAGGGCAGGGCTATTCGCTGTCGTGTGAGGAAGAACTTCAGGAATTTATTCTGACCAAACAGCTGGCTGCCAGTGTCAGCATTACAGGGTCAATCTATAATGTGTATGATTATTTAGCTATGGCAGATTTTTTCGTGTTTCCATCCGAGACTGAGGGATGTCCGATGTCTTTGCTTGAGGCTTTAGCGTTCGGTCTTCCTTCAATTGCTACTCAAATTGATGGCATTACTGATATTGTGCAGAATGGAGAAAATGGCATATTAGTGCCTTATGGTGATGAGGCGAGTCTGTTCGCAGCCATGAAAGATATGTTGAACAATCCAGAAAAGGCAGGAAGGCTTGGGAAGGCAGGGCAAGATACTATTTCTGGTCAATTTTCTCTCGATGTTATTGTTGACCGGTATGTACAACTCATCAATACGGTCACCGCATCTTTGCCATGCGACACGGATTCTAAGACATAATGTCCATGTTTTGTAATTGTCAGGACTGCCTGAACAAGCTACCATAATTATTGTTACAGTCCTCAAAGAGTTCCTAATGGGAGGGACGAGACTATGTTTGAAAAATTGAAATATCTTGGCATTCAAAAAGTCCTCAATCAACTTAATCAATTCAAGAATGTGTCGGCTGATGGAACAGTTGGAGAGGCAATGTATACCAAGATTTGTTTGGAGAAAATTCTATCAATCCTGGCTGATCAGCATGAAGATCGGTCTGCCTGTACGGTTCTTGATGGCGGGTGTGGATCTGGAACAATGACTGTGGGATTGGCCGAGGCTGGATACTCCATGACAGGAATTGAAATCCATAAGCCTAGTCTATCGATGGCCGAGGTTCGGGCAAAGGAAAGTGGTGTATCAGTTGAATGGATTTCAGGTGACCTTCTTCCATCTCTTCGTGCATTGCCGAGCCAAAAATTTAATGCTGTTATTTGTATGGGGGTTTTATATACATGTGCTGAATATAAAGAAATTATCGGCGAGTATAGTAGAGTTCTGAAAAGCTCAGGAGTTTTTGTCGGTACATTTCGGAGTAAGCATTACTTTGTCACGACGCTTCTTCGGCAAAAGCAATTTGAAAAAGCCTTGTATGTGGCTCAACATTCTGAAGGTCTTCTGAAGCTTGCTTCAGTGCCAAGTTATTATAACTGGCAGACTCCTAAGGAAATTCAACAACTTTTCAATGAATATGGATTGGATGTATTCAGACTCCAGCCCATTGGTGTTTTCTCTGGTTCCGGTTATGATGGGCTGGCCTCGGTTATCGATGTTGATCAATTGACCAGTGAAGAAATCCATTCAGGTTTATATGAGCTTGAGTCCATGGAATGGGATGATAGCCTTGGAGCGGGACGATTTATGATGGCAGTTGGACGAAAATCATCTTCTTCATAATAGTGAAACCCTCTTCTTTTTCCCATTCCAATTACTTTCATACCTCCATCGAAATTCTTGTGATGTCTCTGATCTCAGGGTGTGTCTTCCCATGACTCTCGTCCGACTTCTATGTCTCCTTTGCTTCATAAGAGTGTAATCAATTTTTTGGTTGAAATCTTTGTCTGGACAATGTAAGTCAATCAGTTTCGAGACGGGGTTCTCTCCATTTTATGATTGTTGTAACTTTTCAATTCTACCAAGTGATGGTGCCATAACAGATGTCTGAGCATCGGTCGGTATTGAAAAATACGATGGTTTATGGAGTGATGTCTGCTGTCACGACATTTGCCTTATTTGTCTTGTATCTCGTTGTGGCGCGATATCTTGGGGCAGAAGACTTTGGACGCTTCTCATTTGCCGTAGCATTTGTGGTGCTGTTTGTTCCTCTTTTAGATCCTGGCTTGTATTACTTAACGGTCCGAGATGTTGCTCGAAAACCAGAGCTTGCTTCACATTATCTTTCACATATTCTCACATGGAAGTTATTGGCATCACCATTTGTTTTGTTGTTGATCTGCGTCATTGTTCAATTTCTGCATGATTCTGCCATCACTCTTCAAGCTGTGTACCTGATGGCCATTTCACAAATCCTGCATTCCTGGAAAGATGCTTTTCGTCCGGTCTTGTTAGCTCGGGAAATGTTTGATTTAGATGCTATTAGTTTAGCGATTGAACGACTGTCACTTTTGATTTTGGTTTCGGCAAGCCTGGTGTCTGGTCAAGGGCTTCTGTGGGTGTGTTGGGTATTTGTGTTACTTCGGGTATTCGATTTAGCGATTATTGCATGTGTTGTTCGATTCAAAATTTGTCCTATTTCGTTTGGTGGTAATTTTTCAGTGGTGAAGGAATTGGTTCTCACCGCGTTCCCAATCGGTGCGTTTTACATGACACTGAGTGTGTATACTTATATTGATACTGTGATGTTATCTGTACTGAAAAGTGACTTACATGTTGGGTGGTATAGTGCAGCCTATAAAGTATATGAAGGTCCTGTGTTAATTCCAGCCATTATCGGAACAGTGTTTATGCCGAGGCTCTCTCGCCTCTATGTTGAAAATAAGGAAGCATTTATTTCCCTGTTTGAAAGGGGGCTCAAGTATATTGTTTTGGCATCGTTGGTCATAGGAATCAATGGGATGTTGTTGTCAGAAATGATTATTGACTTGAGCTACGGATACGACTATGCGAATTCAGTGAATGTCTTGGAAATACTTTTAGCTGGACTCATTTTTGTTTTTACCATTAACTTTCTTCAAACCGTCATGATTTCGATTGATCAACAAAAAATTATTCTTTATATCGCGTTATTTGGTCTAGCCTCTAATGTGGTTTTAAATGTTTTGTTTATCCCCAAGCACGGTCATATTGGTGCGGCTTTTGCTACGGTTGTGGCTGAGGCCATCGTCTGCCTGATGTTATGTACTGCGTTTCATCGATTCATATGGAAAGTCCATTGGTGGGGGTATTGGTTAAAGCCTGTGATGGCTGGGGGGGGAGCGCTCGTCCCTGTGTACGGTTTGTTGACGAGCTATCCAATGGTACTGCAATTGTTGATCCTGAACGTGATATTTTTTGTCTTACTCTATGTATTCAACATTTTTGATGAGGAAGAATTTCAGGCAGTCCGAGAGCTTAAAATTTTTGGGCGGTTACCGGGCATCTAAGTATTGAAAATGTTTCGCCACGCTAACATCACTGAAAATACTTGGGTCGGTCTTGCCCTTGCTTTAGGGACCGTCTGGCTGAGTCTGGACGGACTGCATTACTGGCATGATATTAGATTTGCCTATGCTGCCACGCATTTCTCTATCAGTGAAATTCTTTTAGGAACCTTTCATCCAGAGCAACTGGGTGGAGCTATTAATGAACAGGTTGCTGGTGGGTTCTATCTTGCCAAAGTGCTTCACCTTTGGCTCCTGCAATTCCTATTCACGATAATTTCGCCAGATAAGGGTGGATTCGACCTTACCGTTTGGGTGTTCGTCTTCCTTATGGGGGCATGGACTTTTCTTGGCTACTGTCTTTGGCGGCAGATCTTTGGCAATGAGTGGTTTGCATGGCTGGCTTGGATTTGCATGTTACTTCTTCCTATTACTCCATATTTATCTGGAAAACTTCTATCTGAAGTGCCGTCCTTACTCTGTATCACGTTAAGTATTTTGGCTTTACACCAGTCGAGAAATGTGTCGCTTGGTCAGTGTCTCATGTTCGGAATAGTCAGCGGTTTGTGTCTCTTACTGGCTGGGCTGTTTAGGCTGGATTGTATCCTTGCTTATGTAGGGTTTTCTGTTTCCTTAATTTGGTATGCCGAGACTCCTCGGGAACGTCGAGATGTGGGATTGAGTATCTTCGTATCTGCAACAGTACTATTTATTGGGTATTGCTGTTTCTTGTGGTACTGGGATGTAAGTCCAGAAATTCTGCTTGCATATTATCAAGGATTTATTCATGCGGGGCAAAAGTCTCTGGCCATGTCAATTCTTGGGACGGCGACCTTTGGAGGGGTAGTTTTTCTTTTAGCGATCGGAGCATTGTTTCGACACCACCGGCTTTCCTCATTTTTCATTGTGTGGTTCCTGGTTTCCTGTGGGCCCATCATGCTCATTACATGGCAGTATATGATTGAGCCTCGATATCTTGTCAATGGAATTTTACCACTCGCTGGTCTCGGTGCTATTGGCCTAGACTTTGTCGTAAGGAAGATGAAATCCTATGGGCTTCTTCGACCACTGTTTGTGGTCGTCAGTATCGTATTGGTGTTTGGAATGAATGGCCTTATTGTGAAAGTTATGCCATATGAACTTGATCGAGTCGCATTAACGAAGACAGTCAATATGATTCTTCAACAAGATTCTCAAGCAACGATTCTTATTCCATGGGCGTATACCGATTTTCATTTCCTTCAGATGGTGTTTCCCGATGTTTCAGTCAAAAATGTCCATACACCTGAAGGTAGGATGGATATATCGTTTATTGATGGAAAATGGGGGAAACGATTAGCCGATTGGTATGGAGATACGTACGTCAGTCATCTATCGCAAGTCATTCCATTTTGGGGAAAAGGTGCCGTCTATTATGTAGGGTGGACATTGTATCCCCCGGCAGAATTTGTCAAAAGAATAAGCGAAGACTTAGGATTGATGTTTATTGTACAAAAGATTGATCAATTAGGTCTCAATAACCATTTAGAAGAAAGTTGGTTGTGGGGGAATTCCGATGTCATGTTTTCTCCCATTGGCAGAGTTGGACAATATCAATATTTCTCACTAGCTCAAATTGAAAAGTAATTTTTTAGGGAATGCGAGTAGGGTCGAAGAGTTGTTGGATGAAGGGAAATTGATGGTTGAGGTATCAATGACATTGGAAGGCTCCAATGTCATTGAACACCTATGCATGTATCTATCGAGTTGGGGATAGTGTGGCGAATTTTGTCGTCGGGCCGATACTGAGTGAATGTAAGTATAAAATAAATAGGATTAGCTTTTAATTGTTGAGTTGTTCAATAATTTTCCATTCACCGGATGTATCTTGCTCTACGACCAATTCTGTGGAAAAGGAACTACCATCAGAGAAAATAATTTGAACATTGACTAGTTCCCCATTAGCTTCACTTTGCTCATTCGATGAGGGTCGAATAAGAAATTCTGCCGCACCAAATCGATCTCGTAAAAAATTCGGATATTCTGTATTTTCTTCAAGTAGAATCTTTCGTTTTTTGAGTATTTTCCCTCCTAAGTAAGATTGGATCGTATCTACGTCACCTACTTTTACTGCTTCAAAGTAAAGGCGAACCATATCTAATGGTTCGGCAGCTTGTGAGTGTATTGGAACCCCAACCATACAAATAAATATGACGGTGCTAATAAAAATTGAAGCGGTTTTCATATTGCCTCGATTAGTTAGATGATTATGGAGTCAAAGCCTGTAACCATAAATTTGAAAGCGACTGATAGCCTGTGCCGTTTGGATGAAGCCAATCAAAGAATTGTGGAGACTTTCCTTGGCCATCCACTCCTGTTCCTTCGAAGAATGTATAGAGATCTGGAGCCGTGAGTAAGGTTCCAGGATTGTTAATTGGATCAACGTCAAGGTTATTCTCGAGTATTAATTGGTCAATAACCATATTATATTGTTGAATATCTAAGTTAGCTTGAGCTGATGCCGGATTTAAGTATGAATTACATTGGCTGCTTTGTGAGCAGTCACCATATCGAATCGGTACTTTAGAAAGCAGGGGGTGTTTCCCGGCATTCTTGATTGCGTCAATGATTTGTTTCATGTTGTCTTTGAAGGATCCCGGGTAGCCAGAGTTTCCTGGGCTAAGGTTTAAGCCGCTTGGGACTGCCATCGGCGGAGTTGAATCATTCGTGCCAAAAAGAATGAGGAAATATTGTGAGTCAGGGTGTGTATTGAGTGCATCGCCTATTACCGCAAGACCATCACCTGATTCGAATCCAGGTATTGTTTCATTGACGACGGTATGCGGATGATTTTTTGCACTCGTTAGGAGGTTATTTAATATTGGAGTGTAACCTCCGCCTGAATTTCTCCCATCAGCAGAGGTATCGTCTGAAGATACCGTATCACCAACTCCAAAGGTAATGCTGTCTCCAAATCCCACATAGTAATCCCCAACTCCGAAGTTTCTGTTAGTTGCAGTTGAAGTCTGGCGAATACTATTTTCGTTTACCATATATGCCGTGACGGTATGCTCAGTTTTCGATAACCCAGTCAAGTTTGTTTCATAAGGCGGAGAAGAGACTTCAATTGAGTTCGCTTCATTTCCATCTATGACGAATTCTACTCCCCAATTTGAAGGAAATCCTGATGTGGTCACTTGGATATCGACGCTTGTTGAAGTATGGAGTGCATTATTTTGTGGGGCCGTGAAAGTAATTCCACCACCAGTTGCGGCGGTATATTGAGCATCGATGCTTTTCCATGCTGACTCCAGATACCACAATCGAATCCAGACAGGTCCACCGTTCGAGGGTAGGCCAGATATGGTTGAGGAGAGAGCCCCTCCTAAAGATCCAGAGTCAAAAATATCAAATGCACCCTTACTGGTTCCAACATGAATCCACCATTGACTCACGGTTGCATCATTGGCAGTCCAAGTAAAAGTTACGCTAGAGCCTGTAAGGGTGGTCCCCGGGGCTGGTGTGGTCATTGTTGGAGTGTCACCACCCCCACCGCCATTTGGAGCAGCAGTATACTGGACATCGATACTCTTCCATGAAGTTGGGTCCAGATACCACAATCGTACCCAGACAGTCCCTCCATTTGTGGGTAGGCTGGAAACAGTTGTGGAGAGGGCTCCTCCTAATGAACCAGAATCAAATAGATCGGTAGCACCCTGACTCGTGCCAACATGCATCCACCATTGACTGACGGCGGTACCATCGGCATCCCAGGAAAAGGTCACCGTAGAGCCTGTGAGTACGGATCCTGGAGCTGGCGCAACCATGTTTGGAGTCCCACCTCCACCACCAGTCGAGGCCATCGTATATTGGACTTCGATCATGCTCCAATTGCCATTTACAAGGTAATAAAGTTGGATGTATATCGTTTGCCCATTCGTGGGCAAACCGGTGGCAGTATAGGAAAGGCTCGTTCCAAGTGATCCACTGCTGAATAAGGTAGATTGAGCTTGCGCTTGAGGGACCGTCGTTCCTTCGAGCCATACATCCGTGACTGCAGCACCATTGAATGCCCATGTGAAGCTTGCAGATGAGCCTGGGAGGGTCGAGCCTGGAGTCGGGGATGTGATACTCGGGGTTCCCCCTCCACCGCCATTCGCAGCGGTATATTGGACATCGATGCTCTTCCAGGAGACTGGATCCAGATACCACAATCGTACCCAGACAGCTCCTCCATTTGTGGGTAAGCCTGACACAGTATCGGAGAGAGAGCCTCCTAAGGAGCCAGAATCAAAAAGATCAAAATCGCCTTGACTCGTGCCAACATGAATCCACCACTGACTGACCGTGGTCCCATTGGCAGTCCAGGAAAATGTCACTGAAGATCCAGGTAATTGAGAGCCTGGAGCCGGACTATTAATGGTAGGAGCAGCAAATGCTTGTGCTGTAGAAAGGGCACAGATCAGAAAGATGCCAAGAAAAAAAGATGCTTTTGTAATTGATGATACAAATGGGGGCATAATAATGTACCTCGGTTCTCTTAAATTGTATGAAAAGCAAGGATAGCTATAACTTCATAAATTTCTGCTATTAGGGAGATCGTACAAATTGTAGTACGTGTATAGATGAATTGGTAATAAAGCAAAACTTGGGCCTAAGAATGCTTGCTTGTGATATTTGTTAGATATTTCAAACACGTACAGATGTAACCATTTGAATATAAGGAATAATATTAATTGTGCGTAAGGGTTTTTCTCTGTTGCAATCTTGTAATGATGAAAAAAATAAAACGGTTTTTGTAAAGAATTTCGATATCAAATAGTATTCAATATACTACGCCTTATAACTTGATAGTCTCAATGTTTCAATGTTCAGTAAATGAGAGCGGTATGTTCGATTATGTTTCTTGAAAAATTATGGCTTTGCTACATTTTCCAACATGGCTGGAGACGTTCAAGTCTTATCAGAAGCAGTTAGTAATTTCCTGTCAGATTTTTTGTCTTTGCCAATTCCTTAATAGGCTATGAGTTCTAAATGATTGAATATATGGATAATATTATTACCTTTGCTTTGTGGAAATGAATTGATATGCTCAGAATAGTAGTTGAATATTATCAATATTCACTAGATGCTTTTTATTTGAATTTGAATGTATAGCGGGGGGTAGGTGAATTCATCAATTTCTTCAGTCTTCTTTTCTGAATATTCTTCATAAATAGTCAATTCTCTAAGTATTTCTTCCCCTTCTTTTTCCTTGAAGTAAATTCTTAGTTTAGATATGTATACGTATTTATAATGTATGTAGCAACACTCACTTTACCATAAAATTTGTCAGACTCTTTCATATTACTCGAGATGATATTCATTTTGTATGTATAGGTAAACAATACTAGAAAATAGTGGGTGAGTCTGAGTAAAACACTTTTAAATTGAGAAGAAATATTAGTTATGACTCTTTCCATAAAAATGAAGCACATTGACTGTGGATGAAGTGGCATTTTTATTGCTTATCGCAATTGCGGGGTAATGCAATCGTAAATATTGGGCAGAGTTATAGTCCCCAAGCTACTACATGATGATTGAGTGGTGTTGGTTGATGATCAGGAATAGAGAATATGAAATCAGGCCAAACTTTGACATATGGTTAGCAACAAAACCGTATGGTCAAAAAGATTAATTTATTAAACCTAACAGCCGATAAAGAAGAATAACCTAACGCAATACAAATGAATTGTTGTGATTGACGCCTGGCAGGTCTCGCTAAAACCATGTGCTAGGTAGGTAGTGATTGCTCATCTTCCGTCAATTGTAAATCTCAATTAAAGGGTGTCTATATTATGACAAGACGATTATCGTTTCTTAGTATGTTCGCAATTCTCGGTTTCCTCTTGAGTGGGTTGCTAGTAACTATAGCTCATGCTTTTCCTGACTCACCTATATTAGACAACTTTAATCGTCCTAATGAGGGTTCGCCTGGTGGTCCAAATTGGATTGCTTCACTTGATCCTAATTTTTCCGGGCATCTAGGGATCACGGTGAAGAATAATCAAGCTGTTGGGATAAATACCTCAAGTTCACATTCGTCTGTATGGACAACGTGGTTCTCACAAGATCAAGAGGCTTATTTCACCTATACTGGCACCCCGGGTACCCATGCATGTATGGGGCCTTCTGTACGTGTGAAAACCGCCAATGATCTTGCTAGTACCCAATATTTGCTATTTTTCTGCCAAGAAAACTTGGGATCCAATGTTAGTAATGCCAATATTTGGCGGCGAGCCAATGGCCAATGGACCCAATTAACTCATGATAATTTTTCAAAAGACATACATCCTGGAGATCAGATTGGGTTGCGAGCGGTAGGTAATAAGATTGAAGGGTTTTTAAATGGTCAGGTAGTTACATCTGTTGTGGACTCAAATCCAGTCTTAGGCGGTGGGTACCTACAACTGTATGTAGGTGATGATGTTGGACATACTGCAGATAATTTTGGAGGAGGAGAGGTGTCATCTACCCCACCTCCCGGAGCAGATCCTCCAGGGATCACTGTTCCCCAAATCGGTTCCGTCCTTTCTGGGGCAACAGCGACATTCTCTTGGGCAAGCAATGGAACTGCCGTGAGTCAATGGTGGCTGCATGTTGGGACGAGCCAAGGAGCTCTAAATCTTGCAGATACAGGCGGACTGGGCAGTTCCACACTTTCGGAGGTTGTTTCAGGCTTACCTACTAATGGAGGTGCTGTGTGGGTGAGACTCTGGTATCAAACGCCGAGTAGCTGGGAATTCAAAGATGCTCAATATACGGCTTCAAGTGGCGGAGGCAGTGGTGGAGGCGGCGGCGGTGATCCTGGATTACTGAGCCCCGTTCCATCATCAGTGCTTCCTGGGGCAACGACAACCTTCTCTTGGTCAGCAAATGGAAGCTCTATAAACAAGTGGTGGCTCCATATTGGGACGAGTCAAGGAGCCTTAAATATTTCAGATACAGGCGGATTGGGTAGTTCCACATTGTCGAAGACGATATCAGGATTGCCAACCAGCGGAGGGGCTGTGTGGGTAAGGCTGTGGTACCTTTCATCTAATGGATGGGAATTCAAAGATTCCCAGTACACTGCCTCGGGTAGCGGAGGCGGTGCTGGTGGTGGAGGTAATGGTCCTGGTTTGGTGAGCCCCACGCCGTCATCAGTACTTCCTGGAGCATCGGCCACTTTTTCTTGGTCAGCAAACGGGGTTAGTGGTGTGAATGGGTGGTGGTTGTATGTGGGGACGAGCAAGGGGGCTGGGAATATCAAAGATACTGGTGGTCTTGGGAGTGGAACATTCTCAACTCAAGTATCAGGTCTCCCAACTAATGGTTCCACTGTGTGGGTTCGACTGTGGTGGTTCGTCGGATCAGGTAATTGGGAACATATAGACATTCAGTATACGGCCGCTCCCTAAGCGGAAGCATGGATGATGAGATTCTATGTTTTATGAATCTTGTCATCATGACTGTTGAAACCATACGTATGCTGTTCTGGTAATGTCATTAAGAAACCCCGCCTTTCTGGCGGGGTTTCTTTGTTTATCAGAGATTTTCTCGAAAAAGTTACGTTTTCCAATATTATTCTTGGTGGATAGTTGAGATGTGTTTTATAACGAATCTTTTTCTCATATACTTAATGCTGCAAGCTAAAACCTTCTCTGTTCATTCAATAACTTCCAGAACTTTCTGAAAATAACGTGTCTTGGGTTTAGTTGTTGTTCCTAGTCCAAAGTGTAGATGAACTATCTCTTCATAATTTTCTTTTCCGTCATTCCCTCATCTCTGATCGTTTGTGTTTTCTGGGAAAACTATCATGTCGAAGCGTCAGGTTAAAAAATATTTTACTTGTACCTAGATTGATGCGAGTACCATTAACTGGCTCTAGAAGAGAAATATTTTATGAGTTCTGATTACTTTTCGTCGAATGAAATGATGTTTGTTGGACATTAGGTGTTTTGTTCCATAATATTTGCATATTCACTGAATGCATAAAAAATGTTATGACTCGACTAATTGTGCACAGCTGCATTCTTTGTTAACAAAACATGATTGAAGCATCTTTACAGCGCAACAGTCGCAATCCAACTGCTGATGTATGGCGAGTGCTCATTCTGCTCATATTTTCATTTGGTTTATTTTTTGTTTCTCTGGAAATAGTGTTACGGGTAATAGGGTATGGATCTCCCAGTGAGCGTGTTGACCCATTTCAAGGCTTTGAAGGAACCAACAGAATCTTTCAAGAGATAGAGGGCCCTGATGGGGGGGGATTGTATGTCGCGAGTCCTAATAAGGCTTATATTGACCAGCGGTTTTCTTCTAGTAAGACAAAGAATAAATATCGAATATTTGCATTTGGTGGATCGACGACTGAAGGCGTTCCCTGGGGACGAAATGATTCATTTCCTGCACAGCTCCACGAAAGTCTTCAGGAGATGATTCCCACAAGGGAAATTGAAGTGATTAATGTTGGGGTTGCTGGATATGCATCAAGTAGGGTGTTAGAAATTTTTAAAGAGATGTTGGATTACCAACCTGACCTTTTTGTCGTCTATACAGGACAAAATGAGTTTCGAGATGCACATTTCCACAAACGCGAACTTCGTCGTTCATCTCTTTGGGCAAATCTATTAAATGTGATGTATCGCAGTCGCGCAGTATTTTTTATTTCAGAAAGATCTGAGTTGTTAATGCAGAAGATAGCGGGGAAGCGGATTGTCTCCTATGCCGCTGAAAGTATTGAAGCGGTTGTGAATCACCCGTTTTCGAGTGAAACATTTCAATCTTTCAATTATTACCGGCAGCCAGATTTCGTCGCAACCCCTGATACAGGAAATGGGGCTGAGTCGATCAACGCATCTGGAGGAGAGGTGGATTCTCTGTTAAACCCAAAATCATGGATGAAAAGTGTATTAGGGGAGGATGCATGGAGGCACCTAAAAGAATGGTTGGGGTTTGAAGATTTATCCGAAGAGGAAGTCTATCGAATTTTCGAAGAGAATATTAGGACCATGATAGATGTAGCCAATCAGCAGGAAGTGAACCTCATTTTTGTGGCAAAAGCTCAAAATCCTAAAGTCGTGAATCTTCAAAATCCGTACAGAATTAATCCTCATAAGTTTATTGCACCTGGAAAAGTCGAGGAGTGGCGCCATTATTATTCGCAGGGCCTTACGTTCATGAATGCGGGTGACTTTCAGCAGGCCTTAGAATCGTTTGCTCAGGTAAGGCTATCCTATAGCTCTGCGTATAGAGACCGGGATTATCTATTGGGGTTATATATGGGGGAATGCTACGAACAGTTGGGGCAATACGAACAAGCGATTCAAGAATACAGTCAACGGTTGCCGATGGCTCATGAACGTCTTAATGCCTTATTAAAATCTATTGCACTGGAAAAAAATATTCCAGTTCTTGATGCGCAACAAATTCTAGCGCAGAATACCAACACTGGTATTGTGGGATACAATGATTTTGTGGATGCTGTACATATGACATTGACTGGCTATGAGGCGATAGGAAGGGCGTTGGCTGATTTCGTTGCGAATCAGGGGTTAGTGGCGGACACTCAGGTCGTAGGTGTGCCTGATACTCCAGTTGATAGGTCTGATTGTGAGGGAGCGGAAGGGTGTATGGCTGATAGAGATTTTCCTGCCGATGTGTTTACAAGTTTAGGGTGGTCAGAATTTAATCAGGGGAAATTGGAGAGGGCTCTTTCTTGGGGCCTTCGAGCTGTGGAAAAGTTACCTGAAGATGTTCAAGCCCATTTGCTTCTTGGGTATATTTATACGAAGCAAGGAGTAGAGGATCAGGCCAAAAAAGAATGGGATGTGCTGAGGCAATTATGGTTAAAAATGGAAACACCTTAATATTCGTCAGGCAAATACTTGTTTAGGCCAATTGCTACCTTGGGGAATCGCTACCATTTCCTAGAAGCCATATTGATATTTTGACTTATCCTTCCTCAATGAGAGTTACCCCAATCGGTGAGGTGTCTCATCTTCAAAATGATAAAAAATATTGGTTTTAAAGCACATTTTGGTGTATGGTATCCCTTTAAGTCTACCTAATCTACATCACCTTCATTGCATCTCGGCCTGCCTCTGGAAATTTCTATGTCTATTATTGATTTGGTGTGAAGTGTCGTGAGTTGAGGTGCCCTCGTGATTCATGATTTCGAGAATAGGTACGGCATCGATATGGAGGAAGTGAGTGTCCACCCAATCTTCTCTGGATTAAGAGAATTGTATGAAGGAAAGTGAGGTGCCTCTAATGAAAATGTGTGCGAGTAAGTTCTTTTGGTTGTTTCTATTTGTTACCTTAGTCAACTTCCTAAATTTTCCGGCTTTGCTTTCTGCTGAAGTGACACTCAATTCTTCGCTCTCTGTGACCGAAACATATACCGATAATCTGTTTTTTGAATCCCAGAGCGATAAACGGGATGACTTCGGAACATTTATCGTTCCATCAGTTAGCTTAGCGTATATTTCGAAAGACATCGAATTGGAAGGGACGTATACGGGAGTCGCTCAGTTTTACGTCAACAATTCCAATGCCAATGCGTATTCCCATAATGCGAACTTTGGAATTGATTTGCCTTTTTTAACCAAACGATATAAGGGGCTTGAAGTTGAATTGATTGAATCATTTAACTTTGCTCCTTCATTACAAGGATTTGCATTTTCTGGGAAAAATGGAGAAGACGATGCGAGTTCGGCTTTTGAAGACTCCTCATCCTCTGGCGGGGGGCTCTTGTCTGGTGGTGGGAATTCTTCAATTGGTGGGGTCAGCGGTGGGAATTCAATCGGCAACCAAGGAGTGTTTACGGGGCGAAACGGGTCGAATGCCTTCCAAAATATAGCGGGGATTCGGGTGCGTTACTCTGTCACTCCTCGGTGGATTCCAACCATGAATTATCAAAATTCCTATGTCACATTTTCAGATTCAGAACTCAATGATTCGTTGACTCACCAAGTCGGAGCTGGAGTTGGTTATCAATTGTCTAGACAGACCACATTGACAGGGAACTATTCAGCAAACTTTGCGAGTATTTCTGGTGGTGACTCATTTGTTACGCATAGCGTGACGGTTGGTGGTTCCCATCGATTCTCCGAGACCCTCAATGTCACTTCGAATGTTGGTGCCTCTTGGACGGAATCCATAGAAAGGGTAAACTTTACGACAAGTTCATCCATCGCAAAACTGTTTAATGGCGGTTCAATGTCGCTCAGCTATACGCAAGGTGTGACGCCAGGGGGAGGGCTTGCCGATTCGGCCACATTGAGCCAAACTCTTGTGGCCACAGCAAACTACACGTTTACTCGAAGTGTCAGTGGATTTCTGTCTGGAGGATTGGCTAAGAACAAATCCCTCTCCGGCAACACTGTTAATGTAAATAGTTATCAAGGCCAAGCCGGTATCAGTGTCGTTCTATTGTCTTGGTTAGACGGTACGTTGACCTATAGCTATATCAAGCAAAAATCAAAAGGTGATGCAGTCGGAGGTCGAACGGCCACAGCGAATCAAGGTTTTCTCGGACTCACTGCTACATTTCCAGAATGGCGGATCATCAGATAGCATGATTGAATGATGAAGAAATGTCCTCAGCTCTCTATTGTTGTCCCAATATTTAATGAAGAAGAAAGTATTCATGTCTTATTTCAATCGATTTACTCTTCTTGTGAAGCGATTGGCAAGCCGTATGAAATCATCTTCATCGACGATGGCAGTTCTGATCAAACACCGGCCTTCTTGGCCCAACTTCATGAAGAATTTCCTTGCGTCCGAGTCATTGAATTTAGAAAGAACTATGGTCAGACGCTAGCCATGGCCGCGGGTTTCCGTGCAGCCAGAGGGGATTGCGTGGTGAGTATGGACGGGGACTTACAGAATGACCCGGCTGATATTTCACGGTTGCTAGATAAACTCAATGAAGGGTATGGAGTCGTATGCGGTTGGCGAAAAGATCGAAAAGATAAGTTTCTTTCTCGTCGACTTCCTTCAGTCATAGCGAATTGGCTTATCGGGAAGATTACCAAGGTACCTATTCATGATAATGGGTGTTCACTCAAGGCGTATAGGAGAAGAGTGGTCAAACAGTTGCCATTGTACGCTGATTTTCATCGTTTTATTCCTGCGATGTCGACCTTGGGTGGAGCCAAAGTTGCTGAAATTGAGGTGAGCCACCATGCTCGAAAATTTGGGGAGAGCAAATATGGATTTTCTCGGGCATGGCGGGTGTTTTTAGACCTATTTGTTATTCACCTCCTCGTCCGATGTTCTTCACGTCCCGGTTTATGGTTTGGGAAAATCAGCGGAATTTCTTTTTTAATGGGACTGTGTTGCCTGTTGCTTTTTAGCCTGAATGATGTTTCTGGAATTGTTCTTCCATCCATTGCCTTTATGTTGTTAGCTCTGACTGGACATTTAGTGGCTCTTGGCGTGTTGGGGGAAATGGTTTTATCAACTGGAGATTATCGTCCAGAGCTTATGCTGAGTACGATGCTCTCCACAAAGAAAAGTTCAGGAATACTTTAAGGCATTTGGTACAGCGATCGTGAGAATGTTGAATAAATTTTCAATACAGATGGTAATGAAATGTCCCTAGTCCAATCTATGACAAAGACTAGTCACGTGCTTCAAGAGCCACAGCTTCCATCGAACCCGTCAGTCTCAATCGTGATGCCTGTCGTCGAACGGTCTCAAGATGTTGAAGCTGTGTATCAAGCCTATGCCTCGATTCTCGCCCCACTCTCTGTCACCTTTGAATTTATTATTGTGATTGATGGGGGGAATCAGATCGTTCTGGATTCTTTGGAAAAACTCCAAGGAGAACGTCACATCAACATCATTTCTTTGCCCTATTACTTTGGCGAGTCGACGGCTCTGACTGTCGGGTTTGAACAGGCATCTGGAGAAATTGTTATTACCTTGCCAGCGTATTTTCAAACAATCCCTGAAGGCATTGAGCATGTGATGGATCGATTACAAGATGGATGTGATTTAGTGGTGACAAGGCGATGGCCACGAATCGATACGTGGCTGAATCGTCTGCAAACACGATTATTTCATGCATTGACCAATCGACTCACAGGTCTAGCCCTCAATGACCTTGGGAGTGGCCTTCGAGGTATGAAGCGACAGGTTGCGAAGGAGGTGTCGATTTATGGGGATCTCCATCGGTTTTTGCCGCTCCTAGCACATCAAAAAGGCTTTCGTATCGCTGAAATTGATATTCCCCAACATTCTGCCGATGGGAGTCAACGTTTGTATCGACCAGGAGTTTATCTCAGGAGAATCCTGGATTTACTGACTGTCGTCTTTCTATTTAAATTTACGAAAAAGCCGTTGCGGTTTTTTGGACTCATTGGTAGTGGACTCTTTGCTTCTGGGTTTTTTGTGTCCTCCTTGCTGGCCTTGGAAAAGATTTTTGGTGTGACGGCATTAGCAGATCGTCCTCTGTTGGTTCTTGGGGTGCTCTTAATGGTTCTTGGTGTACAAGTTGGATCGATTGGATTGCTTGGAGAGATTATTATCTTTACCCATGCAAGGAAGTTGAAAGATTATTCCATCAGAAAGTTCTTACGGTAATCACTTATTTGATTCGACTATGAATGAGGAACACCACTAAACTATGAGTATGGTCTCAACGGCTATAGACGTACAGCCCTATACTTCTGGTTGGCAATCGCAGTGGGATGATTTTGTCTCTTGTTGTCCATCGGGGACATTTTTTCATACTACAGATTGGAAAACTGTCATCGAAAAAGTCTTTGGCTATGTACCCTACTATTATTTTATAGAAAGTGATGGGGTGATACAGGGAATTCTCCCGTTGTTTTTAGTGAAAAAGCCCTTGCGTGGACAGGTGTTGATTTCAGTTCCATTTGGTGTCTATGGAGGAATCTGTGCGGATACTGTTGAGGTGGCCGAACAGCTTCAACGAAAAGGCGAAACTCTTTCTCATGAGTTACGAGTCGACTTTCTTGAATTTCGGCATGTCGAGGCCATAGGTGGAGATCTTCCCATTAAAGAACTTTATTTTTCCTTTTCCCGTGAAATATTTGACGGCGAGGAAAAAAATATGATGGCTATTCCCCGAAAACAGCGACGCATGGTTCGACAAGGCATCAACAATGAATTGGAGTCGAAAATAGGGGGAAAAGAATTCCTGAAAGATTTTTATCAAATCTACACGGCAAGTTTGAGAAATCTAGGGACTCCAGCTTTCCCTTATCGGTATTTTGAAGCATTATTGGATGAGCTTGGGGAGGGATGTAAGATTTTAACGGTGTGGTATCAGAACCAGATGGCCGCAGCCGTCATGACGTTTTGTTATCAAGATCACCTGTTACCCTATTATGGTGGGGGCCTTCCACAGTATTTGAGATACGCGGTGTATGATTTTATGTATTGGGAGCTGATGCGATATGGCTGGGAACATGGGTACAAGGTCTTTGATTTTGGCCGAAGCAAGCAGGGGACGGGCGCCTATGATTTTAAACGGCATTGGGGATTTGAGCCGAAGCCGCTCCAATATCAATACTACCTTCCCAATGGTGGCGAAGTACCCAATGTGAGCCCTACGAATCCAAAGTTTCAGCCATTCATCTCACTCTGGAAAAAACTACCCCTATCGGTCGCGAATCTCATTGGGCCGCAAGTCATCAAGTATCTTCCTTAAAGGTCCGAAACATCAAAGAAAACAAGGGACTGCAAATCAAGAGCAGATGACAGTGGTTGGCTCATCCTGTTCTTTTCTGGTTCTCATATACTCTCGTATCCGCTTCTATGAATATTCTCTATCTCGCACATCGCATTCCATTTCCGCCTAACAAAGGGGATAAAATTCGTTCTTTTCATCAAATCAAGCATTTATCAAAAAATCATAAACTCTATCTTGCCTGTTTAGTTGATGATCAGGATGACTTTCAATATATCGATGAGCTGAAGAAAATGTGTTGTGTCGTCGAAACTGCCTATCGATCTTCTTGGAACCAATTATTTCCGACAGGCCTGGCATTCGTGAGAGGGCAGGCTTTATCTACGGGAGCATTTTACTCTCAGGCGTTGCAACAAAAGATTAAGGCGATTTTGGATTCAGTATCGATTGATCGAATTATGACTTTTTCATCTCCGATGGCTGAATACGTTCGAACTGTGGACCATATACCGAAGCTTATGGATTTTGTGGATCTCGATTCAGAAAAATGGGGAGCCTATGCAGAATATCAACCGTTTCCTTTTTCTACGTTATATCGGATGGAAGCGAAGCGATTGAAATTGTATGAGGAGACTATTGCGAAAGAATTTAATCAGTCAGTCTTTATTTCATCTGAAGAAGCTGAGTCCTTTCGCAATCGAGTCCCTGGTCGTCCAGTTGCTGTTGTTGCAAATGGAGTCGACTTTGAGTTTTTTTCTCCATCTGAGAATGAGGGTTCTGAGAAAAAGCGTCCACTGACGATTGTGTTTACCGCAGCGATGGATTACTTCCCCAACATTGATGGTGCTCAATTTTTTTGTGAAAAGATTTTACCTCGGATTTTGGATGCGGTGCCAGGGGTGTGCTTTTTCATTGTTGGGAGGAAGCCTACCCCAAAGGTACTGGAACTTGCACGCAAGGGAATTGTCGATGTCACCGGTACCGTCCCAGATGTTCGTCCATACCTTGAGAGCGCATCACTTGCAGTTGCACCCTTAAGAATTGCTCGTGGGGTTCAGAATAAAATTCTTGAAGCCATGGCGATGGGCTTGCCGGTGATAGGAACATCGAATGCTTTTCAGGGTATTGCCGCCACGGCTAAAGATGGTATTCGTATCGATGATGATCCTAAGAGTTTTGCAGATGAAGTGATTACATTACTTCATGATTCTGAGTTGCGTCGTGTTTGTGGGCAAAGGGCACGGGAATTCGTGTCACAACGTTGTCGTTGGCAAGATTGTGGGTCAGACCTCGAGACACTCATTCAGGATATAGGATGATACTATTTTTGTGCTCCTCGATGCCATTCTGAAGGCAGGCTAGGTTGCGAGTGCTCATCATGGGCATTAGTTATTGAACTCGTTAAAGTAGAGAACTGAGAATATTGATTGTATGAACGATGGTTTATTGATGGAGAATTGGTTGAACTGGAATCTGTGTATTTAAAGGAAATGTTGAGGCCGAACATGACTAAATATATTCGATTACTTCTTGCCTTTCAATTGTTGTGGAGTTGGACTCTTATTGGTGATGCCTTTGGTGAAAGCCAGGTGGGGGTGACTGTGAGCCCTAGTCCAGATACCCCAAATCGAGAAATCTATTCAAGTCTGGAAGAAGCCGTTCATGCTGCACCAGAAGATGCCATGGTTTTGTTGAGTGCTGGCACATTTGTTGTGAGTAATCCCATTGTTTTGAAGAAACGAGGAGTCAAGATCTCAGGTAAGGGCCGTAATCGAACGCTGATCGTCCCAGAGAATCCAGGGCTACCAGTATTTGAGGTTCGTGCCAATGACGTGACGGTTGAATCCATGAAAGTGGAAGGTCAAACACCAGATGGCACTGGAAGGGCGAGTGTAGGGTTTAACATCGCTGAAAATATCCAAGGGTTTAGCCTTTATCACTCATTTATTGTCAATATTGGCGCTTCGTCAGTACTTGGTCATTCGGTTGATAATCTGCTCTTGCATGGAAATATTATCGCCAGTTCTGGAGATGATGGGGTGCAGCTTAGTGGACGAAATATCATCATTAGTAACAATATCATTCTCGGGTATTTTGATGAGGCGATCGATATTCTTCAGAGCCGCCACCTGATCATCAAAGATAATTATTTAGCATTGGGGCGTATTGGCTTGACGGCTGATAGGTCAAGCAACTTCGTGATTGATCACAATCTCATCGTGAATCATACGATGCAGGGCATGGTCCTCGTATCCAAGGGTAATGGTAATGTAAGTGGAAATGTTGTCGTGGATGCTGAGGAGACTGGGATTGTGTTGGAATCTATTGATTTGGTCATGTCGAATTTGGTGAAGGGAAAGGCAAAGTTAGGGTTTCAACTTCGAGATATTACGGGTGGGGTGATTGTCTACAATCAGGCGTTAGGCGCGATAGATGGGTTTGATGTTCCAGGTTTACGTCTTAGTCTTGTATCAGGGAATTTATTTTCAGATAAAAATGGAAAATATCAATATATTGGGATGCCTAATACGGGGGCCGCGCCTATCCCAATAGTCTTTCGTGGACAATTGTGTGAAGAAAAGGAATTTCTGGCATTGTCTACATTCCTCGCGAATGGAAGCGAAGAATCAAATTTAGTCAGTGGTGATAGTGACTGCATATCAGCTGTGGTAGCGGAGAACATCAAGCAAGCGTTTGCCGACCGTGGGGGGAAAGTTATGAAGGCCATGGGTGTGACGAGCAAAGATCAAAGAACAGGAGACAAAATTTCAGCTTTCTTTCAGCGGCATAATCCAGGGTTTCTCACGCTTGAGGTCAATGGCCCAAATATAAAAAGTCAGATCACGGAAGACCTCTATCATACATTGTTGGGTATAGGGCAGAAGGGAATCGGATTGGTCCGCTACCCTTATATTATGCTGACCTGGGATTTTGATTCGTCGGTTGAATGGGATCTCTATTATCAAAATTCGAGGGTTGCGACGGTTGAACAGGGTGACCAATCGTATGAAGTAAATATAACCTTACATGCCGAGCACGAATCCCTGAAAGGGGAAAAACTATTGAGTTATTCTGAGAGTCGCCTTGCATCATAAGAGGATGAGTCTCATCAATAATGCCAAGATTGAGTTGGGCTCTTCATACCGCCAGTGCTATTAATGTTGTGAATAGAGACCCATTTATCCCACTATTTTGAGGGAACTCTTTCAGTTTTGCTGTGCAATTGTTTAGCGAAATATTTATTCTTGTCATGGGTATATTCCAAAGTTTGAAGTCTCGATCAATTAATAGTGAGTCTCAGCCCCCATTAGTCCTCCACTTGATTTACCGGTTAGCTATGGGAGGATTAGAGAATGGGCTTGTAAACTTGATTAACCATATGCCAGCGTCTCGGTATCGACATGTAATTGTGTGCCTGACGGACTCTACAGATTTTCGCCAGCGGATTACCCGAGCCGATGTAGATGTGGTGACTATTCATAAAAAAAGTGGAATTGATTGGGGTGCCTATTCAAGGATATGGAAAGTGATTAAGCGGCTCAACCCTACAATTTTCCATACCCGTAATCTGCCGACCATGGAATACTCGGTTGTGGCGGCCCTTGGTGGTGTTCCCTGTCGTGTGCATGGGGAGCATGGACGTGATGTTCATGATCAATACGGAGCAAGTCGCAAGTTTCAACTCTTTCGAAAGTTGCTGTCACTAGGGATTCACCAATTTATTACCGTGAGTGAAGATCTTGCCAATTGGTTTCAACGCGTCATTGGAATTCAGAGAAATCGAATTCACCAGATTTATAATGGTGTCGATATGACGCGTTTTTATCCACGTCGAGGGGAGCGCGCCTCCTCTCTCCCAGGAGAATTTTTAGTCCCTGGCATTTTTCTCATTGGAACCGTTGGCCGCCTTCAAACGGTGAAGGATCAAATGACTCTTGTGCAGGCTTTTCTTCAACTTCGTCAGTTGAAACCAGAAACTGCGGAGAATGTTCGAGTGGTACTGGTGGGAGATGGCCCTGTGCGAGGAGACATTCAAGGCCTCATTGATGATGAAGGGATTCAGTCCTATGTCTGGCTGGCAGGAGAACGGCAAGATATTCCAGAGCTGATGCGGTCACTTGACCTGTTCGTACTTCCCTCCGAAGCCGAAGGGATTTCGAACACCATCCTAGAAGCCATGTCCAGCGGCTTACCCATTATCGCCACTGATGTAGGAGGGAATTCAGAATTAGTGATCGATGGAAAGAACGGTTTTTTGGTTCCTTCTAAGAACCCTGTGGCCATGGCTGAAGCCATCCTGAAATATGTCAAGAACAAGAGCTTATTGCAGCAGCATGGTCACGAAGGTCGTGCAATAGTCGAGAAGTCCTTTAGTATGGATGTGATGGTTGAGCAATACTTAGCCGTCTATGATGAGTTATTGGCTCAACCTTCAAACCGTTAGGGACATTGGCTATCGTATAAAGAAGTATGTGTGAATAAGATCATGCCTCAATGAAAGAAAGTAGACTGTAAATATGTGTGGAATTTGTGGTGTCTTTAACGTCGGCAGTGGGGATCCTGTTCCTGTTCCATTGTTAAAGAAAATGGCTGATACAATTGCACATCGAGGCCCAGATGAGGAAGGGTTTTTTTCAAATGGGCCGGTGGGGTTGGCGCATCGTCGATTATCCATTATTGATGTGGAAGGTGGGCATCAGCCTCAGACCAATGAGGATCAATCTGTCTGGGTCATTTTTAATGGGGAAATTTATAATTTTCAAGAGTTACGGGATTTTTTAATCACCAAGGGGCATATCTTTAAAACTCGATCTGACACAGAAGTGATCGTGCATTTATATGAAGAGAAGGGTGAGGATTGTTTTCAAGCATTGCGGGGAATGTTTGCGATTGCGATTTGGGATAGTCGTCAGCAACAACTCCTGCTGGCTCGAGATCGTGTAGGGAAAAAACCACTGTTTTACTCATATAATGGTAAGAGAGTGGTATTTGGGTCAGAGATGAAGGCTATTCTGGCAGCGCCGGATGTGAGGCGAGATGTTGATCTTGAAGCCCTCTCTGATTATTTCTCTTTATTGTATGTGCCCGCACCAAAGTCTATTTTTAAGTCAGTTCGTAAAGTATTGCCTGGACATTACGTTGTGATCTCCGAGCGAGGGTTACGAGATGAAGAATATTGGGATGTAGACTTTTCTCAGACCTTAGTCAAGTCTGAGTCTGAGTGGTGTGAGTTGCTCATGGAAACCTACCAGGAAGCAGTACGCCTTCGTTTAATCAGTGAGGTTCCATTGGGAGCCTTTTTGTCCGGAGGCATTGATTCCTCCTCGGTGGTGGCTCTCATGAGTCGCATCACTGGAAAGCCCGTGATTACTACCTCAATTGGTTTTGAGGAAAAAGAGTTTGATGAATTGGATTATGCCAGACAAGTGGCTAAGCAGTTTAATACTCAGCATTATGAGCAAGTCGTGAGTCCAGATGCAGCAGGAATCATAGAGAAATTAGCCTGGCATTATGATGAACCGTTTGCTGATTCTTCAGCCATTCCGACCTACTATGTGTCCAAGTTGGCTCGAGAGCATGTCACGGTGGCGCTGTCAGGAGATGGAGGAGATGAGTTTTTTGCGGGCTATCGCCGCTATGTATTCGATAACCGCGAAGAGCAACTGAGAGGAATGCTCCCTCCATGGTTTCGACGGTCTGTGTTTGGGACCCTTGCGACTTTGTATCCAAAGGCCGATTGGGCTCCGAGGGTGTTTCGAGGGAAAGCGACATTCGAAAATTTGGCCAGATCACATATCGAGGGGTATTTTCGTTCTATTTCTGCGGTCCAGCCAGAAGTGAAAATGCAATTACTTCATCCGCAGGTTCGGGAAATGCTTGGTACCTATGATACGGCTAACGTGCTTCGGTCGTATTACGAGAAAGCGCAGCATGCTGATCCCATAGCCAGGATTTTGTATGTAGATGTGAAGACTTACCTGGCAGATGATATTTTAGCCAAAGTAGATCGGGCAAGTATGGCCCATTCCTTGGAAGTTCGTGCTCCGCTTCTTGATCATCGATTGATGGAATTGGCTGCGAGTATTCCACCTTCTTTTAAACTACAGGGAACGACCGGTAAGCATATCTTGAAAAAGTCTCTAGAGGGAACCTTGAGCCATGATATTCTCTATAGGAGCAAAATGGGGTTTGCTGTTCCATTAGAACGATGGTTTCGAGTGGAGTTAAAAGACCTCGCTCATACCATGCTGTTTGAGGAACCGGCCCATCAGTATATTCATATGGATACGGTGAAGACACTCTGGAAAGAACATCAGTCTGGCTTACGAAATCGAGCTACCGAATTATGGACAGTCTTGATGTTTCGCATGTGGGAGCGGCAGTTTCTCAATTAAGTTTTAAGCGAAGAGTCATGTCAATGCATATCAGGGGCTGTATTTTCTTTTTTTCATGAAGGTTTTGGTATTTACAGGGTTATTCCCCAATAATGTATGGCCAAACCATGGAATTTTTATTCAGCAACGCATGGTGCATGTAGCAAGATTGCCCCAATGTGAAGTTCGTGTCGTGGCCCCTGTTCCCTACTATCCACCGATACCATTTGGTTGGAGAGCCGCCTATCGAAATATCGTTGATGAACAAGCGATTGATGGGGTACCTATAGCTTATCCACGATATTTTATGATTCCCAAAGTTGCTATGGCGTTGCAGGGGATTTTGTTATTTCTCTCGATTGCGCCTTTTGTGACCCGATTGCGAAAAGAATTTGTATTTGATGTGATTGATGCACATTATGTCTATCCTGATGGATTGGCCGCTGTCTTATTGGGGTGGTGGTTCAACGTCCCTGTTGTTGTTTCAGCGAGAGGGAGCGATCTCAACGTGTTTGAGAAGCTTCCCCTTATTCGTCGCATTCTAAAATGGACTCTGTGTCGAGCCAATGCTGTGATTACTGTATCTCAGGCATTAAAAAACGTGACGTCAGGGTTAGGGGTTCCCGCTGAAAAAGTTACCGTAATCCCCAATGGTGTGGATTCCGAGAAATTTTTCCCTATGGCCAAGAAGGATACTCGTGAACAGGTAGGATTACCGATTGAAAGAAAAATCATTCTATCTGTTGGACATTTAACGCCCAATAAGGGGTTTGATCTGCTCATTAAGGCGATGAAGAAATTGACCGAAAAGTCTCATGACATACCTCCATTGCTAGTAATTGTTGGTGGGGGAGTCTATGCGAAGGTTTTGGAGTCTCTGATCGAGAGTCTTCAGCTGCAATCGTCTGTTCAGCTAGTTGGATCTGTTCCCCATTCTCAGCTTTTGTGGTACTACAACGCTGCGGATCTCGTGTGTTTAATGAGCGAAAAAGAGGGGTGGCCGAACGTCATACTCGAAGCATTAGCATGTGGACGTCCTATACTGGCTTCCCGAGCAGGGGGGATTCCAGAAATATTAACCTCACCCAATGTGGGATGTGTGATCGAACGTAATGTTTCTCAACTCGTTCAGTCCATGGAGCAGGCTTTACAGCAAGACTGGAATGTCCCTGAAATTGTTGGTCATGCCAAGAGGTTTGACTGGACTCAAACTGCGCAGTCCGTCGAGACTGTGTTGACCTCTGTCGTACCCCAACCGACGGTTGAGTACTCACATCGATGAACACGAATGTAATCATGGAGGATGAAAACATTGTGAAGGATAGTTTGATGAAAATAGTTCTTGTGGCTGGCGCCCGTCCTAATTTTATGAAAGTGGCGGCTATTATCGATGCAATCGAATTACATAATTCCTCAGACCTTCCTTCCATTGACTATCGGCTCGTGCATACTGGCCAGCATTACGATGCCAAGATGTCACAAACATTTTTTACAGATCTTGGTATTCCAAAACCTGATGTTGATTTGGGGGTTGGGTCTTCGTCTCATGCTCAACAGACGGGGGATATTATCAAGAAGTTTGAGGCCGTCGTTCTTGACGAATGTCCAGATATTGTCCTAATTGTGGGAGATGTGAATTCGACAATTGCCTGTTCGTTAGTGGCTTCCAAAATTTCCTATCCAACTCCTACGGCCAATTTGAAGCTTCTACGGCCTCGAATTGCGCATGTTGAGGCTGGCCTGCGTAGCTTTGATCGAGACATGCCAGAAGAAATCAATCGAGTATTAACCGATGTGGTTTCTGATTTTCTTTTTATTACAGAACAAAGTGCGGTGAAAAATCTTCAGAAAGAAGGTGTGAGTAAAGAGAAAATCTATTTTGTTGGCAATACTATGGTTGATTCCTTATTAAAGCATCGGAAGCAATCGACCCAGTCACCAATATTAGAGCGACTGGGTCTCTTGCAAGATGCTGCATCAACTTTAACAACTGGCGGTGACGAGGTGCGATTACGGTCTCAAGGTTCTCACCGAGCGTATGGGGTGATGACATTGCACCGACCTAGTAATGTTGATGATCCTGAAGGATTTCGCAATATTCTTGAAGCACTTCAGGAGTTAGGGCAGGATATGCCAATCGTGTTCCCTGTTCATCCACGGACGAAGAATCGTATTCAGGAATTTCATTTTGAACAGTTTTTTGCCTCTCTAGATTCTCAAGTGATTGGATCCTCTGGATTATATTGCATTGACCCACTTGGCTATCTCGATTTCTTGCGTTTGACGTCACAAGCTCAACTCGTCCTGACCGATTCTGGAGGGTTGCAAGAGGAAACGACGATTTTAGGCGTGCCGTGCGTCACCTTACGAGAGAACACCGAACGTCCTATTACCATGACCCAAGGCACTAATGTTCTCGCGGGGACGTCAAAGGAGAACATTTTACTGTGTGCCCACCAGCAACTCGCGCATTGTCAGAAGCGGAAACGGCCAAAATTTTGGGATGGTCATGCTGGCGAACGTATTGTCCAAACATTATATGGGTGGGCGAGTGAGGCAATCTGATTCGGCTCTTAAAATTCTGCACATCTTAGACCACAGCATTCCCTTACATAGCGGGTACACGTTTCGCACGAAGAATATTTTCCATGCCCAGCAGAAACGAGGTTGGTCTCCCATTGGTTTAACCACGGTGAAGCATGAGCAGGCGTGGTCTGGTGAGTGGGTCGAGCAAGAAACTGTCGACGGGTTATGTTTTTATCGATCTCCTTTGCTTCAATCGACTCATGGGTGGTTAGGAACCCAATCTCAATTGGTCAAGACGTTAGCGCAAAGACTTGAAGAAGTCATTGATCAAGAGAACCCTGACCTGGTGCATGCGCATTCTCCTGTCTTGAATGTGCTTCCAACTTTGTGGGTTGCTAGAAAGCGAAGGTTGCCAGTCATTTATGAAATTCGGGCATTCTGGGAAGATGCAGCTGTTGACCATGGCACTTACACAGAGGGGTCATGGAAATATCGCATGGTTCGATCTTTGGAAACATTTGCCTGCCGTCAGGCTACACATGTCGCTGTCTTATGTGAAGGGATTAAGCAGGATCTCATTGGACGAGGAATTTCTGAGGAAAAGCTCACGATCATTCCTAATGGCATTAATCTCGAAGGCTTCCATGATTGCCAACCCGATGAAGAGCTAAGGGAAACCTGGAATATTTCAGGAAAACGAGTCATTGGTTTTATTGGGTCCTTTTACCGCTACGAAGGTTTGGGTTTACTCGTCAGTGCGTTTGCTAATCTCGTGAACGATCACGATGATCTTGTGTTGTTGTTGGTAGGGGGAGGAGAAGTTAAGCCGGAGCTCGAGGCTCAAATTCAAACATTAGGTATACAGGCCAAGGTCGTCATGCCTGGGCGTATTCCTCATCACCAGATTCCAGGTGTCTATGGACTTGTTGATCTTTTCGTGTATCCGCGAATTGCCATTCGATTAACTGAATTGGTGACACCGTTAAAGCCACTTGAAGCCATGGTTGTTGGGAAACCATTGGTCGCAAGTGATATTGGTGGACATCGTGAGTTAATTCAAGATGGAAAGACCGGTGTGCTGGTTCCTCCAGACAATGTCGATGCTTTGAGCACGACTTTAAACCGATTACTGAAGGACCCGAAACGAATGCAGGCCATTGCTAATCAGGGGCATGTATGGGCCAAACAAGAACGTTCTTGGGAGAAGACCACTTCACCTTATGAGACCATCTATAACGAGGCGTTGAAGAGATCATGATGCGGAGATTCTTCAAGAGTCATGATTCATCACATCGTACTCAGATGAAATCATATTCTGGTGAGAGTCCAGAGCTATGAGTAACTTTTTTGTTGTACTTCCAGCATTGTCTCACCTGCAATTGGGGAAAACAATTTTCCAGAATGGATTGGATCATTCGTTGAATATACGAAAGGCTCAGCCTCCCAAGGTGTTGGAATCGGAATGGGTCTCTGTGGCTTCCTTTGCCCGAGATAATAAAACGGGCACTCCGCTCGTCGTTGATGCACAGACCGGAAGTTGGCTCGTGGCCTGCGGCACATGGTTTCATCAAGATGATTATGGTTCTGGTCAGGAACAACGATTGCTGAAACGGTATCTGCATGTAGGAGCCAATCAATTAGGGCAAGAGTTAGAGGGCTTTTTTGTCATTATTGTCGGGAACTCTGAATCTAAAGAAGTTTGGATCATCACGGATATCA
This sequence comes from Nitrospirales bacterium, assembly GCA_029261355.1. GTDB lineage: Bacteria > Nitrospirota > Nitrospiria > Nitrospirales > UBA8639 > JAGQKC01. Next base: position 111,206 of record JAJDBM010000052.1, on the reverse strand, counting down.
TTGGAAGCTGCCATGCGTTTGTACGATCATGGAAGGGCGTACTAGCGCTGTCGAACTCTTCACTATTGTTAGGGTGTTTGGATCAGGTGACGCTTGATCCTGTGGGCTGTCAAGAGTTCATCAATACTGGTGTGGTGTATGAAGATCGAACTATCTATCACGAGGTGAAGAAGTTAGAGCCTGGGCAGGTGTATTGTTTGAGAGAAGGCATGAAAAAAACCCAGACTTCATATTGGAACATCACGGATTTAAGCCCGAACTCCCTTGATAATAAGGTTGCTGTCGATCGGCTCGTGGACAGTTTAGTGTCTGCCACTAAAAGGATTACACAAGTGTATCCTAATCTCGTCTGTGATCTTACGAGCGGGTATGATTCTCGGGCTGTTGTGGCAGCGTTTCTGAATTCACAGTCCTCATTTTCAACGACGGTCAGTGGAGAGGTGAATAGTCCTGACGTGGTCATTTCATCGTCGATCGCAAAGGCATTTGGGATTTCACATCTCCACATGGCATTTGATGCGCCTCTGTCATTTCAGCAAGTGAAGGAGTCTCTTCGTTATACCGATGGAGAATATGATTTAATCGAGTATTCTCGGATTCTTCGAGTTCATCAAACTCTCAGTCAATCGTATGATCTGAGTGTTAATGGGTCATTCGGCGAAGTCGCACGCGGGTATTGGTGGGAATTGCTCTATCCTTCGGCTGGAAAGTCTGTTCCGCTCGATGCGCAACAGATTGCACGAAAACGATATGTGACTCAGATGGTTGATGAATCATTCTTTTCGCAAGACCATCGTCTCAATCTCGTTTCTCATTTTGCTCACATGATTCAGCACACAAATGCAGGCCTAGAAGGGTGTCCGAATACTTTGCAGATGGATCATGCCTATCTTCGATTGAGGATGCAGCGGTGGCAAGGGAAAATTGCGAGTAGTACGAATCAATTGTGGCCTTGCGTGTCTCCATGTATGTTTCGATCAGTGCTAGAAGTGATGTTGCAAACTTCGACTAACTTTAGACGTCGAGGACTTTTCGTTCGGCAGATGCTTGAGACGATTCTTCCTCAGTTGGCTGAGTTTCCTCTTGAACATGGTTGGCCAGCTGTCCCTGTTCGATGGAATACTGTTCATAAATTTTGGCCCGTTCCGATGTATTTTGGAAAGAAAGTTATCGATAAACTGGCAAGCAAAAGCGGATTGGCTCGTGGGGCATCATCAACAGCCGTATCCGAGCTTTCTATGCGATTGCGTATGTGGAAAGAAGAAGAGGTTCAAGATCTCTTTGCCTCTTCCACTCTTATGGAAGAAGGGTTCATTGAGTCGCGTGCGTTGAGCCGATTTCTTGAGCAATCTCGTACGACGGAATTTTGTTTTGATGAACAATGGTCGAGACTCCTTTCACTTGAATATGCCTTCTCTACAGTCAAGCAAGCCATGAAACCTTTGCCTCTTTGAGGAATGAGCGATAATTCTCAATCATCACCACAGGGGTGGGAGTACGAGTTACTTTGGCAGTTTCAATAAAAGAGAGAGTCGCTAAGTCAGTTTTTTGGATTGTCTGGTCTCGAAGCGGCATTCAACTCCTGTCCGGAATTTCCACAATCCTAGTGGCGCGGTTATGGTTGACTCCTGCTGACTATGGGTTGTTGGCTCTGGCAGGCATATGGACGACAACAATGAGCATGATTGCCGAAATGGGTCTTAGTGCCGCAATCATTCAATTTCAGGACTTAGATGACGAAGAACTGAATGCCTGCTATTGGTTCATGGCCACAATTGGGTGTGCTGGTTATTTAGGCTTGTTTTTCTGTGCCCCGTTTATAGCGGACTGGTTTGAAAGTCCTGCACTTTCTAATGTGTTACGTGTGAATGGCCTTATTTTGCCACTCATTTCCTTTGCAGTTGTACCTGATAGTCTTTTAAGGAAACGATTAGAATTTGAAAAGCTCGCTCGGGTTCATATCATTGCTGCGTTATTCGCGGTGACGACGGTCTTTGCCTTAGCTTCGCATGGTGCGGGAGTGTGGGCGCTGGTGGCTGGAGGATTGATTTCTCCGATTGTAGGTAATATCGGTGTGTTTTGGTATGTGAAATGGCGACCTGGGCTGAGAGTTGGCAGTGACCGGTTGTTTGAAATCCTCAATTATAGTCTTTCGACTCTTGGGTCAAGGTTTTGCTGGACGGTATATAATCAAATGGATGTTTTGGTCTTGGGGAAGCTGACCAATGAAGCGACTCTGGGTTTTTATTCCTATGCAAAAGAACTCGCGATGCTTCCCGTTGTCAGGGGGTCAGTGGTGGTGAATCAATTAGCGTTTCCAGTACTAGCCGAATTGCAAAATGATCAGGATGCGATGAGGACCGCCTTTATGAAAGGGCTTCGAATTGTATCCGGTATCTTTTTTCCTGTGTGTTTGGGAATGGCATTGGTGACCCATGATGCGGTGCTTGTGTTGTTGACTGAAAAGTGGCTTCCCATTGTACCGATGTTACAGTTGTTGTGCGTGTATGGATCATTAAAGTCTATTGACGTGCTGTTGCCACCCGTCTTATATGCTCGGTATCGCCATCGATACGTTCTCTACTACACGGTGGTATTAGTTGTCATCATGTCAACGGCATTTTGGCTTGGAGCAATGTGGTATGGGGCGATGGGTGTGGTCTTATCTTGGGTTCTGATTTATCCTATTGTGATGATGGGGCTTGTGAGGGAGATCTTAAATGAGCTCGGTATGAGTCTACGTGTATTTTTTCAACAAATTAGTGGCGCCTTACTTGGTGCCTTGGCTATGGGAGTCGTTGTGACTGCCGTACAAACTCTTGTTTTTCCTTTGGAAAGTGTGTCCCCCATCGTGAGATTCCTGACTTCATCAGTGATTGGAGCAGTGGTTTACGGAGGTGTTTTACTCGCTTATGGTGGAAAATTGATCGAGGAATTGAAGGAAGTGTTTCAATGGATTTTCAGACCGAAGCCAGTAGACAATCTTGAAAGATCGTCAGCATAAGAGTGAATGATTTATGGTAGCTTTTTTACAATATCTTCTATTCATCTTTCACGTAATTTCTAGGGTGCAATTATGACATTTCTTCATGATGGGAGTCGAAAGAACATTGGTCGAAAATGGGTCTGTATCTTGCTTTTTTGTTTGTTCATTATCTGTTTTGGAATACCTTTAGGGCATGCCATTGTGTTCTCAGGCTATGATTTTATCTACGTCCCACACGATAGGAACCTGAAAGATCCTCTCGTGCTTAATTCTTCTCGTGTCTTTCAGGTTAATCATGACCCAGAAGGGCCAACTCTGAATCACGATTATTACGAGAGGAATACGAATAAAGAGATTAAGCAACTTGTCCGTCTTGTTGAGGGTGCACATGTGCGAAAAATCATGCCAAATTTGAAGCAGTCGTTTACGGCTCCGGACACGCTAAGAAAGGGGTTTTTACAGCAGGCCTTACAGGAAATTGATTACACGCTGGGAAGATTAGTCAATCACCCCAAGGCCTTAGCCCTTTCTGCCACGGTGACGAAATTATTAGGACGACCTAGTATGCCCATTACCTACTACCAGCGGGCACTAAAGATGTATCCCCGACGTGCTTTTACGCAGGCTCAATTCGGCAATTTTCTTGTTGATTATGGAGAAATTGATCAAGGTATTGAACGATTGAATATCGCGATTAGTCTTAATCCCAAGCTGGCCATGTCGTATGGATGGATTGCCTGGGCGCATCATAAAAATGGAGACAAAGAATTAGCTGCAGAATTTAGCCAAAAAGCAAGGAAGCGAGGGTTTAAAGGTAAGTTGCCAGCAATTCCATCTAAAAAATAAACGAATAGTGGGTGATGAATCTGGAAGTAGGTGACAGAACATGAGTGGAATTTGTGGAATAGCTCTACAGAATAGAAGTAATCAAGGACACTTTGCCTGTTTGAAGGCCATGGTGAAAGAACTTGACGTTAATAGGACTTCCGAAGGGTATACCAGAGTGGGTGGCGAAAGTGCTTTTGGCGTTCAATCGTTTCCTGGACGAATGGCTGGATTGGCAGAGCTTGAAGATGATGCAGGCATCCATGTCCTTGGATTTCATGGAAGTGTGTACAATCTGGATGATGTACTCGTTTCGGTAGGGCCATCTGACAATCCTTTTGCAGCCATGCTGAAGGTAGCTCTGCGTGGAGTGGTTCCTTTCCTAAAGACTCTTCGTGGAGAATTTTCGATTTCGCTTTGGGATGCGAAACGAAAAACCCTGTTCTTGGCATGTGATCGTTTTCGTATTCATCCCATTTTCTATCGGCAGGATCATGAGAAGTTCGTGTTCTCTTCTCGAATGCGAGGGTTAATGGCTTGTCCGTTCGAGGGGCAAGAACGAGTTGATCCGGCGTCAGTGATTGATGTGGTGACCTCTTCATTTATTCCTACCCCAAGGACAATTTTTCAAGAAGTTCGTAAAGTCCCTCCGGGGCATTTGCTCACCTGGAAAGACGGAGAGGTGAGATTGGAGCCTTATTGGGATCTTTCATATTTGAATGAAAATCATTCTTCCCAAAATATGCTGGTCTCGAGCCTAAAAGAGCAATTTTCAGATTCAATGGCGATCCGTTTGAAACATGACGGACCATTCGATAAAGTCGGAAGTTTTTTAAGTGGGGGAATTGATAGTAGCACGGTACTTGGGGTGATGACACAAATCTCTGATTCCCCGATGAACAGTTTTTCCATTGGATTTGGTGAAGAAGCGTTTAATGAAACAAGTTTTGCACGATGTGCGGCTCAGAAGTTTCGTGCTCAACAACATGAATATACAGTAACGGCTGAGGACACGTTCCAAGTCATCAATACATTGATTGAATCTTTCGATGAGCCCTATGCCAATGCTTCTGCGATTCCAACTTATTTTTGTGCAAAGTTAGCTAAAGAACATGGGATGGATTTTCTCTATGGCGGAGATGGAGGGGATGAACTGTTTGCTGGGAATGAACGGTATGCGACGCAGAAGATTTTTGACTACTACGGAAAATTCCCTAGAATGTTTCGCGATTATGGCATTCAGCCTTCCGTATTCCTACTTGCCAAAATATTAAAAGCGAAACTATTTCTGAAAGGGAAGAAGTACATAGAACGAGCAAACACACCGTATCCTGAGAGATTGTTGTCATGGGGGTTATTGGAAGTTTTGTCGATGGAAGAACTTTTTTCGCGAGATTTCCTCGCAACCCTCGATAGCGATTATGACCCTCATCAGCATGTGCGGGAATTGTATTCCACGTCGAAGTCATTAGCCAATGCTGAACTTGACCGACAGTTGTATATCGACCTGAAACTTGTCATTTCCGATAACGATGTTTTTAAGGTAACCCGAATGACTGAGGCCCATGGAATTGCTGTTAGATTTCCATTTTTGGATCATCAGTTAGCTGAATTTTCAGCGGGAGTACCGGCGCTTATTAAAATGCGGGGAACAAAGTTGAGGACGTTTTTTAAGGAGTCCTATGCTGATCTTCTCCCAGAGGAAATTTTAACGAAAACCAAACATGGATTTGGTTTACCAATCCCTATCTGGCTTAAAACCGATAAGAAGCTGCGAGAGATGATGATGGACCTGTTGCTAAGTTCAACTTTTAGGCAAAGAGGGTACTTTAGTTCCCATGCCATTGAGAATCTGATTAAACGGCATGAGCAGGATTCAACCTCATTTTTTGGGACCATCCTTTGGAACTTTGTAATTTTGGAATTATGGCTTCAACGGCATTGCGATAATCGGTAGCTCGAGAAAAGATTTTGGGGTTTTTTCGTACACTTTTTTAGGTTGTGAGCATAGAGGAAGATGTTGTTGAGCAAAATTAAAAGTCGAGGCTTTAAGTTTTGTGCTGATCTTATAGGAGGGGTCGGGCTCCTCCGCTTGATCAGTCTGTTGGTTGGTCGTCTGGAACAAAGGACAACTGAGGCGGGACATATTCAATTTCCTTTTGTTCAGAAACGCGTGCAACGATCTGTGCCGATCGTTTTATATCATGGTGTGAGCAATGAGCCTTCCCCATATCTGCCAACCACGTCGGTTGATGTTTTCAGAAGCCATATGCAGTACCTCGCAGATTATTGTCATGTTCTCGATCTTCAAGATGCTGTTGAACGAATGAAAGCCCATGATTTGCCAGATAGAGCTGTGGTCGTCACCTTAGATGATGGGTATCGTGATAATTATTTGCATGTCTTTCCTATTTTGACGCAATTGAGCATCACCGCGACTATCTTTCTCGCGACTGGAGTGATTGGAAATGGTGGTGTGTTGTGGCACGATCAAGTATGTCGAATGATCAGTCAAACAACAGTGAGATCTCTGCGAAAGTTTGGAAGTGTGGATGGGTATAACCTTGAGACTCCTGGTGGAAGACAGCATGCCCAAGAAGGGATACTATGGTTTTTGCGGTCACTCCAAGATGAGGTTCGATCCGAGCACATTTTGCTTCTTGCACGGGAGCTGGAGGTGCCAGAGACGGCTTCTGACGTTGGGTTAATGCTTAATTGGCAGGAAGTAAGGGAAATGCATCATGCTGGCATTCGATTTGGTGCACATACCGTGACCCATCCCATTCTGACAAGAACTTCTCATGAGCATGTGGTTCAAGAAATACGTCAATCAAAAACAGCTATTGAACGTGAGCTTGATGGTGAAGTTCTGACTTTTGCCTATCCCAGTGGTCGAGATCAAGACATTAACCCTGTGATTAAGGACATTGTGAGGCAAGAGGGATTTCGGTGTGCTGTGAGTACGATGGCTGGATCGAATCGTGAGACGGACGACATGTATGAAATGAAACGAGTGGGATTTTGGGACCGGGAGATGAATACATTTGGGCTCAGGTTTGAGCATTTTCGGTTTTGTGCCTAATTAACGATATGCGGTAATGATATGACCTGGATATTTCACAAAGCTCAAGATGTTTTTGATCAGCATCAAGATGCCTGGGATGGGCTAAACTCAGCTATTGATAATCATGTCTTACTTGATGCGAAGTTTTGGGGCACGCTCGTACAGTTATTCGCAGATGAGCGAACCTTGTTGGGTATTTCAGAGAATTCACAATATCCAGGAATGGCTCTTCTCAAAAGTACTGGACTGGGACGGTGGAGTACGTTTCAACCGGCTCAAGCGCCGATCGGTCCGATACTATTGGGCAATCCAGAGGATATTGAAGGACAATTCCGTGTGATGCTGCAAAGTCTCCCTGGTTACGCCATTGGGTTGGGTGTCACACAGCAGGATCCCAATTTTGGCCATGTGAACTCTGTTCGATCGTCTCAAGCTATTGAGATAAAGGATTATGTTCAAACGGCCAGGATACGAGTGGAAGGGGATTTTGAAGACTATTGGAATACGAGAGGGAGTGATTTAAAGGTCAACATGCGGAAACGATTGCGGCGCTTGGAGCGTGAGGGTATTCGCGTCTCTCTTGAGTCGTACCAAAGTCCTTCTGATGTCACACCATGTATTCAGCAATATGGTGAATTAGAGCAATTGGGCTGGAAAGGGCGAGGCGGAACTGCTGTGACGGCAGATAATGCGCAAGGTGCATTTTATCGTAATATGCTCGAGCACGCCTGTCGTAAACAGGAAGGGTTGATATATGTTTTACGGTTTAATGAGAAAACCGTTGCCCAGAAAATCTGCCTTCGTCGAAATGGAATGGTCGTTTTTTTGAAAATGGCATATGATGAAACGTATCGTCGTCTTTCTCCAGGGTATATTCTTCAATATATGATTTTACAACGGCTGTTTGAAGAGAAGCAGGTTCAGGGTGTCGAAACATACGGTCGGGTGAATGAGGGATGGACGAATAAATGGACGGATGATTTCCGAACGATGTATCACCTGAATTATTTTCGTCATGTTTGGGTGAGGCATGCTAAGACCTTTGTCCGACGCTTTCGCCAAAAGGAGAGTCTTGTAACTTCTGACGTTGAACAGAAGCCGGCTCACTTAGCAGGTGTGAGGAGTGGAGATGTCATCATTCAGTCGAATGGAACCGTTTCAGGCGCATCGACCTCTTCGATCGGCAATGGCAATGGAAGTCGTCCACGTTATCCACGTGCGAGAGAATGGGAAATTGTGAATGCTCGAGAATACTTCACGAAATACCAAGCACAATGGGATGAACTCAATAAAAGTCTTGATAACCATTTACTGCTGGATTCAAAATTTGTTGCGCCCTTAGTCCAGTATTTCTCAACATCACGAACGAAATTAGCCATATCCAAGGACCCAGCTTATCCTGGCATGGTTCTATTAGAAGGAATTGGAAATGGATTTTGGCAAACATTTCAACCTTCTCAGGCTCCCTTAGGACTTATCGCTTTAGCGAATAAGGACAATCTTGAAAAGCAAGTACAAGGTCTCATGGCAAGTCTTCCCGGAGTTGCTCTCGGATTATCTATTACCCAGCAAGATCCTGATTATTCCGTCTTTTCCCCGTTTAGTCAGTTTCCTCACCTAGAGTTTGTGGAATATATTACAACTCCACGAATGACTCTTTTTAATAGCTTTGACGAATATTGGAAATCGCGAGGAAAGGATCTTGTCAATAATCTTGCACGACGAAAGAAGCGGCTTGACGAAAATGGCGTGCAAATATCGATATCGACTATTCGTGATCCTGAACACATTATTCCTGGCATCCAGGTTTATGGACAGTTAGAAGAGTCTGGCTGGAAAGGACTGCAAGGGACAGCGGTTTCGATAGACAATGATCAGGGACGTTTTTATAGTGACATGTTGAAAAATTTTTGTGTTCATGAGGAGGGGGTCATCTATCAATTGTTGATGGACGGAAAGCCGATTGCGAGCGATTTGTGTATACGTAGAAATGGAATGTTTATACTTTTGAAAACAGCGTATGATGAAGATTATAAAAAATTGTCTCCGAGTTATCTGATGCGTGAAGAAATACTTAAGCGATTATATCTTCGGAATTCAATCAAGGTTTTAGAGTTTTATGGACGAGCTCGTGATTGGCATTCGAAATGGACTGAGGAAATGAGGACGATGTACCATCTCAACTTTTATCGTCACAGCTTAGTTGAAATAGGGCGAAATGTGTTAAAGGCCGGTGGGATTTGGACGGGAAAGGCAAATACTTGAGTGGCTGTGATTGTAACCAACGCAGATCTTCTTCGTGATCGTCCTGCTATTGTTGATCTTCATCAGCAATTCTTAACTTCTAATTCGAGGGAAAAACGATTTGAATGGCTTTATTGCCTCAACCCATGCGGTCCACCAAAAGTCTGGATTGCCCATGAAGAAAAGTCTGGTGAAATTGTGGGGACTGCCGCTGCCTTTCCTCGACGTCTCCGCATCGGATCAAAAAAAGAAATTGGATGGGTCTTGGGAGATTTCTGTATTAGTGACGCCTATCGCTCTCTTGGTCCTGCACTTCAGCTTCAACGAACATGTCTTGAACAGGTTGGTTTAGGCACCGACTCGATATGGTATGACTTCCCGAGCCGCAAGATGTTGGCTGTGTACAAGCGGCTTAAAATTTCTTCGACTCAAAAGATGATTCGTTTTGTGAAACCATTAAGAGTCAATCGTCGAGTTCGGTCTTTCGTGAAAGTGGATATGTTGCAGAAAGGCTTATCTTTTTTGGGTAACGTCGCGTTGAATTTGACGGCAAAAAAGGTTCATGTGAGGCAGGGGCTAGATTTCCTTCCCTATAAAGAAGAATGTGGTGATGAGTTTACAGCGCTTTCTGAGAAGATGACAGGTACTATTGGGAATTGCCTTGAACGAAGTGCGGTATATTTAAACTGGCGATATCATTCTAATCCATTGTATTCTTGTGAGTTCATCACGGCTCGAGACAACGGACTCCTTAAGGGATATATTGTATTTTCCGACATGGATGGTGATGCGCGTATTTTTGATATTTTTGGTAGTGATGAAGAAGATGTCATGCTTGGCCTTATCTGCCAAGTGATGGATCGGATTCGTGAGCGTGGGCATGAGTCATTGACGGTGTCGATGGTTGAGGGACATCATTGCATTCCCTTTTTTGTTTCATGCGGGTTTAGTCCTCGGGATGCTGACCCTGTCATTATCCAAAATCCTGGGTGTGGGGCAAATGGAACACGTAAAGACTATGAGCCAGCTAATCTCCTGCTTATGCAGGGAGATCGTGACGCGTAGTTAAGGAGGAGTGAAAACTTATGGATGCCATGAATACATTAGAGAGAATTCGAATTTTTATTGTTGAACATATTCCCCAAGCACGGCAACTCAATGTCCAGAATGAGGATGAATTGATCGAGACCGGTTTATTAGACTCATTAGGTATTTTGGATGTCGTGACGTATCTTGAGGAAGAATTTGGATTGACCGTGTCTGATGAAGAATTAACTCCTGAAAATTTTCAATCGATCTCGACGATGGCGAGTTATGTACAGATGAAGAAGGAAGCAAATTCTATCCCCTAGAGCCGCGCGAGGTGGGGATTGTTTCTTGTTGATACAGACTTTGAATGCGAAGAGCCTCAATATTGGTGAGGCGAGTTCCGGCAAGGGAGGTGAGCTGAAGGATGAGTCGTAAGATAGAAGAGCTAGATGTCTTTCCTCGTTATGGTAAGCTTTTGGCAAATCCATGGAGCCTTAAACGAAAACTCATTTATAAGGTCCTTCCGATTCACACCTTATATCCGTTAAGGGATGAGCTACGATTAGCATGGGTTCGATGGAAAAGTCGCTCCGTCCCAGATCAATACCGGAATGCCAATAATCTTTTTGTCAATTTAGGAGCTGGGGGCAAAGGCAAACCTGGATGGGTCAATGTGGATTCTTACCCATTTCCAGGAATTAACTGTGTCTACGATTGTCGAAAGCAGCTTCCGTTCCCCGATGAATCAGTGAATGGAATTTTTTGTGAACACTTTTTTGAGCATCTAGATTATACCGAAGAAGTGCCTTATTTTTTGTCAGAATGCCATCGAGTTTTGACGCCTGGTGGGGTGATGAGAATTGTTGTCCCAGACTCAGAGCAGTATATGCGGGCCTACTGTATGGAGGGATGGGAAGAAATCAGTAAGGTACGACCATTAGACTTGGAGCAAAGAGATCATCACTACCATTGTAAAATTAATGTGAAAATGGAATTAATTAATCTTGTCTTTCGGCAGGGTTCTGAACATAAATATGCCTATGACTATGAGAATTTAGAATTTGTGCTTTCCAAATTTGGGTTTTCGAATATTCTAAAGCAGTCAGTTGGGGAGTCTCTTCTCCCTGAGATTTGCCTTGATCAGTCTGAGCGCGCTTCAGAGAGTTTGTATGTTGATGCGGTTCGATAAAAAGTACGTCTATTAACTCCGGTTGCTGCACTCCCATGGAGTTAGTTGAATCTGTGATATGCGATAAACGTGACTTTAAGGTCCCCCCATAATGCTACGGCCGTTCCTGAAATACATTACGACTCGAGGGTTTAGAGTCTCAGTTGAGGTGTTATTGCAAGAAGTGAAGGTCAATGTCAGGCATAGGGTTGGAGTGTTTCGTGCTAGAAAATTTTCTTATAAGACAGGGTTGAAATTGAATGTTGGGTGTGGTCCTAAACTAAAAGAAGGTTGGGTCAATATTGATTTAAGCCCGAATGCCGACCTGACGTTAGATTTACGAGAACCTCTCCCATTTTCTGATGGGGCTTGTCAGCTTATTTATTCTGAACATTTTTTAGAGCATTTGGACTATCCTGATCCAACGAATTCGTTCCTCGAAGTTTGTTTTCGAATACTTGAACCAGATGGTGTTTTCAGTGTAGGAGTTCCAGATACCGAATGGCCAATTCTGGAATATACTGGCCAGAGTCAAGAGGGGTATTTCAAATTTGTGAAGCAGCAATGGCATCCTAAGTGGTGCGAAACAGAAATGGAGCATTTAAACTACCATTTTCGAATGGATAATCATCACCGTTTTGCCTATGATTTCAAAACCTTGAAGCTCGTACTCAGTCGAGCTGGCTTTGTCGATATTCAGCATCGTGAATTCGATCCTGAATTAGATTCGCAGGACCGAAAAATTGGCTCACTCTATGTCACGGCAAGGAAGCCGAGTCTTACCTCATGAGTCAAAAATCTTACCGAAGAGAGACCATTTTTATCTCTAATACCGACCTGCTTCATCTCTCGCTTGCCCAGGTCTCTTCTTTACTCTCGATTGAATAAAAGAGACATCTCTGTCTTGGATATATACAAGAGTGATGTTCAGCATATTATTTTGTAGAATGTTGACGGAAAGTCCTCATAACATTCTGCAGATTTTCAAAGGGAAGCTCGGTTGTTTCGTCCGGACCGGTCATCCCATTTTCTCGTTGTTATTAGTCCCAGTCATGATCGACATCATCAATTGTAGGTAGTGCGAGGGAAGGGAGTACTGTGTCTGTTACAGACGAACACAAATTTCTTCATTCAAGGCATTATTTTCACCTGGGATGTGTTGTGCTCTTATGCATAGCCGCCCTTCTTCGATTTTCGTACCTTGGAGATGCTGACTTTGGATTAGATGAAATACTTCATGCGACTGTGGCAGAACAGCTCATTCAGGGAAATCCGCCTGTGTTGCCGTCGGGCTATGTTTATGATCGGAGCCTATCTTTTTCTTACTTCGTTGCCTTTGCAGGATTAATGGGTGGGATCAGTGAATATTCCCTGAGATTACCTGCAGCTATATTCGGTGTGTTACTCGTGTTGTTCGTCTATTGGGTTACGGCCAGATGGTTCTCAGCATCGGCTGGCCTTGTGGCGGCTTTTTTGGTCACATTCTCCCCAATCGAAGTGGCGTTGTCTCGAGAAGTGAGGATGTATACTTTGCTTCAACTTCTCTTTTTGTTGATCCTATTCCTATTCTATGAAGGATTTGAAACTTCTCCTCATGTGAAGAAAAGGAACGGGAGTTTTTCTCGCATCAGTGAGTGGGTCGCCAATCTCCAAATTCGTCCAATTTTTCTCGTTGGTGCGAGTTTGTTGTTTCTGTTGGCATGGGAGATACACAAGTTGATTCAACCAGGTATTGCAGGGATTTTTGTGTATATCCTTGTCATGGGGAGTGGTGCTCTGTTTGTGGGAAATCTTGCGGCTCCCAAGCGCTTGAAATATGTTGGGTCTGCTCTTTGTCTCATTGTGGGAGCTGTTGTCGGTAGTGTTCTATTTCCTGAAAAGATTGAAGAGTTTATTGCCACGACTCAAGCCGTTCCTCCTTGGTACCAAGAGCGGGCCGGGAATTGGAATTTTTATCGATGGCAATTATTAGACGAGTATCCTATCGTATTTGGAAGTCTAGCTATCCCGGTTGTTTTCTGTTTTATTAGAAATGCCAAGTTGAGTCTATTTTTAGCCCTGTCTTTTATCATTCCATTCATTCTCCATAGTGTATTTTTCCCTCAGAAAAGCTATCGTTATATACATCATATATTACCGATCATGTACATCATAGCTGGTGTCGGGTTTGGTGAAGTCTTCTCCTTTTTGTGGTCAGCAGGACAAAAACTCAATAGTGGTGACTATTTCTCACGAAGAATATGGACTGTATTTGTGGCTGGGATTCTGAGTGTCGCGATTGTCGCACTGTTAATGAATATGCCTTGGTTTAAGAGAACCGTGAAGGATTTCTCTACCCATTTTCAATCTCCTCATTTTACTGATGTTCAACATCACAACTGGAATAATGTTATGACGTATATTTCAGAACATCAAAAAGAGGGAGATGTCATGATTTCGAGTTATCCCTTACTGGCTAGCTATTATGGGGCGACTCAACCTCTCTATTTTATGAATGACGCATACGACAGCAATAATCAAGAAGCTAATATTCGTGATGCAGGTGGTCGTCTTCTTGATTATACGTTTGGTGGTATTGTTCTGCGAACGTTGGAAGATTTCAAACATGTGATTCATGACAATCATTCCGGTTGGATTGTGACCTACCGTTGGCGGGGGGAAGGGTCTAGCCGTCATCGCAGCCGTCCTATTCCAATCGTCGGAACATTTCCTCATGATGTCGTGATGTATTTGAATGAACATTTTACCTTAGAACCTGTCCCTCACTCGTCAGATATGGCAGTATGGCGGTGGAGTCGTGCAGATGGGATTTCCGCTGTGTTCCCAAAGTCAGATAGCGGTCGAAGTGTTGAATGATCGTGATATGGCCTGTGCCCCCAAACGCTATTCGAAATATATTGGCGACGAGACATTTGGCTCATATGACTCTAAGCAAGCAGATGATTCAATGTTGTCGTTCATTTATCTATTACGGTCCTGATCTCTGCATTCTTCAATGATGTTATGTTGAATGTTTCAATTATATTGGCTACCTATAATAGACCGGACACGCTCTCTGCGGTTCTTCAGAGTTTTTGTGAATTGGAATGTGAAGGAATTCAATGGGAGATTCTTGTTGCAGACAATGCAGGTGGAGACGAGGCTCAAGGTGTTGTTGTACAATTTGCAGAACAATTGCCAGTTTCCTTAATTGTTGAATCCCACTTAGGCAAAAGCAATGCGTTGAATGCAGCAATGGCCAAAGCCTCAGGTGAACTTTTTCTATTTACGGACGATGATGTGGTGGTTGATCCGAAATGGCTCGTTTCAACTTGGGAAGGTGCAAGTATAGACCCACACCATGCAGTTTTTGGAGGAAGAATCCTTCCCAAGTTTCCAGATGGAATACATCCAGAAAACCTTTCAATAGATTTCAGTCACACTCGGGTTAAGGGCTGTTATGCCATTGCGGACTCAGAGAGTCATGAAGGCGTCTTTCATCCATGGATGATCTTTGGTCCCAATTGGGCCATGCGGGCAGAATTGTATCGTCAAGGCCATAGGTTTCGAACAGACATTGGGCCAGGTACGGAATTGATTGTTGGAGAAGAAACAGAATTAGCCTATCGCTTACATGAGGCTGGCTGTGAGATGGCGTATCTGCCACAGTCCATCGTGTACCACAAAATACGGCCAGAGCAATTGTCGATTCAGTGGCTTAATCGAAGGGTATTTCTGTCCGGTCAATCCTGGGCATTGAATGGAGAAATACCGCAAGTGCCCTTACTTTTTGGTGTACCTCGATACTTATATAAAAGCGTTGTGATCAAAGGCGTTAAATATTTACTGTCATTTCTTCAATCGAATAGAGATGTGCGTTTCCATGCTGGGTTAACGTATTGGTTTGAAAAGGGCTACGCGTATCAATTTTGGAAAGGTCTTCTCAGCGATCATTCAATCGCTCAACTTCCAGCAAGTTCAAATAAGTCTGGGTTGTCGTAATGAGATGAATGATTGAGGTGGGTGGGAAAGGGTCGTAGGCGGATCTTGTGCAAGCGATTGAAAAAAAGTGTTTTTCTGAGTATTGTTTTCAAGAATTATGATGTTGTACCTGTTTGTTATCCGTCATTAATGGTGAATCATACCGAAATTGGTGATGAAGGCACATGGTCATTTTGTTAGAGGTTCCTGTTTCTTTGCCTACAAAGGAGTTCCCCAAGCAAGTCTTCTTGGAAAATCTGCTTAAAAATTATTGCTGAGCATCCGATATATTAGTGAGCTTTGCTTTTGTGACTGTGGATAATGTTTTCGCTCGAATACATAGTGTTTTTATGAGCTGTTTTTTATCCATCAACAGATATACATTAAGAGGCTATTCAAGGAAGGGCTCTGTACATGCATCAGGCAATTATTTCATAGCCATTCGGTAGTTGCCAATGGCGGGGCAATGAGTATCAGTACATTCACCTGTCTGAGTCTTGGTAGAGCGAGACACGCATTCTATGGATCTTTCCCTCGTATTTGCGACGAGTAAACGTACCGACATTCTTTCCAAAACTTTATCAAGTTTTACCCAATTGCAAGTTGGTGAGTTGGATTGGGAGATTGTGCTTGTTGATAATGCTAACGATCCGGAAACACAAGCTCTTGCTCGGCAATATCGAGAACAGCTGCCACTGACCTGTCTTGTTGAATCGCGCAAGGGGAAAAACTATGCATTGAATACCGCATTGTCAACGGTGAAAGGCCAGTTGATTGTTTTTACCGATGATGATGTGCTTGCTGATCCAAACTGGTTGAAGGAATTGTGGGAGGGGTCGAAACGGTGGCCAAATCATGGGGTTTTTGGGGGGAGAATTTTGCCGAGATTTCCTGTTAAGACTGTAAGTTTTGACCTTGAAAATCGATTGGTTCGTTCAGCCTATGTCATTGCTGATTGGAAAATTCAGGAGGGAGAATATAAGCCCAGCATGGTCTGGGGGCCGAATTTTGCTGTGCGTTCTTCAGCACTAGAACCAGGGTTTCAATTTAACACGGACTTTGGTCCAAATAGCGCACAGTATCTTATGGGGGATGAAACTGAATTTGTGTATCGATTAGAGCAAGCGGGACACATTCCTATTTATTTGCCTGGCGCTCTTGTCCACCATCAAATACGGCCTGAGCAACTACAAATAGATTGGTTGTGTCGGCGAGTCGCCGCGTATGGTGGAACATTTGTGTTCATGTCTGGTTTACCGCAAGCCTCGATGATTTGTGGTGTTCCAAGATATATGTATATCAAAACTTTTCAAGCATGGCTGGAATATATGTGGTCATTTGTTGGGGGTACTGTCAAGACTCGTTTTGAGACAAAGCTGGTCTATTGGTATCGGAAGGGTATGTTAGCCCAGTATTGGAGAGGCGTTCCCGAACAGAAGACTATTGAGTATTAGCCATATTCAATGAGTGAATTTAAAGCGCAGTGTTTGAAGAGTTTGTATGTAATTGATGGTCTGAGCGATCGGTAGGAATCAAATGGATTATTTAGTTCATCATATGTTGAGGACGAGTGCCAGGCGTTTTTCTGAGAAGACAGCTTTGGTCTATCGAGACGAGATCCTTACGTATCGTGACGTGATGGCACAGGTTTCTGGATTGGCTGCGGGATTACGACGCATTGGTCTTGAGCGTGGCGATCGTGTCGGCATCTATCTTGATCCATCCGTGGAGCTTGTCGTCTCCATTTTTGGAATTTCTCAGGCGAATGCCGTATTTGTTCCGATGAATGGTCTGTTGTTAGCTGACCAAGTGGGACATATTGCTCAGGATTGTGAGATGCGAGGGGTGATCACGACACGAAAACGATTGGCATCATTGCTGGATGTGATCACTCTATTACCCAAGTTAGAGTTTTTTATCATCATAGAGGATGGTTCTGAGATTCATGATTCGTTTTCCACCCATCCTTATAGTGAAATGATTGCAAGTAATTCTGACGCAACCGACTTTGATTATTGTATTGAAAAAGATTTGGCTGCGATCTTGTATACCTCAGGCTCTACCGGAAAGCCCAAAGGTGTGATGTTATCCCATTCGAATATTGTTAATGGCAGTTCGATTGTTTCGACATATCTCGAAATTACAGATCGTGACAAAATATTAGCTGTGCTTCCATTTAGTTTTGATGCTGGCCTCAATCAGTTGATGACGGCCTTTCAGCAAGGGTGCACGCTGGTATTGATGACCTTTGTGTTTGCAAAAGACATTGTCAAAATGTTGTTGAAGGAAAACATTACGGGTTTGGCTGGTGTCCCAACAATGTGGAATTTGTTGGGACAAACAAACTCGACACTTCACAAAAACAGTTTTCCACACCTTCGGTATATCACCAATACTGGAGGAGCTATGCCTCAAAATGTCCTGGGAGTTCTTCGGAAGTCTTTACCCACGACCAGTGTATATCTGATGTATGGTCTGACCGAAGCTTTCCGATCAACCTATCTTCCACCAGAGGAGCTTGATCAACGTCCAACTTCTATGGGGAAAGCCATTCCGAACACGGAAATCTTGGTTGTGACTGAGCATGGTGAGCTTGCGAAACCTGGAGATGTTGGAGAATTAGTGCACCGAGGTCCTACAGTGTCTTTAGGGTACTGGGGGAATCAGGAATTAACGGCTAAGGTGTTGCGCCCTCATCCATTTATGGGAGCCAACGGTGGGAGTGAAGAGAAGGTCTGTTACTCAGGGGATCTTGTGAAAATGGATGAGGAAGGGTTTCTGTACTTTGTTGGCCGGCGTGACTCAATGATTAAGTCTGCAGGCTTCAGAATTAGCCGTACTGAAGTTGAAGAAGCCCTGTATCAAAGTGGTATGGTGACAGAGGCTGGCGTCGTCGGCGTACCAGACGATATTCTTGGTCAAGCGGTGACGGCTTGGATCGTGAAGAAAGATGAAAGCCCCTTCAATCTGGCCGATCTTAACGCCTATTGTTCAACAAAGCTTCCTCGGTACATGATGCCGAAATCTATTCATGTATTAGAGTCCTTGCCCAAAACGCCTAATGGTAAGATTGACTATACGAGCCTGCAATCTATGAAGGTGACAGTTGATGCCTGAAGTTCAAGATATTCTTTCTCAACATTATTCCGTTGATGCTGGATCGATCGTTTTTGGTCAGCATGCCTCAGTTGAGGTGATTGCGGCCCAATTTGGAACGCCTGTCTTTGTCTATGACTCCACTGTGCTTGATCGTAAGCTTGCGTTATTACGCCACACATTGCCCAAAGAATTTTCCATAAGCTATTCGGTCAAAGCCAATCCTTGTCAAGCTATTCTTCGACATTTTCTTCAGGGAGGGTGCGGATTGGAAATCGCATCTGGCGGAGAATTTTATCAAGCTGAAGTGGCTGGTTGTGTCCCGGAACACATTGTATTTGCTGGTCCTGGTAAGACCGAAGAAGAATTGGAATATGTCTTATCCAAAAATATTGGAGAAATTCATGCAGAATCAGAGCTAGAAATTGATAGAATCGCCACGATTAGTGAGCGCTTGGGGAAAATTGCGAATGTGGCCATTCGAATTAATCCGACAGGGGAAGCGTTAGGTGGCGCGATGCGAATGGGTGGGAAAGCGACACCTTTTGGCATTGATGAGGAAAGATTAGATCATGTGGTGGATAAAATCCAGGTGAATCCGTTCCTTGAATTTCGAGGCATTCACTTATTTTCTGGAACCCAAATCCTCGACCATACAGTCTTGGTGGCTCAATATAAAAAAGGCATTGAGATTGCGAGAACAATTGTCCAAAAAATTCATCGACCTCTCCATACCATTGATTTTGGTGGAGGGTGGGGCATTCCCTATTTTGGGAAAGAAGAGGAATTGGACACAACTCAATTGACCGATGGGTTGGAAGCGCTCATGGCAGAGGTTCGTCATGATAAAGCCTTTGCAGGCACAAAGTTTATGGTTGAGCCGGGAAGGTTTCTTGTCGGTGAAGCTGGTATTTATGTCACCAAAGTTACTGATATTAAAGTATCTCGCGGGAAAAAATTTCTTATCGTGGATGGTGGGATGCATCACCACTTAGCCGCTTCTGGAAACTTTGGTCAGGTCATTAAGAAAAACTTTCCCGTCTGTATCCTGAATAGGCTTACTCAAAATGCCGAAGAAACGGTGGATGTGGTTGGTCCTCTTTGTACGCCGTTAGATGTGTTGGCGAGGCAAGTACAGTTTCCCGCGGCAAAGGTTGGGGATTTTGTGGGTGTACTCCAGTCAGGTGCGTATGGCCGAACTTCGAGTCCTCTCCAATTTCTAGGTCATTGTAGTCCTCCTGAAGTATTGGTCGATACTCGAGAAGCTCGAATGGTTCGCCAACGAGGAACGTACGCCGATATGGTGCGTGATTGTTGTTGAGAACACATAAAGTGACGAGACGATCCTCTACTCATATGATGATACGACGGCAAGAGTCTGTATGGAATTTGTAGTATCCAGAGATCCTCTTCTGCGTTTCGAACACTTGCTGCCATCCCTCTCTCGAAAATTGTTACCCTGCCCTGTGGAAGGTCGGGAAACAACGTATCATTTTTGGGCTAGAAATGCCTTGTATCATGGCTTGAGATTCTTAGGCCTTTCTTCTGGAAATAAGGTACTTGTCCCGGCTTTTCATTGTCGGACCGTCGTCGAACCTGTCATTCAATTTGGATGCGAAGTGGTGTTTTATAATATCCATCAAGATGGAACTATTGACTTCGAAGATCTTGCAGGGAAAATTGATCTCCAGACCAAAGCGCTTCTCGCTATTCATTATTTTGGAGTCCTGCAACCCGTGCAGCAATTACGGAGGTTTTGCCAAGAACATGGCCTGTTTTTCATAGAAGACTGTGCACATATTCTCTGCGGAGATATCGACGGGGAAGCCATTGGTAGTTTTGGGGATATTAGTATTTTTAGCTGGCGGAAGTTCTTTCCGATGCCTGACGGTGGATTATTAGTCAGAAATAGAGATTTTTCACAGGCATCTATCGCTTGGGAGAGCTTGGATGTGTGGGTTCAAATGAAAATCATCAAAAACTTAATTGAGCAAGCCATGCATGATTGCACTCGACAAGGGAAGAAGGTTTCGTTGCCTCCGGATACAGATGTGTCTCCATCAGAAATTTTAAGCAGCGAAGATGGAAATGAGAATTCCCAGGTAACGGCCAACAATCAGGTAGCTGAATTTGACTATTCACAAGTGAATTGGCCCATGAGTCAGTGGTCGCAATCTATTCTTAAAAATATTGATCTTCCTTCGATTGTGCAGAAGAGAAAAGATAATACCAGAGTCCTCTTCACTGCGATGAGTGAGCTAGCAGATGTTCATCCCTGGGGTTCAGTTGGGGAGACGAGCCTGTGCACCTGGGCTTTTCCTATTGTGGCCAGTACGCGTCGAGATTTGCATGTCAAATTGAGGAAACGTGGTATTCAGGCATTTTCGTGGGATGGGGTGATTCATCCAGCACTCGCTCTAGAGAAATTTCCAGAAGCAAAATTTCTGTACGAACATCTTGTTCTTTTGCCAAATCAGCAAAGTTTGAGTCAGCATGATATTCATCTTGTGATTGAGGGAGTGAAAGACGTGGTTTCAGGTGGGGACTGTTCTCAGCAGGCTGTTCGGTCATAATGTCGTTTGAATGATAGGTGCATGGTAGGGATGAAAAATGTTTTGATGATCGCGTTTCACTATCCGCCTTTTTCTGGGGGAAGTGGGGTGCATCGGACCTTGAAGTTTTCTCGGTATCTACCTGAGAGTGGGTGGAGGCCGATTATCTTGACTGCTCAGAATCGTGCGTACTCCCAAACGAGCACTCATCAGCTTCAAGAGATTCCATCGGACGTGCTCGTGAAGCGCGCGTTTGCCTTAGATACGTCACGGCATTTAGCTATCAGAGGATCGTACGCCAAGGCCTTAGCGTTACCTGATCGCTGGGTGAGCTGGATCTTGGGGGCTGTGCCTCTCGGGTTGTATTTAATCAGAAAACACAAACCCGCTGTTATTTGGTCTACATACCCCATCGCGACGGCTCA
This sequence comes from Nitrospirales bacterium, assembly GCA_029261355.1. Classification (GTDB taxonomy): domain Bacteria; phylum Nitrospirota; class Nitrospiria; order Nitrospirales; family UBA8639; genus JAGQKC01. The sequence continues at coordinate 89,857 of JAJDBM010000052.1, read as the reverse complement.
TATCATAGGGTACTTTTTGCATAAGATCACTGGGATTCCTTGGATTGCTGACTTTCGGGATTCTATGACAGAGGAGAACTACCCACGAGATTCTCTTACTCGGAAGTATTATCAATGGATTGAGCGGAAGGCGTTAAGCCAGAGTACTCGGAGCATCTTTACCGCCCCTTCTGCGAAGCAACTGTATCTGAATCGGTATTCATGGTTAAAGGATGAATCCTGTGTTGTGATTCCGAATGGTTTTGATGAGGAAGACTTCTTAGATTTTGAAAGATCAAACAGGACTATGCCAAATCTTCATGGTTCGCTTCGATTGGTTCATGCAGGTGTGGTCTATCCAGAAGAACGGGATCCACGACCGTTCTTTTCAGCTCTAGCGAAATTAAAAGCTGATGGTCTTGTGGATGCGAGCATGTTGCGGATAGAGTTTCGAGGATCTGGTTCCGAGGAATTGTATTCCAGTATTTTGGATAAACTCAATATAACGGATATCGTTCATCTTCTCCCCTCACTTCCCTATAGAGAATCCTTGAAAGACTGTGCGGCGGCTGATGCACTCCTTCTTCTTCAGGGATCTTCCTGTAATCATCAAATCCCTGCGAAAGTATATGAATACCTTCGCTTACAAAAGCCTATGCTAGCTTTGACCGATACTGAAGGTGATACGGCACATGTTCTAAGGGAATGTGGTGGGGCGACGATTCTTGCAATGAGTGATGCTGAGGCCTTACAGGCCGCATTGCCAGATTTCATTCAACGAATCAGAGATAGATCCCATTCGGTTCCGGTAGGGAACGTGGTGCAGAAATATTCTCGCAAAGCTCAAGCGGAATTGCTTGCAGCTTCCTTACATTCTGTATAGAGAGATCTGTTACAGCGTACATGAAGTTATGAGAGATGTTGCCCTTGTTATTCTAGTTCTTGCTGGTGCTGTCGTAGCCTTTAGACGTCCTGTCTATGGCATGCTCATTTTTGTGGGCTTTGGCATCGTAAACCCACAAGCTTTTACCTGGGGTTTTGGTCAGACTTTTCCACTTGCCCAAATTACCGCGCTTGCCACCATAGCTGGATATGTTCTCTCAAACGAACCCAAGCGATTTCCGCATCAACGAGAAACGTGGATGTTGCTAGCGCTTTGGCTTTTCTACTGTATTTCTACAGCTGATGCCGTTTTTCCTGATAGAGGATGGATCTCAACCGAAGCGTTGGCGCGATTTAAATATGTTTCAAAGATCTTGCTCATGATTGGACTCTCGATGTCCATTCTCTATACCAAGGAACGAATTCAATTATTGATGAAAGTGATTGCACTCTGTATAGGATTATTTGCCCTTAAGGGCGGACTGTGGTCTCTGGCCACCGGCTTTCAATTTATTGTGTGGGGACCGCCAAGAACCTTTCTACATGCGAATAACTCGATTGGGCTTGCGATGGCCATGAATGTCCCTTTGCTCTTTTACCTTATCAAGGTGGAGTCGAATGTTTGGCTTCGTCGGATAATGTGGGCCATGCTCGTTCTTTCTGTGCCAGCAATTTTGGGTACATTTTCTCGTGGAGCCTGGTTGGGGTTGACGGCTGCGACGGGATTAATCTTATTAAAGAGTAAGTATAAAATTCTTATTGGAATGGCGGGTCTCATCTTTATCTTGTTATTCCTCCCTTTGCTGACCTTGGATGTGTTGCCAGAGCGAATTCAAAGTCGGTTTGATCAACTGGTTAATTATGAAGAAGAAGCCTCTGCGGAAAGTCGATTTTGGAATTGGGAATTATGTTGGAGAGTAGGCTTAGCCAGTCCTCTTACTGGAGAAGGCTTTAATTATTATCAGAAGTCGATGTATCAAAGGTTTTATCCAGAATTTCAGGAACGGTGGGGAACCGAAGTTGTTTGGGCTTGTCACAGTATGTGGTTTACCATTTGGGGGGAGCATGGCATACCAACCTTTATGCTTTGGGTGATTTTATTATGCTCATGCTTCCTGAGTTTGCGGAAAGTCCAGAGGTTCGCTAGATTGAACAAGGACTTACAATGGTTAGAGCATTATGCCTGGATGATCCAAATCAGTTTAGTGGTGTATTGTATTGTGGGTACATTCTTAGATATTGCGTATTTTGATGTGTTTTATCAATTAGTGGGGGTGGTGATACTTCTCAAAGAGTATATGTATAGGGTGGTGCGGTCCTGGCACGCCAAGGAAAACGAGTTGGCTCATGTTCAAAGACGAAAAAGGACGCCATTAGTGGGTGCTGTATAACGAATGTGGCTCGTTTCAATATATCTTGGTAAAGATTGACAGGTATCCTGAGCATCAGAAAAATAGATTCTTCATCCCAGTAAGATCGCTTCTTCACAGGTTTTCAGAGCTGATCAGGATTGTGGGGGGGATGTGTGAATTATTCTCACGTTTTTATCTTAAAAATTGTCATGATTGAAATTATGAGAGCGATGAACTGAGTATTGGCTGAATAAATCTCCTCAAGATGCGTGTTACTGCGCATGGTTAATTTTATGAATCTGATCAAGGAAACATTAAGGTAGTCCATGGGAACATTTACCATTGGTATTTCAGCATATTACCATGATAGTGCAGCCTGCCTTGTGCAGGATGGAAACATTCTTGCTGCTGCCCAGGAAGAACGCTTCACGCGTAAAAAACATGATGCAGGTTTTCCGATTGAAGCTCTAAAGTTTTGCCTAAAACAGGGAGGATGCTCAATTCAAGATGTTCAACACATCGTGTTCTATGATAAACCTCTCATAAAGTTTGAACGACTGTTAGAAACCTATCTCACTTTTGCCCCTCGAGGTATTTCTTCATTTCTTGCTGCGATGCCCGTTTGGCTCAAAGAGAAACTCTTTCTGAAAGATTTATTACGAAAAGAGTTTTGTCAAAACATGGGACTTGATTCCAAGGAGTCCGTCCCTCCAATTTTATTTGGCGAGCATCATGAATCCCATGCTGCGGCGGCCTTTTTCCCTTCCCCTTATCAGGATGCAGCGGTTCTATGTATGGATGGAGTTGGCGAATGGGCGACAACTTCAGCCTGGGTGGGTAACGGGAATCGACTCACTCCACTCTGGGAGATCCCATTTCCACATTCGATGGGCCTGTTGTATTCAGCGTTTACCTATTATACCGGTTTTAAAGTCAATTCAGGGGAGTACAAAGTGATGGGATTGGCTCCCTATGGAGAACCCAAGTATGTCCAAACGATTTATGAGCACTTACTTGATGTTAAAGCTGATGGGACCTTTCGTTTGAACATGGAGTATTTTGATTATTGCACTGGCTTAAAAATGACGAATGAAAAGTTCAATGACTTGTTTGGCGGTCCTCCTCGTGAGGCAGAGTCCGAACTGACGCAACGTGAAATGGACCTAGCCCGTTCAGTCCAGGAAGTGACAGAAGAGGTGGTCTTGCGTTTGTCCCATTCACTTCAACAGGAAACAGGATTAGATTACTTGTGTCTTTCGGGAGGTGTTGCTCTGAATTGTGTGGGAAACGGACGACTTCTTCGAGAAGGTCCCTTTAAAGGACTATGGATTCAACCTGCTGCAGGAGATGCTGGGAGCGCTGTTGGTGCTGCATTGTCAGTTTATTACCAATATCAAGATCAGCCTCGATCAGCCAATGGTAAAAGCGATTCGATGCAGGGTAGCTATTTAGGTCCACAGTTTTCAAATGATGAGATAGAAGCGAGTTTGAACAAACTTGATGCCCATTATGATAGATACGACGATGAGTCGTTAACGACTCGAGTCGCTCATGAATTAGCTTCAGAGAAGGTCATTGGCTGGTTTCAGGGGAGAATGGAGTTTGGGCCGCGTGCGTTAGGGGGAAGAAGCTTGCTAGGGGATCCAAGAAGTGAAAAGATGCAATCTGTCATGAATTTGAAAATTAAATATCGTGAGTCATTTCGTCCTTTTGCTCCCTCGGTTCTTCGAGAGCATGTTTCAGATTATTTTGAACTTCACGCTGAGAGTCCATATATGTTGCTGGTGGCTCCGGTCGCGGAGAGTCGACGTTTAGAGCTTACCGAATCCCATAAAGGTTTATGGGGTATTGATCTGCTCAATGTTCCTAAGTCCGATATTCCAGCTGTGACACATGTTGATTATTCTGCACGTGTACAAACGGTGACGTCTGAAACGAATCCTCGCTATTATCAATTATTGAAGGCGTTTGAAGCTGAAACAGGGTGTGCTGTCCTTATTAATACATCCTTTAATGTTCGTGGAGAGCCCATTGTCTGTACGCCAGAAGATGCGTTTCGATGTTTTATGCGAACGGAAATGGATGTGCTGGTTTTAGAGAATTGTGTCTTGTTGAAAGAAAATCAAAAGCCCGTTCAGAAAGATACGTCTTGGATGAAAGAATTTGACTTAGATTGAAGAGGTGAGTTGGATATGAAATTTGATGAGAAGATGATTTCCAAAAAACAATTACGGTCCTTTGGCTTGCTCATGGCCGGGCTCTTTCTCGTTATTGGTCTCTGGCCCATGGTACTCAGAGGAGAGACTATTCGAACTTGGGGGGTTGGTATTTCTGGAATGTGGGGTATAGTGGCCCTGACTGTACCCAATCTTCTTACTCCTGTTTATAAGATCTGGATGAAGTTTGCGGAAAAACTTGGCTGGTTCAATACCAGAGTTCTTCTCAGCCTCATCTTTTTTGTTGTTGTCACCCCAATTTCATTTTTGATGAAGGCATTTGGGAAAAAACCATTACATTGTCATTTTGATCCGCACAGTACGAGTTATCGGGAGGTGAAAACTGTCCGATCTCCTGATCATGTTGCGAAGCAGTTCTAAGTAGGAGGCTGACATGTTGGAATTTATTGCAGAGCTATGGGATTTTATGCGAGAACGCAAAAAGTTTTGGTTAGCACCAATACTGATCATGTTGTTGTTATTAGGTGGCTTGATTGTGTTAACAGAAGGTTCAGCTGTTGCCCCATTTATCTATACGTTGTTCTAATAATTCACATCAAAAATCACTGGCCTGCTCACGTCAATTACCTACTCAATGAGACTCTGTTTCATGAATTTCATGAAACAGAGTTTCATTAGTCCTTCGCAACAGCAATTAAGCTGTTATCTGAAATAGGCTATCCTTTTCATAGTTCATTTATGTATAGGGAGCAGACTATCGTCCTATCCGACTAACCTTCTCTGCTTGCATGTCCTTCATAAAGTCTTACGCATTAATCTACCACTTTTTCTAATTCAGATAGAACAACTTTCTTATTATTCCATAGGCTGGTTGTGTTAGCTCAAAAAAATAGTAATTCCATTGTGAGAAAAATACAGCATGTTGAAAGGCGGTTTTTACGAAGAACCGCTTATTCTTATAAATGTGACGCGTAGAGAAGGGAGAAAAGTAACAAGCCCCGCCTAGAGAGCGGGGCTTGTTATCACGACCTATACAATGAGATCTTTGTGATGCCTGAATCTCATTTAATTCGAGATGGTGAGGTTCTTTGGTGATGCTGGTGCTGTCCCATCATCAACGGGTGGCGGTGTTGAGCCTTGGCCCATGGGCGTGATGGCCCATTTCGGGCTTTGGGTTTCAAAACGATCCTGAAAAGGCGTGTCGTTTTTATTGGCTGTCCAGCTCGCCTGGCCACTAAATCCATCTACAGTGTAGGGGACTAAGAAGCTATCAGCTGCTAGGGCAATGAAGGCATAACTGTGATCAGTCGTGAGCGTGTTTCTCCTTCCTGTGTATGGTTCCGTTGAGGTGAGATAGTGGTTCACAAACGTATTGAAATCTGGAATCCATTGGCCTGTAGATTTTATAATGGTTGGGTCACGATACGCTTCAATGAAATTACGAAGATTTGAAGGTACGCCCTCAAGAATAATATGGAATCGTTTTTTTGCCATGAATGTTAAAAGCTTCGAGGTATCAGCTACTTCCATCTGTCTGGCCATTGCTAACACCATAAGCATGAAGTTTTCTTCCCAAGGTGAGGTCGCATGGGACAGCGACCCATTATTGTTGAGCGGGGATTGAATGAATGCGCTTGTTCCTGTGCTCCATTGTCCTAAAGGCGATGGTTGTTTCCCTGGAAACGCCCAATACGTGTTGGTCGTTCTGATATTTCTTCCCCAATTCCAGATTTGTTCTTTTCCAGAAGAGGTAATAGGTAGATTTTGTACACCTTCCCAAGCTGTGACATTGTTTTTAAGTTTATCAATGAAATAGGCTTGTTCTGGTTCATTATCTGGAGAGATAAAAGCCGCATAGGTAATGACTTTGGTGCCCCATGCGTCAGTACGAATATTAGTATTGTTGAGTAATCCTTCATTCCCTGGCCGTGCATAGTTACTATTCCACCCGGCTAATTTCCACCCTAATCGGAAGTTGGCTTCCAATTGCAAACATTCGAGATAGTAATAACGACCAGTGAATAAGTAAGCCGTATAACAGGCATCCGTATGATGACTGGAGTCGGTTTGTGACCACCCGTCTGTGGTCACCGTGCCTCCTCGTCGTATTTTGTCTGTGTTGTTTCCGGAGTCAAATATCCCAGTAAATGTACTCGTGGGTCGTGCATTAATGGAGACGATGCGACCGAAGGTGTCAACGGTTCCGGTCCCAAGGTTACTTCCTTGGCTGGAGAGGTTGGAATTCCGGCTCCAGGTTTGATCAAAGAAATTTCCACTCCCAGCTTGGGAGTCAGCCTCGCGAAGATGGATGGGCAGTCGACCCATTAAGTCAGCGTTTCCCAATACCATTTCCCAGCCACGATCACTCATGGTATGAAGCCACAGCACTTCCCATGTTTTTTGAAGGCCTATCCAATCGCTTTGTCCTGCTCCATTGAGGGCCTTTTTATAATTTCCCATTTTGGTACTATCACCACCGTCGCTTCCGTCCAACGTACCGTTGTATTGTTGATAGATATTGTATCGCCCACCTTCAGGTGTCGAGCTCACATTTAATGATGTATTGTAATGAGGAATGGATCCCGTGGTGACTAGGTATTCGAGATTGTGGTCGATTCGTATCGAACCTGGGTCACTGCCGACCCAAAATGTCTTGTGCCATCGAGACTGACCGATGTGATTAAAGGTCGGGTGAGTCCATTTTGTTGCAGGGTTTGCTTCACCAGCTTTGAGTGTAATGCCATAGGAGAGATCCCGCATACTTTTGGATGCATCATTACTGGCCCAAATATTTTCAATGGTATAACCCACCCGTACGGATTTTCCTTGAGGATAAAACCATGACTCAAAAATTGGATGGAGGGCTTTACTTCCATCACCAAAGTCTTGGTCATGGGTACGTGAAGGTGTGCGGTCTTCAATAATTGCGGCTGTGACAATAGGTCCTTTGAGCCAATAGCGAAATTTCCCATTTTCTAACATTGTTTTTGCACTGACAGTTCGGCTCGTGGCTCCATTCATTTGAATGGTGGCGTCGAAATTGTACCCGGAGTCCAACATTTGAGCTTGGTTTAGGAAGCCAGTGTTATTGCCAGAGTTCTGATTGACAAACTCCACGTCAACAGATCCTCCTGACGAAAGGGAGGAGACCACAAAGCTGACAATGGCGTATTTCAATGATCCATCATTCCAACGGTTTTTGACGTCACATTGAGTTAGTACCGCGGTGCCATTTACTTTAGCTTGGGCATAGTCCGTCATTTCCCCTTTTCGGAATGGTCGGGCAATAGAAACGGGTCTATTCGTTTGAGTATTTCCTGATGTATTGAAAATTCGAACGGTATTCGCTGCTGAACCAGCCGGAGGCGGAGGCGGTGGTGGAGTGACAGAGCCATTTGACGTGGTCACATTGACGGCAGAAGATGCTGTTGAGAAGTTCCCTGCTGAATCAAAGGCTTGAACTTTGTAGTTATAGGTCGTCCCTGCCTCCAACGCCGTGTCATTGTAAGACGTTCCAGAAGGATTGGCGACAACATTTCCGCCTCGTAAAATCTGATACCCCGCAACGCCGACGTTATCATTCGAAGCCTGCCACGAAAGTGTCACTGTCGACTCGGAGGTGGCCGATCCACCAACTCCAGTTGGAGTTGAAGGTGAGGACGTATCTTCAGAGGGGGGAACTATTACCGTTCCTCCCTGAGCATGTTTGTATAGCCAAATAGATGAGTTATTTCCATTATAGTCGGCATACATGATTACACCATATGTACTAATAGGGACGACAAACCCGTTTGTTACATTGTTGCTTGAGCGTTTGAGCCCAGTTGGTCTTGTTGATTGGTCATTGATGGTTGTCCAGGTGTTGGTGGAAAAGTTAAATGCGTAAAATTTTCCATCTTGGGTAAGAATCAATAAGTCACCGGTCACAGGATCAATGGTAATGAGTGCTCCCTTGGTCGTATTGCCTCCTTCAGGGATGCGAAGTGTATGTGGGGCCGGAGGCATCACAGTGATATCTCCATTGGCACTCATCTTACACCAAGATTTAGAGAATAGATTTGCACCTGACGAGGCGTTTCCTCCTCCAAATACAATTTCTTTTCTCACCGAATTATATGAAGCAAATTGGTGATATCGGCTTTTCCCACCAAAACAATCCTCATTCACCGCATGTGTCGACCAGGAGTTAGCGATGCGATCATATTCACGGACTCTACCAAATGTCCCATCGGCGACATACCATTTGGATCGTTCTGGGAAGTAGACCAGTGCATGAGCGATCCCGCCATCATTAGATGTTGGGGGGGCTTCTGTCCAAATATTGGCTCCTATGTTGTATTGCTTAAAGAGGATTTCTGTCGGCTTCACATAAATAAACCCAAGTACACGGCCATTGATGTCAATGGCATTGTGATTGTATCCATGACCGAACCCGACTGCGCCACTTCTGGGGGTTTGACCTCTGGTCCACGTATTGGATGATTCCGAGTAGACATGTAATTGCGAGTAATTAAAATGACCTGCTCCCAAAAAAAGGACCTTCTTACTTGTAGGGTCCCAGGTCCCTTCTCCAAAAAACTGTGTCGTAATATTGGTATTGGGTCCATTGGGGTACAGGACGTAGTTCGTATTGAATCCGTTGGAGTTCAGCTGCGACCACGTTCCAGGTTGCATGGAGTTTGCCACGTCACTCAGAGTGCTAGCCCAACTCTGGGTAGATCCGAAGCTGATAAAAAGAATTAAAATAATTAGTAGTTTATTCCTCATTAGGGTTTCTCCTGAGAAAACTTTTTAGGTTTCTTGTCGACATAGGGTAGGTTCTTAGCATGAATAAGTTTTTCGTGTAATTTTTTGGTTTACCGTCGTGTCATTAGATGACTTTTTCATTGTATTGTCTCGTGCAGTCAGCGAGGCATGGAAGCCTCGCTGACTTATCCGATTTTCCTCTCTGAATTTACTTAGGTGCATTAACTAGGAAATACTATAGCGTCCCTCTTCATGAATTTTATAGAAAATTTTGGCATTTATTGCATTGACGCTGCAGAATATTGAAAACTTTTAGATTTCCAGGTCCCTGATATTTTCCACCAGAGGTTTACCCAAACAGGCGATCCATTTGTTGGAAGATTTGAAACTGTTTTCGAGAATGTACTGCTCGAGATGCTGCCACTTGACACGATATCCCAGGCACCCTTTGTTGTCCCGATATCAAGCCACCATTCAGTGGTAGATGTTCCATGCGAATCCCACGAAAAGGTGGCCGTGTCTCCAAGGAGAGTTCCACCGGGTGTGGGACTCACAATAGCTGGGCCATTTGTGGGGGCTTCTGAGAGGGTAAACGTAGCCGTGACTGATTTCGCTTGGTCGACGGTCACCGTACAGGTTCCCGTTCCACTGCACCCTCCTCCATTCCATCCTGTGAAAACAGAGTCAGAAGCCGGATTGGCATTGAACGAAATGGTTGTCCCCGTTGGATGGGTTTGAGTATTTCCCTGACAGGTATTGCCGCAGCTCTGGCCAAGAGGATTACTGATGAATTTCCCGATTCCATTTCCACTCTTTTTGACAGATAACGGGTAGGAAGTGAAATTTGCGATGTTGAACGTTGCCGTCACCGTTTTTGCTTCATCAATGCTGACGCTACAGGTGCCTGTGCCACTACAACCCCCTCCATTCCAACCCACAAAGACAGAGTTCGAATCTGGGGAGGCGGTGAAGGTAATATTCGTTCCGCTTGGATATTTTTTTGTATTGCCAGGGCAGGTATTACCACAGCTATGACCAAGAGGGTTACTGATAAATTTTCCAACCCCATTTCCGTTCTTCTTAACCCTCAAGGTGAAGTTTTCAGGCGTGGTACCTGCAGTGAATACGTAATCAATCCCTTTCCAGCCACTTGCCACCTGATACCAGAGGCGTACCCAAAATTCACTCCCGTCTGTGGGGAATCCAGATATGGTTGCTGTGGTGCTATTCCCCAAAGAGCCTGTGTCGAAAATATCCCATGTCCCTTTACTTGATCCGACGTTGATCCACCATTCAGTCACAGATGTTTCATTTGCTTGCCATGTGAAGCTGGCGCTTGCCCCTTCAAGAGGCGAATTGGGGTCTGGGCTTGTGAGCGCTGGTGGAACCGAGACTTGAATGCTTTTGCTCACTTCTTGTGATGGGGGACTTTCATTGCCAGCTTCGTCATAGGCGGTAATGGCAAAATAATGTGTATTATCTGGAGTCAAATTATCCATGTGATGGTTGGTTGAATTTCCGACGTCGCTTGGAAACCCATATACACCTGATTGGGTTCCGTGAAACACGTTGTATCCTGCTAAATCATCTTCTGAATTTGGACTCCACTGTAAGTCTACAGCGTCGTCAGCGGCCGAAACATTATTATGTGCGATAAAAAATAAACTACACGACAGGACAACCAGACGGGTGCGATTGCTCCAAGTCTTCATGGGGCTCCTCCTTCTAGGTGAATTGAGGAAGGCCCCATCCGCGTGGGTTAGGAAACAGTCTTCCTTCCTTCGGTAGCCCGGCCATCAGATACTGATCTGATCCGTGACTTTGCGTCCCCACCTCACGATGGGTTTGCCGTTATCGGGAAGGAGCCTTCAGGCGTACAAAAATTTTAACTTTGGTTTACATCGTTTATCGGCCAAAAATTAAGTCCCTTTAATTCTCACATTTTGTCAATAGTTGTGCATGATATCTTTACAAATTAGAGGATATTAATCATGTTTGGTCTTCATTTCCCGTCATGTTTCTGACTTAGTTATTCCCCGTATATCTGATGTCACTTGATTCCCAGTCGGTTGTTGCCGTACGCCACCAGAGTTTGACCCATATAGGACTTCCGTTGGAAGGTAGGCCGGTCACACTACGAGAAAGAATGTTGCTGGAAAGGGAGCCGCTGTTGTAAATATTTTTAGCACCCTGACTGTTTCCCACATAGACCCACCACTCAGTGACTGGTGTGCCGTTCGTTTCCCAAGTAAACGTCACTGTGCTCCCAGTAAGAGGTGAGCCAGGCGACGGCGTCCTAATCGTTGGATCTGTCGGAATTGATTGGGACAGGTTGAAGGTTGCGGTGACGGTCGTGGCTTGAGAAAGTGTGACCGTACACGAGCCTGTGCCGCTGCAGCCCCCTCCGCTCCATCTGGCAAAGACGGAATTGGCCCCAGCTGTGGCAGAGAGGGACACGGGCTCATCAGTATTCGTCGAAAACTGCGCCGTACATGTACTGCCACAGTTGAGGCCGACCGGAGTGCTGGTGATTGTCCCTTGTCCTGTCCCGTTTTTGGTAATCGTAAGTGGAACCGTCGTGGGGGTGGTGGACCCCGTGGCATATTGAAAATCAGTTGATTGCCAACTGGAGGCCAATTGATACCAGAGGCGCACCCAAACTGGGTTGCCATTGGTCGGCAAATTCCTAATCGTAGTCGAGCGGCTCGCAGAGCCTAAGGAGCCGGTATCGTGTAGGTCGAAGGCTCCTTGGGTCGAGCCCACATGGAGCCACCATTTGAGGACGGTAGTGGTCTTTGGGGTCCAGGTAAAACTGGCAGTACTTCCTGTGAGGGGCAATTCAGGCGACGGCGTCAGAATGGTCGGATCAGTCGAATTAGTTTGAACCAAGTTAAAGGTGGCCGTGACCGCTGTAGCTTGAGAGAGTATGACCGTACAGGAGCCTGTGTCGCTGCAGCCTCCTCCGCTCCATCCGGCAAAGACAGAATTGGATCCAGCTGTGGCAGAGAGGGTCACGGGCAGGTTTGTGCCCGTGGGAAACTGCGCGGTACATGTACTGCCACAGTTGAGGCCGGCCGGGGTACTGGTAATTGTCCCTTGTCCTGTCCCGCTTTTGGTAATGGTGAGGGGAACCGTCGTGGGGGTCGTGGAGCCAGTGGCATATTGAAAATCAGTTGATTGCCAACTGGAAGCCAATTGATACCAGAGGCGTACCCAAACTGGGTTGCCATTGGTCGGCAAATTCCTAATTGTAGCCGAGCGGCTCGCAGAGCCTAAGGAGCCGGTATCATGTAGGTCGAAGGCTCCTTGGGTCGAGCCCACATGGAGCCACCATTTGAGGACGGTAGTGGTCTTTGGGGTCCAGGTAAAATTGGCAGTACTTCCTGTGAGGGGCGATTCAGGCGACGGCGTCAGAATGGTCGGATCAGTCGAATTAGTTTGAACCAAGTTAAAGGTGGCCGTGACCGCTGTAGCTTGAGAGAGTATGACCGTACAGGAGCCTGTGCCGCTGCAGCCTCCTCCGCTCCATCCGGCAAAGACGGAACCGGAGGCTGCTGAGGCTGATAAGGTGACGTTTGTTCCAATGTTGAAATTTCTCGTACAGATTCCTCCGCATGAAATCCCACTTGGGGTACTGGTAATCGTTCCATTTCCGTCACCTGCCAATGAGACTGCCAGGGATTCTGTATTTGACCCTCCTTGTGTAAAGAGGGCGATGACTTGTTGGCTCGTATTGAGCGTGACTTGGCAACTGGAAGAGCCAGTACATGCTCCTAGCCATTCTTGAAATGTCCAACCACTGGCGGGCGTTGCTGTTAGGCTAACCGTGGTGCCTTGAGGGAATTCTTCCTCACATAATCTGCTACTGCAAGTCATGTCACCCGGGTTGCTTCTGACGGTTCCGTTTCCAGTGGTTGAGACAAATAACGGAATGGTTTCGCTGTCCATTGGTTGAAGGACGAGGTAATTCAACAGAGTCTTGGTCGATGAGGAACGGGTGAGCTCAATGGTCAATTGACCGTCTGTTATCTCAATGGGACGCTCTTCTATCGAGATGAATTCGTTGCTTTGTGTACTGTCATTCACGGCAGGATCGCCCTCTAAGGAGATCTGGTGAGGACCTTGTGATTGAGATGGATCACCGCTAGAAAGAGAAATGAGGTATTCACCATTTGGAACATCTAATTCCCATGTCGCCGTATTTCCTGAATCGAAGAAAATAAAGGTGTCCAGGAGGGGGTTTGCATGTGAGTTTCTAATGACTGTATCAATTTGGTTGTCCCAACCATATCCTCGACTCGGGGAATACAGGGCTCCATGGTCAGCTTGAAACCCCGAAGGAACGGCGGCAGTCGATGGTTGGAAATTAATAAAGAAGGAACGTCCTGAAGAGGGAGGAGGATCGATTTCTGACGAGTAAATCACTTCGTTCGAAGGCCCACTCTCATTCCCGGACTGGTCAAAGGCCGTGGTGATAAATCCGTATTCTGTGTCTGCATTTAAGCCGGAAATCGTTCGAGAGGGAGATGAGGCATTCGAGGGAAGACCACTGAAAATGGGAGAGCCGAAGTCAAATAGTGGAAGCGTTCTTTGGTAGATCTTATAGCCGGCAAGATCACTCTCCACGTTCTGATCCCAAGAAAGCGTCGTTGATGCTGCTTTCGCTGGTGGCTGGTGAATCAATAAACATAAGAGCAATACTGGAATGAGCCCTAAGCCTATTGCCTGAATTGTGTGGTTTCTTACGAGGGGTTTTTGCATTGTTTCTCCTACCGAAGGAAGTCCGGAGCAATGGGATTGAATATGTAAAATAATGATGTAAGTACCTGTAGTGTTGACTTGAATCTGACAGGTGCGTCAGTCAATATTTTTCTTTCTAAGAGTTTTGGTGCAATCATCAACATAATCAAGATTGACCGTTCTTATTTACAAAGAGTCCGTTATAAGGCGACAACAGAAGTCCATTCCTTGTAAATCTCATTTAGTCTCCAAATCCATGATGAGCTTTAGCAATAGCCATACCGTTTTATGGTTGACTGAAAAAACCCTCTGGAAATGGGTGTTTGATACTTTAGCTGTAGATGTAGGCTATTGATGTGAAGGAGAAATTAGAATGAAATGAAGGCATTGAAATTCAGCTAATATACGTACTTTCTGTATTTGACCCAATTATCCAATATCGTTACTGCAAATGTGGAGGATTATCTCATGTTTACCTTTTTTCATGAATCACCTAGTATGTGATAAATCTATTCAATATTGAATAGAATGTTCGTGTGTCAGGTCATTTTGCCTAAGCATTTCTTGAGGTTAGTATGTCAGTAAGAATGATATCCTCAATGAAAAAAATGATAAGTAAAGTAAGGGGATATTTGATGAATGGCATTCAGTGCTCAATAAAATGATCTTTGCATGTCAGTTATGACGATTCCCTCCCCAAACGAAACCTAGTGTATCTTTTGTACAATTCGTAATGCTCTCACGTCTTTCAATATTTTGGCGCTCGGCTTTGGGGTATTTAACCATTATCGCCTTAGTCGTTGGAGTGAATTTATACGTTCTCAATCAACTTCGTGCCTTAACTGACTTAGGTGCAGAGTTAGTGAGCCATCACTTTCCCGCGGTTGAAACGTCGAAGCGGTTAATTAGCAGTTTGTATGCGCAATTAAAAAGCGATAAACAATATCTCGTATTGCGTGACACATTATTGCTAAAGGAATTTCTTGAGGAGGCGGAAAATTTTCGGAAAACATTAAAGGTGTTGCAGGAGCAAGAAGATTCTTCCAAGACCATAGATTTGCTTAAGCAAACGGCAGGACTTCATGAAGAACTTCACACCCTGTTTCTCAGCGAGGGAGTTGAACAAACCGATCGATCGGACATTGCCATTTCTTCGTATGAAAGCCGTCGAGACGCATTAGTCGATTCAATAACAGAGACCATTAATTCCTATATCACGTTACAGGAATCAAGTATTGGCGGAATTTTACGAGATACCCATGTTCGGTCAGTTCAAGCGGTTGACATTTCTCGACAGCTTATGATCATGGCATTGCTCCTAGGACTTGGCTTAGCTGGTGTTGCCAGTTATAGTATTCTCCGTCCGCTTCGGCGAGTGCAGGGCCAAATTCGCCGTATTGGGCAGGGTCAATTTGGTCGGACTGTTCCGGTGACTGTGCCTCACGAGCTGCGCGAGCTTGTCAATACCGTCAACTGGATGAGTGAAAAACTACAGCAATTAGATCAAATGAAGTCTGAATTTTTGGCCAATGTGTCTCATGAGCTTCGTACTCCCTTAGCATCTATTCGTGAGGGTACGCAGCTGTTGGTTGATGGGATTCCAGGGCCAGTGAATCGAGATCAACGGGAAACGTTGACGATTTTAATGGAAAGTAGTCAACGCTTGAATCACTTGATTGGCAATCTTCTTGATTTGTCTCGGATGGAAGCTGACATGTTGGCCTATCATTTTAGTCCGACAGATTTGAATCGTTTGGCATTACGATCGGTTGAGAAAATGAAATTCCTTGCTGAACGAAAGCAGATTAACTTGCTCACGGAGTTTACCCATGACCGAACGCGTATGCAGGATGTTGATGGATCACGAATTGAACAGGTCATAGAAAATTTGTTATCGAATGCGATTAAATTTAGTCCAGAAGGCGCAACAATTTCTGTTCAGTCACGATCGGCAGATGATGCTCAGAGACTACATCTTTCTGTGGCTGATACTGGTCCTGGTGTACCTCCTGAAGATTTACCCCATATTTTTGAACGTTTTTATCAAGGGCGATCTCAAGAGGCTCGCACCTATGTGGGAAGTGGAATTGGTTTGGCTCTCGCAAAGAGAGTTGTTGAGGCCCATGCGGGTGAAATTTGGGCGGAAAGCACAGTTGGGACAGGAACAACCGTGCATGTCGTCGTTGGAAGCCAAAAGTCTAGTGGAGTGGCCGGATGATGTTTTCTTCTAGGTTTTCTTCTAAATTATCATGTGCGGTTTTGGGTATTGCGGTGATCAGTACGATGAGTAGTGTATTTTCTGGGTGGGATGTAAAATCTGCAGAAGCACAAGTTCTTGAGCAATCTCTGTCCCTGACCTCCATCCTTCAGCCCGACTCAGAAGATATTCCATTTTTTCGTGCTATTGCTGAGACTCAAGACGAAGCATTGCAAACTTGTGAGAGTCAGGTACACTGCCAAAAGCATCATTTCCTAAGAGGTTTGGCCTCTTTATACCTTAATAAAAATTTGGCAGCTCCTCATTTTCGGAAAGTGATTACCGCGAAGCCGTCGAGTCGCTTAGCCGTCGAAAGCCGGTTTTGGTTATGGTTTCTTGATGTCTTGAGTTATGATGGGAACGATAAGCCAACGCTTACGACAATGGATATGGTTCGACGACTGACTCGTGAAATTGTTGACAGAGAATTCATGGTCTATGACCTTGGGTCTAAGCTTGAGCATGTGTCTATTGACGCCCTACAACAAGAGGTTGCCGAACGTGACAAGAAGGTCGAAGAATTAAATCAAGTCATTGCCTCATTGACTAAAGAGATGAGCCAATTGAAAAGGGAACCAGCTATTCGCCAGTCCCTTCAAAAAAAACTGAAGGCGAGTCAAAAGAAAGTTGAAGAACTGTTGAGCCAGCTTGATGCTCTCAGGAGAATCGACCAAGAATTAAAAGAAAAAGCCCCTCCAACTCGACCATCGGAAGAATTAACACCTTCTCCAGAGTTAGAGACGGTATCCCCTAAATAGGAGTGAAGGAAATCTATGTCAGATGAACGTATTCTTGTTGTTGATGATGATCCGAGTCTTTTAACCTTGCTGCAGATGCGGTTGAAGTCTATGGGTTTTACTGTGACATCATGTGGCACTGGGCGAGATGCATTAAGTCGAGCCCAGGAAGAGGCCTTTGATTTTGCTATTTTGGACTTGCGTCTTCCTGATTCAGATGGTTTGGGGTTAATGGAAGAATTGCATCATCTTCATTCAGGTCTTCCTGTCTTAATACTCACGGCACATGGTTGTATTCCGAATGCAGTCGAAGCCATGCAAAAGGGGGCCTATGGGTATCTGACGAAGCCGTTTGATGATAAGGAACTTTTAGCGAGCATAGATAAAGCACTGACTCAACAACGAATGAGTCAAGAAATTCACCGACTGCAGATGCTCGTCAATGAGTTATATGGAATGGATAAGGTGGTCGCGCGCAGCTCAGAGATGCAAGCCTTGCTACAACAAGTAGCTCGAGTCGCTGGCACCGATGCCACAGTCTGTATTTCAGGGGAGACTGGAACAGGCAAAGAGGTTATAGCTCGAGTCATTCACTGTAATAGTTCTCGGGCGAATAAATCGTTTATTGCCGTGAATTGCGCTGCTATTCCTGAGACATTGTTTGAGAGTGAATTATTTGGTCACCAAAAGGGGTCCTTCACTGGAGCCCATCAAAATAAGAAAGGGCTCTTTCAAACAGCAGATAAAGGCACGCTCTTTCTTGATGAAATTGGCGAAATGCCTTTGTCATTGCAGGGAAAACTCTTGAGAGCGATTCAACAACGGGAAGTTCTTCCGATTGGGGCGCAGGTTCCGACAAAAGTTGATGTGCGGATTCTTGCCGCAACAAATTCAGATTTAGAGGTTGCGGTTCGTGAAGGTCGATTTCGGGAAGATTTATATTACCGTATCCAGGTTGTCCCTTTGTGGATTCCTCCTTTGCGAGAACGACGTCAAGATATCCCGGCCCTGACGCAATTTTTTCTCAAGCAAAGTATTGAGCGTCTTAATAAGCCAATCCGCGGGTTTACTCCAGATGCGATGCAAACCATGGTGACCTATTCCTGGCCAGGCAATGTGCGCGAATTAGAAAACGTGATTGAGCGAGCAGTCGTTATGTCCCCCAAGGATATGATTACATCTGACCTTTTGCCAGCGACAGCAAGTAAAGCTCCGGGGACACTTCAACCGTTAACTGAAGCGAAAGAAGACTTTGAACGAGAGTATCTAAAAGATATTCTACGAGCCACAGATGGCAATATTTCCAGGGCTTCGCAAATTGCAGGTCGCTATCGTGCCGATTTTTACAAGCTCTTAAAAAAATATGGCTTGCATCCATCTGATAACCAAGGTGAGCGCGTTCCTCCCGGAGATTTTCCGAATCTTTCTTAATCATTCACTAGTCTCATTATTCATATTATTTTCTACCTTACTTCAATTTCTTCATCAATCAGCATTCCCTCCTACGTCATGGCAGGTTTTATTGCTGAGATACTACCAACATTCATTCATCTCATTCGTGATTTCATGATGCATTCAAACTAATTCCTACTTTTTTAAGCCATCGGACGTAATCGTTAGAGTGGTCTGTTTAGTTGTGCAACCCTTTATTGCAGGGCAAGGTTGAATCCTGTGAACAAGGTGTCTCCAGAACGTTGTCATGGCCATAGTAAGGTAGTTGTAGTTTTGTGAGCAAAGTAACGGAGTCGTGATGATACTTCATGTTCATTTCCTCTGGTCAGTGTTTACTTGTGACTATCTTAAGAGTTTCACGTTAAAGACCGAAACTAAGTATATAACCTACAGTGTTACGTTGAAATTATTGTTTCTAATTTCACTAAGCTAGCTTGTTGGAGTATGATGGGTAACTTAGGTAAAGTACCTCATTTTATTTTTTGTCCTGCCATTGAGACATTCCATCGTTATGGTCGCTGTCTATTATGATTAGCCATGTTTCGCCCATACAGACAGACCTTGGAGCAAGGAATGGTCTGTTGTGGGCTATCCCCATCACAGGTCTATTGGTCATATTATATTGGGAGATTGTCCCATCCCTTGTATTAGATTGGTACAACGACCCTGATTATTCCCATGGTTTTTTAGTGCCGTTTCTTTCTGCATTTTTTATCTGGGAGCGATGGGACGACCTCAAACAGGTTGAATCTCAGCCCAGTTATTGGGGGGGGGGGGTACTTGGATTTGGTCTGATGATGTTAGTGATTGGTTTGATTGGAGCTGAACTCTATACACAACGGGCTTCGCTGATCGCGGTGTTAGCGGGACTTGTCCTTCTTGTCGGTGGGTGGCAGATGCTGTGGATGCTGAAACTCCCTCTAGCTTTTTTAATTTTCATGATACCGTTACCGGCAATTGTTGTGAATACGATTGCCTTTCCTTTGCAATTGTTTGCAGCCAAGACGGCTTCTTTCTGTTTATTCTCTCTTGGGATTCCCGTATTGAGAGAAGGAAACTTGATCGCGTTGGCTGGTACGACATTAGAGGTTGCAGAGGCATGCAGTGGGCTTCGCTCATTGCTGTCTTTACTCGCATTGGGAACGGTATATGGGTACTTTTCTCAGACTATCCAATGGAAAAAGTTTGCATTAGTGTTTCTTTCGATTCCCATTGCAATTTTTGCGAATGCCGTACGGGTAAGTGGAACGGGAATTCTTGCTCATTATTGGGGAGTTGAGGCAGCAGAAGGATTTTATCACACCTTTGAAGGATGGATTGTATTTATCGCGGCATTTGCTATGCTGTTAGTTTGTGGAACCGTCTTGTCTTGGATTGGGAAGGGGAGCGCTGTTCAAAAGGTATAAGATGGTTTTTTAATGTATTAGGAGTAGGTTGATATGAAATCCTGGCCTTTTCTCATTGCCGTGGTGATGTTGTCGGCCACATGGATGGGGATTGAATCCCTTTCTTCAGGGGAATACATCAAAGCGAAAAAAGACTTTGAGACCTTTCCTCTTGTCGTCGCGGAAAGGTGGAAAGGAAAAGAACTTGGGTTAGAAGAGAAGATACTCGACGTCCTTCAACTTTCAGATTACATGATGCGGGTGTATTGGCCTATCAGTTCTACGAGTGTTGTGAATGGGTATAAGCAAAATGTGAAGCGCCAATCTCCTCCTATCTCTCAGACTTCATCGAATATTGGACCCTTGTGGCTCTATGTTGGGTATTACGAAAGTCAGCGGACAGGAAGTACCTATCATTCACCAAAAAATTGCTTGCCTGGCGCTGGGTGGCAGTTTGTGAAGTCGGAGTATGTCACTGTCCCCTTAGGCGATGGTCCAGGGAAAATGATAAATCGTGTGCTTATTCAGAAAGGTCTTGATCAGCAAATAATTCTCTATTGGTACCAGGATCGCGGTCGTGTCATCGCCAGCGAGTATTGGGCTAAAGGATATATGATTTGGGATTCCATTACCAAGAACCGGACGGATGGTTCACTGGTGAGAGTGTCTATCCCTGTTGTGGATAGTCCTGAGGCTGCTTATCAAAAGGGGCTACATTTTATTCAAGATATATGGCCTGAATTGTTAGAGTATATGCCTGATCAGTCTTTACAAACAGTCTAAGAAGGACAATTGTGGTTGGGATGATCCCATGTTTCTTGAGTAGTGGGGCGGCTCTTGTATTGGCCGCCCTTCTTGTTTCTAAGCACAAACGAGATGGTGTGTACCTTGCCCTATTCTCTGTATTATCTGTGACCGCTCTCGTTCAGTTTTTTAATGGTCTCACGGGACTTTATGAGACGCAGATGTTTATGTGGCGACAACTGGCTCTTATTGGAGAAATTGCGTTGCCGGTGACGCTCTATTATGTAGCATTTTCTTTGATTCGTCATCTGTCGCTTCCTTTTCAACAAATGTGTGTATGGAGATTTCGATTTGTTCTAGCCATCGCTATTGGATTAGGAATGTTTGTCGTGGGTTTTCCTCACACGGTGATGTCTCTGGTTCCTGATTCAGGAGTTGTTCTTTTCGAAAGACCATGGGGGCGAGTCATTTGGGGATGTATATTAATGGGACTTGTTGTGGCTCTTTCGGAATTCGAGCATATATTGCGGTCTTCACGAGATCCCCTTAGATATCAAATAAAGTTCGTCGTCATTGGAGTCGGAGGAATCGCGAGTATTGCGATAGTCCAAGCAAGTCAGATGCTTTTGTTTTCTGTGTGGCAGCAAGAATACGTCTGGATGGCTGCGATTGCAGTGATGATATCTGTGGGACTCATTACCTATGGATTGAGCCGTTGGAGCACAGAAAACCTTAGTCAAAAACTCTATGTATCTCCTCAGGCGCTTTATACCTCATTAACATTCCTCATTGTCGGCGGATATTTACTCGGGGTTGGCATTTTAACCGAAGTCGTCCGACAGACCGATTGGGCCCTGAGTTCAGCATTAGAAATTTTGCTCGTATTTGTGGCCTGTTTGGTTTTAGTCATTACGTTATTTTCAAGACAAGCGAGAGCCGAATTACAAGCCTTTATTGCCAAGCACTTTTATCGATCAAAGTATGATTATCGAAGTAAATGGCTCGAAGTAACCGAGTCCTTTAGTTCTTGTCATTCGCTAGATTCGATCTTAGATGAACTGTTAAATATTTTAAGTCGAACATTTGGGGCCCCAAAGATGACCATCTGGATGAAATTCCAAACAGATAATCGATTTCATCAAGTTCGATCATTGACCACTGGGCCATTACGAGGGGCTATCGCTCCTACGCACCCAGTGATTGCTGCCTTGGCAAATCAAACTGGGCCAATTGTCCTTCAGGTAAACGAAACTGAGCAGAACGACGAATTAAAAAAATTCATTGAAGGAACCAGGGCAGTTGTTTATGTTCCGTTACAGTCCGTATCTGAGCATCTCATGGGTTTTGTGACCTTAAGTGAAGAACTGCATAGTCGAAAGTACATCAGAGATGATTTCGATCTCCTTCGGGCAATGGGCTATCATGTTGCGATGTTACTGACACAAGTTAAGTTGATGGATGAACAGCGTGCATCCGCTGAGTGGGAGGCCGTCCATAAATTTTCTGCTTTTTATTTACATGATTTAAAAAACCTTGCCTCCGGACTTTCGTTAGTCTCACAAAATGCCGAGATGTATGGACAGGATCCTGAGTTTCAGGTTTCGGCGATGCGGACGATTGGAAATACGGTTCAGCGGATTATGACCCTAATAGGGAAATTGTCCATTCAAGTCAAATCTCCGAAACAAGAAATTCCTCCTTCATTTGAGTTGATGAATGTTAATACTTCCGTCTCTGAGGCTGTGGAGGCGTTACATGGGACAGCCTGTACACCAAAGTTTTTACCAGGAAATGATCTTCCTCAAGTCTCGCTGATTCCTGATGAATTTAAACATGTCGTCTTGAACCTCTTACTGAATGCGCAACAGGCTCTTAATGGTGATGGCACCATTATGATTGAAACTAAACGAGAGGGAACCAATGTTGCTGTCACCATAAAAGACAATGGGCCAGGAATACCAGAGTCTCAACTTCGAACGTTATTTCAGCCCTTTCGAACGACCAAAAAGAAGGGATTAGGTATTGGTCTCTACCAATGCAAGCAAATTGTTCAAAGTCATGGTGGAGCTATGAGGATAGAAAGTCAAGAAGGATCTGGGACAAATGTGTATATTCTACTTCCTCAAGTGACTGAGGAGTCTCAGAGATGAGTTGGATGAACAGACGATAGCGATGTAAGGGGGTTATGGAAGAAACTGCAAGCAAGCAACCAAAATTAGCGAATCCAACGTTACCATCACTTCTCATTGTTGATGATAAGGATGAGTTGCGTGAGCAAATGAAATGGGGCTTGAAGCGTTACTATAAAGTATTCGAGGCTCGAGATCGCCCCGAGACGGTGGCAATCATTGAGAAAGAAAATATTCATTTAGTGACTTTGGATCTTGGGCTTCCTCCTGATCCAGATGGGACATCTGAAGGATTGGCGGCTTTAGAAGATATTTTGTCAATCTCTCCTACCTTGAAAGTGATTGTCATCACAGGAAACCATGACCGTGCTAATGCTCTGAAGGCCGTTGAGTTGGGTGCGTATGATTTTATGGAGAAGCCTGTCGACCTTGAGGTCTTAAAAGTTGTGTTGCATCGTGCGAATTATCTTGGGCAATTAGAAAAAGAGAACCAGGATCTTTTAAAACGTCAGGGAAGTCAGAATTTTCATGAAATTATTGGTGCTAGTCCTACAATGGAAAAGGTTTTTGAAACAGTTAGGCGTGTGGCGACGTCTGATGTGTCAGTCCTAGTTGTTGGGGAAAGTGGGACTGGGAAAGAGTTGATTGCGCGTGCAATTCACCAGCAAAGTGAGCGAAGAAATGGTGCGTTTGTCGCTATTAATTGCGGTGCCATTCCAGAAACATTATTGGAGAGTGAATTATTTGGACATGAAAAAGGGTCATTTACGGGAGCCCATGTTCAACGGCGAGGGCGTGTAGAGTTATCTGAGGGAGGGACCTTATTCCTCGATGAAATTGGTGAATTATCTACCGCCTTACAGGTAAAGCTCCTGCGTGTTCTTCAGGAGCGGTGCATTGAACGAGTTGGTGGACGTGTTGAAATTCCAGTTGATACGCGGGTCATAGCTGCAACAAATTTAGATTTGCAAGAAGCGATGAAGGATGGTCGATTTCGTGAAGATCTCTATTGGCGATTGAATACGGTTACACTTACGGCACCTCCGCTTCGTGACCGTGGGGCTGATATCATGATGATCGCTAAGTCATTGTTTCAACGATATGCTGAGGAGTCAAAACGAAAAATTTTAGGGTTTAGTCGTGAAGCCGTGGTGGCAATTGAGCGGTATGCATGGCCAGGAAATGTCCGAGAGCTAGAAAATAGGATTCGACGAGCGGTGACGTTATCAGATCATTCACGACTTATTCCTTCGGATCTTGACCTAGAGAACCCACAAGGAGAATTCACAGAAAAGACGACACTCAAAGAAGCCCGTGATGCAGTTGAAAAAAATATTGTGGAGCAAACTCTAGCAAAAACGAACGGGAATATCACGAAAGCGGCCGTTATTCTTGGGGTTAGCCGGCCAACTCTTCATGATCTTATTTCTCGTCACAAGGTAGAAAAATAAACTGAAATTTTCTTTGTATGGCTTTTAAGGTCTGGGGATGCTTGAATAATGTGATAGGGATAGATGTTCTTCCTAAGACCGATATGATGCGTTAATTTTTATATAGTCATATGACATATCAGTAGTCCAGACTCTTGCCTGACCTCTTCCGCTTCCTACTGTCATATGAATGGAATATGACTTTTTTCGCATCACTCGCTGAGCCTGCCGCTCCTTCGATGGGTTTGTTTCTTTTCCATCCTCTACAATACTAACTCCATCAAGCGATATGCGTATTTGTGATGCTTGTATAGAAGGGCCGGAGCGGCCAATTGCCATCAAAAATCGCCCCCAATTCGGATCTTCCCCAAATAATGCCGTTTTGACAAGTGGCGATGTGGCAATGGTGTTTGCAATCTGCTTCGCATCGCTGTGATTTCTAGCACCCTGCACAAAAAGTTCAACAACTTTGGTACTGCCTTCACCATCTTGACAAATCTTCATCGCTAAAGTGTGACAGACATGATGAAGGGCCTGTTGAAATTGTATCCAATCTGCTGAACGCGTTCGAATAACTGGATTCTTTGCCAACCCATTAGCCAGGCAAAGAACAGTGTCATTCGTACTTGTTTCCCCATCAACGGATATGCAGTTAAACGATAATTTCACGGCTTGATTGAGAGATGCTTGAAGAAGGTTTGGCGTGATTGATACATCAGTTGTGATATACGCAAGCATGGTGGCCATGTCTGGGTGAATCATGCCCGATCCTTTGGCCATGCCTCCAATCGTAACAAGTTTCTCCCCGATCTTGGTTCTCACAGCTACTTCTTTTACCGTCGTGTCAGTCGTCATGATGGCGGTGGCTGCGTCCCGGTGACCTGACCTTCTTAATCGATTCATGAGAGCATGGACCCCTTTTTGAATTTTCGGCATAGGTAAACAAGGCCCAATCACGCCGGTTGATCCTATAAAAACCTTGAATTGAGGCGTTTCGAGTTGAGTCGCGATGAGCTGTGCCATTTCCTCAGCATCATTTTTTCCTTGTTCCCCTGTGCAGGCATTGGCATTTCCACTATTGACGAAAATCGCTCGCCCGATATGTTTTTTGAGGTGCTTTTTGTCAAGTAGTACTGGTGCGGCAGGAATGTGATTTTTTGTGAACACTCCCGCTATGGGTCCTTCATTTTCTGAGACAATGAGAGCCAGGTCTAGGAGGGGGGAGGCCTTTACTCCGCAATGAATTCCAGATGCCAAAAATCCGAGAGGAGCGGTTACCCCTCCTTTGATTTGTTTCATGATGAGTCAGTTTGTTCGTTGATGAGGTTAAAGGTGATGCGTGAATTATTTAGTTTTTAGGGGAAGATACCAGGTGCGAATAGTCCAAGTTCCTCAGGAAATCCTAACGCAATATTCATGGCCTGAATGGCCTGTCCTGCTGCACCTTTTACAAGGTTATCCAGTGCGGCAACCGTAATAAGTCGTCCTGTGCGGGGGTCATGTATGATACTGAGATCACAAAAATTTGATCCGCGAACATGATGAGGGGTTACTTGATGAGGATGTTGGAATACTCGAATAAAGGGCTCATTTGCATAATAACTTGTGTAGAGTGACTGCCAGTCTGTGTTTGATTTTGTCTCGATCAGGTTGGCATAGGCTGTACTGAGAATACCTCGATTTATGGGTATTAGATGGGGGGTAAATGAAATCGAGTGTTGTGCAGGGGGGGGCACAGGGTCGGTAGCTGTGAATCGACAGGAAAGGTTGTTCACCTCTTGTTCTATTTCCGGTAGATGTCGGTGAGTCCCTATCTTATAGGCATTGATTGATTCATGAGCCTCTGGGAAATGTGAGGTGGTGCTGGCCCCTCGTCCAGCTCCAGATATTCCAGACTTCGCATCAATAATGATACTGCTGACATTAATCATACCGTGGGCGATTAGCGGTGCTAACTGTAAGATTGCTGCTGTAGGGTAGCAGCCAGGAACGGCGAGCAATTTTCCTTGCTGAATGGCTGTTCGATGTAACTCTGGTAAGGCATAGACCGCTTCATCTAAAAGAGAGGGGAATGGGTGCGATACATGATACCACTCCTCATAGATAGCTGGGTTTTTAAGGCGGTAGTCGGCGCTGAGGTCTATGACAAGTTTGTTGAATTCTAAAAAAGAGGCAACGGGTTGAAGCGATTGTGTGTGGGGAAGTGCTAAGAAAATAATATCAGCTTGCTGAGCAATGCGCTCTGGATTGACTTGTTCTAATGTTAGCGACGTGAGAGAGGTCAAGTGCGGGAAGACGGAGGTTATCGGTTGACCTGCTGACTTCTCTGAAGATGCGACGATCGTGATAGTGATTTCAGGGTGTCCACTTAAGAGTCGGAAGAGTTCACCTCCAGTATATCCACTAGCTCCGATAATAGCTGCTCTTTTTTTATTCGTTGACATAGACTTACGACGTAGAATAACTATGAGGTATTAGTCTTCTCTGAAAAGGGAAGGCTGTAATCTTTCATCGAAATTTTGAATGACTAATCACTTTTTAGCCACGAAAAAAGGGAAGGCAACAAGGCCTTCCCTTTTCGATTGAAAAACTTAGAAGTTCTTAGCGCTTTGAATATTGGAACTTGGCCCGAGCTCCCTTTTGTCCGTATTTTTTTCGTTCCTTGACTCTCGAATCACGAGTTAATAACCCCTTTTTCTTGAGAGGCTCTCGATGAGTTGGACTTAAAATTGAGAGGGCTTTTGAAATGGCATGACGCAAAGCACCAGCTTGTCCTGAGACACCCCCACCAGCCAGAGTTGCACGTACATTGTATTGTCCTGTCGTTCCTGTAATCTCAAATGGAGAGAGGATTTGATTTTGGTGTCCCAGTCGGGTGAAGTACTGCTCGGCCGGTTTACGATTGACCAATATTGTTCCACTTCCTGGCTCGATCCAGGCTCGTGCCACTGCATTTTTTCTCTTTCCTGTTGCGTATTGTGTTGTTTCAACCATTCGTTCAATCCTCGTTAAGATGCATGTGATGGTGGAATTTTCTATAGAACAATGGGCGTTGGGTTCTGTGCCTGCTGCGAATGCTCCGCTCCAGGGTACAATCGGAGTTTTTTGGCCATTTGTTTACCTAATGGTGTTTTCGGCAGCATGCCCCGTATGGCTTTATTGAGCAGTTCCGTTGGTTTTTTCTCGTGGAGTTTTTCAGCTGTGACTTCTTTGATGCCTCCAGGATACCCTGTATGATGATAGTACGTTTTAACTTTCATTTTATTCCGCGTGAGGTGAATTCTACTCGTATTAATGACGACGACGTGATCACCGGTATCCACGTTCGGAGTGAAAATTGGCTTATGCTTCCCCCGTAATAGCATGGCAATTCGTGAGGCGAGACGGCCTAATGTTTTTCCATCAGCATCTACAAGATGCCATTTTCTCTCAATTTCTAGAGGCTTAGCTTGAAACGATCGCATGAAATTCTCCTTCGTGATGATCCGGCTACACTGAAAATATATCTAAGCTTCAGCTTCGGACTGTCCAAAGCTTTTTGGGTCTAACTTCGCTAACCACGCATCCAGGTTTTCACCGCCTCGACGTTCTAACACGTCTGGGGTGACATAGATTTGCCCCTTTGTTCTCAGAGCAAGGGCAATGGCATCACTGGGCCGAGAGTCGATGCTTTTCTCTATTCCGTTTTTAGAGATATGGATGGTGGCATAGTAAGTATTATTTTTAACTTCTGTGATGGTGACATGCGTAATCATAAATCCTAGATGTTCACCAAAACTATAGATCAGGTCATGGCTCATTGGTCGAGGAGGAATGACTTCTTCCAAAGCAAGGCGGATGGACGTTCCTTCAGCCGTGCCGACCCAAATTGGTAACACTTCTGAATTCTTCTCATCTCTGAGGACAACTATCTGAGTGTCTGTATTGGGGTCAACCAATACTCCATGAACTTTGAGAGGTATCAGATGATCAAGGTCAGTGGGACTAGGCATGGTATTCGAAGCAATATAAAGAAGTGATATTGGATTGTGAATGTTTTAGTGTGTTTAGAAAAAAATGTATTTAGGTTTCAAATTTACCAAAGTCTTCGGGCTTCAGATTCTCTAACCAACGCTCAAGTTCTTCTGAACTTTGTTTATGTAAGACTTCAGCTGTCGCAAAAATTGGGGCCTCAGCTCGGAGGGCTACAGCAATTGCGTCGCTCGGTCTAGAATCAATAGAGAACTCCGAGTCCCCATACAACAGGTGAATTTTTGCAAAGTAGGTATTTTCTTTCAGGTCTGTCAGCACGATACTAATGATCTTTGCGTCCATACTATCTAAAACTGTTTTCATGAGATCATGGGTCATAGGACGTGGTGGTGCGATACGTTCTAATGCGAAACTGATCGCACTAGCCTCAGATTTTCCTACCCAAATTGGGAGCATGTCAGAATTTTGTTCATCGCGTAGGATGACTATATAGGCATTATTATACGGATCAAATAAAAGACCTCGTACATTCATTTGATTGAGCATAGACTTTGAACTTTTCAGGCACTTGAGACTGCGATTGTAGACAAACCACTAAGGTATCACTCAACTCAACATATTGTCAACGAGAATAGGTGGAGATAGAAGGTGAATGCTCTATAAAAACAGGAAGTTACGAAGGAACGCACAGGCAAGAATTATCAATGCTAGGCTGGCATGACCTGTAGATTTCCCTAAAAGGGGATTGCTTTCCTATTAGAAGGTGAGGATTGGTGCCTACGAAAGCTTTTCAAGCACATGTTTGACCAGTTCTTCAGGAATGACTTTCGTGATTTCTCCTGTTTTTCGTTCCTTGAGGTCAACCGTCCCTTGTTTAAGTCCTTTATCACCAATAATGACTTGAAGTGGTGCGCCTATCAAGTCAGCATCGTTAAACTTGACGCCTGCTCGCTCATTTCTATCGTCCAATAATACTTCGACATTGGCGTGCTCTAAGGCTGCATATAGTGTTTGGGTCACTTCTAAGACCTGTTCTGAGGTAGTGACAGGTAGTAGATGGACATGAAATGGGGCGATGGGAATTGGCCAAATGATGCCACGATCATCATGATTTTGCTCAATGGCTGCGGCGGCAGCTCGTCCGACTCCAATTCCATAACATCCCATAATAGCGCAATGCTCCTCACCTTGTGCATCGAGAAATTTGGCCCCCATTTTTTCGCTATATTTTGTTCCCAACATGAAGACATGTCCAACTTCTATCCCTCTAGCCGTTTCTAACTTTGCTTGACTGTGTGGGGACTGATCCCCGGCCTCAGCCTGTCGAAAATCACCCACCACGTCGATGTTGAAGTCCCTACTGTGGTTTGCATTTATGTAGTGGTTGTCAGCTTCATTGGCTCCGACAATATAGTTTTTGAGATGTTGTACGGCCTGATCAGCAAGAATTTGAACATTCTTGAGCCCAATTGGACCTGAGAATCCCGTTGGTGCTCCAGTAACGGATTGAACGGAGTCGGAGTCAGCAAGAGTTAGGTCATGAATGCCTAAGTGGCGTTGAATTTTAATTTCGTTGGCTTGATGATCTCCACGAATCAGTACGGCAATGATCGAACCCTGTGGTGTTGTATACAGGAGCGTTTTTACAAGGTGGTCAGCAGTTGTGTTGAGAAGCTGGCAGACCTCAGTGACAGTTTTGGTTTGTGGTGTATTAACTTTTTTCAGGGAGTGATAGGGTTCATCTTGAGATGCAGGCGGTGAGGTGACGACTTCAGCTCGTTCCACATTTGCGGCATAGGAACTCTCCGGGTCAAAGACAATGAGTTCTTCGCCAATATTGGCGAGCACCATAAATTCATGGGAAGAGGATCCGCCAATGAGCCCCGTGTCGGCTTGAACTGCTCGGAAGTGTAATCCTGTACGGGTGAAGATTCGCTGATAGGCCTGGTACATGTCATTGTAGCTCTTTTGCGCATCCTCTTCGTTCTGGTCGAAGCTATAGGCATCTTTCATGATAAATTCACGGCCGCGCATGAGTCCAAAGCGAGGACGTATTTCATCTCGGAATTTTGTTTGAATCTGATAGAGCGTGACCGGGAGCTGTCGGTAGGATCGAACTTCTCGACGGAAAAGGTCTGTTACGATTTCTTCGTGAGTGGGACCTAAACAAAAGTCTCGATCATGACGGTCTTGGCAGCGCATCAGCTCTTTCCCATAGAAGTCCCATCGTTCAGTCTCTTTCCAGAGCTCCGCAGGCGACAGCATCGGGAGGAGCACTTCTTGGGCTCCTATTTGATTCATTTCCTCACGGATAATCTGTTCAACTTTACGAATCACACGAAGACCAAGCGGTAAGTAAGAGTAAATTCCTGCGGCAACTTTACGAATCATACCAGCTCTGAGCATCAGTCGATGGCTGACGATTTCTGCTTCGCCTGGGTCTTCTCGAAGAGTGGGAATAAACATCTGAGTTGTGCGCATAATGAATAGACCTATTGAGTGAAATGGTAGTAGTCAGAGAATGTCTTAATTGAGGGGGAGTGGTTCAGTCAAGAGGTCTGGTAATTACTCTCTTGTCTATTGGAGTAGTCGGGAAACATCATTCCAGGTGGCATACACCATAATGCAAAGAAGCAGGACTAAGCCAACCTGTTGAGCCACTTCTCGAGCTCGTTCTCCCAGTGGGCGACCAAGGATGGCTTCGCATGCGAAGAAAAACAGGTGTCCGCCATCTAAGACGGGTATGGGTAAAAGATTGAGGATTCCTAAATTAATACTCAAGATGGCGATGAGGAAGATTAAGCTTGTAATACCTTGTTCGGCATGCTCACCGGAAACTGTCGCAATCATGACCGGTCCACCAATATTCTTCGTGGATATTTCTCCGGTTAAAAGCTTGTATACGCCAATGACGGTTAGTTCACACCATTTCCATGTGGCGAGCATACCGTCAAGGGGGGCACGTAATAGGGAGCTTGGTGCGATAGTGGCGCGTCCTTGAACACGTATGCCTATCCTTCCTATTATCTCCGTTTTGCCATCTTCATCGGTGACCTCTTCAGCGGCTGGCGTAATACTAAGAGTTTTGGTTTGCTCTCCGCGTTGAACGATCAGTTGGATAGCCTCATCAGGGTGTCCACGGACAATCTCGGTCATCTGTCGCCAGGTATGAATTAATTGGTCGCCAATTTCCAGAATCCTATCACCAGCGAGCAGTCCTGCCTTCATGGCTGGAGTATCTGGCATCACACCACCGACAAGTGGTGGAATGGCTTCGATTCCGAGACTATAAATGGGTTCATCAGGACTTTTAGGGTTTGGGGTCGACGTTGGGGTAATGAGAAACGTTTTCATCTGTTCATCCCGCATGACGTCAATGGTCATGGATCGCCCATGACTATTCATGATGGCGTCAGATAGTTCCCCATACGTTGAAATTTCTAGGTCATTCGCATGCAGTATTCGATCTCCGATATGGATTCCTGCCTTGGCTGCTGGAGAGTCTGGGATGATGGCCTGGACGTTGGGCGTAATATCTTCAAATGTCGGGACAAAGAGTGGAGATCCACTGGCCAAGAGACCTGTGAAAAGAATATAAGTCAACAAAAAGTTAAATCCTGGGCCGGCTGCGACGATGAGGGATTTATTCGGCAATGATTGGTGAGTGAAGGAGTGGCGCTGTTCCTCGTGAGGGACCACTTCCGTATCATCTTCGCCATACATTTTGACATATCCACCGAGCGGGACTGCTGAAACAAGATATTCTGTGTCTCCGACTGTACGGCTAAATAGTTTTGGACCAAATCCAATAGAAAACTTTAAGACCTTCACTCCAACCCACCGAGCAGCTAAGAAGTGGCCATATTCATGAAAGGCGACCAACACGCCAAGTACGATAAGAAACCACCACATTTTCTGAGCGAATACAAAGATCGCATCAGGAGACAATGACCAAAACATAAATGATGTGAGATTCATAAGGGATAAGTTATTTAATCGCGACGTTTCTTAGGCTTGAGGCTTTTTCTCGGGCCCATCGATCTGTTTCTAAGGCGTCTTCCACAGAATTCAATGGTCTAGGAGTATAGGCGCTCATCGTGTCTTCAATGATTTTGGGGATATCTAAGAAGGTAATTTCTTTATCTAAAAACGCTTGAACAGCAATTTCATTCGCAGCATTTAATGTGGCTGGGAGTCCGCCGCCTTCTGTCAGGGCGTCAAAGGCCAGTTTTGCACAAGGGAACTTTACAAAGTCTGGTGGTGCAAAATTGAGTTGACCAATCTTTCCTAGGTCAAGCAAGGGAGGATCTAAAGGGATCCGTTTTGGGTAATTCATGGCATAGGAGATTGGTGTTCGCATATCAGGTAGTCCAAGTTGAGCCATGACAGACCCATCACGATATTCTACCAAAGAGTGAATAATACTTTCTCGGTGGATGACGATGTTTATTTGAGCCGCTGGAATATCGAACAGCCAGCGAGCTTCAATAACTTCGAGGCCTTTGTTCATTAATGTGGCTGAATCAATCGTAATCTTCGCCCCCATCTTCCAGTTTGGATGCTGTAAGGCCTGTTCAATCGTGACATTTTTGATTTTCTCTACAGGCCAATCCCAAAATGGTCCTCCTGATGCAGTTAAGACGATACGACGCACGTCCTCTCTTCTATGCCCCTCTAATGATTGAAAAATTGCGCTATGCTCACTATCGATAGGGAAAATCTTGGTTCCCTGTTTGAGCGCTTCTTCCTGCATCAGATGGCCAACCATCACCATGGGTTCTTTGTTCGCGAGCGCAACATGACGACCGGCACGAAGAGCCGACATCGTCGGCATGAGACCGGCTCCACCGACAATGGCCGAAATAACTAAATCACTGGGCGTATCTTGCGCAACGGTACAGAGGCCCTCCTCTCCCACGAGAATTTCAACTGGATGTCCCTGTAATCGCGAACGTAAGGCTTTAGCCGAGGTTTTCGAGGAAAGGGCGACAATTCGTGGACGGAACGTCCGAATTTGCTCTTCAAGTTTTTGATCATTTTGACCAGCTGTGAGGCCGACAATGGAAAACTGATCAGGAAATCTGGAAACAATATCCAGGGTACTGGCTCCAATGGAACCAGTTGAACCAAGGATGACAATGTTTTTCATGATGTAGTCCCTTATCGCCTAAATGAGGCTTGTCCCGTTGATCAGTAAGATATAGTAGTAGAATGCGGGAGCCGTCAACAGCAAGCTGTCAATTCGGTCAAGTACACCTCCATGACCAGGAATCAAGGAGCCGGAGTCTTTTATGCCAGCGTTTCGTTTAAAGGCCGATTCTGCGAGATCTCCAATTAGTCCGACACAGGCGAGTACTATGCCAATGATGATGCAATCGTGAATAGTTAAAAAAGAGAGGAACCAAAGATGACTCACGAGGGCAAGGATGACCGAGAAAATCACACCCGCAATAAAGCCTTCGATGGTTTTTTTCGGACTTAATCGAGGGGCGATTGGTCTTCGTCCCATTGAAGCGCCAATGTAATAGCCTCCGATGTCCGCGGCCCAGGTCACAATAAGGACAAAGAAGATTAAGAGATCACCGGATTCGAGTTTTCGTATGAGTAGGAGATGCCCAAGGCATATTCCCATATATCCTATGCCGAAAATCATGGCCATCGGACGCGGTAGGCATTGCCTCAATTTCGGTGGGATGAACATGAATGTCACGAGGAGTGCCACCACAAGAATGGTTAACATGATCGTTGGAAGGAGGAAGGTTGTCCATTGGATTCCAGCCAGTAAAAGCCAGATGGCTGCCATTCCCACTCCCAAGGCAATGGGTGATGGAGGTGGCGCGAGCGTGACCTTTGTGAATTCTAGGAAGGCAAGGCTCGCGACAATGATGATCAGTAGAAAAAAGACGGTAGGAGGAAAATAACGGACGGCCAGGTAAAAGAGCGGCACAAACACTAATGCTGGATAGACACGCTCTAAAGTGAATTTGTGGGATTTCCCCTGAACTTCATGGCCTCCTGCGATGGGGGGGAGTTCTGGGCCATTCGGAATGTTCGTCACAAGCCACTCTGAGGAGAATCGGCTTGTGTCACGCGTCCAAAACGTCGTTCGCGATTCTGATAATCGAGTAGAGCCGCAAGTGTTTCGTGGCGTCGGAAGTCTGGCCAGAGAATTTTCGTGAAATAGAGTTCTGTGTAGGCAATTTGCCAGGGGAGGAAGTTGCTGATGCGTGATTCACCGCTTGTGCGTATTAACAAATCTGGGTCAGGAAGACCGTGTGTGCTTAAATACTGTTCAAAGAGGTTTTCGTCAATTTGGTCTTCTGAAAGAGCTCCGAGTTGGATATCTTTAACAAGGGTTTTGACCGCATCAACTATTTCCGCACGTCCACCATAACTTAAGGCGACGGTGAGTACACGGTCAGTGAAGTGCTGGGTTTCGTCAGCAACTTCTTGGACCAAGCGTTGAACGGATGTTGGTAGCTTTTCTAGCCTTCCTATAGGCAGAAATCGAATCTGTCGATCTTGAAATCCTTGTCGTTCTTGTGTGAGGTAATCATCTAGCAAATGCATGAGCATGGAAACTTCGGCGGCCGGACGATTCCAGTTCTCATGGGAGAATGCATAGATGGTAAGGTTAGGAATCCCTACCTCATGGCAAGTGTCGAGGACCTCTCGGAGTGCCGTAAGCCCTTGCCGATGGCCTTCAATGCGAGGAAGTCCACGAAGGGCAGCCCAACGACCATTCCCATCCATAATAATGGCGACATGTTGGGGTAGGAGGTGGGCGTCGAGTTGCGACAATAGTTCAGCTTCGGTAAATTGATCAGGGGAAGCGACCTGAGAATGACTCATGGATACGATAAGGTTGGCAAGTCAAGTAATGTGGAGATTTATCTAGGGAAGCTGTAAGAAGAAACAGACACAAAATCTAGTGTAATTAGGATAGGATAGTTTGTCAAACGTTGATCTTTACGCCTTCGGGTTCGAATGTAGACAGAAAGATCTATGTTTATTGATGTTTTCAGCAAAATTGCACCATGAAAATCAGATCAGCTATACTCGGTTTTCTTTTCAGTTCCCCAATAGCCATAACTAAGGATGTCACGAATGGAAGAACAGACGACGCCTAGCCTTGAGCATTTCTCCTTACAGAAGGAACAGATTCAACAAGCCCTTGGCCGTGTCAAAACTCGAGATATTGATTACGCCGACATATACTTTGAGTCAAATGTCTCTGAGTCTGTTTCGATGGAAGAAGGGATTGTCAAGCGAGCCTCCAAGCATATTGAACAGGGTGCAGGAGTGAGAGCCACAGCAGGAGAAAAAACGGGATTTGCCTATTCTGATGATCTGTCTCAAAAGGACTTAGAAATTGCAGCGGATACCGCTCGCTACATTGCCAATTCACCAAAAGGTGAGACACCGATTGCTGTGACGCATCGGGATGGACCAACCCAAGACCTATACCCTTTAGAACAACCTGTCAGTGAAATCGCCACAACTGAACGTGTGGAGTTGTTAAATCTCATTGATGCAGAAGCTCGACGCTATGATCCACGGATCGCAAAGGTGATGGCATCTTTTACCACCGAGCAGAAAGTCGTGATGGTTGCCAATTCTGAAGGGCAGTTAGTTGGGGATATTCAACCACTTTCTCGCCTGCAAGTAACGTGTATTGCAGAGGATGGAAGCAATCATCAAGTCGGGTCATATGGTGGTGGCGGGAGAGTTGGATTTTCTTATTACCATGAAGGAGAGCGGGCACAGAAGTTTGCGCGTGAAGCTGCCCGGCAGGCCATCCTGAATTTACAGGCCGTCGATGTCCCTGCAGGCGTTATGCCTGTCGTCTTAGGAAGCGGTTGGCCAGGAATTTTACTGCACGAAGCTATCGGCCATGGTCTTGAGGCGGACTTCAATCGGAGGAAGACTTCAGCTTTTAGTGATCTCATTGGTCAGCGTGTCGCATCTGAGGGCTGTACTATTGTGGATGACGGTACGTTGCCCTTTCGTCGCGGGTCTCTCAATATGGATGATGAAGGGACGGCGACTTCACGAACGGTTCTCATTGAAAAGGGCATCCTCCGTGGATATATCACCGATCGTTTGAATGCTAAACTATTAGGTATCCCATTAACTGGAAATGGACGGAGAGAGGACTTTAGAAGTATTGTCCTTCCCCGTATGACCAATACGTTTATGTTAGCAGGAGAGGCCGAGCCGGAAGATATTATTCGGTCAGTAAAAAATGGGTTATATGCTGTTTCATTTGGTGGTGGTCAAGTAGATATTACGAATGGGAAATTTGTCTTTTCCGCGAGTGAGGCCTATTTGATTGAAGATGGAAAAGTGACCAAGCCAGTGAAGGGGGCAACTCTCATAGGCAGTGGCCCAGACATTCTCAAGCACGTCTCAATGGTGGGTCATGACCTACAGCTTGATGAAGGCGTTGGAACGTGTGGAAAAGAAGGGCAGTCTGTTCCTGTCGGCGTAGGCTTACCAACGCTCCGTATTGATGAAATAACCGTTGGAGGGACCAGTGTTGGGCCTTAGATGGAGCTTCTGCACTGAATTTCCTTTCTCGCAAACCTCACTGAGAAAACACTTATGACAACTTCACTGGTTACTGAACACGAACATTTTGCGTCCTTGGCCTCTGAGATGCTCGATCGTGCCAAATCTCTTGGTGCTACCGAGGCTGATGTCCTGGTTGCAGAAGGAGACTCTGTTTCGGTGCAGGTGCGATTATCTGCTGTTGACCGTCTCGAAAAGGCGAGAGAGAAAAGTTTGGGATTGCGAGTATTTTTTGGGAAACGATCAGCGAGTGCGTCAACTTCTGACTTTTCAAAAGAATCGTTGAGCCGTTTAGTTGCGGATACCTGTTCTTTAGCCAAAGCCGTAGCTGAAGATGAAGTCTCAGGACTCCCAGAAGCGAATCTCATGGCTCAAGATTTTCCTGACCTTGGCCTGTATGACCCCACGACCCTCACGGTTGACCAAGAAATTGAACTAGCTCGACGCGCTGAGGACGCGGCCATGACTGCGGATCCTCGAATGACCAACTCGGAAGGGGCCGATTGTTCTGTGTCTCAAGGGACCGTCCTCTTAGCCAACCACCATGGCTTTGTTGGGTGTCATCAAAGCTCGACATTTTCGCTTTCCGTTTCGCCTATTGCAGGAGATAGTCAAAGCGGAGGGATGCAACGTGATTCTTGGTATTCTGTGAAACGAAAGTATCATTTGTTGGATAGCCCGGAAGCCATTGGAAAAGAGGCTGCTCGTCGAACGCTTCGACGTCTAGGTGCGAGAAAAGTAACCACTCAGCAAGTGCCGGTTGTCTTTGATCAAGAAATGGCAAAAAGTTTATTAGGGCATTTGGCGACAGCGGTATCGGGATATTCAATCTATAAAGGGGCTTCATTTTTGTCAGAGTTTCTTGGAAAGCGAATGGCTCCAGAGTTTGTGACCGTGTACGATGATGGGCGATTGACTGACGGGCTAGGGTCTCGACCCTTTGATGGCGAAGGCTTAGCAACTCAAAAAACGGTCGTCATGGAAAGTGGTACCCTCACCAGTTTTTTATTGGATACCTACTCTGGACGAAAACTTGGCATGAAATCTACGGGAAATGCAGCACGTGGTGTGGGGGATAGTCCCTCAGTCAGTACGACGAATTTACACTTAGCCCCAGGTACGGCGTCGCCTGCGGATATCATTGGGTCTGTGAAGCAAGGACTCTATGTCACAGAATTAATAGGGTTCGGGGTTAATATGCTAACCGGTGACTACTCGCGCGGAGCCGCGGGTTTTTGGATAGAGAATGGAGAATTGGCCTATCCAGTTGAAGAGATCACCATTGCCGGGAATTTAAAGCAAATGTTTGCTGACATTGAAGTTATCGGTAATGATCTGGAGTTTCGAGGTCGGACTGCCAGTCCAACATTAAAAATTAAAGAACTGATTGTGGCGGGAAATTAATCGACGATTAGTGGTAGCTCTAGCTTTTCAGTGGCCTCCGAGCTATATAATGCATGTAACATTCATCATGTTCATAACGAGTTACGAATGAGGAACGCCATATATGCCGCTTGATACAACAGAAGGTGAAAAAGCCCTCCAATTGATGACCTCAAGATACAACATGAGGGAGTGGCGTAAAAAAATTGAAAAAATGCTCTCATTGCCAGCCAGTGGGTTGGAAGATGAGAGGCAACGTAAAGTCTTTATGTACTTGAAGCTTGGATTGCAAGCTTACAAGTCCCGTCGAGCTGATCTTCCGTCCTGGATCGTTGGTGGGTTTGCGACTAAAGAAGTGATTGATCGAGCTCGCTTCAAGCCCACAGTGATTGATGAAGCCATGACGGATGCAGATGTTAAGCTGTTAGGTGTCGATCCTGGTGAAGAAGTTGATACCGTGTGGTGGGATGACATGCTTATTAGATGGTATATTAATCCTGAAGACGACGTATTTGATGAATTGCCTGAAATTGATGAGACGCAAGAAGAGTCTCAAGACTCTAGTGAAATCAAAACGATAGATGAAGAATCAACAGAGCCGCAGTCAGTCTCGAAAGATTAACGCCTAGAGCTCTCGACTATTTGATAGTTTTTCGTGTGAGTCCCCATTTCCATCATCTTCCTTCCTTTTTTGCTCCATTCGGCCTTTCCTGTCATAGGTACTTTCATCTGAAGTTTTTATTCCTTCCCTGGGTTATTCGGAAAACTGGTGAGCCTGTTATGAGAATTCAGGATAGTTATTGCTCAGAATGAAGCAGAGATTGCCGGCCTTCAATTACACGTGGTTGTCTTGGTTGAATCGTATGGTATGCCAAGTCATGTATCAGGTTCAGGCT
Source organism: Nitrospirales bacterium (assembly GCA_029261355.1). Lineage (GTDB taxonomy): Bacteria > Nitrospirota > Nitrospiria > Nitrospirales > UBA8639 > JAGQKC01. The sequence goes on along the minus strand of JAJDBM010000052.1, from coordinate 51,025 downwards.
GAGATGCCACCACCTTTACCCAAGAAGGGGCCGGTTTTAGTTGTTAGTGATCATTCATCACTTGGCGACCCTCTTGTCTTGCTCGCATCAGCGGGGCGTCCCATTTCATTCTTAATGGCACAGGAAATTTATGCTTCCAGATTTCAATGGGTATATGAAGCATTTGACGCGATTCCTGTGCGGAGAGGTCGACAGGATATTAATGCCGTTCGTCGGATGGTGCGGCAGTTGCGAGGAAATGGTGTTGTTGGGATTTTTCCCGAGGGAGGCCTTGACAACTTTCGGGTAGAAGAAGGACATCCAGGAGTTGGCTATCTTGCGCTCAAAACTGGAGCTCCAATTGTGCCAGCTTCTGTCGTTTGGGATAAAGAGCGATCAGTGTCATCTATACTCAAGACACTTTTTATTCCCTGTAAGGCTACTGTTCGTTATGGTGCACCCCTATCTTTTCCAAGGGAGGTTAAGCCAAGGCGGGCTCAAGTAGATGAGGTGACGTCGCAGGTGATGGGTGTGATCAAAGATCTTCGAGATAGTGGAGTTATCTAACATCGGAGTTTTACTCTTTACCGACAAATGCTATAAAAATGTATTGTTTTATGATGGATTCTTGGATCGAGTGTGACTATTAACGCACTTTAACCTTCATGCAAGGTTTGCTTAGATTCTGGAAAGACAAGGTAAGGGAAGTATGATGCTATTCTTAGTTTAAGGATGATCCTGTCTTAAGTGAAGCCAGATTTGTTTGAAGACCTTTTAGGATGTGCTGGGCAATGACCGCATGGCTATTTTGTAAAGCATCTTTGACTCTCTTTGCATCATCAGCAATCCATTCATGAAAGATAAATTCTCCTATTGTTGCTTCTATTTCCTGCTCTGCCCAAACATGGTCATCCTGATCGATGAATAGAATGCGTAGCTTTAACTCAAATGAAAGCAAGGCACGATCAATGTGTGATATGGAGAAAAATCCGATACGAAGTGGGGAAATTTTTATAAAATTAATTGGTTCGTTACTGTTACTAAACTGAATTATATTCGAGTCTTTGGTTAGCTTTGACGATGATACATCGGTTTGTTCTCTTAATTGAGACCAAATTTTTCTGATGATCCAGTCTTGAAATATTACATATTGTAAAATCTCAGAGTCAGGGAGAGAGTTTTGCTCGGTTGGTAAGGGCTCAAGGTCAAGGAACGGACCTCCTAATATTCCGACTGTACCACCCGTTACCGTCATTAGTGGACATAAGATTAAAAATAAGCCAATTTTTCCTACTGCATCTTCCAACGGTTTTTCTGAATATACATCATCATCTGCTTGTAGAAAGTCCGTGCAAAGGGAGAATCCATTAAGCGCTTCATTCTTTCCCCAATGAGCTGATCCTATTAAAGCTTTAACCATCATGTTGCGCTGTGGAATTAACTCTGGGTTAGGAGCAAGAGTCACTGCCTCCACCTTTTCATTGTCTACCTCTATGAGCCCAATATTACCCAATGGAAAAATTGGTGCTTGAATGATCTTGAATCGTCCCTCTACCTGTATTCCTCCACATCCAGAGAAAATTAGACTCCCAAAAAGAAGAAAAACTTTAAGATAATGATTTTTTGAGCGCTGATTGAGAGGATATCCGCAAGTCATAAAGGGTCATTCCAATGTGCAAATTCTATTTACGACCAGGGAGTAGAACCGATACGGTTTTAGATTAAGGTTACAGCAATGAATAGGAAGAAATTTAATCGAAACAGGGAGGCTATGTTGTTCCTTGGAATGAATATCTGTTGGGGGGACTAATGATGGGTGGGTGTAACTAATTGTAGCGGTTTTGGCCTTTTAGAATAAATTCATCTGTGTTGGTTGGACTGCGGCATCGGATGGTGTGTCTTATTCTTGAGCCTCTGTGGAATGTGAAGCGAGTGAGGTGTTTTGTGGATTCTTCATTTTCTCGAGGACAGTTTTAAGTTTTTGAAAATCTTCTTTCATGGGGATGCGGAGGTTGCCTTGGTGAAGGGCGGCAGCGGGGTGGAGTAATGGAAAGAGCATGAAATCTGGGCGCTGAAATGTTTGGCCTCTAAGTTTTGTGATTCCAACTTTTTGTCCGAGTAGTGTTTGTGTCGCGAAATTCCCGAGGCTGCAGACGAGTTGAGGGTTGATTAGTTTAATTTGTTGAAGAAGAAATGGTTGGCAAGTTTCAATTTCATCTGGTTGTGGGTTGCGATTATCCGGCGGTCGACATTTGACGACATTGGCAATGTAGATTTCTTTTCGAGACAGTCCTATTGATTCGAGTAATTCTGTAAGCAACTTTCCTGCTGCTCCCACGAAGGGCTCGCCTTGCTTGTCCTCGTGAAGTCCTGGAGCTTCCCCAACAAACATGATATCGGCATGGGGGTTACCTACCCCAAAAACGACTTGGGTGCGCCCAGATGCGAGACGACATTTTTGGCAGTCGTGCAGGGATTTCCCTAATTCATCAATCGTCATAATCGAGGATCTTAGAACTCGATTGAAGCCTTGTCAATTCAATGTGTAGAGCGAGAATCGATGATGGCTTGCGCACATAAGTTTCCACTGAGGATGCTACTTTCGCGAGATGCGGGCAGTGTCGTGTCCGTCCAAGGTCCTGCAACAAAGAGATTGGGTACAGGACTTTTCTGAAGGGGGCGAAAGGTCGAAATGTTGGGTTTGCAGGACAAGAAGGCCTGAGGTTTTCTGATGATGTGAGTGCGATGTGCGGAATTAATTGCATCACCTAGTAGGGAAGGGACCTGGGCGTATAGTTCATGAAGGATCTGCTGATCGGGTGTATCAAGGAATTCTCTGTTATTAGTTGCGACACATGAGATCAGGGTCGTCTGAGTTTGATTGTTCGTGTGAGGTCGGATGGCTATCCATTGAAATCTGTTGGTGGAAAGTAGCAGTCTCGAATGTGTCGTGGTATCTGGAGTCTCAAGGTGCACAATGAGCGCCGGAATTTCATCTAACTGTGAAAGGTTAGAAAAGTATGAAAACTTGGCCAATAAGCGTTCGGGCAAACATGAGAGGAATTTCCGTCGAGGTAATGCAGAGACATACACGTCAGCGGTTAGGATCGTACCATCATCAAGTTTTACTCCAGTAATCCCCCTTGAGTCATATTGGAAATATGTAGCCATACGATCAGTGTGAACAATGATGTCCTCTGATGCTATTCGATCACTGAGCGGTTTAATGAATAATGTTCTTTCGTTCAGGGAGGGGAGGAAGGTGCGAGAATTCTGTCGTGAGGAAAGAAAGAAATTTGTAAGAACTTTTGTGAAATATTCAGCAGAGCTTTGCTTGAATGTCATGCCAAGGAAAAACTGGCAAAGAGGATCCCAAATGTGTTGGCATGCTTCTTCCGATTGTCCCAATGTGGTGAGCCATGCGTGAACATGTTGACTGTCCAGGTCCAGTGGTAGCTGAATATCCCCTTCCCATATTTGTTCTAATTTTTTTATTAATGACCAACGGTCACGCCATGGTAGCCCTTTAAACAGCAAGAGCCCCATGAGTAAGTGTAAAGGGGAGGGGGCGGGAAAATGTCTGAATTCAATGGTTTGTTGAGTGTCTCTCACAAATTCAAGCTTAACTGACTGGTGGGAGTCGAGCAGTAAGTCAGTTTCTAATTCTTTGAGCAATGTCCATGTGGCATGGTGATATCCATGGAGCACAATGGGAAAGGCATTGGAACTCGAGTTTTCTTTGTCGGCATTGGAAAGAGGAGCAGAGCTGAAATCAGTACGAGAAACCGATTCTGAGAGTTTAGCCTCATCGCAGAGGACCCCTTGGTCCACGAGAGAAATATCGAAGCCCTGTGAACGTAATCGAAAGGCGGTCGTCAGGCCAGAGAGCCCAGCACCAATTATGAGAACTCGCGGATTCACGCCTGTTGTGTGGATGTGCCTAAAAGGGAGGAGCGAAGCCAAATATTTCCAGCAATACAGAGTCGTTTCAGTGACGAGATTCTTACTCGAGGACCAAATATTTGATAATTATTGGTTTCAATTTTATCGAGGATTCGACTATAAATACCTCGCATGATTTCAGCGACGATTAATGATCGCCGATCGGCAGGCGGTAAGGTCTGGAGAATTTCTTGTGCTTTGGCATAATACTCACGGGCACGTTGACATTCAAACTCCATGAATTCAATAAATTGTGGAGTATGTCTGCTGGCGAAAAGATCTGACTCTTTGTAGCCAAATCTCTCCAAGTCTTCCTGAGGGACATAGATGCGGTCTTGGGCTGCGTCACTGCTGATATCACGAAGAATGTTCGTGAGTTGAAAAGCGAGTCCGAGGTTTTCTGCATAGTCCTTGGCTTCCGATGCGCGAGTGCCAAAGACTCTCAAGCAAATGAGCCCTACGACGGATGCGACACGGTAACAATATGGATAGAGGTCTTCGAAGGTCGCGTATCGTTTGATGGTGAGATCCATCTCAACCCCTGAAATTAAATCTTGGAAGTAGGTTTGAGGAATATCCACTTTCTTTAAATGGTGGGCTAAGCTAATCGTAACCGGAAAACTTGGAGTGCCCTCATATGCTTCAGATACTTCCTTGCGCCAAGCCCCCACTTGTTCAAGTGGATCACTTCCTCCAGGTGGATCATCCACGGCATTATCGACTTCTCGACAAAATGCATAGATCGTATACATCAGTTCTCGACGATCAGATGGGAGAAACAAGAACGAGTAGTAGAAATTACTACCACTTTCTTGTGTGACTTTTTTGCAGTAGGTTTGGGCTTCTTGCGGGGACATATTTTCTCCCTTCAGGCAGAATGCCTGAATGGTATGACGGAGTATGTGATGGGGCGGGACATCGTCCACCAAATGAATGAGGCAATTATCTAATGACGTTTATAGCTTGAGACGTCCAGTATCGGAAGTCATCCTACCAGGCAAATTATAGAATTGAAAGAGGTGCCGTTCGCCAGGTTTGGCTATCTAGGGTTTCATGCGGAAGGGGATATTTTTTGAGCGTTTCACAGATCATTGAGGCAGGGGGGGAATGAAAGGTTCCTAGAGTTTCTTTTTCAGGAGATTTCCCGAAATCCAGCCATTGTTCCCTGATAAGGTTTTGACGTGATATACCCACTGTTTCCCAATAGTTTCGCCATCTATAATGATCAAGATTTCTCCGGCTTGTAGTTTTTTGCCTGGTTTTAGGCCAGCGGGGTCATGGGCTAGAGTCACTGAGGGGTTTTCTTTCGAGGCTTGAGGTGAGAGGACGACTTCGTCTCCTTCTCCAAATTGTGGATTTGGTACAGTTGCCTGAGCAACATCTTGATGAGATGATTCAGAGACTTCTGAAGGGGGATGAGTCTCCTCGATTTCGGCTGTCATGGGAGATGAAAGTTCAGGAAGTTTGGCCAGGTCTGGTTTCATCGTCCAGTAGACTGCGCCGACGACAATTAACAGGAGAAGAATCCAAAGAAGAGGACGACGGGTTGGTGGCTTATGCTGATTCAAGTCGTCGTCTTCTAAGCCTTCATCAAATTCCAAATCTTGATCGGATTCTTGAGTGTCTTGTGCAAAGAAGGTAGACCATCCTAAGGTTTGGTTTGCAAAGATGCCCGCATTAGCAAGTTCAGTCATAATAAGAATGCTCCCAGGTAAGGATAGTCATCGAGGGGATGTGGAGAAAGTCACTTTCATGATTATGGCATTCATCTAAGTCTAGCTAGGGGCAACTACCAATTAGATTCTTCTTACCACCACTTGGATACCTTGTCAAACCTTTGAGCTTCTATTTCGACATTGAACTGACGTTCATCGACATGTGTTTCTAAGAAGTATTAGGCTAGGATTTTTCAGCGATGGAATACATGCGATGTACATTCATTTTCCAGTCGTTTCACATTGCGAGTCATCAAAAAATGATGAGTGGATTTTTGTTGTCTTGCATATCACTACAACCTGAGGCAAAATAGTTCTTTAAGCCTTTTCAGCGAGTAAGAAAAAAGATGAAGTCTTTTCGAGAAGAGTTGTGGTTTCAAACTGAAGAGAGGCGGGACTATATTAATATTACACCGCAAATTGAACGTGCTGTGACAAAAAGTGGAATTAGGGAGGGCATGGCTTTGGTCAATGCCATGCACATTACAGCGAGTGTATATATCAATGATGATGAGTCGGGTTTGATTCAGGACTTTGATGAATTTTTAGAAAAACTAGCTCCACAAGGGAAACCCTATCGACATCATGGAACGGGTGAAGATAATGGTGATGCCCATATCAAAAGACAATTAATGGGTAGAGAAGTGGTCGTGGCTCTGACGAATGGCAAGCTCGACTTTGGACCATGGGAACAAATTTTTTATGCTGAATTCGATGGACGAAGAAAGAAACGCGTCCTCATCAAAATCATCGGTGAGTAGGGCACCTGTAATCAAAACGTGCGTAAAGCATCTGGCCTTTATGAACAAAGTACGCATCTCAGTTGGCTCTTAAACATGCCCGTACCGTGTCCTACAGGGCACCTGTAAGCAAAACGTGCGTAAGGCATCTGGCCTTTATGAACAAAGTACGCATCTCAGCTGGCTCTCAAAGATGGTCTTATCCTGTTCTACGCACACGTGTCATTAAACCAGCTGGAAAGTATTCGAACCTTTGAGCCAAACATTTACATTAGATAGGAATTGACCACCCGTACGATGTCCTACAGGACGCGTGTCCCTGCCTAACGAGTTGTCTCGATGGCTAGCGTGGAACACATATATTTCTGTGGAGATATTCATCTACAATGATTTTTATCTTTGGCCTAACCCTAAGTGTATAGAAAGTTGATCCATGTCGAGTTGGTATCGCCCTGATCCATTAACAAGAGACTTAATTCATCTTATTAACGCTCGTCGTCATGATCATGGTGATTCTGAGTTGGCGATTGAAGTCCTCCAGGCTCTGTTAGAGCAGGAACGGGAGCATGATGTTTTAACCGTGTTGGCGGCTCTTGATGAAGGGATGGCTGAATGGTTGTTTGATCTCCTGGCTGAGGCCTCCTGCTCTGCGTTAATTGAGGGGCAGCCAGAAGACAAGGAAACCTATGCGGTGCTTGCTGCATTAGAGCTTCCGCTCCAAGTGAATTTGAAAATTCCCTTAGGGCTAAAACTCGACCCTGTTATGACAGCTGATCTGTTGAGGACGCATCTTCATTTACCACTGGGGTCTGTTGTGAATGTGGAGCCGCGTTTACTCACCGATACCACGTTGGATTTTCTCAGTCTCCAAAAATTACATGAACATATTACTGGTGTGGCGAGTTCTCAGAGACGACAAGCCATTGCCGCTCGATTACATCCGCCTGTTGAGTCGACTGCATTCTTGTTTTTTGAAATTGTGGGGATGACAGATACGGATTTGCCGAAAGCCTTGCAAGAAGACGATTGCCAAGCGCTTATTCAAGGCATTGTGACGCAATGTCCTGAAGTGGCCTCAGCGCCGCATATGTTAGAAGCGCCGTCCTATGCCGCCTATGCGATGTTCGATGCTCAAAATGCCGTGCGATTGCATCGGCTAGCTGACGAAACGGCAGCGGTGTGGCATGACTTGGAAGCTCCAGTGAGAAGTCGTACGATTGTGCATCTCCATACGCAATGTGGGAATGGCGTCTATATGCCTGTATGGACCGACCTCTTTGATCCTGAATTACCTGAAGATCATGGACCAATTTGGACATCGCCCGATGTATGGGTGTTTACTGCAGACCTTCCGATCGAATGGCCAGGAGAAATGTTAACCAATCGATTATTAGCCGAAGGCTGCGCTAGGTTTGAGAATCACATTGTTGAAGCCCCAGAAAATTAAGGGGACTTGAGACGTAAGGTAGAGTGTATACGTTAGGGCGAGAGGCCTGTGCGCATTATATTGCAGTTTCTCTTTGGGTTCTTCGTTTATCTCGTGTTTTAATTCTTCCTAGCTTTTTCAGCACAGTTCCTCAACTCTTCTAAGATACTTTTGGGGACTTTGAGGTTTCCCTTGCCAACTCCAACTTCAATGTCCGGCTTGGATTTCCCATGAAAGTCACTTCCTCCGGTAGCCATGAGTCCTAACGAGCGAGTCATGTTGAGATAGTCTGAGGTTTGTCGTGTGCTATGAGAACTATAATAAACTTCAATGGCCTGCAATCCAAAAGCCTGTAGCTCCTTGCAGGCAATTCGTAGTTCCTCCACTGTATTTCTGACCCAACTAGGATGTGCGAGTGATGCGATCCCTCCTGCATTTTGTATCCAACGAATGGCGTCTGCCACATCAGGAAGCGTGCGTGCGACGTACGCGGCTGTTCCTTCCGCTAAGTATTGAGAAAATGCTTCATTCATGTTTCGCACATACTGTTTGTCGATAAGAACCTGAGCAATATGAGGCCGTCCGATGGAGCCGTGTCCTGCCACAGCAGTTACATCCTCATAAGATAGCGAGAGACCCAGTGTGTTGAGTCTCTGAATTATCTTTGGGATGCGTTCGTGGCGGCTATTACGAAGAGCTTCTAAATGTTGCTGGAATTGAACATTGCGATAGTCAAGAAAATAACCAAGGATATGAGTTTCTTTCCCTTTGTAGTGAGAGCTGACTTCGACGCCTGGGATGACTTCAATTTGATATTCCCTAGCTGATTCCGTGGCTTCAACAATCCCATCTGTTGTGTCGTGATCTGTGAGAGCCAATGTCGTGACCTGCGAACGATGGGCTTTTCGAACCACTTCTGTTGGCGAGAAGCTGCCGTCTGAGTAGGTACTATGGAGATGTAAGTCAATTCGTGACATGGATAGAAGCTGGTGACCTATTCCTTTTGGGCGACTAACTGGGCTGTAAAGGCCAAGTCAGTTCCAGTCGGTCCGCAGTGTTCCCCCTCCTGGTAATGTAAAATCCTAAGCCCTTGAGCCAGTTGTAAGAGTTCATTTCGCTGGAGGCAGAAATCTGTATTTCGAGGATGATTTCGAACCAGATGGTTATCAATTAAGAAGGTTTCATAGAAGAGAAGCCCTCCAGGTTTCAGTGCTTGAAGGATATTGGGAAAGAGCGGTCGGAATAGATAAAAAGAGACGAGTATTCCATCATAGGCTTCTTTGCCTAAGTCAGGAGGTGGATCGCCCTGTGTTTCTAAATCAATTGCGTGAGTGACAAGTTGTCCCTGTTTTAACTGAGACGCGGATTGTTGAAGGTGGGCTAAGGCCTGTTCGTCGCGATCAATTCCCTCGACTGAAAACCCTTGGGCTGCAAGAAAGAGCGCATTTCGGCCATATCCAGTTGCGACATCCAGGACTTTTCCCGATAGGAGTTTTGAGTGATGGGCAAGGACAAAGGCACTTGGTTGACCAAGGTTTGTGCTTGAAGACGTAGTGGCATTGGAGCATTGATCGCGGGATTGAGAAAGGCGGATGCCCACAGATCCGTTGATATGCTTGAGAGGGGGGGACGTTTTTCTGATCCAAGACTTGAGGTGCGAGATTGGGAACTCACGAAATAGCATTTCTTGAATAGACTGAGTTAAGGATTCAAGTAGGAAAAATTTAGACGAAGCGGCGAGAGAGGCGACACGTTCTGTGACTTCTCCATAGTCAATGGTATCTCCGAGATGATCTGAATAAGCAGCCTTGGCATTGGTACATTGCAATTCGAGATCCACGACAATTGGTTGTGCATGTTGCCGCTCAACTTCAGTGACGCCACAATGGACGGAACACTGAATTCCTTCAATAATGATGGGTGCTTCCATGGGGCCATTCTCGGTAAGAGAGTGGGAGAAGTCAAGGAAATGTAGTCGAGGGAAATGTGGGAGGAAAAGCCTGGCAGATCAAGTCTGTCAGGCTTTTCGTTCTGATGACTGTTGGATGTTTACTTTGCAGCTGGAAGATAGTTGCCAGGATTACTGTCCATTGACTCTTGGGCTTTGGCGTTTCGTTTGCAGGTGCCTTCTGCCAACATTCTCTGCCCAGGACTGGCATCGCCAATACTATCTAAGCATGCTTGTAAGCTTCCTGCTGGAGATACTGGAGTCCCATTTTCAGAATTCATGGCTGCTGATGTAGAGGCGCCTGAGGTGCTTGATCCATTCCCCGTTTTGTACGGATTCTGACAACCACTGATTACCATGGCAAGCCCTATTACGCCTAGCGATAGACTTATTGATTTTCTCATAACAAAGGCCCCTCCTCAAAAGTTTACAAAGCGCCGCTATAATAAATGAATAGAGTCAGTAAAAACAAGTTGAATTCTATGGAGTGGGTGATGAGTTTGTCTATGCTATTGAATCAGTAGAGTCCTTCTCTTGCCTTGACTCACAGTAGGTTTGTTGCTAACTTTGCGTGACATGATTGCACGTATTAATTGAGCTTTGATAGTCCTATACCGACATCCTCTGAAGAATATGTCCTTCAATAGGAACGGTTGGAAGAAGTTGTGACCCTCCAGGATCTGATCCTTTCTCTCCATCAGTTTTGGTCTCACCAGCACTGTATCCTGACCCAGCCGTATGATACTGAAAAAGGTGCAGGCACGTTCAATCCTGCGACTTTTTTACGGGCGTTAGGGCCGGAACCTTGGCGTGCAGCCTATGTCGAGCCATGTCGTCGTCCCTCAGATGGCCGGTATGGTGATAATCCCAATCGATTGCAGCATTACTTCCAATATCAGGTAGTTCTCAAACCGTCACCCGCGGACGTCCAAGACCTCTATCTTCAGAGTCTGGCGCATCTTGGAATTAACCCACGACAACATGATATTCAGTTTATTCAAGATGATTGGGAATCTCCAACCCTTGGGGCTTGGGGACTCGGTTGGGAAGTCCGGTTGGATGGAATGGAAATCACCCAGTTCACCTATTTCCAAGAAGTTGGTGGGATTGAAGTTGACCCGGTGACGGTGGAGTTAACCTATGGGCTGGAACGGATTGCTATGTATATTCAAGGGGTTGATCATTTCTTTGACTTAGCTTGGTCTGAGGGAGTCAGTTACGGACAACTGTACCAAGAGTCTGAAATCCAATGTTCCAAATATAATTTTGAAGAGGCAGATGTCACAATGATTGGTGAGACGTTTGCGGCCTATGAACGCGAATGCCAACGTCTCCTTGAAAAAAGCCTGGTCATACCGGCATATGACTACTGTATGAAAACCTCCCATTTATTTAATCTCCTCGATGCCCGAGGTGTCATTAGTGTCACAGAACGGACTGGGTATATTGCCAGGATTCGAGGGTTGGCACGTGGATGTGCTGAGGGCTATCAGGCACAGCGAGAAGCCTTGGGCTTCCCACTCATGCAACCTACGAAACAACTCATTAGCAAGGCTACTCGTGCTCAAATGAAATCTCGTTCGCGAAAGAAATGACGCCTATGGTGTTACCGTCTGGAAAAAAGGCTAGTCGAGGAGTCGTCAAGAGCACAAAAAAGCCTGGTCGCCCATCTTCGGTCTCGAAGGGGCCTCGATCTTCCTCTCGACAATCAACACAACGTTCTCTTCCGGGATCGCCTTTGTTGTTAGAACTTGGGACGGAGGAGCTTCCGGCTTTGTTTATACAGCCAACGACACATTTGCTTGGCAATCTTCTTGAAAAAACATTAAATGACAACAGGCTGACCTATGTATCCATTCAAACATTTGGAACGTCACGACGACTGGTGGTGTTGGTCAATGGTTTGGTGGCAAAGCAGTCATCAATAAGCCAAGAAGTTCTGGGCCCTCCTCAATCCTTTGCCTATGATGCCCAAGGTGTTCCAACCAAAGCGGCCAAAGGGTTTGCGAGTTCACAGGGGATTCCGGTGGAATCCCTTCAAATACGTGAAACGCCAAAGGGAGCCTATGTATGTGCGACGAAGCATGAGTCAGGTCGTCCCACTGTAGACGTACTGAAGGAACACCTACCCAAGATCATTCAGCAATTGTCATTTAAGAAATCGATGAAATGGAATGATTCCAAACTGCGTTTTGCTCGACCTCTGCGATGGGTGTTAGCGCTGTATGGAAAGAAGTCTCTACGATTTGAAATTGGTGGAATCGTTTCTGGTTCACACACGGTTGGGCATCGATTTCTTAGTCCATCATCCTCAAAGCGCACGACGGGTATCAAGATCTCAGATCCCACAACGTATGAAGCCACGATGAAGCGACATTGTGTCGTTGTCGATCCTCATGAGCGACGATCGATGATTCAAGTTCAGGTGAGTGTCTTAGCGAAGTCGGTCAATGGAACCGTGTATGCACCACATTACGAGGAATTGTTGGAACTTGCCGTGAATACCGTCGAATATCCTCAAGCTGTGTTAGGTAGTTTTGATCCTCATTATTTGCAGCTTCCCCAAGAAGTCCTTATCACGGCCATGAAAGAGCATCAGGGATATTTCTCACTTATTGGGAGAAATGGTGCTCTGCTTCCAAAATTCATTACCGTGACGAACATGAAATTACCAAACATGAATGTCATTCGTTTAGGAAATGAACGGGTGCTCACGGCCCGTTTAAGTGATGCTCAATACTTTTTCCGAGAAGACCGAAAAGTCACATTAGATGATCGTGTTGAACAGTTAAAGGGCATCACCTTTCACAAAAACCTTGGTTCGTTGCATCACAAGGTGACACGATTACAAGAGTTCACGCCCTGGATTGCTGAAGCCGTGAGCCGTGGCGATCTAAAGGACGCTTGTAAGCGGGCAGCCCGTCTTTCGAAATCTGATTTGACCACTGGACTTGTTGGTGAGTTTCCGACTCTCCAAGGCGTCATGGGCCGTGAGTATGCCAAGCAGGACGGAGAAGCTTCTGATGTTAGTCAGTCTCTTGGGGAGCTCTACTTGCCTAGTACGCCTGAAGGGGATTTACCTGATTCACATGTTGGGATGATTGTGGGACTTGGGGATCGAATTGACACTCTTGTGGCATTCTTTTTGGTCGGGTTGGTTCCCTCTGGATCGGAAGACCCTTTTGCCTTACGCCGAATCGGGTATGGGACTGTTCGAATCCTTGTGGAGAAAGGGTTGCAGCTCAATATCGTTGAGGTGCTGACACAAGCTGAGCATATCTTCAGGGTTCAAAACATCATTTGTAATCCAAGCGGAGCGACGGCGACTATCCAGAGTCTTGTCGAGTTTATATTGGAACGCCTTCGATTTTTTGCGAAGACCGTCCATCAAGTGCGCGATGATATGATTGAGGCCATCCTAACTGCATGTCCCGTCGAGTCTTGTGATCTTGGAGATATGGTAGCCCGCATGAAAGCCCTACAGCTTGTGGCCACCCAGCCGGAATTTTCCCCGCTTATTATGGGCTATAAACGAGCTCATCGAATTGTTGAAAAAGAGCAATGGCACGAACGACAAGTTAGTCCAGATTTGTTTGAGCACGAGGCTGAAACGAACTTACATCGGGCCGTATGCGAAGCTCAACCAAAGATGAACAGCTCGATTGCACAACAAAACTATGGCGCGGCTCTCACTGAATTATTAGAACTCAAAACGCCCATAGACAATTTCTTTGATGGCGTCATGGTGAATGCGCCAGATCAACACATTCGTGCGAATCGCTTGTCATTATTAGTAACGGTTGATCAATTATTTCTCACCGTCGCAGACTTTTCATGTCTTCAAGGCTAGATGGAGGAATGCGTTAAGGCGTAAATTTCGTTTTTAGCAAGGTTTTCAACAGTTCTATGTTGAGACGGTGGAGTACATGCTATGGCAGCCGACTCTAGAGATACACGACTCACCTGGTACACCCGTGGACTCACGGTGGTATTGATTCTTTTCTGTAATGGGCTTCTTGTACTTGGGTGGTGGGTGAGTGGCGTTAATTTAGAAGAGGCGTTATCTAAGCCCGCGATATATGATATGAATAGTCATTATTGCGTGGGGGTCAAGTGGATGAAAGTGGAGGGTGTGGAGCCGCTCATGAAAGTGTGTGCCCAATGGCTCGACCTCTCTGATCCTTCCGGGGCCACGCATTCGATTCGAATAGGGCATGCGTTGGCCATTGGCGATGATGGGATCTTGCATTATACGGATCAACGTCATGAAGACTATCGTCTCCTAGGCTTAGTCATCTTTGTCATATTGGTATTTGGGGCAGGCATGTGGACTAAGCAGTATTTGATCGCACGTTATGCGATGCACTTGCAAAGATCTGATGGCCGTGTATCCTAGAGAAGACTCAAATGGTCGATCGACTATACGGTATTATTTATCTATTGTTTATTCATGATGTACCAATGCTCCAACAGTGGGTGGAACGCCGGTGGCTTGTTTGTGAAAATACAGGGATCGTCTACGAACATGATCGGCATCCTATGGTAGGAATGCAACGAGTATTGGGTTAAGGGGGAGCGAGGACATGCGTCACAAAAAGTACGTGTATTTTTATGGTGATGGGAAGGCTGAGGGCAAAGGATCCATGAAGGATCTCCTTGGAGGAAAGGGCGCTGGCCTGGCAGAAATGACGAATTTGAACATTTCTGTTCCTCCAGGATTTACCATTACCACGGAAGCATGTGTTGAGTACTTTCACTCGAAGAAACGCTATCCGCCTGGCATGTGGGATCAAACATTAAAAGGATTAAAGCGAGTAGAGAAGTCAATGAATGCCCGCTTAGGGGACGTTGATAATCCACTCTTAGTGTCCGTTCGATCCGGAGCGCGGGCTTCAATGCCTGGAATGATGGATACGGTCTTAAATCTTGGATTGAATAGCCAAACCGTTGAAGGCTTAGCCAGAAAAACGGGAAATACTCGCTTTGCCGTTGATGCATACCGTCGCTTCATTACCATGTTTGGGAATGTCGTGATGAATGTTCCCCGAGAGAGTTTTGAAGAATTATTAGTCGATGCGAAAAGAACTCAAAACGCCATTCATGATACAGATTTGTCTGAAAAAGCCCTTCAAGATCTTGTGACGCAGTATACCGAACTGGTACGAGCCGAAACGGGACGAGACTTTCCTCAAGATCCTTTTGAGCAATTACGCATGTCCGTGAACGCGGTGTTTGATTCCTGGTTTGGGGATCGCGCCGTCACCTATCGACGTCTCTATGATATTCCTGATGAATGGGGGACGGCCATCAATGTGGTCGCGATGGTGTTTGGCAACATGGGCGAAACTAGTGGAACCGGTGTGGCATTTACTCGAAATCCCGCAACTGGGGAAGCAGTGTTTTTTGGAGAATGCTTATTAAATGCACAAGGTGAGGATGTGGTGGCAGGTATTCGAACGCCACTTCCAGTCTCGGCGTTAGGGGAAAAGCTCCCTCAAGCCTATGCGGCACTTACAAAAACACAAAAAACGTTGGAGAAGCACTACCGTGACATGCTTGACCTGGAGTTTACGATCCAGGAAGGGAAATTGTACATGCTGCAAACCCGAGTGGGGAAACGCACGGGGATTGCCGCCGTTCGCATTGCCGTAGACATGGTGAGAAAGGGGCTGATTGATCGGCGAGAAGCGATTCAACGCGTCGCCCCTGAGCAACTGTCCCAATACCTCTATCCAATATTTGAAAGTTCTGAAGAGGCGAAGTTTCAAGCAGTGGGGAAAGGGTTGCCAGCTGGTCCTGGTGCGGCCGCGGGAGAAATTGCATTGACTCCTGATCGTGCGGTGGATTTGAAAAATCGTGGCATACGCGCGGTGCTGGTACGGCAAGAAACCAGTCCTGACGATATTCATGGAATGCATGCCGCCGAAGGGTTTTTGACTGCCAAGGGTGGGATGACGTCTCATGCAGCCGTCGTGGCAAGGCAGATGGGGAAAGTTTGCGTGGCGGGTTGTGACGGCGTCGAAGTGCTTGGAGACGGAAAAGTGCGAATGGGGGGAGTGGTTCTTTCTGAGGGAGATTCGATTTCACTGAATGGATTTACCGGGCAAGTCTATGCTGGGGATATTCCTGTTGTGGACTCAGAGGTTATTCAGATTATTCAAGGAAAAATGGATGCTTCGAAATCTGAAAAGTATCAGTACTTTTCAACCTTATTGAACTGGGCGGATAGTTTTCGGACATTACGAGTACGCTCGAATGCGGATGTTCCGGATCAAGCGCAAATCGCCAGAGGGTTTGGTGCTGAGGGTATAGGTTTATGTCGAACGGAACATATGTTTTTTGCCGAAGACCGTGTCGAGATTATGCAGCAAATGATTTTGGCATCTTCGAGGGAAGATCGTGAAAAGTATCTTGCACAGTTGCTGCCATTACAGAAAAAGGACTTCATAGGGCTATATCGTGAGATGAAAGGCTTTCCGGTCACCATTCGTCTCCTAGACCCACCACTTCACGAGTTCTTACCCAAGCGTGAACAATTAATGGTGGACCTGGCTCGGTTAGAGGCCACGAATGGTAATCCGCTGGATATCCAAGAAAAGAAGCAGATGCTTTCACGTGTGGAGGAACTGCATGAATTTAATCCGATGCTGGGATTGAGAGGATGCCGACTTGGCATCACCATGCCCGAGATTACGCGGATGCAAATTCGTGCGATTTTTGAAGCCGCTTGTGAAGTGGCCAAAGAAGGGAAAAAGATTGTCCCAGAAATAATGATACCACTGGTCGGTATGGCAGCAGAAATGAAAGCGCAAAAAGAGCTGATTAAAGATGTGGCTGAAGAAACGATGGCACGGTGTGGCACTAAACTCACGTATTTGGTGGGAACGATGATTGAATTGCCACGTGCGGCTATAACGGCAGGTCAGATTGCACAGGACGCCGAATTTTTCTCATTTGGGACAAATGACTTAACGCAGACAACATATGGATTCTCTCGTGACGATTCAGCGAAGTTTACCTCATTTTATATGGATCGTCAGGATCGGTGTCCGTACTGCCAACGAACCAATGTTGATTGGAAGAAAATGGTCTGTCGTATGTGTAAGGCCTCGATAGATCGGAAGGCCGATAATATATTGGACTTTGATCCCTTTTCCACACTTGATCGAGAAGGGGTGGGGGCTATGATGACATGGGCGATTCGAGACGGTCGTCAAACTCGTCCGAATATTAAGCTGGGTATTTGTGGAGAACATGGGGGAGATCCCAGTTCCGTGGAATTTTGTTATTCCTTGGGACTGAATTATGTCAGCTGTTCACCCTATCGTGTACCGATAGCCAGATTGGCGGCTGCCCAAGCTGCTGTAGCCACGCTCGAAGGGAAACCGAAAAAGGCCGTAAGCTCTTCAGCGAAAAAAACGGGATCGTCGAAACCAGTCAAGACTGTAAGGAAAGCGGCAGTCAAGACTGCAGCTAAATCGAAACCCAAGGGCACACCAAAGCCCAAAACGAAAGCGAAGGTCAAACCGAAGGTGACAGCGAAACTCAAAGCAAAAGCTAAGGTCAAACCAACAGTGACCACTAAACTCAAAGCCAAATCCAAGGTGATGAGCCAAACGAAACCTAAGGCGAAACCCAAGGCCACATCGAAAAGTTCAACCCGAATAACTTCTCGTTCACGCACGACATCTTCCCGCCGGTGAACGAGACTTTCAACGATATTTCCTACATGAGGAAGGCTCTTCGTCTTGCAGTAAAGGCGAAGGGCCGAACCAGTCCGAATCCAATGGTTGGAGCCGTAGTCGTTCGGAACGGTGAAGTCGTTGGGCAAGGGTACCATCGGCGTGCAGGGAGTCCACATGCTGAAGTGCTGGCTTTAGAAAAAGCTGGGAAGCATGCCCGTGGCGCCACACTCTATGTCACGCTCGAACCCTGTTGCCATACGTCAAAACGCACACCGCCATGTGTGCCAGGTATTCGAGCTGCAGGTATTGAGCGCGTGGTTGTAGCCATGCTGGACCCTAACCCTAAGGTGAGAGGGAAGGGAATTAGACAGCTTCGACATGCGGGAATGGCTGTAGACGTGGGTTGTTTAGAAGGTGAAGCCAAAGAACTCAATCACGTCTATCGGCATTGGGTAACTACCGGTCGCCCATTTGTAATCGTCAAAGCGGCCATGACACTTGATGGGAAAATCGCGACTGCGGCGGGTGAATCAAAATGGATTACTGGCGAGCATGCTCGCCAACATGTGCATCAGCTGCGTAGCCAAGTCGATGCGATTATGGTCGGTCTTGGCACGGTCGTGAAAGATAATCCAGAGTTGTCAGGAAGAAGTGGCCTAAGTCTGCAACGTCACTCACAGGCGAGGCAACCTGTCCGTGTTGTGGTTGATAGTCGGTTGCGCATGTCGGCTCAATCAAAAGTCCTTCGTTGGCCACTTGAGCAATCGACGATTATCTGCACCACCTCGCTGGCACCCAAGGAGAAAATTGCACGGCTCCGAACGACTCAGGTGAATGTTCTTGTCCTGCCTCAGAAAAAAGGTAAAGTTTCGCTAGCAGCATGTTTCTCCAAACTGGGAGCATTAGGAATCACGAGTGTGGTCGTCGAAGGCGGCAGTGAGTTGAATGCCGCTCTGTTCAACGGAGGATGGGTGAATCAGGTTCAGCTCTATGTCGCCC
Organism: Nitrospirales bacterium; assembly: GCA_029261355.1. Classification (GTDB taxonomy): domain Bacteria; phylum Nitrospirota; class Nitrospiria; order Nitrospirales; family UBA8639; genus JAGQKC01. The sequence continues at coordinate 32,591 of JAJDBM010000052.1, read as the reverse complement.
CGAGACTGTTAGGCGGGGCTGATGCTTTGGGTGTGATCGGAGGGTCGTCTCCCAAGCAATTGTCCCAAGCTTTTCCGGTGACTGACTTAAAAATTCAAAAAATTGGTGAAGATTTTATTTGGATTGGGAATTGTCTGCCAAACGATTGTTGATGACCTTCTTCTGAAAATTCATCCTATGGAAGTAGACAGGAATGATGATCTTTGCCATTATTGGCCTAGAGGACGATGATTCAAGTTTACCTCTCAAAGAACCGAAGACAGAATCGGAAGTCTTATGAAGTTCATCACGAACTCATGTTCCCTCCAACGCACCGTCTCCATTCCCACTTTGTATGTGCTAATCGAAGAATTTCATTGAGAAAGGCATTCAGATGAAATTTCGCACAGCTGTCGTGATTCCTTACTTTCAAAGGAAAGAAGGGGTACTGAGAAAATGCATCACGTCGGCCATTGAACAAAAAGGAGTCGATGACTTTGAAATTATCATCGTGGATGATGTCTCACCAGTGACACCTGAATCAGAGATACAAGATCTGATGACGACTTATCCCGAGAAAATCAGAATTATCAAACAAGAAAAAAACATGAAGCAAGGGCGAGCCAGAAATAGAGCCCTTGATGAGTTAAGGCCCGAGACCGAATATGTCGCTTTTTTAGATTCTGATGATGAATGGACCGATGATCACCTTGCTCATGCGCTCTTTGCGTTAGACAAAGGGTATGACTATTACTTTACAGATCATTATCAATTGCATCAGAACATTTCAGCGTTCGAGCGTTCTCAGAAAATCACGATAGAGGATCATCCGCTCATTGAAGGAACCGACTGGTTGAGAGTGTTTAATGGCGATCTGTTTACACAAATCATCGTCGGCAATTTAATTGGGCAGTCCACCTTGGTCTACCGAGCCAAGAAGTTTCCACAGATTCGCTACCCTATAGATTTCACGATTACCGGAGAAGAATATCTTTTCTGGATGGACCTCGCAAAAGCCACAGATAAAGTCGTGTTCTCAACACAATGCGAATGTCGATATGGCGAAGGCTTGAATGTGTATTCAGCCACGATGTGGGGGCATGAGCGAGCGATTGAAAAAATCTATGATGATATGCGATATCGCAAGCAGATCTTTGAACGGTACGAGCTCAATGAAATTGAACGCAATGAGCTGAATCATCGCATCAGTGGATTACGGCAATCCTTTGTGAGAGAAGTGCTTCATCGATTAACCCATGGCATGTCGACCAAAAAACAAGAGATGATCAACTTCATCAAAATGGACCCGCAAGCCTTGCTGGCCTTTGTCCCTGGCACCCTTTCAGCCGTCATATCAATGGTGAAAAGTAAATTCTCTCGCTAGTTTTTTTGTGATCTCCTACCTTCGGTTGTTGTTACCCTAAAGCCGAATTTCTTAAAAGAGAGATCTAATTTCTCTTAAAATGAGACGTGACTTTTCCTTATATGCCAGAGGGTTAACTATAATATTTATCAGACATTCTTTGTCACTTTATTCAGGGAACATCTGTTCCGTTCAATAATTTTTCCCATCTCTTTTTAACCCAGGTAATGTATTCTTCGTTGGAGAGCCATCCATGTTTCAGATGCAATTCATCAATGTCTGCATCTGTTTGATCTAGGATTTCCTGGACGTTTCCAAAATTTACCCAATCAGTATCAGTCAAGGCTTCGTCAGGAATATCTTCAAGTGAAAATCATAATAATCATTTCGAAATTCTTCTACGTTCCATTCACCGTTGAGAAGGGTTTCAATCATTTCTAGTAAATGCGCACGATAGTCCATTTCAACATTTCTTATATTTAGAGGCTTTGTATTTTTTTCTAGTACCGGATGAGCATAGCTGATTTTAATCTCTTTCTATTTAATTGAAAATTGCACGTAAGAGTATTTCTCAGACATGTCAACTTAGAATTTGAGCGATTTTCCTAATGCGAAGAAGTTTAGGGCAGTTGTGTTTATCACTGCTCTGATACTGTATGGGAAATCGTATTTCTTTTGACTCTCTGTTTGAACGATTGGTAGGGTGAAGAAATCCGAATGATCAGAGCGAGAGCAAGAAATGTCTGCCAGATTTGTTTTCATCATATTACGCCTGGTCCTCACTTTTCTTTTTAGCTTTCAGGATTTAGGATGTGCAGAAGAAACAGAATTATCAACACTAAATCTGTCGGAAAAATCCGTTTCACTCTCTTCTCTTATTCCGCGATATTTTACGACTTCTGATAGCCATTCTGCGGAAGTCGTGTTGTTCAAAATTCTGCAACATCCAGATGCCTCTATTCAGTCGGTATCTGAAATTCTTCAACGAACACCAACTTTCTCTCAGCAGCCTGTGGGCGCGCAACCATCACGGGAGGTTAAAGTCCGAGGTCGACGATATCCATACAGTCTTTATGTGCCATCTTCGTATGATCCTGCCAAGGCCTATCCACTTATTGTGTGTTTGCATGGTGTGGGATTTACGGGTGCGACCTATTTAGATCGATGGGTGCCTCGTTTAGATGATAAATACATCCTCGTCTGTCCGACGATTTCAATGGGCGCCTGGTGGAGTCAAACAGCCGAGGAAATTGTGTTAGCAATCATGAAAAACTTACGCGCAGATTATCATGTAGACCCTGATCGCATTTTCTTAACGGGGATGTCGAATGGTGGCATTGGGGCATGGATTATTGGAATGCATCATGCTGATGTGTTCGCAGGGATTGCGCCCATGGCGAGTGGGATTGATGATGTGCTGTTCCCATTCATCAATAATTTGCGAGGTACACCTGTCTACATCATTCATGGGCTCCATGATCAAGTGATGCCGGTGAGTTTGAGCCGGATATTAGTCAATGAAATGAACGGTCGTGGGATTCAGTATGTGTATCAGGAACATAACTTCAAGCATCCCCATGCCGGGGGACACTTTTTCCCAAGAGAAGAATTACCCGCATTAGTATCATGGTTTGATAAACAGAAACGAGCGCCAATCCCGCAACGAGTTTCTGTCGTTCGGGATGCCACACATTTAACCAACTTTAGCTGGGTACGCATTGATGCAACCGATCACATCGCAGCGTTTTCTGAGAACTTGATTGATAGCCGTGATGAGTTTATTACTGGGAAGGTCTATGCCAAGTTAGATGCAGAAGTAATTTCCACAAATCGGATCAAAGTAAGGACCGACCGTGTGCGTCGCTATACCGTATTTTTAAATGAAGAGCTCGTAGATTTTTCTGAACCGATCATCATAGAAACGAACGGTCACGTTTCATTTAAAGGCCAGGTCACTCCCACACTTGACACACTTCTTCGTGAAGCTCGACGTCGTCAGGATTCACGCCGACTGTTTTTTGCACAATTAGTGATTGATGTTTCTGAGTAGATGACATGTGCCAATAAATTTGAGTCTTTCTCAAATTCTGGATTTTAGAAGGGTTACGTCGGACAATGTTGTTGTCGAACTTCAAGCGCTTCGGGCATCCATTCTTGAAATTGACGAATGCGAGTGGCATTGCTGGGATGCGTAGACATAAATTCTGCCGGTTTTTTGCCTTGACTCATTTGGCCCATTCGTTCCCACAATTTTGGAGCTTCAGTCGGGTCGAAACATGCGCGTGCGACGAACAGGAGGCCCATGTAGTCGGCTTCTGATTCATGGTCGCGGGAAAAGGGGAGCATGATGCCATATTGTGCTCCCACACCAAGGGCGCCCAGGACCATGCGTTGCGCGTTATAGTCTAAATCCCCCAACGCTACACTGGCGGCCATTTGGCCAATTTGCATGAGTTTTTGGTGTGCCATGCGTTCAGCCCCATGGCGAGCAATCGCATGAGCGATTTCATGCCCCATCACGACAGCCAGTCCATCCGCATTCTCCGCCACTGGGAGTAACCCTGTATAGACAGCCGTCTTGCCTCCAGGCAAAGCAAAGGCGTTGGCTTGCTCGGAATTAATTACGTTAAATTCCCATTCAAATCCTGGGTCAACGTCGACGGCAGCTTTGGCGAGCTGTCGTCCAATTTGGCGAACAAGATCGACAACTTTTCCTTCCTGGACAACTTGAGATTCACTCAGAATCTGTTGATAGGATTGTAGTCCTAAGGCCATCTCCTGTTTGCGATCAATGTCGACAAGCTGGGATCGGCCGGTGATGGGAACAGTTTCTTGATTGGAGGTGTAATAGTAGAGGCCATAACAGGCGAAGAGGATGATCGGGATCATCCGCATCTTGAGGCTCATCCGGGGACGTCGTTGTCCAGGAAAGCGCCGTCGTCCGAAGCCACCGAATGGCATATCAGTTTCCTTTCGATCTTAGAGTGTAGAGCAGGTCATGAGAAGAATCGTTTGGCTGCGAGGCCAAGAAGGTCATCAGCAATTGACCCGTCTTTATCAAAATCAAGGAATGAGGCCAACCCACTCAGGCCAGTTGGCTGTTGTGGTGCAGCCGGGGTTCCAACCATGCCGGCGCTTGATGCTTGTTTGCTCAACGCTCCCATGGCCATCGTCGCCACCATTGGGAGCATTTTTTTAATAAGGTCTGCTCCAACTCCAGTTTTTTCAGAAGCTCGACTTGCTACTTGACGACTGACATCTTTGCTACCAAAGATATGACCTAAAATGCCATTACCTTCTTGTACGGACTCGGCATTTCCAAGAATTCCTGGATCGTCGACATAGCGCTGATGATTTCCTTGTCCCAAGGCTCCAAGTAGACCGCCCAGGCCATCTTGGGTTGATGCATTGTTACTTAACCCTCGAGCTAAGACTGGCAAGAGTTGTCCGATGGCACTTTGGGCTTGGGATTCCCCCATGCCCAAGGATTTGGCAATGTGAGAGACCGCGCCGCCACCGCCAGCATTGAGGACGGATTCCAAAATATTCATAATGATGTCTCCTGGAAAATAAGATATGAAAAGGAGAGGGGATGCAAAGTCTAACGTATTAAAGCGTGACATCGCCAGTGAAGTGTTTCTCATGTTTATGACCTACGTCATATGGCATAGGTCATATGGCATAGGTCATATGGCATCCCTAGGGGGAGGAGAAGTTCCCGGAACGGCTATGGCGGGGTCGGAGGGGAGTGATGCCCAGTGAGTTATGTCTTCCCATACAGCTGTGCCATGACACATTGCCAATATTATAGTCAGTTTGCTAGGCTCTTCTTGCTTTACCAGTCTTGTAGAGGTTGATTCTGTTCTTTATTTATATTCATATGGGAATCATCTCGCAGGGCTCAATATGAAATCATTGAATATCTTATAAGGAGAATGTCCTCATGTCTCGATGGATTGTTGCTCTCATATTTCTCGTCATCTCATTTCCAGCCGGCGCTTCCGCAGCGCTGTTAAAGCTTGAATACTCTGGCACCTTCAGCTCCAGTTCTACGCTGGGCGGCGTTGCTTTTGGTGCGGATACACCGTTCACCTATTCTGCGGTGTTCGACTCCCTCACAGACACAGTCGGTGCTAATGGCCAAGGGGTTTTTGACGCGGTCGTCACATTCGACATTCCTGGCATCGGTACGTTTGTAAGCGACCTAACAGGTGATGTGAATGTAGCATTGTTTGATCCAAGTTCTGGGGGCGATTTAGGTGCTTTTCTCTCAAATAGCAGTACCTCGCTTGGTTTCGGGGGATTGTTTTCGACTGCCACGCCAGTGTTCGATGCAGACACCCCGATCCCATCAGTGTTGACCGGTTTTTTGGGGCCAGACGATGGATTACCTTTTACAATTCCGCTCTCCGGTGGAGCGGGAGACTTGGTAGTTTTTGGTGTTGTTTCTGGGGCCAGTGCTCAAATTTCGCAGGTGCCGATACCTAGTGCGTTCTTGCTCTTTGGAACGGGACTCGCTAGTTTAGTCGGCTGGCGGAAGTGGAGTAGGTAGAAGAACTAAAGTCTGACTATACATAGGTCCCATATACGAGAGCCTCTTGTCGTCATCGATGAGAGGCTCTTTTTTTATGGCTTTATAACAATATCAAAAAAGTATTGTGAATGAATTTAGCTGGAAAGCAAAGAAGAGCAAAGAGAGACGCCAGAAAATGGCGTCTCTCTGAAACACTCTGTAGTCAATATTGCAAGAGCAGATGATTGAAGAACTTAACCTATTGGGATACGGATTTTTTGTCCAGGGTAAATTAAATTCGGATCTTTGATGACCTCTTTGTTGGCTTCGAAAATTTTTGGATAGTCCATGGCGTTTCCTAACAGTTTTTTTGCAATGCCTGACAGCGTGTCGCCTTTTTCAATAATATAATAGTCGATTTTGACTGCCTGAGCTGGAGCTTTGACATTCCCTGCACCGACGTCTGAGACACCTTTCACATTGCCTGCCAACAACACGGCTTTTTCCATGGCGTCTGCGCTGTCTGCATCCCCCGAGAGATTCACTTTGCCGTCCTTAAATTCTACGTTGAGATCTTTGATGCCAGGATTGCGTGATTCGATATGTTCTTTAATTTTTTCGGCTGGATCATCATCGCTGCCAAAAATTTTCTCGCCAATGTCTGAGACAAAATCAAAAAGACCCATGTGATACCTCCAAGTGAATAGGAAAAAATAAAGAGGGGGCGTTATGCATACGTGAAGCTTGGTGAATTGAGAGTAAACTCTAATTGGAATAATTGTGTAGAGTAATCGAATAGACTGAAAAGATCTATAGGTTTTGAGGCGAAGGTCCGAGGTTCAAGTATAGCGGCTATCGTACCTTGGTGGGTTGAGTTTTACGCGTAAAGGAGTCGTGACGTTGTACTAGATCTGTACTATTCACGAATGGGCATGTACCCTTTAAGATGTGTGTCTGTATTATCCCCAAATTGATAACGCCGTACAGAATGTACGATAGGTCTATGCTGAAAAAGAGTGATCAGAATGTTGATGAGTAGAAGTACACTTTTTCATGTATGTGTACTTCTGCTCATGTTAGGTGCGGTGACGACTTTGTTTGTCCTGACACAGTCCTACGATCGCGAGACGCATCATCGGCGACTTCTTGACATGCAGGAGATGAAGCGTTGGGAAGCCTTGCTTCATCAGGATCTTTTACGGACACGAGCTGAATTTTTGCCCCATTACGAAGGTTTGATGGAAGCCAAAGAAGCGCTATTGGCAACCTATGGAGTTTTAACGAAGGGACCCCATCAAATTCTCAACATAGGATCCCAGGAGTTAGATGATCTGCTTTCCGCCTATGGTCATTTGTTGACTGATAAGGTGGAGATGTTGGCACGATTTCAGGCGAGTAATTCCGTGCTGCATAATTCCGTTCGGTATTTTCCGAGTGGTGTCAAAGGACTTGTCGATCTGGTGCCTGACAAGGTGAAACGACAATCTGTTGACCGTGATGCTGGACGTGTTCTCCAGGGTATGCTGCTCTATATTCAGCGATCCACTGGCGAGAGGCAACATCAAGTCTTAACTAACTTGGCGGTGTTGCAACAGTGGCATGATCGGCTGTTGCCCGAAGGGCAGGATGACCTCGAGACCCTGGTCTCCCATGCCCACAAGATTATCGAATCGACAAAAACTCTTGATTCGCTCATTCCCAAAATTTTGCAGATGCCGACCAATGATGCGCTTGATCAAATCGATCGTGCGTATAGTGCATTGCAAGGCGAATTAGACAGCCGTGCCGAATTTTATCGCATGGCCTTGTATCTGCTCTCTGTGCTGTTTGTTCTGTATATTGGCGTCATGTTACTTCAATTAAAAAAGGCAAGCCTGGCTTTGGCCAAATCTAAAGAGGGGTTGGAGCAGCAAGTTGAGTTGAGAACTGAGGAGTTGTCCGAGACGAATGTTGAACTGCAACGTCAAATTGGCGAACGTCAATTGGCCCAGCAAGCTGAAGCCCAGGCCCGGGAAATCGCCGAACAAGCCAGTCGAGCCAAAAGTGACTTTTTAGCCAACATGAGCCATGAGTTTCGAACACCCCTGAATGGGATTCTCGGGTACACGCAAATTTTTAAACGTGACAAAAGTCTCGCAGCGAAACAGCAGAAAGGGGTGAAGGTGATCCATGAGAGTGGGGAGCATTTACTCACTCTTGTGAATGATATTCTTGATCTCTCTAAGATTGAGGCACGAAAAATGGAACTACATCTTGGTACGTTTCATTTACCAGAATTTCTTGATGCCATCGTGAATCTTGCTCAAGTACGAGCTGATCAAAAAGGACTCACGTTTCTGTATATGCCAAGTCGACATTTGCCAGTGTGGGTTCAAGGGGATACCAAGCGTCTTCGGCAGGTGCTCTTAAACCTGTTGAGTAATGCGATGAAGTTTACGGAGCAGGGCTCGGTAACGTTTCGCGTGGACATGCATGGAGAGATTGGTGATCGGCGTCAATTACGTTTCGAGGTCGAGGATACAGGCATTGGTATTGATTCCGAAAAACTGGAAACTATTTTTCTTCCCTTTCAACAAGTCATTGATGGGCGAATACGGGCAGAGGGAACGGGGTTGGGTTTGACGATTTGTCAGCGTTTGGTGAACTGTATGGGTGGGAAACTTCATGTGACGAGTATTGTTCATAAGGGCAGTCGCTTTTGGATTCTGATAGATCTTGCCGAAGTAACGGGACCTATAGAACAGAAGGTCCATGATGGTCGATATGTGGTGGCCTATAAAGGCAATGTCCGACATATATTGATTGTCGATGATAATATCGAGAATCGGTCCTTTCTTTCAGACTTGTTGCAGCCCCTAGGTTTTGTTGTCACCGAGGCGAATACCGGTGAAGAAGCCATTAAAAAAGCAGAAGAAATAAGGCCGGACATTATGTTGGTAGATCTGGTGATGCCAGGAATGGATGGTCGAGCGGTCGCACAACATATTCGTCGGTCTTCAGTTATCCAGTCGATGGCCATGATCGCGTTGTCAGCTAATGTATTTGAGGATACTCAAACGCAATGTTTGGAAGCTGGATTTAATGACTTTCTGCCTAAGCCCGTTCTGGTAACTGATTTAGTTCATGTGTTGGGGGAACTTCTCGACCTTGAGTGGGTGTATGAGTCTGAATATCTGGAGCAGGGGAAAACTAATTCATCGACACCAACATTGATATTACCATCAGTAGAAGAGCTTGGGGATCTTTTAGATATCGCGAATCGAGGGAATATATCTGCTATGCGCGATTGTATTCAGAGGTTGTCTCAAACAGATCAGTCTCTCCAGCCATTTGTGGCGGAATTGCGTCGGCTTGCTGATGGTTTTCTCATGAAGCAATTGTGTGCGTTTCTCACTCGATCGATTGAACAGAAGAGGAATCAAGAGCGTCATGCCTAATCTCGGTAAAATTTATATCGTTGACGATACGCCAACCAACTTACAGGTCCTTGCTGATTATCTTATCGAATTAGGTTTTGAGGTATTTGTGGCCATGGATGGAGAGCAAGCAATTGAACAAGTGACGCAATCTTGTCCAGACCTGATTTTGTTGGATGTGATGATGCCTGGCATTGATGGATTTGAAACATGTCGCCGGTTAAAAACTGTGGATGCGACCAAAGACATTCCGGTCATCTTTATGACCGCATTGTCTGAAACCGTTGATAAGGTCAAAGGGTTTTTAGCTGGCGCGGTTGATTATGTGACGAAACCCATACAGCAAGAGGAAGTTCTGGCTCGTATCACGACGCATCTTGCGCTTCGGCAATTACAAAAGGATTTGCAGGAGAAAAATACTGCATTGCAACGAGCCGAAGAAAACTATCGTGGTGTGTTTGAGAACGCCGTTGTTGGAATTTTCCAGACTACTCTGAGTGGTCAATTTTTGAGTGCGAATTCCATGTTGGCTCATATCTTAGGCTATAGCTCACCCAAGAATTTACTCGAATCTTGTCGTTATATCGAATCTGAAATTTATGTCGAAACAGGACGGCGGCGTGAGTTTCAGGACATGCTCTTTCGAGACAACGTTGTCTCAAATTTTGAATCGAAAATTCGCAAAAAGAACGGTGATGAGATTTGGATATCGGAAAATGTTCGAGGTATTTATGACTCGTCCAACAGCTTAGTGTCCTATGAAGGATTTGTTGTCGATATCAATGATCGCAAGCAAGCAGAGGAGCAGAATGCTCGCCTGAGAGCACATAATCATTATCTTCAAGAAGAGGTCGATGCTGGGCAGAATTATGGGGAAGTGGTTGTGGGCAGTGAAAGCCTACGGAAAGTGTTGAGTCTCATTGATCATGTCAGTCCTACCGATTCTACCGTCCTGATTCAAGGCGAAACTGGTACTGGTAAGGAAGTGCTCGCACGAGCCATTCATGAGAAAAGTCACCGCAAGCAGCGGCCGATGGTTAAGGTCAATTGTGGGGCCATCTCGCCTGGGTTAGTGGAAAGTGAATTGTTTGGACATGAAAAAGGCGCATTTACTGGAGCTATCGCCAAGCGTGTGGGGCGGTTTGAGCTGGCTGATGGAGGAACCCTCTTTCTTGACGAAATTGGGGAGCTATCTGCCGAGACGCAGGTGAAGTTACTACGTGTTCTTCAAGAACAGGAATTTGAGCGAGTTGGGAGTAGCCAGGTCGTTCGAGTCGATGTGCGCCTTATTGCCGCGACGAATCGAAATTTACAAGAGGCGGTAAAAGGAGGGACGTTTCGAGCAGATCTCTTTTATCGACTCAATATCTTTCCTCTTCAGGTGCCACCTCTCCGTGAACGACAGGACGACATCCCGTTATTAGCAGGACATTTTCTCAAAAAGCTGGCTCGTCGGCTTGGAAAGGATTTGGATCGATTTTCAGGCGAGTCAGTCGCTCGTTTGATTGATTACTCATGGCCAGGCAATGTTCGTGAACTCATGAATGTCGTGGAACGTGCTTCAATTTTAGCCACAAGCTCCGTTGTGGAGATTGATGATGTCCTGGACCCGCTCATGGAGGCCCCAGTCGAAATAGAACCCCCTGGGCCAGTTGGTGTGGAGCATCGTACGCTTCGAGACCTTGAACGGGCTCATATTATCCAGATTCTTGAATCGACCCGCGGTGTCTTAGAAGGTGATAACGGAGCCGCGACTATTCTCGGACTGAACCCCAGTACCCTACGATTTCGGATGCAGAAATTAGGCATTAAACGTCCCGTCATCCCTACCTGACTTTTCCCGCTTTCTTAGCATTTCTTTTTCCACGATACATTGCCGCCGCAGCATGCTGCGGAGTCTCACCTTCACGGCCGTCGTATCTTGAGGCTTGGCCGTAAGATCATTGGCAAATGATCAGAATCAATGAGCATGAATTCATGCTTTCTCATCAAATAACTCTTTAATATTAGTAGTTTGTGGTGATGCTGCTGCATCTGAAGCAGTTTGGCATCCCCTTTGCTAAATCATGTTGCAGTTGATGTAACAGAGGCAAGCGATAACAACAAAAGTTGTCTTGAAGATGCCTCAATAGGCACTGTATTTTCAAACGTTTTTAAAGGAGGATGTCATGAAAAAGCATTTAGTATTGACCACAGGTTGTCTCGCAGTCTTAGTCATGTTCGGAAGTGCATTCCCAGTATTTGCGGAACCACTCCCTCAATCTTATGGTTCACAGACGCAGGTGATCATAGATTGGGAAGACGAATTTACTCAGGATGTCCGTTCTACTCGTATGGCCAAAGAACAGAAGTCTATGACTGTTTCAAAAAAGCCGATGGCGACCGTATCTTCTAATACTCCAGTCATTGATTGGGAAGATGAGTTTGTGTATGACGTTCCCATGAAAGATTCAGCAAAAAATAACCAAGTCATGATGGAAAAAGAAAATGCGGCGTCTTGGGATCATGAAGCCTGGCAAGCCATTTAAAACCCAGATGTCAATAATAGAATGCAAGGTACGATTACCCCTTCCGAACACTGAAAGAGGTTGTCGGAGGGGGTAAGGTTCAAGTGTTGAGGCAATGTCGTCGATGCGCGCGCAGGAAGAACATTTAAATATTCACTGATCCTGGGCAGGCTGATGTTCATCCCTGATAAACGTGATTCAGTTCAACTGCGAAGAAAATTAAGTTCTCTGTGAAGGAACGTCTCGATAGCCTAGCAAGGTCTTGCCAAAATCCATCATTCGAATGTTCGATATATAGAGGTGGAGTGACGTTGGTGACAGAGAAACGTCGCATTGAGCATCTTGTAAGCTTGATTGGCATTTCCGTATAGCTGTCGGCGCAATGTTTAGGATAGGCCGGATATGGTTTTCGCAGGAGTGGTGTGCATAAAGATATACGTATAAATGACTATCTTGAGGTTTTTCTCCAAATTTTTTGGCCAGAGCTCGATGTAACTCTTTTAATATAAGGAGGTTGTAATGAACGTTTCTCAGATTTTTACAGGATGTATTTTTCTAGGTCTTTCCGTCGCATTTGTTGGTGTGGTGGTAGATGATGCTGAGGCCAGAAACAGGGGAGGGAAGGTGAAGGCTCAAGCCAAGATGCGTGCTTGTAATGTTGGAGATGACATTCGAGGACGAGCGGTGTTGAAAGAGCGACGATCTGATCAAGGTGTGAAAGAAGTGAGCGTGACCATGTTCCTCAGAGGGGATGATCTTCCAGATGGTGAACATGGGGTGCATATTCACGAGACGGCAAGTTGTGAGCCGTGTGGGGAAGCCAGAGGCCATTTTGATCCAGGTCCAAATAGTAATACCAGTCCCGATGGTAATCATCCGTTTCACCTGGGTGACCTGATCAATCTTGATGTCAATCATGGGACCGGGGTCCTTCATACGACGACAACTCGGGTTACACTTTCCGATGGGCCACTGAGCATCTTTGATGAAGATGGGAGTGCGTTTATCGTCCATATAAACCCTGATACTTTTTGTCCAAATGGGGAGGAAGCGGGCTGTGCCGGAGGAGGTCGTTTGGCTTGTGGCATCATCGAATCAGTCAAGCCACGAAGTCACGGTGGTCCTCGTTGGTCGCGATAGTAGTTCATTAGGAAATGTGAAGAGATTGTCGCCTTGCAGTTGTGAGTATGTAGTCTGGGGTTACATTGAGCTGAACGGCTAGAGCCTGAGTTTGTTGTATTTCTTGTCGAGTACCTGTGGTGGTGCAGCAACTCAGGTTTTAGGAGTTTTTCTGAAATAGTGTGGGCCGTGTCGTCATAGGGTCGAAGCCGATGTAGAATAACAATCGGGTGCTCTTATGGTTTTAGACTGGGAGTTTCGATGTATGCGGTGGAATATTAGACAGAATGTTGTATCCAGACGTTTGAGTGGCTTATTACTGTTTCTGTCGCTACTTGTGCATAGCTGGATTGTCATTGTGTCCCCAGTCTATGCGGATGTTCCTTTCACGGCAGTCTTAAACGCAGGCCAAGAAGCATTCAAGTTAAAACAACGGAGTGCCCCGCCCACAAGTGGTGCGATGGGTAATGCGATGCTGAACTATCATGAAAAGACCCGTAAGGTTTGTTATTCGATCAGTTTCCAGCATCTCACTGGTAAAGAGACTGAAGCGCATTTTCACGCACCCGCTTCAATTGGGGAGAATGCTCCTGTGCTGTTTTTTATTTCGCCTCCAGCATCGGGAGGCCCCTCAGCTTTTGGTGTGCCTAAGATCGGATGTGTCGGTCCACTGAATAAGCAGGAATTACGCTGGTTGCGAAAAGGCTTGTGGTATTTGAATGTGCATACTGACAAATTCCCAGGTGGAGAAATACGAGGCCAAGTGCTTCCCCCTCATTTTCAGAGGGAAAAATGATAGATTGCTGCCCGTTTGCCCGATGGGATGAGTCAGAGTCGAATATCTTTTTAGAGGTGCCCTTATGATTGATAGTCAAGGAGGAATACGTGTGAGACTTCACATGGTGGGTTGTCTCTTAGTATGTTTCCTTTTCGTTTTAGAGGCTTCTCTCGTATTTGGAGAAGCTGGGACGGCTGAACAAGGGGAACATGTCTATAAGATGTATTGTGTTATGTGCCATGGTTCGACGGGTCAAGGTGATGGGCCATTGGCCGCAGACCTGACGCCAAGACCAGCAAATTTGACCAGTGAGGATATGCAACATAAATCTGATGAAAAGCTCTTGAAGATTATCCGCAAAGGAAAACCGGGGACTTCGATGCCAGCTTGGGAAGGCGATCTTACCAATAAGGATATTCTTAACGTCTTTGCGTATGTTCGTAGTTTGAGTCATCAATGATTCATGATTCTCTTGTTGGCAGAAAAGACAGTTAGGGCTTCTTAAGGAATGGGAAGGGGATGTGTTGTAAGTGGGCTAAAGCGAAAGCTTTCTTCCCCCTTGATTTTTCCTAGTTGCCCCTTTCATCGTAGGATCGGATTCCTGGTTAATTGTTCTATGCCTCCTTACCATGACAGAGGGCTTCTCTCATCTCATTTGAATGGCCGTATTTGATGTGGCACATGTCCATATCAACATGGATATGAGTGACGGTTTAGTTCGAAATCGTTGGCAAAACTTTCGGTCAAGCTTTTCACTGGTTAGGCCCAATCGTTTTTGTAATTCTGTCGTGTAACGTCTTAGGTGTTTCCGGGACATAGGGTGAAATGGAGGACTTTGTTTTGGCTTCCACATTTCAGCTGTCCCCTTCCAGTCCGTATCAAGACGCGCTTTGCAATACCCATTGGTCCTCTGGTTCGATTATTATCATTGAAAAAGAGCAAAAGTGGGCTCCATTACTTGCAAAGCAATTGGCGTTAGCTGGCCTTGATTCCTGCGAAATCTCCCAATGGAGTGGTGAGCTTCATGCTTCAGTCCCACCAATGGTTGTGTGTGTTGTCCAGGATAGGCATGTATCCTTGAGCGTGGCGTGGGAACTATGTCAAGTAATTCGTGAGTATACTGACGTACCCATCTCGATCGTGTTGTCAGGTCTGAAGCCATCGGATCATCTCGCAAACGTATCTTTTAGTGGTGGTCCACTACTCTTTGATTCTCAGGATAAGTCTGGAGCCATGGTTCACGGTTCTACCTCTATTCAACCGCAACACAAACATGGAGTTCAGGCTCCTGCGTTCAGACGACAGCGTGCATGTTTCTTAGATTCTGATCGCCATCACGTGACCTTGATGGGGAGGACGTTTTCATTGACTCCTTCTGAATATAAAATCCTTGAATTATTAATGACTTGTCCTGGTCGCGTGTTTTCTCGAGATGAATTAATTAGTGTCTTGTATAGCGAACCTGATGCCGTGGTGCCGCGTGTCGTGGATGTGCATATTAGTAATCTGCGAAAAAAAATCGAACCTGATTTGTCGAATCCCATGTTTCTACAGTCGGTGCGAGGATTAGGTTATCAATTCGCGGTTGTCAGCATCCGAGCTCGTACGTGAACGAGACGAAATCTTTACAGAAACCTTACAAAACTTGCGTCGCATTACTTTTGATTCCGAGTTAGAGTCATGAGTTGGAGATAGCAGTTTGCATATGTCGGTTCACTTCAAGGAGGGCAATCATCATGATAGCTGTGATTGGTAAGCGAGCATTATTGACTGTGGCCATCAGTACCTTCGGTTGCGTGCTTCTCACTTCTTCTTTTGTATGGGCCCTTTCGGTTCAAGTTACGATTCAAAACTTATCACCTGCGAATGGGGTTTTTCTCACACCATTGTGGGTAGGTTTTCATGACGGGTCATTTGATTTATATGATCGAGGGACTGCGATTGGAGGAGCCTCAGGTCTACCTGCTGGATTGGAGTCATTAGTCGAAGACGGGGATACCGGTCCAGTGTCTTCCAACTTTGGGAGTAGCTCAGCTGGTGGTAATGGTGGAGTTGATGGGACGGTATTGGGTGTGAGTAGCGGGTTACCAGGCCCGATTGATCCTCAAGAAACGGCTACCAGTCAAACATTTGATATTCAAGCTGGCAATAATCAGTATTTTAGTTATGCGTCTATGGTGATTCCATCGAATGATGCCTTTATCGCCAATGGCAATCCTTTGATCCATGAGCTGTTTGATGGTATGGGAAATTTTGTGGGGGCAGATTTTTTCGTCCTAGGGTCGCAGGTTCTTGATGCCGGGACAGAAGTGAATGATGAAGTCCCTATGAATACCGCATTTCTTGGGCAAATGGACCCGAATACGGGTATCGCTGAAGGGGGAACAGTTGAGTCTCATTTAGGTTTTATCCCGGGGGGAAATATCTTACAGGCTTTTCCAGGTGGTGACTTTACGGAGTCTGGATATCAGGTCGCGCGTATCAGTGTCTCTTCTGTGCCTGCGGCAGTGCCTGAACCTTCCACCTTATTGCTGCTTGGCTCTGGACTTGTTGGTTTAGTTGGTTGGCGTTGGAGAAAAGCCACACAGACTACTTCGTAATTTTTACGATATATTCTGTTTCACGTATCAATCATAAAAGCCCTCTGTGAAACACACAGAGGGCTTTTATATATGGCTGAATAATTAGCGAAGATTTTGAACAAAGGCCTCACTGAACGTTCCTCGAGCAACTTCAGCAACGGGGCCCTTCATGGTGAGATCGTATTGTGGATCGACTGATATTTCGAGCTTTCCCCCAGGTGCTTTCACTGTCACGGGGCTCTTGACTAATCCGAGCCTTACTGCGGCACTTGCAGCGGCACAGGCGGAGGACCCTGAGGCTTGTGTCTCTCCTGCGCCACGTTCCCAGATCAATATCGAAATAGCCTTTGGTCCAATGGGCACAGCGAGTTGGACATTGATGCGTTTGGGGAAAATGGTATGATTCTCAAGCTCCGGTCCAATTTCTAGCAAGTCGTCACGTGTCCATGTTTTTCCTTTTTCATGGAAGACGACACAATGGGGATTGCCGACGCTGACTCCCACGAATCGCAAAGATTGGCCGGCGGCCTTAACGGGCTGCTGAATGAGTTCAGGAACACGAAGCGTGCATGGTAAGGCAATGGGTTGAAACGATGCGTGACCCATTTCGACGGTTGCGCCGATCACGTGTCCCTTGCCATTCATGTCTAGGTGAATGTGGACGAGCCCACCTTTGGTGTGGACGGTGAATGCTCGTTTTTTTGTTTTTCGTGTGGCATAGAGATAGTTACCAAATATTCGCAGTCCATTTCCTGACTTTTCAGCTTCCGTGCCATCTGGGTTATAGATGCGCAACCCAAAATCTGCTTTTGGCGTTTGGTGTAGGGCCAATATCCCATCACTGCCAATTCCCCAATTGCGGTCGCAAATGGTTCGGATGATCCGTGGGGTGAGTTTAAACGATAACTGTGATGGGTCGAGGGCAATGTAATCATTACCCAACCCATGTCCTTTGTAAAATTGATTCTTCATGAATTCTCCATACCATGACAACACATAATGGCAGCTTTTTGTTTAGATTGACGCAAGATGATGCGATTATAAAATCGATGCCAAATTCTGTCAAAGGAAATTGCATGAAGAGCAAGGTCTTCTCAATAGTCATAGTGACGACGGAAGGAAAGAGTCAAAGACCACTTTCGTATTTTAGGATGCGGTAGGTCCGGAAGACCTGAGTTTCACGTAGTCGAGAATTTCTTGTGTATTGTCTTTGGCTTGCCTCACGACCTGAAGGAACTCGTCCAGTTTAATTCCTATACCTTTCAGAAATGGGCGATCTCCTCCGCATCCATACATGAGTGCTGACGGCATTTCTCCCTTCAGCTTTGCTTGGGCTTTTACGATGATTCGTGGCAGCCAGCGATAGCCGCCTAAGGTGGCACCCATTGACGGAAGATCTTTCATTGAGATTGTTGTCTCTGAATGAATACCTGCTTGTTCACGGAAAAAATAGTCTCTTCGGATAGCTGTAACACCTAAGACAGACTCTGGGTCTGGCTCACCAGCCTCAATCCAATCTTCGATGAAATCATAGATTTCTTGATTTGTTGCACCGATAGATTTCAAGAACGTGGAGTCCTCGTTGGTGAACAAACTGTCAGCCCCCCGGATTCCATCTGAAAACTTCGTACTCGCCTTTGTATAAATACTCGTGAATTGAGCAATCCATGATTCGTCGTCGTGTATTTGAGGTTCAGGTTTCATTTCTCATCCTTTCGTGCATATGACTGTCCCTGTTGAGTGCTATAAGAAGAATACTGTCAAGATGGATGTTCAATCACAATTTTTCCAACATGTTGTCCTGTCGCAAAATAGTCATGTGCTGCGTTGATTTCCTCGAGCATAAACCGCTTCGGGTCAACTAAGGGTGTGAGGTCTCCAGCATCAACCAATGCTGAAATCTTAGATAGGATCTTGCCATGCTGTGCGCGTCCTTGGCCGATCAGCATGGGAATCAGCATAAAGACGACATGAAGCGTTAACCCACGTTGATGCATGAGGGAAAGGTCATGCGTACTGTGTGAGACGATTGTGATGACTTGTCCATTATGGGCGGCGGCTTCGAAGGATCGATCAATATTGGTGCCACCCAACGTATCAAAGATAATGTCAAAGCCTTTTCCCCCTGTGATGCGGTTGGTGTAGTCCACTGGAGATTCATTTCGATAGTCAATTGTTTCTTTGGCGCCGAGGCGCAATCCGATGTCAGCTTTGGCTTTGGTCGAGGCGGTTGTGACCACTGTGGCACCATGAATGTTGGCCAGTTGTAAGGCAATGTGACCTACTCCACCTGTGGCACCATGTACGAGTACCTGTTGATTCGGTTGAACACGTGCACGATCAATGAGCCCCTCCCAAGCGGTAATGCTGACGAGTGGAAGGGCTGCAGCCTCTCGAAATCCAATGGATTGAGGTTTTTTGGCTATGAGCTGAGCATCAGCCACCATAAACTCGGCTAATGCTCCACCCAGGCCTTTGACGCCACCTGCACAGCCATAGACTTCATCCCCTACCTGAAAGGTCGTGATTCCTTCACCCACTTCCGTGACGATCCCAGCAACATCTCCATGTAAGACCGCCGGAAGATCTGGGGCAATAGGCAGATCATGTGTCCGAATTTTCCAATCAACAGGGTTTAGGCTAGTGGCCTTCACTTGTATGAGTAGATGCCCTGGCTGAACGCTTGGTTTAGGAATGTCTGCCGCTTCAAATTGTGCATCTGGGCCATAGTGACGAATGAGGTACGCGTACATGAATCCTCCTAAGTGAACTTGATGATTGGCTCTAGCCGAGTTGTTCTAAGTTACGTTGATGTTACAACCGCATTGACTGCATTCACGATGACCTTTTTAGGAACCGCTCCTATGACAGTATCAACAACTGTACCATTTTTGAATATCAACAATGTCGGAATGGATTGAATGCCAAATTGTGCTGCAAGCGTAGGTTGTTCATCGACATTGATTTTCCCGACCAATAATTCCCCTTTAAATTCGAGCGCCAGTTCCTGGATGGTAGGATTCATGGCTTGGCAAGGGCCGCACCAAGCAGCCCAAAAATCCACAAGAACAGGCTGAGGGTTTTGGATCACTTCCTCTTGGAAATTATCTTCCGTGATTGTGACATAGGATGTTTGTGTGGTTGGGGTCATGGTGTCCTCCGTTTGCGAAATAAATAAATGTAAACCAACTAGTTGGTAGATAATTCATGGAAATAAAAAGTCAAGTCTTATTTTCCCTTGAGTAGAACTTTGATCTGTCGAATGACAGCATTGAATTGTTTCGGGCTTTCAGATCGAGCCTGTTGTAATGCACCTTGGAGTGCTGCTTGTATCAGAGACGCGTGGTCTTCTGACGTTCCAGGAAATGCCATAACTTTCTGTTTCTTTCCTTCAGCGAGCACTCTGGAGAGCCAGGTATGAACATATTTACAAAGGTTGGACAATTCCTGTTGAGTATTTTTAGAGAGTAATGTGTATTCCGATTGAAGTGATCCTGTGAGGCAGATTTTGCTTCCTGATTGTAGGATTTGCGAAACGTGCAACATGTAGGCGTCTAATTGTTGTATGGGGTTCGTTTGCTCTTGAGTAATGGTTTCTAGAGTGGTGGTCAGGGAAGAACGATGTCGAGTCACTAAGGCCAGGCACAACTCTTCTTTGCTGGGAAAGTGATGGTGAATGCTAGCTTTGCTAATGCCAATTCTGTCAGACAAATCCTGATAACTAAATGAGCTAAGGCTTTGAGTTTGGAGAATCTCCTCGGCCACATCGAGTATTTGTTCTTTTCGATTAAACATAGAATGAATTCCAATTTATCTGTAGTACTTGAGAATGTATACCAACTAGTAGGTATATATCAAGGTGATCTACTACCGTTCGAGGAGAATGATGATTTGTATCTGGTCAATTGGCTTTACTATGGCAAAGGCCTCCAAAGCTTGTTGCACTTTGGAGGCCTTTGAGTTCTAGGGATAAGGTGGAATGTGTTTATGGTCTTTTGGTTTGGAGACGTCGCATCCAGTTGTAGCCGGAGAGTCCTAAGAGTCCGCTACCAAGAAGCATAAGAGTTCCTGGTTCTGGTACAGCTGAAACTTGTCCACGAATAACGCCTGCCGGATCGTTTTCGCTATGAAGGTTAAGATAAAGGGGGGCGTCCTCACCCGGTCCTGCATTTTGCAAAGCAGAGATAAAGTTAGTCAGGGATGCTCCGGCATTACCTTCATTTTGATCCCACTCTCCCGTAACTGTGGTGGTACCGTCGACATTGAGCGTAGCCATCGTATCGCCATCGAGATCTGAACTTGGGCCAAATATTCCGAAGACGACAGGGCCATTCATTCCCCGAACATTGTTATGGAAATGTAGGTTTGTGACAAGTTCTCCACCAATGGGATTGGCTGCACCAAAGTTTTGGAAATCAAAGCCACTGTCAAAGGTAATGTTAAAGGATAATGCAAAGATTCCAGCTGTCTCCGCCAATTTTAGTTGAGCTGAACCAGTGAGTGGTGAATTGCTCATTCCCCCAGGTGCCACTTCTTGAGCACGATCGAGAAAGGCCGTAAAGGAGACGGCCTGAGCGGACTTCACCGATCCAATAGTGAGGAGCAGACTAACGGCTCCAATGAATGTTAAGAGGGCATACGTATGAATGCGATGTTTCTTACTCATCTTAAACCTCCTGGATAAAGATTGAAAAGAAATGCATGTGAAACGGTATGCTTTTAAGAGAGTTCTGTCAAACAAGGTTGGATACAAACGGGTCCTGTGATTTTCTCGAAACGTATGCTGATCTCTGATTGGTGAAGTTGCGAGGAGTGAGATCTTGAAGTTTCCCATGGGGCAACATGTGTTGGGCGGGCGTGAAAGTCATTTGTACGCGAGCCCGGTCAGGACCGAGCTCGCAAGAGTAAGAGTGATGTTCGAAAAGGATGGGGCGAGAGTTACATGACCGGTTCTAAATAGCCCGAGAGACTAATGGTCCCAGTTTGTTCGTGAATGAAATAACTTCGTGCGATGTGGAGTTGGATTTGACTGTCGGGATCGGCATAGATGCGGATAGGCTCGCTGATCACCTGTTTGATGCGTTTTTTCCCACTTTGGTAGCGTGTCACGAATGTCTCGGAAATTCCCATGTGGTGGATGATGGGCTTATTATCCAGCATGACCTGAATGGAGGCCGTGACTTTCTGGTCGTCCCAGTTTTTTAATAGCCCCTCAGCGTCACTGAGTAGGGAAATGTGTTCAATGACGAGTCGCTGATTCTCTGGGATCGTCAACGTTTCGGTTTTGGCATTATTGTGGCCCTCATCAAACGTAAACCCTGTCATCGTTGCCCAGGGGGATTGTTTGGCGGCCATCATATCCATCACGGCCATTGGCTGGGTGTAATCGCTGTCAATTTTGACATGCCATGTGCCGAGTTGGCCAACAGTCCAGACGCCACTTTGTTTGGCTTGGACGGTGTCAGGATTGGTCGCGTTGCGTCTGTTTTGCTTCTTTCGTCGTTCCCTGTTTTGTCGACGTTCCCGCTTACCTTTTGGTATATCAAATATGGTAGGACTGAGTTGGCCTAATATACGAATTTGTCCATTTGAAAAACGTCCAATCACTTGGCCACTCTCCTGATTAATGGTGGATGCAGTCAGTACTCCATTGGCATACCCATTTTGTGTTTGTGTAAGAAGGACAGAAGCTCCTCCTTGTTGATGCATTCCATCTGTGCCAGCCCCACCATCAGACGTAATACTGGTACCAAAGTTAAAGGTGAGATCGGCCGAAAGGGTCGGTGCCGCTCCATTGGTAAAGGTCAACCCAGTGTCGCCAGAATTGTGATATGTTGGGGTTCCTTCAGTATCGAGTAATCCCATATAGGTAAAATCCAATGTCCCTGTTGCGAGTAAGTCACTCAGCCCATCAGCGGATGTCGAACTTGCCACGACGGTAAACTCCGAGGCTACCCCCATAATATTATATTGCCACGTACTATTCACAGCCGAAGTCTTAGTAAAATACATGGTCACGTCATGTCCAAATCCAAGTGAATCAAATATCTGGAACCCAGTACTAAAGGCCGAGGTATTGATTGGATCATCGATATTAAACGTTCTGACGTACTCCCCGGCGCTAAGGTTGCCAGACATTGAGACGATTGTCGTGGCTTGAGCTTCCATCGTAGTTGGGGGTGGGGCATTCAACGAATTGCTTGCTGTGTCGTTTGTGGGCTCAATCTTGGTTAAGGCGAGAGCAGAAGATTCAGTAGAAAATATACACAAGGCCATGAAGCAAAGAAAGGTCAACGCGGTTCTGTGGTTGACACGTAAGCAAGCTGACTGAGGTAATTGATGCATAGATTTCTCCTAAGCAAGTGGTATTGGGAATTTTGACGAGAGCTCCTTCACTCAGTGGGTTAGCAATGAATATGCCAATAAAATCTATACTTTATGGGAGATTTTTTTTTGTAAGAGAGTTGAGAGAACTCTAAGAAATTGGTATCTTTTTATGAAACGCTGTGATAGGCTAAATCTACCGTATCAGATGGGACCTAATGATTACGGGATAACGAATGCAGGTCCATTAACCGATGTTGTTTTGCCCGGGAGTCTAACCGGAAGTCTGACCAGAGTCGCCTCAATTCTCGCGTCCGCGGCCTACCCCTTCCAGAAATTTTATCTTCTCCAGCTCAAAGCAATGTCAAGATCTTTACTTTAAAGGAGGAACCTCAATGGGTTCAAAAATTTATGTGGGTGGTTTGCCGTATTCCGCGACTGAAGCTGAGATGGAGGCGTTATTCGCCGAGCACGGTACTGTAGAATCAGCACGAGTCATTACGGACAAATTTACTGGCCAGTCGCGAGGATTTGGTTTTGTAGAAATGGCCACCTCAGAAGAAGCTGAAGCTGCTATTGCCGCTTTGAACTCCACCGAAATGGGTGGACGAACCCTCACCGTGAACGAAGCCAAACCAATGGCTCCTCGAACCGGTGGTGGTGGTGGTGGTGGATTTGGCGGAGGCGGAGGCGGTGGTAATCGTGGCGGTGGTCGCGGAAGCCGATTCTAACTCTTTGTCGAATATAGTAAGTGAATGTGGAGGGGTTTTCTTTAAGAAAACTCCTCCACTTCTTTCTACTTTAAGCCTTCATCTATGACCCCATCTTCAACGTTAGTTCCGCTGAGCACTCGCTCATTTGATTTTCCTACGACTTTTCTTTTCGGCCTTATCTCAGTTGGTGCCATGATTGGCCTCCCGACTTTTGCGTATTTTTACGACTATAGTTGGGTCGATTGGGCTATGTTTGGGTTCATGTATATCACGAGTGGATTAGGAATTACGGTTGGCTATCATCGTTTAATTACGCATGGAAGTTTTACTTGTCCTAATTGGGTCAAAGGGGTTCTGTTGATTGGAGGAGGATGGGCGCTAGAAAACTCGGCCTTAAAATGGGCACGAGATCATATTCGACACCATTCACGCTGCGATCAAGAAGAAGATCCCTATAATGCCAAAAGAGGGTTTTGGTTTAGTCATTGTGCCTGGTTGTTTTGGAAGGATCCTCACCGCAATCGACCATTTCCTGCTCGGCTCGTCAAAGACCCAGTCGTGATGTGGCAACATCGAAATTACGTGCTGATTATTGTCTCTGGCCTCATTTTGCCGTTTATAGTTGGATTTGTGGCGAATGGTTGGATTGGGGCAATCGGGTGTTTTCTCTTGGCAGGAGTCGGGCGTGTCTTCTTTGTGCTGAATTCAACGTTTTGTATTAATTCGATTTGTCACTTGTGGGGAAGCCAGCCGCATGGCGATGATGATTCTAGTCGTGACAGTTGGTTAATTTCTCTCGTGACATTCGGTGAGGGCTATCACAATTATCACCACATGTATCCGATTGATTATCGCAACGGACTGCAATGGTATAACTTTGATCCTTCGAAGTGGCTTATTTATGGTTTGTCAGTCCTTGGCCTTGCTTCATCCTTACGACGATCTTCCCCCAAAACTTTATAAAGAATTCGCTAGGCTGTTGACGGCTGATGTTTCACTAATTGCATCGAAACTTGGTTTTTGATGAATCTGAAGAGACCTTCATGGTGAAAGTATGGAGTCATCGCA
The DNA here is from genome assembly GCA_029261355.1 of Nitrospirales bacterium. Lineage (GTDB taxonomy): Bacteria > Nitrospirota > Nitrospiria > Nitrospirales > UBA8639 > JAGQKC01. The sequence continues at coordinate 8,229 of JAJDBM010000052.1, read as the reverse complement.
GTATTGGGATCCTGAAGGATTTTCTTAAGATCTGCTCCCGGCCTAGTCTCATCTAATTCTCGCTTCACCGAAAACCCTACACTGCACGGACGCCCGTTTTCTGAAACAAAAGGCAGAGGGTCACTTCCCGGAAAAATCCTGATGCCCTGTTCCGAAGCCATCGAAAATTGAGAGGGGTAGGGGAGAAAGCTGGGTCGTCCACTATTGTCTCCAAGAAAGACATCCCTCATCACGGGTGAGGATAGTAATTCTGTGAGTATCTGGCCTCGAGCTCCCCACCATTTTCCGAACCCCCAGGGGATAACCGGAACGCCACCACTTCCTTTGACTTGCTGTATCGCTTCTTGAATGCTTATTCCATCTTGAAAGCTCTGACTCGTCAATAGGGCAAGAACTTCAAGCTTTTCTTTTGTGACGATTTGTCGGCCAGCGACAATCAATAGATTCATCCCCTGCGTCGAACGGGCTAAGAGCGTAAAGTCTTCTTCTGTACGATGGATGCTCCAGATGGTGTTCGAGTCGTTTGTGATGGTCTTTCCTTGATCGGCCCACGTAGCCAGTGTATGGAACCAATGATCCCAGGAGGATTCAGTGAGAAGCATGACCCCAATGAAAGGGTCATGATGTTGTTGAGTCGTAGCGTGATCTTGGCAATTGGATGACGCCGACTCAAAAAAGGTTGAGAGGTCAAAACAGTCATGAATGTGGACATGACTATCGATAATAATGAGTGGAGGATTGGTATTCATCGTGTAATTGGAGATGGTGATCTTTTCGGGTTTTTGCGAATGAATCTAAACAAGAATTGTTTCTAATATTTCTCAAACACAAAATTTATATGGGTTATTATAGAACGTTGGTAGAGGAAATGGTACAGGTCGTGTCTGAGTTTCATCATGAAAAATGATAGTGAGCTGACTGAGTCTTATCAACGAATGATTTTCAGTTTGTCGGTGATCTTTGTAAAGAAGACGGTTCTGAGGACGATTATACTGAGATTGGTGGACTAGCTCTTAAGGCTGAGTTCTCTAACTCTAATTCTGTAATACGGTCTCGAAGTGCTTGTACCGTCGTTGATATATTCTCTGGTATGAACAGAGAGGGAATGTGTTGTCGACAATTCGCATCCCATGCCTCCACATTAAACCGAATCACTCGTTCAGGTTTTCCCTGGTACTGGGGATCGACGAGTTGTTCGAACAACTCTGGATCATCAGCAATCACCTCTGCGGTTCCCCATACTTTAATCCGGGTTTGTCGTTCATAGTCCATAAAAAATAGAAATGCTTGAGGGTTTTCAGAAAGGTTCCCGACAGAAATATATTGTCGATTTCCTATGAAATCAGCAAAGGCTAAAGTCTGATCATTTAGTACCCTCACGAATCCCTTCGGGCCACCTCGATGCTGAATATAGGGTCGCCCGCTTGCGCTTGCCGTGGCCAGGTAACATGAGTTTCGTTGGCTTAAAAAATCCGTCAGTTCCGGTGTAATCGTCTTGGCCCACCCACCTCGCTCTTCCATTCGAGCATATTGTTGTCGAGACCCAAGTCGTTCTTGTACCGCTTTGACTGATGGGGTAAAAGCGATATCGCTTATAGGCGTTTGCATATTCTAGCCTCCTTGTCTATTTCAAAGAGCTCTTATTGAAGAAACTCTTACTAGTTGACGTGACGTGAGTCACGCAGCCTTGTCCTTGTGAGGTTGATAGTCAGTATATCCCTTTTGGTCACCACCATAGAATGTGGCACGATCATAGGGTGTCAACGGGTTAGCTTGGCGGATACGTTCTGAGAGGTCTGGATTGGAAATGTAATGCCTTCCAAACGCAATCGCATCAGCCAAATTATCGTCGATATATTCATGGGCTGAATCAGGAGTATGTCCTCCTGCTGAAATCAGAACAGTGTGATGAATGACATCACGAAATAATGAGGCTGCTTGGGGTGTGTCTTCAACATTATGGTCTTGCGTGCTTGAGAGTGCTGCGCGTGGCTCGATTAAATCGATAAAGGCGATGCCTCGTACATCCAATTCACGAAGCACATATGTAAACAGTTTGACGGGGTCACTATCCTTCATCCCATTAAACACATTAAAGGGAGAGAGACGCACGCCGACACGATCGTTGCCCCAGACATCGATGACGGCATCGACGACCTCCAGCAATAGACGGCTACGATTCTCAACGGATCCACCATAGTGGTCTGTGCGTGTGTTGGACCCATCCTGAAGAAATTGATCCAAGAGATAGCCGTTGGCTCCATGAACTTCGACGCCATCAAAGCCCGCTGCCTTGGCATTTTCAGCACCAGCTTTATAATCAGCAACAATGCCAGGTATTTCATTTGTTTCAAGTGCGCGTGGAACCAAAATAGGTGTTTCCTGCCAATCAGCCGTATACGTCCCACTGTTTTCTGCGGCAATCGCAGAGGGAGCGACGGGCAAAGAATCATGGGGTTGATGTGATGAGTGAGAAATACGCCCAACATGCCACAGTTGAAGGAAAATTCGTCCCCCAGCCTGATGCACCGCATCGGTCACGATCTTCCAGCCTTCGACCTGCTCAGGGGAATGGATGCCTGGAGTGCTTGGATAGCCCTGTCCCTGCTGGGAGACTTGTGTGGCTTCAGAAATAATCAACCCAGCTGAAGCACGTTGTGCATAATATTCGGCATTCAGCTCCTGTGGGATATTTCCTGGCTGCTTGGCACGCATTCGCGTTAACGGTGCCATGATAATACGATTAGGTAATGTTAGAGATCCGATTGTGAGTGGCTCAAAAAGTTTTGTCATGATGTGTGTCCTTGTGATGAAATAACTAATACGTGAACCTGATGCCTCAATAATGCTGACCATTCATCGCTGAGCCATCATCTTCTTATCAAAGAAACGGCGTATATGGCTGGCAATCACTTCGCCATCCTCTTCCAGAGCAAAGTGGCCTGTGTCGAGTAAATGAAATTCCAGATGTTTCAGGTCACGTTTGTACGGGTGTGCGCCTTCAGCGGGAAAGATCGAATCATTCTTACCCCACGTAATCAATGTGGGTGGCTGATGCTCACGGAGATAGGCTTGCCATGTGGGATATAACGGTGGATTTGAACCGTAGCTATAAAACAATTGCAATTGAATATCCTCGTTGCCTGCTCGGTCCAGAAGATATTGATCCACCAGCCAATTATCAGGACTAATGGATTCGACATTTCGTGTGCCGTGAGTATATTGCCATTTAGTGGCGTCAATGTTGAGAAACCCTTTTAATGCCTCGGCATTCTTTGGTGTGCGATCTTTCCAGTAGGCTTTAATCGGCTTCCAGAAATCTTTCAACCCTTCTTCGTACGCATTCCCATTTTGAATGATCAACGCCGTGACTCTTTCGGGATGTGCGACAGCCAAGCGAAATCCGACTGGGGCCCCATAATCCATGAGGTACAGGCTGTACGATTGTAAGCCCACTTTCTGGGTAAATTTCTCCATAACCTTTGCCAGGTTGTCGAATGTGTACGAGAACTGGTCGACCGTGGGCATCGAGCTATTGCCAAATCCTGGGTAGTCCGGTGCGACGAGGTGAAATCGATCCGACAATTGCGGAATCAGGTTGCGGAACATGTGTGAAGAAGTCGGAAAGCCATGGAGCAACAGGATGGTTGGCGCATTTTTGGGGCCGGCTTCCCGATAAAAGATCGTTTGTCCATCGACTTCGATGGTTTTGTGCAGGGTTGGATGATTCGTTGACACCGTCGCGGTACGCGCTTGAGTGGCCTCAGCGATGGCAGGGTCTGAGCCGACGATGCCGACTGCGATTGTGCCAATGAGGCTAAAAGGCACGAAGGCTAGGATTGTGAAAACTCTATTCAATGTTGTGTTGAAGTATTTCATTGTTCTGATCTCCATTTTTAGAGGTGTGAAATTGCTCACTGATTCCGACCAGCCAGCACACCACCATCCACGTCCCAATTGGCGCCGGTCACCCATTTGGCTTTTTCAGAAAGCAAAAAGGCAATGACTTCTGCCACATCGTTCGGTCTGCCGACTCGACCGATTGGGTGGAACTCGTTAAACGCTTGTAAGGTTTCTTCGATTTTGTCCGGCTCAATAAATGATCCGTATATTGGGGTAACCACCACTGCAGGAGAAACGGCATTTACGCGAATGCCATCGGCGGCCAATTCCATCGCGAGATGTTGAGTCAGTGAATGGAGCCCAGCTTTGGCCATGGAATAGGCTGAGGACGGAGTGGCTTTAATGGCTTGCTTTCCCCACATGGAGCCGATATTCACGATTGACCCACCACCATGGGTCTTCATGTTCCTGGCTACGGCTTGGGTAATCAAGAAAAAGGCTTTATTGAGATCCATATACTGGTCGTAGTCCTTTCCCGTTGTTTCAAGGAAAGGCTTCGGGTAAAACGTGCCGGCGGCATTGACCAAGTACGTAATGTGTCGTGGTTCTTTTTCAATGGTGCGAATAAATTCTTGAACGTGATCGACATTTGACAGATCCAAGGATGTACCTTCGGTTCCAGCGCCTAATGTTTTCTTAGCCTGTTCCACGTTCGTCGTCTTTCGACTTGTCACCCAAACTGGAATGTTTTGCGCGACAAGAAGTTTGGCTGTTTCTAGGCCCATTCCACTGGTTCCTCCGACGATGAGTGCGAGTTCAGTTGCGGTGCTCATGTTGTGATGACCTTTTTTGATGCGTAAATTGAATAATTAAATTGGTGAAAAGGAATTGTTTACGGATTGTGATAATACCGTTCGTTGATGATTTTTCCGTTTACCCATTTTGTGACGACTACCTGTTCTACATGAACGGCTGTTCCATCGGTGGAAGTCCAGTCCATGACGGTTTCATAAAAAGTCACATTGTCGCCGACGCTCTTCGCAATGACATCAAACCGTTTCCAGTCTTTGACAGTGCTGAGAAATTGTTTCTCCCGTTCATAATTAGCTTCCCGTCCAACAGTCGGAGGCAAACTGTTTTCTTGCATCGCTGCATCTTCGGAATAAAACTCATTGACCGCATCGAGAATCCGCCCTTCTCGTATATAAGACAACAGGTCTTCGAATCTGTCTTGAAGATTGATGGTAGGTGTACTCATGAGTGTTCTCCTTGTCTGTGATGAATGAGAGAGTAATTGTTGTGATAGTACTCAGTGTAATGGTTGCGATTCGTGGGCTTGCAGCTCTGGAACTTCTGGGAAGTCCAGCTTGGTTTGTGCCACATGATTAAAATAATTGGTAAAGAGTGAGAGCGAGACGTTCGCAATGATTTCTGCGATATCGCCATCCCCGAATCCGACCCCATGAAGATGTGCGAGATCAGCGTGACTCACCATGCCGCGTTCGGTCACCAGCTTACGAGCAAATTGCAACACGGCCGCAGTTTGACTGTCGGGTGAGAGGGCTTGACGACTATCTTCAATCGCCTCTTCACTCAACCCAACGGTTTTTCCAATGGCCGAATGAGCGGCAAGGCAATAGTGGCATCCATTGGCTTCAGCGACTGTGAGCGCAATTTGTTCGCGTAGCTTCGAAGATAAATGTCCCTTGGACAGAGCGTTAGAAAATTCCAGGTAGCCTTTAAGGACGGCAGAAGAATTTGCCATGGTCCGCATGATATTGGGGACGAATCCTAGATTGTTCTCCACACCACGGAGTAACTCTTGAGCTTGGCCGGTTGCCTGGTCTGGGTTGATGGCTGGTATTCGTGACATTGGGGTAATCCTTTCAGTGAGTCATCCTGCCTGTTCACTGCACTGCTTCGTAGTATTACAATGATGATGCCAAATACATGAAAGTCGTAAGATATTGTTTTATTGGGTAATTTATTGAATACATAATATTTCAAAATGAACGAAATATCGTGCATCACGAAAATTCATTGCACATTCACGAAGTTTCGTTTATTGTTTGAACGATGAATACCACGAGCAACACAACCCCAGCCGAGTGCCAAGCACCCACGACATTAGATTCTCTGAAATGCCTCGTGCTGGACATCGCGCAACAACGATCGCTCAATGATTTATTGTGGCTCATTGTGCGACGGCTGGCAGACCGACCGACCGTCGTGCTGGCAAGAATTTGGATGATTCGACCTGGCGATATCTGCGCAACCTGTCGGTTGAAAGAAGAATGTCCAGATCAGACGAGGTGTCTCCATTTGGTCGCGAGTGCGGGTCGATCAGGGGGAGAAGATAAAACAGAATGGTCCAACACCAATGGCTACTTTGCACGATTTCCCATAGGTGTGTGTAAGGTGGGACGCATTGGACAAACAGGAGAGCAACTGGTCATCAATGAAATGGACGCGAATCTCTCCTGGATTGCGCGACCTGACTGGGCCAAACAAGAAGGCATTCACGGCTTTCACGGACAGCCTATTATTTATCAAGGAGAGGTTCTTGGTGTGCTGGCGGTGTTTCAACGTGAGCTCGTCTCTGATGAATCCACCATGTGGTTCCGCATGATCGCCGATCATGTGGCCGTCGCCATCGCCAATGCCCGTGCCTTTGAAGAAATTGAACAACTCAAAACTCAACTAGAATTAGAAAACACATTCTTAAAAGAAGAAGTCCTAGAAGCGCAAAACTTTGGCGAAATCGTCGGGCAGAGTCCGCCCATTGCGAACCTCGTGGAGCAAATTGAACTCGTGGCCCCCACCGATGCCACAGCATTGATTTCGGGTGAGTCAGGCACAGGGAAAGAACTCGTCGCCCGTGAAATTCATCGCCGCAGTCAACGAAAAGACCATCCAATGGTTCGGGTCAACTGTGCGTCGATACCGAGAGAACTCTATGAAAGCGAATTCTTTGGCCATGCCAAGGGTGCGTTCACTGGGGCAATGAAAGATCGAGCCGGGCGTTTTCAAGCGGCCGATGGCGGCACCCTGTTTCTAGATGAAGTCGGGGAAATTCCTTTAGAGATGCAAAGTAAATTGTTGCGTGTCTTACAAGAAGGGGAATACGAACGGGTAGGGGAGGAAGCCACCCGAAAGGTCAATGTCCGCATCATCGCGGCTACCAACCGAAAGCTTGCTCAAGAAGTGGAAGCTAAGCGCTTTCGACAAGACCTCTATTACCGGCTGAATGTTTTTCCAATTGAAGTGGCTCCTTTACGTAATCGCAAAGAAGATATCCCTCTGCTAGCAGCGACTTTTATGGCGCTGGTTCGAAAAAAACTCAATTGCACCGGAAGAGAGTTGATTCAGGCCGAAGTCTTAAAGTTACAAAACTATCACTGGCCTGGAAACGTGCGAGAATTACAGAACATTATTGAACGTGCCGTGATCTCATCTCGATGCGGCTCGGTCAAATTCGATTTGCCGGTTCCACAATCTAGTGGCGCGTCACTCAAGACTCCCATTAAAAAAAATAGCGATAGCCTCAACGAAGTGCTCACCGACGAAGACATGCGCCTGCGCGAAAAAGCGAATATCGAAACAGCCTTACAACAAACCGACTGGAAGATCTACGGCACCGGCGGCGCAGCCGAACTCCTCGGCCTCAAACCCACCACACTCCTCTCCCGCATCAAAAAAATGGGGATTGAAAAGATGCATTGAGAATTGTAGTACAACACACATCTTGCCAGTAAAGTAAAGACGCATATTAGTTTTTTCGGTTAGTGTTAAGAGGGCTGCTCTTCTTGCTACCACTAATGCCTATTCTCGTGATCGTCGTTGTGTTCTCCTTGCCTCATACCCCGCATCTGCGAATTTCCTATACCTATACGGGATCGAAAGAACATCCTCGTTGCACTACATGTGAGTATTTGGGCATTCACGGCATGGTCCAAAGTGGCTTTGGCGAAGACTGTCCTCTTCTTGCTTTTATTAGTAAAAGATCTTAGCCTTTGAGGTCTTATTCAAAGGTACTGTACTTAATACGGCCATTATGGTGTCGGATAACCGTTATTCAGGATAATTATGAATGTCGTCATTCGACCCCGGCTGTGTGAAAACTCTGCATGAAATTTTGATCTAAAAATTTAGCCGCCTAGGATCGCCTGTATCCCACGTTTTCTGAATAAGTAAGGGGTCTGGCACCCCCTGAATCCAGAAAATTCAGAGTTTTCACGCAGCCGGGGCTGTGAGTTCAACTGGTCGCGGCAACACAGGCCTGAAATTTCTCTGCTGGTGTTTCGTATCCTAATGTTTTTCTTGGGCGTTCGTTCAACTGCCGCGCCACTCGATTCAGCTGGGCTTGCGTATAGATGGATAAATCGG
>JAJDBM010000051.1 GCA_029261355.1 Nitrospirales bacterium | reverse complement strand
TATCCACACCGTCAAGGATACTGTTGCAGCTAATAAAAAAGATGGTGCAGGAAATCTGCGGACAAAAAGACATCACCCCTAAAGAGTATAACTTTACCCGTAGACAGATCCGAGAATACACAGGCTGGTCAGACTTCCAGATCAGGACTGTTTGTGGCATTCTAAAACTGAGACTCGCGGCACTCTAAAATTGAGACTTTCTTGAGGCCCCAAATCTCTCCTTTATGATATTTTTTTAATTTAAGAAAAATAGTCATAAAAGGAGGCATAGGAGGTGTTAAGAATGGATGAGTTAAATAAAATACGAAAAGCCTATTTTGATGAAGGAGAGAATAAAAACCAACTTGCTATACGTTTTAATCGTTCATGGGCAACCGTAGACGCTCTCATAGAAACTTCAAGAGAAGATTTATCCAATAGGGGAAAACGACCCGAGCGCAGACCTACTGTAGTAACTTCCGAAGTCGTAAACGCAATAGAAGAATTGCTTGATGTGGAAGAGGCATTAAAGGTAAAGAAAAAACAACGGTATACAGCAAAATGGATTTTTAAAAAGTTGGTAGCCGAGAACCTTTATAAGGGAAAGATAAGAACACTACGACAAGCAGTGAGCAAAATACGCAAAGATCGCTCACAATCCAAGTCTCCAAGTTTTTTGCCGTTAGAATTTGAATTAGGCAGTACGATACAAATTGATCATGGAGAGGTTGAGATTTCTTTAAATGGTCAACGTTTAAGCGGGTATTTATTTGTGGCGAGTGTTCCAGGGGCCACAATACGGTATTGTCAGTTTTTTCTTATCAAATCAATGGAAGCGTGGGGAGAATTTCACGAGCGAACATTTTTATTTTTCAATGGAATCTTTCCATCAGTAATTTACGACAATGACTCAGTATTAGTAAAAGAAATATTAGGCAGTGATCGTAAACAAACAAATTTTTCTCTGAGCCTTGAAGAACATTATAATTTCACAAGCAGGTTTTGTAATAAAGGTGCCGGTAATGAAAAAGGCTCAGTTGAAAATGCGGTTGGATTTTGTCGAAGAAATTATTTTGCCGGCATAAAAGAGTTTGATGACCTCTCAGGAGTAAATAAATATCTGGAATCGGAGTGTAGGGATGATATTGATCAAAGCAACCATTACAAAACAGGTGTTTCTTTAATCTCTTTGAGCTTAGAAGTAAGAAAAAAATTGAACCCTATGACATCAGCCAAATCATGGGTCAGATGGGAAGATGCAAAAGTAAACTCATATCAGCTGGTGAGCTGGAAATCTCATAGCTATTCTGTTCCGGAGAGATATGTAGGAAGTGTCGTTCGGCTGTCTATAGGTATAGATCATATAATGATTTTTCATAACCATGAGCTTATTGCCTCCCATTCTCATCAATTCATCAAAGGAAAAGATTCTCTTTATCTTGACCATTATCTTGATCAGCTGCAGACAAAGCCGGGTGCCCTGTGGGACTGTAAAGCCATGAAAACGCACAGTTTTGAGCCTGATCTGATGAGATTGTGGGGTTGCTTAAAAAACCGATTTGAGAGTCGAACAGCCAATAAAGAGTTTATCAAAATACTCATTTTGAGGAGACAGTATTCAAAGAAAGAATTTATGACAGGGATAAACCTTGCTCTTGAATATGGAGCTGTAGGACATGCAGCTATAACAAATATATTGAATCAGCTAACCGTAGCATCTCCTGTATACCCAGAATCTGATTGGTTATTAAAAAGATTGCCCCATATAGCCAATCAGAATTATACCTGGAATTTTGATATTAGCCAGTATGCCGAACTGACAAAGGAGGTGGGCAATGTTGAATGAACTGCTCACAGAATTAAAAATGAAAGGCGCATTAGAAAGTCTTGAGAAACTTCAGGCAACGATAAAAGACAGGGATGAATTTGCGAGGCAAATATTGCTGTCAGAGGTGGAGTTTAAACAGGATAGAGCGTTAAAACGCCGCCTGTCTCAGGCAAAATTTCCCGTTGTTAAAGAATGGTCAGAAATAGACAGTTCATTAAACCCTAAGATTGAATTCAATAAGATAAAAAATTATTTTGATGGCAATTTTATAGAGAAACAGGAAAATCTTTGTTTCATGGGTGTGCCTGGAACCGGCAAGACTCATAGCCTTATAGCTCTTGGCCGGGAACTCTGCAGAAAGGGAGTCCCTACTCTTTATTTTAGTGCATGCGAACTCGTCAATGCTTTAGAAGAGGCCCAAAAAGAATATCGGCTAAGCAAATTCATGACAATGCTCAAGAAACCCAAATTACTAATAATTGATGAATTAGGCTTTGTTCCCTTTTCGGAGACAGGTGCACGTCTTTTGTTTGATGTTTTTGCGAGTCGATATGAACGAGGGTCAATGGCAGTTTCCACTAACCTTTCTTTCGACAAATGGGTACAGATATTTAACACTGTAGAACTTACTGCGGCATTAGTTGACCGCTTTACGCATAAAGCAAACATTTTTACATTTGAAGGGCAATCAGTGAGGTTGCTAGAAGCACGTGGGAAATTAAAAAAAAATCGCAAAAAGAACAATTAAGGATACAACGACCATGGAACAAACAGTTTACAATCCCCAAAAGGGAAGGCAGGAAACGATTGACGTGGAATTCACGAAGCAAAATACTACCTGGTTTGATAATTGCACAAATTCTGATGATATCTACATGATAACGGATTTTGAAAATAGCCTTTTGATTACGGGATTTGGATATTCTTACCCCGTCTATATTTATGACTTATCAAGAGCTGCTATTGGCAATAATCAAAAAAAGGCGTTGGAAATAAAAAAACATTATGAATGACATCCCTGATAGCTTCCTTAAAAAACTGGAGGTTAAAAACACGCTATCAGATCAGTTCTGGAAACTGAGAGAGAAGTAAAAGCCCCTCCTTGTTCTAAAAGTCGAAAATAACAAAAATGTGGGGGGTACCCAGGTATAGGATCTCTTAAAAAGTTCCCTTACAACTGATTTCAGGACATCATTTTTTTGAGAGTTTCAAAAATTAATATCATTCCGTACAGAAAGGAGGCAATAGTAAATTTAAATATAGATTAAGAAAGTCGGCCAATTAGACTTAAAAAAGGACAAAATTTTTGCCTCAAAAAAAGTCTCAATTTTAAAATGCCGCGGGTCTCATTTTTACGTTGCCAAATACATCCTTTGCCATCGTCTGTTATTCTAATCTGTATTGAATCACCCATATGATTGGCTGTAATGCTGACATTACCACTTTGTTCTTTTCCTGCATTTTTTCGTTCTTCTGCGGATTCAATTCCGTGGTCAATT
>JAJDBM010000050.1 GCA_029261355.1 Nitrospirales bacterium | reverse complement strand
CGCACCACAAATGGCAAACAAGAGGCCTGTTGCCAAAACGAAGACCAAACCAAAGCTGAAGTCTGCCGCTTCAACAAAAAAGAAAGTCGCAGTCACAACCAAGTCTAAAACTAAAACTGCAAGTCCTAAAAAGTCCGCACCTCAAAAGGCAAACAAAAGACCTGTTGCCAGGGTGAAGGCAAAACCAAAGGCATCTCAACCTTCCCCAAAATCCTCACCATCTAAAAAAATAGTAAAGACGTCAATTTCGTCCTCGACCAAGAAAACACCCACAGCGCACCTTTCAACAGTAACGAAATCCAAGAAAGTCCCATCTAAAGCGAAACCGAACGCCTCTCCTAAAAAACCCATTCCAAAAAATACAAAAGTCGTGGCGACACCTCAAGCAAAAATACACACAAAACAAACGACAAAACCCACGTCATCACAAAAAGCTCAAGCTCCGAAAAAAGTAGTACTCTCTCCCATTGATCGCTACAATATTGGCGGCTTACTCGCCTGTGCAATAGATCAGGACAAAGACCCAGGATTACAAAAATTCAAAAAGGCGTTAAAACACCTTGCGCTTTCCGTGAAAGAACAAGAAAACCTTGTCCGTGTCACTCAAGGCTTCATGTTCCCCAAGTTATTTGCAGATGAGATAAAGAATGAGGAGGTCCGAGAACTCGCAGTAAAAGAATTTGTGGGTTTTGCTAAAGCTGAAGGTCATTATGAACGGGATTGGCATTCTGATCTGAAACAGTTTGCGATTTGGCTGGGAATAGTGATTTAGAAAAACGTGACTTGTCGCTCGTATTTCGCAAGGGCATTTCACCAAGTTTATAATAGACTCAATCAACTTCCTTACCTTGAAGCATGTGATACCACATTGGTGGTGTACACATGGTTCAAGGAGAAGTTATTGGGATTCGGAATATTAACTAAAGACGATTCACGAGCGACGAGATAGGAATTAGGTGAGTTCGCGACGACCTTCGATTGATTTGAGTAATGTCACTTCATCCGCATATTCGATATCCATGCCGACAGGAATGCCATAAGCTATTCGCGAGACAGACACACCGTGAGGCTTGAGTAATTTGGTAAGATAGATGGCAGTAGCTTCACCTTCAATCGTTGGATTGGTGGCAATCACCACTTCTTTTACCTCTCCAGACTTGACTCGATCCTCTAACTCATGGGCTCGAATATCGGATGGCCCCACACCATCTAAAGGGGAGAGAGCTCCAAACAATACATGATACAACCCATGGAAAGCTTTACTCTGTTCAATGGCATAGAGAGTACTGGGTTCTTCTACGACGAGGATTTTCGTACGATCCCGCTTAGGACTGAGGCAGATTTCACAAAGTGATTCCTCGGCAATATTCCGACATTCCGTGCAAAATGTGACTCGTTCTTTCACATCGCGAATGGCATCAGCTAAACGAAGCGCCTCTTCTTTTTCAGCTTTCATCATATGAAATGCCAGCCGCTGTGCAGTTTTTTGACCTATTCCAGGAAGTCGCACAAACTCTTTGGCAAGACGGGCTAAAAACCCGCCATGCTGACCGCTTGCTCCTGGACTTTTTTCAGTCATTGTCGACACAGTTTTATCCATTTTGGTCTAAAACATACCAGGGATTCCCATACCACCTGTCAATCCCTTCATTTCTTCGGCCATCATATCTTTGGCTTTTCGCAATGCTTCATTCGTGGCAGCTACTAACAAATCTTGCAACATGTCACGGTCTTCCGATTTCATCACCTCTGGATCAATCGTCACTTTTGCCACTTGCATGGCTCCAGTCACTCTCACCGTGACCATTCCCCCACCTGCAGAGGCTTCTACCTCCTTTGTTGCAGCATCAGCTTGGATCTTCCCCATCTGCTCCTGCATCGCCTGCGCCTGCTTTAACAGATTACTCATGTTGCCGAATGGGTTTTTTGACATTAGCTTTTCTCCTCCTTTGGGGAAACACGGTGGGCCGAGACAATTTCTCCGCCAAATATCTCCAGGGTTTGTTTGACAATTGGGTTGGTACGGGCTTCATCTATAAGGTTTTGGTCTTCTTGATCTTGATTCTGTGTTCGCTGTTGTCCTATCGTTGGCATCGCTAACTGACTACTATCAAGCTCAACCACACGAATCGTGACAGCATGTCCAGACATCTGCTGACAGACCTTTGCAACCAATGCTCGGTTTTCTGGTTTATCAGTTCGCCATCGTGCGACAGAGGCATTCTTGGGATATCCAATGATGATCTGTTCTGAATCATTTTGTACAAGAGTTCCCATCTCCACAAATGTTCCGATATTGGGGTGATCCTTCATTAATTGATCCATCACCTGCTCCCAATCGACCGAAGCATTGATCATTTCTGGGCTCTTCTTAGAATAAGCAGCTTGAGGCAATTGAGCGGCAGCAACGGCAACTGATGGCGTTGTTGGGGGCACTTGATTCGATGACGTAGGACGAGCCTGAACCTTGGTTTCAAGTTGTGGCCGCTCACGACTTTCACCCGAAGGAGATTTAGTCTGTCTTGGTGAAGGTTTAGAAGGCTCTTGTCTAGGACTGGGAACTGGTTCTGGACGTCGACTGAGAGAACTTGCAGCCTTCGGCTGCGGCAATGGTGCCGAAACACTTGAAGGCATTGGCTTAACTTCAGGTTGTGGAGAAGAGATCCCAATCTGAGTTGCCTTGACCACGGCAGCTTCGACCACGAACCGAGGATGTGCACTCATTCGTAGACTATCCTCAGTCTTCGAGAAAATCTGGAAGCATTCCTGCAGAAATGCTTCATTCACTCGTTTCGCCTGAGAAATCGTCGTCTCAACCTCCTCAGTGGGCAACTCAATTAATGCTTGGACTTGCTCACGTGATTCGACGACCGAGGCAACAAGAACGTTTCTCAATCGTTCGACAATTTCGCGACAATAGATCCTAATATCATAACCCTGATCAAATGCCTGAGCCACGCAGGTTATGCCAGCAGCGGCATCTCGATTGATAATCGCATCAACTAAGTTTCGCACGAGTTCATCTGGCACAGAACCGATGAGAGCCTCTAGGTCTGCATGGCGAACTTCATCGCCTCCAAATGCCACAGCTTGGTCCAACAAGCTCAGACCATCACGCATACTCCCGTCACTTGCCCTGGCAATTGCGGCAAGACTCCGTTCTTCAATTGAAATACCCATCTGATCGGCAACATGTCGTAACTGACGAATGATTTCTAATCTAGGAATTCGTCTAAACGTGAAATGTTGGCAGCGCGATAATATTGTGGCAGGAATCTTATGAACCTCAGTAGTCGCAAAGATGAAAACAGCATGGCTTGGCGGCTCTTCAAGTGTCTTTAACAAGGCATTGAATGCTGAATTAGAGAGCATATGGACTTCATCAATGATGTACACGCGGTGCCTTCCACGAAAGGGAGAAAACTTCACATTCTCCCTTAGTTCACGAACATCATCGACTCCTGTATTTGACGCTCCGTCGATTTCAATGACATCAACTGACTGGCCTCGCGTAATCTCAGTGCAACTATCACAGACCTCGCAAGGCTCACTTGAAGGTCCACTTTCACAGTTCAGTGCCTTTGCCACAATCCTCGCAACAGTTGTTTTCCCGACTCCCCGCATTCCAGAAAAGACATAGGCATGGGCGACGCGCTCGCGGCTAATGGCATTTTTAATGGTCTGCACGACATGAGGCTGACCAATAACCTGCTGAAAGCTCCCTGGGCGATATTTTCTGGCTGAGACCTGGTATTCCATACGTGAGAAAGGGAAAACGAAGAATTACCAAAGGGAAAATAGAAGGATTGGATTCCTTATGGTCTATTTCCCACTGTACCTTTGAGTATTGAAAAAAAACCGGGGCCAGGTGATCCTGCGGCACCCAGACTAGCCTGCTTACCGTTGCTTCCTTCCGGACCTGGCGGAGTTCACAAGATTCTGTTGCACAGGGCCCAGCCCCTTTCTCTTGAAAGTGTAAAAAGTAAAATTCAGATAACGTGAATTTACAATTTATACTTTATATTTCTTATGCTGGCCTGCCAGCCGAAGCTTTGCCAAAGACTGGCGGAGAGGGAGGGATTCGAACCCTCGGTACCGTTGCCGGCACACGTGATTTCCAATCACGCCGAATCGGCCACTCTCGCACCTCTCCACGATACAAAAAAAATCTACTGACAATCTATTATTAGAATATCTTCTCTCGCTGAGCTACGTTTTTAAAAAGGCCAATCCCTACAAACCATGATTGAACCAACGACGTTAGAAAGAAACGCGATCTTACCATGGGGCCCTCAGTGCGACAAGCGATGATCAGTCATTTGGCCTTGCCACTTCACGCATACGTATTACCACTTAATTAAAAACGCGCCCTAAAACTACGTTGCCGCCGAGTCGTTCCATGGAGGGCCGCAAACAAATGCCCGCGAAAGATCAACATTAACACCCCCAAAATAGGAGTACAGAGGGCAATCATAAATGAACTGGCTGCATTCGATATCCCAAGATACTCCATCCAGCCTGTGAGTAAATGAAATGGACCAGAGAGGATGTGAAAGAAATCCAACCCTCCCCTCATTCCAGCTTGACTCGAAAATTCAAAAAAGAATGATAATCCAAACGGAGCGAGAAGAAGGGCAATCGGAAGAAACCACTCAACCCAGTTTTCAAGAACAAATTCATAACTTTCACGAACTACGTCCATGGCTGAACCTTGCCGTCTTTGATAAATCACTTCCGGCACTGGATTCAAAATCACAAACACGAGAAAAAATAGGGCTGTGGTTAACAAAGGACGATATGGATTGGCTTGCAAAGCCATTTGCATGATGAGGAGAGGAAGCCACACAAGAAATCCAACAGAGATGACATCCCAGAAATACTGACCAGCGCTTGGCGGGATATCATGCCACTCGATCTTTCGTGCTCCCAAAACAACCTGCTCAACCAGATATAATGTGGCCCCAATCGCCAAGGCATTGGCTGCACCACTAATCATGCCACCAATCATGCCCAGAGGGGCAACCAGCATGGTCACGAAGAGCATCAGAGCGGCAAAACCTACCACGACTATCGTCACCTTCCAACCACGAGCGAATGAACGTCCGGTCGCCTGGATGACCTGCTTATAGAGTTGAAGGGTGCCTTGAATAAACTCTGACACGAAGCCGATGTTGTTATCTACGGAGATGATTGTGGTGGGCGTTTTAGGGCAATAATATCTTGTTGGAGTTGATCACGTTCGTGAGCAATTTTTTTGAGCCGGCTTGGACGATTGATAGTCCACCATTTGACCCGATCTTTAAATGTCACTTGTCTAGGAGGGACACTTTCTGCAGATGAATCCTGAAAGTCATACCCTTTATACGATGTCCGGCTTTCAGTAAACCGACGATAGATGTCTTGATACAAGCTTTTCAACGCCATAGTACTGCTACCATACTCTACTCAGAAATTTCCTGCAACAGGGACTTGCCACTCGTCTAGATTGATGAGACTCTGGTATTCTCAGGAAAAAATGGGAATCCCGATGAAATTGAAGGCAATCTCACTTCCCAAATTCCCTTATTTTCTATTAGAATTAACATGCTTTATGTCGTGATAATCATTGTTGGCTAATTGCGCGAGAGTGGCGGAACTGGCAGACGCGCAGGACTTAGGATCCTGTGGGCAACCGTGGGGGTTCAAGTCCCCCCTCTCGCACCAATTTCTTTAGCCTTAAGCTTTTTTTTCATATACACTCATGATTTACGCTAATCGTCTGTGTCCTAACCGTAGAGGAGTGGCTGCTCCATGAAATTGGAAATGACCGAATTAGGCCCCGTTAAACGGGCACTGAAGATTGAAGTCCCAGAAGACGCTGTCAATAGTGAATTCCTAAAAGTGTACACTGAGCTGAAACGTCAGGTTCGTGTCCCTGGGTTTCGACAGGGGAAAGCACCCGTTTCCGTGCTAGAAAAACGTTATTCGAAGATGGTTGAACAAGATGTCGTGCAACGGATTGTTCCTGATTATTATCAACGCGCAGTCAAAGAAGCCGGGGTTGTTCCTGTCGTTGTTGAAATACCACCTTTTGAACGACTAAAAATTCAACGGAATGCCTCATTCACTTTTACCGCTACAGTCGAAATTAAACCCACAATCAAGCTTGGCGACTATCGTCCTCCCAACCCAATTTCGCTGAAGCCTGACACGCGAACGGTCACGGATGAACAGATTGACGAGGCTCTGACCAATCTTCGTGAACAGCATGCTCAAATTGAGGCGGCACCCGAGGGCGCAGTGCTGGCAGACGGCATGCATGCAGTTCTCAACGTAGAAGGTCTCTTGGAAGATCAACCGCTTGAAGGGACAAAAAAAACGGGCCATTTACATCAAATCGGCTCGAAGACCCCAATACTTGGGATTGAAGTTGATGAACATCTGACAGGGGAAACCGTAGGCGCAAAAATTGATATCCGGCAGGAGTATCCGGCGAGTCACCCCGATGAACGTCTCGCAGGAAAAACCGTCACGTTTCGAATTGATGTCGAGGCCATTAAACAGCAAACATTACCAGAGCTGGATGATGAATTTGCCAAAGATTGTGGCGACTATGACAGCCTTGAACACCTACGGACCTCCATTCGAGAACAACTTGATACTCTTTTAAAACGTGATATTGAAGACGGGTACAAAGAACAGGTTATGAACAGGCTTGTTCAAATGCATCATTTTGATATCCCCGATCCCCTCATTGACCGTGAACTTCAAACAATGGTCCGCCAAAAGATGCTTCGTGACCATCAAAAAGGTCAAGGTGGTATAGACGAACCACTCAAGCTTCAGGAAGAAGCCAAGCGCCTCCAACAAGAACTTCAACCTGAAGCCAAGAAACGCGTCAAACTCAGCCTCATCCTCGAATGCCTGGCGGATAAAGAAGGTCTGTCGGTCGAAGATGATGATATTGATGCGGAAATGACAAAACTGGCTCAATCAGTCAAAATGCCCGTAGAAGAGGTCAAGAAAATGTTAGATGCTGGAGGCCAACAATCTCGAGAAGAATTCCGTGAGCGAATACTCGCTGAAAAAGCACTGCAACTGGTGTATGAATTCTGCGTTATTCAAGGCTAATAGCATGACGCCTGGTCGCTTCGACAGGCTAACAATTCAATATAGATCGTTAAGAAACCCTGATATGAAAGCCGATAAGTACCCTGAGGAGGAACTGACTGTATGCTAATCCCAATGGTTATTGAACAGACCACCCGCGGTGAACGGTCCTATGATATTTACTCACGCCTACTAAAGGACCGCATTATTTTTTTAGGAGCTCCCATTGATGACGTGTTTTCTAATGTCATCATTGCACAACTTCTCTTTCTTGAAGCAGAAGACCCAGAAAAAGACATCAATGTATATATTAATTCTCCAGGTGGCAGTGTAACCGCCGGCCTTGGCATTTATGACACCATGCAATATGTGCGCTCCCCAATCAGCACCATTTGCCTGGGCCAAGCTGCAAGCATGGGCGCATTGTTACTGTGTGCCGGAACAAAGGGAAAACGCTTTGCCCTTCCAAATGCTCGAGTGATGATCCATCAGCCAATGGGTGGCTTTCAGGGACAGGCAACAGAAATTGATATTCAAGCACGTGAAATATTGAAAATCCGAGAACGATTGAATGACATTCTTGTCAAACATACGGGACAACCTGTCGAGAAAATCCAGCAGAACACAGAACGCGACTACTTTATGTCTGCTGAGGAAACCAAAGCCTACGGAATTATCGATGAAGTGATCACCCGAAGCCCAGAGCAAGGTAAGACGGAGGGCGAAACGGGGAATGGGAAATCGTCTTAACTTGGCACTATATCGTTAGCAATACACCATGGCGAAACAACCTAAATCCGACGCCAATCTCCGTTGTTCCTTTTGCGGGAAGAACAGGGATCAAGTTCGGAAGCTCATTGCAGGGCCAACGGTGTATATCTGCGATGAATGCGTCGGTCTCTGTAATGACATTATTTCTGAAGATTGGCAGGAAGCCAAAGAAGAAATATCAGCCAAACTTCGCAAGCCAGTGGAAATTAAAGAACATCTCGAACATTATCTCATCGGCCAAGACCGCGCGAAAAAAACTCTTTCCGTCGCGGTCTACAATCACTATAAACGAATTGCAGCTAATGAACTTGATGATGTGGAACTTCAAAAGGGAAACATCCTCCTTATCGGTCCAACTGGAACGGGCAAAACACTCTTTGCGCAAACACTTGCGCAATATCTCGATGTTCCATTTACGATTGCTGACGCCACAACATTAACTGAGGCTGGGTATGTTGGCGAAGATGTTGAAAATATTATATTGAAGCTCCTGCAAGCCGCTGACTACGAAGTCGACCGGGCCGAACATGGAATTGTTTACATTGATGAAATCGATAAAATTACAAGAAAAGCTGATAGCCCTTCGATTACCCGTGATGTCTCTGGCGAGGGCGTCCAACAAGCCCTGCTGAAATTAATAGAAGGCACCATTGCCAATGTTCCCCCGCAGGGAGGGCGTAAACATCCCCATCAAGAGTTTATTCAGGTCAACACGAGCAATATTCTATTCATCTGTGGAGGAGCTTTTGTCGGCATTGAAACAATCATTGAACAACGGCTCAATCAAAAGCGTATGGGGTTCCGGGCTGAACCAACCGCAAAAAGTTCAAAAGTCTCCCTCTTACCACATGTTGAGCCTGAGGATCTTCTACAATACGGGCTCATCCCGGAGTTTATTGGACGCCTGCCAGTGATCTCGACTCTTGATGAGCTTGATGAACAGGCCTTAATCCAAATCCTCACCGAACCCAAAAACGCGCTGGTGAAGCAATACCAAAAACTGCTGCAATTTGATCATGTGAAATTGAAATTTACAGACGGCGCTTTGGCGGCTGTGGCCCAAAAGGCTCATGGCCAAAAAACTGGGGCAAGAGGATTGCGCGCCGTTCTCGAATCAAAAATGCTGGAAGTGATGTATGACATTCCTTCTGAACCTGACATTCAAGAGGTCCTCATTACAGAGGAAGTCATCCGAGGAACCGGAGAGCCCATGAAAGTCTTCCAACGACCCAAAGGCGTGAAGCCAGCGGTCGGATCGTAACGACACAGCCGACCGACTCTCTCGCATGTCACATAACCGTACGTCTCATCTCTGAAGCACCTATCTAAAGACCTTCCTTACTGCTTCCCCTGTATTGGGGGAAATATTCCATATTCCATCAGACAAGCAGGCCATTAAATTCATCGTGAAATAATGCAGGAAACATCTCTGTGGACTGACATGTTTGTGTGTGTGTTCATCAAATAAGAATGCCGGAAGAACATTCGTTCTTCCGGCATTCTATTCCCATTATTTCCTATTCGTGAAATCGTCAGAATCAATGAGTCATATTAGGCGGATTGTTCCTTCTTGTTTCGTCGGGTGCGCCAAATGCCCATCCCAACCAGACCAGTACCAAATAAGGCGATGGTGCTTGGTTCAGGAACCGCAGCTCCACCAGGAGTAGAAATCGCATCACCAGTCACGATGATATTATCAAGAAACACGCCTTCCAAATTTCCTCTAAAGTTATCAGTGACGTCAATCGCTAATCGAAGGGAGATTGAAGCTAAGTTATCAGCTCCAATCAAGTTGACCATACTCGTTTCATAACCCGATCCACCCAACCCATGGCTAGCCAATGAGCTAAATCCAGAACCCGTGTCTATTTGAACGTAGAAGGAATCGCTCGGGTCTGAGGAAAAAAACTCACGCCAATCATAAGACAACTTAATATTCTCATATCCAGTTGTGGAGAGAGAATGGGTGATAGCAGCATCAGGTAAACCAGAGACGCTGTCTCTCATATAGGCTTGCCCCTGAAATATACCCACATCATTAGAAGAATTCTGGATTTCGCTCCATCCATTACCAACCGTATTGCTATTGTTTCGATTGAAATTATCCGAAAATAGCGTCACAGCAGAGGCCGTTGACACCATCCCACCCATGAGAACAAGGGCAGCTAATCCTGCAACGAGACTTTTTGACCGGCTACGTGACCGAATAGAAATACTCATAAGAGCAACCTCCTGATTAGAACAGTATAAATAGAATAAATCGATACACCTCTCAATGGCTTTATAGCAATGCCGATGCCAAGGCATAAGCTTCTCGCAACTCATTGATATGATAGAGAGGTTTATGCTTTGTTACGAAAGAGGCGGGTAGAAGACAGGACAGACTTCACGTAGGCTATCAATAATAAGCGAAGATCTGTAAAGAAATATGTTACGTAGGTTTGACCAAGACCCAAGTTGATAAAGAAAAACTATTCACATGCAGAATGTTGTCTACACTTTGTGCCTGTCTTTGTATTTTTTTATATTTACCTGACTTTGACCAATCTGAAGATTTTCCGACACTGATAACCTTCAATATTTACTGCATAGATCAATAATCAAATTCGTTCTTGTCACTTTTGTTTGGTTGTTCTACCCTAGATTCACTTGGTGAATTGAAAAATTTCACATACTCCTCGCCACTTTGGTCAATTATAGGCAGAGTGACTCGGTTCCCCATTGAAAGTAGACTGACCTGTTCGAGAGGGTATAGTGAAGGCGACTATTAACGTGACTCTGTTGCGGTTCAATCGAGGAGAATGGTCGGGAGGCTACCTATTAATTGTACAGGTTAAATAACCGTCACGGTAGAACAATCTCAAGAGGGAAGATGACGAACAACTTGTTCAAGACTGTCCAGTCTCTTCATACCCACAACCTTCTTTTTGACAGTAGATACGACTTCCGGCCTGTTTACTAACCTTTTCCACAAGAAAGGGAGACTGACATTGAGGGCAAGCTCGCTTGACGGGTTTATCCCATAATGCATAGTTGCAGCCGGGATACCGGCTACAGGAAAAAAAGGTTCGTCCTTTTTTCGTCCGTTTTTGGACAAGGTCTCCATCACATTCGTCAACAGGACATTTAACCCCAAGCTTCATAGGCTTGGTACTTTTACACTCAGGATATTGAGAGCATGCTAAAAAGACACCAAATCGACCACGTTTGACGACCATCGGGCTTTGGCATTTATCACAAACCTCATCAGTGACCTCTGCCACTTCCTCAACAATTTGAATTGCCCCATTCTCATCCTTAGTAAATTGCTTGGTGGTCTTACATTCTGGGTAACCGGGACAGGCCAGAAAGTACCCGCGCCGACCCCATTTGATCACCATATTTTTTCCACATTTTTCACAAATGATTTCGGTCGGCTCTTCCTTGCCTTTCACACTTTCCATTTTCTCTTCTGCCACACCTAGGTTTTTGGCAAATGGCGAATAGAAATCTTTTACCGTGGCAATCCAATCTTTTCCACCTTCCTCAATTTCATCCAACTCGCTTTCCATTTTGGCCGTAAACTTCACATCAAACACATCTGGAAAATGTCCAACCAATCGATCATTGACCATTTGACCTAACTCAGTTGGTTTAAACCGCGCTTCATCTTTTTCAACATATTGTCGATCTTGAATCGTCGAAATAATCGTTGCATAAGTCGAGGGCCGACCTATTCCCTTCTCCTCTAATTCACGAATGAGTAAAGCCTCATTGTACCGCGGTGCCGGCTGAGTGAAGTGTTGCTTGGATAATAACCCTTGCTCTTCACCATGCACGAGCGTCAGAGCTTCCCCGACTGACAATGCTGGCAATCGAATTTCTTCTTCGCTGGCCACTTCAGATTCTTTGGTGGTTGCCGATGTCACTTGGTCGACACCTTCAACATACACTCGTCGAAATCCATCAAACTTCTCAACGGTACCTGTTGCACGAAACAGGTACTCGTCCGCCTGAATATCCACTTTCGTCACCGAATCCAAACCCGGAGTCATTTGTGATGCCACAAATCTATTCCAAATTAATTTGTATAATTTATACATATCGGGTTCCATAAATGCCTTAATGCTTTCTGGATCCCGCCTGGCAGATGTGGGACGAATCGCTTCATGAGCTTCCTGGGCAGCTTTTTGGGTTTTATAGACATTTGGCTTTTCAGGGAGATATTGGTCGCCAAATGATTCTTTGATATATTCTTGGAGTTCAGCATGCGCTTCTGGAGCAATTCTCGGAGAATCAGTACGCATATAGGTAATGAGTCCGACTTGTCCTTCTTCTCCCACGGCAACGCCTTCATAGAGACGTTGCGCCAACATCATGGTTTTTTTCGCCGAGAACCTGAGCTTTCTTGCGCCTTCTTGTTGTAGACGACTCGTAATAAACGGTGCAGCGGGATTTCGACGTCGATCTTTCTGTTCAATATCCGATACCACAAAATTCGCATTCTCTAACACTTGCGTAATATGACTGGCTTCATCGGCGGTTCTGACTTCAATTTTCTGTCCACGATGTTCATGAAGCTTTGCCTGGAAGACTGGCGGATTGGGACCTTGCAGTGCCGCGGTCAATGTCCAGTATTCCTCTGACTCAAACGCTTCTCGTTCTGCTTCACGTTCACAAATCACACGCACCGCCACTGACTGGACCCGCCCAGCACTCAACCCTCGACGAATTTTTTTCCACAGTAGCGGGCTTAACATATACCCAACAATACGATCTAAGACTCGTCGAGCCTGTTGCGCATTCACTTTCTTCATGTCAATCTCACCAGGAGATTCAAGCGCACGCTTCACAGCAGACTCTGTAATCTCATTAAATAATACCCGATACACTTGAAGGCCTTTCCCATTGAGTTCTTCGGCAATATGCCACGCAATGGCTTCCCCTTCTCGGTCAGGATCTGGAGCTAAGAAAACTTGTTTGGCATTTTTTGCGTGGGTTTTAATATCCGTCAGCACTTTACTTTTCCCACGGATAACGACATATTGCGGCTCAAAATCATGCTCAAGATCAATGCCCAACTTACTCTTCGGTAAATCCTTAATATGTCCGACTGACGCAATAACTTGATAGCCTCGCCCAAGATATTTGCTTAACGTTCTTGCTTTTGTTGGTGACTCTACAATGACCAAAGATTTCCCTGCCGACTGTTTGGCGGGAGACTTCTTTGCGGGGGATTTCTTTGCGGAGGGCTTCTTTGCTAAAGGCTTCTTCGCTGTAGCCCGCTTGGGAGAAGCCTTTTTAGTTATCCCTGTTTTTTCCGGTGTTGCCGTCTTTTTTACTACTGATTTCGCCACTGACACATTCTCCTATAATAAGGAACCCGGTGACGGCTATCGGATAGCAGAGCGAATATACCTTGATCCTGCTACCTGCCGAATAACACCCTTCATTTCCAACGAAAGCAAGAGACTCATAACTTCAGATGGTGTTGCAATGCTTTGTGAGAGTAGTTCGTCTAGGGTAATCGGTTCAAGTGAAATGTGATGATAGAGCGCAGCTTCATCCACCTCAAGTTCAGGTGGTGGTGGGATAGCGGCCTCACATTGCTCTTTCCATGACTCATGACTCACACCCTTGAGCTGTGGTAAAAGTTCTTCCAGAATATCCTCAATACCTTCAACTAGCTTTGCGCCTTGCTTAATGAGTTGGTGAGGACCACGGCTCGTTTCACTGGATACCGAACCTGGAATGGCAAACACCTCACGGTTTTGTTCAATCGCAAACCTCGCTGTGATTAACGACCCACTTTTTTCAGCAGCTTCAGTCACAACCACCCCAAGACTCATCCCGCTAATAATCCGATTTCTTTGTGGGAAATGATGCGCATGTGGAGCCGATCCAGGAGGAAACTCTGAGAGTATCGCCCCTTGTTCCTCTACTCGCAACCGTAATGATTGATGCTCCTGCGGGTACGTCTGATCAATCCCACAGCCTAAGACAGCAACCGTACGCCCCATCCCCTCCAATGCACCTTCATGGGCACTCTTATCTATACCCCTTGCCAGACCACTGACGATAGTAATACCAAGCGTTGCCAGCTCCCGACTCAATGCATGAGTAAACGCTCTCCCAGTCGATGATGCTTTTCGAGCGCCTACGATTGCAATGGCTTGCTGATCACACTCGTCAAGTTGCCCCGTGACATACAATAACGGTGGAGGGTCAGCAATGGTTTTTAAACGAGGAGGGTATTCACCATCAAGAATCGATAGAACGGTAAATGTCCCTCGTTCAACGGCTGTCATCTCTCGCTGAATAGCCGAAATAACTTGTCCATCTGGTGCTTGCCGAATTCGCTCGGCAATAGCAACACTAATACCAGTATGTTGCGTGAGATCCCCAACTGATGCGGTTTGAACATTCCGAGGAGAACCAAAATGTAGCACGAGACGTGAGAGCGTCCCTGCCCCAAGACCTTTGACTCCACGTAAGGCAAGCCATGCCGGCAAATCCTCCATTCAATCCGCTTATGCTGACCGACTGGTAGCAGCACGACTATCCGGACGTTCCTGGGAAGCTCCCACCACAAGAATGTCATATTGTTCAAGATTCAGCAGCGGGTCTGCCTTAATCACAATTTGGCAACGATACTGTTTCTCTAATTCCTCAACGCCAACATGTTCTGCATCAAAAAGCAACTCCACGACACGAGGATTCGCACCAACCACAATGCGTTGTTGCCCTCGCACATTTCCAATTCGGCGAATTTCACGAAAAATATCGTATATAACCGTCATGGCAGACTTGGTATATCCTCGCCCTTCACAATCATTGCAGACATCGGAGAGGGTACGTAACAAATCTTCACGAACCCGCTCACGAGAAATTTCAATTAATCCTAAATCAGTAATGCGAGAAATCCTGGTTTGGGCCTTATCAGACGCCATGGCTTCCACGCATGCCCGATAGACCTTATCACGGTTTCGTTCTCGCTCCATATCGATAAAATCAATAATAATGATTCCACCGATTCCACGTAATTTAATTTGGTAGGCAATTTCTCCAGCTGCCTCAAGGTTATTCTTGAGAATTGTTTCTTCTTGATCGCGTTTCCCAACAAATCTTCCGGTATTGACGTCGATTACCGTCATGGCTTCAGCATGATCGATCACAATATGGCCACCAGATTTCAGCCAGACTTTCCGGCTCAGGCCGCGAGCAATCTCTAATTCAATTCCTAGGTAATCAAATAAACCCTCATCTTTTTTATCATAATGATGGACTCGGGATGTCTGTTCAGGAAGGTATCGCTGAACAAAGTCTTTCACCTCATCAAAGTCTGATTTTGCATCAATGAGCAATCGTTCAACTTTTTTTGTAAAGAGATCCCGAACAACCCGCAACGTGAGGGAGAGATCAGTATGAAGAAGGGCCGGAGCTGGCTCATGACCATTTTTCTTAATCACATCTTCCCAGAGAGCGCTCAAAAACTTGACATCAGAAACAAGGTCTTCTTCTGCAACCCCTTCACATACCGTTCGAACAATGTATCCATATTCCGGATTTCGAACTCGCTTCATGATTTCTTTTAAGCGAGCTCGTTCTTGGTCGTCAGCAATTCGACGAGACACGCCGATGTGGTCCACGTTTGGCATAAACACTAAAAATCGACCTGGCAACGATACATACGTGGTGACCCTTGGTCCTTTGGTGCCGATCGGGCCTTTAGATATCTGTACGAGCAATTCTTGTCCTTCTTCCAACAATTGTTCGATCGGACGAGCCGTTTGTCGCCGAGGCCTCGGCATATCTGGAGTTTTTTCATCTTCTTCGCTATCTACAAGGGTATCACCAGGCTCAGTGCCTATGGAAAGATCAGACACATGCATAAAGGCCGCGCGGTCTAAACCGATATCCAAAAAGGCCGCTTGCATCCCCGGTAAAACTTTCACGACTTTGCCTGTATAAATATCGCCGACAAAGTCCTTCTTCTTTGCCCGATCAATGTAGAGTTCGGTTACAATTTTATTATCCAACACTGCCACTCGGGTTTCTTCCCGAGTCACATTGATGGCAATCTCAACGCCCATCAGTACCTCCTCTCCCTTCATTAATTGAGGGAGAATCTTATTCAAATTTTCCGATTTACTTCTTCCACCATACTTGTTTTCTTACTTCTTGCCAACTACTAATTCTGCTGACTCGCTCTCGGTCTATCCCTTAAACCCATATCTTGGACATGCAAGACGAGAATCCTAGCGGCCACTGATTTCATTCTTTTTTTCGTGACACTCTATCCTAACTAAAACAGACGATCATCTTTATTAGACAGCGAATTTCCCCAGGCCAACACATCTCTACCAAGAATGACTTGCGAATTTTTAATACCCTCCGACTATCAGTCTGAAAATCATCGAATGCCTGGCTGATCCAGGGACTTTCTTATAGCCGATAAGTCGGCAGCCACTTGGCCTATCAACTTATTTTCAATTTACGACAATGTCAAACGTCGTCGTTTGACATTCAGAAGAAGACCCAGTGCCGCTAAAGTCATGATCGTCGCACTCCCTCCATAACTCATTAACGGAAGTGGAATGCCGACAATTGGAGCTAACCCAACAGTCATGGCAATATTTACAACAAATCCAAACGCAATCATACTCACCACTCCAATTGCCAACAGAGCCCCAAGCGTATCTCTTGCCTTTGACGCAATTTCTAACCCCATCAGAAATAATCCGCCATACATGGCTAATAAGACCACGACTCCAAGAAATCCCCACTCTTCAGCAAAGACCGCAAAGACAAAGTCTGTGTGTCCTTCAGGAAGAAATTTAAATTGCGTTTGCGTCCCTCCGTAAAGCCCAGTCCCGACTAACTGCCCAGAACCAATGGCAATACGTGACTGTAATCCATGATACCCCTTCCCTCCAGGGTCGTAGTTAGGGTCTACGAAGCTGAGAATTCGTTCCTGCTGATATCCATGAAGCGAACCCCACACCCCTCCCCAGGCAAACGGAAACAGCAATAGAGCTGTCAATACGACAAGGCCAAAGGCTCGGGACTTCACTCCGACCGATAGTAGCAAAACAACATAAATAGATAAGAAGCTCAGGCTACTACCAAGGTCTGGCTGCTTCAGAATCAACAGAAACCCAGGCAAAACTATGATGCCAGGAAAAACGAGACGTTGAAGCCACCCAATACGATGCTTCATGCCATAATAGGTGGCCAATGCCATAATGAGGGGAATTTTGATTAACTCAGATGGTTGGATGGCCAAAGGCCCCAAGGGAATCCAGCGCTGAGACCCTCGACTGCTTTTGCCAGCGACCAGAACGACCACGAGTAACACCAGACCAATACCATAGAAGATATACGAAAACCGTGCAAGTTTGTGATAATCAATCCCTGCTGTTGCAATAAAGGCCAATGCCCCAATACACACCCACATACTTTGCTTCAAATAAATGGGAATGCCTTGTGAAGGATTAGCCGGAGTGACGCTGTAAATGGATAAAATGCCTACCCCCAGTATCCCTAGGACTACACCAAAAAAACACCAATCAAACCCATCAAACCCTCGTCGAAGCATTCGATTACTCATGAGTAGATATTGCTAGATGATCGTGTGAGAGGCTCTGCCCCCCTTGTTTTTGCGCAGAATCTTCAGGGATATCAGTTGTAAACCGGATATGCGCTTCTATCAACTGCTTCGCTAGAGGTGCCGCCGCAGAACCGCCATGCCCCATGTGTTCTGCTAAGACAACGATGGCGATCGTTGGATTTTTCGCCGGAGCATACGCAACAAACCAAGCATGGTCTCGAAACTCTTTAGGAATATCTTTCGCTGGGCCTGAACGTAAGGCCACAACCTGAGCTGTTCCCGTTTTTCCTGCAATAGCCACTAATGAGGACTGAGAACGCCTCGCTGTGCCCTTAGTCACCACAGCCTCTAATCCCTCACGAATCTGGACAAATACCTCATGAGAAATAGGCAGTTGCCGACTTGGAGGTAACGGGACATCCTCCATCTTTCCTGTTCCGCGCTTCCGAATTGCCCGAACCAAACGAGGAGGAAAGACTCGTCCATTCATAGCCGTGGCCGCAACCACCTGAGCCATTTGTATCGGCGTGACAGTCATAAAACCTTGTCCAATCGAAACCGAGATTGTTTCTCCAGGGTACCACGGCTCCCCTTTGACTCGCTTCTTCCACGCACCCGATGGCACGAGGCCTGATCGTTCAGATGGAAGATCAATACCCGTTTTTTGGCCAAGTCCAAACTGCTTTGAATAGGAAGCGATGGTTTCGATCCCCATTCGGTTCCCAACCTTATAAAAATACACATCGCACGATTGCGCTAATGCCGCGATCAATTCTACCGAACCATGACCACCTCGCTTCCAATCTCGATACGTTCGCCGACCAAACTTGAATCCTCCAGGACAAAAGAAGTGATCTGCAGCTTGGGCGGTTTGTGACCCTAAGACCGCTGCTGCCATCACAATTTTAAAGGTTGACCCTGGTGGATATTGCCCTTGAATAGTACGATTGGTTAATGGATGTCGTGGATCGTGGAGAAGCGCCTGCCATTCAGACATAGGTAATCCGCTTGATAGGGCCGTGGGATCAAAGGTTGGCCGGCTCGCTAAGATAAGAACAGCACCTGATCGAGGGTCAATGGCAACCACTGCCCCCGCTTCTTCTCCCAATAAATCCTCGGCCATTTGTTGAAGACGAATATCAATCGTCAAATACAAGTCATCCCCTGCGCTAGGTTTATGAACTGCAATAGACTGCTTTCGATGGCCATGGGCATCAACTTCAAGCAATTCCTGACCAGACACCCCCCGCAATGCTTGATCATATGTCCGCTCAACACCATATTGGCCAACCACACTCCCTTGATGAAGTCCTTGGTATTCCTCTTCTTTCAATTTTGCCTCGGAAATCTCTCCGACATATCCAATTAAATGAGAAGCATACACGCCTAAGGGATAATTTCGTTGATACTCGGGTTGAATAAAGACGCCAGGAAGGGTATATCGATGGGACTCGACAATCGCTGCCTCCTTAAGCGAGAGGCCTCCTTTTATTTTGACACGAGCCTTTCGACTTTGCCCTGAAAACGTATCAAGCAAATTTTTATGACTGAACGAAAGAAGTCGAGTGAGTTCTCCAACTAGTGCTTCCCGATCCTTCACATCTTCAAGCGACACATAAAGATTGAAGCTCGGGATATTATTCGCAAGTAATTGCCCCTGACGGTCATAAAGCAAACCTCGTGCGGGCTCCAACATAATTGAACGCGTTCTATTATCTTTCGCCATCTCCTGATAATCGTGCCCATCTCGAATTTGCAGTTGCCACAGTCGAAGCCCAAGTAAAGCAATAAGCAACAGGATACCCACCTTCAGGAGGACCAACCTTCCTTGAATGTCTGCCAACTCACTGGCTTGTCGATCACTTTCGAGCATAAAAACTAGATCAGTGCCTTTCCTATCAGTAGCAACTCGGTACACTTACTCGGCCTGTTATCTGAACAATCTCTATCAACAAAAGGTGCCTCGGTCAGATGAACAGGTAACCCGAAATACAATCATGTACAGCAGCAGTTGAAGTTCTCATGGAATAGCAATAATGCCCGCCTTTGCCTTCATGAAATAAATGACCCATTGAATATATACAATGCTAACGAAAGCCGGATGATTCGACAGAAGAAGTGACCAAGCGCCATTTGCCAAGCAACCAATACACCCCAACGGTCAACAGCGCATCAAACAGGCTCTGAGGTAAGAGAATGGTTCGAAATTCGTGAGTCAGCACCAACCAGTCTGTGTGAGGTCTTGAGGAAAAGAGTGCAATAACACCACAAAGACTCGACAAGAAAAGCGTAGGAAGAAAAATGGCCTGCGGAGTGGTACTCGAAAGGGTTCTTGAAACCAGTCCTGACAAAAACCCGATCATCCCTTTTGTGAGAAGATTGACGATTCCCGCCCCCCCAGAAAATAAGTCTTGAATAAACCCTAACCCGACGCCTAACCCCATGCCTTTATTTTTTCCTCCAAGAAATCCCATTAAACACGTCGCCACCAAACACAAGTCCGGTCGAACGCCCCATGGACTCACATGATTCAACACGGTCACTTGAATCGGCACAAGAATGAGAAGAAGGCTCAGGTAGAAAGCAATATACATTAGGGTTGAACTTTTGAGGACTGCTCAGGTGCCGGGAGGAGGTCTGAACCAGGTAATTGTCCAGAGGACGTGATCACAAGTACACCCTCAAGCTTAGAAAAGTCGACGATTGGATGAATTTCAGCTAATTGAAACAAATCCGCATCACCTTTCTCTAATCTATGGACATGGCCGATCAAAAGACCTCTCGGGTAATCTTCGTTCAGTCCTGATGTCACAACAAGATCACCAATCTCAACCTTAGAAAGCGGTGGTAAATATTTCATCCTCACAAAACCTTGTGCCGTACCTTGGACAATGCCTTCATCACGACTTCGCTGGATCATCCCGGCCATCGCCACATTGGGGTCGGTGAGAAGCAAGACGATCGCCGTCGACGGATTGACATTAATCACCCGTCCGACCACCCCCGTTTCTGTCACTACGCCCATTTCCGTCTTAATGCCATGCTGGCTGCCTTTATCGATAATAATAGCCCGATACCAATTTGTGGCATTCCGTCCAATGACTCTGGCCGCCACCGTTTCCATTGGCGCAACTGCCTGGAAATCCAGCATGTGGCCCAGTTGATCTGAAACAATAATTTGCTCACGAAGTTGACTCACTCGCGACTGTAGCTGCTGCACTTCGTTCTGAAGCTCGAGGTTTTGCTCATAGACACCCTGCAATGCAAGATAACGATTCCATGCATCTCGAATACCATAGTCAAAAGAAGCTAAGGTCTGAATTGGAATCGCCATAAACTGTGCGACAGGGTGGCTCACCCCTTCAAAAATCCCCTGCGTTTGTCGAGGAAGCAAGAGAATCACCACGACCGTTATTGAGAGTACGGCCAAAAGAACTCGGGTGACTCCCGAACCAAATATGACTGTGAGATTCACCTTACTCATGAAGTCTCTCTCATCCCCAGATCATTCGATCAAACATCAGGCCACACCACATTCCTATCCTGTGCTGAGACTGCCGGTAGGTTGAAGTAAGAATGATGAGACATCCATCACGCACAAGAAGACAACAGAAGATTGTGAGTCAATAATTCAACTGCTCCATTAATACTGAACAGATGACATCGTGGCCACACTTCGCAAGAGAGCGAGCTCATCAAGAATTTTCCCCACTCCATACACAACCGAAGTAAGAGGATCATCAACCGTCACGATGGGAAGGGCGGTTTCCTCGCGAAGTCGTGCATCGAGACCTTGCAATAAAGATCCCCCTCCCGTCAGCACAATCCCTCGATCAATAATATCTCCAGCTAATTCAGGTGGAGTATTTTCAAGCGCTAAACGAATGACTCCAACAATGGTAGCAATGGAATCTTGCAACGCATCACGAATCTCCGTGTCATTAATCAAAATGGTTCGAGGAATCCCAGAAATGAGGTCTCGACCTTTCACCGCCATTTCCTTTTTCTCCGGAAAAGGATGAGCCGATCCAATTTCCATCTTTACTCGCTCGGCCATGTGTTCACCAACCAAGAGGCTATATTCTCGCTTCAAATAATTAATGATCGAGGCATCAACCTGGTCCCCTGCAACTCGAACGGATTCGCTATATACAATTCCACCTAATGAAATCACAGCGACATCAGTGGTCCCGCCTCCAATATCAACCACCATATTTCCTGATGGTTCTGTAATCGGCAGACCGGCCCCTATGGCTGCCGCCACTGGCTCTTCAATCAGATAGACTTCTCGTGCACCTGCAAGTTCCGCTGACTCTTTTACCGCTCGTTGCTCAACTTGGGTAATACGAGAGGGAACACCAATGACAATACGGGGTCGGACAAAAGACCTATGCTTATGTACCTTATGAATAAAATGCCGTAACATTCTCTCGGTCATATCAAAATCGGCAATCACTCCTTCACGCATTGGACGAATCGCCGTAATATTGCCTGGAGTACGACCAATCATCTTCTTGGCTTCCTCCCCGACCGCCAGAATAGTATTCCCTGGACTTTCCACCGTCACTACCGATGGTTCGTTTAGCACAATACCTTTACTTTTCATGTAGATCAGCGTCGAGGCTGTTCCTAAATCGATCGCCATATCACTTGAGAATAAACTGAGAAAATTACTTACGAGTCCCATGAAAGACTCTCCTTAATCAAACCAATTCACGACGATGGAACAATGTGTGAAGTCGACTTGTTCTTTAAATGTTTTGGCCCCACCAAGGTCCCTAACGACCCAGGTCTTAAGAAATGGAGATATTTCAGAATTTCTTGCAGAAGATTACCTACTTAATATAAAGGAAGAAAGTTGATATTCGATCAAATAAACCAGAGATACCTCTTTCTGGCAAGAGAAAATAGAAATTCAGTCGCAGGGACGACGATGGAGAACGAATCAATCCTTTATGGAATAGGGAACGATAGAAACTTCATCAGGATGGAAGTAAATGACGACCGGATTGGAGTTCAGAGCACACAATCTTTCGCTCTGGTAAAGCCTTGACACATTGCATGAAAGTATAGGTAGTTCTTAATATAACAAATACCTTAGATTATAACAAAGTTCGATCATTAACTAACCCATTCCAATTTTTTAATCGTCCCCTGGAATCTAAGTAAATCAGACCTGGCCTGACCATTCGACCCTTATCATTCTGTCGAAGTACTTGCCAGACAGTAAGAATTTGGGGTAATAAAAACAAAACACTCTAGAAAATAGGATATCGTTATGCCTGCGAAAACGTTATTTGAGAAAATTTGGGAGCAACATGTTGTCCGAGAAGACCCTGATGGGACTACATTACTGTATATTGATCGCCATCTCGTGCACGAAGTTACCTCGCCACAAGCCTTCGAAGGCTTACGAATGGCCGGTCGTCAACCGAGACGCCCCACGGCAGCCCTTGCCGTTCCTGACCACAATATCCCAACAACCGACCGAAGCTTAGGCATTGTCGATCAAATGAGCGCCAAACAAGTTGAGACCTTGGCAAACAATTGCCAAGAATTTGGCATTACATTGTTTGATATGAATGATGTGCGACAAGGTATCGTGCATGTCATAGGCCCAGAACAAGGATTAACCCTTCCAGGGATGACGATTGTGTGTGGCGATTCCCATACCTCAACTCATGGAGCATTTGGAGCCTTAGCATTTGGCATTGGGACATCGGAGGTCGAACATGTATTAGCCACTCAATGTCTTGTCCAAAAAAGACCCAAGACGATGGAAATCCGAGTGGATGGAACCTTGGCTGACTCTTGCTCTCCCAAAGATGTGATTTTGTCCATCATTGGGAAAATTGGAATCGGCGGCGGAACTGGTCATGTTATCGAATATACTGGATCGGTCATTCGCTCCTTCTCTATGGAAGGACGTATGACTCTTTGCAATATGTCCATTGAAGGGGGAGCTCGTGCAGGACTTGTTGCACCTGACGACCTCACCATCTCTTACGTTCAAGGACGGCCTCTGGCACCAACAGATCAACTGTTCGAACAAGCTAAGAAAAATTGGAAAACATTAGTCACTGATCAGAATGCCCATTTTGATCATAGAATTGAAATACGAGGGGAAGATATTGCCCCCCAAGTCACATGGGGAACAAACCCAGGAATGGTATCGGGCGTCGATGAGAACGTTCCAAACCCCAAGGACTATGCGGACGAAAAAACTCGTCTAGCCACCGAAAAAGCCCTGACCTACATGGACCTCAAGGCTGGCACACCAATTCAAGACATTAAGATTGATCGTGTCTTTATCGGATCATGTACGAACTCTCGAATTGAAGACCTTCGGATCGCGGCTAAATACTTGAGTGGAAAACGTATTGCGAAAAGCGTACATGCCATGGTGGTACCGGGATCAGGGTTGATAAAAAAACAAGCTGAAAAAGAAGGGCTCGACCAAATATTCCGTGATGCTGGCCTGGAATGGCGGGAGGCCGGCTGCAGTATGTGTTTGGCTATGAATGCTGACGTACTCCGTCCTGGAGAACGGTGTGCCTCAACTAGTAATCGCAATTTCGAAGGTCGGCAAGGAAAAGGCTCACGCACACATCTCGTGTCTCCAGCCATGGCTGCAGTTGCAGCCATAGAGGGACACTTTGTGGACATTCGGAATTGGGGTTAACCTTCAGAAACAGGTTATTCGCCTATTGTTCATTTACTGAATTAGGAATTTTCTTTTTATGAACCCCTTTACCACTCATGCAGGTTTGATCGCACCACTAAATCGGCCCAACGTCGATACGGATCAAATTATTCCCAAGCAATACCTCAAAACTATCCATCGAACTGGACTAAAAGAAGGACTCTTTGCCGATTGGCGAGAGACCTCTACGGGAACACCTGACCCAGAATTCTTCAGCAATCAACCGCGATATCAGAAGGCCACGATTCTTCTCACTGGCGAAAACTTTGGGTGCGGCTCTTCCAGAGAACATGCGCCATGGGCCCTGTTAGACTACGGATTTCGTTGCATTCTGGCACCAAGTTTTGCAGATATTTTTTACAATAACTGCTTTCAAAACGGGATTTTACCAATCATTCTCACGGAACATGAAATCCAAGACCTATTTGAGCGAGAAACGATGCACAAACCATATTCAGTCACCGTCGACCTTCACCAACAACACGTTTCCCTTCCTGGAGGTGATTGCTTTTCTTTTGAAATTGACTCGTTCAAAAAAGACTGTTTACTAAAAGGGCTTGATGCCATAGCATTAACCCTACAAAGTCAAGATGCTATCCACGCCTATGAAACACGTCGACGCACTGAATCCCCTTGGTTATTTCAGGATAGGACTTCATAAAATCTCGACGCCTCAACTGTACGAAAAATAAACCATTTCCTGATAGTGCTAGTGTTGTTTCTCCTGCCCTTCTCATTTGAATTTGAATGAAATGTCATGGCCGCGAGGGTTCGGTTCAACCGTTCCAGCATTCTGAACATATCTTTGTACGCACGAGAAAATACTCGCCAATCACCAAATAGAAGGCATTTTAATCTAGAATAGACTTTTTTCGATTTTGATCTCACTCAATCCCAAGAAGTCATTGCCTCATGCCTGACCATTCAATCCTTCAAGATGTTCTGATTATTTTCACAGTCTCTATTGGCGTCGTCTTTTTATTTCAAAAGCTCCGCTTACCATCGATTGCAGGCTTTCTGGTAGCGGGGACTCTTGTGGGGCCCTATGGACTGAACTTGATATCAGATCGCGAGCAAATCGAAGTTCTAGCCGAAATCGGAGTTATTCTTCTTCTCTTTACGATCGGGATCGAATTCTCACTCACCCAACTGAAAGCGTCACGACGCGTATTGCTCTTGAGTGGTCCCCTCCAAATATTAGGCGTCCTTCTGTGTGTAGCCGTTGGGGGCATGCTCACCGGACTTTCCGTTCAAGAGACCATATTCTGGGGATTCCTCTTGTCATTGAGCAGCACGGCCATTGTGTTAAAAGCTTTAGGGGAACGAGGGGAAATGGATACCCACCACGGCCGTTCAACAATTGGCATCTTACTCTTTCAAGATTTAGCCGTCGTACCCATGATTTTGATTACGCCTCTGTTAGGGAATGAACAAACAGGCGGAGTCAAAGCCATCCTTCTGATATTAGGTGAAGCCGGGTTAGTCGTCTTTGTCATCATTATCGCAGCACGTGTTATCACCCCACAATTGCTGGAGCACATTGTCCGAACCAAAAGTCGAGAGCTTTTTTTGCTCACGATTATCGTCTTAGGGTTAGGGACCGCCTGGCTCACCTCTCTGACTGGACTATCTCTAGCCTTAGGAGCGTTTCTTGCTGGACTGCTGATTTCAGAATCCCAATATAGTCATCAAGCATTAGCCGAAGTCCTCCCCTTTCGAGATAGCTTCAATAGTCTCTTTTTTGTTTCGATCGGGATGTTGATTGATCTTCGTGTTCTCGCAACACACCCAATCCTCATCATCAGTTTAATCAGCGCAGTCCTCATTGGAAAATTTTTGACCGGAGCCGGAGCAGCCCTCATCGCTGGATCCCCATTACGATCAGGGATCCTTACCGGAGTCGCCCTTGCACAAGTTGGAGAATTTGCTTTTATCCTTGCTCAAAAAGGACAACAAGCCCAATTGCTCGAACCACAAACCTACAACATATTCCTCTCCGTCTGCGTACTCACCATGATCATCACCCCCTTTCTAATCCAATGGGCACCGAAATTGGCGAAACGGGCTGAGGCACTTCAGCGTGTCCATCATTGGTTTGGGTACAAAGGATCAAATACATCAGGGACGACCCATCTAAAAATCAGAGACCATGTCATCATCGTGGGCTATGGATTGAATGGGCGGAATTTAGCACGCGTGCTCATGGACATAGAAATTCCCTATCTCGTCCTCGACATTGGGGCAGATGTCGTACAGGCCGCAACAAATAAGGGCGTCCACATTCGATATGGCGATGCATCAAACCCAACAGTCCTAAAGCAAGTTCAAATTGAACAAGCTCGGGCTATAGTCATTGCCACATCGGACCCATTTGGGGTACGAAGAATCGTTCAACTTTCTCGTGAACTCAACCCTGACTTGCACATCGTCGTCCGAACTCGCTACATCAAGGAATTAGAGGAACTTCTTGAATTAGGGGCAAATGAGGTTGTCCCCGAAGAGTTTGAGACCTCAATTGAAATGTTCACGCTTATCCTGCAGTGCTATCAAATTCCTAAACCGGTTATTTTTGAAAAAGCTGAAGAAATTCGACGTGAAGGGTATGCCTTATTGCGGAGGGAAGAGTTACCAACTCTGGCCCATCGTTTCCGGAAAGGCCTATTTGCTGATGTCGAAGTAGAAACATGGAGAATCGAGGAAGATTCGCCAGTCTTAGGACAATCACTTCTCAAAACAGGAATACAACGAAAAACAGGAGCCGTGATTGTCGCCTTAACTCGAAATGGAGCCACCCAGTCAAAACCACCAAGTGAGACGGTGCTTGAAATTGGTGATGTCTTGGTATTTCTTGGAGCTCGAGAACAAATCAATAGAGCTATTGCCCTCGTATCACATATGCCCTGATAAAACCGTATTTAAAGAGGAGAAGCTATCATGAAGACAATAACCTTCATTCAATCATGCGGACTCTTCATTCTCAGTATGAGTTTCAGCCTAACCGTCCCACCCCTCGTCCTGGCTCATCAAGACCACCCAACTCACCTTCTCTTACCATTGTCCTCGGCTGAAAAAGCCGCAACGGCCGCATTAAGTAAATGCAAGACTGGGGGCTATCATGTAAGTGTGGCTGTGGTCGACCAAGGTGGAAACCTGAAAGTCTTAATACGAGGAGACGGTGCAGGGCCTCATACACAAGATAGTAGCTTCAAAAAAGCCTACACGGCTGCCAGTATAGGCCGATCAACAAACGAATTGGCTGAATTGATCACAAAAATTCCAACCCTGCAACCTCTTCGGGATATGAACGATAACATTCTAATTCTTGGTGGAGGATTACCAATTAGGATAGAGACAACTATTGTCGGCGGCATTGGCGTCGGAGGTGCTCCAGGAGCAGGGTTAGATGAAGCCTGCGCTCAAGCCGGGCTTGATGCCTTACAATATAAAACGAAAGAACCCCATAATAAACAAAACTAAATTACAGAGGTTGAGAAAAGAGACCTCCCGACTTCCCAAAATGATCTAACGCTCGTGTCGTCACTTGACGGCCACGAGCCGTGCGATCAAGGTAGCCAGATTGAATAAGAAAGGGTTCATACACATCTTCTAACGTAACTTTTTCTTCTTGGACGGCTGCAGCAATAGCCTCAACTCCTACCGGCCCTCCTTTAAATTTTTCAATAATCGTCAACAGAATTTTCCTATCCATTTCATCGAACCCCGCATCATCAATACCTAACCAAGTCAAAGCATCACGAGCCACCTCGCGCGTCAGCACACCCTGAGCTTTGACCTCTGCAAAGTCTCTGGCACGTTTAATTAATCGATTGGCTATTCGAGGGGTTCCTCTTGATCGACCGGCAATTTCCGCAGCCGCACCTGGTTCAATCTCAACACCTAGAAGCCCTGAGCTTCTGGTCACAATAAGTTGCAACTCTTCTGCTGAGTAAAAATCAAGTCGATAGACCAACCCAAATCGTTCACGAAGGGGAGACGTAAGTGACCCAGCTCTGGTCGTGGCGCCAATGAGGGTGAAAGGCGGAAGGTCGAGCTTCATTGTCCTCATTGATGGACCTTGACCGATCACCAAATCTATTTGAAAATCTTCCATTGCCGGGTACAGCGCTTCCTCAACTGATGGAGGCAATCGGTGAATTTCGTCAATAAACAAAACATCGCGCGGTTGAAGATTGGCCAAAATAGCCGCAAGGTCTCCTGCATGCGCCAACACTAATCCAGAAGTCGAACGAATACTCCCACCCATTTCATGAGCAATAATATGAGAGATGGTGGTCTTTCCTAAACCGGGTGGCCCATAAAATATCGCATGATCAAGAGCTTCTCCCCGACGAGTTGCCGCCTCTATGCAGATACGCAAAGACTCTTTCATTCGCGCCTGCCCAATGTATTCATCTAAACGTTGAGGGCGCAATGAACCCTCAAGACTCTGCTCATCCTCAAGAGCTTGCGTCGAAAGAAACCGATCATTCATGGGGTTTTAACCACACGGACTAAAAAGTAGGACGACAACATCCCCTTCTTCATACCGAAAAAAATGAGAATTGAACATTAGGAGCATACCCCAATGTCAGTAAGGCAGAAGATAAAACATTTGGGAAACGAACAAAGAAATCAAAAAGATCTCATTAAAAGGAATTATAGAGATCAGAGCACCCTAAGCAAAACTCAACGTTCACACTACTTTCAAGGAAATTCACAAGAAAACCTTTTTCTTCGTATAGCAGCTTTGCGCCCATTAATGTTTCATTCTTGAAATCCTCGGGTCCAAGTAAATCACGAATTTCCCTAGCCGTTTGGGCTGCAAGCACAGTTCTGAAAATTCCTCGTACTTTATGACTAAAGCGATCATTTATGAATATTAAATCAACTTTTCCATCTACAATCCTCACTCCCGCCATCGCACCTGTGGGCTTACTCTTATCCCAAAGGAGAATAAAGGTTCCTTCTTGTTCGGCCCGAACGCCCGCAATCTTTTCTTCAAGTAGGGTTTCTACAGCTTTGGCTTCTGAATCACCCAATTTGACCTGATATAACGAAACATCTGAAGCATCTATCACCTTTGCATCTTGAACGCTGTTCCGGGTGAGTTCATAACGAGCGGCAAAAGCCAAGGAAGCCTGAAGCATCAGACAGGCCATGATGACACTGACAACGTACTTGTAATTTCCATGATTCATGAGGAGCTCCTCAGATAAATAAATAAAATTCTTCGAAAATAAAAGTGTAAAACTGACAGACGAATACCACAACCTCCATGCATGTAGAGCATGAAGCCATAGGAGATTGTATCGAACACCCTAGGTTGGGTCAATCCGCTGGTCTCCATCGGTGATAAACGAATCACTCTACCTGTTCCCTATGCTATAATTCCTTCCGAAATGCGTGAAACTATCACCATTAAAGGTGCTCGCGAACACAATCTTAAAAATCTTGACCTTGAGATTCCAAGGGATCAGTTCGTCGTCGTCACTGGACTCAGTGGGTCGGGCAAGTCGTCTCTCGCCTTCGATACCATCTATGCCGAAGGACAACGACGTTACGTCGAGTCACTCTCCGCCTACGCCCGACAATTCCTCGAACAAATGGGGAAGCCCGACATTGATTCCATTGAAGGTCTCTCTCCAGCCATTTCTATAGAACAAAAAAATACGACCCGCAATCCTCGGTCCACGGTCGGAACAGTCACCGAAATATACGACTACTTCCGCCTCCTCTTTGCCCGCATTGGACAACCATTTTGCCATCAATGCGGAGACCACATCACAGCTCAAACCGTGCAGCAAATCGTTGAATCCATACAACAGCTTACCCCAGGAACAAAACTGCAAATCTTGGCCCCCATTGTTCGAGGAAGAAAAGGCGAATATCGAAAAGAACTTCTCAGTGCACGCCGGGCAGGCTACATTCGAGCACGAATTGATGGGGAGATGACTGAACTCAGTAAAGAAATTAAGTTGCAAAAGCAGCAGAAGCATACGATCGAAATTGTCGTGGATCGATTGATCATGAAAACCGATGAAGCCTTTTCTCGTCGGCTTGCTGATTCAATCGAATCAACACTCAAACTCACGAATGGACTCGTGGGCGTCCTGACCGAGAAGGATCACGTTTCACTCTATAGCGAGAATGCAGCATGCATCCGGTGCGGAGTCAGCTATCCAGAAATTGCGCCAAGAATTTTTTCATTCAATAGCCCACATGGCGCCTGTCCCGCATGTGATGGCCTTGGTGTCACGATGGCTGGGGAATGTCCCGAACAAGAAGATTACTCCCATCGAGATCCCTGTCAGGCCTGTGGAGGCGCACGACTCAAACCAGAAAGTTTATCAATAAAAATAGCGGATCAGTCTATTGCGGACATAACGAAACGTTCCATTCAAGAGGCTGCCGAGTTCGTCTCTACCATGCCGCTGAATGATCGTGATCGCTTTATTGGTCAGCGTATTCTTAAAGAAATACGAGAACGCTTGGATTTCCTACTCAATGTTGGGTTGGACTATCTCACGCTCGACCGTCCAGCCGGATCATTATCTGGAGGGGAGGGTCAACGAATTCGCCTGGCAACACAAATAGGATCTGGGCTTGTTGGAGTCCTCTATATACTTGATGAACCAAGCATTGGCTTACACCAACGTGACAATGAACGTTTACTCAAAACGCTACTTCGACTTCGCGATATGGGCAATACAGTCATTGTCGTAGAGCATGACGCCGAAACCATGTTAGCCGCTGATCACCTTCTCGACCTCGGTCCTGGCGCCGGAGTCCAGGG
Source organism: Nitrospirales bacterium (assembly GCA_029261355.1). GTDB lineage: Bacteria > Nitrospirota > Nitrospiria > Nitrospirales > UBA8639 > JAGQKC01. The sequence continues at coordinate 121,163 of JAJDBM010000050.1, read as the reverse complement.
TGGATATTTGATGGCACAAGGCACGCCAAAATCCATCATGAAACATCCTGCCTCATTGACCGGAAAATATCTCAACGGGACGAATCGTGTGAGCCTTCCTCCACATCAGCGTTCACCCAAAAGTATGTTGACTGTCGTGGGGGCCCATAGATTCAATTTAAAAACGCTAACAGTAAATATCCCATTAGGTCTTCTAACATGTGTCACAGGAGTTTCTGGGTCTGGAAAAAGTACTCTCATTCTTGATGTGCTACTTCACTCTCTTTCACAAATGCTGTACCAAAAAAAACCAAAAATTGAGGGGTGTCAACGACTTAAAGGCGTGACAGCCTTGGATAAAGTCATCGACATTGATCAATCCCCTATTGGAAGAACACCACGTTCAAACCCAGCAACCTATACTGGCCTATTTGGGTTTATTCGAGATTTGTTTGCCAATTTGCCTGAGTCGAGAATTCGTGGCTATAAACCTGGTCGATATAGTTTTAATGTCAAAGGCGGACGATGTGAAACATGTCAAGGTGATGGCTTGATCAAGATTGAGATGCACTTTCTTCCAGATGTCTATGTCACCTGTGACGTCTGCAAAGGGCAGCGATATAACAGAGAAACACTTGACGTGTTGTACAAAGGAAAAACAATTGCGGACATTCTCAATATGACAGTGGCAGAGGCACTGGAGTTTTTTTCTCCATTTCCCTCCATCCGAACAAAGTTGCAAACGTTAACGGATGTTGGGCTGCAATATCTAAAGCTTGGGCAATCGGCTACCACTCTTTCAGGTGGTGAGGCTCAACGAATCAAGTTAGCAAAAGAACTATCGAAACGAGCCACTGGAAGAACTCTCTATATCCTTGATGAACCAACCACAGGCTTACATTTTGCCGATATCCAACGACTACTGGAAGTTCTGAATCGTTTAGTAGAATCCGGGAACACCGTGTTAGTGATTGAACACAATCTTGACGTGATTCGAAATGCAGATTGGGTGCTCGACCTTGGCCCAGAAGGTGGACATCGAGGGGGCCAAATTGTTGCTGAAGGCCCGCCATCCCATATTATGAGCATACCAGAATCATGGACGGGACGGGCGTTACGGGAAGAAATTCGCAAATAGCGGAATATCGGTTTTTTAAGCAGTCTTCTTTGTATAAATATTCAGGCCAATCTTAACTTCCTCTCGTCCCTCAACAGCTACATTCCCTTCAGTCGTGGCAATAATCGTCGTTTTACCAGATGAAGATGGACCAAAGCTTTTTGAGAGATCTACCGAAATTGTCAGCATATTTCCATCGATTTTCATATCTACATTTTTCATGACAAACTCCTCAATACATGGTACGACAATATGGTTACTGAGAAACGAGAACCAACGACAAGAGCAACAAGACACCTAACACATAGGGCACAAAACAGGAATACAAAATAGCCTTCAGTCCCTGTTGACTCATTCGTATCCCCTGCGAGTGAAGCGCCTGTTCCCTATTTTCTTTATAAACAAATTCATAACTGAGAATCACAAACGCCAACGTGAGCGCAACGACACGACTCATTTGTGGCCACGTGTACACGCCGCCCACGATAAAGTCCATGGTATGAAATCCACTAAAGAAACTGAGTAGGGGCGCAATGATGAATCCAACAAAAAGAGCACCATAGCTTTGATGGGAAGCCATAGACGATAAAGCCTGCGTGTGTAACTTCATGACTTGAGAGCAGTCGAATGAGACGTATTATGAGTCGTGGATTCTGAAGAATAGGAATCAGGGCGACAGGATAGGCAAATACGAGGACGTATCTTCAAAAAGGAGACTTTCCCACTGACTAAGCAACTATGGTGAACAAATCGCTCACAAAGCGTACAGCGCTCCCACCCCCCTCGTAACAAGGTAAAATTACGGGACAGCCCATCACCACAGACACCGCACAATTCAGGCTCAACCCCTAACATTAGTGGCTGCCATTCACCTGCTCGGGTTCGAATACTCATAGTACCCAAGTATACTGGGCTCCTTCATCGAATACAAATAAACCAGGTGTTTTCAATTATGTCCCAAAGCTGTCTTCTGATGGCTTTTCGTTTGACATGGAAAAACCCCTTTGATAGGCTCGATTGCTGCTCAACACCTGCCAATAACACTTTCACCCAGAGTTAGAACCAATACTGCCTTTTGTGAATATTCAAGATTATCTCAAACAACAACAGGAACGAATTGATCAATTCTTAGATCAAGTAGTGCCTCCTGGACATATTCTGGCCAAAACCCTCTATGAATCAATGCGGTATAGCCTGCTAGGGGGAGGCAAGCGAATCCGTCCAATTCTCACACTCGCCGCTGCGGAAGCCATCGGTAGTAAAAATAATGGAGTGCTTCCTTATGCCGCGGCACTTGAATTGATTCATACTTATTCACTTGTCCATGATGACCTACCAGCCATGGACAATGATGATTATCGACGAGGACGCCCAACGAATCATAAAGTCTATGGAGATGGACTGGCGATCTTGTCTGGTGATGCCTTGCTGACGATGGCCTTTGAATTATGCAGCCAACCAGCATCTGAATCACCAATCCCTGCCGAAAGACAGATCCAAATCATTTCCGAAGTAGCCCTCGGAGCTGGACACGATGGAATGGTTGGGGGTCAAGTCATGGACATCCAAGCAGAAAACCAGGACATTGATCTCCTCACGTTGCAAACCATTCACAACTATAAAACAGGGAAACTTATTCGTTCTGCGGTTCGGGTTGGAGGAATTTGGGCTGGTGCGACATCGACTCAGTTAGAAAGATTGACCGGATACGCTGAAGACATTGGCCTTGCCTTTCAAATTGCTGATGATGTGTTAAATATGACGGGTACGCGTGAAGAACTGGGCAAAGATGCCGGAACTGATGCTAAGCGAGGGAAAAAAACCTATCCATCATTCTATGGCATTGATGGAGCACGAGAATTAGCCGCTGAATGTATCAGTCGAGCTTTACGACGGTTGGAAGACTTTGATGAACAGGCCGAACCACTCCGTGCATTGGCGAACTACGTGATTCAACGCCGAAATTAGAAACCCTGCGTATCTTGTGACCAAGAACGATACACCTAGACTCGAACTCATATCACTATTTTCGCCTACTCTATATCTGCGTTCTGAAATACTGCCGATGCCTTCCTCAATCTACTGCTTCAACAATACTGACCCTTAGTACCATGTGGCTGCCGAACCAACCTTTCATGACTCTAAAAATTATGCCTCGATGCTCCCTTCATGCTTCACATATGGGGTTGGTAAATGTTTCAATTCAATGGCCCTTACATCCACCAATCGAAGCTCAGGTCATGAACGGGAGAAAATGTTCAAAAAAGTCCATCCAGCAAGGCCGCAGCCCCCTTGGGCTCAATCGTTGAGGGGACATTCGCTGACACGCAACATTCTTCATTGGCCATACGACTCCCAATGTACCTGCGATCATAGGTGCCCAAGGGACGCGCGAAGCTTACTGGGAATAAGCCAACACGACACTCTGGGGAAACCTCAATACATGCTGCCGAATCACTGGACTCACACAGCGGATAGTCCAACTCAAAACAATATATCACGTTCAGACGGCGAGAGAATGAGAACGCCGCGGACGGCTTTTTTCAACATTCCTTCTATCCCCGGGAGTATTTGGTGAAAGCGCTCGTGACTGGGGCAACAGGGTTCATTGGTGCAGCTGTCACACGAACGCTGCTTGCAAACGGAACCGATGTACGAGTGCTCATAAGACAGAATAGTAACTTGAAAAACTTGGAGGGATTACCGGTCGAAACAGTCGAGGGAGACCTTCAAGATATTCAATCACTTCGTCAAGCGCTTCATGGATGCCGGCAGCTCTATCACGTGGCAGCACATTATGCATTATGGGATAGAAACCCCGAAATCTTTTATCGAATCAATGTTGATGGAACGAAACACTTGCTTCAAGCCGCGGGGGACGTGGGACTCGAAAAGATCGTCTATACCAGTACGATTGGTGCCATTGGGCTTCCTGAAGGCGGGGGCTTAGGAACTGAGGAGATACCGGTTGCACTCTCGCAAATGGCTGGGGACTACAAACGCTCCAAGTACTTAGCGGAACAGGAAGTCTTCAAATTAATTCATGCCGGACTGCCCATTGTTATCGTCAATCCTTCCGCACCCATAGGGGAACGAGATGTCAAACCCACGCCAACCGGTCAAATCATCGTGGACTTTATGCTTGGCCGCATGATCGCTTACATTGAGACGGGTATGAACCTCATTGATGTGAACGATGTGGCAATAGGACATCTTCGTGCCATGGAACAAGGGCGGGTAGGGGAACGCTACATCCTCGGACATCGCAATCTGACACTTCGGGAAATCTTTGCCATCCTGAGTCCATTGACTGGCGTCAAAGCACCCGTCATCAAACTCCCATGGCGCGCCATTCTCCCATTGGCACATGCGAATAAATGGATTGCTAATTATGTGACCCACCGACCACCACGAATCCCCCTTGAAGGCGTACGGATGGCAAAATATCTCATGCATTATGATTGTTCAAAAGCGATTCGGGAGTTAGACCTCCCCCAAACACCAATAGAAACATCTCTCGAACATGCCGTCAAATGGTTTCGCACACATGGCTATGCCTAGCATCATCAAGAAAACCGCGTTCTCACCCAACCTGTAGGGGTCCCTGATGGAAATACCAACACTTTTGATTCAGACGATCATGCTTCGGCCCTATGTTTTTATATTTTTGGGAATGTCAGTCTTAGCGTCAAGTCGCTTATTGGGATGGAAACGAACAGGGCTCATGTTTGGACTCACATGGATCACCGCATTCCTGAGTGAGTTTTCATCCACACGAATTGGATTTCCATTTGGAGATTACTATTACACCGGTTCGACAGTCGGAGAGGAATTGTACATATCAAACATTCCTTTTATGGATTCGCTCTCCTTTACATTCCTACTTCACGCAAGTTACTGCATGGCACTGATGTTTGTATTATCATGGAAACAATCTGACCCATTGTCCGGATGGGATTTCAACCAGCAAATTAGAACGTCCTGGCCAGTTATCCTCCTCACCACACTCTTTATCACTTTTATCGATATTGTCATCGACCCTATAGCCCTTCGTGGAGATCAATGGTTCTTAGGGCGTATCTATGGCTACCCGAACCCTGGTGTGTATTTTGGAATTCCAATCGCGAATTTCCTAGGGTGGGCCACAGTTGGGATTATTTCAATCGGACTATATTGCGCAGTCGATCGCGTTCAATGGGTGCATTCTCCTCCTCCACAGGCAATCGTTCAATACAACCTTCTTTTAGGAGTCGGACTATACTACCTTGTGTTATTGTTCAACTTATCCGTCACTTTTTGGATCGGAGAGTATCTCATTGGCATGGTTGGGTGCCTCATTTACCTTCCCATCTCCATACTACTTATACTCAGGACTTTTGGTCGAATACCAGCACCTGCCTTAAGGGGTTCATTATAGATAGTTCAGATGGCCAACACATGTTCCAGAGACACACATGACACGTTCCTGAGACTTCGGCTGCGGGAAATAGCTTGAGCCTTCGCAAGAGCCCGGGTATGATGAAGAGTAATCATGATTATGAAAAAGGACAGAAGCCTCTTTATTTCTTCGCAGTGATGACACAATCCCTAAACGGCTGTTGAGCTCAAGATGCGTGGATTTCTTATTCGTTGCAGCATAACTGCTGTGGCCGTCATACTGGCCAGCTACATTATTCCCGGCATAGAAATGCAGGGCCTTATGGCTGGCATGGTGGCTGCCATCGTCCTGTCATTCCTGAATGCGTTGATTCGACCGTTATTGTACTTACTCTCTGCCCCTATCATCTTACTGAGTTTGGGGCTGTTCATGATCATGATCAATGCATTTTTACTGCATGTGGTGGACTTTTTCGTCAAGGGGTTTACGGTAGACGGATTTTGGCCAGCTATTGGGGGAGCAATTTTAATCAGTCTTGTAAGTGCTATTTTGAATATTTTCGTTTCAGAGCGAGGCCAAGTGGAAATGGCCATGACGAATCGCCCCCGAAAAATACGCCATATTAATTAATGTGAATAACGAAGACTTGACCTTGGCAACAACATGAGTAAGACCGTAATCGTACTCATCAACGAAGTCCGGTCAAGTCCAAGCCAATAAGAGTTTAAAAAGTTCCTCACGTGTAGGATGCACGCACCTAAGGAGATACACCACATGCCGAGTTCTGTTGATACATCCCTGCCTACCAAACAAAGCACCCTCCAAAAGATCCTCACAACTGCAGTCAATGAGCTTGGCATGGACGCGATTTTAGTCGCAATCATTACGCATGAAGGCGGCCCTTTTCTGCCTCAAGTATCACGAGGATTTTCGTCAAGAGAGATTCGTGCCATCCTCAGAACACTGACTCCTGAGGATTGGGGGAAAGCTGGATCAAAAGGAAAAGCTGCAGATTCTGAATTAAATAAAGCCTTTCGACTCCGAATGATCACACCAGGGAGCAAGGTATTACTAGGGATACCGTTAAAACAAGGAGGGCGCATTTACGGTACGCTAGTTTTGGGACGAAAAGAAAGCTCCATGGTATCAAAACGGGATAAATCTGTAATTGAACGCGCCCGATCCTTCATGACTGAAGAACTAATGAAAGCTGGACTTTTTAGCTCATCGCTTATCTTAGGACGGCCCTCAGTCGCACAAGAACCAATGCCTGCTGAAAGTGACAGTGCTCAGTCCCATCAGCCACAATCGTATTCAAATCCCTTAATCCAGGAACGAATCACAGCATTGTTAAGTAATATTGAAGACGGGATCCCCTTCGACCGTGCTTGGGTGACAATTTACGACCCGATCGCCGCATCGCTCGAAGTCCTGGGAGGCGTTGGAAATGCAAAACGCGATCTCATCCCAGGTCAACGTCTCCTCTTAGACGAATCAGCCTCAGGATGGACTGTACGACACCGAAAACCTCGAGTCGATCATAATTTGGCGTCAACACAAGGCCGTTTTCAAGACTATAAACAATTATATAAAGATCGTTTTGCCTCAACCGTTGTCGTACCATTTTTTGTGAGAGGGCGGGTCGCGGGCACCATAACGTTGGCCTCAAAAACTCCTTCACAATATGAGGCTGAAGGCTTTCACCTTGGGCAAGTTGAGCCAATCACCACAAAACTGGTCGAACTGTTTGAAGACCCCAAAGCGCAACTCTCCATCATGTCAGAACAAAAATCCACTGGGGGGAAAACAGTCGACAAAAATAAGTCAGAAATTTCAGAGCCTGCCATTCGCCGCGAAGAACGACGCGTCGCCCTAGATGAAGTTAGCTCTTTTCTGGCAACAGAAATTCGAGAGCCTATGGGGTTCATCCGCGCCCAGCTTGAAGAAATTACCGTAGAGGCAACCCTAGACTTTGACTCTCAGACTCGAATTGAAACGGCCATGCGTGACTTGATTCGTATCGAATCAATTCTTCATGAAATTTTGGACTTTGCCAAACCACTCCAACTTGATCGACGTCTTTGCCGAGTTCCAGAACTTCTTGACCATGCCCTTTCACTCATCTCGACTGATATTCGTGTGAATCGTATTGAAGTTCAAAAGGAGTATCCCTCACGTCTTGCCCAAGTTCGATGGGATGATGCAAAAATGCGACATGCATTTTTAAGTATTTTCAAAAATTCTCTAGAAGCCATGTCACCAGGAGGCAACCTTCGTCTCACGGTTGTCTCACTCAAGGAACCACGTAATCATATCGGCATCACGATTGAGAATGACGGAATTCCAATTCCTCCAGAACATGTGGATAAAGTGTTTGAGCCATACTTTACCACCAAACGGTCAGGAACTGGGTTGGGGCTTGCCATGGTCAAAAAGATTGTTGAAGAACACCAAGGACAAATCCAAATCGCAAGCGGACCAGACCAAGGGACAACGGTTACATTGCAAATGCCAGCACTCCGACCACGGGTCCCATACAATCGAGGAAGGAGGCATAGCACCAGAAGCACACCAAGTAAACCCGCGACATAACAGTTAATATTCTTAGCTTGACAGCACCATAGGGTTAGGAATATGATTCCTTTCCTTAAAGCTTATTGAGCATATTCTAATAAGGTTTTTTCCATTTGTTAACCTGTACATAACAAAGGAGCGGACTTATGAAAGCGATCGGAATTATTCTTGGAACGATGGGAGCTTCATTACTTGCAGTTTCTCTGGCATGCGCCAACCCTGCATTGCTTCCTAATCATCCCGGCTATCCAGCCAAGGGGAAATCCCCAGCCACTGGACAAGCAACAGCCAATGACCAGGGACAAACGAACACGAGTAACCTCAGTGCTTCAACCATGTCCCATGATTCTGCAGCAATGAATGACGTTTCGGACCCAAACCGAATGCGTGTCAAAAAATCAATGGGTGCTGGTCGATTGCCTGAAGTTGAAGGACCATTGAACAAAGTCAAAATCAACCCGGGCGGTGCAACGTCAACAGTGATTAAGTAACAAAATACTTTTTCAACCCAGACAAAGCTTTAGAAGGAAGGACTTCCTCAATATGAGGAGTTCTTCCTTTTTTTTTACTATTACATGTTCAGATCGCCAAGAATTTGGCACCTAACTAACCACCGAAGAAATTATGACACAAGAGTAACGAGAGACTTGCCCCATAATATTTTAAGAATTGCATAACTAGAAACAAGGCATGTGGCGGTCAATCAATACGAGACCAGTCATGGGAGGCAGGACTAGTTCATCACTTTCGACAGCCTACGATACTCAGCAATCAGTTGAAAGCCAGAATTCACGAGAATGGACCGCTGACGTTTCATGAATTTATGGCCTCTGCCCTCTATGATCCGCACCATGGATTCTATACAAAAGGTCCAGCCATCGGCTCTCAAGACGGGGCATTTAACACGAATGCGATGTTCCCGGCCTTCGCCTTTGCTGTAACACTGGCTATTCAACAAGCAGAAAGGTTGGTCGGTGAGCCGCTCCGAGTCATTGAGTTTGGTGGGGGAACAGGAGAGCTCGGAGCATATATTACCAAATTCTCACCTTCCTCTCTTGAATATATCATCATTGAGACAAGTCCTAGGCTTCGCGAGCAACAGAAAAAAAAGGGCCTCACAACAACAGATGACATAAAAATGCTTCCCCCTGGGCCAACATTCGTTTTAGGGAATGAGGTCTTAGATGCATTTCCAGTTCATCGTGTCATGAGCGATGGCTCTGGACAATTAATGGAAATGTATGTCGGGTTAGATACACATGAAGAATTTACTGAAATACCTGGAGCTCTCTCCACATCACGACTAGCCAAACGCTTACATGATGAAAAAATCTACCTTGGTCGAGGACAGATTGCAGAGATATGTCTTGAGTTTCATGATTTTCTGAAAAAAATTCAGAGCGTTGTCTCGAAAGGATATCTCATATTTATTGATTATGGAGACGAAGCGGCAAACTTGTATTCCTACACGCAACGCAATGGAACGTTGAGGTCATTTCAGTCACAACGACAAACATTCGACCCCTTTGATTCTGTCGGAGAACAAGATCTCACGGCAGACGTGGACTTTTCGGCATTGAAAACAGCTGCCCAAGAATCAGGATTCATACCAGTTGGTAGCATTCAACAAGGACCCTGGCTTTACAATATAGGTATTGAAAAATATCTCACGCAGATAGATGATTCTCAACAGGCTCAAACAGACATTGAACAATTGACCAAATTAACAGATCTTGGAAGTACGTTCGATATTCAAGTTTTTAAAACCAAGGGCCTACCTGATGGGCTAGGCCTACACCTCTCTTAATATCTCTCTGTCAATCACCTCAACACTATGACAAAAATCACCTCATACGTTTTGTTTTTCTTGACTATTTTATTCTAATCCTTCATGATCATTCTGTAACATATAAATTATATATATTTTCTTCGTTCCTCAAAGAATATACAGCGTAGTTTTTCTTTATTCCTACAATTTTCTGTAGCTGATGTGCTGAATCTAGGGGTCGTTACACGCATCTTCATTCCTACATTTATCCTGCCTTTTTTGACTCATACCGTCTTTCTAATCTCTAAAAGTACGTGTGTTTCGTTCGCGACAATTAAATAATTCTCGTTCCGTTAAGTAATTGGCATGGCTGATGCATTAGCAACCATTCCATGGATGCAGTCAGTGCTTAAGTAAGCAGGAAGCTTTCACTTAAGGAGGTGCTAAATGAATTGTACTCGATGTAGTGGACTCATGGTGATTGACAATTGTCTGGACATTAAGGGAGCTCCAGGGGAGTTGTGGATTAAAGCCCTTAGGTGTGTCATGTGTGGCAATCTTGTTGACGCAACCATTAATCGACACCGATCTGGATTTAAGGCAGAAGTGCTTCCATTTCGTAAACGGTTACGTAGAGCACCACGAACACCAGTAGCTCGATTGTCCGCATAAACAATCAGAACATTCAGAGGGTCTCTCTTGGAATGAAGAAAGACCTCTGATACTGCCCTACCGATTCGAGTAGGGTCCCCTCTGTTCTGCCTATATCTCCTGGATACCCCAGAGCTTGTACCTTGGGGCTCTTCATATATAGGGGCGAGGCACTCGTTCACTCGCATTATCCTATTAATATTTTTTCTGCTAAATAGTTGCTGCCACGACTCAGACATCTTACACTCCCTCTGAATAGGCAAGCTCATAAAATCCCCTTCCTTCCATTAGTCGAGTACCCGCTTGGTATGGGCTCAGTTAAACAGCGACCCGATCAAAATAAGAAGCAAACAAAGATACAACTATGACGTCTGACCAGATCATCCTGTTAGGACTCCTTGGAAGTGTGTTCATACTCTTTATCTGGGAACGATGGCGTTACGATGTCGTCGCGGTTGGCATCCTTGTCACAGGAGCGATAACAGGTGTGGTGTCACCAAATGATGCATTCCAAGGATTTGGACACCCCGCAACCATCACCGTGGCAGCCGTGCTCATTATCAGCCGCGCCTTGAGTAATACTGGAGCGGTGGACTTTGTCACCAACTACGTCAAACTCTCGATTCACTCTCCCTCACTTCACATAGCTGTCTTAGCTAGTGTCGGAGCCATGCTATCCACAGTGATGAACAACGTGGGAGCCCTGGCCCTCCTCATGCCTGTCGCGATTCAAACCTCAGAAGAAGCCAAACGTTCACCCGCAATAGTGCTCATGCCTCTCGCATTTGGCACCATTTTGGGAGGGATGGTCACGTTGATCGGAACACCACCTAATATCATTGTGGCCTCCTATCGCCAAGACATAGGAGGGGCAGCATTTACCATGTTTGATTTCGCCCCTGTTGGGGCCATAGTCGCGCTTCTTGGATTGCTTTTCGTCACGCTCATTGGGTGGCACCTCATTCCCGCTGCGAGACGAAAACAAAGTGCGGCCAAGGAACTGTTTCAAATAGAAGATTACATCACGGAAGTTCGAGTGACTGAAAACTCAAAAGCCATCGGACAATCATTAACAGAAATTGAAAAAATTACAGAAGACTCTGAAGCCCTCATCATCGGCTTGATCAGAGGAGATCAATCAATTCGAGGAGCCGTGTGGCGTGAAGGTATTCAAGTCGGTGATATTCTCGTCATTGAAGCTGGGCCAAAGGGCATTAAGAAATTCGTCGAAAGTCTCAAGCTTGAACTCACCGGCACACAACCGAAAGAAGAAGATCCAGAAAGTACAGAGACCAAACGAGTTATCCCAAAAGATCAGATCCTGATGGAGGCCGTCATCCCTCCCAACCGATCATGGTTGATTGGACGATTAGCCGATACCCTCCAACTTCGCTCACGATTTGGCACCATGCTGCTGGCCGTTTCGCGACAAGGAAAACCCTATCGAGGAAGGTTGAAAGCCTTTCGATTTCGAGCAGGGGATGTTCTGTTATTACAGGGAGAGAAAGAACAAGTTGTCGAAGTGATTTCCGCTCTAGGCTGTCTTCCACTCGCTCAGCGTGGCATTCAAATAGGAGGAAAGTCTCAAGCGTGGCTGTCAGCAGGTATTTTTGGAATCGCTATTGCCTGCGCCACATTTGGATTCTTAGCCCTTCCGATTGCATTACTGTTGGCTGCAGTCATTATGGTCATGATGAATATGGTCCCGCCACGAGATATCTATGAATCTGTGGACTGGCCAGTTATCGTCTTAATAGGGGCAATGATTCCTATCGGGAATGCCTTAGAAATTAGTGGTGCGACAACCGTCGTGGCCGAAGCGCTCGTAAGCATCACCACCGGATTTCCTCCTGTCGCGATCCTCACATTGATTATGGTTCTGACCATGACATTGTCCGACATTATGAATAACGCAGCCACGGCAGTCGTCATGGCACCACTCGCATGGGCACTCGCCCAAGAATTGGGAGTGAACCCAGATCCCTTTCTCATGGCCGTGGCCATCGGGGCATCCTGTGCCTTTCTCACACCAATCGGACACCAGAATAATCTCCTCGTCATGGGACCAGGTGGGTATAAATTTGGCGACTATTGGAGAATGGGTCTGCCACTGGAAATACTCATTGTCGCCGTGGCCATCCCAACCCTCATGTGGACATGGCCACTCTAAACTTCTGTACCATCAATATCGAGCCATGAAGACACGCAAATAATGTCACAAGAACGCCTTCAAACACGATTAGCTGAGCCCTCGACTATGTCTTGGCGACGAGTCGTCTTCATGCCAGAAGATTTGAATCCCCGACGGAACTTGATGATTCGAATGCTGCTGGTAACCATTCTGTTACTGTCACTGCTTGGCATTTTATGGCTAGACCGAGAAGGACTCAAAGATCAGGCTGACGGCGATGTATCCTTCACAGATGTGGTCTACTTCACGATGGTCACCATTACGACGGTTGGGTATGGTGACATCGTCCCAGTCAGTTCTCGCGCTCGTCTTATTGATGCACTGGTGATTACTCCAGTGCGAATTTTCATTTGGATTCTCTTTCTCGGCACCGCCTATCAACTCGCACTTCGACAATTTACTGAGGGTTTTCGCATGGCAAAATTACACACAAGCCTCGATCAACACATTATTGTTTGCGGATATGGGCATACGGGGAACGCCGCAGTCAAAGAGCTCCTCGCGAAAGGAACTGCAGCCAATGACATCCTGGTCATCGACCCAATGGATGAACGGGTTCGAGCTGCTGTCGAACTCGGCGTAATTGCTCTGAGGGGAGACGCGACACAAGAAGAGCTCCTTCAAGAAACTGCCCTCATCAATACCGCCAAGTCAGTCATCATCTGTGCAGGACGCGATGATACGAATGCGCTCATTCTCCTTACTGTTCGACATTTAAATCCGAGCTGTCGAGTGATCATCAGTGCAAAAGAAGAAGAAAACGTCAAAATTTTCCGCCAGGGTGGGGCACAACTTATTATTTCACCTGCGACCTACGGAGGATACTTACTAGCAGCGGCCGTTAATCAGCGCCATATGGCTCAATATATGGAAGATCTATTGACCGCGGGCGGGAAAGTGAATCTCGTCGAAGAGGCCGTTCGTGATGAGGATATCGGAAAAACAGCAGCTGACTTCAAGCCTGATGTCCTTTTGTGTGTCTTTCGACATGGTAGTACGTTTTCTCCATGGGAATTTAAAGAAAACGAGTATCTAGAAAAAGGCGACACCTTGCTCTTACTGAAACAAGCGCCTCCAACATAAGTCCACGAGCCAATCACTCAGCCAATCTAAAAATACAAGATTGTCTAGGTAGGAATTGTTCTATCTGAAGAGACGAAGACCGTTATCAATAATCATAAAGAATCCAGTAAGACCAACGAGGATGGCAAACGATTGTTGGAGCGTTCTCTCTTTCATCTTTTTGGCCACATGTGCACCAACAATCATTCCCAGTAGGCTCCCAAGAATAACAATGCAGGTTAATTGAATATCGATATGATTCAGATCGAGATGTCCGACAATCCCACCAACCGACGTTAAGGCAATAATCAAAAATGACGTTCCCACGGCCATTCCCATAGGAAACCCTAATACGAACATCAGGGCCGGCACGATGACAAATCCTCCACCAATCCCAAAAAATCCGGTGAGTAATCCCACGCCGAATCCAATCGTCATCGCCTTTACCGCACAATTCCATGAAAAGTGCTGTGCGCATTCAAGGTCGATAGATTGATTGGTTCTTAACAAGTGCAGTTGCAAGATCCAGCCGCTGATCGCCACTAATAGACATCCAAACATCAACAGGATGACATCGTCAGCCACCAGTCGATGGCCTTGCGCGCCTAACCATGCACCCACCGCACCGGTACTACTAAACACCAGAGCAAGAAGGCCTTTCACCTTTCCATGTCGACTTTGCTGCCATGCTCCAAATACTGCAGAGTACCCGACAACAACAAGCGACATGGCAGTCGCATGCTGAACTGGAATACCCACAACATAGACTAATAATGGAATGGCAATGAGTGACCCGCCTCCACCAGTCGCTCCAAGCAAAAATCCAATGACACTACCGGAAAGCACAGCCAGGATTGTTTGAGATATCATGTGAAAAGAATTATACGAAAATCGTTCAGTACAGATTGATGAGCAGGAGGTAAATCAAAATGGCAGTTTTCTTGTAATCATATAATCAGCATGGGAATTGGACGATTGATTACTAAGGCATCTTTTCTATATCACTATTCTTTTCCCTATCTCAATCATCACAGAAATGAAAGCTAGCCTCGATGGAACAGACAGTTAGGCAATTTACCCCAGAACACGATGAAAGCCAAGACATCTTCATGTCTCCTAAGAAACAGGTCAAGAAAAAAACGTCGCATTCAACCGGTCCTCAAGGTTCTCGATAAGACCCATGCTGATACAACACTCACATTGAACTTTACCAATCCTTTTGAACTCTTGATTGCCCTCATGCTTGCGGCACAGATGTATTAATAAACCAAGTCACCGCAGCTTTGTTTAAAACAAACCGAACGCCACAAGGTTGGGGTCGATCAACATATTAGTCGAATTTCACAACTATTGGGATTGACCTCAGAAACCGACCCTGACAAGATTGAAAATGACCTCAATCCGATCGTACCAGACAAACAACGGGTTTAAATCTGCCATCTGCTGCAAACAAATGGACGAACTATTTACTTCACCAGAAAACCACATAGTACAAAATATCCGATTAACCAGCTATGGTCCTTATCCCACCACCCAAGAAGCACTAAATCTGAAAACTAAGAAAAAGACTCGCACGAAAACATAATACTTTGAACAAAAAAGACGTCTATCTCTTTCTCAGAACCACTCGGGACAAGGGGGTTCAGCAACCATGAATTCAATCGACCAACAAGCTAACTTGCCTTCAGCTAATACCGTCACAGATAAGCTATCCGGTGAAGTGGAAAAGCTTCAAACTCGCCTCAGTCGTCGTGTAGGCCAAGCCATTACTGACTACAGCATGATCGAGGATGGCGACAAGGTGATGGTCTGTCTTTCTGGAGGGAAAGATAGTTATGGACTGCTGGATATTCTTCTGGCCATACGACCGCGCGCGCCGATTCAATTCGATATTGTCGCCGTGAATTTAGATCAAAAACAACCAGGGTTCCCTGCTCATGTCTTACCTGACTACCTCACCAATCGTGGAATCCCTTTTCATATCGAAGAACGCGACACCTATTCGGTGGTTAAAAAACTTATCCCAGAAGGCAAGACGACCTGTTCCCTCTGTTCACGACTTCGACGAGGACATCTCTATCGCGTCGCCTCCGAATTAGGCGCAACCAAGATTGCCTTAGGCCATCATCGGGATGATCTGATCGAGACACTCCTTTTAAATATGTTGTTTGGTGGAAAACTCAGAACGATGCCGCCCAAACTCGTTTCAGATGATGGGCAACATGTCGTCATTCGCCCACTTGCGAATGTAGAGGAACAAGACTTAGCACGGTATGCCGAACTTCGCGAATTCCCCCTTATCCCATGTGATTTATGCGGGTCTCAAGAAAACTTAAAACGGCAGGAAGTGAAAACCCTGCTAAGTGAATGGGAAGAGCGATTCCCCGGATGCAAAGGCCGAATCTTCGGATCACTCTCAAATGTCCTACCTGACCACCTTCTTGACCACAATTTGTTTGACTTTTCGAATCTACATAAGAAAAAAGAAGCACATGTCTCAAGCTTAGAGAACATAGACTCAAGCCTACCCAACCCAATTCCTCTTCTACATCCCTCAACTTCTCGGTGAATCTTCCAAGGTCTCAGTCGATTCGAATGGACATGTCTTGTCAAGGATGAAGTAAACTGGACAGAACCCAGTGAATCCACTTTGGAGAAGCGTCACTCCAAGCACACCAGGCACGAGCAACCAGAGCGGATCAACTGCATAGCCAAGCCAGGTACCAAGTGTGAGTAAGGTTCCAGCGATTCCATCATGAATCCGACGTTTGGTATTCGTCATAGTGCTCTCCTGTCAAATGGGGGTCCTTAATCAGAACCTAAATCATCTTAAGTATATCTTAGGAATGATCATTGAGTAAGAAGTTCAACGCTCTACTTCACAACCTATTTGATTATCGCCTGGCCCCAAGACCGTTGATGTTTCAGCTTTTTTTGATGGCGAGGTAGATTGATCGTATGAGCATAATTATCCCCACTCAGGTGCGATATGTTCAGTTACCGCAAAAAGTCGGCAAGCACGTTACGTGTAATTTGTTGTGCAGCCGGACTCCAACGTGATTTGCGCAAGTGAGGTGAACCAAAATCGTCCAACCCCCAGCTCCATTGTATGGACCCGGTGGCAAAGACTTTCGCATGACTCTCTGCTGTGTATACCGTCATGTGCGCGGTGCTACCATCGGCAGAATGAGAAGTAGCCAATGTGATGGTGTTGAGAGGTTCATTTCCACTACGTCCATCGATTTCATATCCTAGCAATCCAGACAGTCTATCTCCGTTAGCCAGTCCAGTATTGGCAAAATACGCGTGAGCGGCATTTGTCACGACAATGTCGCCATCAACAAAAGGGCCAACTCGATAGCGCACACCAATAAGGTCCTCCTCTGGCTTATGTACTGGAGCATCCCTCCAACGAACCGTCACAAATTTATCGTTACGTATATCATTATCATTCGCAAACGGATCTTCCGAAGCATTCTTATAAACACTCATAACGCGATGGTCATTGCCAGTTATTGGATCTGCCTCGAACCGAACCTGCCAATACACGGAATTCGCAGAGAAGAAGCCAAGATGAAGTCCACGGTCCCGACTGATTTCAATGTTTTCACGCATAGACCAGGACCAGTATTCATCATGTCCGACAGATAAGAACGCCTTGTATTTATGAAAGGAACTCACGGAACGATGCGTGTCGAGACTGGAGATATATGCCACGTCGTACCCTTCACGTTCCAACCACCGCAACATATTATAGTCCCAACCAGCACTACTGATCGGATAGATTCGAGCGACCACAGACACATTGGTAAGAAATTCACCAGCCCCCACGCCATACGCGGCGGCGCTATTCGTACTGCCTGCATAGGGACGATTAAAACTAACTTTCCTGGCTCGTTGCCCTCTTGCACTTCCCCAAGGTAATTCCGGGCCAGTGCGCGAATCATACGCCGATTTGCCGCCCCAGAAGTTATACGCTTGATACGTCGTGACTGGTAATTGAAATACGAGATCTGCCGGACGGTCATCATCCCGTACCACAAAGATGATATAACTTTGCTTGCCACTGTCGCTCGTCGTCAGCTTCACAAGATACACCCCACTGACCCAGTCATCACCCACCTCGGCATCATGAGTCGTTAAGGTATAAGGACGAACCCAGTTGCAATTCACCATACCGTCAATGTCAGGGAGAGGCGTAGTCTGAACGACACCATCAATAGTGACCGGTCCAAACATTCTACGAGCACCCAATCCCTGGTACCAACCCATGCGAAACACTTCCAAGTGAACACTAGGGGCGTCAGTATTCACAAAAAAATCAATCGTCTTACCACGGTCAACACTCGTGTGCGAAGCATAGCCTTCGATCTCACGGTTGGCAGCTGGATGAGAGAGTTGCCAATGACTGGTTCCAATATGTTGGTTTTCGCGTAAGATCACATTGCCAGACGTCATGGAAACGCTTGGCCATACATTGCAACCCTGCAACGTCACAACGAAAAAAAATATGAGTAATCGGCTCACTAAAATAGACCTTCCCCAAATTTAGGACTCATCTCATCGACTGAAAAGAAGGTATCGCGTCCTAGGCAATCTACCATTCCTCGATTTTGCAATGGTATGAGGAATTTATGAAAAAGTCGCTCTAGATTCTCTTCTCCACCTTGTTCAATATATGAGAATAAACCGAAAAATCCTTTACGCAAAATACGAAGAAGACCTCACGTTTGATGAAATGATACTGCCTGAAATCATGGGCAGCAATCCCAAAGCAGAAAGACAGAAACGATGTAATGAAATCGTCCTGACTAGAGACTATACCGTACAAAGACCAGGACTTTTGCCACAACATCGATTCATGCCAAAATGAAGGGGAATCTCAGAGGTGAAAAAAATCAAAAAAGGAACAATACAATGAACAAAGTGGCTATTGCGAAGTGGAATGAACTCAATGATCGAGAGCCAACCTATGCACTGGTTGCCAATGTCGATCTTGTTGTCGTCCGATACGATGACCAGGTATCGGTATTGTACGGTCGCTGCCTACACCGAGGAGCACTTCTCGCCGATGGCCAGGTACAAGGCAAAGATCTGATTTGCGGTCTCCACGGTTGGGACTTTCAATATGAAACGGGAATCAGCGCCTATAGCAATGAAGAACGCCTGCACAAATTTACTGCGTGGATTGAACACGATCAGGTCTGGGTCGATGAAGAAGAAATCGCCAGTTGGGAACGTAACAATCCACAGCCATTCAATCGCAATAACTATTTAGGAACCTATGCCGACACGCATCCTGCAGAAGAAGAACCACACGTCGGGCTGATCCAGCTGTATGCTGCAGAAGGACTATCAAAAACTGGCCATCATGGCGTCGTCACTGCCATGGGGGTCTCTCGAACTGAGTTGCCTTCTTGGGATGACATCCAATTTGTCACCGCACAACTAGCCACACCACCTCAACTCGACGATGTCTCAGTATCAACAGAAGTGGTGATTGGACCACGTGCGAAGAAACCTTTGCGGCTCAACATTCCGCTCTTCGTGTCAGATATGAGCTTTGGCGCATTATCCGAAGAAGCCAAAATCGCTCTCGCCCGAGGAGCAGAAATGGCTGGCACCGGAATTTGCTCTGGCGAAGGAGGGATGCTTCCCGAAGAACAAGCCAAAAACTCACGATATTTTTACGAATTGGCGTCAGGGCGATTTGGCTACTCTATTGAAAAAGTGAAAAAATGTCAGGCCTTTCACTTTAAGGGTGGGCAAGGTGCCAAGACAGGAACCGGTGGACATTTACCAGGGCCTAAGGTCAAGGGGAAAATCGCTGAGGTAAGAGGATTGAAAGAAGGGGAGCCAGCTATTTCACCGCCTCGATTTCCTGATTGGACAGATATTTCACAAATCCGAGACTTTGCTGATGAAATCCGAGATGAAACGGGTGGAATTCCAATTGGATATAAACTCTCGGCTCAACACATTGAAAAAGATATTGACGCTGCCTTAGAGGTCGGGGTCGACTATATTATTCTTGATGGTCGAGGCGGAGGAACCGGTGCGGCACCGGTTATTTTTCGCGACAACATTTCTGTCCCAACCATTCCTGCACTTGCCCGAGCTCGCCGTCACCTGAATCGGCTCGGTCGCCAAGATATCACCTTGGTCATCACAGGCGGGCTACGAAAACCTGCCGACTTTGCCAAAGCCCTTGCGCTCGGTGCTGATGCCATTGCCATATCCAACTCCGCCATGCAAGCAATAGGATGTTTGGGAATGCGAGCCTGCCACACCAATAATTGTCCTGTCGGCATTGCGACGCAAAAGGACCATCTACGAGCACGTCTCATTGTTGAAGAATCAGCCACTCGCCTGGCCCGCTTCTTTGAAACCTCAGCAGAGTTGATGAGTCTGTTGGCCAGAGCATGCGGACATACTCACATTAACCAGTTCTGTATCGATGACCTGACAACGTTCAAAAAACACATTTCGGAACTCGCAGGCGTTCCCTATGGCGGCGTGAGTTGATATAACTAACATGGATGAAGACCGTGAAAAAGATGAGAGTCAAACTTCCCGAAGCCCTCTCGTTTCGATTGGATTGACAGTCCTCGTAATTTTGATACTTCCCATCTTCCTCTATTCCAATGGCCCCGGAGGACCAATCAAAGAAGGCGACGTGGTGTTTTCCACTGGACAACATCGCGTGCACTTTCTCGACCCAACACAATTTCAGGCAGCGGGCTATCAGTCATTTTGCATCCTTGAACCACGAGAGCAGCTTATTGTCACACAACGACCAGCAGCACGAACTGATGGAACTCTCTTGGCCCGCCCTCTAGGGAAAACAACACATGCATTCCCAGTTTGTCCACCACATGCTGACCTCATTCTCCAGTATCATCAAGCCACCCTCCAAATGGATACATGGAGTGGCCTAAAAGACACCTTCTCGAGGTTCATCATGGAGTAACCTCCCCAAATCCCTACCCGTAAGGCAAAACATCAAAATACTTACTTCAACTTTTCAGCAAACTGTTGACGAAACTTCGCGACTTTTGGATTGATGAGATAGGCACAGTAAGGTTGTGAAGGATTCTGGACAAAGTATTCTTGATGGTACTCTTCAGCGATATAGAATGTTTCAGCCGGAACAACTTGCGTGACAATCGGTTGATCAAAGATTTTTTCTTGCGTAAATCTTGCAATTACTTCTTCCGCAATTTTTTTCTGCTCGGGTGAGTGATAGAAAATGGCTGATCGGTATTGCGTTCCAGCATCGTTACCCTGACGATTAAGCGTTGTGGGATCATGGATCGCCAAAAAAATTTCAAGGAGTTCACGGTACGAAATTACTGAAGGATCGAACGTCACCTGCACAACTTCAGCATGACCAGTGTTTCCCATACAAACCGCTTCATAGGTGGGATTTTGCACCTGTCCACCCATATACCCGGACTCTACTGATGCCACACCTTTGAGCTGATCATAGGCCGCTTCCAAACACCAAAAACACCCGCCACCTAATGTTGTGATTTCTGTCTGAGAAGAAGCATGGCTATCCATATGTTACCCCTTATTCTGTATACAAAAATAATGCTTTCTCATATATACCACTGACATATTCTCTCCCGCTACTGACCACCTAATAGAACATGGATCTGATTCGACCCATTTCTTATTCGCAGGTTGGAGAAATGGCCATGCTTCTGTAGTATGAGTCATTAATCCAGAAAACATTCTAGAGTCTATGACTGTCAATGCTGTGGGCTCTATGAATCAAAATTGCTTTCGGTCTGAAGGAGGCTCACATGTATCCCACAACCATCACCTTCGTAACAGTGATTGCTGGAATAGCCTTCTGTTTGGGAATAAATACCTATCAGGTGAAGGCCGAAATGTATATTGGCGGACAAGCCGGGGTCAGTTTCCCAAAAGACTTGAAAGATGTGCGAGGAACTCACAATTTATCTGGAACGAAATTAAGTAACCTCGAGCTTAAGGATTCGCTAGCGGCGGGTCTCAAAGTTGGGGGATATTTCCCCAACTCACTCAACTGGCTTGGGCTAGAAGGTGAAGCATACTACTCTAATCCAAACATTAAAAAACAAACGGTGACAGGGAATGCGAGGATCCTTGGAAATTCTGGCACTCAGTTCACAATACCAAAGACTGACTTACACATCGTCACATTTAGTTTTAATGCCCTCGTTCGTTATCCTGGAGAAATTCTCCAGCCATATGGGGGCGTGGGGATTGGGTTAAATATTGGGTATCTGAGGAGTGGGAACGTCTCAAGTGATGCGGGGTTTGCCCCATCCCTCAATCTGATGGGTGGGGTACGAGGTTTTGTGACCGAACGCATAGCCTTATTCGCTGAATATAAATACAACCGGGGTAGGTTTGAGTTTTATGCCAATAACTTTAAGGCTGACTATAGAACCAATCTTATTGTAGGCGGTCTCACTTATCACTTCAAATAACCACGATCGCACAAAATAGAGAATCACTTCGATACGTTCCTCATCAGCATTTCCTCATGCACATAGCTTGGGCCACCGATATTCATCTGAACTTCCTTAACGAACAGAAACGAGAGGGTTTTTTCCATTCGATCTCTGCACGCAACCCCGATGCAGTATTCATTACCGGTGATATTGCCGAAGCGCCTTCATTACGTTTTCATCTCCAAGAAATGGTGGATTCTATTCAGAAACCACTCTACTTCGTACTCGGTAATCACGATTATTACCATGGCTCCATTTCGTCAATCAGAAATGAAATCAACGCTCTCTGCGAAACAAACCAGCACCTCACCTACCTTTGCGGCAATCAGGTGATTGAACTCACGAAGAACACTGCGGTAGTGGGTCACGATGGGTGGGGTGATGGTCGTTTAGGCAATGTGGAGCACACGCCCGTCCGACTCAACGACTTTCGATTGATTGAAGAACTGACAGGCTTAGAATACACAAAGCTTATAGACAAACTTCGAGAACTTGGCGATGAATCGGCATCCGCTATTCAACAAACGCTAGCGACCGCACTCGATTCATATGAGCATGTCATATTCCTCACGCACGTTCCGCCATTCAAAGAAGCCTGCTGGTATGAAGGTCAAGTTGGAAGCGATGACTGGCTTCCGTTTTTTACCTGCAAAGCCGTTGGGGAGGTATTGCTTGAGCTCATGCAGCACAGGCCTAGCAACCAATTGACCGTCCTATGTGGTCACACTCATCACGAAGGAACATCCCAGATCCTATCCGGTCTCCGCGTGCTCACCGGGTCTGCAAAGTATGGAGCTCCACATGTTCATGACGTTTTGGAGATTGACTAATATTTAATTGAAAAAAGAGCTGCATAGTTTAGGATAGGAAAAACAGAAGGATTTCACTCTAAATTTCATAATAAAGGTTCATCCAAATATTCAATTCTAACAATTTTTTCAGGAAGAATAGCCGTTCCGTTTCCATCAAAACATGTATTGCAGCCATCCAATGGTTCATTTCGGAAAACCAAATACAGGTAAAAAATGGCTTTATGAAGTGCATTAGTCCTTGGCTCAGAATCAGTAAACGTTACGATGCAACGTCGTGAGTTTTCCTGATATAATTCGAGAAGATCCTTACCATACATATCACAAAAACAAATACAGATATCTTCAATAATCTCTGGAGATTTTAGGTAATCAACAGACCCACTCTCCTCTGGTCTGATGGCAACCTCTCTAACTAGCAACCCAAACGGCCCATTATCGTTTTTCATAGTACGATTTCGATAAATTTCGGCATGATGACCCTGCTGTTGTGTTTCAAGGTTACCACGGAACTGCTTCCAATCGAACTCTGACATATCTTCTGAAACCAGTGTAAATAGATCATTCCATATGCGTTCAATTTGTTCATTTAGTGGTCGTATACCATCAATAAAACTATCTGTCCGAAGAACCCGTGTAGCGTGAAACCAATAAATCTCACTAGGTTGTGCAATCTCACAACCTTCGTCCATTAATTGTTCAAGGAGTATTTCTCCTGGCTTCCTGACATCACTTGGGTTGATAGTTGAGTAATGATCTAAATTAAAATTATTGAATACGGACTTGATGTCGTCTACAGACCTTTGAACAATTTGTTCTAATGATTGGTATGCGGAACTTACAGATGCACAGTCTAGTATTAAGTTTTTAGCCATTGTGGTGTTTCATTCTGGAAATGAGTCTCGTATTATATATTTATGCATAGTTAAGCTCTCAGCAAGAAAAAAAACGGCTGCCTCTTAAGGCAGCCGTTTTTTTTCTTCTAATATATTTGAAAATTTTGTATCCTGGGAATGACTTCCTCAGTGCCCACCTTCTTGGTGCTCATGCGTGACTTGAATGTCGACAGTGGCGCCTTCTTTTTCAAGAATGGGTTTACCAAACCGGTACTTCGGATTCATGGTGTTGTGCGCCATTCGTTTGTCTCGAGGATTTTCAAATTGCAATTTTGTTTTGAGTGTATCATTCGCCAGCATCACGACTTTCATTTCCAAGAAACCTCCCATTCCAGGATGCCACGCCATCATCTTATATACGCCTTCTGGCACATCAGTCAGAGAGAAGTTTCCATGTTCATCAGTCACCGCATAGTAGGGATTTTCGACGGCCAAGCCCCACGATTGCATATAGGTGTGAAAGCCACATTCTAAATAAAAGATCCGGCGACCTTGTGAAAAATTCACTTTATCCATCATGGCTTCCCCTGGCTTATGCAGATGATCAGCCAAGAGATTTTTTGGATGATGCGGATTGAGACGAAGAGGTCGATGCATCATCACTTTGGATCCAAACGGTGCTTTTTCATACACTTGCACATCGTGGATGATTGGATCCATGTTCACAATATGCAAGGGTTGTTGGTCTCTGACCGCCATGACCCATGGGGTAAACACACAATCTTCAACCATCACCTTCGCAGGATTCTTATCTGCAAAAGGTTTTCCTTTTTGAATACCCTCTAAAAAGACCACCGTATTCTTCAAGCCACCCTCTGTCCCAACTTCAAATTCATCCACAACACGCCAACCTGTCCCTGTCGAAATGCGACCGCAAAAAGCCGTGTCAGGATTCGTCACTAAGCTATACGCTAATGCTGGTGGTTTCTCTCCATCCAAGGTGACTGTTCCCGTAATGGTTCCTCCATTAGCTACGGGACCTTCGGTGTACGACCAGGCTGAGATTGACGGAGTGAACAGGAGTAGAAGACTGATGAGGCCAGAGAGGCGTTTCATGATGATGTCCTTTTTACATACTAAAAGTTAAATAGCATACACACCTATCCTACGAAATATACTGCCCCCTTTTCTAGTACCCGCCAAAGGGTGAGGTCTCGATTCTTGGCCATAGCAAGGATGTCCAATACTTTGGACAGCCCATGGTTGATTTTCCACTAGGGACATCATGTACAGTGATGGACCATGGGTACCTCGTCTTATGATGTCATTGTCGTCGGCATGGGGCCAGCCGGGGCATCTGCAGCCTATAAGCTCAGCCGGGCAGGGCTATCGGTTTTGGGTTTAGAGAAACAGACGCATCCTCGCTACAAAGTCTGTGGTGGCGGGCTCTCGGCACGTATTCAAGAAATCTTGCCATCAGACCTCGAATCTGTCATTGAAGATACCGTCAATCGGATGATTTTCTCGTACGGGCCAGATGAACAATATGTTGTCGAATCCAAAAAACCTATCGCCTTTATGGTCATGCGATCGCGCTTTGATCACTGGCTTGTCGAAAAAGCGCAACAAGCGGGAACGGAAGTTCACGAAGGTGAATCAGTCACCTCCTTAACTCACCAATTAGACGGCGTCGAAGTCCGGACGGCTCGTGGCCACTATCATGCCAAGGTGGTCATTGGTGCCGATGGCGCACTGAGTGTTGTCGGCCAGCAACTCTTTCCTCATCGCGGACTGCAAAAGATCCCGGCGCTAGAGAGTGAAATACGATCTGAGTCGTCTCACCCTCATCACTATTCCAAAACTGCTTTGATTAGCCTCAATGCAGCGACAAAAGGGTACGGCTGGATTTTCCCCAAAAAAGACGGTCTCTCCATCGGCGTTGGAGAATTCGTACGAGGCATGAATCGTCCCAAGCGAAGCTTTCAGCAGTTTGCTCAGCATGAACCGACTTTAGCTGGTATTGAGATCCCGTTGCCCCTTGGTCACCCCATTCCCGTTTTTAATAGAACTCCTGGCGTCAGGAACGAACAATGGAATGGGGGGCTGGTTCATGGTCGAGCCGTCTTAGTCGGTGATGCGGGACACCTCGTCGATCCGCTGTTGGGCGAAGGAATTTATTATGCGGTGCGATCTGGACAATTGGCAGCTGCAAATATTGTCACAGCCCTACGACATTCAGCTCCGTGTTTCGATGGATATGAACGTGCCGTGATTAGAGAATTCGGGTTGGAATTTCAAATTGCATCCCGCTTGGGTCGTCTGGTCTATGGCGTACCGCGATCGTGGCATCGTTGGGCTGGCAAGACATTCCCTGGGCCCTACCAAGGAGTGCTTCGGCGCTATTGCTCGATGCTACAAGGACATGAAACTTATGAAACTCTTTGGGCCCGAATCCTCACTGGCATGACACCGTCCTTTGCTCGTCGGTCATAATTTCTCACTCGATGCACCTCTTGCCAGAACACAAAAAACCTTTATGCCAGAGACGAAATACAAGAGACGAGAGACATTTTCCAGTATTTGCCTTACATTGAACAGTATGCTACCGTCATTCCACTTTAACGCTCTGGGCCTACGTTATCGTGGTAAAAATAGTTGGGGTCCAAGAATCAATGTTGTTTTTCCCGGGAGTCTCCTTGAAAGTCTGACCTAAGCCACGACGACGATCGTGTGTCTTTAAGGCCGTCCTTTCCAAGCTTCTCGAGTTCAACACCACATTACGTTTTAAAAGGAGAATTTTTATGAGCTTGAAGATCTATGTCGGTGGCCTGCCGTACGCCACCAGTGAAGCCGAATTGACTGACCTCTTTGCAGCGCATGGGGCAGTTGAATCGGCGAAGATCATTACAGATAAATTTACCGGACAATCACGCGGGTTTGGGTTTGTCGAAATGACTGGCAGTGAAGAAGGCAATGCCGCTATTGCCGCTTTGAATGGAACACAACTAGATGGCAGAACCCTAACCGTCAATGAAGCTCGCCCCCAAGAGCCTCGATCCCCAGGTGGTGGCGGTGGCCGTGGTGGTGGATTCGGTGGCGGTGGCGGTGGCGGTGGCGGTGGCCGCTGGTAAATCAGCTTATAGAAAACATCATATAGTCGCACAAAAAGGGCCTGTGTATCTCAATACACAGGCCCTTTTCATCTAAACTCCCTGTCACCTCACTCCTACCTCGGGTACGTTGGCTTCTCAGTAGATACGCCTTTATAGACCTTCACACTTGTCATACTGCCTCCATCGACCATTTCCTATGCTTGACTACAAGTGGGAAACTATCAAATTGTAAACCCTCTGTTATACGAGTGACATCTAACTATTCACGACATATGGGTATTTAACCCTTTTTTCCTGTATTCCGTGCAGATCGTCGCTCATTGTCAGTAAGAAATCGCTTTCTGAGGCGAATGTTTTTCGGGGTCACTTCAACGAGTTCATCCCCTTCAATAAATTCCAGTGCATATTCTAAGGTTAACTCACGAGGAGGAATAAGATTGATAGCATCATCAGAGCCTGCCGCTCTAATGTTAGTCAGCTTTTTCTCCCTTATTCCATTAACCACTAAATCCTGCCCCTTGTTATTGACACCCATAATCATGCCTTCATACAACGCATCACCTGTCCTCATGAAAATTTCTCCTCGGTCCTGCAAACCCCATAGCGCATAGGCCACGGCATTACCAGGGCCATGAGAAATTTGGACACCGACGGAACGATGAGGGACTTCGCCTTTATAGGGTTGATACTCATGGAATATTTGTGACATAACCCCCGTCCCTCTGGTCATCATGAGTAGTTCATTCCGAAAACCCATCAAGGCGCGAGAAGCAATGAGAAATACCATGCGAATGGTACCAACGGTGCTTTGTTGCATGTCTTTGAGTTCCGCCTTTCGAGAACCCAACGCTTCGATCACTGACCCCTGATAGCCTGGATCAACTTCAATCACGACCTCTTCAACGGGTTCAAGACGATCACCATCAACATCCTTGAAAATGACTTTAGGAGGTGAGACTTCTAATTCATAGCCTTCTCGACGCATGGTCTCGATTAAAATGGAAAGATGTAGCTCTCCTCTCCCTGAGACAGTAAACCGTTCCCCTCCATCAGCCTCTTCAACTTTGATCCCTACATTCATCATGGCTTCATGTGCCAAGCGCTCTCGAATATGGCGAGAGGTTAAAAACCGACCTCCATCTTTTCCTGAGAGTGGGCTCGTGTTGTGTGAGAAATTCATGGAAATCGTCGGTTCATCGACATTGACTGTCGGTAAACCCACAGGATGTTCTGGCGAGGCGAGGGTTTCACCAACACGAACATCATCAATCCCAGCAATTGAAACAATATCTCCAGCCTGTGCAAAATCTCGCTCAACCCGCACGAGGCCCTGGTAGGCCAATATCTTACTGACTTTACTTTTCACAACTTTCCCATCTCGTTTGACCAAAGCCACTTGACCACCAACTTTAATCGTACCGTGAACGATCCGACCAACGGCAATACGTCCAATATAGGTATCATAGTCTAAAATGGTGACTAACATTTGAAAAGGAAGGTCGGGGTTAGCCACTGGAGGAAGCACTCGATGGATAATGGTGTCCAGTAGCGGTTTCATATCTGTGGGTTTTTCATCTAAATCGAGTGTCGCCAAGCCGTCCTTGCCAGATGCATACACGATTGGAAAATCGAGTTGTTCGTCAGTGGCATTCAACTCACAAAACAAATCAAAAGTTTTGTTCACGACTTCGGTCGGGCGAGCAGCGGGACGATCAATTTTATTGATGACCACGATGGGCTTAAGGTGCAATTCTAATGACTTCTTTAGGACAAACTTTGTTTGAGGCATGGGGCCTTCAAAGGCATCAACCAATAGGAGCACTCCATCGACCATACGAAGAATTCGCTCAACTTCGCTCCCAAAATCGGCATGACCAGGGGTATCCACTAAGTTGATGAGATGATCTTTATATTGTAGTGAGGCATTTTTTGAAAAAATCGTGATGCCGCGCTCTTTCTCCAATGCGTTCGAGTCCATGATGACAGCCTCACCCTCCTTGAACACATACGCCCCCGTTTGCTGAAGCAGCGCATCCACAAGTGTGGTTTTGCCATGATCCACATGTGCAATGATGGCCACATTGCGCATTTCTTTACGTCGTTTTTGCTGAGGCATGATCGTCATCTCCACCCACCCTCACATAGGAGAACAGGATTTAAGGTAAGTAACTATATGTGAACGCACATACATCGACAGAGTCTACCGACGTCCGTCGATACGGATTCGAAAAACGCTTCAAAGTCTGTTCAGGGTGTTTCGTTACACAACCGACGGGACCCGCCGGTGGAGGGCCTGTTCCGTACAGGACGATGAATTCTTCTCTATAAAACTACCCCATGATGGGATTTAAAGCAACTCAGCACAATGAACCGGATCGAAGGTTATCACTGAAAAAAATACGCCCATGAAGTCACAATTCATCTCAATGATGCACTCACATGATGAACGTAGAAACCTATCGACTCATCAACGATGAAGGACTATTTCTTTGCTGCGGCATTGGCTTTATGTGCCTTATCTTGCGCTTCCCAATCAAGCCGGAGACGCTCTGACATCACCTTCGTCTTATCCATTCGTTCCGGTATCAAATCTAATGTTCGATCATGGGCAATGGCGGCTTCAGTCAATACTGGGGAATTGAACTGGTCACACCGAACTCGAATGACCTCAACATTCGGCGACGCAATCCCTCTGACCTTGCAATAGCTAACACCGGCTTCAGTTAAAGTTGCCCCATCAGCTTCAACAAGCGGTTTTGTTCCTGCTGGAATATCGTTACCTGTAAATTTGGTCAATGTTCCAAAATCACCAATCGCGTATCGATTTGCCTCACCACTCATCGTGTATACTCCTTTGTTCTTTTTAAAAAAACAACTGGTCCCTGATCCATTCTCTTGCTTCAGGTTAGACCATGAACGCCTTTAGCAGGTATCTCATTCCATAATGAGATGCGACAGTGTACTTGTTTTCTAACCAAGGTCTCAATCCTTAGGTTCTTTTCTATAATAGATCACTACTCATTTGACATTACGGGAATTCTCCAGTACTCTCAAATTAGTCAATGTTGAATCGGTCCGGCGACGTTGACGCTATAGTTACTTCGGGCCCCGCGATCGTATCGCGACCAGATCCTGCTCGGAGCGGACAATCTCCCTATTCTGCCTCCCTCGGTTTTCTGTCTACGTGTAAATACGATCCCCTTTCCATTAAAGCGAGGAATACCTCTATGTCTAGTTCTGTGTCTAACGCTGAACCTACGCCTGAACCTACTACTGAGACTTTATCGTTTAGTACGCTTGGCTTATCAGATTACCTATTACGAGACTTGGACAAGGCAGGTTTTAAAGAGCCCACGCCTATTCAATCCAAGGCCATACCGCCAGCCCTCGAAGGCCGTGATGTACTTGGCTGTGCCCAGACAGGTACTGGAAAAACAGCAGCCTTTATCATCCCAATGATCGAACGACTTGCCAAAGGTGCGAAAGGCGCGCCTCGTGGTCTGGTCTTAGCACCAACTCGAGAATTGGCTATTCAGATTCAAACAACAGTTGATCTGCTAGGACGATCTCGTCGGATTTTTGCCACCACAATTGTCGGAGGCGCCGACATGAATGCGCAAATTCGAGGATTACGACAACGACCTGATATTCTTGTGGCCACGCCTGGCCGATTGCTTGATCATATGTGGCAAGGCACGATTCGCTTTGGTCAACTGCAAATTGTGGTCTTAGACGAAGCGGACCGTATGCTTGATATGGGATTTGCCCCACAATTGAACCAAATTATGGAAGCCGTCCCGGAAGAACGGCAAACGCTACTTTTCTCAGCAACCATGCCGTCGAATCTCGGAGATCTTGCACGCATGTCCCTGAAAGATCCCGTGCGAGCCATGGTGTCCAAACCAGCAACCTTGGCAACTGGCGTGACGCAAACCCTGCACCATACGACTTCCTCGGACAAAACCTCACTTCTGCTTTCACTATTAAAGGGAAACGCTGAATCCGTATTAGTCTTTACGAGAACGAAACATCGAGCTGATCGATTAGGGGAAACCTTAGAACGTGGAGGACATCGAGTAGCCGTCCTTCATGGAGGTCGCCGCCTCACTCAACGACGAACAGCATTAGAGGGTTTTCGTCGAGGACGCTTTCAAATTCTTGTGGCCACGGATATCGCGGCTCGCGGCTTGGATGTCGCGAATATTGGACAGGTCATTAACTACGATCTACCCAATGTTCCAGAAGACTATGTCCATCGTCTGGGTCGAACCGCACGTATGAAAGCTGTTGGCAGCGCCACAAGTTTCGTGACGGCAGAAGATTCTCGACATATGCGGGACATTGAAAAACTCCTGGGCCAGTCCGTTCCTTCTGCGCCAGGCAGTCGCCCACGGTTCCAACCCACGCCACAGAATAATGGTCCACGACCACGTCCTGGATTTAATCGAAATGGTCCTCCACGTCAAGGGCAGGACCAACAACCACGGCGGTTTGGGTCAAATCAACGTCAGGGTGGACCACGACCAGCTGCATCTTCACGATAACGACCACAGCCTTATATGGAACGACTCTGCTTCTTCTGACTTTCAGAGGAAGTAGAGTCTAACCGGCCCTTCCTAACATTTCTAGATCTTTCCTCTCATCTAACAACCTCCTCCCTTCGCCATCAATATACTTCTACGTTATAGTGTCCCCCCCTCATCTTTTCTCAAAAAACATGAGGAATGAAAAGTAAGAGGCCAGCAATAATAATTAATTTTTTATCATTTCACCTCTAACTCTTTAACCCTCACGACAGAATGACTACCGCTCCCTCTCATGCCCTTCATCGAATACTCGGTCGAGTTGTTGACGTGCAACCACACGAAGTACGCGCACTTCTTTGGTCGTTTGCCTACTTTTTCTGTGTCCTGGCAGCGTATTACATTCTCCGCCCAGTGCGAGATGAGATGGGTGTCTTGGCGGGTGTCCACAAATTGCCATGGTTCTTTTTTACCGTCTTCCTTACGATGCTTGCCGTGGTCCCCTTATTTGGATGGGCAGCCAGTCGGCTAACCATTCGACACCTTCTCCCAACTATCTACATTTTTTTCGTACTCAATCTCATTGGAGTTTTTACCGCATTGAAAACCGGCTCGAATCTGACGACATTAGCACCGATCTTTTTTGTGTGGGTCAGTGTATTCAACCTCTTCATTGTCTCCGTCTTTTGGAGTTTCATGGCAGATGTTTTTTCTACAGACGGAGCTCGACGACTCTTTGGCTTTATCTCGGCTGGGGGAAGCCTTGGGGCTATTAGCGGCCCATTGTTTACAGCCACAGCAGTGAAAGGACTAGGGGTGGCGAGCTTGCTCCTTGTTTCTGCCGCATTATTGCTCACGGCAGTAGGATGCATCATAGGATTGCTCGCCTGGTACAAAGACCATCATGGAGAAGATCTTGGAGCCAAACACCTTGCCTCTTCTGACACGTCTTCTGATACAGCACCAAGTCTGTGGGTTGGCCTCGTCCGAATTGCACAATCTCGTTACCTACAAGCTATCTGTCTCTATTTAATGTGTTATTCCATTCTCTCGACCTTTCTCTACTCCCAACAAACGATTCTTGTCCCGCAGATCGTTCCTAACTCAGAAGATCGGTTACAACTCTTCGCCTCCTTTGATCTCGCCGTCAACATACTCACCGTCTGCATCCAAATATTCGCAACTGGTCGATTACTAGCATTTCTCGGCGTCACGGCCATGCTTGTCGCACTACCTTTGATCAACATCTTTGGGTTTGGCATATTCGGATTGGCGTCGATTCTGCCAGTGCTGATTGGATTTGGAATAGTACGAAGGGCAGGGGAGTTCTCAATCACCAAACCCACACGAGAAACACTCTTTACCGTGGTCCCTCGAGTAGAAAAATATCAAGCCAAAAACGTCATTGATACAGTCGTGCATCGAGGAGGTGACGTGTTGGGAACAGGAGTAGGATCAGCCCTCCATACTCTAGGGTTGTCTATCTCACACATGTCTTTTGCGGCTATCCCAATTGCCTTATTATGGCTTCTCACAGGACGATTCTTAGGACGACGGCATGAAGAGATTCGAGGAAAACAAAGGGAAGGAAGAGATTTATGACTCTCTCTGAAAAGGCCTTACATATAGATCTATACGCTAAACTCGAAATGGCGGAAGACAAGGAGAGCCGCAGGCGATCAAAGACGACCGCTCAGTAAAGTTATGAAGAATCTCAGAATGCAAATACGTAAACACTCATAAACCTACGGTGCAACCTTTTTTTCTGCTGAGCGGGATTTAGAGGAGTTTGTCTCCAGCATAGCGGCTGAGAATTTGACTCTGGCAACCATGTTGGCCGATTAAATCGAGAAGAAATAAATGCACTGAGAACCCACACGCGTCAAGGCAGAATTGCCAATGATGAACAACTGACAAAACTAGATTATCGAGTTGTCGTTGTTGAGAGTTACTTGATATTTGGGTATGGCCAGAAGATTTCTTATATTTTTATTTCTTTGAGCCAGACCCCTTACAGCCCTAGTCAATAAGTAAAAACACATGCCTATCCCCAAATTGTTGTGGCAGGGAAATTAATAACACCTCTTTTGCCAACTTACTATTTGGTGGAAACCACACTCTGATATTAGAATAGAGAGATGACAATAGTTATTAAGAAGGTCAAAAAGAATCAAAAACGAAAAATACTTACGGCTACCCGACAAGCTAATGGGACAGTATTAATTGATTATGACCCAGCTCACCCTATTCAGGTGTTTTTTGATACAAATGTTCTCTTAGGATTAAATCCTGAGGGAATCCAAGCATTAAAGACACTCGAGACTAAAAGAGGATTTACCTACCGTTACTCCATACTGAACTTTGTAGAACTAGGATCTCATCTTGGCGACCACCCTAGCAAAACCAACAAAAATCCATTTCGAAAATACAAAGTTGCATTTGAAAAAATGGCCTCCATTTTTGAGCCAGTGCCATTACCCTCACCAGAGACGGTTTTCATGAAGGCTGTAGGCTTGGATCACTACCTAGGCCCAAAGTGGGAGGTGAAGCCAGAAAAGTGGTCTAGTACCCTTAAAATTATTGCCGATGCGCAGAGTCTTGATGAACTTAGGAAAAGAAATTTCAATCCAGAACACTACAAGAAATTTCGCATGGAAGATGGAAAATGGTTCCTTAAGTTCATCGAAAAAGCCAAAGACATAGGAGACCTACCTGATCATTCATCCCACTTGGATATAAAGTGGGAAAAGTTTCTTTGGCAGTTCTATAATTTTTTGATCTGCCGCGCAAGCAGTGAAAAAATAACTTTCCGGGACATGGGATCAGATGAACAAAATCGTGTAATAAGATTTTTTTCTGGCCCAGGAGGAAGTATGTTTTTAATGCATTTTGTTCACCTCTTGAAAAAAATTCTGTATGACCATAAGAATGAGGATGCCAATGATTTCTATGATATGCTGCAACTTTTAACTCTAAGGGACGAAAACATACTTTTTGTGACTGATGACCGCCCATTTCATCAGTACTACGGCGGAGCTAATAACCATCGTGTAGTTTCTTGGGAAATGTTTAGGAAAACGGCTTCCTTAGACTAAGCATTTGACTTTGATTATAGTCTTGTAGTGATTTTGGAAAATAAGGGAAGTTCGTGATTCTCGATTTTATGTTTGACGGACACGAAAAAGAGCACATCAAAATTGTTGGAGGTTATGCACGTAAACGACGAATGGATATGGGGGTAGGCTTGATCTTGACGGTTGAAAAGACTCGAGTAATGCCTTCAAAAATCGTTAATGAAGGAGAGAGAGAATTGAAATAAAAAAACTTACCAGATCTTATTAGAATATCTACTTTAAACAGACCCAAACTTATTCGTTTAGTTCTTTCCATTGAAAAAACTACCTTCCTACCGCTAAGTGAGTTATTTCAATATAAATTTATTACACACGACCGACATAGCGTCCGAGGGTCGTCACGAACGGAAAGCCCAGCATCTTAAAGAGATTCATGCAGACCGGAGGACCAAGATGTTCAAGCCCGATCTTCATCCCTAACTGTCCTAAAGCCGGTTCCGCGCAATAGGTTCCAAATAGTCGATCCCACCAGGGCACATTAAATCCGTAATTGCTGTTGGTCTCTCGGGGTTCAACAGAATGGTGAATACGATGCATGTCCGGGGTCACGATGAACCACCGAAGCACTCGATCGAGACTCAAGGGCATCTGCACATTACTGTGATTGAAGAGGGCCGTGCCGTTCAACACGATCTCGAAGATGACCACAGCCAACGGGGCCACTCCCAATAACATGACTGATACCGCCTTCACTATCGTCGAAAGAATGATCTCTACTGGATGAAACCGCACTCCACTCGTCACATCCAGATCCAGGTCCGAGTGATGCATCATGTGAAACCGCCAAAGAATTGGGACCAGATGAAATACCTGATGCTGCAGGTAGATGAGGAGATCCAGCGCAAGCACTGCCAATCCCAATTCAAACCAGCTTGGCCACTCTACCCAATGTAACAGCCCCCAACCTCGCTCCTGCGCCATGGCTGCCGCCGCCACGACGCCTCCGGCAAAAAACACTCGTGCGATGACCGTATTCAAGATTACAATTGTGAGATTCCCACCCCACCGACAGAGTTTCGACGACGTAAGTGGCCTGCGTGGCGTCAATAATTCCCATGTGGCCATAATGCCAAGCACAGAAAAGTAAGAGGTCACTCGTACGAAATCTTCCGAACCCATTTATTGTTACCTTATCTCCCGCATCGCAACGTTTACAGTTCGCACAGGAATTGGAGTCTCGCAAGCTCCACAATAATTCGATTCACAAATCATAGTGTATGTGGAGCTAGGCAAGAGGAACATGACGGCCCTGACACGTACATTTCCCCAAAACATCTTCTTAACTTCAATGTTTTTTAATTCTTTTTTCCACAACGTACGGGCGTAACCCTCCGAACTTTTTCATCACCTCAGCATATTCTTTCTCAGGAACTTTGAATTCCTTTAACGTGTCTCCCAGGTGGTTCACGACAATATCAAACTCTGAATCGGTAATATTGAGACCTACGTGTACCACATCGAGAGGGCGATTAATTTTTCGACAAGGTCCACCAGTGTTAAAACACAAGAGATTTTTATTCTTTTGCCGTAATTTATTCCTGGTGTCGGTTCCCATACCCACAAAAAATCGGCCAACGACTGGATCATCCCAAATCTTTGTCAGAAACACATCGACCACGGCTGAGATTGCATCATATCCTCCCAAACGTTCATACAAGGATTTTTCTTGTTCCGCTTCCATAGCCTCGGCAAACCTGGGCGCTGTAGCTAACAATGAAGTCAGCGTGAACAAGAATACAAGCGTGATCACTCCTACAATTAACTTTCTTTTGAACATAATGTTCCCCTTTTTTATTGAATTTCAGAACAACAACATCTCACTTTTTTTGTGAAGGTATATTTACTCTAAAAAGAAACGGGATGTCTTAGAATGGACGAAGGAACCAGAAATAATGATTCTACACTTGGCTCTTCATCCTCATGTTCCTATTGATACCTATTAACAGGCCTGTCCGTTAAATACACATGGCTTATATCTGCTAGGATCAAATTCAATGTCCTCTTCGTAGAGACGCTCATTGCCATTCACTCCATCCAAACCTGGATCAGTCCACATCATGTGATTCCACCAATATAACAGTGGATGCTCGCGGTAGTAATATACTGGGTTCCCGTACTGACTACGAATATGCTGTACCACGGAACGCCCAGACACATAATCAATTTCTCCATCACCCTTTATCGAATAGAAGAATAACAACAGACCTGACTCGCGATCATACACTTCATCAATACGGGTGTCTTCATCTGGCTCAACTAAGAGTGTTGGGGCCATAGCTGCGGCAGAAGCCAAAATACCACAACTCAAAAAAAACGAGACGATAGATACCAGGACTCGAATCGTCATAACCCCTAGCCCTCAATGACTGTGTTCTTTCGACTGGTAGAAATTCGGTTCTGAATGAAAGGATAGGGTGTATGGAGAACAAAGTTATCGTTACCCGATACACCCCATGCCTTTTCAACTAATTGGAAGGATCATTACATTACGAGTCATAGCTAAATACAGTTTGACTACTTCACATCAACCGTCATAATCACGAATTCCTTGTTGAGTTGTGACCCTTGGTGAGGTTCTACATAGGTTCCGTCATAGTAGTACCATTCAAGAGGCTTCATTTTTCCCAATTCCGCGGGATGTCGTGGGAGTTTGGAGACATCCAGGCCATTGGCAATAAAGGTGGCAGGATTCAGGTAATACACCACATCTTCTTTTGTTTTTTCTGGGGTTTGAGAAAAATGAATCATATTATGTTTGGTCACCGTCTCTAACATACACATTTCTCCACTGGCTTTCGTCGCATCAATAGAGACCATTTTTGAACCAGGTCCAATAATATTGGCAATCGCGTTGATTTCTTTCCGAGCTTTTTCATCTAATTTTAATACAGGACCGAACTGCTCCTGCATATCAACTTGGGAAGTATCAGCAACTGCTACCGGCGGGGTTCCTCCAGTACAGGCCAAAGCCCCGAATATTCCTATTGACAACGCTATTGCTTTCAAGTCTGCCTTCATGTCTTCCTCCTTTAAATTCCTTGGGTGAATAGGTTGATATTAGATGTCCAGAAACTATATGCCTTTAAGGAACTTCAATCATAAACATACTGTAATCTCGTCGCCAAACTGGAAAAATCCTTAAAACTTGGAAATCTAGCATCGCATTAGTATGATTTTAATGTAGAGTTTCTACGACATGCTGTTGATAGACTAACCAAAAAAACGGCAGCAGTCCCTTCCAAGCTCATAAATCGCACCTGGAGAGGCAGTTGCAGTCATTGCTGACAAATCCAAGTTCCCCTCATTATCCCGGCATCCACTCTCCTACGCACAAGAATAACTAGCCTGTTCATACCGAGGAATACAAGGTTAAAATCCCATATAGTCCATTTTGACAAGGCAGGACTACACTTAATTATTCAGGACCTTCAGCGGAAATCTGAAACAGAGTACTTAAATCAATACTCCCATGTTCAGTTTGCGGATTGCCCCCTGGCACACCAGGATTCAGATTGGATGCGGTATCATCAGGTGGAAAAAGGATAAGACTTTCCAAGAATTCAACAATCTCTCGCTGCTTATTTTTACTCAATACCGCGAATGCATCACGAGAGGCCAAAGCCTCTCCACCATGTCTTAAAATGACCTCTTTGAGATTAATACTCCTGCCATCGTGTCCGTATGGGGCAGTCGAACCCACTCCCCAAAGCGGTTCTGTGACGAACGCGGCTTGAAGTGACCCGTCATATTGTCGCTCATGAAAATTAGGCCCAAGGTCATGACGTTTGAAATCAGTGAATATATTCTCTACAACAAAACTGCCACCATTAGGAAGCAACTGCGGGAACGGGTCAGCATCAATTACCTCATGGAAGAGCATCGAGGCCGTAGCGAAAAGCTGATTAAAAATTCCCTTCTGATCGTCGAATTGGGTTTCGACATCAGCAACCCGTCGATCATGGTCAATGGTAAGATTCTGGATGTGGCAATCGGTACATCCGACCTTAACCATCTCGTCAAGCCCTTTTGTTGTATCGTTGCTCAGTTCGTATCGACCAGGCTTAAAATAATTCAACAGATAAAACTCCAAGTGATCAACAATTGCGGCATCAACCTCGTTAGTAACCCCATCTAAATCACCATCATCACTCGTATCACATACCGATGGACGCTCAATAGTATCGACTGACGGGTCAAAAACCATACCAGAAGGGCTAACTGTCGATAGCGGAGTAATTGGATCTGTTGCAGCACAAAGGATCGGATCTGGAGCTTCAAGTCCCATTTCTGCCTTAAATGCACCAACAATAAATTCGCGTATGGATATTGTTCCTCCATGGTGAAAGAAAGGGCGGAGGCGAAGATCGGAGTCTAATCCCTCAACAAGAGAAGCATCAGTAGTGCCATCGGGAAGTCCGATAATTTTCCCGAACTCAATACCTTTACTGACGAGAACTAGCTCAACGGGGTTTCCACTATTACTGGCTTGGCCCAACGCATTCGCACGAATAGAACGAAGGTCTTGCGTGATTTCGTCAGCCAACTGCTCTATAAGGCCCAAGCCGAAAAGATGTGGTGCATCTCGACTGTCGGGTCTCGTCACGACGTCACCACCAGACCCTGCCGACCCACGAGGGCGTCCATGACAGCCAGCACAACTATCAGATAAACCGGCCCCAAGTTTGGGATCGTTGTGAATATCGCCTGTTGAACTGCTATTCACACGAGGTCCTGCCCCCTGATCAAGCGTAAATTTTCGTTGGAAGAGCTGACGCCCTCGACGAATGGATCGAGCTGGATCACGTTTGATGAGATATATGGATGATCCCGATGTAAATGTATTTCCTTGCCCGGTGCCAACTTGGGCCGAAAGCGATTTTGCAATCGCACCACCAGGCACATTCGGCGTCGTTTGTGTTTCATCGGCTAGCTGTGCAATAGCACGAGGACTAACGGAGATCCACACCATTAATACGCATATCATACCAATCAGGTTTGTTGAACCAAATTTGTTAAACAAATTCATTATTCACCTCTGTTCGATTATGGTCATACATGTATATGAAAATTCCTCAAATTTTCCTACCCCATCGTCTTTTGCCTCCTAATTCCCTGACAAGAAAGCCCTCTCTCGTTCTTTGACGCAAGAGAGGGCTCTCAAGTTATCCCGAGGCTTAGGAGTTATTAAATCACCCTATATTCATTCACCTACTGCCTGCGCCTTGGCATCAAGATAGAAGTACATATTCGTAGAAATGTCTCCCGAAGATTGTCCAAGGGCCTGGGCATCTTCCAATTTTGAGACAGAAGTGATGCCGGTTGTACCGTCCATGTCCGGCCATACACTTTGATCCGTCACTAAATTCACAATGATTTTCCACCACTGTGCACCTTCATTTGGATTTTTGAGTAGGTGCATGTGATTGACGAGTGGCGTCAAAACAAGCGTGTCTGGTGGCACTAACCCTAGTTGATTCAACAATGGACCGAGATCCAATCTCATGGGATGCATCGCACACGCACCATAAGTGCCTGTATGCTGAGATGTCGGCGGCCCAGGATGTGGACAGTGAACGGGGACGCCAGGCGTTGGGTCAAATCCATCTGGAACAAACCCAAACAGCGCCTGCAAATCAGCCTGCAATGCAGGAGGAGATGCTTCGCCATCAAAATCTGCATCGAAGAACGGAACCAGCGCATGAAGAATTTTGGTTTGCGAGCTAGGATTTCCTGCAGGATCAAGTAACGACTCGATGCCTGCAGCACAATATTCCTCTTGATGTTCTTCTGAATCATTAGCCGCAACCACCCCATCATGATCAAGATCATCGAATGCATCATGGACACACATATAATTAATGGGATACGTCAACGCTAATAGTTTGTCTTTTGCAAAGCCCTCGATCTCATTAAATTCGATAGGTCGTTGAGGCGGGTCGGCAGCAAGAAGTGGATTAGTGCATAAGATAATGGCTCCAAAGGCCAGTACGATTCCGAATGACGGCGTCTTCCACGACAACCGTTTAGGGCATAATAAAACCTCATTAAGATTTCTGGTCATTGCCTACCTCCTAAGTGTGAAGTGTCCATCCTGGAACAGGTAATCGGAACTTTAAGACTTGACTAGGCAGCCATTTGCTCAGAGGTTCTAACGAAGAAAATATTGACCGCTCTCTATTTTCCCTACAGAGTATTCCTCCTTTTATCCTGTGTTTTGGGAATGCAGATCAACCCTCCATTGAGCATCCTGACCCTTCCAGGTTGAAGTGTAGGCGAAGTCAGAATATTAACAAGCAGCGTTTCTATGAATTTATTAGTCGTTGATTAGCCATTGATATAGTCGTACTTTGGCTACAACGAGAAAAAGACGAAGGACAAAAAAGGAAAGAAATTAAGGGAAAGAATGGGGGAAAGAATAATCGAGAAGACAAGATGTTTCGTTGACGATAGAAGACTACTTACAGATCCCTTCCCTTGTGGCGTATCGGATTAATTCCGAATTGGTTTTCATATTTAATTTTTCGAGGATCCGTCCACGATGAGTGCTCACTGTTGTTGTACTAATCGAGAGAATCTCAGCTATGTCTTTGAGTGCTTTTCCAGAAACAATCATTGAAAATATTTGAAACTCGCGATTTGAAAGTGCCTCATGTACAGGCCTCCCTTGGGGTTTACCCATATTGAAAATTAATTGTTCCGTCAAATTAGGGCTCACAAATTTTCCTCCAGCTGCCAACCGCCGTATGCCCTCAACAAGTTGATCTGGAGCACTCGTCTTCGATAAATAGCCCGAAGCCCCAGCATTGATAAATCGAATACCAAATTGTTCTTCAGAGTAAATACTCAGGATGAGAACTGGAAGATGGGGAAACATTTGCTTTACATCTTGCAGTACGTCCCATCCTGTCTTATCGGGCATTTCTATATCCATGACTAAAACATCCATAGCGCAAGTCTTTAGTTTTTCCAATACTTCGATACCCGTTCCTGCTTCCTCGACGACCACCATATCAGAAGTGTTTGAAATGATCTGTTTAAGCCCCTGACGGACAACGGCATGGTCATCAGCAATCAACACCCGAATCCTCGTATCTTTCTGTTTGCCTACGTTCTTCATAAAAGAATGATCACAAGCTCACTATTGGTGCGCGTCTAGGCCTAAATGGGAAATACCTATGAACTGGAATGCTCTACGATATATCCCTTGAGACCTCCGATTAACCCTAATAGTTCTTGTCGCTCACGAACCGGAACCTTAAGTGTTTTGAGAGTAGCAATCAAATGATTAACCGCCACATGCCAGTCACTCTCCGTAATATCAAGCCCTGCATGTGAAATTTTCATATCGCGATTAATAATCTTACAAGGACCGCCAGTATTCTTACACATGAACAACTTATTTTTCTGTCGTAACCGTTCTCGTGTGTCAGTTCCCATGCCAACAAAGTATCGACCCACTTGAGGATCAATCCACATCTTCGCTAAAAACCCATCAATGATATCCGAAATCACTTCATAGCCTCCCAATCGCTCATAAAGAGATTTCTGCTCTGCAGCATGAGCCGCAAAAAAGGCACCTCCAATGAGTCCAACACACAACACACTTACAATACTAAAACGAATAAATTTTGGAGCACATATCATGGTAATAAATGACATCCTACCTCCTCCTTCTGTTCGTCTGCTTTTTTAGTAGATCTCGTATGAATAGCCACAATTCGAACTTCTCTATCATAATAATATCAGCACTTCACACACAGTAACCCTTTATGAATCGGGAATACTTATGGCTAATTGCGTACCATCAATTCCCGTAATTGTTACTACCCCTCCAGCATGAAGGACCCTCTCTCGAATACCAAGCAGGCCGAGCGATTGTGGATTGGCAAGCTGTTGCTCAGAAATTCCCTTGCCATTATCCTTAATGTTAAGTTCGACAGACCCATTGCTTTGCACTAGGGAGATCCAAACCTCGGTGGCATCGGCATGTCGTACCACATTAGTCAAGGCTTCCTGTAGCACACGAAAACAGGTGAGTGAATTTTCCGAGTTGACTACGATATTTTCTGTATCCATCGTGAGATGACATTGAATCCCACTGTGACGTTGTAATTCCTTTGTCTGCCAGTCAATTGCTTCACAAAGTCCAAAAACCTCTAATATCTTTGGACGAAGCTCAAGACAAATCTTTTGAACCGTCCCAACCGTTTGATCAACAAGAGCCGTCATACCTTTCATTTTGTCATGGAACAGCTTAGGGTCCTGTATGAGTTGTTCCTCTAAACAGGACAAATCCATCTTCAGCACGGTCAACACTTGTCCCAATTCATCATGTACTTCTCGAGCAATTTTCTTTTTTTCGTCTTCTCGTATACTTTGAAGTCTATGGCTCAAGTTGCGCAATGCATATTGCGATGCCCGTAATTCCTCCTCTACACGTTTCCTCTCAATGATTTCTTGTTCTAACCCAAGATGGGAATCACGTATCTTGTCGTGCAAACGACGCTCTCGCTGCATAAAGTGTACCGCTAATGACAAAAGGGTCGCCATCGTTAAACCAAAGATGAGGACAGCAGTTGGGGCAATAGACTGTCCCGATGAATCGAGATGAATCCAAAGGCCAAACGTCAAAATTGCGACGCCCACACACACCAAGACAGGCAGCCATTCGGGTGATCCCAGTATCTTGACTTGTTCGTTCTGCCATGCGAAGACAACGAAGCCTACCGCAATAATCACAAAACCACCAGGGGAATGCACAGCCATCCTGATAATCCGTCCCCACCCATCCATGACACTCAGATCAAGCAAATGAACATAAAGTGCTATAGCTGCAAGAACAAAAACCATGGTACCCACTATTCCAGGAATCATCGTACTTCCTATACCACCTCGATTTCGAGTGACAGCTAGGAAAGCTAGTCCGGATAACGAAAAACCCAATGCAGTCACGGGAGCCATAGGCCGGAAGGGAGAAATGGGACTGAACGTCCATGTACTATTGAAGTTATTAATAGATAAAAAGGATTCAGTAAATCCGATACCAGAAAGTATTAGAATAAGAAAACCCAGCACGTACGTTGCTTGAAAGCGAAACGTATTCAGACAAATAAGACCGAGGCCATTGAGCAAAAATCCGATGGCAACCGGAATTGACATGGGCACAAGGGTTGGTCGAATTCGAATCCAGGCAATATGATTTGTCAGCCATGCGAATACAACAAACCCTCCGAGAAGAATCAAAATAACCCCGCACACCAGAGAGACTTTAGACAATGATACGTTTAATTTCATAGCTTGCAAACCTAGAAGATACTTTGCCCTTCTTTATAAGAACCCAGTACTCTACGCTTCTCCTCACTATCATGCAAAATACAAAGATCTCGTACTCTTTTTCTCAACTTCTTCTAACAACATGACAAAGCCCCATACCTTTCGATATGAGGCTTTCGGAATTGATTGCTGGAAAACAAGAAACAGATCAAGTTATTTACTTACTAACCGTATGGCAAGCATTTTCAACCCCTAGTTTTTCCGGATCAAGATTACGTTGTCTGGATAAGAGGAAGCGTAAGATGAAAGGTCGTTCCTTTTCCTTCTTCACTTTCTACTGTGATCTGCCCTTGATGGGCATCAATAACATCTTTCACAATTTTTGTTCCGAGTCCTGTGCCTCCGACTTTGGTACTGATCGCGTTAGATGTAAATAGTCGTTCACGAATATCAGCAGACATGCCCTTTCCGGTATCTGCGACGACTAATTTCAGTACCCCTTTGTCCGAATTGGCCTGCCCACTAATCGTCACCGATCCTCCCGGTTGAATTTCTGGAATCGCATTACCCGTCAAGTTATACAGTGCCGCAAATAGTCGACGCTCATCAGCTTGAATGATCGGGAGTGTTTCCAATCCTTTCGCGTACAAAACTACACCCTTTTCTTTGGCAGAGATCTGAAGTGATTTGAATACGCCTTTGACGACGTCGTGCAATGTACATGGGGAAAAGATTGCTTCGCTGGTGACTCCCTTGACAGCATCAGCAATCTCACGCACGCGATCCTGAATACGTCGAGCATTATTCGTGATCATTTCTGTCAATTCAGTGCAAGTCGTCTTGCTCTGAGTCCATGTCTTGGCATCCTCCTTCAGCACGAAAGCAAATACTTCCGCTAGTTCATCCTCAAGAAGGCTTGTCCCTGTTAATACTGGCATAAGCATATTCT
Source organism: Nitrospirales bacterium (assembly GCA_029261355.1). Classification (GTDB taxonomy): domain Bacteria; phylum Nitrospirota; class Nitrospiria; order Nitrospirales; family UBA8639; genus JAGQKC01. Next base: position 76,302 of record JAJDBM010000050.1, on the reverse strand, counting down.
TTATGTCATGCCCAACATTGCCTAAGACTCGAGATACCTCGGCTAATTTGGCTGCTTCTAGTAGCTGAGCTGCAACTCGCCTCTGTTCGGTGATATCCTGGAACGTCACCACCGCACCCATCAATATTCCTTGTTCATTCCGCAATGGCGTACTGCAATAGTGTGCAGAAAAACTGCTCCCGTCCTTTCGCCAAAACAGCTCATCTGTCCCTCTATGGACGAATCCATCATTGTATGCTCCATAGATCGGACATTCTTCTTGAGGGAAATGACTGCCATCTTCCTTAGTATGGTGCCATAAGGTATGGCTTGACTCTCCAAGCAATTCACCAACCTCATACCCGAGCATCGTCGCGGCAGCAGGATTGACAAACGTATGCCGTCCCTCTAAATCTAATCCAAAAATACCTTCGCCTGCAGAGTTTAAAATATACTCATTTTGTCGTCGCAGTTCAGCAATGGTTCGCTCAGCCTCACGACGCTCAGAAATATCACGGAATGTCACCACCGCCCCAGCAAGTTCCCCGAGCTCATCATTGATGGGTGTACTCGTGTATTGAACTGGAAAGGCCGTACCATCCTTTCGCCAGAACACCTCAGTTTCACCATGATACACCTGACCCTCTTTATAGGCTCCATAAATGGGACAGTCTGTTGCAGGATAGGGTGATCCATTAGCATGCGTGTGATGCCACAACGCATGACTCGGCTGGCCCAGCAGTTCATCAATAGTAAATCCAAGCATCTTTGTCGCAGCAGGATTGACAAACGTATGCCGTCCTTCCAAGTCGAGACCCAAAACTCCTTCTCCGGCTGCATTCAAAATCAACGTGTTTAGTCTTTGCTCTGCGATCAAGGCAATACTCCTTTACTACATTTTTGGTCGATTAGCTCAACACACTTTTGAGGGCACGACATGAGCCCCTTGATGAAGCAACCTTGATCCACCAAAGGACCCATAGTACCAACCACTTATGAAGACCGAGTCGCTTCTCGTTGTTCCATGGCTTTTTTTACAGAGGCTAAGAGTTTCTCTTTTTCAACTGGTTTTACCAAATAATCAACGAGCCCTTGCTTCATAAGTTCAGTCGCCGACTGCAGGTTGGGATAACCGGTCATGACAATCAACGAGACACTGGGAAATTGTTTTTGAAAAAATTGAATCGCCTCCAGACCGTTCACCTTTGGCATGTTGATATCAGTAACAATCACACCCAGAAGTAAAGGGTTCTCCCCACTCCTTATTCGCTCGATAGCTTGCTCTCCATCTTCTGCTTCAACAACGGTGTACCCTGCTTTTTCCAACGTCATGCGAGCTACTTTCCTCACATCAGCTTCATCATCAACCACCAACACTAACCCCTCGGAGTGACCACCCCCGAACATACCCCCTGTCATTGAATGCCCTTGTTCAGTCGACATCATGTACCTCCATAATTTGATTAGATGAATGTATTGAAACAGACCATACAATCATCTATAGCAAAGAGAATGCCGAAAAATTACATTCAAGCGTTAATGGAAAAATATCATTTTTCCAATAACTTACACAGTATATGTTTACTAATGTACGGCCTATTACGATAGGTTCGTTAACTTAAAACGCTAACATGTAACTTAACGAGTTAACGTGAAGGGAATCGAAAAACCGATGCGCTTAACAGGCTGTGGGGGGGGCTCTACAGTAAGCAGAAAAGCAAGATATTCGAAAGGAGGCCAACAGACAACATTTGCTACGATAAATACAAGAAAAATGTGTGAGTCTCACGAGATTGATGGGAGTCGAATGCCAGTGGAAAAAAATCAAAATCGACACTTCGTCTCTTGACCTGTCAGAAAAATGGGAAAAGTCACATCAGAGAACACAACATAAACAGAGTTGTGCCTTTCCTCAAAGCCAGTACTATTTGATTCTGAGGAAATAAAGATTCTTACGAACCATTTACATCTGTTAATCGAATGACGACTCAAGAGAAAACAGTTCTTTCAAAAATGATATCCCCAGATAGATGCCTTCCTTTCCGTTAGCGTCATCCAACAGTGAATCATTTCCAACTCGTAAAACTCCACTAATAAAACTACAGATGATCTGGAAAAGCACCAACGGGATTGCCATGTAAACTTTTCATGCGTTGCCAACCGCCCATCTCGTTACAGAATCAAATTTTTCATCTCCACAGAGAGAAGACAGTGAGAGAGACATGCGAGCCCCTTGGTCATATATTTCATCTACACGTGTAGTTCATCACATCCTGACGGCCACACCTAACGGACAACTCAAAACTGGGGTATGAAAAATCACAAAAACCCAACTTGAAGGCAAACGCTAGATAATCATGTCCACCATCAACCTAGACTTAAGAAATTATGGTTGGCCAAAAGACCGGACATACAAGAGAACATGCCAAGCTTCTTCTTCAGTAAGCACTAATGGAATAAAGGAAGCCATCGCTGTTCCTGGACTACCATTCTTTAAAATCCACAATAGTTCACCATCTGTACGAACTGCCTGCCAATCCTTATCTGTAAAATTCCGTGGTAATCTGCCCACCAATCCAGGAATATTGCCGAGACCTTTGCCGTCACGCCCATGACAGGTCACACAAAAGGCTTTCCCATGAAAAATCTGTTTCCCTTTCTCAATATTTTCCTGCGTTGAAGAAAAAGGATTTTTCCACGATTGCGCTTCGACAATTTGATCCTGAGGAACTCTCGGTTTCAACACTTCTGAATCAGCTGCTTTACTCGAAAAAGGACCAAGAGCCTGAAGCACCAAACAACACACCCATAGCGTTCCTATTTTCCAAGGCATTTCCACGCTCCTTCATCTCGATGATTTGTTTTGGAAGATATAGAGGGAGAGCAAAACATGCTCTCCCTCTACAGGCAGGTTATTTTGTTCTGTAAACGTGGCCAAGGGAAGTGGGGATCGAGACAGTTCCATCTGGAATCACTTGATCCTTGCCCCAGAGGTGGATAATGACACCATCAGTTTTTCCGGCAGCTTCTGCCAGGGCTTTCACTTTGCCTGGATCCTCAATATCAAGAATTTGGACGCGTCCAGTGTCGATCTCAACTTGGTGATCATGGAACGCTCGATTCCATTGCACCAGCGGCACATTTTTTCTGGCAAGATCTTTTGCAACGAAGTATTCAATGGCCACTAGTTTGGCATTGGGCTCTGTTGATTCATAAAGCTGGCATTGCAACACTTCATCAGAGATGCCTTTACAGTAATGATGATACGGACCTCCCACGGTTCCGTCTGCCATCATATGTGGGGCTTGAACATGAATATCATATCCATCAGTTGGCCCATTTCCCCCACTCATGGCAGGAGTCGTCATACAACCCATGACAAAAAAGCTCAGTGCACACACATACATAAATGAACGAATGGAACGACGCATTGCAACCTCCTTAGTATGATTAAATGGAAATTCCTCCGGCTCAGAAATTCTCACCTGATTATAGTCATTTATTGAATCCAAGCGAACTTAAGCAACATTTTCCTTTACCGGCGAGCATTGCTGTGATTCCGACAGTCGTTTTTCCAAAATTAATGGATCAACGGTCGAACCACAGTTCACACACCGCCATATTGGAAGATCGAAAATCGCTTCATCCGGCCCATATATTCGATCAAATATCATTAATCCTTCACATCTTGCGCATTTCATTATGCACCTCTCTTTTCTCTCCTCGTATAAGGAGTCTTACCACTGATACACCATGCATCAGTCTGTCTGTTATGTTCACTTCATTCGATTAAAGGGTAGCTTGCCTAGCACCATGCCCATCAGACAGGAATCCGTCCAACCTGCATGGATTAAACCCACTCCTACGGCAGAGGGAATGACCAACAGCCAAGGACTGAGAAGCACACCTAATAGAATCCCGACAACAATGAATGTCCCTGCAGCCATTCGTACTTGGCCTTCAAGTGAAATACCCTTTCGACCTCGGACGATAGGTTTACCTTCGGCAACCCACTGATTCACTCCACCTTCTAAAATTCGACAATTGCTAATACCATGCGTCACTAATTGATCATAGGCAAGCTTGACGCGATTCTGGGTACGACAAACTAAAGTCACCTCACAATCCTTGGCGATCTCTCCTAATTCAGATAAGTACCTTTCGATATCAGTCAAGGGAATATTTCTCGACCCGGGAATATGAACTTCTTCAAATTCACCTGGAGTCCGAACATCGACAATCACTTGCGCTCTGCCTCGTTGATCATCATCTAGTAACTGACCTCGGGGTTCTCCTGGGGTTGTGATCTCTTGTTTTTCCAGTATTGTTTCCATCGTATGTTCCTTCATCAGTTGGTGTTCAATGCCCCGACTCCCTCAGGAGAACTTAAAAAACCCCGACTCATTGCTTTCTCAAACTTCAAACCTCTCAATCGAATCCTGTCTTTGTTTACTCACCAACAATCGGATGAGACAACTTCAAGGTCACACTTCCAAAATGTTCATCACAACTTCCGGCTGTTAGCACAGAAGTCATTCTCGCCTTACTTTTAAGTTAATGCAATGTAGCGGCCAAAATAGCTCAAGAATGAAATCCTAAATAAAGTACATAAAAACAACAACTTAATATGTAAGTATCTAGACAGGCATGGGTATGTTAACCTATAAACGTTAACGGTTAACTTAACGCCTTACTGTTATGAGGTCAAAACAGAGGAAGGTTGGATGGCAAACTTTTGCAGCTTTTTCCAAAGTGTTACACGGCTTATCCCTAGTAATTTGGCTGCCTCAAGCTTGCGACCTTTGGTCTGGCGGAGAGCGGCAAGAATCTTATCTCGTTCTTGCTCATCCTCTGAAGAGATTGGAGAATGTCTTATCGTATTCGGAGAATTGCTTTCAAGTGATCGAATTTCTGAAGGCAGATCAAGGAGAGTCAAACAATCTCCTTCAACCGTGACAAAGGCATGTTCAATGGCATTTCGTAACTCCCGCACGTTTCCAGGCCAGGAATATTTGACCAGGTGTTGCATGGCATCTTGCGCCATACCAGCAACGGGATGCTGATAGATTTTTGAGTAGTCACTGATAAAATGATTGACTAATAATGGAATATCCTCTCGTCGTTCTCGTAACGGTGGCATAGTAATTTCAAACACGCGAATACGATAATAAAAATCTTCACGCATTTCGCCAGTAGCTAAGATCTGCTTCAACTTCTTATTGGTGGCAGTAATGAGCCTCACGTTGACTTTGGTGGCCCGCTCATCCCCAACTCGACGAATTTCTCCTTCTTGCAAAACCCTAAGGAGTTTCAGTTGCAACAGAGGGCTCGTATCACCAATTTCATCTAAAAATAGCGTTCCCCCATCTGCTGCTTGAAACACGCCAGCCTTATCACGAATGGCTCCAGTAAACGCACCTTTCACATGCCCAAAGAGTTCACTTTCCAACAGAGTCTCTGGAATGGCTGAACAATTAATGGCAAAAAATGGCTGGTCCTTTCGACTACTCAGCGCATGAATAGCTCGTGCAGCTAACTCTTTTCCTGTTCCAGATTCTCCTGTAACTAGCACCGAAACATCACTTTGTGCAGCAAGACGAAGCCGGCGAAAGACTTCCTGCATGACTTGGCCTTTTCCAACGATCTGCTGAAAAGCTTCACGTGATTTCGTCTGTTCTTCCAATACCGCAATTTTTTCATTACTTAAAATAAACGCCGTCAAATCCGTAAATGTCCCGACGGCTCCCATCACGATCCCTTGTTCATTGCGCAGCACAGAGACATTCCCATAGAGATAGAGTTCGCGACCGTCTTTCCCTAAGACTTTGCACTCTTGATTACAGATACCCCAAGGATAGGGGCTAGGGTTTTCCATAAACTCTGTCAGCTTGCTGAACCCTTTACAGTTCTGGCCTTCAAGTACATGACACGTCTTCCCAACGACATCCAGACTCGAATAGCCAGTAATCCGTGCAGCTCCTGCACTCCAGGCCACTATTTGACCGTTAGCATCTACGGTAAAAACTCCATCGGCCATGACATCGACCATATTGCTAAGAATGCCGGGGTTATTCCTGAAATCCAATTCCATCTGTCGCTCTCTCCATGATGATACTTAGGACTCAACAAGCCCTACTCTATCACGAGCCACTCAAACAAAAAATGGCCTTCCCCTAACTGGAGAAGGCCATTGCTTGATGTGTCCTATTCCTGAAACGTGTTGAATAAAAACCTTACCTAGCAGCAATTAATGATTGGAATGAAGGGTCGGTACTCACAAACCCTTGTAAGGTATTATTTTGAAGCATATAGGCCCAGGCCTCAGGTGTGGCACCAGGTATTTGTTCAAACCAACTACGCGCCTGCGTCAGAAGGTCGATCATCAACTTTTTATCTTGTGGAACACGAAAGGCTAGGCTATAGGCCATCGCATACGTGGCATCAAATTTCACAAGATGGTTTTCTGTCAGACTAAGCGCCATCTTGGCTTCTTCATATCCCTTGAGTAAATCAGGATCATCCAAATGCCGATTCCACGCAACTTTACCAATACGAGACCAGGCTAACTCTAACAAGATCTTTGCTCGTAATTCGTTTTGATCAGCTGGAACCTCTGTGAGTAATTCTTGGGGAGACGAAATGGCTGCGAGTTGGTCATTAGTCCATCGATAGGCGACACCCAAACGTCGCCGGTTTTCAAAATCTCCCGTTTGCATAGAAGAGAGCACTTCCATCACGGGAATCATCCGGTACAAATAATCAGCGGCTTGAGGCTCTGACTTGCCGCCCATTGACATATTCAGAGCCAAATCCATCCGATCAGTTTGAGATTGCACGGTCCAATAGAGTTCATTAAACCGTTTAGCCAAGGGATCTTGGTCCAATTTCACACCATGACTTCGTTGACCATAGGTCAATAATCCGTTGTATAAGCGACTGGCAAACACCTGCAAGGCTTCTTGATAACGAGGGTTGATCAACAATATACGGTTGAGCAACATGAGCGATTCTTGAGGCTCAGCGGCTGTCTTGGCTCGCTCGAGCCCTGCTGACAACGCCTCTGGCGCATCTTCTGGCCCCCACCATTCTGTTGAATGCCCAACAAATCCCCCAGCTTCAATAACAAATGGGATGGTTGTGCCATGTAACCCTTCGAGCGGAATATCAAGGATGGCCTGATCCACGGGGAAACCCAATTGCTTGAGGTCAGACAACACCACCCATTTCACTTTGACTGCCTTCACAATACCTTGTGGTTTTTTATAGGGAACAGCCCAATCCTTAGAACCCGAGGCATTCGAGACAGGAGCGGTCATCGGATTGGGATAACTAATCCGAACCGTGACGGCACTGGTTGGGGCCGCAACAATTGGATCAGAATCTTGCAATTTAAAGGATGCATGAGGGATAGGGCCGGTACTCAATTTCTCCATCAAATATGGTGTCTCTGGCTGTAGAACTGCGATCTGAGGCATGACAAAAAAGGAAGGAGTTAATTGTCGGCTTCCTGTCTCTGCAATATAAAATCGTTGAAAGTCAGCAAAATCTACGAGTTGTCCCTTTCCAGGCCAGACGGAATCTAACGCCCGATCTAGCTGCTGAATCGCTTGCTTGTGTGCGTCCATACGACGTTGAGCGCACCATTCATAGACGGGATCAGTTTCAGCAGGGAATTTCCCGTCCACAATCTTATGCTCTTGCTTCATCTTATATAAACACACAAAGTCACGTTGCCCCGAAACAACCGCATCACCTTGATTCACAGCAGCGGCATATTCATTGACAGTGGCAAATAACGCCGCCTCATTGGCTGCCGATACAACCGATGCCACGCCCAGGTGCCCAATCCCGACCAACCCAAACACCGCAACCCAGGCCATCGATTGAAGATACCGGTTGGATATGTGTCTCACTGATTTATTTAACAGATTGAAATGCTTCGGTCGCTTTTGATTCAAGAATTCGCTCATCTCCCTCTACTCCTTCCAATATACAGCCGCCCCTCGAATTTCCTGACACTTTTGTCATGAATAACTGGGCAATGGCAGTGAAAATGGTTCCGCTAGATTGGGGACCTTTATAAATGAATTATTCAGTTACCAACTATAAAAAGCACGAGGAAGAATACGTGCCCTTGCAGATCCTCGTACGGCCTAATTCTCGCAGGTAACTAGATGATTTTGTACTTTCGTTAAAAAACGTTCATGAAAAATTAATCAGTAAATAACTTGAAACCTTGGACTCTACCACACCTCCAGTTATTCCTGCACTACTATAGTCCCTCGCATGACATGCCCGGGTAGGTCACAGAAAAATGGGAATTTGCCTATTTTTTCAGGAGTGAACATAATTTCAGTTTGGCCGGTTGAAGGCAGAAGCACACGGATCAGCCCTTCTTTGGCAAATTGTGGTGCACCATTGCCACTGACATTATGCGTGGTATCAATGAAAAGCCCTATCGGAACAAACGCATGAAGTTCTGCATCTTTATTTCGCAAGATAAATCGAATTTTCTCTCCACGTTGGAGAGCGATCATATTTGGCTGAAATTCTCGAGTTTTGACAATAATAATGACATCGGTGGCCATTGAAGGGGACGGTGCGGATAGACCAGATGCGACAGCTAAACTTATCCCATTTCCAAACATCAGGAAGAAAATGGTAACAAGACCAATCTGTTTCACAAAATATCTCTCAGTAAACCAAGTACCCATTTTCCTCACTATCTCCCCTTCATCCATCACAAATCTAGAAATACCTCATACATAACCTGTACTTCCCGTGAACACTCACTTCATATAGAACATACCCCATAGAATCAAAAATTTCAGAACGACACACGTTGGAATAAAACATTACGCGCATTAAGGATATACAGTCATTATCAGATATTGACTGCATGTTCCTTGCTCTTGGATTATACCCTTCTACACATGCGTTGCAAAACCACCCTACCAAAGCACCCGTATGTCAGGGCAAGTTCTTATCTCTTTTCACTCTCCCGTGAAAGCTTACTCAGGAAACTGAAAGATCCACCATATTTTTACGTATTATTTTCTATCAAATTATCCACATCCAAGAACAATCATTCAATGAAGTAAAAAGGGCAAGAAGGGAGTGGAAAATAGATAGCGGCCAATGAACTAATAAGTCTAGCAGGTTCCAACAGAATCAAAAGTCCTCAAAAAACCTCAAGAATACACTCTCGACACCGATAAAACACCTAGGTACGCACAATATACGTATTCCTATTTTCCATTCATTATCAACAACATACTTTTATAGAGTACGCACATGTTAGAAAATTCACTAGGGTTAATCATTACTGGATCTTTGCTAGTCATAGGTATTTTTCTGTATGGTTGGATTGACTATCGGCGCTCCACACGCATTGGTAACTTTGGACTGGCTATGGTCAAAAATCGCCTTAATGACACACGCCAATCAAATGCCGCCAATCATCGCTGACAAGACGGGCTAGTGAAGGGGAGACATGGATATCTCGAAGCCTTTAGACTTTCGAGAAGGTGATGGCTGGTTTTCCTGTCTAGGAGGATACATTGTATTCGCTATTTGAACTTCCGCCCTCAACTGGACTAAGTGGCCCTCGCAAATAACGTGGCTCACACGAGTATCGGATAGTGACCCTCTTTCACCCAAGTACGCCACACGACCTTCACTCAGACACCAAGAACACATCAACTTCATCGGACAACTCCTTGTAGATACAATCTGAACCGGTGAATAAGCAATATTCAGTCCAACGAAGTCCTTGGATAAAAAATCTAAGATTTTCCGCGCTTTATTCATATCTGTCGAGTTGTTAGAAAAAATGGTTCATGAGATAAGTTGCACAAAAAGATACAGGTTGAATCAGTTTCGATACGTCTGAAACATACGCTTGTTCACGACGAAACCTTCTTAGCCCGAGGTGCAATGGCCCTTGAAGCATACTAATGCAGCCATACTGCCTGGTCAGACCAGAAATTTTCATAGAGCCCCGTCAAACCCAACTCCGCAGCAATCTGTCCTCCAATTGGTGATTCTCATGAATAAGTAAACTCAGCGGCATCCCCGCGTTCTTGCCATTAGCGTCTCGCGTCTCCCTGGAGACTGCCTGGCTCTGCGTAAGGTAATCTATATTTCACGGAAAGAACTTCACTTCACTTCACTTCGCCTCTTCCTGATCAAACAAAGAAAAATGAGGATTCATGCATCCTGAGAATAGAACTCCACCTGATTTCAAGATACGAAAGCACTCATGCCATACCGACAAAATGTCTGGCTTAATCGCCAAGGACGCATTTCTGTATTGACAGGAGTAAACCACTCGCTTCCCATCAAATGACTCCAGATTCCACGCCTCACTATTATGCTCAATGATATCCAGGCTCTTCGACATTCCTTTCCGACGAACCATGGATTGTCAGCGACAATCAGAACGCGCTCCTCACAACACCACCATCAACTCGTGCTCCTTCAGAAGCAAGGACTTCAACAATCGCATACTCAATCCCTGCGGTACATCCTGTCACAAGACATAATTTATTGAGTCATAATCAATCCATCATTTCTCCTTATGGGTAGCCCACGCCGCCTCTCAATTCAGTCAGTGCTAAAAATAACAACCGCCTATTGCTATCTTTCTCGGGTCGTAACCCTGCACAGAAAATCTCTATTCGATAACAAGCTATCGTCTGGATCCCCGCAATAGGTTAAAAGACTTCGACAGTCAGGTAACGACATCATCTAAAAAAAGACAAGCCATGCCTATGAGGTCACATGTATACTCACCTCTTCTGATTCACAAAACTTTGACGAATATCAGTGCAAGCAATAAGAAGAGCTTGAGCCTGGGCAACAAGCATTCATCCTTGAGGCAGTCTGAAAAAATATTGGAATATTTGTAAAAGGAGAAGAGATGCTAACTAATCCAGAAGACGAAGACTTTAGAGCGGCAGTTGGGAATTTCTGTGAACTCTACCTTGCCCCAGGTCTTCAGAAAGCCGTCGAAAATAAAGAAAATATGACTATTGGCGTATTTGCACTTCTTGAAATGCTCGGACAAATGAATGCCCAACTACACAAAGGAAAAGATCCTGTCGAAAAATTACAAAATTACTTTGACGTCTATATGAAAGATTATCGTTAGGTTGAAGGGCAGCGTACACATGCAGACAGCGATGTGATGGGGATGATCACAAATCAACAATTCATAGCCTTTGAAGGTGAGGGGCAACAAGAGCCAAACAGATGTATTTTAGCCCAGTCATACTCCCGTCATATCGGAAATATCCCTCACCCATCGCTATTCCATTTACATTGCACCAAAATCGCAATCGATTCTTCGAGTGTTACAAATATTGATGATTCACGACTTTCCCCTGTTCATCAATATCGTATAGTAGCGGAGCGCCTGTGGGGATATTCACTTCGAGGATCTCTTCTTTTGAAAGTTGCTCGAGTTGCATAACCAGTGCACGTAGACTATTCCCATGGGCGGCGATGAGAATAGTTTTGCCAGCCAACACCTCAGGATGAATTCGACGTTCGTAATAGGGGAGCACACGCTCTGCAGTGTCTTTCAAGCTTTCGCCGCCTGGCGGTTGAACGTCATAACTCCGTCGCCAGATTTTGACTTGGGCTTCACCAAACTTTTCCACAGTTTCCGCTTTATTCAACCCCTGAAGATCTCCATACATTCGCTCATTTAACGCCACATCCCGTTCTATCGGAAGATCAGACTGGCCAGTGACTTCAAGAATGAGTCGTAAGGTTTCTTGAGCACGTTTCAACCCTGAGGTAAAAGCATAATCAAAACGATAGGGCCGAAGCTTTCCCCCTGCATCTTTCGCCTCTTGAATACCTTTGGGTGTCAACTCAACATCGACCCATCCCGTAAATTTATTTTCTAAATTCCACTGTGATTCGCCATGACGAATTAATATCAACTGGGCCATTTGTTATACCTCCTGCCATCCATAAGGGATTTAAGTGTCCTTGAGATCTTTAATAATCGGTGCCTCGTGCTTTAAACCTACGCTCTGTGGTGCCTTCAGCTTTCGTAGCCATTTCGGCGAGGCAGGCTCGGCACACAAGCATGAAAAGGTATCTCATGAAGAAAAAGGCAAAAAGCCTTTTGATGAATTATGAGATACCAGAATTGCTTGCATTGCTTATACCCAATACGTACCATGCCGAACAATCTAAATCTCATTTTTTATTACGTCTCTCTCATGGACTCTCAAATTTCCTGGCAACAACTCGCGAACTGGTGGACCAATTTAGCACAGCGACATGGCGTCGACGACAAAGCCCAAATATTTTTTGCCAATGCCTTGGGATCTGATCGGGCCTTAGAGCATGTTGACCGAGAAGGCTGCGATCCTGACTACGTCTTATTTGTACTGTTGCGCCACTGGATTCCTCCCGTTCTGCCACCTGCTGGTCGGGAACGAACGTCGAAAAGCGATCCGGATTATTGGATCGAATCAGAACAAATTCTGAAAGCAGCAGTGGTCCGACTTCGTGAACTCAAGCCAGTGATTGATTTACTCACCACTCCTAACCCCTTGGCACAGGAATCCTCTCCATCACCCCCAATAGTCGAAGTTGAACTGGCACGAATGTTAGAAGGTATTGCCGAAATTACCGGAAGTTACGGTGGCCCAGACTATACATCCATTATCAAGTATTTTGATCCCATTCCGCTCAGACAAACTCAGCCCTTTAAACATAACAAACGGCATAGTGCTGAGCTGTGGGTCGTGTTTCTCTTACGTGAGCATTGTCGAAGTCTTGGAATTGGAAAAGAGCGGTCCTGGCGACTCATTGCAGATGTGGTGAAGGCTGCGGAGATTGTTCAAGGAACGGGGCACCCCTATTCCCCTGAAGAGCTTAAGTCATGGTGGACCAAAAACTGGCCACGTACATATACAATGCTTAAAGAAAAAAACGCGAAGATGGAAGCCACACATACGGCCTATCAAAGTGACTACGATTGGTTTAAATCGTGGTTAGCCTGGCAAGCTGAGCAGTCTGCTTAATTTTCAAGCACTTGAGACACAAGTGCTCCTCGAGAATCACACCATTAAAAAAACTTTGTGTCTGCCGGCCGGTCAGTTGGAAGCGGTTGCTCACCTAATTCGCCTACAGGTAACCCTTGGTCCATCAAAGCCAGGATTAATCCGACTTTAAATAAATGTAAGGCTGCGCCTAACCATAAGACATACGGTTGCACGCCTCCATCATCATGCAAAGTACGCAGCTGGGCCTCAGCATCCAATTCGGGAGATTTCCGTACCTTCTCCACACTATCCTTGACATGCCAATAATAGAGATAGTTGGCACTGACGCCTGCTCCAATCTGCCAGACAATCCCCACTGACCAGTCACCAAAGGCAAATGCCGAAATCACGGGTCCTACCGCATACACAAACGCAAACATGTACATTTTGCGGTAAAGAAACCATAAGAATGAATCCAAGAGGGCTGCAGGCCAATGCCAACTCAGTCCAAAACGTGGACCCTCTGGTGTTTGGAACTGACGAAATTTTTCTTGGTAATACAGATAGGCTGGTCGCCATGCCCACCCGGTTGAAAGGTTAAACTGGACCGATTTGCTTGGCCCAATAAAAGCTTGCCATAGATCCGACTCACTCACACCAGAAGGTGGACCGTCGGCCATGGACTGGGTTTCAGCTTGAGGCTCTGAAATAGCCTCAGTCGGAGAATCAGCCAGTGCCGCTCCACATCGTGTGCAAAAATTGGCACCGTCTGGATTTTGTTGTTCACAGGTTTTGCAAGCAGTCATCGAATCAGGTTATACCATCCTGCCTAGAGACACACAAGCGTCAAGGCTTCCTGCTAACCCATGAGGTAAAGGGGATACATGTGACAGTGCTGTACTAGGTCGAAGACATTTACCGTCTTGGGAATAACGGTACAATTCAATATTTTTTACCGAGCTGACAAAGCATACCTCACATTGCTAAGAGACAACGTTGGCTCTCCATCGCATCCTGTCACGCAACTGTTACGACAAAGAATATGAGATGTCCCTACAACGGTTTACTCTCCCGACTGCTTCTGTACGCGACATCAAGATATTCATAGACTTCTCGTTTTACTCGTAGAAGGGAGAGAGAAACTGTGGACGCTTCTCGCCATGATAATGAACAATATCGACATTGAGTCCGAACAGTTTTTTCATGTTCTTTGTCACCGTGGACCACCAAAGAGCGAAGACAGTTCCGACAAAATGGCCCTTGAATCCATTTGTGAATTTGGGGATCTTGCACATCTTGAGGATTGACGATGCCGAGTTCATGCCAGAGCTGATCCATCAAGGTTACTCTCATTCCCAGACAAAGGATGGACTTGGTAAAAACTTGAGGAGAACCTTCTTTTTCTTGATGGGAAACTTTGGATACTTCCAATTGACTAAGACGACCATTCACTTCGCTCGCCCAACTCTCCAGTCGCCCTTGTTGGAACAAGGTCACATCCAGACGATCGAGTCGAGATTCTAACTCTGCACGCTGCACTTCTAATTGTTGACGCAAAATATTGAGTTCTTCCTGATCAGCAGTTTGAAGCCACAGCCGCACTTGTTTTTTGAGCGTTGCACTGCCAGTTCGCCGAGAATCACCATTCTCTCCACACTTCTTTTTCCAGAACCATACGACACACACGCCGACGACAAAAATCACCAGTACCCACCATGATCCGCTATCCATTTTCCACCATCAGATTTCCTGAATTTCCTTGACTGAGAGCCTTTGATATCACTGATATTTTTATAGAGTCTGGAGGTTGAAGACGTACACGGCCAATATTCTCTCTATTTAAAAAACTATAGCAAAAACAGAGCATACTGCCCACTCTTATCAGTTATTGCAGGTTGCATGAAAGAACATTCATTTCCAATCTCTCATCATTATAGATTTTTTCTTTGCTTCCGATACAGGAAATAGAAAGAAAACCGTAGGCATTTTAACAAGTTTGAGACTGTACTGCTTTGGGGTGGCTACTTGCGGAAGCCATATCCTAAGACAACATAAATCTTCCTTATTTAGCTCTTCCAATCATGGCATTCATTGAACTCACCAATCTAGACGACCTTCGCATTGGCCTGTTCGTAAAGTTGGAATGTTCTTGGTGGAATCACCCTTTCACGAAGAATACATTCAAGGTTCAATCGCAAAAAGAAATCAAGACCATCCGCTCGATAAAAAAACTAAAACTCTTCTATGACCCATCCCTGTCTACTCCACTCCCAGAAGAAACTCCCGAGAGCGAGGACGTAGCGTTACCCGTCGTCTTCATTGAAGTGGAAGAAGAAGCCATTCCCCCTCCCCAAGAAGTTGAGCAACCGATCGAGGAAGTTGCGATACCCCCAGAAGTGAAAGAACAGCGGCGACAAGCCTTTCATGATCATCGACAACGATTTAAAAAGGTAGAAAATGCCTACTGGAGAATTCTTGGAGAGAGTAAAGATATCTTCAAGGGTATCAGTGGTGGTGGTAACAAAAAAAAAGGACTAAAACAGGCAGAGGAAGTGGTTTCAAATTTAGGTGCGGTCTTGGAGGATCCAAACGCGACCATGACTCTCATGGATGTCGTGAGCTCACACGGCATGTCGAAAGGTATTTCCTACCATGCCATCAATGTCTGTATCTTATCACTGATTACTGGCAAGACCTTAGGGTTGAGTAAAGATCAGCTCAATGCGTTAGCACTGGCTGCACTCTTTCATGATATTGGCCAACGGTTCCTCCCCGTGAAAGTGCAATTCGAAGGGTCCGGAATCATGACGCAAGCAGATCCCAAAACCCTCCCATTGCATCCAGGACAAGGCAAAGAACTACTTGACACCTTTGTTGATTTCCCCAAAGAAAGTATCGAAGCCGTCTATCAACATCACGAACGACTCGATGGATCTGGGTACCCATTAGGACTCAAGAATAACCAAATATCTGAGTTAGCCAAAATCGTTATGGTTATTGATGAATACGATGATCTCTGTAACTCATCAAATCCTCAAACAAGTTTAACTCCACACGAAGCCCTCTCCCGCTTATTCAAAGCCAACCAACATAAGGAAACATGCAGGTTCTCCATCGATGTCATTCTCGCCATGATTCAGAGCCTAAGCCTTTACCCTCCTGGGACCATGGTTGAACTCAATGATGGATCCATTGGAATTGTCACCAGCATCAATATGAGCACACCGACAAAACCATTGGTCATGCTATATGTTGCTGACATGCCAAAACACGAAGCGATGATCGTTGACCTTGCAGAAGATGGACTGCTGTCCATTTCGAAATCGATTAGACCCAAAGATCTTTCACCAAATATCCTGGAGCACCTAAGTCCTCGACGGATGGCCATTTTCATCCATGCCAATCGAACTCCCGATGTTGTCCAAATTCATCTTAAATCAAAAGTCTAACGTTCTGGTATCTATAGATTACATTTCAAGATGGTCCATACGTTTCCTGCTCATCGTCGGCAATACCCTCGACTGTAACGACATAAATCAGGAGTCATCGCGTTGAACATACAGTGAGTCCTTGTCCAGAATCTTCTCCAACACCAATTGTTCACCAAAAGAAATTATCCGTGCCAATCTACCTGTCGCAGATTCTCATTATGCTGATTGACAGGAAATAAATATGCAAGAAGCAGATTTGGAGAGAGCTGATTGGCTCGAAACGACCACCGAGACCACTAACTTAGATGCTACTTGACTTGATGACGTACGCGAGCTTCCGCAGAACGTGCTGATCAGGATCCAGATGAACTGGCCACTCAACTTCACCTGGATCCACTATGATCATGTTAACGAGCAAAAACAAAAGCTCTCTAAGCCTAATATTTTTGCGATAGTTAGGAAGCCATGACAAACCCACGCAACTGATGATTACGTCCAGGGTCTCGTAATTTACTAAGGGCACGCTCTTCGATTTGTCGAATTCTTTCACGAGTCACCGAAAACTCTTGCCCAATTTCTTCTAACGTTGAATCCTCTTCTTCCCCAATTCCAAATCGTTTGCGTATGATATACGCCTCTCGAGGTGTTAACGTGTCTAACACGGAAGAGACTTGTCGTTGAAGGTCGCCTCGTTCTACCGTCTGAAGTGGCGACACGGCCATCGGATCCTCAAGAATATCATCAAGTTGATTGCCTTCGTCTTCGCCAACAGGGGTTTCAAGTGAAAATGTTCCCTTTCCGGCTTCGAGAAGACCTGATACTTTATCAGGAGAAAGATCCACATACGCGCCAATTTCTTCAAGCGTGGCAGGACGACCAAATTGGCCTGCTAAATTCGCTTTAATGCGCCTCACCTTATTTAAGGCATCACAAACATGAACAGGAATACGAACGGTCCGAGATTGATCCGCCAGTGCTCGGGTAATGCCTTGCCGAATCCACCAGGTCGCATAGGTGCTGAATTTATACCCTCGTTGATATTCAAAACGTTCAACCCCACGCATCAGGCCAATATTCCCTTCTTGAATCAGGTCTAACAAATCTAGCCCGCGATTGATATATCGCTTCGCGACACTCACCACTAAACGAAGATTTGCTTCATAGAGAACATTCTTTGCTTGCTCAAATTTTGCCTTCCCATTTTCAAGTGATTGAAGAGCCAAGAAAAAATCTTCAGTCGACATAAAAATGATTTCATTTTCTATTCCTCGCTGTCTTGCTAATACTTCAAGAGATGCGTCGTCTCCATCATTACTCTGGATAGACGTGGGAGTGGGGTTATCAAGCGATGCCTTCCTTGAGTCGCCTATATTCATCACATGATGTTGCACCATGTGAAGTTCTGCCTCAACCGCTCGAATCTGTTCTTCTATCCGTTTTGGAACCGAGGACGCCCATGGTACAGCCTGCAATTCTCGAAGAATATCCTGCTTCAGTTGGATGAGTCTATTTCCATCTTTATGCGTCGTATCAACTCCTGTGTTCCTCATGACCTGTAACTCAAAATATGCTTGCATCAATCGGCGAATCTCTTCTAAACCACGGATAACCTCGGCATGAAATGTAGTATTGTCTTGCTCTACGACAGCTTCCTCCCCAGATTCACCAACCGTTGTAGTCTCTGGAAATTGGACAATGTCCTGAGGGGTACAATCTCCGCTACACACTTGCTCACAAAGACTATGAAAGTAGGCCATAGCCATTGGCATGGAATAAATGATCGTCGAGACGGCATGACGAGTTTCCTCAATATTTTTTGCCAGCATCACTTCTTCTTCACGAGAGAGTAACGCCACTCTTCCAATTTCTTTTAAATACAGAGGAATATGACCATCGGAATAGCTCAATGCCCCAGGGGTAAAGTCAGGTCTCTGCTGCCCTTGATCAGATTCTTCAGAATGCTGCCGTAGTTGCTGATTTTTTTTCATCATGTCCTCATTCTCCTACGAATGTCCTGAAAGTGTGATTGCCGACCCCATGGCTTCTACCGACTTGGTAGTTACAGTGACACTTCACAAACAATCAGCAAACGCAGTGCCATTCCCTATTTAGGGTCTGTTGCTCTTATTTTTGTGTCAATATGCGTGATCTTCTTCAGCTACTATTCATTCATTCGGTTCTGAAAACGATGAAGTGGTAAGGTTTCTGTCAGAGGAATTTACAGACACCAAATAGCCTGAAAATGACTACCCACAAATGAACCTAATTGCATACGTTTTCTCATAACAAGCATATGGGAAATCCAACTTGGTGGAAGGGATACCGACATTAGTCCTTCCGGTCTTTGAGCATTCAGGAAAAGAATACGGACAGGGGTCTTAAAAACCCCTTCAACACTGACAGACCACACAATCTATGTGGGGGTTGTGTAATAATTGGCACAAACCAACCATTTCTGGTAACAAGAGGAAAATAAACAGGGACATGATAGTGAAGAGGGTCAAAGGGAAAATGCTTGGACTGAATAGGGATTTTTGATACAGTCCATACGGTTTTGTAATGGACTAACCGAAACAAAGACTATGCTGTTGGTTCATCACGCGGGGATGAAATTAGTCACATTCTATTGAAGGAAGCGCTGTGGCACCTATAAACACACCATTAGTGAAGAGAGCAATGCTCTTCATGTGTATTGGCCTGATAACCGTAGGGTTAGTCGGTTGTTCCGGAGACAGTAAACGGTTGGTCACAACTGACGCCACGACTTCGACGACAGCACTCAATGACGCGCGCGCTCAAACGGTTGAACCTTTAACGGCGGATACAGAAGAAGTCTTTGAAGAATTTGGATATGACCCATTTGAGGAACCAGACTCTGAAAGGCTTGAAGAGTATGATCCGTGGGAGTCTTATAATGTGTTAGCGTTTGAATTTAATTATCAATTTGATAAATATCTATTAAAACCAGTCGCTCAAGGGTATAACTTTATTATGCCCACGGAAGTTCAGCGCAGTATTTTTAACTTTTTCCAAAACCTCCGATTTGCCCCACGATTCTTCAATAATGTCTTTCAAGCAAAATTCAAAGGCGCTGGGATTGAACTCGGACGATTCTTAGTCAACTCCACACTGGGAATCGGCGGTCTGTTCGACCCTGCAGGAAGCTTATTTGATATGAAAACGCCGCTCGAAGATACAGGTCAAACATTAGGGGTCTACGGAACTCCCCCCGGACCTTATCTCGTCTTACCATTCTTGGGATCGTTTACTGCTCGTGATGCCGTGGGGTTTGCAGGAGATACATTTCTTGATCCCTTTAATTGGCTTGTCCTTCCAATTATCGAAATTGCTGATGCACCTCAACTCGTCCAACATGATGACACCATTTCAATCCTACAATTTGGCCTCAAGGTTGAAGATACGGTAAACCTCCGTTCCCTGAACTTAGAAAAATTCCAAGGAGTTGAAGCAGGGACTCTTGACCTGTATGGAGCGGTAAGGAATGGATACTTGCAACAAAGGGCAAATGAAATTAGCCGATAAAAAGACGACAAACTAGAAAGCGATAACCGACTACTTAGGAATGTTCTTCCATGTACTCATCAACAAGTAAAAGAAACCCTCTTGCATAAGCGGCTTGAATTCGAGCTTGCATCGTAGCGAATTTCCCCTTGACATGAAGTACAAGTCCATTACGAGAGGCCTTCTCTAATTCCTCTCGCGTCAACATAATTCCAAGCAACTCCTTCATGACAGATTCCTGATTCACCTTCCGCCCGAGGACTACTGTGGGATATTCGCGATTGTCAGTATCAAACGCCTGCTCATAAAACGCCCACCCATCATCACCATCTCTTCGATCACGAAGACATAACTGGTAAAAAAGGATATCATGAGAAGAAACACGAGCTCGCAGATAATACCAATCCCCATATTCATCACCCTTGAGGGGAGGGGCAACAATCCAAGACCGATCCTGGGCCACCGGAAATGCCTTGGGTGCCTCACGCAATGACGGAACGTGGCTCAATTGCGAACTACATCCCCCAACGACCAAAACAGTCGGAAGAAGAGTACACAAGCACACAAGAACCCGTTGACAAAAGCTCCTTCCCCATTTGTTGTTCATCATTATTCCTCCGGCAATCATTGTGTCATCTGGGATCTGATAGGATACACAATATTGAATGAGCAATTCTTAGGGACAAAGCCTTCAGTATCTCCATAACACATGAATGATGAATCCTCTCCATCGCAAGCCGCGCATTTTATCATTATAGCCGCCGGATTCGTTGTGGTCGTCGCAGGTATGCGTGCGGCTGAGTCTATCCTCGTTCCACTGTTGGTTTCAGCTTTTCTGGCGGTTATTAGCGCTTCACCAGTATTTTGGCTACAACGTAAACGAGTCCCTGCCCCCTTAGCCGTTTTACTAGTGGTGATGGCTGCGTTAGGACTAAGCCTTGGATTTGGAGCTCTCATCGGAACCTCGCTTGATGATTTTTCGGAATCCTTACCACGATATCAAGCTCGTCTCACACAGGAATTAGCACCTGGGTTTCAATGGCTACAGTCATTAGGCATTAAATTATCTGAAGAAACACTCCTGCAATATGTCGACCCTGGGGCCTCTATGCGGATGGCAGCGAAAATGCTCTCGAGCCTCGGAGGTATTTTGACCAACACCTTTCTGATTTTACTCACGGTGATTTTCATACTACTTGAAGCCTCAAGTTTTCGTCATAAAGTACAGGCCGCATTCGGTGACCCAACCAGCGCCATTCAACAATTCAGCAAACTGACCACAGCCATCAATAATTATTTGGGGATTAAAACCATAATGAGTTTTGGGACAGGGCTCACAGTCACGCTGTGGGTTTCGATCCTAGGTGTCGACTTCCCTTTAGTTTGGGGATTGTTGGCCTTTCTACTCAATTACATTCCCAACCTTGGGTCGATCATTTCCGCAGTCCCCGCTGTCTTATTAGGGTATATTCAGTTTGGAATTGGTCGGGCAATGTTAATTGCAGTCGGCTATGTTGTCATTAACATTATCTTTGGTAATGTCATTGAACCTCGGATGATGGGACGTAAGCTGGGCCTTTCGACTTTGGTCGTGTTTCTATCCTTAGTCTTCTGGGGATGGGTGTGGGGCCCTGTCGGAATGCTTCTTTCCGTACCCATGACCATGATTGTAAAAATTGCCTTAGAAGGCCATGAGAATACACGCTGGATTGGAATCTTGATGGATTCTGAGGGAGCGAGCACGAAACAGTATCAGTCCTTATTTACGAGAAGAACCACCATGTAGGGTTTTCTTGCCTTGGCACAATCTGTGATCGACCCCCTACGCCTCCCCTCAGTACTTCAAGAATATTCGATAAATTTACCGAGCTCATTCCTCGAGAACAAAAAGACCTAGACGACAGGGAGGAACTCTCCACTTCGTAAGGCACTAATTCACCGAAGAAGAAGGCCCCATAAACTTAAGTGGAATGTCCCCTTTCAAATGTGCTGGAGTCAAATAATAGTCCCCTTCAAAACATCCTGTCCAAATAGTATCTACCGCCCGTTCGTCACCTGCCGACAACACATAGGCTAACCCACCAAATATTCCTCCAAGTCCCGCATAGACAAGTTTCGCCGGCGTATAGAGAATGGATAAAGCTCCGCTTGCCAATTTTGTACCGATATCATCAGATGATGGGTCTGAACTTGGCTCTAATTTCTGGATAGGCTCGAGATCACTTAAATATGTGGAATTCACTTCGTTGTGCCTACTCGACTGTTCCTCCAACGGCGTCGAAACCGTTAAGACAGGTTTGGGAATAGGTACGGACTCTACTTGAGTCTCAACAGGAATGGCGGATTCAGGAGAAAACGAAACCGAAGACTCTGAACGATTGACCTCGAATTTACTCTGAGTGCTGGTGCTTTGAGACGCAATGTGCGAACCCGGAAGAATCTGCAAAGGTGAGGACCCTTGTTGCATGTCGGTCTCTACTTCAGATCCTTCTCCATTTGCTGCGGCAACCATGTTATCAGCCCCCATAGGAAGCCATGCCCCATCAAGCGCGCGGGCCGTCAAATCCTCTATGATCCAATCTGGGTTTTCAGCTGGACCGGTTTGCCAGGCCTTAGATTTGGTGACCATTTCTCCTGTTCCGGGCTTTACTCCTCGAATCTCAACAGTCAGCGCAAAAGTCGGAGAAGACCTCACTTGAGACAACGCAAATTTCTGTCCGCCTTTAATATTCGATACTTCAACAATTGTCACAAGGTCTGCCCCAATCCTCTTACTGGCCTCAAGAATATGGGGCCAATCTTTTGAGCTACCAACAAGTTTCGGTTTCTTATCAGGAAACCCTTGTTCTAACTTTGTACGATCTAGAATCACGAGCCCTTGCCGATGAAGCCAGGTCGAAGTCTGATCGACCGCGGTCGCATGGTTCCCCCAAACGATAACGCGCGTTCCTGCTTTCGGGAGGAGAGCTTCAAAGCCCACAGCTTGAGGCTCTAAATCCACATGCTCTAAGGTTTCGGCACAACCGCCCAACCAGGCAAGCAGAAAAAGTGTCAACAAAATTCTGAAGAATAGATGAAGATTCATAGGTGG
This sequence comes from Nitrospirales bacterium, assembly GCA_029261355.1. Lineage (GTDB taxonomy): Bacteria > Nitrospirota > Nitrospiria > Nitrospirales > UBA8639 > JAGQKC01. The sequence goes on along the minus strand of JAJDBM010000050.1, from coordinate 53,272 downwards.
CCTCACGAATGTAAAGTAGGGAGGGGGATGTTCTGTAGCTGTCTTACAGATTCACAATGAACGAATGAGGCTTCTGTAGAGTACTATTCAAGAATGAACTATCAATACCATGTGTAGTAGCATTGGGCTTCATTAAGATACCACATTTAGATGAATCATTCCAAAGTAATATTCATCAATCGAGACCGCACCAAACACCTCCCGCTTCAAGCCTTAGCCTCACATCGCCTACGTCCATCGTGCCATCTGCCAACTATTGAATACGGCAGCAGCCATAGTAGAAGAATGCTGGAAACGACCAAAATTGGGAGGTCCTATGAACAAAAACTTGGAAAAGTATGGGAAACAAATTAGATCTGTTATTCTTTGCGAAATTGTCAAGCGAGTAAACTATTAAGGTTGAAGGACCTATCGTTATCAGCCTTCAAAGTCCCATCAGCTTGGAAATGACTAAATAGACCCAAGCAACCCCAATAATATAGGTCGCTTCTTTCTCGCCCATCTGTTTATAGAAGAAATAATATCCAACAATAGGAAGTGACGCTAACAATAAGGCAGAGAATATGTGTCCAACAACATCGCCTAGAATTCGATCGACATGAGAGTTTCCTGGAATCGCCAGCAGTAAGCTACCACCAACCATTGCCACCCATAACCACCGTATACCCATTGCCATCTATTTCATCCTTTATCTTATCTATGAACGGAAAAGCCATGTGTGTTCATTTATAAGAAAAACCTCACCAATATCAAGTCATTTGCACAGACTCTTTTCTGAAAAGTGGCACCATTCCTTTAACCTCAGCTATATTGCACAACCTGTCTGTCTACAGATTCAGTCAATGGCCATGATGCTAATCTGTGCCCCCCAATACAGCCTCATCTCGATCCAGAGTCCATCGTTTGAACAGAGAATATCCCCTAAAGGAGAACTCTAGTATGGCAACCATCACTCCCTTTCGTGCCGTAAGACCAACAGCTGAATTAGCCAACCAAGTGTCTGCCCCACCGTACGACGTCGTATCATTAACAGAGGCACGGGCAATAGCGGAGGGAAACCCACATTGTTTTTTACGAGTCAGCCGAGCCGAGCTCGAGCTTGCCACTGACGTCGATCCGTATTCCTCAGCAGTGTATCAACAAGGTGCGGACAATCTACAAAGTCTTATAAGAGGAGGAATTCTAACCCAAGAAGAGAAACCACTTCTGGGTGTCTACCGCCAAAAGTGGGGTTCGCATGAACAAACAGGAATCGTCGCACTTGCCTCAGTTGACGAGTACGATCAGGGTATCATTAAAAAGCATGAGTACACGCGACCGGTCAAAGAACACGATCGGGTTCAGCTCATCACGACCCATGAATCTCAATCTGGACCGGTCCTCCTGTTCTTCCGCAATACAGCCAATGTCGCCAAGTGGATGAAGAATGTAACGAGCACCAAACCAGATGTTCATTTTGTCGCTGACGATAAGATCGAACATACCCTATGGAGTGTCCGCAATGAATCGACCATTCAACAAGTCGTCAGTGACTTTCAGAAAATTGACGCGTTATATATTGCAGATGGGCATCACCGTTCCGCAGCAGCAAGTCGCGTGAGAGCCGCCAGTCAACCGGCTCGTTCCTCTGCAATACACAACCTCAAACAAGGATTTTTATCGGTCATCTTCCCGCATGATCAACTTCAAATTCTGCCCTATAACCGAGTCGTTCGAGATCTAAACGGCCTCACAGCCCAACAATTGCTCAATTCTCTTGCCCCACACTTTGAACTAACCGTCGTACCCGAACCAGGCCACCCGCCGGCCGCTGGATTCGATATGTATCTGGAAGGTCAATGGCATCGTGCAAAACCCAAATACGATCCAACGACAAACAGTCAAACAGATCCGGTCAGAGCCTTAGCCGTGTCAGAGTTAACGGAACGCGTCCTGGATCCAATCCTAGGCATAAAGAACCAACGATCTGATCCCCGCATTGATTTTGTAGGAGGAATTCGTGGATATCAAGAACTTGCAGCAAGGGTTGAGAGCGGTGACTGGGCGATTGCTTTTTGGTTATACCCCACGACCGTCGACGAACTCATGGCTGTAGCTGATGCTAATCGGGTCATGCCGCCTAAAAGCACATGGTTTGAACCTAAACTCAGAGATGGCCTCTTTATTCACATGTTACGGGACGAATAGAAATTCAAACGGTACGTTTAGATAGCTGACTTTCTGGCCATTCTCACGGTGAAACAGTCTGTGCTTTTGGCTTTGACTTTTTAGGCTTGCCTCCAAACGGAGACTTTTCCTCGGTCCCATGGATAAACATCGCCATACGACGAGGGCTCAGATAGGCCAAGACATTTGCTTGAAGATCTTTGGGGTGAACAGCTTTTTTAATATCTACCGTCGCATCCTTGGCCAGATTCACGACCATTCCGTCCTTTCGACAAAGCCATGGTGCATACAACAGCAGAATTGGTTTTGTTGGATTTTCTATACTAAGAGCCGTGACGACCCCGAACATCCCATCTGTGAGCTCAACCAAACTTCCTGGAGGGTAGACGCTCACTGCCTGCACAAGCGCTTGCACGACATGTTCACAATATTTTGACGACTCTCCTTTATGCACAACATGTCGAAATAATCTAGAAAGTGCATCATGTGGGATAAGACTCAACTCAGGGTCAGAGGCATTGCAAAGCTCATCATACCGATCTGCCACCATCATAATTTTGGCTAACTTGGAGATTTCATCCTTGTGTAATTGTTTTGGATAGCCAGAACCATCAAGTCTCTCATGATGTTGAAGAATACCGTCGAGCACCTCGCGTTGGGTACCGGGTAAATTGGCGAGAAGTTGACAGCTACATGCCGAGTGATCTTTCAACATATCTGGGTCCGCCTGAACCTTCATTCCTCCAGATAAAAATTTGACCTTCATCGGCAACAGGCGATGACCCACATCGTGCAATAACCCACTCATCCCCAAATTGAGCATTTCATCAGACGACAAGTTCATCTGTTTTCCAATAAGCAATGACAGCATACAGGTATTGAGAGCATGCTCTGGCAATCCCCACATGGCACCATTGCTACCAATCACATGAATCAGAGACATCGCTGACTGTGGATTCTGAAGGGTTTGTTGAATACCTGAAACAATGTCCTCAGCCACCTTAAGCCCTTTAGCTTTTCCTTTATGCACGTGCTCGAAAAGTTCATTGTTTTGGCCAAGAACTTTAAGATACGAGCCTTCAACATTTCGTAAATGTTCTCGAAAATTTTGATAATTATTGCGTCGCTCAATAAGATGATCCTGCTCTTCGATGGATTCCTGCGAACGGCCTTCCTCTTTGGCATCTACGCCAGCATCAGATCCACTGCCTTCAGACATTTCACGCTCAGTCTCATGACATTCGATTTCTCCCATATCTGATAATTCAGAGAGTTCCTCAGTGTCTGAACGATCAGGATCATAAAGAATTTTCACATCCTTTAGATTGCGTATCGTCTCTAAATCAGTCGTCGACTTAATTTTAAACGTATTTTTAGAGAATGGATGACTAAACCACGACCCCTCCAACTTGACAAAAAGACCAAGGCGAAGATCCTGATGATTTTGCAGTTCGATAAAGTCCATGCCGAGTCCCCTGGAGAAAACCTTTGATCTAAGTCCCTTTTTCGGTCACCTAATGAAAACTATTAAGGGTAATGACAAAGAAGAAGTGGGAGGACAACAAAAACCTTAGATTCATGTCGAGAAAGTGAATTAAAACTATTAGATATCAAATACTTAGAATATTTAAGCAAGTATCGTTTTCGCAATCCATCGAAACTCAATCAAGGGAAAAGTGAGTTTCACTTTCGTAAAAAACTCAAAGTAATTTCTTAGGAAGTCTAGACGATAAGAGAACTTACTTTGCAGAACTTGATCATGACATCCGAGACTCTCCACGACATGCCGAGTCCTATGTCAGACAACCATGGATCTCTCGCCTAATAAGGAGTGCCAGAGAGGAGGAGAGTGATTGGAATAGAGGAGAAACAAAAAAAGGGTAGGAAATTTCTTTCCTAACCCTAATAACGACTTACCTAAACATTCATGTTGGTTGCGGGGGAGGGATTTGAACCCTCGGCCTTTGGGTTATGAGCCCAACGAGCTACCAGACTGCTCCACCCCGCGGATGGATAGTAGACGAGCACCCCATTCTAAGTCAATGCACGAATAAGAATTCGTCGACTTTAGGCCATTCTAAAGTCTGTGCTATGTTCACAACCATGGTCATGGCGGGAGTATTTGGTGCCATTCTGTGCATCATCATTATCTCAGGAGATTGGTATCAATTCACGAGCCTTCGGGATTCGGCGAGTCGATATGGGTGCGCTCTGGCTCGCAGACGAGATTCTCTCACATTGTCAGGCTCTCCAAACCTTCATAAGCACTTTACAAAACACGGACTTCTTGAACTCCCCCATGGATTAGCGCGCTTTATTCGAGATCAGAAACTCATCATCATTCGTCCCTACTACCATCTGTTTTCAATGAGGTTCCGAACGGCATGGCCATTAAAAGGCACTATTGAGGTACTCTCAGATGGGAAAGACCTCACTATTGAATTAGTCAAACGTACGCCGTGGTCCTCTACTGTGATCAGCATATTTTGGCTGGGCCTTGTCGTCATCGGCACCATTGTCTTCGTCGTGATGTTTGCCCTGGATGGAGGATTTGGGTCTGGGAGCGGAACGATGTTGGGAATTGGGATTCTGGCATTAGGAATCTTGGTATTAATCTTTGGATTAATCCTGCTCTCGTTGGCTTATCGACTCGAAGATCAACGACTCATGAAAGTTTATACCGAGCTGCAGGACGTATTAGCGGAATCGAAGAATGGAACAGCGGGATAATGAAAGTGCCTTCCCTCACACTATGTCTTTACGCGTACCAAAATACCTCAGGTAGGAAAAAGACAAAAATGTAGTCCAGCCTATTATCCTCTTATTCTTTGGCAATGAGGTCAGTTTTCTTTTTAGAAAAGTTTTCGACACGGAATTTTGGTAGTTCAAAGAGCCAATTCTTGAATGCTGCATTCAGCGTTGTCACTTCTTTTTGAACCTCTTCCTCAGTTTTTAGAATCGAATCTATCGCTGCTAGCTCCTCACTTTCCTTTTCACTACCAGCTTTAGAACTATCCTTAGACTCTTCAGTCACAGCTTCAGTCTTCTCAGAAGATTCCTGTTTAGGCTTTTGATACACAAGAGCTGGATCAAAGACTGCTTCAATTTTGCTTAAGACAACTTCGTCCTTGCTCATCGTTTCAACAGTGACTCGCAGACCATCAAACGTCTCGAGCACCGCCTGAACTCCATTCTTTGACGAAAATTCTCCGTCATCTGATTTCGTCACATCCTCCAGCTGCAATTGTGCCAAGGAAGTCGCGACATTATTGACATTAAATTGCGAACTGACTTTCGACCCCTTAGGAAGATCTCTCACTTGGAAATCTAGAGCATCAGGGCTGTCTTTATAGACAACCAGCTTTTCTCCACCAGGATGGGTCACGCGTACTTGGTGAACGCGTTTGTTCACGATTGTAAATAGGTCTTTGTCGAGCCATTCTCCTGACACTTTCTCAATGGGAAGTTTCCCGGTGACCAGCCACGTCTGGGGGTCTTCAGGGTTTCGAATATACATTTCACTAACACTAGGCGCACCTTTGGCCGGACGCTGATTTCCCAATAGTAAGCTGGCAACCTCACTCGAATCTTTGGTTTTCAAGGTAATCAACGTAGCGGCAGAGCCTTCAGCCTTTATATCTCGAAGTCCAAGCTTCTCATAGAGTTCTGGGTTTTTCGTTTTGGGCTCACGAAAACGGAGTTCAGCCATTCCAATCAATACTGGCTTAATCTTTGCCAGATCCGCTGCATAGCTTCCCTTCTCCTTCACATTCCATGTGTTGTTTGTTTGGATCAGCGTCACGGTCACCCCTTTAGTCTCGATCGTCATTTCATGAATCTCATTGATCCGATTCATCAAATCTGGAAATACCAATTTATTACCGTGAACGGGCTTATCCTGCCGCTCTTGTCCAAAGAAAGCTGCCCCCGCCATCACAACAAGAGTAATGCCAGCCAGCATCATCAAGGTTTTTGAGTTCATGCCATATCCTTCAAATAATCATGTCTCATAGACAGTATTAAGTTACTTTTTGTTATTTCGTCGCCGTACCTGCCGGCCACCAATCCACACACCGGCCACACCAATGATTAGAGGAATCAACCCAATATTGAGGAATTTCACCCATGCCTCCACCCCATCAATATTCTTGACCAATTCATGCTGAACCCCACGAAGTTCTTTTCGCACGTCCACGAGTTCTTCACGAAACTTCGTAATTTCCATCTGTTGTTCAGAACTAAGGATGAGGGCATTTCCTTCCTGTTTTTGGCTTTGCATGTCCTGAATTTTTTTCTCAGTTGCCTTCATTCGGTTTTGAAGCGCCTGCTCCTTCTGCCGAAACTGTTGTTCAGCCTCCTGCTGTATGGCTTTCACAAGCGTAAACGGACGAGAAAACCCTGAACGACTTCTCACACTGATCAAATCATTACTCCCACCAAGATTGTCCAACGCATTGGTGACAAAACTGCCATTGCCTGCATTCGGAATCCCAATACGTTGTCCAAAAAAGTTTTGCACTTGTACCCAGAAACGATCTTGAAGAAGATCCGTGTCAGCAATCACAATGACATTAATGGGTTCTTGCGATTCGGCGATATGTTCATGAGGAATTGAGTCCACCGGCTTTTCTGCTTTCTCTGATTCTGAGTCTTCACTCTTCTTAGGTTGGGGCTTTCCATCTGGGAAGGCCGATTTGACGGTACCTCGTATACGTGCAGCCAATGTGAGCTTTTCTCCGCCAGGCCTATAACTGTTCAACATCCCCGCGATATCCGGCATTAACGCGAGTCGTGATGCCTCAATTTGCATAGCTTGCTCATCAGATTGCAGGAGAGGTATCAACTCCGTTTCGCTTCCGTCTTTCTTTTTCAGCAAACCTGGCGAAGCAAGGTTAATCGTTGGAATTTGAGCCGTCACGATATCATCAGCACTCATATTAGCTTGCTCTAGACCAAACCAAACGGGGTAATCAATCACGCGAACGCGGGCTTGCTGCTGAATTTGAACTTTTTTAGCAAGCGGGAGATCTCCGACAACTTTGCCTTTCACGAGTTCTATCCCCCACGCATCAAACAATTTCCCAAGGTCTGAATTTTTGGGACCAGTTCCTCCAAAAGGATTTTGAGGAGTGGCGGCACCTCGGTCGGCTTCCGAATGAGGGTCAACAAACACCAAGGCTCGTCCACCTCTGAGCACAAACTGATCAATCGCGTAGAGAGTAGAATCACTCAAATTCTTCGGATGGACAACCATTAGAACGTTCACATCCTCAGGAATATCACTCGCATTTCGTTCGATCGTCTTCAACTCAACCAATTGTCGAATATGATCCAAGATCAGCCAAGGTTCTCCACCACCTGCTTGAGGCATCATGGGATTTGGTGGAGCACCTTCCATTGGGAGAGCACTCATTAACCCGACAACCTGCTTTTGAGGATTCGCGAGGGTATGAACCAATTTGGCAAGATCGTACTCTAAGAATTCTTCTCGTTCCGGTTGGAAAAATGGCATCACTTCTTGATCATCTGTGGAACTGGTTCCGACCATCCCAAAATAAAACTGTTTGGTCCCACCCTCTAACGGAATACCTTGAAGCCCAGAAGCCACGGCCCGATCCTCTTCTTCGGAAAATGGTTCGGGATCGATGACCTGCAAGACAATACCTCCACCCGAAACTTGTTCAAACTCTTCGAGCATTTCTTCAACGCGATCTGCATACCCTTTTATACCAGGTAGGCCTGTCGCCAACTTTTTTGAGAGGTAGAGCCTCAGCGTAATGGGTTCTTCCACACCCCGCATGATGTTTTTCGTACCTTCAGAAAGGGTATAGAGCTTCTGTTCGGTGAGATCGAAACGTGCTGAGCTCAGCGCCGCATTGCTCATCATATTAGCGGCCCCAAACAATACAACAGCGATGATCAACCCAGTCCCCGTAAGAAGTGTCTTATTCATAAAATTCTACCTTTACCTTGTATTATTCAGCTTTTTTCATATCGATAATGGTGGCCGTCGCAAACAACCAGAACGCAATCAAAGTCAGAAAAAAGAAAATATCCCGAAGATCTAGCACGCCTTTACTGATCGAATGAAAATGCGTCAAAAAACTGAAGGAACTAACGGTGTCCAAGATAAAATGCGGTGTCCACCCGCTAAACAAGTTAAGGATCATTGGAAAACCACTCAGAATAAACCCTAAACCCACCACAACACTCAGAATAAACGCGATAACCTGATTTTTTGTTAACGCAGACATGCATGAGCCAATTGCCAAAAACCCGCCAGCCATGAGGAGGCTTCCGATATAACTGGCCGCGATAACCCCGTTGTCCGGGTTACCCAAGATGTTCACGGTAATCCACATAGGAAATGTCAGGGCTAGGGCAATACCAGTAAACACCCAAGCCGCGAGGAATTTCCCAGCCACCACTTCCCATATCGTTACGGGCAATGTCAGCAACATTTCAATAGTGCCTTCCTTACGTTCCTCGGCCCACAGCCGCATCGCAATCGCTGGAATCAATACGAGATACAACCAGGGATGGAAATCAAAGAAAGGAATCAAATCTGCTTGGCCTCTAACGAAAAAGTTTCCCAAGTAAAACGTAAATGCTCCACTCAATAACAGAAAGATCACAATGAACACCCCTGCAATAGGAGTGGCAAAATATCCTGCTAATTCTCGCTTGAGAATGACCTGTATTCTTCCCACGATCTTGTCCTTTCTTCCTCGGTACGAGATAGGAACAACGTCTCTAGGTGAGTGCTTGTTTCGGAGCCGTTAACGATCGGAACACTTCATCAAGTTGCCCACGGTCCACATGCAACTCTGCCACTTCCCATTGCTGTTCACGTGCACATTGACCAACATCCGCTATAATCCATCGACCTTGGTCTGGGAACACGCGAAATTGGCGTAACTCGCCATCTTGCCCAAGTTCTTCGACCTTGCTCACTCCATCAATTTTCACCAGTTGCGCCTGAATGGCATAAACATCCCCACCTCGAACCGTCAACACCACGGTATTATGATTGGGAGATTGCCCCTCCAAATCAGCAGGGGTTCCATCTGTCACTACTTTTCCATTGGCTATGATCATTGCACGAGTGCACACCGCTTGAACTTCCTCAAGAATATGAGTCGAGAGGATAATGGCTTTTTCCGGAGCCATCGTTCGTATTAACGTTCTCACTTCGTGCTTCTGATTGGGATCCAATCCATCAGTCGGCTCATCAAGAATCAATACTTCTGGATCATGCAAAATGGCCTGCGCCAACCCAAGTCGACGCTTAAACCCCTTTGACAGCGTTTCAATCGGTTGACCAAGGACACTTTGAAGATTGACCTTTTCTACCGTGTCAGCGACACGTTTCTGAAGATCTTGCCCTCCCAAACCGCGCATTTCTCCGATAAAGGTTAGATAGGCAGCAGGGGTCATATCTTGATAGGCCGGTGCGCCTTCCGGCAGATAGCCAATCCGTTTTTTAGCTTCCAAAGGATGCTCTAAAATGTCATGCCCACATATCTTGGCCGATCCACTCGTTGGCGTCAGGAAGCCTGTAATCATTTTCATCGTGGTCGACTTTCCTGCACCATTCGGCCCAAGAAACCCTAAGACCTCACCTTGGCCTACCGAAAAGGTCACACCATCGACGGCCACAATTGACCCAAAATCCTTCCGCAAATCTGTAATTTCTACCATGGTACCCATTGGCATATTCCTCTTTTGCTTCACGAAAATTCGTTGTGCATGATTACTGTTCTCTTATTCTACAGGCTCAAAGTATGAGAGTGCCCATTTATACTCCGAATTTCCCTAAATGTCATGGATAACCCATTATGATGTTCCAGCATGCAAATACAAATCTGGTAAGGTCGCATGGGCTTTTACACGGTCGACACCTTTTGATGTTTCAAGATTACTCATTTCTGGAGACACAACAGTCCAAAACTTCTTCCCATCCCAAATATTTTGGTAGGCCGCATAGAGATTTCGATCTAAATCCAAAATCGCGAGTTGTGCCTCACTCTGACTTTGATCTGAACATGAGAATTTCCTTGCAACATTTCCAAGACTTCTCTGTGGATTTCCGCGACAGGCCACCGTCGCCCATTGAAGCAACGCTTCCCGAGTATGCCCTGGAGAATTTTCCAAACAGGCCTTCTTCACTGATTCCCGCACAGCACGAAGGGAGGCACGTGCCTGCTCTTTTTCCTGAATCTTGGGAAGCGTCAAATTGTTCCGAACACGTCTTCTGTCATACCACCAACCAGCCAAGGTAAGGACCCACATCACCAGAAAGAAACCTGCCATTAGGGGCCATTGAGTCAACAAAAAAGAGGGGAGGGCCTGACCTGTATTTGCAGACAGTTGAACTTGTTCTGCCACGCTGGAAGATGGCAAGGTCATGTCGGGCATGACCGTATTCCCTTTGTCTTTGAAGGTCGTAGATAACCCGAGAATAGTCAACGAACGTGCAGGAAGCACAGCTTCTTCAGATTGATGGGTTTCCAGATTCCACCAGCGGAGGCGTATTTCTGGAATAGAAACCTCACCAGGTTGCGTCGGGACCAAGGCCAGTTTTTGCTCTCGAGTTCCGACTGCCCAGGACCCATCAAACGTCGTTGTGATACTGGGTTGATCAGGATAGACCTTTACCAGCACATTTTCTGAGAAAGACAATTCTGGTAATTGCTCGCCGGTAATTCCCTTAGCATGTATGGTGATTGTCCTGGTAATAGGCTCTCCAACTTGTACGTCCAAAGAATCAGTTGACCAGGTTTCAGTCAACGATAATTCTCGAGCCGGAAGCCATGCCTCACCTCTCATGTCTGGAGGTATTTCACGAACTGTGAGAGTCAACTCCTGGCTTCTTGCTCGAACAAGGCGTGCGGTTTGAACACCTCCCCCGAATACACCGCCACGGTTCCCAAACATCTCGTCTAACATTGATCGAGATCGTCGACCATCAGGCGCTTTCCCGGAAAATAAGACAGAAGGAATCTTCAAGGACCCACTTGCTTGAGGAACCACGAGATAGCGACGCTCGATGACTTGATACCGACGTCCATCACGAATGGTCTCGAACGACTGATCTTCTCCAATACGTTCCACCACCGCTTGGCTAATCTGTGGATCTTCTATCTGTCCCTCTCGAAGGGGGACCGCATGATACAAGCGCAAAACATAAAGAATCTGGCTTTGCACATAGGGATCTTTTGGTTCAACGGTCGCTTCTAAGAAAAAGTCTTTTCCAGTCTTCCCCTTCGCCCCATGAGTTGCCGCTTGAACCGTCAACACCAACGGAGCACTCGATTGTCCTCCAACCGTGATGGGAGGAATAGTCACATTTCCAGCATGTTTGGGGGCTAGCGTGATGATCCATTGCTTAGAAGTCGACGTTCGGCCATTGATAATACTAGTTTGGCTACTTTGTGAATTTCCCAGTAGATCAAAATCTTTCTCAAGAGCAGAGAGACTGGGAGAATCTTCCGTTATCTGTCCTTGCTGCTCAACAACAAGGCGAACCGTTTCCTCGACTGATATCGGATTACGGTCAACATAGGCTCGAACCGTTTGAGACCAAGCGTTTTGCTCGCCGATAAGCAACGCGAGAATACCGAAACAAAGAAATAACAGGCTCTGTCTTACCATCCCTGACCACCTGAAGTGTTAAATTGACCAGACTCTTGTCGTCGCCGATGTTCAAATAAAAACTTTCGTCGTAAAAGGCCTCCTGGATCATCAGGAATACGACGCAGCCATTGTTCCGTGGCTTGCTGAGACTCCAATTCCTTTTTCTCTTCTTTTGAAAGCCCAGCTGTCGTCATACCTTGCTGATTGTCATCATCACTAGGGTCAGCTTCTGATTCATCGGCAAGATTCCCGGCATCTTGGCTTGGGTCTTCCTCTTCTCCAGGATCGTTCTTTCCATTGTCTTGTTGGGCAAGATCGGTGTTCGCCTCTGATTCTTCTGAAGATCCTGACGAGGATTGCGAATCTGCCTGCTCTTTGTCCTGAGATGATTGTCCTTCAGCATCTTCTGACTCTTGTTGACCCTCTTGCTGTTCACCACTCTCTTGAGAGGGTTCATCCTCTGATTGCTCCGATTCCGAAGATTCTTGGTCTTCCGATGGGTCCACTTTAGAATCAGAATTTTCTTGAGGGTCTTGTTGTTCGAGTAGCTTCTCAATCAACTCATAGTTATGTTGAGCATCTTCATGATCCGGATCCTGTTTCAAGGCGGTCTGATAGGCCTGAAGAGCTTCTTGAAGTTGTCCGGCTCTGGCTAACGCATTGCCACGATTAAAATGTCCATCAACTGAAGAATCCTGGGAAAAATTTTCTGCAGCATTCTCAAAATTCCCAGCACGGTAATTGGCAACGCCTTTCCATGAAGAATCTTCAAATAATGTCGCGGCTGTTTCTGGGTCTTCTTGTTCCAGAGCACGAGCACCTTGTTGGTCTGGTCGATTCCACCAATCTTTCTCAAAAAAAGCTTCTCCGTGAGTAGGCGTCAAAAGAATCATGAGGAGCAAGATACCCAACCAGCCAGATCGAAAGGCTGGAATGGTGAGTGCCACGATTCCCAAAACAATCCATGGCCCTTCTTCACGCCACAAATCGGTTGTCCGCTGAGTCGAGCTGTCTTGCTGTTCATCAGTCATTTCCCAATCTGAAGGTAAGACCGTTTCAAGATCTTGATCATCAATGGTTAACGTGGCATACCGCCCTTGACCGTGTTTCGCCAACTCACGAAGAACTTGAGAGTCAAGCGTTGGGATCACAATGACTCCATCTTTATCTTTCACAAATCCCTGGCTCTGTGGAATTGGGGCACCCGCTGCTGTTCCCACACCCAAGACAGAAAGCTGATGTCCTGCCTTGAGTAATTTATTCACCACTTCTTGTGCATGACTTTCTTCAACTCCATCAGTGATAAGTAAGATCTGTCCACGAGGAATGTCACTTTGTGTGAATAATTTTTCGGCTTGAAGTAGAGCAAGGTCTGACCGACTCCCTTGAAGCGGCATAATATCGGTATCGAGTGAGGAAACCATGGCCGCAATCGTCTGCGCATCTTCTGTGAGTGGAGACACAACATACGGTTCTCCTGCAAACACAACCAAAGCGATTTGCCCCTCTTGCCGTCGCTTCAAGATATCTAATGTCTTATGTTTCGCACGGGTCAGCCGCGACGGCGTCATATCTTCAGCATCCATCGATCGCGAAAGATCTAACACGAGCACAAGTGCCGATTGCGCACGAAACACGGGTTGCGGCAACTTTGACCAGACAGGCCCCGCTAGGGCCACTAAGCACAAAGACCACACGGTTGCCAGTAAAATATACGGGCCACGAGACTGCCCCCCATGACTTCCGACGAGCAGATGAGGAAGTAAATGCGGGTCACAAATGGCTTCCCAACTTTTGGAACCCACTCTTTGGCGAATCAGCAGAAATATCATGATACCCAACGGCAGAAATCCGACAAACCACCAGGGCCTCAAAAAGTGAAGATCTAGGGCACCTGTAATCCAAGCGTCCATCACGTAATTCCTTCGGACAACATAAATTGTACACCGGTGGAAATTTGTCCTGTCCCGTATCGTGCCCTAGGGACATCTGTAATGTTAGCGTCCATCAACTTGCAGGTGAAGTCGATAATGGTTGCGATGAAGATTGCTTGGAGTTCGCCCTTCCAAACATTGGCATCCGTATCAAACTCAGAACGAATAGGGCAGAGAGCACGAGTGAGAAACCTAAAGGCCAGGGATAGAGTTCTTCAGTTGGCCGAAAGAGTTCAGCTTCTTGCACGGCGGGTTCTAAACGATCCAACTCCCGATAGACATCATCGAGTTGTTTCGTGTCCTTTGCACGCAAATACGTCCCTCCCGTCAATTCAGCAATCTCTTTTAACGTCCCTTCATCTAAATCCTGGGAAGGATTCACCATACGGCTGCCAAAGAGAGAAGGAACACGCATCTGGTCAGCACCAACGCCAATCGTATAAATACGAACCCCTTCCTCAGCAGCCAATTTGGCCGCCTGTATGGGACTAATATCTCCAGATGTATTGGCACCATCAGTCAGGAGAATCAGCACACGTTTATCATGGGGTTGTTCCTTCAGTCGCTTGATCACTAACCCTATCGCATCACCAATGGCCGTTTCTTTTCCAGCTAAACCAATTTCAGCTTCTCTCAACATGGCATGGACCGTATCCCGATCAAAGGTCAGTGGGGTTTGCACATAGGCTCGGGCTCCAAACAAGACTAGCCCCAATCGATCTCCCTGCCGACGCTGAATAAATTCTCCCGCAACTGACTTCACCACCATCAAGCGGTTCGCCTCTTCACCATTAAGGGCGAAGTCCGGAATTTCCATGCTTCCAGAAATATCTACAGCCATCATCAGATCACGACCACTCACAGGTAAGGCGACAGGTTCTCCAATCCACTGAGGCCGTGCGGCAGCAAGAAGTAAAACCATCCAAATGATGAACACCAGCCAAAATTTTCGTGAAATACTGGAATGGCTTTTCACGGTTGGTCCGCCAGCATCAATGGCCATAAGGTCTTGAAAAAACGGTACTCGCAATGAACTTCCCGATACCTCTTCAACGGGCTTCCGGAATAGTCGAACAATCCAGGGAATAGGGAACAACACCAACACCCATGGCCATACCCACGTGATCATGTAAATGGCTTCCTTGAAGACAATGGAATGTGTTTGATCCATTGCTCGACCAAGTTCACAACTTCTCCCTCATTCACTGAGCATTTGGAGCCATACGGTATGGCCACGAACGCTTGTTGCCCCATCTCACTGGAAAATTGTTGCGTCTTTCCTTGATCATCTAAAAACCGAAGCCAAGAATCGCCAGTTAACCCAGCGACTCGCTGACGTCCAAAGCACACGATGGCATATCGTCGAAGCAATTGCGAAAGACGTTGCATCAACCAGACAGAGTCTTGGGTTTCCTGAAACGTTGTCTTCAATGTCGTGAGTTCAGACAATGCTAATCGTCTCGGAGCCATTTTCTTTCGATATCGTATGATCCACATCCCGATAGCTCCAAGAACGAGCAAGACGCACACTACCATCCACCACCCGATGGCCAGCGGCCAAAATGAAATTGGATCGGGGACATGAAGGTCTCGCAATTGCTCAAGTGGATCTGCCATCGCATTCATCTTTTAAATACCGACTTCTCCCAAAATTGGAATATGCCTTCGGCGAGCCCCGATATTCCGCAAGCCCTGGAGGATCTTTTCTTCAATAGACTCATGGGTACCCAACGTCAATAACCCCATGTCATGTTGTTGACACAAGGTTTTCACCGATTGGTAACGAATATGAAACTGACGCCGATACTTCTTGGTAAGTTCAGATGATCGCGAGTCAAGAACACCAAAGTTAGTTCCATTGGTCACACGATACACCCCAGGCTCGGGCGGCTCTTGCTCAAGACGATCAAATACAAACACATTGACGACATCATGATGGACACTCAATCGAGTCAAATAGGGGACTGCTTGCGCATCCAAACTTCGAAAGTCACTCAGCAGGAAGATCAGACTGCCAGGGCGTGCGGTACGAGTCACTCGCGCTAGAGCAGAAACAAAGGCAGAACGACTGACGTCACTCGACAACGGTTCGCGTTGGAGTGCTTGCTGATGATGGGTTGCGAATAGATCCAAAGCCTGAAGGACTCCAGATTTTCCACCACGAGGACGTCGTTCCCCATGCCCTTGATTGGAAAACACGACTGCTCCAATACGATCACCCTGATGTTGTGAGGCCCAGGCTAACAGGCTTGCAGCTTTGGCAGCTGCGACAGATTTGAACATGACTTTCGTGCCAAACAACATCGAAGGCGTATAGTCAACCACACAAAATACAGGTCGTTCTCGCTCTTCCCGAAATACTTTAAGATGTGGCTCACCAGAACGTGCAGTGACGCGCCAATCCATATACCTGACATCATCACCTGGCTGATATCTTCGAACTTCTTCAAAATCGATTCCACGCCCTTTAAACGGTGAGCGCTCACCACCCGCTAAGAGTGATTGCACTCCCTTTTTGGCTCCCATGCTAAAGGCTCTGATGGAGTGACGAATCTGAATTAATTCCTCCAACCGCACAGTGGTTCCTGAGTTGGAGCGAGAATCAATTGTAGGTTCTGTGTGATGGGTTGTTCGATCAGGGAACGGCCACACGAGAGAGAATCTCCGTAATCACGTGATCAGTACTCATGCTTTCTGCTTCAGCTTCAAACGAAAGGAGAATACGATGCCGCAACACATCGGGAACAATGGCGTGGATATCTTCAGGAGACACATAATCACGCCCTGCTAGCCATGCATGGGCACGGGCACACCGCTCAATACCGATCGTCGCCCGAGGACTGGCACCATATCGTACCCATCGTCCGAGCTCTTTGCTGTAAGGAGCAGGATCGCGCGTGGCGACAACTAACTGCACGATATATTCTTCCAGACTGTCAGCCAAATGAAGGTCGAACAATTCCTGGCGTGCCGCCAAGATCACTTTCTGAGGTATTGGTGAATTGAACGTTTGGGTTGCCTTATCTTTGTCCTGAGCTTGATGGCGAACCAATTGAGCAATCTTCCGCTCTGATTGCACATCAGGATACCCCACCGTCACATACAGCAAAAACCGGTCAAGCTGGGCTTCTGGAAGAGGATACGTTCCTTCCTGTTCAATTGGATTCTGAGTCGCCATGACTAAAAATAATTCGGGGAGGGGATAACTATTTCGGCCAATCGTCACCTGACGCTCAGCCATGGCTTCCAATAATGCCGCTTGTACCTTGGCAGGTGCCCTATTGATTTCATCAGCAAGCAAGAGGTTATGGAAGATCGGACCCTGCTGGAAGGCAAACGTGCCCTCTTGGGGACGATAAATGTCTGTTCCCGTAATATCTGCAGGTAAAAGGTCGGGAGTAAATTGAACACGATGAAAGTCAGCTTCAATGCCTGAAGCCAAGGTTTTAATAGCGGTAGTTTTGGCAAGGCCTGGAGCACCCTCAACTAACAAATGACCATCTGCCAACAACGCAATGAGCAGGCGAAGGATCAGACCCTCTTGCCCGATTACTTGCTTATTGAGATAGGCCTGAAGCTGAATAATGCTGTCGTGTTCAAATCTTGACATGGGTCTTGATGTGAACCCCACCAAAGTTACGTTGTATTAAAATTGTATGTGCTCTTACGATGTCCCCGAAGAAACGGAGACCCTATGGCAGTGGACCACGTTCCATCTCCTATCATACCAGATAACACCGAGACAAAAAGAGTCAAGAGACCAAACTCATTTCCTTCATTATCAGGGAGACACAATATAGTAACTTTTTGGTAATGATTTCCCTTTACAAAAGACCAAACTACACCGACAATAAGAAGTAGAGTAAAAGATCTCTCACTATTACCACAGGAGGTCCTCATGGATACAGGATATCCAGCACTCATCACCGAGCCATCAGCTATGCCTGACCCTCAATCTCAAAAGCAAGCCGCTGCAGTGACCGTCGGTGAGATACAACCCGACCCGCACCCAGAATCATCAGGGACGGCAGCCTCCACAACATCAGTGTAAGAAATCTTGCACTCCTGACCCCTTCTACAGGGATCACTCGCCTTACTTTTTGTGAGCATCGTGACCTGCCTGTCCAAGTATTGCCTCCTTCATTTCTATTGTACTCACAAATCAACTGACCAACACCTCCACTCATATATGTTCTTTCATCTATTTTTTTATCTCGTAGCTTTTCATTTCTTTACGAAATAAAAACCCCGTATTTACATTGTTTCATTTCCTTGCTCGCACATACATATTGTCATCATCAACTTTGCAAATAGATTGCAAATAGAAAAGCACACATGTGTCCTGTATATTTTTTCTCTTGACTTTTCGAGAAAGCAACTTATCTGTTGAACAAGCCGGCAAGACAAAACAGTGCAGCAAAACTATTCATACAAACACAAAGGAGGGTGCCATGACACTCACAACATATGCTCCACTCAATACTCAAATTGATCGTTTATTTAATGACGCTGTTCGTGCCTTTGATCGAGAGGTTCCTAACTGGGCCCCTGCCAGCAATGCCTGGGAAAATGTCGACACCTTTGGAATCGAGCTGGCATTGCCAGGATGGAAGTCTGAGCAAGTGAAGGTAGAAGTGGATAAAGGCGTGTTAACCATCGAAGGCAAAAGAGAAGACGTCAAAAACAAGGACGAAAAAATCGAACGGACGTATCATGTACGAGAAATCGAAACCGCCTCTTTCAAGAGAGCGTTTCGCCTCCCAACAAACCTTCAATGGGATAAGGCTGACGCATCATTTAGCGATGGGGTTCTCACCATTGGGTTCCCCAAGAGAGAAGATGCTAAGCCTCGTCAGATTGCCGTCCGATAACTCTCACCCAAGCCAGGGGCCGTGTCATGCGGCTCCTGGTTTTGCGTTAGCTCCGCACTCCACACATTCTTAACGACAAAACGAAAAATCTATGTAACCGCTTGACCTATCAAAATTCACGTTCAGTAAATCTAAGACTTCTTCTCAATCGCGATCGGCTTCTGGAGAAAGCTCAACGAATGCTGACCGGTGAAAACGGCAGTAGCAGCATACGAACCAGAAAGTATCATGAAATAAGTGTTTTGCCCCGTATACCTGTTGCTTACTCTAATGAATAAGGACCGCCGTGACATGTATCGTGTTGGCCATATCTTCTACGGTAATTACCCCCAAACACTCACCGAGCAATGTCGTGTTTGTTAAACGATACACAGCAGTAATGCCAGAATCTCTTCGAATACAATCAATAAACTCCATCTCTTCTGAGATGCCAGTTAGCTGCGGCTTAGTAGCTCGTTAGTTCTCAAAATTCTCTTGAGTCAGACGTGACTTTAACTCATCACTAAAGTCATGACTAAACGTGTAGTAATTGTTGTTATTGCTACTTCGAATAATACTTTGGAACATGGGGGCAACTAGATCATGAATGGCTGCTTTCGATACGTCATGCAGGCTCATATGTTTCCATCCTCTTTAAACACAGTTTCCTCAGTCTCCATGTAACAAATAGGCTATTCGGTTATATCTTTGACTTGCCCATAAAATCTTCTTATTCAGAATCCACAGGACTTTGTATTTTTCAAATAACATGATGACCTCCAAAGGGAACGGTTACCTTTGGAGAAGTGTTCCATATTGGTTCAAAAAATCTTCGTTAAGTAATAACGTGAGATTTTAATCCGCTTGGCGAGGTCCAGAGCCTTCCTTTGATCCACGCCCTATTCCGGTAATCTAGAAATTTCCTGGAATATACACTAGCTCGAAAGAATGTTGGCTACTGAGTAAGGCAGTTTGAGGATACGAACCCGAAGGTATCATGAAGTAAATAGCTTGACCCGTATATCGTGAGAACATACTTGAATTCAAGCTTTTTCTTTACGTTGCCGCAACAACACTTACATCATCGACAACCCAAAGGATAATTTACATCTCACAGGGTCTCATGAATGCACGCAACGACAAAAACCCAGACCAGCTCATCACTCTAGAGACTTCTCTACTATGACCGGAGACCACTCCCCATGTTCAGCAATTGACCAATATTCTTGAGTCAATTGTACGAT
Source organism: Nitrospirales bacterium (assembly GCA_029261355.1). Taxonomy (GTDB): domain Bacteria; phylum Nitrospirota; class Nitrospiria; order Nitrospirales; family UBA8639; genus JAGQKC01. The sequence goes on along the minus strand of JAJDBM010000050.1, from coordinate 33,442 downwards.
ATATGTCTTTCCTGGCTCAGCCTCCCAATGAGCACGACCTGGAATCAAAGTGGATCCTGGTAACCACCAACCACGATCAAGAGTTTTCGTACAACGAACAACATGGTCTTGAGGCCAACACCGTGAATACCCAAGGTGCTCATAAAATATTGAAACATCATACTGACCAGGGCTGACTTCGACAATGCGTGTGGAAGCCAGGTCATTGCGTGGCATTGATCGACCAGTATTGTTGGTAGCATCTATCATTCCAGTCAAGACCATGGATGAATCGGGAAGTTCTAACGTCGCAACGGCATGACGAGAATTCTGAGACTCATCGTGTAAACGAAGAACCTTTGTACTACAACCAACGACACCAAAAATGAAAATTGCCGCCATTATAAACACACTAATGACACGAGAATAATAGTTGGATAAGACTAAGTCTCTAGGCTGAATTTTCATGATGAATACTCCTGAACTATGGTCAAAAAATACATAAACACACGGATTTCAATCCACATCAGATAATTTAGGACGTCTCAACAGACTCCGTCTATCACTCAATTGAGGGAGCCTCACATCTCCATTCCTCAAACTCAAGACACTTTAACCTCATTAAAGATTCTTCCTTCATCCACCGATGAGGATACCGAGATTTTAAAGACCAGCAACCAACACCATGGTCAAACTATCTCACCACAACCACCCTCAATCACCAGATATTAGAAAAAGAAAAATACTAGACGATGCGATCCACAACTCAGCGACCAATTGGCTGTTTACTAACGAGCCTCATCGCCGTAAGTATCATCGCGCCATCAACATGGTCGTACATCAACGCAGCACCACGAACCAGTACAGAGGAGACAAGACCTCACACAACTGATAACACGACGGCCTCAGCCCAACCTGCAGAAACACAGACAGAACCATCTTCGAGTATAGGAGAAATTCAAAAAAACACACATATTAATCTAAGCTATTACTTCGACTCTCGTGATTACAATACGATGAATCTATTAGTCAATTCGACTGCCCTACCATGGGGATTGAATGTTTTTGGATTCACCGATCTACATGGGACGGAGGGACAGTCATCCAATCGATTTGATATGACACGGTTTTTTCATGAATACCGTCTACGACGACCACTAAGCCCAGACCGGTTGTTGGGTCTGAAAGGATTCGATATTGAACTGGAATATAATGATGCCAACGGGCCAGACAATAGTCTTCTCCGAGCCGGACTAGGCTATCAACATTCTGTACCATTTCTTCATCAAGACAAGAGTTGGCTGCAATGGCGAATTCTCCCATGGCGCTCAGATGGAAAAGGCTGGCAACTCAGTAACACGCATTTCTTCGTCCTGACTGAACGGATAAAACTCATTGGATTTGCCGATTACAACATTGTGAACAATGCCCCGAACCAATGGGTTGCCGAATCTGAACTCAGCTTCACACTGACAGATACATTTGACTTGATTGTGGAAGGTCGTTTCAACGGATTTGAAGAACGCAACCCCTCTCTAGATGGCGTTGGAGTGGCTGGCGGGATTCGGGTCAAACTATAAGAACGATCATATCCTACATCGATGAGATAGGAACTCGAAATCACTCAACGACACTGGGCTATCGCACACCACATGAAGTATTCTTTGACACCACGACCTCATTAACCATTGCACTTACAAATTGAATCCAAGAATGCTTACATAACACTTAAGAAATGAAAAGAAGAGGCCGATAGATTCATGGACGAGATGTTTTTGAAGATACCCTTACGTTCCCAGTCTCTAATAGAGTAACGGTGTATTTCTCCAAAGATAATCTCCTGCACAGATAAAGCCTACCGTGTCACTTGAGATAGTCAAGAGTGATAAGTTGATGGCGTCCTCGGTATTCCAAGCAGTGGAATGACTCGGGCGTCTTTTTTTTGTTCAGAAGGTAATGGACCTTGTCTTTTTTTTTCACATGTACGTGTTATGAAATACTCCCACCTTTCATAACTGGGTCAAGTTTTCTAGCAAAATTTTGGAAACCAGAATATATTGGATTTAACGCAAGAAGGAGGATATAAGTAATTTAAAGAGACCATCCAAACCATACCTGACGTAACAGACCATGACCACATCACATTGACAATAAATTTCCGACACCCAAACTGATACCACATTTGCAGGAGAACACAATGTCCATGAGGAGCAGAGCGGTCATATGCAGTTCACTGGTGTTTGGGGTCAGCATATGGTTCCTAGGAGCTCACGTCGCTACAGCGCAAGCACCATCACCACTCAAGTTGTATATTGACGCTGACTTCACAGTCCATAGCACATCAGCAATATCAATCGAACAAGGCATTCGTACCGCACTCGATGAAATCGATAATCTTCTTGCCACACATCCTGTTGAGGTTATCAAGAAAGATCATCGAGGAAGTTCTCCCCGAAGCTTACAGCACCTAAAACAATTTCTCGTAGATCCTCAGGCTCTTGCAGTATTTGCCGGACTTCACTCTCCTCCATTACTGGCGAATCGTGAATACATTAATACTCAAGGAATCCTAACCCTAGACCCTTGGGCAGCAGCAGGGCCCATTACTCGATATCCCTCCAAGGAAAACTGGATTTTTCGCTTATCCATTGACGACAGCAAGGCAGGCTATACCATAGTGAAACATGCCATTGAAGTAGATGGGTTCCGACACCCATTTCTCCTACTCGAAGATACAGGATGGGGGAAATCCAATGAACGCACCATGCGTAAAGCCATAGAAACCTACAAACGGACCGGAGCCGACCTTGCGGGGTTAGCCTGGTTCAATTGGACATTAGGTGCTAGCCAGGCCAAACGTATTCTCACAAAGATTTATCATTCCAACGCTGATGTCATTCTCTTTGTTGGAGGGGAACCTGATGGACTAACCTTTACCAAATCACTGTTGAGCTTCCCCCAAGACAAACGACTGCCAATTCGTTCTCATTGGGGTATAACGGGAGGCGACTTTCCTCTCGTGATTAATCAGGCAATGCGCACACAACTCGATCTGGCATTCATCCAAACACGCTTTTCTTTTATAGGCCAGAGCATCCACTCCATGGGACAGCAGGTGTTTCAACGGGCCAAAAAACTTTTCCCGACAATCATCACCACACCTAAAAGTATTAAAGCCCCAACAGGATTTATTCATGGATATGATTTAACGAAACTCCTTATTGCAGCCATCAAGCAAACTGACCTGACACAGGACATGACGACCAATAGGAAAAACATCAGAACAGCTCTCGAAAATCTGAAGGAACCAGTGACCGGCCTCATTAAAACCTATCACAAACCCTTTGGCATATTTAGTCCAAAAAACCCTGACGCCCATGAAGCACTCTCATCAGAAGATTTTGTCATGGGACATTACGGCAATGATGGCGAAATCCTATTACTCTTTGATTAAGTCATCACATCATTACTTGAATTAGACCTGTATTGATACATACATGAGAATATCACCTCCAGAGGCACAACAACCTTCACGTCGAACTCTCTCACTCTCCTCAATCTATCCAACCCTCATCCTCCTGGGATTTGTCACTCTCTCTCTTCTCATTTCAAGCGTCGTGGTGTTTAAATTACAAGATGCAATTTACCAGACCCAGCAGGCCAACGTGCAGACAAACTTCACCACACTCAAAACCTTGCTGCAAACCTACCTAGATGACCGCACAACACAGCTCATCGATCATGCAAGGTTCCCTCTCATGATTCAAGCGGTGATGCAACCCAAACGAAATCCAGAGCAAGTTGCAGACTTCATGGCAGAATTACGAGTCTTAGGAGAGGACTCGCAGTTAATACTTGTAGACTTTCTTGGACAACCCATTCATGCCACACACGCAACCATACACACGGCCTTTACAGATGCCCCTTGGCTAGAAAATTTGATACAAGGCAGAACCACTCATCATATTGGGTTCAATTCTCAAGGTCAGACATATTTTTGGGAAATTGCCGTCCCCATTCTATTCAAAGGAAATCCTGAAGGAATATTAGTTGGAGAAATTCCTATCGGCCCAAACCATCAGTTTCAGGGACTACATGATTCGTTAGTCAATGCACACTTACAACTCTTTGATCACAATCAACTTGTCACGACATGGGGTCACATTGAATCTACGGACAATCACTCCATAGAACAAACCGACGTTTGGGGGCTCACGCTTCAATATACGGCATCAGCTGAAAATACCTCTTCAGCCATGGCCACATTACTCCAACCAATTTTGCTCATGTCTTTCATCGTCACAAGCCTCTGCGTGATGATAGGCATCACCCTTGGGCGAAAATTTCTCATTACTCCCTTAGAACAACTCAAAATACGGTCTTCTGCTTTACTTGAAGAAGAGACTATTCAACTTCTTCCTGAAAATCAGACCATTGAAGAGCTCCGAGAATTAGCCATCCATTTCAACGTGGTTCAGCAACGAGCCTGGGAACGAAAACTCGAGGTACAACGGGCAAATCATACGCTAGAATCTCGAGTGGAGGAACGAACAGCTGCATTAGCACAAAAGGAACAACAATTTCGAACCATTGTCGAAGCTGTATCTAATGGCATACTTATGGTAGATCAACAGGGCATCATTGTCCTTATAAATGAAGTGATTTCGAAACAATTTGGCTATACACGTGAAGAACTCACTGGGCAAGTAGTAGAAATTCTTCTCCCGACGCGATTCCGTGCTCAACACCCTGAACTACGCGCCAACTTTTTATCTTCACAAAAAGACTATTCCATGGGACTCGGCCGCGAGTTATTTGGCCAACGAAAGAATGGAACTGAGTTTCCTTTAGAGATTCTGTTGAATTCCATGACCACAGAGATGGGGACATTCGTCCTCGCCACTATTGTTGATATTACTGAGCGAAAAAATGCACAAGAAGCCTTACAACAAAGTGAGATTAAAAATCGCCTAATTGTTGAAAACTCGCTTGATGCCCATATTGTCATGGATAGTCATGGAAAAATCACTGGATGGAACCCTCAAGCTGAACTCATCTTTGGGTGGTCACAAGAAGAAATTATTGGGAAATCTGTTGCCTCAACCATTATTCCCATCCACCATCGTGAAAGCCACGCACATGGTATGAAAACTTTCTTTGAATCTGGTAGCGGGTCAATATTAAATCAACGCATGGAGATTACCGCACTCAATCGGAATGGGGTAGAATTCCCCATTGAACTAGCCGTAACACCAGTCAAGTTGAATGAAACCATCCAATTTAGTGCCTTTGTTCGTGATCTCCGAGAACGCCAAAAATCTGAAAAACAGATGCAAGAATTGAATCGAAATAACGAGCTCCTTTTAAGGTCAGCAGGAGAAGGCATTTATGGAATCGACCTAGAAGGTAACACCACTTTCGTGAACCCGGCTGCTGCGAAGATGTTAGGCTCTACGCCGGAAGAACTAATCGGGCTTCCGATGCATACGACGATCCACCACACCAAAACTGATGGCTCGCCCTATCCACGCGAAGAATGTCCGATGTATGCGTCCTTTATGGACGGCTCCATCCATCACATTGGCGACGAAGTGTTCTGGCGGAAAAACAACACCAGTTTCCCTGTAACCTATACCAGCACCCCAATTCCTGATGAAGACGGTCGATTAACAGGCGTCGTTGTCACCTTCCAAGACATCACCGAACAAAAAGCCCACCAAGACAAAATCCTCGCCCTCTCTGAACGACTGCAAATCGCTACCCAATCAGCTCAAATTGGAATTTGGGACTGGGACGTCATTCACAATCAGCTTACCTGGGACACCCAAATGTATGCCCTCTACGGCGTTCAGGAAGAGACCTTCACCGGTGCCTATGAAGCCTGGACACAGGGCATCCATCCTGAGGATAACGCCAAAGCCCAAGCCGCACTCCAAGAAGCCCTAGATGGCGGAAAACCCTTTGATACCGAATTTCGTGTGGTCTGGGCAGATCACTCGGTTCACCACATTCGTGCCTTTGCCATGGTGCAACGGAACGAGCACAATCAGGCTATACGCATGACTGGGGTGAATTGGGATATGACCGCAGAGAAAGTCACTGAGGAGACCTTAAAGCAATACATCGATGACTTACGCCGTTCGAATGAAGAACTTGAACAGTTTGCCTATGTTGCCTCTCATGACTTGCAAGAACCTCTTCGCAAAATTCGAAATTTCTCGGAACTTTTAGTAACACGTGCCAAAGGCCAATTGCCTCAAGAATCTGAAAAATACCTCTCCAGCATTGTTAACGGCGCCATTCGCCTACAGACCCTCGTCCAAGACTTACTTGCCTATTCTCGGGTTGCTCGCGGAGAACTACAGGTTAAAATCGTCGACCTCCAACAAATTGCAGAACAGGCAAAAAGCAACTTAGAAGCGGTGATTACCGACAGCCAAGCCACCGTCAACATACACTCCCTCCCAACAGTAAAGGCCAACCCATCACAAATGGAGCAACTCTTTCAAAATCTTATTGGCAATGGACTTAAATATCACGGCTCACATGCTCCAATAATTGAAGTCTTCGCCACACAAACGGAACACAACTGGGAAATAGGCATTCGGGACAACGGCATTGGACTTGACCCACAATATGCCGACCGCATTTTTGTCATCTTTCAACGATTACACGCAAAACAAGAATATGCTGGCACAGGGATTGGGCTCGCCATTTGTAAAAAAATAGTCGAACTTCATGGAGGAGAAATATGGGTCACGTCCAAACTTGATGAAGGCTCCACCTTTTTCTTTACATTGCCCCAACAACGTGTTCAGCCTCGACGACCCAAACTAGCCATAGCCAATACACTAGAACAAAAAAATCGCAGAGACTGAGCTGGAGCAATTGGTATAACTGTCCATTTGTATTTCTTGATTACCACTGACACCTCCAATTACTACCCAATTAGCCATTCAAAGTATCCAATCAATTACCGAGACACCCCAACCGAAGCCAACCAAGATTGATGCTCCCTATTTCTATTCATGGGGCCAGCATAAGACATCATCCATGCAAGCTACCGTCTACTTGCCCCCTCCTCGAATAACTTAAAGACTTAAATTATCGAAGACAATATGAAATCGTTCGCGAAGCTCGTGATGCAAAAAAAATTTGATTGGGGGACCGTCTCCCGGAAAGAAGTCAAATCACTTGCTTCTAAAATACCTATACATGTGAATTGTTAAACAGCCAAGACATTTTAGGTCACACATATTGAAAATGTAGAGAGGCCCCGCTCCTAAATCCGAACGAAAACTGACCAGCGAGTATGGCAATGGGAGGATACGAACCAGAAAGTATCATGAAACAAGTGACGTTGCTCCGTGCACTTGAGTGCACGGAGCAACACTTTATCTGATGCTTTGTGAAAATCGCTATTGAGAAACTTCAAACAACTCCTCGAAAAAAAGTTCCATATGGTTCCACGAACGCACGTCGGCCTTTTTATTATATTTAAGAGCATCCATTCCAACTTTGTCGGCTGCAGGATTCGTAAAACTATGCCTGGCACCAGCATAGATGATCATCTGCCAATCAAGTCCAGCTTTTTCTACCGCACTTCGAAAGTTTAGAATATGATCTTCCTTGAGAAACGGATCTTCATTTCCATGAGCGATAAGAATTTTGACATTTGAACTAATGACTTGGCCTTCACTCGGCAACGGTAAGGCTCCATGAAAGCTAACCACACCCTTTACTGGAGCTCCATCATAAGCGAGTTGCGTAACCGTCGCGCCACCGAAACAATAACCGATCGCCGCAATATTATTCGCATCCACTAAAGCATGCTGTTGAAGAACTTTCAGCCCTGCCATGGCTCGCGCCTGCCAGTTGCTCACATTCGCCATCATGGTGTTCATCCATTCTCCAGCCTGTTTTGGATGCTCGGTGACCTTGCCCTTCCCGTACATATCTGCGGCAAATGCGATATAGCCCTCCGCCGCTAATCGCTTGGCTCGAGATTTGGCATACTCATTGAGCCCCCACCATTCATGCACAACGAGCACACCCGGAGCTTTCCCCTTCACCGTATCATCCCAAGCCAGATACCCTTCGAGCTCGACCTCCCCATGCGTATAGGTAATGCTTTTCGTGATGACCTTTGCCGCGACATTTTCTAACGGAAGCACCAACCCAATGATTCCAAGAACCACACATCCGAATATCAATTTCTGATGATTTTTCATACTGGCCTCCTTCCCATGTGTTGAGTAGCTAACAAATGACCCATGACGCTTATGTTATATTAAACGTACCGTACCAAGACCGTAAATCTGCAGCAAGGAGAACCGCATGAAAAACAACGAGCAGCCTGCAGACAGAAAAGATTCTCCTCCTCAATCCACCGGTCAATCCAGATCAGAGTTTTCGCTAAACCGTCGGACCTTTCTCGCCACCGCTTCCTCCGCTCTAGGTATCGCTGCAGCTCAGATGGTATTTCCAGCCACTTCAGCAACGGCTACATCAGTTCCCAATGATCCTTCTCGTACTCCAGGAAAAACATCATCGGCTTATGGGACTCGTGCAGTATTTGTGGAAACACAACGCCAATTTTTTTCAACACGATCATTAACCCCTCTTCAACATTTATCTGGAATCATCACCCCTTCAGCCCTCCATTTTGAACGACATCACAATGGTGTTCCTGTGATACATCCTCTACAACATCGTCTTTTAGTTCATGGCTTAGTCAGTCAGCCAATGATCTTTACCGTAGAGGAACTCAAGCGGTTTCCCGCACAATCACGTATCGCCTTTATTGAATGTTCTGGGAATTCAGGAAAAGAATGGAAGGAACCGAACGGCACAACGGTTCAAGAAACTCATGGACTCACCAGTACCAGTGAATGGACCGGCGTCGCCTTAACAACGTTGTTTCAAGAGATCGGTCTTAAACCTGAAGCCCAGTGGATCTTAGCGGAAGGGAGTGACGCAGCCGCATTAACCCGAAGTCTCCCATTGGCATCAATTCTTCCTCACGCATTACTTTGCTATGCCCAAAATGGCGAGCCATTACGGCCCGAGCAAGGCTACCCTTTACGACTGCTGATTCCTGGCTGGGAAGGTAACACCTGCATTAAATGGCTACGTCGACTCAAGCTCATGACACATCCTGCGATGACGCGAGAAGAAACTTCAAAATACACTGACCTTATGCCTGATGGAACCGCTCGCCAATTTACATTTGAAATGGAGACAAAATCCGTTATTACCTCACCTTCGGGTGGCCAGCAATTGGAGAATCCCGGGTTTATAGAAATTCGCGGATTGGCATGGAGTGGACGGGGACGGATCACGCAAGTAGATGTCAGCACAGATGGCGGAGAGTCTTGGCAGACAGCTGAATTACAAGAACCAGTCCTTCCCATGTGTCACACACGATTTCGATTTTCCTGGAAATGGAATGGCGGTGAAACAATTCTTCAAAGTCGCTGTCAAGATGAAACCGGCGATGTTCAGCCCACACTTACCGACCTCATTGCCGTTCGCGGGTTCAACTCTTTCTATCACAACAATGCGATTCAAAGCTGGAAGGTGACCAAAGAAGGGCAGGTTAACAATGTTCAAATCTAGCGGAACGCCACTGATACGAGTAGGGGTTGTTTCCGTTGCCATATTGTTTACGATGACTCTTCCATCTGTCGCCGCAGATTCTGAATTTTTTGCAACCTTTGGTCTAGGCCGTCCTGCGACCCCAACGGATATTCATCCCTGGGATATTGATATTTCACCAAATGGCAAGGGTCTTCCTTCAGGCCAAGGAACAGTAAAAGAAGGTGGAATGATATATACAAATTCCTGCGCACCTTGTCATGGCCCAACAGGAATTGAGGGGCCAATGCCAACACTTATCGGCGGCATTGGCACGCTGAATACCGATCAGCCCTTGAAGACCGTGGGAAGCTATTGGCCATTTGCAACGACCTTATTCGATTACATTTACCGGGCTATGCCTTTCAACGCTCCACAGTCATTAGCCCCTCAACAGGTCTATGCCGTCGTCGCGTGGATTCTATTTCGCAACGGAATCATTGAAGAATCCACTATTCTGAACGCTCAAACTCTTCCCACCATCACCATGCCTAACCATAAAGGTTTCGTTGGAGATGCACGGCCAGATTTTTCAAAGGTGCGACCATGAAATACATACTCACTTTGCTAATTAGTTTTCTTGGATTGAGTGGATTGGCGTATGTTCCTCACGTACTATCCGAAATTTCAGAAACAAAGACAGAAAGCCCTCCATCGACCATTGGATTGGGCCACATTGAATTCCCAACATCAGGAACACCAGAAGCGCAGCGATGGTTCCTTCGCGGAGTACTGCTCCTCCATAACTTTCAATATGATGATGCGAAAGAGGCTTTTCGTCAGGCTCAGCAACTTGAATCAACATTTGCCATGGCCTATTGGGGTGAAGCGATGACCGCCAATCACCCTCTCTGGAATGAGCAATATCTGAAAGAGGGTCGAGAATCCCTCCATCGTCTTGGATCTACTCCTGCCACCCGAGTCGCCCAAGCCCCAACAATTCGTGAGCAAAGCTACCTTCGTGCCGTTGAAGCGTTGTACGGTGAAGGAAGCAAATCAGCTCGTAACCAGGCGTATCTCATCGCCATGCGTCAGCTCTCAGAAGATTTTCCCGATGATCTCGAAGCGGCGACTTTCCATGCATTAGCCATTCTTGGAAGTACACAAGGTAAACGCGATGTGGCCACCTATATGAAAGCCGCAGCCATTGCCGAAGGCGTCTATCGACACAACCAGAAGCATCCTGGGGCGGTTCATTACTTGATTCATTCCTATGATGATCCCATTCACGCCCCGCTTGGATTACATGCCGCACGGATCTACTCCTCACTGGCACCAGCCGCTTCTCATGCGCAACATATGCCGTCCCATATCTTTATGGCCCTGGGGATGTGGGCAGACGTCATCACTGCAAACGAAGCCGCCTGGACTTCAAGTGAAGCGCGTATTCAACGCAAAGGCCTCACGATCGAGGCCAGGCCTTACCACACGTTGAAATGGCTTCTGTATGCGTACCTTCAAACTGGCGAGATGAAGGAGGCCAAACGTGTATTAAATATGATTCAATCAGATGCCCAACAGAATCAATCTCGATATGCCAAAGGCTACTACGCCTCTATGCGTGCTCTGTATATTATCGAGACTCAGGAATGGGACGTTCATCATCTCAGTGAAAATCGAGCTGGACTACGGTTTTCTTTTGCCGCGAGTGAACTCTTTGCTATTGGAATGAGTGCCGTGAAACGCCACAATCTATCCATCGCAAAACAAGTACTCGGACTATTGAACAAGAGAATTGATCCACAACAGTCGGCCTCACTCTCACAGGATGGAGTGACTGGACTCAGTATGGCGAAAGAACTTGAAGCCTTGATCCTGCTTCAAGAATCTCAGCCCGAGAAAGCTTTGACGGTTTTACAAGAAGCTGTTGCCCTCGAAAATAGCTTGCCTTACGACTATGGACCTCCTATTCCTATCAAACCAGCACATGAATTGTTGGGTGAGGTATATTTACAATTGAATCAGCCCGAAAAGGCTAGGGAACAGTTTCATCACGCCTTAAAACGGGCACCCAAACGACGTTTGTCTTTGATGGGGATTGGCGAAACCCAATAGCGATCAAGAATTGTACTTAGACTCAATCGAGATCAATAGGATAGTCTTTTTCGGTCGATGAAATTCTCGTAAGACAACCGAAGTCAGTTCTGATGCTGGACGTACGGTCTTCTGATATTGGTGTTCGGTCATCATAATCACCAAAGAACCGGCTGCTTCAACTTCCCTTCGTAAGGCTTCTAACGCATCTTCATCATCCAGGCCTCCACCAACCATGCTGGCATGCTTGTGAACATGCTGCCAATAATACAAATCCTCATCATTCCGCCAATTCCAATGCTGAAAGGTTCTGATAGGCTCATTGGAAGTTTTTAGGAACGATTGGACTTCAGTCATAATGAACTTAGGCGATGCCACCGCATTAATACCAGGTACAATAAAGACCACCACGCCAAGCATGAGGCCTGCAGCTAATAACCCCACCATCTGAAGAGCAACTTTTTCCCGAACTTTTATGAGCGAATACCCTAACAGTCCAATCCCACATACCATGATGATTTGATAGAGCCATGGAAAGCTATCGGTGGGCACATTCCATTTTCTCCCTAAAAGATAGGGAAGCAGAAACACGATCACCAAAAACACCACGCACAACAAACTCAGCATTCTTGTAAATAAGGAAGAAGTCCAAACCTCAAGATCGTGAGTCTCAAACGCCCGGTGATACAAATAGCCAATCAATATGGCTACCCCAGGAACCATGGGCATCAAATAGCGTTCATGTTTTTCTGGAAAGAGAGAAAACACAAGAAAATATCCCATTACCCAAAAAAGAATGAAGGTTTCTTTGGGATACTGCTGGAGAGGTTTCTGCCTCCAGAGAAGAAGTAACCCAGAGGGAAGCAGTACTGACCATGGAAAAAAATCAAACCACAAAACTATTGCATACCACACAATAGGGCGCTTTCCCCAATAGGCTTCCCAAGCGGTCCCTTGCGTGTCTCCTGCTAATTTGGTCATACGTTGCAAGTTTTCTTTCAGCAGGTAATGCTGAAAAAACTCTTGCCCTAAATACGCGTAGTACGCACCAAGAAGACCGAAAAAAACCAGCAGGCCTGCCCAAAAGGAAATTGACTTCAAAGGTGTGGCATCACGACGGATCAAAAGAAGTGCGAGAAAGAGTAGGGTTGGCATGGCAAACGCGTGAAGATTTTTCACCATGGCACCCAAGGCTAACGCGACAAACCCGATGACATACCACCAAGAGGCACCTTCCTGGAAATAAGCTCGAACAAATCCTAAAACTCCCACCGTCATGCAACAAGTGAGAATCGGATCGATAATAGCCATTTGCCCAAACCACAAAGAGGTATAACTTGTCAGAACCACCAGGGCTGCCCAAAATCCAGCCGTTGCAGAATACAAGGTTCGTCCTATCCAGTAGGTTGCGACCACAGTGCCCACGCTGAAGAGGGCAGAGGGTAACCTCAACGCAGCCTCACTCCACCCAAATAGGTGAGTCGAATAGGCTTGAAGCCAAAAAAACATCGGGGGTTTATTGAAATACTGCTGACCATGTAAGGTCAATTGGACATACTCACCTGTACGAACCATCGTCTCTGTCACAGACGCATAGAGCCCTTCTGTCACTCCAAATAGAGAAATCTGCAAATTGTAGAAGAACGCGAAAAGACTCATCGTCCCGAGAATGAGCCCATGTCCTTTTCCTGTCTGACTAAACGATTTGAGAAAGTCGTTATTCTGAAGCATCATGGTTTTCGCCAACTCACCGTCTAAGACTTTGGTAACACTAAAACCCCTCTCATGTTCACACCTGAGGAATGAAAAATAGGAACTCGGCATTGTAACGGGAGGGCATACGGTTTTGGAGACTTTTTTAGATGCGATCAAATAACTGCTGAGATTTTTGATGAATACTGATCATTCAAAAGCCATGGCAGAAGACTTGGAACGATTCCAATCACGTATGTATATTTCCCTCGTCGTCTGTATTGGACTAGTCATAGCTAGATGTTCGGTCATGAAAGGGACGGCCACGGTCATATCAGGGACCGTAAAGAGAACTGCCTGGGTTCTCAAAGGTGTCGATGAGCTGACCATTGGAGCATCCATAGTCGTCTACCATATTGGGAATATTTACGTTCGAAGTGGTACGAGACCCAATAGATTGAGCATTAACCAAATTAGAAAGTTAGGCACCTTTTCCAGCAAGGATGACTCGCTTCGCACCACCTGGCTCTATGACGCCGGAAAGTGGCTCACGATCCTTATTTTTCCAAAACCCCCGATCCTGAAATATCCACGGTGTTGGGTATGCGATTCAGCAGAGTCACCGTCTCTTTTCCCACATCTCCGCCTTCGGTATTCACCTGAGCCGCAATGATATTGATGAGACCTTGCGGACCTTCTTTCAGTTCCGTGGGAATCGTGTACCCAGTCTTATCATCCGTATGCCAGGACTATGATTGAAAGGCAAGTAAAATAGCCATCCACTGAATCTCCCCAGAAAAATGAAACAAGACGACTCCATCCTGCCAGACTCCATCGTCCTTCACAAACCGCCCAACGTTTCCGTAATTCATATGTGTATCGTGAACCCCGTTTCCTATCCGAAAACAAAAATACGTATCCCAACGATTAGCCTCAGGCCCCCAACGTTCGTCAAACGCATACACCAAGGCATATTCATCACCTAATGCACATGTGACATGCGCATTAATTTTTTCATTTGCATCATGATACGGTCCAGGAACATTCTCAAGAACTCTTCTCGAAGATATCTTTTCAGATACAACAAGGTATCTGAATGTATATGTTTATCTGCCTTCAGTCTTTCTCTTCGCTGTGGTTACAACTTACTTGAACAAGCTTCTGTTCAGTATTTTCGTGGCTTTTCTGCAACATCATCAGGTTTGGCTCACCGCTTGCTATATCACAAAACGAGACCGTTCAAAATTGTAAAAACTCGTTAAGCATTCCGGAACAGTCAACAATATTGATTCCCTGAAAATTTTGCAGCATTTACTTCAACAGGAGGAAAGTCATGTTACAAGCCGTCGAAGCCGCGATTAATTCATGTCGCTATCCGCAGTGGATCCAAGATATCGTTGAAGAAACAGAAAGGAACGCACAAGCGGTTGCGAAACATGAGGCTTGGATTCGATTTAGCGATGGATCCATTTCTCAATCCAAACACCATGCCCTATTAATGGGGTTTTGGCCTCTCATTGAACGCTTTCCTCAATACTTAGCTCTTAATCTTCTAAAATGTTCATACGGAGAGCATCAAGGATTAAGTAAAGCGCGAGGGTGGTTGATCAAAAACCTTCGTATCGAACAACGACATGCGGAAATGTATCGAGACTGGGCCGAATGCGCCGGCATCCCTCGAAAACAATTGTTCGGGGGTCATCGACCAGCGGCCTCCACTGCAGTCACTGATTGGTGCTGGCATGTGTGCGAAGCCGATGGACTATCAGAGGGAATGGCCGCAACTAACTACGCCATAGAAGGCGTCACAGGAGAATGGACACAGATGGTATGGGAAAGCCCAGACTACAAACTCTTTTTTTCGGAAGAGGAACGCAAACGCGCCATGAAGTGGATTCAAGCGCACGCTGCGTATGATGATAAACACCCGGTAGAAGCTCTAGACATCATTCATAATCTGCTAGGTGACAAACCAGAAGAATCGAAAATACAACGTGTGAAACACTCGATACTGAAAAGCTATGACCTGTACTTGTTGGGCCTTGATGCAGGCATGGCCGCAGCTTAACTTCAAAGTGAAAATCGAGCCGTCACTATCGAATGAGTTTATCAAAATCAATTTTGAGGAAGATCAAAAAAATATCATCTGCTTGATAATTATTGAACAAAAGATATAACCCAATTTACAATATGGAGTTTTCCCCCAAGTGGTATGTGAATTCTCTACTTAAGTGGATGGTGTATAGTCCCAGCTTTCACAGTCTGCACGATTCTCGATCGTAAGCCAATTGCTCAGTTGTTTATGAGAGGGCTCGATCATTTCTTGCCGCCTCCTAACCCCAATCGGGTAGAGGCATTGACTAAAAAATCCCCCTCCACACACAGTTAGCCGATTTTGGCGTGAAGCATATGGAGGTGCGACTCGTACTCGGCTTGGCTCTTCTCAAGCTTTCCTGAAAACCCTGGCCTCCATGGAGGCCAGGGTTTCACATTTCCAGCGATGAATAATGATGTCATTCAGGCTATATTTTACCGCCAGCTGTGATATCGGCGCATCGTCCCGGAGCACAGACATCGCGACGTTCACCTTGAAAATCGCAAGATGATTCTTTCGAATTGCCTCATAAGCCATGACCCTCCTTGGCTCACAAATTGTAGCGTAACACCCTGTCCAATTTTCTGTGACCACCTCAAATATTGGCCTGCCCTGTTCCGCAGAATCTGGTCATTCATCATGACTTTCCCCCTCACAATTGAGTGAGAAATAACCGATAACCCTCAAACACCTACAACACTTAAAGATGGATACCTATCGTGGCCCCTCGAAGGCGACGACTACCTCAATGACCGCATATGATCAACACTAAAAGATACGTGACAGGCCTACTTCTCGTGGAAGCCCAGGATGAACGACCTTCTGCAGATATCTCAAAGCCAATATTCATTTTGAACATGCTGTAATGTTTCCTCTGTACTTCAGACACAACAAATAACTCCATGTGAGTTTTGCATCTTGAGATAGTCTCACCGGGACTAAAATAGAGATTGCCGCATTTGGCTCAATAACTATCAATTCAATAATAATAGGAGAATAACGATGACTGAAGAAACGAAAAACAACGAATCATTACGAGAAAAAACCCAACAAATCCTTGCCATGCTTGCCAAAGGACAATTTGTCGAGGGGATGGAACAGTTTTACGCGGATGATGTCGTTAACGAAGAACCCACAGGCGTCACCGTAAAAGGGAAACAAGCGATTATCGACAATGAGAAGAACATTCTTCAACAAGTCAAAACCTATCATGGAATTGAAGTCAAGACCGTTGGTGTTGGCGATGATGATGGCCAGGGAAATGGAACCACGTTTGCTGAATATAAGTTAAGTGTCGACATGAAAGATGGGAGTAAATTTAACCCAGATCAAGTTCAAGTCACCAAATGGGTCAACGGCAAAGCTGTCCATAACAAGTTCTATTACAATCCTAACTTTCAATAAACAGACCATGGGTTCAGGACAGAGATATGTGTGGCGGAATCAGAAATAGGAACTGAATTTTCCGTTGACGCTGTGGAAGAGCCCTATCGTCGTCAAACAAGTCTCATCGAGATATCAATGATTTCCATGCATGCTGTAGGTTCCTCCCTTAGGGCGGGCCTACGGCTTGCTTCATGTGGGCAACATGATGTTGACGTGGTAGAAGGCATTCTACTCAATAATTCCTTCAACTCTACAGGCTCAGCAGCCGGAATCAACTTTTCCTTCACAGCATGAACGACCGATTCGCTGCATGAGATCTCATGCTGGAGATAAGTCTCATCAAAGTCTACACCACTCCTCGACCTTCATTCTGTCAATTGACTCAAAGACTCAGTCGCATAGTGGTTGGAAGCAAGTATCCTCCCTCCCGGTTGTATGAAATGATATCGGGTTGGCACGTTTCACCTTCCAAACACCTCTTTGATTTTTAACCCTCTTTAAGAAAGAGGCTCCGACCCTGATTACCGGTATTGCTCAATAAAATTGGAAACTCAAACGTTGTGTGAAAATAATTTCAACTATTCCTTATTGCCACTTATCGTCAATATAATTGTGGACCCTGTTCATTCTCCTTCCCTTTCAAGTTAATAATCTCCTAATCAGTGTTTCCTTAGCAGCCTCAATCCGAGTTGTTCGCATGGACTGAACGGCCATATACTAAAACAAAAGAAGTGCTAAATAATCTTCTATAAAATCAATCAGGCCTCAGTTGAAGGAGAAGACCATGCCCAAAATTGTGCGTTTTCATGAGACAGGCGAAGCCGACGTTCTGAAAATTGAAGATTTGCCTTTGACTGAACCCGGTAAGGGTGAAGTCCGAATTAAAGTCGAAGCTCTTGGGCTCAATCGAGCAGAAGTCATGTTTCGACGAGGTCAGTACTTGGAAACGCCCTCTTTCCCCTCACGGCTAGGCTATGAAGCTTCGGGAACAGTGGATGCGGTGGGTCTGGACACGAACGGCATTCAAGTGGGCGATCGCGTGAGTACGATACCAGCATTTTCTATTGGCCAATATGGCGTATATGGTGAAAGTGCGATCGTACCAGCCTACGCAGTCGCACATTATCCTGACAATTTATCATGTATTGAAGGCGCCTCTATCTGGATGCAGTACATGACTGTCTATGGTGCCTTTATCGAATTTGGGAAATTGAATGCAAAAGACACGGTTCTGATTACAGCCGCCAGTAGCAGTGTGGGACTCGCGGCCATTCAGATAGCCAAAGCTGTAGGAGCCACCGCCATTGCGGTGACTCGAGGATCCACCAAAAAGTCGTTTCTCTTAAAAGCTGGAGCGGATCACGTGATTGCGACGGAGGAAGAAGATTTAGTGGCCCAGGTAAATGCACTCACCTCGGGAAAGGGATGCCGTCTCGTCTTTGATCCTATCGCTGGCCCTATCCTGGAAAAACTTGCAGAAGGAACAGCACAAGAGGGAATCATCTTTGAGTACGGAGCCCTATCCCCAGATCCAACCCCTTTCCCTCTCTTCACATCGCTGGCAAAAGCGCTAACGGTACGAGGATACACATTATTTGAAATTGCCAAAGACCCTGAACGGCTCGCACGCGGGAAACAGCATATCTATCAAGAACTTGAGGCTGGCAGGTTAAAGCCAATTATTGATCGCACATTTCCCTTTGAGAAAATCGTGGATGCTCACCGGTACATGGAAAGTAATCAACAAAAAGGGAAAATTGTCGTCACGGTCTAGTCAAACTTTGTTCCATACAAAGTCATTCTACTGACCGACTTTGTATCCATAGAATTCGGCCCACCGAGATTTGTTCATCACGAACAACAGACACGGTACATTTCATCTCATTTCTAATGAGTTCTTTATAATTGAAAAAATACTTCATCACTGATGTCTACTTACATGATAAACTCAGACACTACCCGTAAATATTAGAAAATAGACAGTCGCTGATTGGTACGAGTCACATGCTCTTCACAGAAAACCCGTGAAGATTACACAGAAAGGAGGTAGACCGTGGGAGACAAAGGCGGAAAAAAGGATAAAGCTAAAAGTGAAAAACAGAAAACAAATAAACAGGAAAAGAAAAAGAAGGGGAAAAATAGTTAAGAGATGTTCCTAAACGATAACTGCGGGCATCGCCTACACGATACCCGCAGTGCTAGACAGACTCCTATTCCTACCAGTGAAACAGGGGAAGAACCTTGAGGTCCTCAAATCAGTTGGATGATTGAGTGGCAATGTCGAATGTATATGAGAACCGCAAGGTCTTGCATGTATCCAGTTCAAGTATTCTAACGTTCACCCATTTGGGTTCTCTCTCATAGACTTATTCTAGTCGTTGATTGTTCAAGGAGTGAGATCATCCGGCTCATCACATAATCGGACGGAACTTTCTACCCGTTATTCAACCAGTACCCGTCACGATTTAGACACCCTCTGGCATTCTGATACAACACCGTTCATGAGTGCCCGAATCTTCCCTTCCCACAACCCTCCTACTTCTTCCAATAATTCAATGAGTTAGAATATAGGGATGAGACAGACCGAGATGAGCGAGTCATGGCACTAAGCTTGCTTTAATTAGGAAACAAGGGCTGAAACAAGAAAACAAAGGAGGCCATCATGAATGACTCTTTTGATTATCGAAACTCAGACAGCTTTTTGAAGGAATCCTCGCCTTTCATGTGTAAAAACAAAGGAGGACTGTGATGCAACAACCCAATCGACCTTTAACCTATGATGAAAAAAAAGCCGCAGAAGCAGCGTTCAAAGGATTACCATGTGATCCGCAGTGGTCTGAAGCGGCGCATGCGGTCTATTTAGGTATTTCTTCAGCAATGGAAAATAAACAGAATAAAGTCTTCGAAGAAGATCCTTGGCAGACAACGACAAGCGTATCTTAAACCGCAACTAACTAAGAAATGCCCTGCTACCCATTACAAATATTTGACTTATCCCCGAACTCCCCAACATACGCACAGCTGTGAATAGTCCTTATCGATTTGTCAAACGGCTTAATCTAGCCAAACACCCATCTATCATTCATCCCTCGATTTAACAAATTCTTCTGACGGTCCAGTCACTCCAATTCCTCACTAGTACTTAATATTATCTAGTCTTTAAACTTGATCAAAATATTCAATTAAGGATTCTATTAGGTGTTTAATTAAAAATACCTTATTAGTCAATATGATACATCAAAAATACTATATAAACAATATAGAATTATATATATCTAATATTGTTTATAGTATTAAATTTAGTTGATCTATTATTATTTACAATATATTATATGGTTATGGGAAAGAAAATTATCACAATCGTCGATGAGATTGCCTTATCAAAGCTACAAGTCGATTCACCATCCGATGGAGCAGACTTCACTCACAAAGATTGGATACGACTCGTTCGGACCTATCTTCGAATGTCCCAGATGGAACTTGCCAAGCGTGCCCACATTACTCAAGCCAACCTCACGGCTATTGAATCAGGAAAAGCTGATCCTCGAGTGAGCACGCTCCAGCGTATATACAAAGGGTTGTCCTGTAATCTGGGAGTTGCCCCACATCCAGACCAACCTCTTAAGGAGATACTACGCAGTCGTGCTCGTGCCGTCGCACTGAATAGATTGAAGAAAACAATGGGGACGATGGCGCTCGAGGAGCAGGCACCAGATAGAGAAGTCGTTGAGAAGCTTCTCGAAAAAAAAACAGACGATATATTGAGCGATCCACGCGAACGTCTCTGGCGCAAAAACGACAATGAATGACTCACGACCTATTGCTGCAACCCCACGAGTGGATACGTCTAATCTTATCCTTGAACACCTAACGACTGCATCTACTCGTAATGCAGCTGAAGCCGAAGCCATGAGTCGAGCCTATGATAAATATGTTTTTCGTGCTCGGCGGAAAAAAAGTGGAGCAGAATGGCTCACAGACAATTTTATCCGTAAGGTGCATGCTGACATGTTCGGAGCGATCTGGAACTGGGGAGGGGAATATAGGAAGATACGATTACAAGACTGCGTAGAACCACAAGATATTCATGAACGGATACTTCTCCTATGCAGAGATTTCCTTACTTGGGATGACAATCGTTCAACGATACCAGTGCTAGAAGTCGCCGCACGACTACAACATCGACTGACATACATACACCCATTTATCAATGGGAACGGGCGACATGCTAGACTTCTCACCGATATATTCTTCTACTCCCGCCAACACCGATTACCTCAGTGGCCGCAGATTCAATTGATGGCACGAGGAAACGAAGTTCGTGTGTATTACATGACGGCCATGAAACAGGCCGATCAAGGAGATATCACACCACTCATGACATTCATTGAAGATTGCCTCTATCAGTCCAACTAGAACATTCGCTTTATTACAGCTCACTGGTAGGACGTTCTCCCTAACAGTATTCGTCACAAAAAGTTTGCCACGACATCGAACTCTCAAACCTATTAGCGAAGATGATTAATCAAAATAAGGCCGGGAATATCCTGAGACATTTCAAGGCACGGCTCGCTCAGTTCTTTCGTTTTAGTAACGGAGACGATGTACCACACACTTCTTCAATGGAAAACCTGTGGTCTTTTTCTAGCTGAACAAGACTTTGCTTAAGTTCTTTCATGAGGTCAGGATCCTTCTTAATTTCCCGGGTTTCCTTCAAGCTCTCACATTCTTCAGCGCTCACCACTACTGCCGCAGGTCGACCATTCCTAGTCATCACCAACTCTTCTTCAGTCTATTGCACATTAGCGACGAGTTCGCTCAATCGGACTTTGGCGTCTGCTACCGCCAACATTCGTTCTCTGGCAGAATCAACATTCCAATAATCAGATGCTTATTTGAAAAGTATATATTGGACACCTCTCACAACCAGAGTTTTGTGGTGAGCACAAGGATTAAACGCGTACATGTGGGTTTGAGCGCGATGGTAGTGCCGCCATCTCGAAAGAGAACGAATTTGCAAAGTGCCCAAAACTAATAAAACAAACTTTCCCCAAGAACCAAATCTCTTGAGAAATTCATCGAACCACTTGGTACCTTTCCCACTGTTGATCACGGATGTTGATGTCGGTTCTGGGATCGATAAGAGAATTTTCAGTGTTAAAATATTTCCCTTCGTTGTTCACCCAGTAATGACTTGCTCCAGCCTCCACACGAAAATGCTCGCCCGTGGTCGGGTTGGCTATGATACTGGTTTCACTGACCATGTCGATAGTTTTGGCCTGACCAGCACCCACCATACTGCTTCTTTTTAGATAGCCGGCATGGTTAATATCGAGAATATCACTGTTAATTTTGGCAATGCTTGAGCTTGATTCCCTTCGGGCTAGGATGGCGTTCATCCTACTGAGATGGGCAGCTTGGGCTTGCGCTCCTCGCGTTGCCCATATTTCAGCATTTCTTTTTAAATTTGTTAATAATTCATTGTTTTTAAATATTTGATACTGCGGGTTGAGTTCTTGATTTTCTACAGCATACCTAAAATCCGCCTTTGCACGATCAAAGTCTTCGCTCGATGAGTACATATCTGAATATTGAACGCCCCACACTGTAAGGACACCCTTCTGGGTCACGTTCTGAACCAAAATACTGTACACCCGAGTGCCGTCCTGATGCTCCCATTCAGCGCCAAGACTATAAGATCTTCTTTGACTCAGGCCTTGAGGCATTCCTGCAGAGACTAATTCGTAAACATCATTAACCTTTGGCAGCGGGTACGTGGTAATAAGGGAAAATCCCTGCTGGGATAGGTACTGACTGTGCTGCTCTCGTGCAAACTGTTCTAGTTTCACGGGTCGTGCAACGTTACCACCAGCCCTGCGCGCAGATTCAACCGCAAAGGGATCATCGGAGTAAACGAAATGACCAACAAAACCCGAATACACCTCAATATTGTTCGGCCCTACCATAAATAAATTATTCGTGTTTTTCCCAGCAAAACGCCAACCACTGGGAAAGGGAAATTGAGTCTTAACCATGCCATTTTGCTTGTCGTATAAGTCTTGAAAGGTGAGATCCTGGCGTTGTGTAGTGTGAGGGCTATCTGGAACGCTTTTAGTGCTCGCAAAGGTGTCATCAATTTTGGTATTTCTGTCCTCACGCGCTACCGTGCCGGATAACTCAATATCAAAATCACTAAATTGAAATATTCCCATTCCGACGGCCAATATACCAACGGCACCACGACCCGTTCGCTTATTTGAATAAGTCGACTTCTCCGTGCCGTTGACAAGCAGGGCAATGCTATTACCGCGCTCCTGGATTGCGAGTCTAATTTTCTTGGATGTGAAATTGTCTACGCTAAACTTCATGATCTCTTTAAATCCATTTTTACTCTTGTGGTACAAACCGACATGTTGGTCATTGCCGGCGGTGAATAAAAAATAGGACTTCGGATTGGGTTGAAAACCGTAGAGGAGCCCGGCGAGTGATTCAGTCTGCGATTGGCTGAAATCCAGCTCCACAGAAATTTCTCTTCGACCTTCTTCGTCCGAATCTGGATTCGCGTAATAATATTGAACGGAGCCACCATCGCTTTGATTCTCCATGATTACGGAGCTGCCGTTATTCTGCACAGACCACGTGTCTCCTGTGCTGGACTCTATGATTGAAGTTAATGGCCCCATGTCAGCTTCGCTAGAGTCACAGCCTGACAGAAGAACCAACGAAGCGATAAGTAATGCATTCACGATTCCCATAAAGCACCCTTTTGATTGTTCAAATGTATATGACACACAGACATGCTATATATTTCTACCAAGAGCCATCAACTTGGGGAAGTTCACTTCACGACTTTTATTGAAGACGCTTTTTTTTTTAAAATGAGAAGTGCGAACACCCAAATATCCATTGGCATCAGAATCGAAGCCACGACGGCTATGGCTTCGCGACCGCCATCGCGAACCAACGAAGTTTGAGTTGGATCATCCGGGTAGTGATACACCGTCAATGTTATTCCTGCCGGCCACGTTGCTTGTTCTACCTTCACGACATCCCGCGCAATATTCGAGAATAGTCGTGATAATGAGTACTAGGGATTTGCAGTCTCAAAAAAATATCATTCCCTGAACCCAGTACGAGACATGGTCTCCAGAGGAGTATTTGATTGTTCTATTTTTTCTAAGTTTGGAGGGTTGCGGACCAAAAAATCAAGACTAACCGTCCACAAGGTCGTATCCGGGCCGAAAGCCGCAGGAATCGCATCCTGTTTTACATCGTCATTGAGAAGTTTAGGCAGGAAAAGAGATCTCAGTGCTTGAAAAGTGAGCGGTAGACTCTTCAGGACTTAGACTTGAAAATTTGAAAATATAAAAATGAGGCATTCTCCTTTTCTTCCAATTGAACATCTCATTGAGTTCTGTATCCTCCTAGCCCACTGCTTGCCACGTTCATCAGGATCAGTGTCCGAATATCTTTGCATACGAAGGATTGTGGGTGTTGTATGTCGAGAAAAATGAGAATGTCGCCTTTCCCAAACTAAGAAGCAAGTCTATACACGAATTTCAAAACATTTAGATAATTAGTTAGGCACCTCTAAAAGGGGGTCCACCCAATCCTTAGAGGTGCCAACCAATTCCAGTAATGTGTCACAAGGTAACTGTGACGTGCTATGTGTGTGACTAGCTTCCTCCAGCTAGTCTATTCTCTATTACGACACCGGTTGGATCACGACTTGCCAGTTATTCAACTTGCCGACATCCTGACCGACACTATCTGATACCTTGAGACGCCATGTCCCATTAATTGATTGTCCGGCAAGTGTCCCGAGTGTGGGAGTGGTTGCTGGCGTGTAGGTCTCTATCACATTATCGGCCGACCCACCGGCCTGACTTCTAAGCGGCACCTCTGTCCCAGACGGAGACAGGAGACTGACCCGCAGATCACCAATATACGTGTGGGTAATATTGACCGACACTTCCACATTCGCCACCTGACCCTGAGCATCCGTAGAAAGCGTGCGTTGAATGCCAACTGAGTCGTTATCAGGTATGTGTGTGCCAGGTGATTCTTCAAGTACGACTTTGCCTCGCGGTTGCTCGCTGGTTGTGAACTCGAACCCCCAACTATTGAGCACACCCACATCTGCTGGTGCCAGATCTTGGACAACTAGCCGCCAATCTCCCTGCGCGCTATGCCCATGGAGGGTTGCCAGAGCCTGCAGATCAGATTCATCGAGCGTTCCTTGAATATGATCGGCACTACCCCCTTGATTTCGGTCATGCAAACGAATCTCCTCACCCCATGGAGTAATCAATGTCACTCGCAGATCGCCACGATAGGTGTGCGTGATATCCAACATCACTTTTACGCCTGCAATGACCACATCTTGATCAATTGTGATCGTGTCAGATATGCCTACCCCAATATTGTCCGGAATATCGAGTCCTGGCGAAGATTGTCCTACGATCGGCGAATGGCCATCCCCATCATCGAGCAACTTCGTCCGAAACCGCATGGTAGGTCCGGATTCGGAAATCTCGAAAATGTCCAAATTAGACGCGGAACCATCCCACCACTTGCTACTTGGAGTCGTTGAATCTGCGAATCGCGAATTTGCTGCTCCATAGAGATCAGTTGAATCTCCAAAATGATTGCGTGATCGCTCCAAACGAAAATTACCGTCTGCCTGTTCTAACGATAGTTCATAATGGTGAGTGGGTGTCATTTGCTCATTGTTGTTGCTGCCATTCTCATCAACATGCCAAAGGGTCAAACCCGCGTGAGGCAAGGAACTATCTCGCGCAATTTTTTGACGATTTTCAATAATGAAATATTCCCCACTGTCCTTCGCATATAAAGCAAAGTCGTTTGTCCCCGAGACAAGGTCAATATCCTCGTTATGCTGAATGGCCTTCACATTTCTGGCCCACCCCGAGAGTCGCTTCAAATACGCAGAAATGTGCACAGGATTTTTCTCGTCGATGTTTCCTCCCGCACACATCAGACAATACGCACCAACTCCACTCGATTCGCTACCATAGTCATACAAATCTGGATAGTCGCACAGCATATGCCCATTCTCATGACAGAAGGTACCAAGCGTAAGCTGATGGCTCATATCCGTAAACTGATAATCAAAAGCTGATATCCCGGGCGCAAGTTCGATCGGAGTCGCCAGATGCCACGCATGTGGCCAGAGGCCTTCGGCCCAGTTATTGACAACTTCACCAGCGTAGTACACATTCATTGCATAGACAAACCCATCGCCATCAGCTGTTAATGACGTAAAGTCAAAGTTATTGCCCTGCAAGTGAGTAAGGGCTTCAACAATAAGCTGCCGAGCCCGGATGCCTTGCTCGATGGTGGGATCCGTATAAAATGACTTGGGATGTTGGGCACGATAATATTCCGCAATGATATTGGTATACTGACAACGACCGATGGAGTTGTCCCGAAAATAATCAAACACCGATCCATTATTTCCAAAACCTGAATACCCTTCCTGATTACAAAATTTTTCAACTTCATTTCGAGGAATCGTTCCAGATTCATCAGGGAAATCAATTAAGAGACACAGTCCCACATACTCTCCAACAGTGGCACGTTGCGGTGGAGCAAAAGCAGGTCCGCTCAGTGCTCGAGCCGCTCTTCCCATGTTTTTTCGTTCCTCACGGCGCTTATCACACCGTCGACCACCAAACCGCAGTGCACCTTCGAAGCCTCGTGCTCGAGCCGCCTCACGATTAATCCGCAACCCAGGTCCGACAGGTGCTCGAGCACTATCCAGGTTACCTGGAGGGCCAGGTGCCGCTTCTAAGCTTGTACCGTCGCTCGATAGTTGAGCAATTTCAAAGAATCCTGTTGTTGGATTTTTAGCAAGCGTGTAGCCATCAAGTGTCTCAAACACCGCATAATGTTGGTCACCCCAGCCACGTACTTGCAACGTGGTTCCGTCTGGTTGAGTAAATGTAAATGTTTTCCCGGTAAAAGGCGTGGCCATTAGTCTACCTCCCTTTTAATTTCAATGAATATAATCGTCATTGCCGTACCTAAAAGAAGTCTGCAACCCCATGCTATTGAATAACGAGATCAAGTAGAGCGCAGCTCTTCTGCCAAATTTTCAACCTCCCTTAGAAGAAAAGCACCCATCCTACACAATGGATGCATACCTTCCCTTTACTCCCAGAATTTTAAAGCTCACTAGTCGTAACGCTTGTTGTTTTACCTTAAAGGGAAGCCTTCCAATATTTTTATCCAACCCGTGTCGATCGAGCCTTACGCTCTTGCACATGGGCAGCAATGATTTCTCAAGAATTACTCCAAGCAGTTGAAGCATGCCATTGAAGGTTAACGACATCTTCTTTTCTGAACGCCTCTTAGCAGACCAATGGGAAATACTTGGCATTATCACTTTCTCGGAGCTGATAGGACTGGTAAAAAAAGGCCAAGTTTCTTTATCAATGTTGTTCTTTTAATAACGACGATGCCGAGAAACGATTATTAAAAAAGAATGGCGATAAACTAGTTACCGTTAAGTTAACAAAGAGCAAAAAATGGACTCATGCCCAATGCCGTGCACAAACTGACAGTTTTACTGAGAATTTGAAAACAGAAGCCTTTGAGTTATGGGACAGAAACGTATCGGAACAGATACATCCAGTATCTGAAAAGATACGCGTGGTATTGGGGTCGAATGAAAAGCAGTTGAGTCGTGTTTATAAAATCAGGCACGGATACTGATTACAAGAAAATAGGCGTCGACAGAATCGGCATGCGTTGGTAGGATCTTCTCGGAAGACTTTGTGAAGTCGTGAAAAAAGATCAAATAGTCATGGAGGAGTTCTTAAAAACACACTATCAGCAGATTCCGCGGACTAAGCTTCGTTACGTCATTAAAATTTTTCAACATGGAAAGAGGAGGCTGTATTTGAACGGACAGTTGTAAACTGTTCAGACATATAACCAAAATCAATATTCATTGAATTTATCACACTAGTAAATCAGACTTGCCCCCTTTACTCGAATATAACATGGAAGAGAAAGTCCTAAAAAATTCCCTATCACGTGGCCTTCGGTGTAATCCTGAATAGTCCTGATGAGGCCGCAATATGGGGTATACGTTCGTATGTGACTGCCCTTTGAACAAATGCTACAGTGAAAAAGGAACATAGACAGACAAAAAAATTCACGCTCGCATCAGAACACCGTATACATAGTTGAGCTTGCGACCGTGAGAGCTGGTTAAACGTACAATGAGAAAAACACTTTGGCTATTGTTGTTTTTCGGGATGAGTGCTCACGTTCAAGCATGTATAGCCGTTGGTGAAGAAATGTCGAAAGAAAACATGCATCCGTTACATGAAGCGCATAGAGAATTCGCCAAGCAAACGAATGGAAAGGCGTGGGAACTCCTCCAAAAAGAGAATCTTTCCGAAGACGAGAAGGATGAATTAATCTATGCGTCCTATGCTTCGGCGTACCACTGGAGCAACGTTGGCACCGTTGTGAATCGGCAACGAGGCGAATGGTTAATCTCGCGTGCTCATTCGAAACTAGGTAATGGCTCAATGGCATTAAGCCACGCACAAAAATGCTTCGAATTAACCGACTCGAACAATCCAGAGTTTCAGAGTTTTGATCTGGCATATGCGATGGAAGCCATGGCGCGGGCACATGCCCTTCAAAACAACGCGACGGAGGCTACGAATTTTTACCGCAAGGCCATCGCAGCGGCAAACATGATAGTAAAAGAAGAAGATCGAACATTATTTTTTAGTGATCTGCGCGGTGGCAACTGGAATACATTTCGCTTTCATGAATAAACGACTATCCTAACATTGGAAGGTCCAAAGGCTTACCTGGGAACTTCTTTTACCCACATGCCTCACTTCTTGATTTGAGAGATCATCCTTACCCGAAGATTCATGAGAAAAACTGCAAGAAGTCTGAGTGAATAATGGCTGAAACGATCGTTGATTAGCCCTGGTCAGCTCCCAGATTCAACCGTCAAAGACACCACGGGTTTCGAGAAAGACTTCGTAGGGCATCCGATACTGTAAGCACTTCCGTGGTCGGTTGTTCAATTACTTTTCGATGCGGTTGAACGTGCTGGGCTCAAGTGTCTGGAAGTTCAGGCTTTTTGGGAAGAATCGACGAATTAATCCATTGCTGTGTTCCACGTAGCTTTTCTCACAGCTATGGTAAGGCGCATAGAAGAACGAGTCCGTGCCAAAGGCCACATTAACCACTTCATGGCAAGTATTTTCAATGCCATTGTCATGGGTAATGGTTTGTCAAAACGCACTTGGATATCACTATCAAACGACGTAGCATATCCTTTTGAGTTTCTGTCGCTGTCTTCTTAGGCAAGAAACTAATATGAGTCAATCGGTTCTTGCGATCCACTAAGACATTCAGGCCAGACGTGCAGTCTCCCGCCACAATCATATCGACTTCCCAATACCCACAGGCTATTCGTCTGGCGGCCACTTGGGGCCGCCTCTCAAGGCCCGTACAGTTCTTGATTCGTTTGCCGGTCTTCCGATACGGCTGCTTCGGTTTGCGCTTGCAATGATGGCGAAGCAGAAAGACTCTCAATTCCAGCGCCACCCTGTAAATATATTGATATCTGACCTACAAATCTGTGTGGCAATGGCACCCTGCTCATCGCAATTCTCTAACAAAACCCTTCGATAGTTTCTAGGGTGTTGTTCCAGATCTGAACGTAAATACACGTATGACATTAGAGTATCTATTTCCAAGACTGAGAGAGTTTTCCATGCATCGAACACTCTTGCCTAACTCTATACCTATAGACGATCTTGATTCACATTCTCGCTGAGTATTTTTTTCACCGGTTATTAGATTCGCATCCTCCAGACATGCAGCCAGAGCTTCAATATAGCCAAGGGAGCATGGTGATGGAAAATCTATATCAAGTGGTGCTGGAATTGGCCGAGGACACGAATTCGGGAACGAAGTTTTTAGATGAGGACCAAAATATTTTTCTAATCTAAATGAAGTCCTCGTCACTTCAAGTAATTTTGAAGGTACGCTCCCAAAGTTAGGAGAAGAAAAATTTTCAAGTTGAGAGAAGGGTCCTTGATACAAAGAAGGTAAAATTACTGTATCAGTCTGTGGATTGTAATGAATTTGTCTGTGTATTTGAGGAAGCTTGCATGGTTCCCCATAGGAAAAATCATCAGAAAATTGAATATGTTGTGCATGTGAATCAATAAAACCACTTATGCAAAAAACAAAAATCATACTAATCAAATACTGGGTCAGTCTTAGCAGTTTACCTTTCATGCTTTCACCTCCATGTAATAGTAATAGTGCAACTTGGAATAAGTACGCGGCCTGACTCGCTTTCCTTTTCATGGAGGGGCCTTGGTATGAAATCAAGATTCCACATGAGAACGAGCCCGCAGACCACGCGACCAAACTCAAACTCTATTTCACTGAAAACTATATGTAAGGCCTTATAGAAGCATGTTTCATGCTATGTGGGAAAAGAGACGTTGCCAAACCCTTATAAGTGCAAATACTTGATATAATTTTAGATTTGATCCAATACCATAAATGAGTTTTCTACATACATGAAAAAACTAATTTCAATATTATCCGATTAGATACAATATTTATCTAAACGGATATCTTCTTAGGTTGACTGTTAAAAAGAATCTTTTAACTAGAGGGACGGTGAAATGAAACAAGAGAGTGCAGTAAGGAATGTAACGGTCTCGAGTGCTCGACAAGCACTACGTCATCTGGCGAGTGCAGAAAGAGCCAAAATTAATCAGTGGTTTTTTAAGACTGGGAAAGGTGAATATGCAGAAGGGGATCGTTTTATCGGCGTCACCGTTCCACACATTCGATCAGTGGTGAAGCAATACCAAAACCTTCCCTTAGTGCAGGTCCTGAAACTGCTACCCTCTAAAATTCATGAAGAGCGTCTACTTGCGTTACTGATCCTTGTTGCCCAGTTCCAACGCGGAGACAGCAAAACTCAAAAACAGATTGCGGATGCGTATGTCACCAACCTCCAATACGTCAACAATTGGGACCTAGTAGATTCGAGCGCACATTATATTCTTGGAGTGTATCTGAGCGACAAAAGCCGAAAGAGACTCTATACACTTGCTCGATCTTCGCGACTCTGGGATCGACGTGTGTCGATCATTACGACCTTGCACTTCATTAAGCAAGGCGATTTCACTGATACCTTAAAACTGGCTAAACTATTGCTGAAAGATCCAGAAGATCTCATGCACAAGGCCGTAGGATGGATGCTTCGCGAAGTCGGAAAAAAAGATCAAGGAGTCTTGGAAAGGTTCTTGAAAACGCACTATCAACAAATGCCGCGCACCATGCTTCGTTACGCGATTGAGAAATTTCCACAGGCAAAGAGAATGCAATATTTGAAAGGATTATTCTAGGCTGGTCAGACTTATGACTGAAAATTGAGAGTCATTGCATTTACCATACTAGTAATAGCAAACTTGCCCCCTTCCCCCCATTTCCTATGACGAGAGGCCCTCGATGTAGGAACCCATACCTTATACACACCTAGGCACGTTGGACCTTTACCCAGACAAACCATCCTCCACCTCTCGCATGGGAATAATCCAATTCTATGACCTTCATAGTATCACCTTCTTTGGCTACCCCAAGTATTCTACCTCTTGCGTAAACCTTTGATTTACCACGTTCACGAAGATAGGCATCATCCTTAAGCGTCAGCGTTGTCCCTGACGATAGTTCAGGGCGCGTGGTTCGAATATGTTTTGGCGAACCCTTCGTCCAAGCCTTCTTATCTTCTGTGACTTTACCAAGATAAAGCCAACCAGCGGTCGTGACGGCTGCAGGGTTGACCTTCGCAACGATCTGTTGTTGGACCGCATAACTATGTCTCACGCTGCGGTCAGCTGCTTGCAGTTTAGTACGCGATTCATTCGCCACTTTCTCAATTTTCTTGACTGATTCCCTTACAATTGGATCAGTGACGTCTTTCTCTAGCGAATTAAGTCGCTCAATCAGCACTTCGTAATTCTCGCTCGCTTGCTCAACCGTTTGACCCACCGATTTCGTTTGTTCAGCAGCAGACTTCAGTTCAGCTTCCCACTCGAATCCAGCAATAGACCCTTTCGTAAATCCGGCCGAAACCAGACGATCTCGTATCGTACCTGGTGTGAACAACAACAGGACAAATAACAAAAAGACTACACTGTCTCTCAATGCTGAAACCAGATTCCTAATGACGGTCCCAAAGATCTCGACCTTGCTTCCTGCAGTAGCCACGAGTAACCTCTCAAAAATGAAAGAGCATTGAACTAACAAAAAGTCTTGATGGGTCGAAGCGTGGGGATTCGGCGATTATAAAAGTGCGGTAACCCCCAATCACTAGATAACCTAGTTCTTCACGATACGTGACTGTTTTCATCGCAAGAAACATTCCTAGATTCTTGCTTGAGGAATCTAGTGAAACTGTGGAAATTTTCTCTAGAGAAGCAACGAGCATAGGTATCATTGTATCTGTACTGATACAAAACATATCCAATCAGATACAGCTGGAGTGTGACCCAAAATGGGTTAGAGTAGAATAGGCCTCCCCTTAGTCTTCGACAACCATTCATGATTCTTTTTATGAAAATCCCAAGGAGCTAGCGTGTCTAACACCGGCCAGCTCCCGAAAGGCATCCATTGTAAATCGGTCAGACTTACGACAGAAAATTGGTAGTTCTTGAACCTGTTAAACCAACAAAACTAGACTTGACCTCTAAGACTAAGATCAAAGACAAAAAGTGACGAGGAGAGCTATGAGATTCAAGGGATTGAGGAAATTGAATGCCTCAGGTATCTGGCTCATGGCTTGGATGCCATTCAGCTTTCTACTTCCCAGCGACCCTCATGTTCCATCCACCCTTGTGCCGTTTATCACAATCCCTATGACTTTCGCTGTCGTCATTTCTTTTGGGAGTTTGCTTTGGGAGATAGTCAATTCTTCTCGTAGTCTGCCTGATTTCCGCTGGGAGCTGGACGACACCCTTCTCGATGTCCTTACTTATTTTATTGCTTCGACCCTGTTCTTTTGGATTGGCGGAGCACTTTTTGTCTGGCAAATGAACCGAATGTTTCATGGTTACAATGCAAACAACAAGACCTCGGAGTAGCCCTACTAACTTACGCGCGTGGGTTAAAGTTTGACGAATGCCTAGCACTTCACCAAGGAAGATGATTTCATTGATACCTTAAAACTGGCTAGCCTCTTGCTGAAAGATCCAGAAGATCTCAGGTGCAAGGCTGTGGGGATGGATGCTTCGTGAAGTTGGGAAAAAAGATCAAGGAGTCTTGGAGGGGTTCTTGAAAACGCACTATCAACAGATGCCACGCACCATGCTGCGTTACGCGATTGAAAAGTTCACACACGAAAAGAGGTTACAGTATTTGAAAGGCCAACTCTAAACCGTTCAAACGTATACTTGGTCTTCCCCTGATTTTGTGAACACATTCGAAAAGGTTCATAATGAGCCGGGAGGTGTGTATGCAACAACGGAGAAGATTTTCGAAGGACTTCAAGCGTGAGGCCGTTCAGATGACCAGAGGTGCTGAGCGGTCCATCAC
>JAJDBM010000049.1 GCA_029261355.1 Nitrospirales bacterium | reverse complement strand
GTGATGGACCGCTCAGCACCTCTGGTCATCTGAACGGCCTCACGCTTGAAGTCCTTCGAAAATCTTCTCCGTTGTTGCATACACACCTCCCGGCTCATTATGAACCTTTTCGAATGTGTTCACAAAATCAGGGGAAGACCACTTCAATAAACCTCAGGAAGCATACAGCTTTTGACAAGTGAG
The DNA here is from genome assembly GCA_029261355.1 of Nitrospirales bacterium. Taxonomy (GTDB): domain Bacteria; phylum Nitrospirota; class Nitrospiria; order Nitrospirales; family UBA8639; genus JAGQKC01. Next base: position 129,192 of record JAJDBM010000049.1, on the reverse strand, counting down.
ATAGAAATTTCTCAAAATGGTTGACTGAATCATTACGGAGAGGGAAGTTGAATGGCGAATCAGTTATTTCATTTGCTGACGAAATGGTATCCGCTTAGAGATGCTTGTGACTGGGTACTTGGGACCGTGTATAAGACTGAAGGCCCATGTTATCGGAAACCTGGGGCCATGATGATGTTTAATGGCCGAGGTCAGCAGTTTGGGATGTTAAGTGGAGGCTGTCTGGAATCTGATATTCAGCAACGTGCTCGTCAGGTGATGTTGAGTGGGAAGGCTATGACGCTGTGTTATGCCAGCAGTGACGATGATGATTCCTCTATCCAAGTTGCGAGCGGTTGCGGAGGAACGGTTTATATTCTTCTTCAGCCTATTTGTGAGCAGACCCAGTATCTTCATTTGGATTTTGTTTTTAAAACATTGAATGCTCGAAGAACGGGTTTGTATTATCAGCAGATTCCTGATTCCACAGGTTTCGTTCAAGCTCAATTCATCGAGACTGACATTCTTACAGCACCTAGTAAGCCACAAAGGCCAACCTTGATTGAAGCAGACGGTTCAGAATGGCTCGCTACGTCTATCATCCCGGAGCCCCATCTTCTTGTGGTTGGAGGAGGAGTCGATGCCCAATCTTTGGTCTCGATGGCACAAATACTTGGCTGGCAGGTCAGTGTCTGGGATCCACGCCCAGCTCATGGTCGACGTGAAAATTTTCTTGCTGCCGACTGGGTACTAAAAGGACCAGCGTTGGAGTTGTTTGATTTCGCCATCAGCAAGTCTGTCGATGCGGCTGTTCTCATGACTCACAATTTTCAGTTAGATGGTGCAGCCCTTCAAGCCCTGCAAGAAGTGCCTTTACAATACCTGGCGCTACTGGGACCAACCAACCGACGATTGAAGGTACTGGAACACGTAGGGCTCAATGAGTCCGAACTCACGACTCCGGTAGCTGGTCCTGCGGGGTTGGATATTGGAGCGGAACTACCAGAGAGTATTGCCCTTTCGATATTGGCCGAATGTCACGCGAGTTTTAAAAAACGTTCGGCCTGTTCCTTGACTGGAGTTTTAGTTTAATGTCTCGAGTGGCGACTCTTATCATGGCGGCTGGTGAGTCGTCGCGGTTTGGCTCGTGCAAACAACTCACCTGTGTGAATGGGCACCCATTGCTTCAACATAGCATTGACCAGGCCAATGCCTTTTGTCCAGGGCAGGTGTTTGTGGTGAGCGGGGCGTGGCAGCATGAAATCAGTACAGCTCTTGAAAAAGGAGATGTGAGGAATGCACGCCTTCTGTATTATCCTGACTGGGCACAGGGATTAGGCAGTTCAATTGCCCATGGCGTGACCGCACTTTCCGAAGTCGTCGACTGTCTTCTCATTGTATTGGCCGATCAAATCGCGGTTACAACGGAAGATTTCTTGGGACTCTATGGCCACTTTACCGGTGAGAATATTGTCTGTGGATTATATGCCGGTCGGCGAGGTGTTCCTGCGTTATTCGGTCGTAATCATTTCGTGAAATTAAAAACATTGCACGGTGATCGAGGGGCAAAAGCACTGCTGTATGATCAACATATTCACGTTGTGGAATATCCGCTGGAACATGCAATCATCGATATTGATACGCCTGAAGATGTACACATGTGGGTGACTGATAATAATAAAGAGATTTTGATCGACGTACCCTGAATGGATTGTCGATATTTTTCCTGAATGACATCTTGGCCTAATATGAGACTTTTACGAAGGAGGCCCGTACCATGATTAGTTTCACGCTCAATGGAAAGAAGGTTTCCACGACAGTCTTACCTGATACCCCTTTATTGTGGGTCATACGTGATGAGTTTGACTTGAAAGGGACAAAATTTGGCTGTGGTATCGAAATGTGCGGGGCTTGTACGGTCCATATTGACGGCGTTGCGCAACGTACCTGTAGTCTACCGATCAGTAACGTGGCGAATACGACGATCACGACGATTGAAGGTCTCAACGATTCACATCCTTTGCAAAAAGCATGGATCGATGAACAAGTTCCGCAATGTGGGTACTGTCAGTCAGGGCAAATTATGCAAGCCGCGACTCTACTCTCAGAAAACAGCCGACCTACAGATGAAGACATCAACGCCCATATGATGGGGAACCTTTGCCGATGTATGGCGTATATTCGCATCAAGAAGGCCATTAAACGAGCAGGTGCGTCGATGCCACGTACGGTCGATGAGAGACCGGCTTCTGACGTCAATGCCGCCAAGGAGGTGAGCTGACATGGCTGGGGAAATTGATCGCACGAATACGACTGGTCTTACACGTCGTTCTTTTCTTGTTGGGACCGTTGGCGCTTCAGTTCTCATGGCGTTTGGAGTCCCTGGGCTTCGAGGTGTGGGGCATGCGGTATCGTCGCCCGAGGCATTGGCAGCAAAAAACTTTGCCCCCACGGTGTGGTTTGAAATCAATGAACAGGGCAAGGTTTTGATCAATATTGCCAAAGCTGAAATGGGGCAACATGTGGGTACGGCATTAGCTCGTGTCATCACTGAAGAATTAGGTGCCAGTTGGGACGACGTATCCATCAAGCATGTCGATGCCGATTCGAAATGGGGCTTTATGATTACGGGTGGGTCGTGGTCGGTGTTTAAGAGTTTTACTTCTCTTTCTCAGGCTGGTGCGGCTGGTCGAATGGCATTGGTTGAAGCTGGGGCACAGTTGCTGGGCAAGTCGTCTAAGGCATGTGACGCTATGGAGAGCAAGGTCGTGTGTGGCGAACAATCCATCACGTTTGCAGAAATCATACAGAAAGCCAAACTCGATCGTAGTTTTAGCGATGAAGAGTTGGCAGCACTTCCCCTAAAACCTGCCAAGCAACGACGACTCGTTGGCAAGTCGAGTCAGGCGATCGATATTCCAGCAAAAACGAACGGGAGCGCACGATTCGGGATCGACGTGGATATTCCCGGTATGGTGTATGCTCGGCCTATTATCCCGCCCACTCGGTATGGCAGTACTGTCACGACAGTCGATGATGCAGCGGCACGGAAGATCCCAGGTTATATCGGATATCAAATACTCAAGGATCCCAGCGAAACCCTACAGGGTTGGGTCTCCGTAGTTGCAGATAACTATGCCAGTGCCATGAAAGCGGCGGATGTTGTGACGGTGGAATACAAGGCTGGACCAACGGCTCACGTGAATGAGGAAGATATTCAGGCCGAAGGAGAACGACTTACCAAGGATCGCACAGCTGGATTTCTGCTGATCGATGATGGAAATGTTGATCAAGCACGAGGGAAGGCAACCACCAAACTTGAGGCGCAATATCGCACGTCCTCTGTCTTGCATTTTCAAATGGAACCAGTCAATGCGGCAGCTGAATTGAAAGACAATATTTGGCACATTCATACAGGTTGTCAATCCCCAACCGTCATCCTCCCAATCGTGGCGAAATCGTTGGGCGTCAGCGAAGACAATATTAGACTTCATCAATATTTATTGGGTGGCGGATTTGGCCGGCGGTTATTTGGCGACTACATCATTCCTGCTGCTCTCACAGCACAAGCCATTGCCAAACCGGTAAAAATGATCTTTACCCGTCCTGATGATGCGCGTTTTGACTGTGTCCGATCTCCTTCAGTGCAGCAATTTCATGCATCGTTGGATGAGAAGGGTGATCTTAGAGGGGTTGAACATGCGGTGACCGCCGGATGGCCAACGGCGTCGATGCTTCCTGGGTTTTTAATTGACAGTCTCGATAAAAAAGGGAAAATCGATCCATTTTCTAGTAGTGGGGCCGACCATTGGTATAGCCTCCCAAATCACCGAGTGCGCATGATCAATAATGATCTGGCGCAACGTACGTTCCTCCCTGGTTACTTGCGGGCGGTGGGGCCTGGATGGATCGGATGGGGGGTGGAGTCATTTATCGATGAAGTGGCGGTTGCGGCCAACAAAGATCCGTTGGCGTTTCGGTTACAGCTTCTTGATGGAAAAGGCAAAAACGCAGGGAAGAGTCCTGAGAGTGTTGGTGGGGCGAAACGGCTGGCTAAGGTGTTGAATGTATTGAAACAACAAGCAGATTGGGGGAAGTTGCTTCCGGAAAATGAAGGTATGGGAATTGCGACAGCCTTTGGGCAAGAACGTACGATGCCGACATGGGTAGCTTGTGTAGCGCATGTGCATGTCGACAAACAGTCAGGAACGGTCACAGTCAAAAAACTCAATGTGACCGTGGATTGCGGCACCGTGGTTCATCCCGACGGGGCATTAGCCCAAATGGAAGGTTCGACCCTCTGGGGGCTGAGTCTCGCATTGCACGAAGGCACTCACATAGAACAAGGTCAAGTGGCTGCGAATAATCTCCATACCTACACGCCGTTACGCATGGTTGATGTCCCAGATCTCGATATTCAATTTATCGAAAGCGAAGAATTTCCGGTCGGACTTGGTGAACCTGGTCTGATCGTTGTTGCGCCAGCCATTGCGAATGCAATCTATGCTGCGGTGGGAGTACGTGTCAGGGATTTGCCGATTCGTTCCGAGGCGATCTTGCAGGGCATCGAGGGGTAATAATTTCGTGTTTAAGGCCATATACATTGATCAAGGGGACGATGGATATTCGGTTAAATTAACCGAATTAGATGAATCTGTACTTCCTGATGGGGAAGTGTCCGTAGCAGTGGAATATTCGACCATCAATTACAAGGATGCCTTGGCGATTACTGGCAAGGGGCCGATCATTCGAAGTTTTCCCATGGTCCCGGGTATTGACCTAGCTGGTACCGTGACGGGTAGTCGTGATGTTCGGTTTGCTCCAGGTGACCGTGTACTTGTAACCGGCTGGGGAGTTGGTGAACGACATTGGGGCGGACTTGCTCAATGTGCACGAGGGAAGGCCGATTGGTTTCTTCCATTACCCAAGACCTTTTCGACTCGTGATGCGATGGGGCTTGGGACTGCTGGCTATACAGCAATGCTTTGTGTGCAGACGCTTCTTGCCCATGGGGTAACAGCTGATCAAGGAGAGATTTTGGTCACTGGTGCATCCGGAGGGGTCGGGAGTATCGCGATTCAACTGTTGTCTAAGCGTGGCTATCGTGTTGTGGCCTCCACGGGTCGGTTTGCTGACACTGAATATCACAAAGCTTTGGGAGCGTTAGAGGTCATCGATCGTGAAGTACTTAGCGGTCCCGGCAGTCCATTAGAAAAAGAACGTTGGGCAGGTGCAGTTGATGTTGTGGGCGGTCAAACTTTGGCCAATGTCTGCGCCAGTACAAAATATGGTGGTGTGGTCACGGCTTGTGGTCTCACTCAGGGAATGAATCTACCACTCACCGTCGCTCCGTTTATTTTACGAGGGGTATCGTTAATCGGTGTCGACAGTGTGTATTGCCCGCCAGAAAAACGTCGGGCGGCCTGGGCCGCCTTGGAATTTGAGTGGGATGTTGCCGTACGGCATCAGATTACCAGGTGTATCCCACTATCCGAGGTCATCGATCAGGCAAGCGCAATGATAGACGGTAAGGTCAAAGGACGCCTCGTCGTTGATGTGAATGCCTGAGGTACTCCTACGAATTATGGAGTTAAATGAATATAATGACTTTGAGCGGATCTAGCGGGAGATAGCGTATCTTTTCTTTTTTTTCCCGTTAATGCTTCGATCCACAACATTGTCTGCTCATAATCTCGCCATGGTTTAATTGGACGAATATTAAGTATTCCTGTTCATAATCACATTTTAGTGAATAACTCTTATATATTTGTCATTAAATTTAACAAGCCTTGTGGGGTTTTTTCATAAATCGTAAGGCTCCTATTGGCTGATGTCACAAAGCCTTCTTGGACTTGATGGTCCATGAAGGCTAAGAATTTATCATAGAAGCCTTCTAGATTTAAAAGGCCACAGGGTTTGTGATGAATACCTAACTGAGCCCAAGTAATCATTTCGCAGATTTCTTCGAGTGTGCCGTAGCCTCCGGGAAGCGCGATAAAACCATCTGAGAGTTCTTCCATGAGTGCTTTACGTTCGTGCATGGTTTTCACCACACGTAAGTCGGCCAATTCACGAAAGGCCAGTTCCTTTTCTGCTAAGGCTTCTGGAATGATGCCTATGACTTCTCCTCCTGCATTGTATACCGTTTCAGCGATGACACCCATCAGTCCGATATTACCCCCTCCGTAAACCAAGCCTATTCCCCGTTTCACGAGTAAGGTTCCCAGTTCCCGAGTAACCTGTTCGTATGATGGATGGGTGCCTTTTGTCGAGCCGCAGAATACACAAATACGTTTCATGAAATATCTTTCTCTATAGCCGATTCAATTAAACTCCATACCCTTGAAGCATTTGATCTCGCGTTGAATGTCTACATGGTTCAACTGGACTTGGACACCTGTAATAGATGTATCAGGTAAGCTGTTGAGTCATCAACGTCAAATGTGTGGCAAGAGTTGGTCATTATTCAACTATCTTGTTCAATCATGCCGGCTAGTTAACATTTTGATTCGCTATAGTATTTCAAATATTTAGATATCTATTGTCCTCAAGGACGAAGGCGTGTTGATCGTATATATTGAAAGTTCTGACCTGCCAATATTCACAGAAAGAAGGGAAGGTCAGGGTTTAATGGGTAGATTGATGAGTGAGTAGGGGTTGATGCGGGCACCATTCAAGCGAACGCCCCAATGTAGATGTGGCCCGGTAGCACGACCAGTGGCGCCGACTTTGCCAATCGTTTGTCCTTTTTTGACGACCTGGCCCTCTTTCACAGATATTTTGGAAAGATGGAAATACATGGAATGCAGGCCAAGCCCATGATCAAGAATTACGCCTTTTCCAGTAAAGAAATGGTTGTGTGTCAGACTTACCGTTCCCGTATTCATGGCTGCGACCTTGGTGCCTTTAGGGGCGGCGATGTCTTCACCGCTGTGAGGGTTTTTGGCTTGTCCGTTAATAACCCGTCGGCTACCAAACCTTCCAGAGATGCGGCCTTTGAGTGGAGCAATGAATGGGCCTTCCCAATAGGGATGAGGGCTGATGGAGTTAAAGGCTGACATCATTTCCTTTCGCTCGGTTATGACGCGACCCAGGGTTTTTTTATTGAGGTCAACTTTCTTTTTTGGCAACTTCAGGTGTTGCACCGAATAATCTTCCTTTAACACCGAGACGGTGTAGTGTTGATCCTGCGTCTCAGCCCCTGTGGTAATTGTCACCGTCAGGTCATATTTGCCAGATTTATCCTGCATGTCAATGCCGAGCAGTCCTGCATAGGTCTTATCGGATAGAGGGAAAAAGGAGATTGTTCGTTTGAGGAATTTTCCTATGATCTTGGTTGGGGCCAAATTCTCTACAGGAATAGTGACCCAAAGTACTTCACCCTGTTTGGCTATGAATTCTTCAAGAATGTCTGGTCCATGTTCTTTGGCGCTTGGGATGAGTTGAAGGGGAAAGATGCTCGTAAAGAGTAGGGTGATGACGAGGAGAATTTTCCCAGGTAATCGAGAAGTTGAAGCGGGTTCATCAACGAGAGAGATACTCATGATGTGAATCGTGCCTGAGGGACTTGAGAGAGGAGTTCTTCAACGCGTCGATTGGTGGCGCAAAATGGATCCATGCAGAGTATCGTTTCTTCCCAATATCCGTTGAGTTTTAAATAGGTCCAGTCCACGGTGTAGGAGCGATTCTTGGCTCTTGCGAAGCGAATGAAATCGCCTCGTACTTTTGCCCTGGTAGTTTGTGGTGGGAAGGTTTTTGCACGTTCGATGGCTTCTTCTGAGACGACGGTGCGGATTTCATCTCGTCCCACTAGTACATAATACAGTCCGCGCTGCTGATTCACATCATGGTATTGCAGGTCGATCATCGCTAAGCGTGGGTCATCCCATCCGCAGCCTTTTTTCTCGATATACGATTCCATAATCCATTTCTTGGTGATCCAGTCAATTTCTCGAACCAACAGCATGGGGGATTCTTCCAGTTTGTCTAAGACTCGCTCCCATTCATTCAAGACATCATACATCACTTTATCATGCGGTTGGGTTTCAAGATATTTACTGGCCTTTTCCCAGTACATACGCTGAATTTCAAGGGCGGTGAGTTCCCGACCGTCCTCAAGCTTGATTCGCTTTTTAAGGGTCGGGTCTCTGGAGATATCGCGAATGGCCTTGACGGGTTCATCTAGCTCAATGCTCGGAACGGTAAACTTCGCTTCGATCATGGATAAGACCAAGTCGGTGGTGCCGACCTTTAGATATGTGGAAAACTCAGACATGTTTGAGTCTCCCAGGATGATGTGGAGACGTCGATATTTTTCTGCGTCCGCATGCGGCTCGTCTCGGGTGTTGATGATACTTCGTGATGAGGTCGTTGAGGATGAAGTCTTTTCATGAATGTGTTGTGCGCGTTGTGAAATGAAGAATTGCGACTTACCGGATACCCTTAAAATTTTCCCTGAACCGGAATAAATTTGCCGAGTCACAAAGAAAGGGATGAGTTGTTCGGCGACCTTCCAAAAATCCACATCTCGTCGCATGAGGAAGTTTTCGTGCGACCCATAGGTGTTCCCAAGTGAGTCGGTGTTATTTTTAAAAATGAAAATGCTTCCGGCCAGTCCCTCTTCTCGCAATCGCTCTTCTGCCAGAGGCAGACAAGCCTCGAGCACACGCTCACCGGCTTTATCATGCATCACCAGGTCAAACAGGTCATCGCATTCTGGAGTGGCGTATTCAGGGTGACAGCCGGTATCTTGGTAAAAACGAGCTCCATTGGCAAGGAAGGCGTTGGATGGCCAACTGTTGGGAATCAATCCTTCAAAGATGTACCCAAGGATTTTTTCTATAGGTAAGTAGACGCGACCATTTGGTGAAAACGTTAGTCCATATTCACACTCAAGTCCAACAATTCGGTTCATGGTAGAAATCCCATGAGAAGGGTGGTTGCCTCAATTTCAGCATACACCCCATATGCGTAACCTTCAACCAGAATGCTGGGATTGTGCTCTTAAGTCAAGAAGTCATGTTGTCAGTACGGAGGAGGGCATTCGGCGAAATTTTCTCCCAGATTTTGCGCGGTCGAGGATGGCGACTTCTAGCCCTTCAATGGGGATGTTCTGTTCCGTAACATGTTCAAACGCGTTTTTACAGAGCGTGAAGGCAGCCTGTAAGGATGGATGATCGTCAGGACTGTTCTCATGGAGAAAGGTTAGGAGAGCCTCGGAGCGACCCCCGATGGCCGTCATTCGTTGTTCGTCTACGATGCTACCATCGAAGGCGATACGATAGAGTTCATTTTTTCCAGGTTCCTCGCCGACTTGTGCCAGCAAGAGTTCAACTTCAAACGGTTTCAGTTCTTGGCTGAAAATTGTCCCAAGTGTTTGAGAATATCCATTCGCCAATGATCGTGCAGTGACATCTTCCCGACTATACATCAGACCTTTGAGATCGGCATGTTGAATGCCTGCTTTACGGAGATTTTCAAATTCACTATATTTCCCTGCTCCAGAGAAGGCGATATTGTCATAGACTTCCGAGATTTTGAATAATGAGGCACTGGGATTATCGGCCACTAACAAGAGCCCTTGGTCATATTCGATGGCAATAATGGCACGTCCCTTGGCAATGCCCTTTTTGGCATACTCTGCCTTGTCTTGCATCATTTGTTCTGGGGAAACGTAATAGGGGAGTGCCACAGGTCAGTGCTCCTTCATTCGGGATTGTGTGTGTGTTTCCCATAGCGAGGCAATGGTGCCTTCTTTAACATCTTGGACGCCTTGGGCATTGACGAGTTTCATGGTCGGATAAATTCGTCGAATTGGGTCTGGTCCACCCGTTCCCACGTCTTCATCCGCGGCATTGGCTAAGGCTTGGAGGGCGATACGGGTGGCATCCTGTTCGGTAAGGTCTTTCTTAAAACGCTCTTTTAGAATCAGTTTCGCGTCTTTTCCTCCTGATCCTATCGAATGAAACTCTGTTTCTTCATATCGCCCACCAGTGATGTCATATTTGAAGATGCGTCCATACTGCCGCTTAACATCGTACCCGACAAATAGAGGAATGACGACTAATCCTTGCATGACCAACGGTAGATTGGCTTTGACCATTTGTCCTAATCGATTCGCTTTGCCTTCGCAGGATAATTGGACCCCATCAAGTTTTTCATAATGTTCGAGTTCAATACTAAAGAGTTTAGCCATTTCTACGCAGGGTCCTGCCGCGCCGGCAATGGCCATGGCTGAATAGTTATCGGTCGTAAAGACTTTGTCCATTCGATTGGCGGCGATCTGAAAGCCTTCTGTGGCGCGTCGATCTCCAGCTATGATGACCCCCTGTTCATATTTGAATGCCAACACTGTTGTGCCGTGAGTGATGGGGGAAGGAAAGGGTGATGGATTCAGTTCATGGTGGTGTGGCTGTTGGGTACCCATGTGTCCCCATCGAGCGTTAGGGGTGAGTTCTGGTTGATGAGTGCTTAGAAACTGGAAAAAGCTTGAGCACTCATCAGAGGGAAACTCAGGAATGTTCATGGAGTTCTTGTTCATGTCTATCCTTATTCATGTGTGTCGGTCTCATTTACTGCGTTGAGGAGCTACCTGCGAGTTTGGCCAGGAGTTGATCGACGGTGGAAACACCTTCAAGGAGATCATTGGTTAAAGCCTGAGTGCCGCGATAAGGATCCATGAGAGGAATTCGTTTAATTGTCGCATTGCCTTGGTCGAGCAATACAGATGTCCAACCCATGCCGTACACCTGTTCGGCAAATCGTTTCAGGCAGGTTCCTCGAAAGAAGGCTCGGGTATTGGGTGGAGGGGTGTGCTGAGCTTGCGTGATATCAGAGTCCTGGAGTACCCGCTCTATGCGGTTTCTACGTTCGAGGGAGTAATACAGGCCTTTGTCTGGGCGCATATCGTGATATTGAAGGTCGAGTAAGGCAATCCGAGGATCCTTCCATCCACAGCCTTTCCGGCTCATGTAGGACTGCATCATCTGTTGTTTCGCCACCCAGTCAAGCTCTCGTACTAATTGAGACGGATCCTGTTCAAGTGTATCCAGTATTCGTTCCCAAAGGACAAGGATGTCTTTAATCATCGGGGAGAGATCTCGTGTCTGGTAATAATCGTATGCGGTCTTGAGGTAGGTTCGTTGGATGGCGATCGATGAGGTGTATTGGCCATTGGCTAATTTAAGACTGGCATTGACGGTTAGATCACGAGACACAACCTTGATGTCACGTACTGGGTCTTGAAGAATGATTTTCGGAAATTCCCAGCCAGCATCTAGTAATTCCATTAAAATTGCTGTGGTTCCGACTTTCAGATAGGTCGGGATCTCTGCCATATTCGCATCGCCGACAATGACATGAAGGCGACGATACATGTCCTGGTCTGAATGGGGTTCATCGCGGGTATTGATGATGGGGCGTTTCACCATCGTATTTAAATCCATGAGGCATTCAAAAAAATCAGACCGTTGAGCAATTTGGTATTCTGCGGCATCGGTATGATTTTCCGATCCAACTTTCCCAGCACCGGCATAAATTTGACGAGTCACGAAAAAGGGGATGAGGACTTGTGCGATTTTGTCGAATGGTACGTGACGGGAGAGCAGGTAGTTTTCATGATAGCCGTAGCTATTGCCTTTGCCGTCTGAGTTATTCTTATAGACAAAGAACGTTTCTTCGCCTTGTGAGGCATTCAGTGCTTTTAAGCATGCAGAGACAATTCGTTCTCCTGCGCGTTCATGTGCGAGAATTTCAAGGGGATGACTACATTCTGGTGTGGAGTATTCGGGATGGGCGCCATCGACGTATAGGCGTCCTCCGTTCAGCAGAAGTTTATTGAGTTGTTGATTATGGTAAGGATTGGGTCGTTCTGGGTCACCGTCGACGATAAACCCGCGAGCATCGAGAAAGGGGTTTTCATGTTCGTAGTCCCAGATTCCCTGTGGTGCAGGGAGTGAGGGGCAATGTCCAATCAGTCGAATGGATTCCGAGACTGGATCAGAATGTCCCGAGCCTTTGGCAAGAATACCAAACTCTGTTTCCGTTCCTAGAATTCGGTGCAATGCTCCTCCCTACCAATTTCGCAATGCGGAGTACGCATGAGTGGGGCGTTAGAAGTAGTGACCGACATTGACGGTCTCGATTTCTCGTGATTCGGAAGGTTCTTCGGTTAAGGTGCGAACGTGAATGATCTTTTCACCTTTTTTGCCTGAAATTCTCGCCCAATCATCTGGGTTGGTCGTATTGGGTAGGTCTTCTTGTTCTTTAAATTCTTCACGTATGGCTCGTAGGAGATCGTCCTGAATGATGCCTTTCTCCCCAGTGGCAATGGCACGTTTAATAGCCATTTTTTTCGTTCGAGAGACCACGCCTTCAATGAGTGCCCCACTGGCAAAGTCTTTAAAGTAGAGCGTTTCCTTTTCTCCATTCGAGTAGGTGACTTCAAGAAATCGGTTCTCTTCCGTTTTCGCATAGAGCGCATCAGTGCCGACTTCTATCAGGTGCTCAACTAATTTTGAAGGGTGGGAATCATGCTGATCGAGTTCTGCCTTTGAGTAGGGGAGCTCAGGGGTAAGGTATTTTCCTAGAATTTCTTTGGCCCCCTGTTTGTCAGGACGCGGGATTTTGACTTTGACATCCAATCGGCCTGGCCGTAATACGGCTGGGTCGATAAGGTCTTGGCGATTGCTGGCCCCAATGACGATGACATCACGTAAGCTTTCGACTCCATCGATTTCAGCAAGAAATTGAGGCACGATAGTGGATTCGACATCAGAAGAAATACCAGACCCTCGAGTTCGAAAGAGAGCATCCATTTCATCAAAAAATATGATGACGGGATATCCGTGAGAGGCTTTCTCTTTGGCTTTCGTAAATACTTCCCGAATTTGGCGTTCTGATTCTCCCACATACTTATTGAGTAATTCTGGTCCTTTGATATGGAGGAAATAGCTACGCACTTCTTTTCCAGTCAGATGTTGAAGCTTTTTCGCTATAGAGTTGGCCACAGCTTTGGCGATTAACGTTTTGCCACATCCTGGAGGGCCATACAGTAATATCCCCTTTGGGGGAGAGAGTTGATGTTCCTTGAATAAATCAGGATAAATAAATGGCAATTCAACGGCGTCTTTGACTTGTTCCAGCTCTTTTTCCAGCCCACCAATTTGTTCATAGTTCGCATCAGGGACTTCTTCGAGTACTAATTCTTCCATCTCAGATTTTGGAAGTTTTTCAATGACATGGCCTGATCGTGGATCAAATAGTAACTGATCCCCAATCTGTAAGGGCTGCCCTTGTAATGGTTCTGCTATTTCGACGACACGTTCTTCGTCATGGCGTAATTTGACTAAGGCCCGATTGTTCTCAAGCTTAAGTTTCAGGTGAGCCACTTCACCTTGTGGTTCAAAGCCGCGTGCTTCGATGATATTCAATGCCTCATTTAAGATGACCTCTTGTCCTTTACGCCATTTTTGACCTGAGAGAGCAGGATGAATATTGACCTTCATCTTTCGTCCAGAAACGGTGATCGTGGCTGTTTCATCTTGATTGAGATTTGAGAAGGTGGCGTAGGTCGAGGGTGGAGCGGTGAGCTTTTCTATCTCTTTTCGCAAAGACTCAATTTGAGTCTTTGCTTCTTGGAGAGTGAAAACTAGTCGTTCATTTTGCTGTTGGGATTTTTGTAGTTGCTGGCGAGTGTCATGGATTTCACGTATTTCAGATTCCATGGACTCCAACTCACTACGGAGTTTTTCTAGCTCAGGGGATTGGTCATCTTGTTTTCTCATTCCCATCGTCGTTCCACCTGTGAATTCCTTTAGACGATTCGTAAGCGGAAAATAGGAAAAATGCTAATACCCTTTCTGGTTCATCGCGCTTCATGCCTGGAACTGTTCACTGGCAACTCTCCCTCTAACCTAGGATGTTGATGTCAGAGTAGCTTAGTTTATCACTTGATTTTTAAAAGGGTCAACTCAGGAGGGATGCAAGAAATACTGTACTCATGCATGAAAACCTTGACTTATGAAATTTCCAGTGCCTGTAGAAATTTCTGCGTGGCAGTTGAAATTGTTGTTGATTCAAGAATAGCTGAGATGAGTGCCACGCCATAAGCTCCACAATCTCTGACGTCTTGTATTCGTTCAGGAGTCATCCCGCCAATCGCAAAAACGGGAAGAGTACATTGTTTGCAGATGTCTGTGAGGACCGTGAGCCCGAGAGGAGGACCATACGTTCTCTTAGAGGGGGTTTCAAAAATTGGTCCACACACAAGAAAATCAGCTTCATCCGCTTCTGCTGTCAGAGCTTCTCGTAATGAGTGGGTAGACTTGCCGATCAAGGCCTGAGGGCCAAGTATCTGTCGTGCTTGTTGAACGGGTAGGCTCTCGGTTCGAAGATGTACGCCGTCCGCTCCGATAGCTTTTGCAATATCCACACGATCGTTAATGAGCATTAAGGCTTGGTGTTGATGGGATTCTATCCGAATGTCTTGAGCGAGGGAGAAGAGCTGACGGGTATCGAGGTCTTTTTCCCGTAGCTGAATAAACCGTGTCCCTGCAAGCAAGGTTTCTTGGATGACTGATTGTAGAGGGCGTTCACGTGTTTGGTGTCGATTGGTGACGAGGTAGAGGCGAGGTAGAACCCGTGAGGTCATTCAAAAGATAACTGCAAGTAGAAAATGGAAAGTGACGATAGCGCTTGTGTAATTTTGGACTTTCAGTTTTGTCAGTATTTTAGAGCATCCCGACGATAGGGCTACTGGCGGTTGCATAAAGTTTTCTTGGAATTCTTCCTGCACGATAGGCTAAGCGTCCGGCGTCGATTCCATATCTCATTGCCTCCGCCATCATGATAGGGTCTTTGGCTCCGGCGATGGCCGTATTCATGAGCACCGCATCGGCTCCATATTCCATCGCTAAGGCTGCATCTGAAGCCGTGCCAACGCCGGCGTCGACTATGATGGGAACGTTGATAGTTTCTAGAATGATTTTTAAGTTGTACGGATTGCGAATTCCTAATCCTGATCCAATTGGGGCGGCTAAGGGCATGACGGCTGGACAGCCAACATCCACGAGCTTTTGAGCAACAATTGGATCATCGTTCGTGTAGGGCAGGACAATAAAGCCTTCTTTTACTAATATCTTGGCCGCTTCAATCAGACCTGCTGTGTCGGGAAACAAGGTTCGTTCATCTCCAATGACTTCGAGTTTCACCAAGTCTGAGATCCCAGCAGCACGTGCGAGTCTGGCATAGCGGAGTGCATCCTCAACCGTGTAGCACCCAGCGGTGTTTGGCAAAATGGTGTAGTCTTTGGGATTGAGATAGTCCAGTAAATTTTCTGAATCTCGGTTGGTAATATTCACTCGCCGAACGGCAACAGTCACGACGTCAGCCCCAGCGGCGTCAATGGCGGTTTTTGTTTCAGCAAAATCTTTGTATTTTCCCGTACCCACCCAGAGCCGGGATTTGAATGTTTTTCCTGCGATAACTAATTGATCGTCAGCCATGATATGTTCGTTATTCCCGTCTCGCGGATTGTGTGTTGATGAGGTGCCGCTTATTGTCATGAAGGTGAATCGTTGCTCCACCTCCGATAAAGCTCAAGATTTCCACCGTATCCCCGTTCTGTAAGACTGATTGCGGGAAGTCCCCACGATCTAAAATTATTAAGTTCAATTCAACCGCAACTTGTTCGGTGCGAATGTCTAAGGTTTGCAAGAGGTCCGTCACGGTGATGCCATCTTGAAACGTTTTCGCCTCACCGTTGACTTGAATATTCATCAGTCTGGAATACAGAAAAAGGAAGAAATTTTACAGGGTCATTGTTCGATAGATGCAAGCTTTTATCCTACGGGAGCATTGAAATACTTGTCAATTATGTGTAGAACATGACAGCAGAATTTCTTACAACTCCTCATTGTTTCTTTCTTTTGGTTTTTCTAGCTTTTAGTCATGGCAAATCAAAACCAAGAATTGGCCGGTCTCTTTCATGCGATGGCAGGACTTCTCTCTAGCCATGGCTCGAATCCATATCGCATTCGTGCCTATCACAAGGCAGCTGAGTCATTATTGCAGATGAAGGCCGATGTGCGTGATGTGGCCAAGCAAGGCGGTTTACAATCGATTCCAGGTGTTGGAAAAGATCTTGCGGCGAAAATTCAGGAGTATCTCACTTCAGGGCGTATTCAATCCTATGAAGAACTCAAGACCCCATTACCAGAAGAGGTGAAAGGTTGGACTCACCTCCCTGGGTTTTCGGAACATCTTGTGCACGATTTATATTTTCGATTGGGTATCCAAACGTTGCCGGATCTAGAGAGACTAGTCCGATCCCATATGTTGCGAACGATTCCAGGAATGGCTGAACGGACTGAAGCGATTTTGGCTGCGATTCAAGCGAAATATTCTGATGGGATACAAGAAGTCGTCGATTGACGGGATTGAAGCGTTTTGCTAGCGTTTTATTGCGGAGTTATGTGAGCATCTGTCACTTCATTAGTATTATGAGTTGACCATTCCAGTTTAACCATACGGACTGTCAACGCGGTATCAAAGGATTCAAGGGTACGGAATTTCATTGAATCGTCTATAGAAAGTTTCCAATTTCACGAGGGGGCCGGAGTTCATCCATGGCTTGGGAAGCCCCAATCTTTTAACAAAGAAAGATGATCAAGTTATGCCAGTTTCTGGGTTTATACTCATCGACGTAAAGGGAAACCACACCAAGAGTGCCTATAAAACTATTACGAGAATTCAGGGGGTCAAATCCTTGGCCGCCGTCACAGGTCCTCATGATCTCATAGCCCAAATTGAGGCTGAGACCATTGAAGAATTGAATGATATTGTACTTTCACGCATTCGAAGTATTGATGGGGTCATTAAGACTAATACAGCTCTCGTCTTGAACCTTTAAGGTTCCTCCTTCCATTAGCTTACAGGTTTCAATTGTTTGAAGACTTTCCACGTTTTCAATAGCTCCAGGGCCTTCTGTAATTGGATGTCATTGGGTGGGACTTCATTCTCTGAGTCCTTCTGCTCTTCAGCTTTACTTTTATCTTTTTGTTCTTGGTTTTGAGGAATGGAGACGGCTGCTGGATCTTTTTTGTTCTCTTTGACGTCGACTTCACCATTTGAATGATTCGTCACTTTTGGGTCCACGACTATATCAGGTTCAATCCCTATTTTATGGATGGATACGCCTTTCGGTGTGTAGTATTTAGCCGTGGTGAGGCGGAGTCCAGATCCATCGGATAGGGGTAAGATGGTTTGCACTGATCCTTTACCAAAGCTCGTGGTCCCGAGGAGTACGGCTTTTCCCCAGTCCTTCATGGCCGCAGCTACGATTTCCGATGCACTGGCTGATCCCTGATTCAGCAACACAATCATAGGATGTTGATGCTTCTCTCCATTGTCACGTGCGCGGTATTCATCCTCTCGTCCATTACGGCCTTTTATTGACACAATCAATTTGCCAGGTTTTAAAAACTGTTCAGAGACTCCCACCGCAGCTGTTAGCAGTCCACCAGGATTGTTTCGCAGGTCGAGAATTAAACTTTGAATGTTCTTTTCTTCTAACGTCTCTAATGTCTTGGCTAAATCTTCTGGTGTTTGTTCCTGGAATTGAGTGATCCGGACATAGCCAGTTTTCCCGCCTAAGACCTTTCCTCGGACACTCTGAATTTTGATCGTATCGCGGACAATCGTAAAGACTAATGGTTTTTTTTCTCCCTCACGAAACACTGTGAGGTCTACTGGTGTTCCTTTCAGTCCACGCATTTTTCGAACGGCTTCCATGAGCGTTAGGTCTTTTGTTGGAGTGTCGCCGACCTTCATGATCACGTCACCCGCTTGAATGCCTGCTGCAAATGCTGGCGTATCTTCAATTGGTGCGATTACCGTTAATCTGTTGTCTTTGATTCCGATTTGAATGCCAAGTCCTCCAAATTCACCCTTGGTCTCGACCTGCATTTCTTTGTACATGTCTGTTGTCATGTAGGAAGAATGTGGGTCTAGTCCTGCGAGCATACCTCGGACGGCCCCATGAACAAGTTCTTTCATTTTAGTTTCTTCGACATAGTGCTTTTTGACTTGTGCGAGCACTTCGGCAAAAACCTGCAATTCTTGATAGTTTTCACTGGCATATCCAGTCCTGTCCCACCCTTTTCCAATCAGGATGCCAACAATTAAAATGGTGACGACGGTGAGTCCTGTTACCCACACAGTTGATTGGCGTTCTTGTTTCATACAAAGGTTCCTTTTGCTAACCCACGGTTATGGACGTTTAGCGAGCCAGCGTAGAGGGTCAATTGGTTTCGTGCCTTTTCGCAATTCAAAGTAAAGAATATTATTGTCAGTGAATCCAGTTTCTCCAGTTTCTCCAATTACTTCCCCAATGGACACGGACTGTCCTTCTTTGACTAATAGCTTTGAGGCATGGGCATATAGTGAAAAGAATCCGTTGGTGTGATCAACGATGACCACTAACCCATATCCCTTTAACCAATCGGCATACACGATTTGACCATCTGAGACTGTCTGAATAGCACTGGCTCGTTTCGTTCGAATTTCTATGCCCTTTTTATTAACATACGTGTCGAAAGTCGGATGTTTTTGTCTGCCAAAAAATGATACCACTTTTCCTTCGGTCGGCCAGAGCAACGTTCCTTTTGTATGCGATGGTGTTTTCTTTGATTTGGGTCTTGATTTTGAAAGCTTAAACCGTTGGTCAAGGGCCTTCAGTAATGAATCGACTTGTTTGGCTGAACGCTTAAGCCCTTCGACCGTACGTTCATATAATTTTTGTTCTTTAGAGAGACTTGTTAAGACAATACGTTTATTCTTCTTGGCACCTTTCATCTCCTTGATCGTTCGTTGAGTCTGTGTTTTGTACTCAAGGAGTTCTTTTCGTGCCGCGACCTGTTGTAGCTTGAGGTCTTTCCAAATAGTCATTTGTTGCTGATAGTCGCTCAGCAAATGATATTCTTGTTTTGAAATGGTGGAAAGGTAGGCTAATCGTCGTTCAAAGTTTGCAAAGGTCTTGGCTTCGAACAACACTTTCAAGTATCCACCTCGTCCTTCCATATAGAGTAATCGAAGACGAGTCGAAATAGCGTGACGATGTTGTGAGACGTTTTTTTGAACGTTGGTTAGAGCTGCTTGTATTTCAGCTAATTTGCGATCTTTCGACTTGAGCTCTTTGTTGATGCGTCGGTATTCCTGTTGCTTTTTGACGAGAGTCTTATCAAGTTTTTCTATTTTTTTGAGGACTGACTCTGACCGTCGTTCAGCTTTTTTTGCTTTTTGTTTGGTCTGGTTGATTTCATCATTGAGCTTCTTGAGGCGAAGCCGTTCTTGTTCCAGTTCTTGCTTGATTTCTGTGCCTTTTTGAGGTTTTGCCAAAGACCATGGTGGCGAGGTGAGGGCAGTGGCTATGAAGCAGACAAGCAATGCGAGGCGTAAGGCAATCATGTTCGTATCTTCATCCACCCATAGACTGATAATGCGCTCCCGGCACAACCAAGAATAAGTCCTGCCATCACTAACATAACAGACATTTGTATCGGGAAAAAGTTAATGCTTGCTTGTACGCCGCCCACCCAGCTCAAGTCACGAATATTATCTCTTACAATTTCGAAGCCTCCACGTAGTAACCCGAGAGAGAGTCCACCTCCCAAAGCGCCAAGAACTGCACCTTCAATGAGGTAGGGAATGGCGATAAATGTTCCTGTGGCTCCAATTAACCGAAGAATTTCAATTTCTTCACGTCGGGCAAGAAATGCGAGACGAACGGTATTCGAAATGATCGTGACTGAAGCCAGAGAGAGAATGATTCCCACACTCAATGCCCCGATTTCGAGATAACTCGAGAACAACGTGACTCGTTCAACCCAATCTTGACTATACCGTACATGCTCTACCCCGGAAAGCGTTTTTACCTGAGTCGCTAAGGTTGATACATGGGAAGAGGCTTGGGGGGCCGGGGCAATCGTGACGATGAATGAGGCCGGTAAGGGGTTGTCTCCAATGCCTTCTAAGAGGTAGGCCTCCTCAGGAAATTGTTGATGAAAGTCCTGTAGGGCTTCTTCTTTGGAAAGGAAGGTATGCGATTCGATATGCGTTTCCTTTTTGAGAGCCAGTTCAAGTGCTGACTTATCTTGATTCGTGATGGCGTCGTCGAGGTAAATGATGACTTGAATCTGGTCCTGTAGAGAGCCAGTGATTGTTCGAACGTTATGGTAGAGGAGCAGGAAGACCCCAAAGCTAGCGATGGTAAAGGCTGTGGTGATAATGCCGATGATCGTATTGGCACGGTTAATACGGAGACCTCTCATGGCTTCCCGAAGGAGATACATGAGGCGTTTCACGAAATGGTTCCTTGGTCTGTGAGAAGGCGCCCGCAGTCGAGTTTGATCATCCGTCCATTGATTTGTTCGACGACCTGTCGGTTGTGTGTGGCAAGCATGACCGTAGTCCCACGAGCATTGATGGCTTTGAATAATTCAGTAATTTCATATGTTAACTCAGGGTCAAGGTTTCCTGTTGGTTCATCTGCCAAGAGGATAATAGGGCTATTCACGACGGCCCGAGCTATACAGACTCGCTGCTGCTCGCCGGCTGAAAGAACTGACGTATTGGTCGCACGTTTATGATCCATGCCTACTGCTCGTAGCGATTCGGATACTTTTCTTTTGGCATCAAAAGACGACAGTCCTCGAATAATGAGTGGGAGCTCAACGTTTTCATAGACCGTCTTATGGGGTAAGAGCTTGAAGTCTTGAAGGACAAATCCCATGGTTCGACGAAGAAAAGGAATGTCCGTAGAGCGGAGTCGAGCAATATTTCGATTTTGGACGAGAATTTGGCCATCGTCGGGAAACTCTGCACCAAAAATAAGTTTTAAGAGAGTAGTTTTTCCTGCACCACTTGGCCCGGTGATGAGGACGCATTCGCCTTTTTCCACGCGAAGCGTTAAGTCAGAGAGGGCAATACACCCTTCATAATGTTTTGTGACGTGAAAAAGTTGAATCATCCGACATCTGCAATGAGAGAGGGGAGTGGATAGACAAATGCTATGACATCAAGGCAGCTCATTTCTCTTCCATTTCTCAAGCTCTGATCAGGAGAGGGTCTCAAGTCTTATTATACCGCATCATCGGACGTAACACATGTGAGTTGGCATTATACCAAGTCACCAGCGTAAGTCTTCCCCCGGAACTTCAAATGCATTTTCAATGTGTGTCACTTTAAGGTCCTGAGATGGATCACTTTGGCAGAGTACCACATCAAAACGGCTGAGTTGATTACTGAGTTTCTTTTTGGCCAGGTAGAGAGATGCGAGTTTAATGATTCGTTGTTTTTTGGATGTGGTGATGGCATAGGGGGTTCCCCCAAAATGTTCTGACCGCCTAGCCTTTACTTCAATGAATATGATGGTATCCCTATGCTTGGCGATAAGATCAAGCTCTCCGCCAGGTAGTTGGACATTTTGACCAAGAATACGATACCCCATTTTTTCTAGGTACTGCGCAGCCAGGACTTCAGCAGTTTTCCCAAAGTCCTGATTCTTTGCTTTCATGATAACGTTGTCGTGCTCGCCTGAGAAACTTGAACGGGACGAAATGTTTGTCGATGTCCTTCACAAGGACCAAACTCGGACAATAAACGAAGATGCAGGGGAGTTGGATACCCTTTGTGAATGTGGAATTGATATTGAGGGAAACGTTGGTGGTACTCAATCATCATACGGTCACGAGTAACTTTGGCTAAGATCGATGCGGCGGCAATAGTTAAGGAAAGGCTATCCCCTTTTACGATGGCTCGTTGAGGAATAGTCGTATTGGGTATCTGAATCGCATCATTAAGAAGGTAATCTGGCGTGATAGAAAGAGTTCTGACAGCTCTGAGGAATGCGAGCCGAGTGGCTTGAAGGATATTTAGTGTGTCGATTTCTTGTTCGGTGGCGATACCTATTGACCAGGAGGTCGCGCGATTAATGATCTGGTCAAATAATAGTTCGCGTTTAGCCTCGCTAAGGACTTTAGAATCATTCAACCCCTGGAGTTGAAACCTTCGAGGAAGAATGACCGCCGAAGCCACGACTGGGCCAGCCAAGGGCCCACGACCTGCCTCATCAAGCCCAGCGATATATTGATAGCCACACGATCGTGCGGCGTCTTCAAAGAAATGATCGGGCTCCATGAGCCCTCATGATCATAGCTGTACTTGATAAGTCAGGAAGCACACACATAATTTCAACTGTTACGATTTTGGTGTTGCTTCGACGTCCTCAGTCTTTTCAACAGCTGCTTGAGTTGCTGGTGCCGTTGCCTTAGCCGCACTCGCTTTCGGTGTCCGTGTAAATTCTCGTTCCGGCACCTTGGCGGCTTTCCCTTTTTTCGTGCGGAGATAGTAGAGCTTTGCTCGTCGAACCTTCCCTTTACGAACAACTTCAATTCCAGCAATGCTGGGTGAATGAATCGGGAAAATTCGTTCTACGCCTACACCAAAAGAAATTTTACGAACGGTAAAGCGCTCGCTCACACTTTTCCCTTTTCTGGCAATTACGACGCCTTCAAAAACCTGAATACGTTCTTTTTCTTCTTCGGTTTTCTTTCCTGACGATTTGGTTTCGATCACTTTGACGCTAACTCGTACGGTATCACCGATCTCAAAAAATGGTACCGATTCCTGCGCAAATGATTGTTCTAATCTCTCTAACTGATTCATCTTTCGGCTCCTTCCTGCCTCTGACTGCAACAAACTTCACTGGGTTGTTCTTCTAATATTTCGTTCAAAAACGTTTGATCTTCATGAGACAATGTTTGATGGCTGAGTAAATCTGGTCTCTTTAACAATGTACTCCGCAAGGACTCCTTCCGACGCCAACGTCTGATAGCTTCATGGTTTCCTGATGCAAGGACTTGGGGAATAGCTGCCCCACGAATCTCACTTGGTCTGGTGTAATGAGGGTAATCTAACAGAGATCCGGCGAAGGAGTCATGTTGAGCAGATAGCGGGTCTCCTAAAACACCAGGGATGAGGCGCACGGCTGCATCAATCATGACCATGGCCGGTAATTCACCACCCGTTAAGACGTAATCCCCAATAGAAAGCTCTTCAGCAAGAAGCTGAGTTCGAACCCGTTCATCAATGCCTTCATAATGGCCACAAATAAAGATGACTCTTCTGGATTCGCAGCTCAAGGCTTCTGCCTGCTGATGGCTGAAAGGTATGCCTTGTGGTGACGGGAGGATGATTCGAAGGTTGTCGCTTTGCTCTCGGATGTGATCAATCGCTCGAAAAATTGGCTCGGCTTTCATGACCATGCCTTCTCCCCCTCCGTAAGGGGTATCATCGGCGTTGTAATGTGGGGCATCGGCATAGTCTCGGATATTATGGATAGCTAGATGAAGCAACCCCTTTTCTTGGGCACGTTTGACGATGCTTTGAGACGTCACCGATTGAATACTATCTGGGAAAAGCGTGAGTACGTCACACTGCATCGGGAATGCCCCATTGCTCAGTTGGCTCTACCGTCATCAATTTATTGGCTCGGTCAATCTGCTTGACGACCTTCCGAGTGGCAGGTATCAGATATTCTGTGCCTGCTTGCCGAACGACAAAAACATGGTGTTGTGGGAGATCCATGATTTCTTCTATGCAGCCAAGATCACGGTTGAATTCATCGCGGACGGTCATTCCTATGAGTTCAAATTCATAGAACTGGTCAGCGGAAGAAGGCGGAACTGACTCTTGAGGTATTTGAATAAGTGCGCCTCGATAGGCGGTGGCTTCTTCCGGTGAGGAAAATGCTGAAAAACTCAGGAGATAAAAGCGGCCAGATTGCCTGACCTGGGTGATCTCCGTTTTGAGCAGATGTCCTGTGGGAGTGAGTAAGGACACAGATGGAAGATCCTCAAAGCACCCAGGAATGTCCGTTAATGATTCAACGCGGATTTCACCCTTTATTCCAAACGGTTTGAGTAGACGTCCTATGGTGACGGAATCTGTCATAACCTGCATACTGAATGTCGTGCTATCAGAGATCTCATTTGAGTCAATATAGTATATGTGCCCCACCGGTAACTTCACAGGGATCCCAGTTAGGCTATTCTTCGAATGTGTCAAAATGTTGCTACGGGTTAGGATGCTGGCGTTGCTTCCTTCCTTGATTCCGCAAGGGCTTTCATGACGCCGGTTTTTCGAAGCAGGGCTCGAACCGGATCAGTTGGCTTCGCACCTCGTTTGAGCCAATCAAGAACTCGGTCTTCCTTGAACACGGCTTTGTCTGATTCTTTCAATGGATTATAGGTGCCGATTACTTCGAGGAAGCGACCATCACGACGCATACGTGCATCTGCCGCGACGACTCGATAAATTGGGTGTTTATGCCGTCCCACACGGGTTAACCGTAAATGAACTGCCACTGTGTACTCTCCTTGTTAAATGTGATCGAAAAAAATACAAGACTATAATCTTCAACGTAAATAATGTATTGCGCGAATTAAGGGGATTGAAGGACTCGGACTAACTTCTTCCGTTTTTTCCCTTTTCCCATTTTCCCCATACGTCCCCCCACTAGGGTTTTCATCATTCGTCGTGCTTCTAAAAATTGTTTAATGAGGCGATTGACTTCTTGAACGGAGGTTCCGCTTCCTCGTGAGATTCGTTTTTTACGATTCCCATTAATAATCGTGTGATCACGCCGTTCTTTTCGCGTCATGGAGTCAATGATCGCGACAACGCGTTTAATTTCTTTCTCTGGGAGACCCGCACCTGGCCCTGCATTGGCCACCATGGATTTGATCTTTTGACCTCCAGGTAACATATCCAAGATTTGGTCGAGTGATCCCATTTTATTGACTTGTTGAATCTGATCACGGAAATCTTCAAGCGTGAGAGTATTACTCGAAACCTTTCGTTGAAGTGTCTCAGCCTCTTCTTGAGAAAAGTTTTCCTGAGCTTTTTCAATGAGGGTGAGCACATCACCCATTCCCAAAATTCTGGAAGCCATCCGATCTGGATAGAAGGGTTCAAGGGCATCGAGTTTTTCACCAACCCCAAGGAATTTAATGGGCTTGCCCGTGGCTGATCGAATGGAAAGAACTGCCCCGCCGCGTGCATCGCCTTCAACTTTGGTGAGGATCACCCCATCAAGGCCAACGACTTGATCAAAGCGTTCGGCAACGGAGACGGCCTCTTGCCCTGTCATGGAGTCAGCCACAAGGAGGGTTTCTTGCGGACTCACAGACTGTTTAATATCGACGAGTTCCTGCATGAGTTCTTCATCGATCTGTAGGCGTCCGCCGGTATCAAGAATCACCACCTCATAGCCATGTTCTTTGGCCCGAGAGACACCATCCCGACATGTTTGGACCGCATTCGCGTTAGGTTTGCCTTCCTGGTCCCCACGATGAACCAGAACTTCAAGCTCTTGTCCTAAGGACGCTAATTGTTCGCCTGCAGCTGGACGACGAGGGTCAGCAGCGACAAGCAGTACTCGTTTACCTTGAGTTTTGAAATGGCTTGCGAGTTTTCCTGTGGTTGTGGTTTTTCCTGAACCTTGGAGGCCGACCATCATGATAATGGTGGGTGGGGAAGAAGAGAGGTGGAGCTCTGCATGATCTTTTCCTAACAGATCACGGAGTTCTTCCCAGACTATCTTGACAACTTGTTGGGCCGGATTTAGTCCTTTGAAGACTTCTTGCCCTATCGCCTTTTCACGAATTCGCTCAATAAAATCCTTAACAATCTTAAAGTTGACGTCCGCCTCTAATAAGGCTAGTCGAACTTCTTTTAATGCATCAGTGATATTCTGTTCTGACAGAACAGCTTGGCCTCGTAACTGCTTGAAAACATTATCAATTTTTTCTGTTAACGAGCCAAACATAAAATTACGATCCTATCCCCTCTTTTGTAACTACCAAAAGAGCTAGTCTAGTAAAGACTCCATGGGGAGTCAAGTTAAAGGTTATAGGAGTAAATATATAATTGAAAATACTTAACTTATTTAGCGATTGACGGAGGCATAATATTGAGGCGTAGCTGTGCTCTCCCATTACTTGTAAGATACCTCACGCTAATAGATGCTGGGTGATCATAGGTTTCAGCTCTAGGGAATTAGTGAGTACATAAGATGAAAGTTAAAGATTGGATCTCGGTCATTGAGGCTGGATATAGCCTTGAAGGAAGTCATGATTCATGGGTTAATGAAGTTCTTGATGCTGCGTCACCGATTATCAGAGGATGGTGGCCGAACTGTTTCGTCTTTCATTATTCACCTGAAACGTTTCACGTCGAAGAGATTGCAGTACGTGGTCCAGCGTTTATCATTAAAAAAGCCACAAAAAGCCTTGAAACTCTTTCTCCTAAGCTTATAGATGTTCTTCTACGAAGTGGAAACTTTGTTGGCACAGCAAGTTCGGTGTTTCACAAACTTCCGGAACAACAAGATGTCTTTCGCCGGGTGACAAGGGGCTTGATTGGAGACAATTTAGCCTTTGTCGCGCAGTCTGGGTCGGGAGGTGGCATCTGTATTTCGATGGGACTCTTTAAGCCTACTTCTGCAACCGCATTGGAGCGTAAGCGATGGCCGCTTATCGCCAGTCATTTAGGGGCAGGTGTGCGACTACGAGCTGTCGCTGAATCGTTAACCCTCGACACGGAATCTGTTGAAGCAATTTTTGATCCTGGAGGAAAGTTACGTGATGCACGAGAAGACGCAAGGGAATCGTCTGCCCGTGACCTCTTACGCGATGCGGTGAAACGGATAGATCGGATTCGCACTCGTGAAGGCAGAAAGGATCCTGATGCTGCGATGACAGCTTGGGAGGGACTCGTACATGGCCGCTGGTCCCTTGTCGACCACTTTGATACTGATCAGCGACGGTTTGTCGTTGCCATTAAGAATGATCCGCTATTTCCTGACCCTCGAGGTTTGACGACACGTGAACGGCAAATCGCCGAGTTTGCGGGCATGGGGCAATCCAGTAAAGAAATTAGTTATACGCTGGGAGTCTCACATTCAGCTGTGACCAATTGTACCGCAAGCGCACAAATAAAATTAGGGCTGGCGTCTCGTGCGGAGCTGGCGGCCTTTTTTGCTCAAAGCGGGCTCCGTGCAAAATTGGCTGAGGTGTCACTCGTAGGGGAAGACCTTCTTGTTGGGGCCTATCCCTTAATAGATGAACGTCATGTAGACATGCTCACCGAAGCTGAGCGTGCGGTTCTTGCACACCTTGTGGCCGGCTCGACTAATGATGATATCGCTCAACGTCGGAATACCAGCGACCGTACCGTGGCCAACCAAGTGCAATCCATCTTTCGCAAACTCGAAGTCTCTTCCCGCAGCGAACTCGCCTCGCGCTTACAGAGCGTGGCGTAAATACCTTCTATTCTCCCTTCGTGTTTCCTGAATATTCGATTCCCTTCTACTTGTATTCCCCATCTCTTGGATTTGCTTAAAACATCGTAATTGGCAAAACGCCAAAATACGACATGTGAAATTGACTATGGAATTCATCTGTTAGTCATGCGACATTTCAAATGTAACAACATTGGGGAAAGAAGCATGAACCGTTGAGTGACAGATTGCCGAAAGTTTATCAAGTCATGTTTGAGATAGTATCGGGAAATTTGAATCAGGAAGGAGGTCAAAAATGAAGCGTAGAAAAAGTTCGTTTATGTTGCCGTTTTTCTTGGTAGGCGCCTCGATTGCATTGAATATTGGAACCCCAATTCTCTCGGGAAATGTCTTAGCCGAGGAACTTCAGATTATTGAATCGTCTGAACAACGAACTGAGGACGAGCATGTCATGTTGAGGGGGGATGGTGAAAATTCTTGTTTGCATTCTTCGACAGACAAGTTGTCGCGTGCTGACCAGATTATGGCTTTGGAATCTGTACTTGTCGAACACCCTGAGTTCATTATTGAAGCATTGGCAAAAAAACAAATTGAATTAGTAGAACTTGTCGAACAAGCCTCCGTATTAAAAGACGTGCAAGCTGAAAAAGACCGACGGCTTGCTGAAATGAAACAGCCAAAGGTTCCTATGATTCATGCGGATCGTCCAATGCGAGGAAATCCTGAGGCGATGATCACCATTGTGGAATACAGCGATTTTGAATGTCCCTATTGTCGCTCTGCTTCCACGACGGTGAAGGAAGTCTTGGAACAGTATGGAGAGGCTGTCCGATTTGTGTACAAGCACAATCCATTGAATTTTCATCCTATGGCTGAACCTGCGGCCAGGTACTTTGAGGCGATTGCCATGCAAGATGTGGAGCAGGCTTGGCATTTTCACGATCGTGTGTTTGAACAGCAGGATCAGCTTGCCGACGGAGAACAGGTGTTGAAGGTGATTCTGGAGTCGTTGAATGTGGATGTGACGAAGGTGAAACGCGATCTGTATGGAGAAGCGATTGAGCAGCGTCTTCGTCTCGATCGTGACGAAACGGGACGATTTGGGTTTGATGGGACACCGGCTTTCTTGATTAATGGAGTTTCACTCATGGGGAGTCAACCTAAGGAAAAATTCGAAGAAATTATTCGTTTGTTTATACAGCAATCTAAAGGAGACAGACTTGCAGCAGTATCCCAACCGTAATGAAGTGTATGTCGAATACCTAGATGGAGGCAGATCCAATGAAACTCATGATGACCAGCTTGCTTTTCTTCTGTTTCTTTTCATTTCCAGTTGTGGGGTTCGCCTCAAGCCTGTTGAATGTTCAAGGCTATAACAAGGGGGAGTATGAGAAGGCGAGAACGTCTGTGAGGAAGATAAGCGGATATGGAGCCTTTAGAGCAACGTACGAAACCGAAGTAAGAAAAAACAAGTTAAGAAAATCATTTTATTCAGAAGTAGAAGATGATGTGCTCAAACTTTTGGTCTCAACGTCTCAGAAGCGAATTAAGTATTTTCATGCGTTCACAGCGCGTTTGGTGTCACAGAAGGTGTTAACTCAGAATGAGAAAAAATATGTAGATCAAATAATGATGTCTTTCTTTAACGGGGAGTTGAAAAAAGCCAGAAATCAAATCACCAAATTTTCCCAACATGCGACCTCTCCCGCAGCAAAGGAACTTGCTAAAACCCTCTTGCAGACTCGGGACCTCGGACATGCCTTGCATTCAAGTGTCAGGACGAAGGGGGTGATTGTGCTGACGGGTGGTGGGCCGATGTCGACGGCGCAAGGGAGAGGGGAGGTGATTGGTACGGTGGTTGGTTCAGGAATTGGATTCTTATCAGGGGGCATTGGCGGTGGATATATCGGTGGCCAGATAGGCCGAGGGATCGGTAGCTGGCTAGGAAAGCTCTTCAAGAAAAATCCAACATCATCGGATGTCTGGAGTCCTCCAGGGGATGGTAATCCATGTGATGATCCGATGAGTGGAGTGCTCTGTTAGAAAGTTTTGTTAAGTCAAAAAAACTCTTGTATTGAGGGTGCAACAAGACGTGGGGTGATGTGAGGATTCATCCCGTGGTTCTGGTCATGATCCAATTTATTTATAAGGAGGTAGATCAATGAGAGCAATGCTCACATCTGTCATGTTTTCTTGTTTATTCGCTGTTGGGTTTATGGTTCCGACCACTGTCTTTGCTGATGGGCCCTGTCAATGGAGAGGTCAAGCCCCTTTCTGTAATGGATCTTGTCAGCCAGGTGAAACAGTTGGTGAGAGAAACAAGCAGGGGCCAGCAGGTTCTAAGAAATGCACCACTGGGACAAAGGTGAAGTGCTGTTTGAACAGTATCTGTACCTGGCGAGGAAAGGCCCCGCTCTGCAATGCTAAATGTCAAAAGAATGAAGATGTGACTGCTGAAAGTAAAGATGGAGATGGTGGAGCGACTTGTGCGACGGGCAAGAAAAAACTTTGTTGCAAAGACTAACTTAAGAAAGAAAATATTGGAAGGAGATATATGATGCGAATTTATCGTGAACATGACTATACAAAAATTCGATCCTTATGTATTCACCCAAGAGATAATGGTCTAGGAGGAGTTCGACGATCCTCAAAGGCACACACATTGTAGCGTTCCTCTGCGATATTGGAACATACGAGGAGCTGCTGGTGTTAAGGGAGCGTCCTATGTATTTGATTCTTTTTCCCAAGCCCTCGCTCTTTCTTTCGTCGAGGTCTATGAAGACGATACCGTCACATGGATTCAGACATCGAAAGTGATCAGACAGGGCGGTGAACCGTTCTCTTTTCTATTTCTGTGCTACGCCTTATGGTGGTGAGAGGCACTGGGTTCGTGGGATCATGATTTTGAAGCCTGTAGGTTTTCCATTGCCTGGGAAGGCCTCAAGTAATTTTCCTTTGGAGCATCAACGCAACTGCATATTGACGATGTGTGAAGCGAAGAAAAATGAGTCGTCTTATCGGGCAGACCAGGTCTTGTGTCATCGCAAAATCTGGTCTGGATTTTTTCGTAAAAGAGAGGGTTGTTCAATGGTGAGAAAAAGAAAGATTCAAAAGATATTTATTTATAAATATTTCATATTTAAACACGTGTGCGATTCAATTAACCTTGGTGTAGGGGTGGATGCCAATGAAACTCCTTGAATGTCGAATCCATGTTGTTTTTTGATTGGTGTTGGGACTATGTGTTCCTATGTTATTTCTAATATGAAAGATGATCCATATTATTGCTTTCGTCTCGAAGATCGAAAGGATTAAAATGATTTATGGAAATGTTGAGTCAATGGAAGGGATTGTAAGAACTGAAGAATTTTCGCTCAGCCATTGAATTGGGAGCAGTCGTTGTTACTGGGCTGTCTCATGTCGTCTTCCAGACATTCGATGCCAAAGGATTTTTTATTGCTCTAGCTAGTGTGAGTTGGGGAACTTATATCGGATGGAGGGTGTGGCAAAACCCTGGTCTTTGGAGACGATGGGGATTTCGAGTAGATAATTTGTACGCTTCTCTGTTTTGGCCCACTATCTTGTTTCTTCTAACGATGGTGAGTATGGCTGTGTTTGCTATTACTTTTGGACGTGATCTATGGAATGAGCACATTATCATTCTGTTGCTGTTGTATCCGATGTGGGGAGTGCTGCAGCAGTTTCTCGTCCAGGCATTAGGTGTGGCCAATCTCAGGAATTTGTTTCCTTCTGCTGGTCTTGGATTCGTTGTATTGCTGGGGGCCTGCCTTTTTTCTGTTGCCCATTTCCCCGAGGGATGGTTGATGTTGGCAACTGGGATAATGGGATGTGCCTTTATTCCGTGTTACTTCCAACATCGAAACCTTTGGGTGCTTGGCGTATACCACGGCTGGCTGGGAACATTTTTTTATCTGTGGGTATTAAATCAAGATCCGTGGATTGCCGCTTTCGGGCGTTAGACATATCGGCTTTTAACAAAAACCCGAACTAGTCACATTCGCTATTCGATACGTAAACATTCATTGGTATTGCACGACGTCTTCCCACGCAAAACCCTGGAAATACCTCAATATATTCTTGGTCCATTTTTCTGGCTAAGCATGCAGGAGCAAAATATGATTAATGATTTGGGAATTGAGCCCATCTGTTGTGCAGCGAGGGGTTAACGGGAGGTGTCAGACTGTGAGGCTGTTTGTTCCTTGGCCTGTCGTTCAATGAGGCCAAGGGCCTCATACGCAGACTTGATTGTGTCCGGATCGTATGTACGTTCAAGTCGTCTGACGGTGAAATGGCCACGAGCGACATCTTGAAAATGATTAATGAACAGCAGATTGACGGTGGCACCACCAGCTGCGCCAATAATGGGGATGGCTTGTGCGGCAGCCTTCTCGGAAACCTGAATGCTGTAGCGTGAGGCGATTTGCGTGACGAGTCGAACGAGCCCAGGAGCTCCCGTTTCTGCCATGCCTCGCTCAGTTATATATTTGGCTGCTTCAGAGACCGCCGCACCCAGTGCCGTTCGGACTGCAAAGTATCCTGTTTCAGATCCATCGTCGGTTTGAGCCGGTCCACCTAGTGCAAAGACTTCAAGGCATGAGAGCTTTGTTTCAACCTCCAAAATATTTTCGCCTTCGCTTCGAGCAATGTCCGCGATTGATCGAAGCATGATCGTCGTTGAGATCGGCAGTTCTACTGCGAGACCTCCAAGTCCAAATGCTCCACCCAATGCTCCGCTAATCGATGTGAAGACCTTATGTACAGTATTCGAAGCTTCTCCGGCATGTTGATAATTCATTGTGGCGACAGCCACGTCGAGTGCCCGTGATAAGGCGCCTTTTGTTGAGGTCATCAACTTGTCTGACCAGTTATCTGGTAACACCGAAAGGGCTTTTTCTACTGGTGTTCCAATGATATTGGTTACCTTGGCGGCAAAGCTGGGATGTTCGAGGAGGCTGTATGCTCGTTCAAGTGCTTCTTGGTCTTCTACGCTAAGCGTCATGGCTGCCTTTCTTGAAATTTGGAACAAGTAGAGAGTGAAAAAAGGCCAAATACCTATAGACGATGACTAGCACTGCTGATGTTTGAAGGAGATGCCTTCTCTGTGGCATTTGGACGGCTTGTATAGATCTTACAGACGGCTGAAGAATCCAATAAAGCATAAGCAGGTGGTTACTCAGGCAGACAACGATAGTTTTTAATGGTCACCAGTTGATAATTCACAAGGCCTGTTCCTATCTCTATTATATACCATTAGGGAGAACTTTGTTGAGTGCCTTGGTGTTGGACTGTTCTTCATCATTATTCCTTGCGGAAGTGGGAGACTATTCTTTTAATTTAACTCGAAATTGACCTTCATGCACGCTAATATGCTCAACCCCCTTTGAAAATTGATCCCAAAATCCTCCTTCGGCACTAAACGTTTCGACCAAATTCACGTTTTTTATATCGCCCCACCATGATTGGGGGAGTGGTACGCCACCAAGGCTCATGCCTCGAATGGCAACGACAGGTTTATGATTGTTGTACTTGATGACAACTCCAAAGTTGAGCTTTAGTGTTTTTCCGCCAAGCAAAGGGAGGTCTTGGTCCATCGGAACTAATAACTTCACACTGATAAGATCCTTGGCCAAGTCCACAGCCACATATTTTGCTGTTTCTGGGTCTTTTGCTATCAGCGCGTTGAGCTCTTTTTCAGAAAGATGAATTTCTCTTTTTGACTCATCCTCAGAGTAGGGTTCCGGGTTCAATGGCCCAGAAGAGGGAGCCTCTGTAGGTTTTGTCTCGGTGGAATCAATAGGTTGCTTGGGCTCATCTGTTAGCTGAGCCATCTTGGCATCAAGCACTTGCTGCTCTGGTGTCGTCAATTGTGTTGGTGTAAAGGGGGCGGCATAAATATTCTTATTCATCCACCATGCGGTTAGGACAACTGAGACGAAGATCACAAGGCCAATAATTCCTAGTATCTTGAACCCGCCAAGCTGAAAGCGTGAAGATATTGTTTCTGAGTTTGATGTGTCCATTTTTCCCTCCATGATTTGGGGTTCAATATTCTTGCCTTGTAAGCAAGCTTGAATGAGGGAGTCTGTACTAAAAGCGGGGGGATTCACACAATTTGAGATTTTCTATCAATAGATCTCGTGCTTTTATTATCATAACTTATTGATGGTGGTGATTGCACATCAACCAGTTTCTACACATGTAAGGCAGAGAGTGTTGCGAAAAGTGGATATTGAGCAAAGGGGTAATTATTCTTTATCTGTTTTTTCAACGAGTGCTAAGTATTTTGTGATGGCATCAATTCGAGTCGTTGCACGATAGATTTGACGTTGAAGCCGTGCGGTTTCAGCGGTATCTTGGTCAGGCGTTTTGCAAGAAGCTTTAAGGTTATTGATGCTAATTCTGAGGTCCTCGCATTCACGTCGTAATTCCTCTCCTTTCTTTTTTTGCTCTGCTTTATCAAAAATGAGATCTTCTGGCAGGCCATCCTCAAGATGGATGTTATGATGGCCCCTTAAGGAAGGTTTCAGCGGCAATGTGCGTGCACCTCCCTCCACGCGGCGCTGGGTCATGAATGTTGGAGAGACAATTTCAACATCTGCTTCGTGAAGAGAGCGGAGCATCATTTTTCGGAGTTTTGAACGTGTGGTGAGCAGGTGGTTCACCTCTGGGAGAAATCCTGCAATCCGATAGGTAACAGAGAAATCGCCAAGTTCCTTAATTTGGACAAATGGCTCTTGAAGCTTGGCTGCTATGGCCGCTTCTTTGAGTAACTGTTCGATACGTTCATGTGGGATGTCATATCCGAGGGATACCGAGGCAGAAACAATGGTGCCAGATGAATGTACGACAGTGATGGGGTGGGAAACTAAAAATAAATTTGGCAACGTAGTTAAGTCGCGATCTTCCGTTTGGATCTCTGTATGAAAGAGTCCGCGTTCAGTCACGCGTCCAAACTGTTCTCCCACCTTAATGAAGTCGCCGGGACGAAAACTTCGGACGCCTCGAAGCATAAACCCTGCCATGGCGTTTGACACAAAGGTTGTTGATGAGAGGGCAATGATGGCGCTGAAGATCAATCCCACGATGCCAAACAGTTGGCCTCGGGTATCAGGACTGACAGGAAGGGCAAGAAAGATAAGGAGGAGGCCAATTCCCGTGAGAACCAACATGACGATTCTTCTCGGAAAGCGTGCTTCTTCTCCAAGATTTTCCCTCCGACGCAGAAGTGCCCAGTCTGCAGCCCAGAGAACTATGACAACGATTGTAATGACGGCAAGCGTGGGAATAACTTGAGGAAGAGCGCCAAGTAGTTGGTCGATGAGTTCAATCATATGTTATGAGGCTGAACCTTATGAGTGAGGACCTATGTGACTCTTCCCCCGATGCTTCTCTCATGCTGATTGATTGTACGGGATAGGAGTAGAAGTGTGAAGAGTAAAGATGGGCTATCCGGTTTGTTGAAAGTTTTGATGCTCGAATTTTTTGTCTATCACTTACATGGAAGCAATGTCTTTGCCGCGAGGTATCGTAGTCTGTTGTTGGGTACTGCAAAGTGGTAAACTATGTCCCATTGTTTCTCGCTTTGATTTTTTTAAGACAACAAGTTAAGAGATAAAGCTTCATTCTATTTTCTAGAGGATTCTTCATGGCGCTGTTTCGAAATACCAGAAGACTATTCATACTACTTGTGAGTCTGCTTGTCGTGTATGCTCTTGTTGGGTTTGTGGTGATTCCTTGGGTGGCCAAGTCGAAGCTTCCAGTCATGTTGTCAGAACAGCTTGGACGGCCATCTTCAGTGACTGACATTGAATTCAATCCATTTACCCTGTCATTGACGGTGCATGAGTTGGCGGTGCACGAAGACGATCAAAGTCCCATATTTGGATTTCAGGAATTCTTCATCAACTTTCAATTTTTCTCTCTTTTCCAAGATGCCTATACATTTGAAGAAGTTAGTCTTGTCTTACCCTATGGTTTGGTGAAGATACGACCGGATGGAACGCTCAACGTTGCCGAGCTTGGTCCGACGACCTCTTCGGAATCTGAATCAGAAGAGGTACCTGATGAATCATCTCAAGAATCTGGCGAGGAGGCAGGGTTGCCTCCTATTGAAATTCATCATTTGGCTATAGAACAGGGTATGGTTGAGTTTCATGACGAGTCCAGGGCTACTCCGTTTTCGACAGATATTGTGCCGATTGATATCACGCTCAATAACTTTACGACTCGTGGAGATGCTGAGAATCCTTATGCTGTGACAGCAGAATTTGGAGATGGAGAGACACTTCATTGGGAAGGGACGTTGGTTGTCGATCCATTGAGCTCATCGGGAAAGATTTCCCTGACAGGGCTTCATCTCCATACTCCTTGGCAATACCTTCAGGATCAATTGCGATTTGAGATACAGAAGGGGCTGTTGAGCGTGAGTAGCGAGTATCAGGTGACGTCACGAGATGAAGCCGTCGAGGTTGTACTGTCGGCAGGTGAAGTTCATGTCACGAACTTAGAGCTGGCGGCTAAAGGCAATACGGAGTCCGTGCTCGCGATCCCGTCCTTTGATATTGAGGGTGTCAGTGTCGATCTTACCCAACAGGAGGTCACTATTCCATTTGTGAGGTCAAAAGATGCAAACTTGGCTATTTGGCTTACGAATACAGGCGTGGTGAATTATCAGGAGCTTTTTGCACCTGTTGATGCACGAGAATCTGATGCAGGTCCTAAAGCCAAACCTGATCCTGCTGAAGAGCCTTCTGGAAAACCATGGGTGGTAGATGTTCAGGATTTCATCTTACAAAATTATGCTGTGCAGTTTGAAGATAGGACGTTAGCGACTCCCGCACAGCTCACCCTTGAAGGAGTTGACCTCCAAGTCACAGGATTGAATACGACGTTGAAAGAACCGTTTGATGTGATGTTGGTTATGAGCTTAAACGAAGAGGGGAAGGTTGATATAAAAGGATCCGTGGGTGTGGAGCCCATGATTGTTGATCTGGACCTGATGCTGTCTAATTTGGCCCTCGCTCCATTTTTTCCGT
This sequence comes from Nitrospirales bacterium, assembly GCA_029261355.1. Lineage (GTDB taxonomy): Bacteria > Nitrospirota > Nitrospiria > Nitrospirales > UBA8639 > JAGQKC01. Next base: position 92,799 of record JAJDBM010000049.1, on the reverse strand, counting down.
ATGTTTCCCCGTATGTGCAATTTGAACTTAACGATGGGGCCCTAGATCTGGGTGGGACCATGCGATATCAGGGGGCACCGACCAATTCCCCTGTTCTCCACTATGAAGGGTCTGTGGCTCTCAATAAGTTCGTTGCCAACGATCCTGAATTGACCGAAGAGTTTTTGAAGATCCAATCGTTTTCGTTGAAAGAACTGGTGTTGGATGTTGAACCAACCACCGTGTCGATTGGAGAAATCGAGCTTGCCGAACCATTTGTGAAAGCAACCCTTGCCGCTGATGGAGCCATGAATTTTTCACGGTTGTTTTCACCTCCAGGCACAATTCAGACTCAAGAATCCCCAAAAGAAGAGCCTTCCCAATCCGACTCTGCCGAACCTGCTCAAGATCCCTTGCCGGTCAATATTAAACAGGTTCGTCTTGTGAATGCTACGGCGCAGTTTGCTGATTTGTCATTAGAGCCAAATGTGCTCACGGGTATTCAAGAACTCACTGGTACGATTGCCGGTTTATCCTCAGCTCAGATTGCCAAAGCCGATGTTGACCTCAAGGGGAAAGTTGATAAATATGCGCCCTTTGAAGTGAAGGGGAAAATCAATCCGCTCAGTAAGGATGCGTACTCAGACCTGGTCTTACTCTTTAATAATGTTGACTTGACAGCTGTTTCCCCGTACTCCGGGAAATATGCCGGCCACCCTATCACCAAAGGCAAGCTTTCACTTGATCTCAAATACAAGGTTGCTGAGCATATCTTGGAAGGAGAAAATAAGATCCTCATTGATCAGATGACGATGGGGGAGGAGACGGGAAGTCCCGATGCAACCTCGTTACCTGTGCCTTTGGCGATAGCACTGCTTAAGGACCGGCATGGGAAAATTGATATTGATTTGCCTGTTCGAGGTAATTTGGATGATCCAGACTTTAGCTATGGTGGGGTGTTGATCCAAACGTTAATCAACCTTTTGACCAAAGCCGTGACTTCGCCCTTCAATCTCGTTGGCGGTCTCATTGGGGGGGGGAGTGATGATCTGCAGTTTGTAGAATTTGATCTAGGTTCTTCTGTCTTGAGTGAGAAGGAACAGGAGAAGCTTAATTCCCTTGCCACCGCGCTTACTGAGCGTCCAGCCTTGCGACTGGACGTCACGGGGACAGCCGATCCGACTGGTGATCAGACAGCATTGGCTGAGGTAGAGTTTGGGAGGCAGCTCAATGCGCTACGTGCAGAGGAGACAGATATGAGGCTTGATGAGCAACCTCGTTTGACTCGTATGCTCTTTGTCCAGAAATATGGTGAGGAGGCAGCAGCGAAGTTAGAAGTCTCATCAGACCTTGTTGACCAGGCAGAATCGGACTCAGAAAATGTGATAGGTGCGCAGGACGGCAATGCCAAGGCAACTGGTGAACCAGAGCCTGCTCAAGAACCTTGGGAACAAATGAAACGTCAATTATTGGATGCCGTGGGTGTGGACGAAAATGATATTCGGCTTTTAGCGCAGCAGCGTGCGAAAGCGATTCGTGATCATCTGATTCAACAGGGGAAAATCCCTACAGAACAAGTCTTCTTAATTGAATCTCAGTTAAATGCCCACGTCGAAGAGAATTTGGTACGCAGCCCCCTTTCATTAACTGCCGGGTCATGATGAACAGAGTCTAGTGCAATATATAATATCAATACCTCTGGCAAATTCTATTGAGTCGTTGACTCCCTTAATTGTTTACTTTTCGTTTTAACCTAAACGCTTCTCATTTCCTATATGTCCTTCCTTCTTCCTTCCTTTGACATGCTTGTCTCTGTGTGGTTGAGTGCGGCCCTTGTCATGTTTGGATTCTGGTGTGTTCAACGGGTTCATCAAAATGCTGGTTATGCCGATTTGGGGTTTTGCCTGCTATTCGGCGTGGTAAGTATCGTCCTTGCAAGCATACTTCAGGGTGATCCATTACGAAGAGGTCTGCTCGCCGGAATGGGGGCTATCTATGGATTCCGGTTAGCCTGGTACCTGTTTGTTCATCGGATCTATGGCCAATTTGAAGATGCTCGGTATCAGACCATTCGAAGGAAAATGGGAGGCTGGGCGCAATTTGGAGTGTTTGCCTATTTTCAAGGACAAGCCATAGCCGTCGTGATCCTTTTCATTCCTCTCTTTGTTCTCATGATTAATCCCTATCCTCCATTTGCGTGGAGCGAAATTTTGGGAATGATGCTCTGGTTGTTGGCTATATCAGGAGAAGCGCTGGCGGACTATCAATTGTGCCATTTTCGTCAAAACCTTAAAAATATTGGGGCAACCTGTCGTCATGGGTTATGGCGGTATTCACGTCACCCCAATTATTTTTTTGAAGGATTGGTGTGGTGTTCCTATGTCGTGATGGCTGTTGGGATTCCCTATGGTTGGTACACCGTGATTGGGCCCGTGGTCATGATCGGCGCACTTCTCAAAGTGAGCGGTATTCCCTTCGCAGAGGCTCAAGCCCTTGCCTCTCGGGGTGATGATTATCGAGAATATCAGCGTGTGACGAGTGCCTTTATTCCGTGGTTTCCCAAAAAGTTTTAGGTTAATTCCTTCACGACATTATTTCATGAGATCCTCAACTGTGTTCAGGGGTTCATTACGTCTGTTTGGTGTCATTGTGTGTATCACTGATGTGATTCAATCGTGGAATGCATCCCTGGGTCTGTTCAGGAAAAGTGACCAAACACTTCATCTATAGTATTTTAACCGTAGAGATATCATTTTGAATAAACGTGTTTTCTTGCCAGAGTCCTTGGTTCTCTCCTCAGATTTAAGTCTATTGATATAAAGCCTCAATGGGGCAAAGTATATTTGAGGTGTGAATTGAACGATACAGTAGGTTGCACGTCCAATGAGTTCTCAATGCATGTGTCAGGGATACTAAAGTAGAAGACGGAGCTAACAAGTCAATGTTCAAACAATCATTATCGAGGTGGCGAGAAGCATTGGAGGTGTATCGACATCCACGCGTTCTCGGTATGTTGTTTTTGGGTTTTTCGGCAGGTTTACCGTTCCTGTTGGTTTTTTCCACGTTGTCTGCATGGCTACGCGATGAAGAGGTGACGCGAAGTGCTATCGGACTATTCAGTTGGGTGGGCATCACGTATTCGATTAAATTTTTTTGGGCACCGGTTGTCGATCGTCTACGCTTACCAGTGTTGACTAGGATGTTGGGGCAGCGACGAAGCTGGATGGTTGTCGCTCAGTTTGGCATTGCCCTGGGTTTGTTTGGAATGTCATTCGCAAACCCTGCGACAAACCTGACTGCAATTGCCTGGTTTGCTTTGTTAGTCGCTTTTTCTTCCGCTACACAGGATATCACGATTGACGCGTATCGAATTGAAGCAACGAGCCTACGTCGGCAGGCTGCTATGGCAGCAACTTACATACTTGGTTATCGAGTCGCCTTACTGGTAGCCGGAGCTGGGACCTTTTATCTTGCCGAGTACTATTCATGGTCTATGGCATACGTTGTGATGGCATCATTAATGGGGGTTGGCCTGGTTGCTGCTCTTATTATTCGGGAACCGACGCATGACGTAAAGAAAGCCGATATTCAATTAGAGACGCGCGTTTTGGAATTCATGAACCGGTCCCACCATTGGCCGGAGCATGTGCGTAAGATATCTGCGTGGTTTATTGGTGCTGTCGTTTGCCCATTCGTTGATTTCTTTGCTCGGAATGGAAGATGGGCATTGATGATTCTTGTATTTGTGAGCTTGTTTCGGCTGAGTGACATTACGATGGGGGTGATGGCGAATCCTTTTTATCTCGACATGGGATTCAGTAAGCCCGTCATTGCCAACATTACAAAGATTTTTGGGTTTTTTATGACTATTGGCGGTGCAGCACTCGGAGGTCTACTGGTGGTGCAATACGGTATCATGCGGCCACTACTACTCGGTGCAATTATGGTGGCCGTCACGAATCTTCTTTTTGCATATATGGCGGCTAGTACTCCAGATATAAACTTGTTAACCCTGGTCATCAGTGTCGATAATTTGAGCGGTGGACTTTCGAACGCTGTATTCATTGCATATCTGTCGAGTTTGACAAATAGATATTACACGGCTACGCAATATGCCCTGTTTAGTTCACTCATGACTTTACCTGGGAAATTTCTTGGAGGCCTATCCGGATTCATCGTTGACGGATATGGTTATGTGCATTTCTTTATCTATGCGTCGTTGGTGGGATTGCCAGCGATTGTATTGGCGATATACTTAATGAAGCAACCATCAATACCGCTTTCCGACGGGAGCAGAAGGACAACCTCCATAGATACTCAAGGAAATTTGAGTATGTAGGGAAGACCTACAAGACCGAATAATCTCATCCTGCTGCGAGTAAGTCCTTCCTCACGAATCAAAATTTCAACGTGGAGCCAGGGAGTCATGATCTCAGGCCTAATGAGAGGCCTGTCAAAAATATGACAAGCATCTTTTGTCCTATTCATAGTCTGACAAAACCCCCATTCAGCAATGTTGTATTTAGTGTTTGTCCGTAATTTGAGCCTCAGGGATAAAATAGACTCTGCCTTTTTAGGGCTTCCAAGAAAGGGAGTTGAGAAGGTCGTCAGTTTGCGCAAAGATGGTGGTTTAGGATTCCTAACTCTATTTCTCTGGTGAATGACTAGAGCAAAACTCTATGCTCTGCTATGCGGATTTTATTGGGACGGCCGGAGGAAAGACATTCCTGTCAATGAATTGACGTATTGTCAATTGTGGCGACAATGGACGAACCTATTCGTTAGTTTTTTGAATCCTTTTCACTGATGTAAAGATAGACCATTCGGTGTTCCAGAGATGAAAAGTCCTTAGGAAGCAACGGCTTCACGTTCCTTCGCTTCACCAAAAGCATTGTTTTAGAAATGTGACATAATCGGCAACCTTATTGCTGTCATAGGATGTACCCCCATCTTGTTGAGATTCTTCAGTTCACAACATGAGAGAAAAGGAGTGCATATGATTGCAATGCCACCATCGATTGTATTTGGGCGAGAGCGAAGGGGGAGAGATATTTGTCAGACCCATTCTGAGGAATGCATGGATGACTGGCTTGAAGGGCTCGCAGTTGAGGTCACACAATTTGAATATGAAATGAACCGATGTTCTATCGTCGTTGACCTCTCCAATGGAACCTTTTCTCGATCGCAGGTTCAGGATTGTCTACTTCAACTCTATCCATTTGTGAAGATGTTACCTGAGTGGGTTGGCTTGATTGCTGATAAGAGGTCGGATTGTAGAATACAGATACTGCTGACGCGTTATTGTGGAATCATGAAATGGTATGTGCCTCAGTGGATAGATATGGCTGAGGAATTTGATGTGCATTGTCAGGAGCTATTTGAGTCACCTGTTCGAAGTTCAGTCGAAACATTGAATCAATACATGTGGTGCGTGAGTCGAGAGGGGAGTGCCGTGGAAGGGATGATGACGTTGGTGTATGCCATGGGAAATGTGATGCGCTTTCTTGCTCCAAGTTTACTGACTGGCTTCAAGCATTATGAACGGCGAACCGGAATGCTCTTGTCGAAGAAGGCTAGCGGATGGATACGACATCAGGCGCTATCCAATGATGCCTGTATTCGTGAAAGTCATGAAATAGCACAATCTTCTCAGTTGCCTAAAGAGGCACAAGACTCGGTAGCGCGAGTGGTCTCTCAGAGCCTCGCCTATCTGCTCATAGTCCTAAGAGAATGTGGTGTGAGGTATGACCCTTGGAATCCAAATTGTCCTATGGGTGGTATTGCAGCATGAGGCTTCGTTTCTCATAGAACAAGCAAGACCGATAGTTGTTCTTCAAGGTATAGCGATATGTGAAAATTTTCCCCCAACATAATTCTTACGATCCATATCCTTAAGTCCTTATTGAATGGAGCAAATAGGGAAGAATGACGTGTGTCGTTACTTGACATTATTAATGGAAAGTGGCAGCCTATGCGCTCTTGGTCGACATTACTTATGGTACGGGGTAGTCGTTTTCGCATAAGGCGTTTCGGTGAGCAACATAATTCATATTCTCATGTTTCGACAGTCATATTTTTTCTATTCTTTCTTTTTCTAATATTGAAGACTCACATCTATTTTTTCTAGGAGGTGTTACAACGTTTCTTTCTTTTTTTTCATTGGCGGACAGGATACGGACTCATTACTTCCTATTTTACTTCGAGTACTCCGTTTGGTTTGTTGATCGAGTAAATTTGCGCCAGTGAAAGGATTTCTGCATGGAATCTCCTCCTTCGAGTTCTTTGTCTCCGGAAGCAGAAGAACTCAATTCTCCACCCCCTCTTTTCCCCCTATCTCCGCTTGCATTCGCACGGCTGCAAGCATTTTCGTCTTTTGCTGGTCAAAAAAAACTTCGAGGGAAAATTTCTGAAGGTGAGTCATTGCAGGAAGTCCTAACGCATTTCTGTCACATGATAGAAGAGAAGTCGCCGGGGATGTGGTGCTCGATTCTTCTTCAGAATGGTGCAAGGTTGAGCCATATGGTTGCGCCTAGTCTTCCTGCGGACTTTATTCGTGAGTTAGATGGAATTGAGATTGGTCTACAGTCAGGTTCATGTGGCGCGGCAGCTTATGAACGTGAAACGGTTATTGTCTCAAATATTGCATGTGATCATCGATGGAAGCGATATCAAAAAATTGCCTTGGAGCATGGTCTGCGAGCATGCTGGTCGGTACCAGTTTTTGCTTCGACAGGAAAGGTTCTTGGAACATTTGGGCTGTATTTTTCTGAGCCTCGTATTCCTGATGCAGTGACTCATGGTCTCGTCGAAGTCTATGCCCATCTCGTGGGAGCGGCAATTGAGTGTTCGTGTCTTGAGGAGTCAATGGTGAATTCTACCTCTCTCGTTCAAGGGTTGGCGGAAATCCCGAACCTCATTCCTTGGGAAATAGAATATTCAACGAGGCGACTGACATATATTGGATCACAGGCCCAACGCATTCTTGGGTTTCCTGAGGAGTATTGGAGTTCTTCGGTACAGGCATGGGAACAATGTATTCATTCTGATGATCGTGATTGGGTTGTCAGGCATTTTTGGGAAACAGTAAAGCTGAAACGAGACTTCGATTTTGAATATCGTCTCACGACTAAGAATGGAACGACAGTATGGGGGCATGATTTTGTGACTATCATGCTCGACCGGCACGGTAAGCCGAATAGAATTCAAGGATTTCTCCTGGACGTTACCAAGTATAAGCAGGCTGAATTAACAAGCAAGAATAATGAAAAGCGATTGCAATCTATTATCGACCATTCCCCGGCTTTTGTATTTGTCAAAGATCCAGAAGGTCGCTACCTTTTGGTTAATCGTCAGTGGGAAAAACAATTTTCTCTTTCTCGGACGGAGGTACTTGGCAAAACGGTTCATGACGTATTTCCAAAAGAAACTGCTGATATGTTGCAGGCGAATGATCAACAAGTATTTGAGATGCAAAAGCCACTGGAATTTGAGGAGACAGTTTCTCAAGATGATGGTTCGCATACGTATCTTTCCGTTAAATTCCCTGTTCCATCATTTAACGATGAGTCTTCCGCCGTTTGTGGAATTGCCACTGATATTACTGACAGAAAGCGAACCGAAAATATCCTCCATACCCAAAATACCGTTTTGCAACTCGTGGCCTGTGGTAAGCCCCTAGATCTGATCTTTGAAAAGCTATGTCTTTTACTTGAACAAGAGAGGCCAGGAACGTTTTGTTCGATTCTTCTTGTTGACTCTGATGGCCAAAGCCTACGTTTAGGGGCCGCACCGTCTATGTCTGACGAATTTGCCAGCGCCATTAATGGACTACACATCAACGAATTCAATGGGGCTTGTGGCGCAGCCGTTTTTCTTGGCAAGCAAGTGATTGTTCATGATGTGAGACACAATCCTCACACCCTAAAGTTTAAAGATTTTTCAGTGGAACATGGAATTCAAGCCTGTTGGTCAACACCTTTTTTTGGCCGAGATGGAGCGGTTATTGGGTCATTTGGTATTTGCCATTCCGTCCCCTGTTCTCCAAGTTCTTACGATTACCACATCATGAGTACCGGGGCACATTTGGCATGTATTGCCTGTGAACGAGAGGCGACAGAACAGGCCTTAAAAGAAAGTGAGATGAAGCTTCGACAGGCTCAGAAAATGGAGGCGATTGGGACGTTAGCCGGTGGGATTGCTCATGACTTTAATAATATTCTTACGGCGATCCTCGGATTTAATGAGTTAGCTCGATCATTTCTCTCTCCCACGAATCCGGTTTATAGATACCTTGAAGAAGTTCATGCGGCAGGGATTAGAGCAAAAGGGCTTACAAAACAAATTTTAGTTTTTAGTCGACAAACTGACCATGAATTTAAGCCTATTTATTTATCCGATGTCATTGATGAAGCGTTACGATTTCTTCGAGCAACCTTACCCACGACGATCGAGATCAAGACCAAGCTGATGGAGAAGGAGTGTCGAGTTATTGCTGATCCGATTCAAATGCATCAGGTGTTGATAAATTTGTGTGCCAATGCCGGACAGGCGATGGAGGAGACCGGGGGAGTACTTGAAGTAGAGTTAGATCAGTGCCAACTCACGCAAGAGGAGATGAGCCAGTTATTTCAAGGGCAAAAAGCAACGGAAATGGGGTACCTGAAACTCGTCATTCGGGATACCGGTCCAGGGATTCTTCCTGGAAATCTTGAACGCGTGTTTGACCCGTTTTTTACAACCAAAGATGCTGGTGAAGGTTCTGGCCTTGGGTTGTCTGTCGTTCATGGCATTGTGTTGAATCATGGGGGAGCGGTGAGGGTTGACAGTAAGGTTGGAGTTGGAACGACTTTTACCATACTACTACCTCAATTAACGATGACGTCTGTCCAGGAACCATCCAATGAGAAGCCCCTGACGTTTGGGAATGGAGAGCGTATTTTGTTTGTTGAGGATGAGGAATCCCTTGCTCATCTCGGGGAAGAAATTTTAGGAGAACTCGGCTACTCGGTGACGGTTGTTACCCAAAGCGTTGAAGCCTTAAAGACATTTTCTTTAGCTCCAGATCAGTTTGACTTGGTTATTACTGATCAAACAATGCCAATAATGACAGGCGAAAGTCTTTCAAAGGAGCTTCTTCGTCTTCGACCTGATATTCCGATTATTCTCTGCACGGGCTATAGTCCCAATATGGTACCAGAAAAGGCAAAGGAATTAGGCATTCGGGCTTTTTTGTGGAAGCCCCTTCTTCTTCATGATCTGAGCCATACAATCCATGAAGTATTACACACATAAATCTTTGTTAAATAGTCGGTTGAATGTTCGATGGGAATGAACCAGATGTTTGGGACTTCCCTCATGTTGTAAGCGTTCATTCGTTCCTAGTCTGTTGATGCTATGGTTTGACTATTTCTTGTTTTGGGATTCATTGTCAGAGGTATTATTACCTATCAAATTCTGCGAGTGAGGAGTACGGTATTCAGTAATTATTGATGATATAGATAATCAAAGAATGCAGGCCAAATGTTCCTCAGAGCCTATGACCAACTGGCTTCTTAAGAGTGGACCTTAAGAGGAAATATCTAAGTGAGACGCAAGATACGACTGGTATCTTATTCGATATTTTGATTCAAGGGCAGAGTAGACAGCTAGAGGCGGGCTGAGCGTTTCAATTGGTCTCATTGCTTATGATCTATCTTTCTGGAAGAGGAGGCGTGCAGTATAACGATGCACGACAAGCCAAAGGATCACATGGCGATGACGTCATCTATTAAGTCTGAGCATTATTTTGTCAGTGCTCTTCCAACCTCTTCATGGAAGCAGATCCTCTGGTATTGTGGAGCTCAAACCACGTGGCATGGGCGATTATCGAAGTATACATTTGATGCTCAAACTTGGTTAACGATTGGAGTGCGTCCTATAGACTACTCTCTCACAGGTCATAGTCTCTTATTGTCTGGCACATATTTCTCCGAACGATTCCATCAACATACGCTGCACGATATAGTTGAGGCGGTTCGCGATGGAGGGTTAGATTTTAAAGCCTTGACCTATCCTGAGTTATTGGACGGACAAGATACGATGATCGTGTATTTCTGGCCAGATGAAGGAAGTTTGTCTGACGAAGAGCTGATGAATGATGGGCTGATTCATCGTCAATCCGAAGAGCTATTTTCCGAGCTTTCAGCTCAAGCAATTCTGTGTTTTTAGCAATAATTTTCCTCACTCAGTAAGTTCGTCCTCGTTTCCAACTATATAATTCCTCAATATCTGAACTCTTCAGTTGTGATGGGTTAATCAGTCGAGGCTTGCCAATTAATCTAGCTTGTCGTTTGTGGCGAATTGACGGCGATACAGGCATGCTGCGGTGATAAGGAGCTATGTGTGACGAGGAAAGTGGAAGCAGAGACACAGGGGGAGGATGTTTGGGATTCTTAATTCAATGTGGGGTCTATGGGCATATCGGTATAGATTTTATAGCTCTCGTCTAATGATTGAATAATGTCCCCCCATAACAGGGTTGGATCTTTCTCGAATACCCATGTCGGGTCTGCAGGTAGGGTCAGCCAAGAACCACTTTGCATCTCATTTTCTAGCTGCCCAGGGGCCCAACCTGAATATCCCATAAATGCTCGGAATGCTTCGTTGAGGGATGGTTGTTCTAATATCCGCTCAAGTGTTTGAACATTTCCCCCTAAATAGACACCATCGACAACGTGATGAGTGTCAGATGGTTCTTCTGGAACACGATACAGAATAAGTAAACTATTTTTTTGCACGGGCCCGCCTGTGAATACCTGGTGACGCTGCCCTTCAATAATTGGGATTTGAGGAAGCACTTCAGTAATGTTGATTTCGGTGGGTCGATTGATGACAACACCAAGGGCACCTTCATTACCATGTTCGCACAACAAGATAACGGTTTGTCGAAAATTGGGGTCACGCAAAGACGGCGTGGCAATGAGGAAAACCCCTTTTCCTAAATCAGTGGCCATAGGTGTCATCCTACAGTGACTGTTCTATAAGGTTCAAGAGGGAGGATTGAATCGAATCGTGAAAAAAGGGCTCTTCACAATATGTGACTCTTCGGCCACATGGAAAAGAGGCGGGGGCTTATTTAGATCTGGGTCGTTTCCAGTTCGGGAGAGGTCCCATTTGGCCGTTCCTCAATATTGAGAGGTGGAGAGGACACTGCGGAGATTCGATCAGCGACTGTTTCTTCTGCATCTTGTTGAGGGGGCGTATTCTTAGTGGATTCAAGAATTGATTCGAAGAATGCGTTTTGAATCTGCTTCAAGATCGATGGGCGAGAGTCTGTTGTTTCAGGAGTATTATCTTCAATGGATTGTAGGACTGTCGTCGCGAGTGTCGGTAATCGATTCACTAGTTTTTCTGGATCAATTTGGAAATTATCTTGGGCATCTCGAATTTTTTCAAGAATTTGCTCTATAGTACTAAGTCTTCCTGGTTCGGATTGGGCATTTCCTCTTGATGCTTCATTCAATCCTTTGCCTTCTTGAAATGCGATGCGGCTGGATTGTGTGGCAATAGAGACTGACGTGGCCTGGCGCACAAACAGTGAAGCTTGTGCCAAGGATTCTAGGTTTCCTAAGGAGACAGCGGTGTTAGTGGCTTCTTCGGTGTTCCCTAAAGCTAAATCTTGGAAAATGCTCTTGGCCGATTTGAGGAATTCTTGAATATCCGCCTGTTCTTGTTCATTCAGATCGCCTTCAATGAGTAACTGGAAATTTTGTTGAATCGATGTGCTGAACTTCTGGCTTTGGACTCCAGTCGTTTGACCTTCTGTCAAACCTTGAAAGGTATAGGTGTCTAATGACGTGTTGACTTGAGAGCCGGATGAAAGCGACACCCGATCACCTTCGGCTGTGACAAAGCTGAAGCTTGTGTTCGTTAACGTTTGAAAGCGAGCTTGGATTTGATTGGTATTGGCTGTGAATGATGGACTTTGCGAAAGAGGTTGAAAGCTAGGAAGATGGCTCACAATCTGAGAAATTGAAGACATATGACACTCCTGGATTCTTTAAGATTCGTAGAGGATGTATCATGATGATATCGGTTTTGATAATGTGAATCTTAAAGAGGGTGACAATGTAGTATGGAAATGGCTCAAGCCTTTAGAATGCATGAGTCCATTCACCTCCACCAATAGGGGGGCTGGAAAGTGGTAACACTCATGCTGTAGGGATGGAGGTCTTGAATGTGCGAAATGATTTAGGTGCGGTAATCTTTAAATTCAGCAGAGGCGTCCGCTAGCTTAAAGAATGACTTCATTTGATTTTTAAGAGTGTCTCTGGCACTTTCATCCCCAAGGTTCAGGCGATATTCATTAATCACCATGGTTTTGACTCCACCAGGTCCATTCCATTCATTCCAGCAATCCTGACAGACATTTGTCTTGATCTCCTGTTCCAGTTTTCCTAAGAATAGATTGTCGGTCATCATTTCTGCGGTTTTTTCGCACTTGAGACAAGAAATTTCTGACATATACTTCGTAGCTCCTTAATCGTTGAGGCATAATCAAGTTATCGCAAATAATGGTTTATAAATCCTATCACACCTTATGGCTGAAGGAAAAGCGAACTGAGGGAGGAAATGAACGGTGATTGTGGCCGGTATTGATATTGGAACCTTAACCTGTCGACTGCTCATTGTTGATATTTCGAAGGATGGGTCGCTGCGTGAAATTAATTCCGATCGACGAATGCTTCGATTAGGAGAAGGTGTTGATCAGAGGCATATCCTGGCACCTAATGCTATGGACAGAGTTGTGGGAACTCTATGCGAATGGCAGGGAATTATGATTTCTTATGGGGTTGAGGCCACAGTTGCCGTGGCTACCAGTGCTGTTCGGGAATCGACGAATCAGCAGGAGTTCCTTTCTTATGTGCAAAAGGAAACAGGTCTTGAGATCGAAGTATTGAGTGGAGAAGAAGAAGCCAGACGCACCTTAGTCGGCATTGAATATGGGCTACCCATGGCAGGAGAAAGTTTTGTAGGCCTAGACATTGGAGGAGGGAGCACTGAATTGTTTCGTATGTCTCAAGGTGGACAACCTATTGTCGTTTCTCTTGACCTTGGGGTTGTTCGGTTGACTGAGCGGTGTTTCCAAAGTGATTCTCCAAGCGAATATGAAGTACATGTGGCGGAACAGATTATTCATACAGATATTCAGGGAGTTCGCCCAACGTTTGGGGATGTATCAGCTGTGACGCTCGTCGGGACGGCTGGCACCGTGACAACCCTTGCTGCGATGGCGCAAGAATTATCGATATATGAGCCAGCGCGTATCCACAATTATTTGCTGTCATTTGAAAAGATTTGTGAGCTTGAGAATGACTTGCTTTCACGTACAGCAGTCGAGCGCTCTCAGCTTCAAGGCCTAGAGCCTGGCAGAGAAGGTGTGATTGTGATTGGCACGATCATTCTTCGAATCGTGATGGAAGTGCTAGGATTCAAGCATTGTCTCGTGAGCGATTATGGCTTGCGTGAAGGAATTATTGTGGATTTTATGACAAAGAAAGTCCCCTGAGTATTTGAGAGGATGTGGTCTTGTTGAGTTCCTATTGGTTCTATCGTTGGCTATACCAGCGGAAGCCTTTGGATTCTTGATACGTTGGGCGGTGAATTTTAGCCCCGGGTTTTTCCAGCATCAGCACTTTAAAGTCCCAGAGGCCAAACCATGCTGGATCGAGTACGCTATGGTAGTGCAGTCCAGTTAAATTTTGAAGGGTGTCGCCAAGAGACTTTCCCAGTTCCGCTTCTGTGTAGGCACGGACAGAAAAGGGTTGCTTGAGGGCTTCGCAAATTCGACGGATAGAATAGGCGGCTCCAGTGCATAGAACCTGAGTCTCTCCAGAAATATTCAAGAGCTGTGGTAATGTGCAATATTGTTCACGGAACCCAAGCCCTCGTGCGGCATGGCGCATGTGTGAGTATTGGACTTCATATTCAGTATGGCCCGGTAATTTCACGGGTTCTGGATAGCCTATCTCAATACCAAATTCTATCATGATGGCATGGCCGCCAGGTTTGAGGACGCGCCAGGCTTCCATCAGGAACGACAGCGCTCCATAATTAAAGATAACTTCATCAGGGAAGGGTTTATCCAGGGGAAGGTGCAATTGTCGAATAAGGTCTAAGGCCGCTTGATGTTGAGGCGTCGTGCCCTCATGGGACTCTAGCTCTTTGGCCGTCAATTGTACCGGAGTCATATCTGCTAAATTTTCATTGTCAATGATGAGATCCACGCTGTTATCAGTAAGTGGGAGCTGTTCAGCATTGGCTTGGGTTGCCGAAGCTTGCCATCCGGCAGATCGTGCTAAATTTGTTTGCGATCCTAAAAACGGACGGGTTAAATCCAGGAATGTATAGTGGATGTCTCGTCGTTCCTCAGTGCTCAATTCACTCGCTAATTCTTTAGAGACATAGCCTAACCCTGCACCTACCTCGACAATACGTGTTGGTCGTGGGCTAAACCACCCCATTTTTCTCAGGGTTTGACCAAGCAGTCGGCCATAAGTCAGGCCATGCAAGGCTTCACATGGCTCACGAAATAGATGTGAAACGGTGGTCTCAATAATTTCAAAGTGACCATGTTGGGTTTGAATACCTTGCATATGAAACGATGAAAGATGCCCTTCAGTTTCCTCAGTGACATTGCCATGCCATCCTTCGCGTACCCGTTGTAATAATAGATCCCATTTGGCCTCGGTGTTATGTCCACTTGGAGCTTCCGATCCATAAAAACAGAGTGAATATCGAGGTTGTGACCATCGTTCCAGGAACCATTGACCGGTTTCCTGGTTCGGGCCACAGACCCATTTCCCGAATCGACTGACTAACGCGGCTAAAGTGGAATGGCCATCCATCGCTCCTAATAGCGAGGCTCCCATGCGGTTCAGTTTGATCAGAGGCAGTTCTTCATCGAGTGGGCTGACCCACCATTCCTCTGGACCATGCTGATAGATAATCAGATCAGGCATGCGCCAGGCGCGTTGGCTGAGGATGTCACCTTCGAGTGTGAGTGGCTCATCTGGCTGTTGAATATTTGTTGAAATAGCAGTGTCTTGCACGAGAAATTTCCTTAATTTAATTACATGAATCAAAGACGGCTCGATGCATGCCATCCCAGAAAGCATGCCAGGCATCAGCTGTCGTTCGAGCTCCAAGAGCAACTAGTTCTAAATCGTGTGTTGACTTGACGGTATGGTGAACGGCCAGGGTGAGCCAATCACGGTGTCTGACTTCCTCGGCAAGATGCATCGTAAAGAACCTTAGGTCTTGCGTCGTGAACTGCGAGTACTTTTGTAACCCAGGAACAAAAAAACGAAACTCTGAAGCTGCGGTGGTTTCGACCGCAAGTTCAGCTCCCAAGGCTTGCAGATATCCAGATTCGACAAAAAAGTGATGCAAGGTATCAAGATATTCTTGGACCTCGGCAATCGGATGCGTCATGTTGAGGTCATCTTGGTCGAGCCCTGCAACCTGAGCAAAGAGCTCGAGATCTCGAATATGTGCATCATTGGATGAGCCACTTCCTAACTCAGAATAGAGGGTTTTGGTCAATTCAACACGCATCTCCAGTTCTTTGATCGGAGTGTGGTAAAGCAAGCCCTCTAGTTCTTTGGTGAAATGGTGACAAAAAAAATGATATTGCCTGATGAACGTATGGAGTTGTGCCGGCGTGAGATGGTGGTCTTGGAAGTCGACAAAAAATCTATTGGTATTGACTGGATGAGCGGCAAGCTCACTCAGCAACGAGTCAAGGGTAAGAGGTTGAACTATATTCACAAGGGCATCCGTATTGTGTTTGACGTGTGAGGACCTACTATTTGTGACGCACAAAGGTTACATGAAGATCAGAAAGGCTCGCAACTATCATGAATGAGAGATGAAGTCATGTCTTGGCGGCCTGGACCCTGGGCTTTTGGTCGTGACTGGACTCAAACCTATGATTAAATTGTCCCTTTTCAAGATTCATCAAGTAACCGTTAGGATTTTTCAAAAACAACCGAGAATATACATGTTTGACCTCCTATCATTGAAGAGCCAGTGAATATGAGGCTGATGTGGCAGTGAAACATTAGGAAACATCATGAAGCAAATTGCCATCTTACATGGGAAGCCTTCTCGGTTGAAGGGGAGTATGTATCCTATTCGCCGAATATCTAGAATCGCCAAAACTCCATCGTCATTATTGAAAGTTGAATCAGGCCTTGAAGCTTTGGAGACTGAAGAACCAACGGCATTTATTGGACCAGGCGTTGAATGTAAAGGGGTCATGGTGGGTGATGGAAAAATGCAGATAGATGGAAGTCTTGAGGGAGAAATTCATTCCAATTCATCCGTCGTTGTAGGCTCGGAAGGCATGGTGGATGCCAATATTCACGCAGAATCCATTATTAGTGATGGGCAGATTACAGGCAATGTTTCTGCAAAGAAAAATATTCATTTGAAGTCGTCCGCTGTGATGAAGGGATCCATAAAAACTCCCTATCTTTCTATGGAGGAAGGAGCGGTCTTAGAGACCGATTGGTCGATATGGATCAACGGGGGACGGATTCCGGGGAACATGTGGCAGGAACATTTTCAACGGAGTCGTATTACCCATCCGCCATGGTGGCCTTCAGAAGTTCTTGAGCCAGAGATCCGTTAGACGCTGTCTCAGCTATATCTCCATATGGTCTTTGAGAAGTCCTGGCTCAAGAAATTTCCACCAACCTCCGACAACAGTTGGAGAACAATAGGTCATCTGTTTAACAAACACGAAGTTTCTATAATAAGAAGGAGGAGGAGTGATGGCAATTGAATTAGATGAACAGCAAACAACAAATGGTCAAGCAGTAGGGGCATCGACAAATGGTGGAAGTTCTTCCTATAAAAATGGGTCATCGTCATCAGGTGTCAAAAGTGACGTGGTGGCCTTTATTGGTCCTGGCGTCGAATTTAAGGGAGTCATCAGTTACCAAGGAAGTGTCCAAATTGATGGACGCCTTGACGGCGAATTACATACAGAAGGAACCCTATTAGTTGGAGAACAAGCCGTTATAACAGCCAAAATAAGTGCGGGTTCCGTGATTAGCCGTGGAGAAATAAAGGGAGATATCATAGCGAAAGAAAAGGTGCAGCTTTTAGCGACTGCCGTCATGGAAGGGTCACTCAACACGCCGCAATTGTCGATGGAAAATGGCGTGGTGTTAAATGGGACGATCGAAATGAAGCCAAATGGGGCCAAGAAGACCTTTTGATCCTTGACGTGTCTTCGGTATTTGGCCGTGGCTACATTTTGGGTGTTCCATATTGTGAGAGAGCAAAACGTGCAATAGTGCGAGTCGTACTCTCGTCTTTAACTCTGAGTGTATCGGAAGGAGTGGTGGCGTAACCTTGCTCCTATTGTACGTGGTTCGTCGATACTCCCCAGCATGCTCAATATTCTGCTCTCGTCACACCTTCTCCTATCTCCTGTAGATCTCTTCTTGTCATTGCTTTGAGTCATCTCTCTCTTCAAGGATATCTTTGACTGCAGAGAAAAGGCTGAAGTATAGTTTTCTCAAATAAAACACTTCAAGGTATCGCCCTTCCCATTCTCATCAATTCAATGAGTGATTGACCTATGCCACTTTATTTGATTATTTGGATTCATCTTGTTGCCGCCATCACATTAATAGGGGGGCTTATCTATTTGCACTTGGTGTTGAGGCCGGTCCTCCTCCCTCATGCTTCCGAGACAGAATCCAACGAAATTTTACGAAAGACGACTCAGCGTTTTAGAACTGTGACATGGATGAGTCTCATTACGCTCATTTTGACAGGGGCATTTACGATGTTAAGTGAAGGAGGGTCGGCGAGAATTGAAACAATGTGGGGTGTGGTGCTCATGCTGAAATTGTTTCTGTTTGCCGTCGCATTTGCTTTAGTCCTGATTCATGACTTTGTGATAGACCCCTATGCGGCTTCTACGCAATCTTCTATGAATGCTCAAAGCGCGAAAAATAATCAACGACGAGCAGCTCTTGTTCAGCAAGCAATCCTCGTTTTAACACTTATTATTTTGTTAGTCGCAACCTACCTGACGACGATGTAAGAACAATTGAGGGATTGAAGGCGTGATAATGAAGATTATTTGATAATGTTTGATGTGGAATCAAGGCCTTAGAATGGTGCTTCTCCAGCTCTGAGTTTGGTCAAAGCTTCCTTCACAAACTGAGCATCTGGGCTGGTAGGATCAAGGTTGTTAAATGCCAGAGCCCAGGCATCCTCAGTTTCTCTTGTTCGTTTGAGATACCACAGTGCCATCCCTTTATACCAATTCACCCCAGGTTCATTCGGCCGATCGATTAACACCTTGTCAAAATAGGCGAGTGCCTTTCTAAAGGCTTCAGGGTCATCAAATTTTCTGATTTCAATCAGTATCACGCCGAGATTGTAGGAGGCTTCATTATTGCGAGGCTGAAGTTCTAGGACTTTTGTCCAAGCCTTTTGTGCTTCCTCGTATCGGTTGAGCACTTGATAGGAACGTCCAGCCATAATTTGGCCTTCTAGATCATCAGGGTTTTTGCTCAAACGTTTCTCAAGTTTTGCGACCATTTCCAACGGGTTGGGGCCAGTTGCACCTGGTGCTTGTCCTTGAATACCTGCCAGTTCTTCCATCGCTTGGACTTGTACCCATAAGTAGGTCCCTAATGATGAGAGTAAAACGATGATTGCGCACAGCGTTGCAGGTATCCACTTTCTTTTTCGAATGGTGGGCTCCTGGGTGGCTGTGGTTTGCTCTAACGCGTCTTTTTGCAGCAATTCAAGTCGGTCAAGGACTTGGAGTAGGCGATGTTCATCCGTGGCTTTGAGTCTGGCATGATCAACGGGTTCCATTCGTTTTTGTGCAAGCTCAACTTCAAGCTCGTGCAATGACCGGGCGAGCGTTTCGCGCTCTACTGATAAATCAGCGAGTTCTTGTGTCCGATCATTATGATGAAAGGGAGAAAACGGATTGGGGTCTTTACGCCAAAAGGGTAGGGTGATGGCTGCAAGGACAAGAATGAGGATGATCGTAACCGGAATGAGTAACATATGTGTTGAACTGTGAAATGGTTAAGGCTGGAGTTCCCGTTCGATTTTTTTTCGTGCTTCAAGGTCGAGGGGAGGTGGTTGATCTTGTGGTTGGGGCGATGTGGGTTTGACCCACTGGCGCACTTCTGAATAGATGAAAAATCCACCAACGAGGAGT
Source organism: Nitrospirales bacterium (assembly GCA_029261355.1). Lineage (GTDB taxonomy): Bacteria > Nitrospirota > Nitrospiria > Nitrospirales > UBA8639 > JAGQKC01. The sequence continues at coordinate 73,580 of JAJDBM010000049.1, read as the reverse complement.
AAGACAAATGGCGCGAGCCAAATGAGCCAGTTGGCGCCATGTTTGGGAGGTTGCATTAAAATATAGTCACCGTAACGACTGAGGAAATATGCATGTATTTCTTCTGGCGAATGACCGAGAGTTAACCGTTCTCGAATGGCCCCTCGCATTTGCACGGCTAATGGAGCGCCGGATTCCCAAATGTTTTCTGTTTGACAGACGGTACAGCGTAGCGTTTTCGAGATTTCCCTGACTTGAATGTCTAGTTCAGTTTCGTCCACAACTTCGGCGCAGACATGCCAGGGGAGAGCAAGGCTGATGAGCAAACAAAGAAGGATATAGCGACTGATCATGTCGGCGATTGAGTCTTATGTAAAAGTGGAGAAATCACTTGCTCGGTGAGATTGGTATAGACTTGCCCGACAATTGGGCCAACCCACTTGTGTCGGATAATGCCCTGTTGATCAATCACAAAAGTCTCGGGTACTCCGTAAACACCGTAATCTATGGCCATGGTACCTTTGATGTCGCGAACATGCTGAAAGGAAGAGCCGTAGGTTTTCAGGTATTCTTTGGCATTGGGTAGTTCGTCTTGGTAGTTGACGCCAAGCATCACAAAGTCAGGATTATCTTTAAATTGTTGGTGAAGTCGGAGAATATCATTGTGTTCAACTTTGCATTCGTAGCACCAGGAAGCCCAGAAGTTGAGGAGAACGACTTTCCCTTTATATTGATCCAGGGAAAGGGTTTTTCCTGATTCCACGTCAGGTCCGGCAAATGTTGGAGCCGTTGTTCCAATGAGCACGGTTGGTATGCTTCGGGGGTCACCTCCGAGTCCTTTTAAAAAAAGTGCAAAGAGTGCGATCAATCCGACTACTAAGATAAATTGTATGCCGCGATTCATTCTTCTCGTCGTCGTGGTCTAAAAATGTTAAGTAAGACGCCTAAACCCATAATCCCACCACCACCCCAAACCCATAGGATGAGAGGATTGATGACCCCTCGGGCCACCGCAACACCTTCTGGCGACACATCTGGCATGGTCAAGAATATATGTCCCATATTGATGGCATGAATTGCTGATTCGGTCGTTGGGCTTTGGGAGGCGTTGTATACCCGTTTTTGAGGTCGAAGCTTGGTGATCACTTCATCATCGCGGGTGACTTCAAAGACACCTTCCTGGGCTTTCCAATTTGTGCCTTCGACTTGGTGGATATTCAGAAGTTTCATTTCATAATTTTCGATGGAGAAGGAATCTCCCACTTTCATTGAAACCACTTTTTCGGTTTGATAGATGGTTGAGGCGATGATGCCAACCACCAGAACTAGGACCCCAATATGCGTGATGAGGCTCGAGTATCGACGCTGATTAGCTGAAAAAGCTTTTAAAAATCCTTTGAAGAGATTGACCTGTTCCCGGTTCGCATAAAGCTGGGAAATTTTCCCAAAGTCTACGAGAATGGCTGAACCTGAAAATCCGACAACAAATCCGCCGGCCAAGGCATAGAGACTGTAGATGCCAGAGATTAGCAGCAGAACAACAGTCACAACCCCGGCGATCGTTGGAATCAAAAAGTGCTTTTTTATGTTACTGGCCGAAGCCTTGCGCCACGGAATATAGGGGCCAATTCCCATGAGGAACAGCAGGCCCAGCGCAATCGGCATAAATACCGCATTGTAATAGGGCGGTCCAACTGTCACTTTTCCCCCTTGAAACGTTTCAACCATTAGAGGATAAAGCGTGCCAAGGAATACCGTTGCAGCTGCCACCAGGAAAAATAGATTATTAAATAGAAAGACCGACTCGCGAGAAATAAACGAATCCATTTCGATCTGACTTTTGAGATGTTTTGATTGTATGATTAATGCGCCAAAAGCCGTACCAATAATCGTGGTAATAAATATCAAAATATAGAGTCCTCGTTCTGGGTCAGTGGCAAAGGTATGGACCGAGGTCAATACACCACTTCGCACGAGGAACGTTCCAATGAGTGAGAGTGAAAAGGTCACGATGATCAACAGTAAATTCCATACCTTAAACATCTTTCGCTTTTCTTGGACCAGAACGGAATGTAGATAGGCGGTTCCTACCAGCCAGGGCATAAACGACGCATTCTCTACTGGGTCCCATCCCCAATAACCACCCCATCCTAATTCATAGTAGGCCCAATATCCCCCAAGGAGGATTCCTGTTGTGAGGCACAGCCATGCGAATATGGTCCACCGTTGAGTGACTTTAATCCATTCTTCACCGAGACGACCAGAAAAGAGGGCCGCCATCGCGAATGAAAAGGGAATGGAGAAGCCCACATATCCCATGTACAACATGGGAGGGTGCATGACCATGGCAGGGTCTTGGAGTAAGGGATTCAAGTCTTTGCCGTCAAGTGGGGTAGGGACTAAACGTGCAAACGGACTCGATAAAAATACAATGAGCGAAAGAAAGCCGAGCATCACCGCAGATTCCACGGCGATGAGGTACGGCATGATGGTTGGTTGGGTTCTCCAATGCAGCCATACAGCTAGCGTGCTAAATGACGATAGGATAAAGGCCCAAAGAAGTAAGGAGCCTTCATGTCCTCCCCAGACGGCCGCAACCGTGTAGAAAAATGGTAATTTTGAATTGGAGTTGTTTGCGACGTAGAGAACTGAAAAGTCTCTCATTAAAAATGAGTAGACAAGTGAGGCCATGCCGATAAAGAGTAAGGCGAAGGTGAGGGTGACGGCAATGCGCCCAACGCGAACCCATTCGGCATTTCGCGAGCGAAGGGCAAGCACGGAGGAGCCGATCCCAAGCAAGGTCAACACCCAAGCAACAACAACAGAAAAATGTCCAATCTCAATAATCATATGTGCGTCGGGTCTTTCAATATCGGAGTTGGACTGGCGTCATAGGGGTCAGGTGGCGTAACCGACTAGTACTGACCTGGGAAGCGGACGGCAAGCACATGGTATAGCCATGCGATGGTTCAAGGTTCACAGGATATAATCAACATTGTCATCACAATGGTGGTTTCTTTTAACCTTCCCATTACGTTTATCACGGTGAAAGTGTTTTCATGAAATCTTTTTTGGGTAATTTTATGCCCGCTCGTTTCATTTCAATTGGCATGTAGTCTTCAGAATGTTTGGCCATTATCATCTTGGAATGAAACACTTTATCTGCTTGCCAATGACCTTCAGCTACGGCACCTTGTCCTTCTTTGAACAGATCAGGAGGAATACCCTGAAATACGACTGGGATGGTTGCCTCGCCATCGGTGAGTTCAAATGTCAGACCCACAGGATCGGCTTGGGTTTTGATGCTTTTCTTGACTACCATGCCGGCAACACGGATCTTTTTTTGAGATTGCTCTGGCGAAAAGGCTCGAACTTCTGAGGGAGTGACAAAATAGACTAAGTTCTCGCCAAAGTTCCCTAACGCTAGGTAGCCCAGGGCTCCGGCAACGAGAACGAGGCTGAGAATCAAACTTGTTTTTTTACCTTTGGTCCACATTAGGGTCCTAGCTCGGGTTCATAGATTTTTGATTCTTTAATTTCCTGATACAAAAACGTGACATTGCGACTCATGGAAAACACAAATGCGATAAGCGCAAGAAGTGCAACGATATAGGCACTTGCGACATATCCATAGTTCGTCACTAGGGCTGTTTCTCGTGCTTGAAACAGTTTGTTTTCGGCATCCCATTGCCCAATTAAAATGAGCGTTTTTAATTCTCGTAAGTTTTCAGGTGGCGGTCCTTCATATTGGACCTTGAGACTATTTGATGCTCCTAGTAATTCAAATGCAGCATGCCCGTCTTCAGGGTTCCCGGTCAAGCTGCCACTCTTAACCATGCCTTGGACACGAAGAGTCGTTTTTGAATCATTTCCTGTCACAACCATGTCTGGGCTCACACTTGATAGATGTTTTTCATAATGTTGGGATGTCAAAAGAGCGAGTATGCCCACAATGACTATTACTCCAGCCCATCTCAGGTAAAATCCGGTCATGAGCTCGTGTGCGACAGGTGTGCATGGCTGAGGAGGCGACCTTTTTTTGCCTCGAGGAGATTCGTTAAGTAGAGCATTTGCGTTCGAATCATTAGCATATAGATAAACAGTAAATTGAGTCCAAGACTCATGATCGCTAATGGTAAGAGAATATCCCCAGACATACTGACTCCCCGCATCGAGATGGATAAGGGTTGGTGGAGCGTGCGCCACCATTCAGCAGAGAAGTAAATAATCGGAAGGTCAATGCCGCCAACGATTGCCATGACAGCTGCGTATCGTCCTTCCTTGTCAGGGTCTTCAACGAATGTTCTCAACATGAGATAGCCTGAGGCGATGAGTAAGAGGACGGCAAACGACACAAGTTTCGGGTCCCATGTCCACCAGGTATTCCATGTGGGCTTGGCCCAGATGGCTCCAGTGATGAGCGCGAGTATCGTAAAGGCTGCGGTGATACCTGCCGCAGCATGGCACATGTTGTCGACTAGGACGTCTCGTTTCCACAAATACCAAAGGCTCCCGACGAATAGCGTGCCATAGGCTAGGAGTGCTGTATGGGCAAGGGGAACATGGACATACATGATTCTCACGACCTCCCCTTGGTAATAATCAGGTGGGGAATCAAGTAAGCCTAAATACAGACCATAGAATATACAGAGGGCGGCGGCGGCACCAATCCATCCCTTAAACCGTTGTATGCGTCTGATAAATCGATTCATCATAATTTGAACCAGTACATCGTTGAAGGCATTTTTTGTGGGGTTAGCCTAGGAACCCTTGTAAGGAGTATACCGGAAGTTATGAGTCTAGAATCAGGTCAAATAGCCAAAAAGACACAACGGTGAAGATAATGTCAAAAATGGTCAATAATTCAATCCATTGGGAATAGATCACCAAGGGTTGCCCCTCGAGAGCCCCTCGAGTGGCTTCCACCGCAGCAATCATGACTGGAACGGCCAAGGGGAGCAGCAAAACGGGAAGCATGACTTCCCTGGCTCGGATCTGAACCGTCAGTGCTGAAAAGAGTGTCCCAACAGCCGAAAGGCCCAAGGTGGCTAAGAAAAATATTAACAGAAGAAGGCCAATTTCTTCAACAATATCAAGATTGAAGAAGAGGACAAAGAGTGGAAATAACATGATTTCCACAACGAGCATAAACAGTAAATTTCCGATCATTTTCCCCAGATAAATAGCCCCTTTGGGCGCTGGGCTCATCTGAAGGTATTCTATTGCATCGTTCTGTAACTCAGCAGAAAAGGATTTGCCCAATCCAATGATACCGGTAAAGACAAACGACACCCAAATAATCCCAGCAATGAGCTGTTGTGCGGCATCTTGGTCCATCGCAAAGCTAAAACTAAAGACAAGAATCACGATGAGTGCAAAGAACAGCATGGAAGACAATGTCTCCCGACTTCTCAGTTCACTAATGAGGTCTTTCCAGACCACCCACTGAATCACTCTAAAAAATGGCATGTGCTGTAGAGTTATCCGTTGATGAAAAAGTGAGAATGCCTTGATGGAGGAGGCCAGTTCGGTGAGCCACCTGTGTGGCTTTTTCTCTATCATGCGTGGTCATCACCACAATCCCAGCACGTTTGGTCATGTCCCGAATGATGTGATTGGTAACCTCGACTCCCCCTTCGTCTAGGGCATTATAGGGTTCGTCTAAGAGTAGGACTTGCGGTTGGGCCAAGATAACCTTGGCTAGAGCCAATCGCCGTTTCATGCCAGCAGAAAAATTCCGGGTTTTCATTTCGGCAAACGCACCAAGATTGACCTGATCTAAACACAACTTGAGCTCTTTACTAGAAGGATGTTGTCCTCGCATGGCCATCGCAAAGCGGAGGTTTTCTTGTGCATTCAGGTCATCATAGAGATGTGAGCCATGAGCAAGGAACATGATGGCTTGGCGAACCGGTTCTTTCTCTGTGAGCCCATCATGGTCGAGAATCGAAAAGCGGCCACTTGTGGGTCTGACGAGAGTCGCCAAGACCCGCAGTAGGGTGGTTTTCCCCGCTCCATTTGATCCAAATAGCGCAAAGCATTCTCCCTTTGGAATTTCGAAGGATAAATCCTCAAAGATCAGATAATTTCCAAAGGACTTCGTAAGTTGAAATGCTTGTATGGCCATGTAGTCGATGCAGGTGAGGTTGCGGGGGTTTTTGGGTCGCTCTCTTATATTTCTGAGGTGTGTCCGGGTAATTGTACTAGGTAAATATCGATGCCTTCAGTTGGTCAAGAGCACCTGTCATACATTCAACGCGTGGATGATCAAGTCGTCAACGCGAGGGTTCGTTGTAAAATGCAGGGTAACGCTCAAGCATCTCTGAGGACTACACGCTATAGTCTACGGAACAATCTTGTGCCTTGTCTATCAAGTTGTCATAAATCGACGATTGCAGCCACAAGACTCCAGAGTATGGAAATATGGTAGACTGAAGTCGTGCGGTTCTTGACGACTAAATTAAAGGAATTTTATATTCCATGAAAGAATGAGGTGTGTACCATACCGGGCACATTCTTATGGTGTCGAATCTTTTGCTCCACTACTCATCCATGAATATGTTCAGGGTAGACACCTAAATCCAATCACCCAATGCCGAAACATTCACTTATGTTACAACGAATATTTTTTGTGGGAATCATGTTGATTCTTGCTCTTTTAATGGTCAGTTGCGATTCTGGATATTCTGGGCTTTCTGATGTGTCCTCAGAGGGACAGTCACTGAGAGTCAAAAGAGGGTGGCCCAAAATTGGTGCGGCCTCTCCACCTTTTACCCTGAGTGATATGAATGGAAAGCCTGTCAGCCTATCAGACTTTAGCGGGCATGTTGTATTACTGAACTTTTGGGCGACTTGGTGTGGGCCATGCCGAGTGGAAATGCCAGCGATGGAAGCCTTGTATCAGGAGATGAAAGGTCAGGGCTTTGAAATTCTTGCCGTGTCTGTCGATGCGCAAGGAACGGTAGTGACTCGACCATTCCAGGAGGCCATGGGTCTCACCTTTCCCATTTTACATGACCCTGATTATGAGGTCGGTCTCTCCTATGGGGCTCGAACCCTTCCTATTACCTATGTGATTGATCGTAAGGGCATTATTCAACATCGAGTTTTTGGCGCAAGAGACTGGAATGGGCAGAAGGCCAAAGAAATAATCAAAGAACTTCTGGATTCTCCGAAGTTGGAAACTCCTAAACAGGAAACTCTGAAATTAGACTATGATGGACTCCTTTAATCAAGTTTCTCTCTTAGCGGCATTTAGCGCTGGGTTTCTCTCGTTTGTCTCACCATGCGTGCTTCCGCTTGTGCCCTCCTATCTTTCCTATATTACCGGGTTAACGGTAGAAGAGTTATCGAATGTCCAGGAGCGGGATCGATTTAAGAAAGCCATTATGGTCAATGCGCTGTTGTTTATCGCAGGATTTTCGAGCGTCTTTATTGCGTTTGGGGCATCAGCTAGCTTTATTGGTCAATTATTGTATGACTATCAAGATGTTATTCGGAAAGTTGGAGGAGTCCTCATTGCCGTGTTTGGACTCTATCTCATGGGGGTACTCAAGTTGCCCTTTTTGATGACAGAGCGAAAACTCTTACATTTTGAAAAACGCCCATTAGGCTACGTCGGATCGTTTCTCGTTGGAACGGCCTTTGCGGCTGGTTGGACGCCTTGCGTGGGACCTGTTTTGGGTGGAATTCTTGCCTATGCGAGTACGAAGGATTCGATGCAAGATGGTATCGTCCTCTTAACCTCGTATTCTGCGGGGCTGGGCCTTCCATTTTTTCTCACAGCCCTTGGTGTTGATAAGTTTTTGACGCACTTTAAAAAGCTGAGACATTATCTCGGTGGGGTTTCCATCGTGAGTGGGGTGCTTATGGTCGCCATCGGGGTCATGTTGTATGCGAATTCAGTGACGATGATCACGAGTTTTCTTGAACGCAATGGTATTGGGTGGTATCTCGGTCAATAATTACTCTCCTCGAAGTCTTCCTGTTTTCTTTCCCTGTTTCACACACCTGTAAATGTTTGATGTCGTCAGCTCGACAGATTTATTTGGGTGGGAATGTTCAAAAATTCTACCCAGCAAGGCTGCAGCCCTTGGGCACGATCGTTTTTGGTCCATGCGTCATAGAAGGTAGTAAAGGTGTTGATGCCCACGAGTGAGCATTCTTAGAGAATTAGGTGGGGGATTTAGAGAGGCCAGGGTCTGAGGGTTAGCACCACTGGCCGGGTTTGCAGGCATTGGTCGCCGAAGCCGTGGGTGAGGGGGTAGCTTGAGACTGGGGGGAGGATCCACACCATGATCCAAGAGAGCATTTGGCTTCTTTCAATGCCGTTGGGGCTGCAAGAGAGGCTACGATACTTGGAGGTTGTTGAACCGAGGTTGGTGAGGCAATCTGTGCTAATTCGATTTGATCGAAAGGACTTTCTTTGATTTCAGGAACCGTGAGGCCGGGATAATCTGTTTGGAGTTTTGCGAGCATTTGCATTCCAGGTTGATAAAACGGGTGGTCCTGATGCTCTTCTTGAACGAGTGTAACGAGCCAATCTCTTGACCATTTTTCGTCACCGAGTTTTTCGTAGGTTTCCGCAAGGTGGTACATGGCTTCGCCTGCCGCTTCAATATGCGGAAATTGCTCAACAATATTTTTAAATCGGTGGGCGGCAGCGAGATAGGATTCGCGCTTATAGTAAAACTGTCCAACGAATAAATCATGTTGGGCAAGATTTTCTTGACAGGCGGTAATTTTTTCATGAGCTTCAGCCTCGTACCGGTTACTTGGAAAGTTGGTCAAGAGTGTCTTGAAGGCATTGAGGGACTCTTTAATCGGTAGAGGATCTCGATCAATGGTTTGAAATCGTTTATAGTGGCTCAAGGCAATTTTGTACTGAGCATAGGAAGCCAGCATGTGGCTTCGGTGAAGGTCGAGAAAATGTTTGTATTCAACAATGGCTTCTAGAAATGATTCTTTCTCGTAATAGGACTCGGCCCGTTTCATGATGACGTTCGGGTCGTAATTCATTTCCATGGAGTCACCCACAAAAATTTGTTCATCAGTGCCACTCAGTTTTTTGGGAGCTTCAGTAGTTGCGGGGTCTGGGGTAGAAGAGCAGCCTGAGGCCATGAAGGCACAGAGCACACTGACGAGAAGGAACAGACGATTATATGATGGATATTTCATTCTGAATGGTGTTCCTGAAGCCTTTGGTGAGTGAAATCACTGAACTGTCATCAGTGTACACAAGAACCATGCCAATGTATCAAATAGCTGAGAATCAAAGCAAATTGCAGAGTGGTGAGCCTTGGAGTCGATGTATTTTCTCACCACTGTGCGATTTTCCCTACAGACTGGTCGCTTGAGTAAGAATCGAGAGTGGAATCGAAATGATGTGCAAGATATGTCTTTAACACGAATTGCCGGGACTGGTTCCTATTTACCGTCACGAGTGGTAGGAAATACAGAGGTGGCCCATACCCTTGGTCTTGAGGAATCCTATATTTATCGAGTCTCTGGGATTCGCACTCGACATTGGTCAAATGACACTGAGGTCTGTTCAGCCTTAGCCGAACAGGCGGCTCGACAGGCTCTCGAGCAGGCAGCGCTGCTTCCGACTGATATTGACACCATCGTGTTCTCGACGACATCGCCAGAAATGGGGAAATTCCCTTCTACGGCGTCTTTGCTGCAGCGCCGATTAGGTCTCAAGGGACCTGCGGCGTTTGATATCAGTGCGTCATGTTCAGGTTTTCTCTATGGCTTGTCGATGGCGGATTCTTTCATTCGATCAGGTCGCAGTGAGCGGTGTCTTGTCGTGGCCGCAGAGATCAAATCACGATATTTGGACCTTGAAAACACCTCGACAGCAATGCTCTTTGGCGATGGTGCTGGGGCAGCCGTCGTGATAAAAAGCCAAGAGCCGAAGCTTGGCATTCAGGTCATTCAACTTTTTTCAGATGGAAACTATGCGGATTTGGTGCACATCCCTGCCGGCGGTTCTCGGGAGCCGATGTCGGCAAAGACGGTTCAGGAAAAACGCCATACTCTTCGATTAAAGGGAGGGCGTCTCTTCCGTGTGGCAGTGAAACAGCTCAGCGAGGCACTCTCGGAGCTTCTTGCGTCACATCATGTGACAATGGAAGATGTGAACCATGCCCTCTTTCATCAAGCCAATAGCCGAATTTTAGCGAAACTAGCTGATCGATTACAGATTCCTCCCCACTGCTTGTTTTCAGTCATTGAACAGACGGGCAATACCTCATCGGCGTCTTTACCCATTACGTTAGACTTTGCCAATCGCCAGGGACGTCTTCAAGCTGGCGATCTGCTTCTCTTGGGGACATTTGGCGGAGGCATTACCTGGGGTGGCGCATTGATACGATGGGGGTGAGACGTCAGCGCAAGTCGAGGGAGAATGCAGAGAGGCATCAGCCCGCATCGTCATGAAGGACTGGAAGGTCATGACAAGGAATCTGAAGCATTGGCAGACACTCGTGTTGACGAACTCAGTCATTTCACTTAATCTTGATTCTGAATGAAAGATTTGTTGCATAGGACGCTCAACAGACTTTTCTGCAAATGTTGAATAAGAAACGGAGGGTGGAGTGAAAATATATTTAGCCAATCCACGCGGATTTTGTGCCGGTGTCGATCGAGCCATTGAAATCGTTGATTTGTCACTGAAAACCTATGGGGCTCCGATCTATGTGAGGCATGAAATCGTTCATAGTCGCCATGTCGTCAACTCTCTACGAGAAAAGGGCGCCGTGTTTGTTGAGGAATTAGATGAAGTTCCGGATGGGGCTATCGTCATTTTCAGTGCCCATGGTGTATCAAAAAGTGTGTGGGAAGAAGCGAATCGACGTAATCTAAAGATTATTGATGCGACCTGTCCCTTAGTCATAAAGGTTCATAATGAGGTCAACCGCGATTACACCAATGAATACGAACTCATCCTCATTGGCCATTCAGGTCATCCTGAAGTCGTAGGGACACTTGGGCAGGTTCCCGATAAATTTCATCTGGTGTCTTCAGTGGAAGAAGTGGAAAAATTAGTAGTCGAAAATCCCAAGCATCTGTCCTATGTCACACAAACCACGTTGAGCGTGGATGAATGTCATGACATTGTCGAAGCGTTGAATAAACGATTTCCTGGGATTAAGGGGCCTCACCAAGAAGATATTTGTTATGCCACGCAAAATCGGCAAAATGCGGTGAAGGAACTGGCGAAGTTTGTCGACGTGATTTTAGTCATTGGATCTCCTAACAGTTCCAATTCCAACAGGCTGAAGGAGCTCGGAGAACGTTGTGGGAAATCCTCTTACCTGATTGATTCGTATCAGGACATTAAGCCTGAATGGTTAGAAGGTGCCAATGCTATTGGTATCGCAGCAGGGGCTTCCGCTCCAGAGGTTCTCGTCACTGAAGTGGTTGAGAGTCTTCGGAAATTAGGGGCTGAAGAATTTGAAGAACTCACCGTCGTTGAAGAAGACGTGGAGTTTTTACTCCCTCGAGAACTGATCGCCTCTCAGTCAAAAGCCTAGAGCTGAGAGTACAGTTATTCGGAAATTACTGAGCTGCTCACGTTCCAACTTCCCTCTCGTTGCCCAAAGGGCACCGCTACAAATACATCTTTCCTGTTTTTTACTACGCAGGCCGTAGTTGCAAAATTACGCGAGATGCGTACAATTCCCTGACAGAATGTGCTTCGTTCATAAACTCGTCAGTCTGAATGAGGGTGAGAGGAGGCTGTGATGAGGCCTGTCAGTCGACGACGGTTTCTTACGCTTGCTGCGATGATGACGGTGACTGTGCCCTATGGTGTGGGCATATTTGATCGGCGTTCCCCTGTACTGGGAAGCGAACTTGGTGTGGCGCCGTTGCCTAATCCTGGTCGTGGAACAGAAGCGTGGATGACTGAGTGGATGCAGGGAGTGAGTAGGGCTCCAGGCGGAATGCTCAAAGTTTCCCGATTTCGCGAGCCAATCTACTTTTTGCTAGCGCCGATTTCATGGACGCCGAATCCTGGCCAGACAGGCTATGAGAAGGTAATTGCACCAATAGGCTTCGTGACGGACTTAGCCAGCATTCCTGCCATATTTTATTCCGTACTGCGGCCTGACGGTGAATATGCCTATGCGGCCATCATCCATGATTATCTCTATTGGACACAAACGCGACCACGGGATGAGGCGGACGATATCTTTAACATGGCCATGGAAGATTTTGAGATTGGCACCGTCACACGGCGTACGATCTACACTGCGGTCAGAGCTGGCGGCCAATTCGCCTGGGACAAGAATGCCGAGGCCAAGGCGAACGGAGAAAAACGCATTCTTCGGCGATATCCCCAAGACCCACGAATGCGTTGGGACGTTTGGAAGCAACGGGATGTGTTTGTCTGATGCGTATTGACACGAAACAGCGATGGCGAGAAGTGCTCATACTTTTCCTGATTCTATGGGGGATCATGAGTCTGGTGACTGTTGCCGGAGCTGAGAAGCGCGTGGCCTTTGTCGTGGGAATCGATACATACGACGAATTGGGACCGACCGATCAACTCAAGAATGCCGTTAATGATGCAACGGCGGTAGCAGCAAAACTCGAGGCCCTTGGCTTTAAGGTCAACTTTGGCACAAATCTCACGCGTAAAGCGTTTAATGTGCTTTGGGATAAGACATTGAACCAGATTGAAGGGGGCGAGACCTTGGTGGTCTTTTTTTCAGGGCATGGAGTCGAATTGGAGGGACGAAATTATTTGCTCCCACGTGATGTGCCCTACACGCAACAAGGCCGGTCGACTTTGTTGCAGCGTGAGTCACTGAGTTTGAATATTTTGCTTGACGATTTATCCATGGGCGATCGGCTTCATCCACAAGTTTCAGTCGTGATGCTCGATGCCTGTCGCGATAACCCGTTTGTGCCAGAGGGCCTCAGGTCGGTAGGCGCACGTGGAGGATTGGCCAGTGTGGAGGCACCGGACGGTATCTTTGTCATGTATGCCGCCGCGAGTAGAATGACGGCATTTGATCGTCTCCCGAGCGAAAAGGATATTGCCAATTCATTATTTACCCGGACCTTGTTGCCACTCATTAGTCGTGCCGATTTGAGCATTCAGGAGTTGAGTACAAGAGTGAAAGATAAGGTGTGGACGCTGGCAGATGAGGCTGGCTATGTGCAGAGGCCAACCTACTATGATGGGATTATCGGGCGGTTTTGTCTCCCAGGGTGTGTCGAACCGCCAGTAGCTGGGTCAGGATCGTCCGGCCATAGGACGACCTCACGCTTTGGAAAGCCAACCGGTAAAGAAGACCTATCCAAGAGTTTGGAGGCTAAAGGCGGTCCACGGATGGTGGCGATTCCTGGTGGGACGTTTCTGATGGGTTCCCCTGAGACAGAGGAAGGACGGTACAAAGATGAAGGGCCGCAACATCACGTGACTGTACCCGCGTTTGAGCTTGGGGAAACTGAGGTCACCTTTGCTGAGTGGGACCGTTGTGTAAGCGCAGGTGCTTGTTCCCAGAAAAAAGACCAAGGCTGGGGACGGGGAGCCCGCCCGGTGATCAATGTGAGCTGGAACGATATACAGACCTACATTGCCTGGCTGAATGCCAGGGTAGGTCTGACAGGTGCTCATGCCTATCGGTTGCCGAGCGAAGCCGAATGGGAATATGCCGCTAAGAGCGGGGCCAATCAAGAACTGTGGGCAGGGACTTCCGAGGAATCGAAGTTGAGGGACTATGCCGTGTACAAGGCCAATTCCGGTCGTAAGACGGCAGAGGTTCGGAGTAAGAAGCCTAATGCTTTTGGGTTGTACGGTCTCAGTGGTAACGTCTGGGAATGGGTGCAAGACTGTTACGTGGATAGCTATCAGGGTGCCCCGACTGATGGGTTGGCGCACGAGACGGCGGCAGGGAAGACTTGTGAGAAACGGTCGTTGCGTGGCGGGGGCTGGAACAACCTACCTCAGATCCTCCGCTCTGCCTTCCGCGACAGGTACCATCCAGGTGAAGCGCTCATCGACACCGGATTTCGTCTGGCCAGGACCCCCTAACCCTTTTTCCTTTATCCTTTTATACTTTCCTCTTTGTCCCCTGTTTTTCTTTTTTTTTCATATATTTATGATGCCCATGGCGTGCCGTGGGTATCTCTCCACGTTTAGCCCCTCAGTTATCCACACCTTCCCCACAATATATGGCATGTAACGGGCTATTCATCTACCTTATTTGGTATATTATTTTTTGATTTTAGGTAGGTACTGTGGTAAATCTGGAAAATGGGTTCCCGCTATAAGACGCTCTCAATCTACGGAGGATTTGCATGCATCTCCAGACTTTAATTGTCGATGGGTTTAAGTCTTTTGCTGAGGCTAAGATCGACTTTCCACAGGGTGTCACGGCTATTGTTGGGCCAAACGGCACGGGGAAGAGTAACATCGTCGATGCGCTATTGTGGTCTTTAGGCGAGCAGAGTCCTAAATCGCTCAGAGCCGAGAAAATGGAAGATGTCATCTTCAATGGCACTGAGGCGCGTAAGCCGATGGGCATGGTGGAAGTGTCGACGATCTTTGGGGGTGTGACAGAACAAGAGTTGGAAGCGCTGTCTGTATTGGGGGATGCGTTAGGGAAATCGACGGAAATAATGATTACGCGGCGACTGTATCGGGATGGCGATAGTGACTACTCTATCAATAAAATCCCGTGTCGACTGAAGGATATTCGAAGTTTGTTATGGGCGGCACGTGCTGGCACGAAAGGTCATACGGTGATCGAGCAAGGCAATATTGATCAATTGCTCAGTGCCTCTCCCTTGGAACGCCGTGAATTTATTGAAGAGACGGCGGGGATCATGCGGTATAAAAAGCAAAAAGCCGAGGCGTTGCGAAAATTAGACTCTACAGAACAAAACCTTTTTCGGGTGCGCGATATTCTGGCCGAAGTGCAACGACAGTTGCGTTCCTTGGAACGTCAGGCCAAGCAGGCACAGACCTTTCAAGACTTACAGAATGAAGCTAAGGGCTTAGAGATTCAGATTCTTCAGTGGGAATACCAGCAATTACAGGAACGGCAACAGGAGATCGAGAAAGAGTTGCTTGAATCTGAGTCGCAAGAATTGGCGCATGTCACTCACGAACAACGGGTGATGGCTGAGCAAGAAGAGGCCAAGTTTTCCTTGGCCACAGCTGGAGAGTCCGTGACGGAAAGTCGCGAGCAATTGCGAGAAGTTGAGCAGGCGATGGCCCATGCCCTGACGACGATTGAAGTGCTCCGGAATCAGATGGAGCATTATGAGCAGCAGCATGAACATGCCATTAAAGAGCGTGCCAGGGTGATTGACGCTGCTGAGCAGTCACAAGGATTAACTGATGGCATTCAAGAGCGGCTTACTCAGATTCAACGCGACATCAGTAAATTTGAGACGTCCATCACTGATGGAGAGGGTCGCCACCATGTTTTGACAGAGCAGCGGGCGGTCGCGAGTGCAGAGGTGAATCGTTTTCGGCAGTTGTTGATGGATTTGACCGTTCAGAAGACGAATATTGACAATCGTTTACAGACCTTGGATGAGCGGCGGTCGGGTCTTGCTAGAAGACTTGAACGGCTATTGTTGGAATGTGGTGAATCTGAAGCGCAACAACTTCGCTTGACTTCAGAGAGTGAACATGTTCGCCAACAGCGAGAGACCGTGGCTGGCACCTTTGAACAGTTACGGGTAAAACGCGAGGAACTTGAGGAGTCTCTGCGAGTCTTGACCTCACGACAAAAGGAACTTGATGAACGGTTATTAGAGGGACGATCAAACGTCGCGGGCATCGAATCAGAACTCCGTGCCCTTCGGGCTGTCGTGCAAGAGGAATTTGGCTATAGCGCGAGTGGAGAAATTGACGCGACCTCTATTCGAGGTGCCTGTCAAGAAATTAAGGAAGCGTTTGCTGAACGATTAGTCGTGCAAGAGAAGGTTGAAAAAGCGATTGAAGCGGCATTGACCGATCGACTCAAGTCTTGGGTTGTTGAACGCCCCAGTGATGCGGCCCTCGCTATTGCCAGGTTGAAGGAGCAATCACTCGGTCGAGGAAGTTTCGTGCCGCTGCAATTCATGGAAGCACGTGACCCTGACGTCCCAAGTTGGCACACGGCTTTGGTCGAGGAGTCTGAGATATTGGGTGCAGCGATCGGGTTTGTTGATTGTCCTCCAGAGCTGAGATCTGCGACTGTGCTCTTTTTAGATGGTGTCTATGTTGTGACCTCATTGGAGGCTGGACTTGGGATCATGGAACGCCATCAGTGGTTTGCAGGGAAAGGTCCGATTCTCGTTACGGTTGATGGCGAGACGATTCATGCCTCTGGTTTGATTACCGGTGGTGGGGTTGGAGAGTCAGGCGGTGTGATTCGGCGGCAAGGTGAGATTCTTCGTCTCGAATCCAAAGGCAAAGAAATTGGGATTAGCCTAGATGAGGCGCTCGCTCATCGGCTTGCGGTCACCAGTGATCTTGAGTCGACTCAAGGTGAGCTTCAAGATGTGCATCACACTATTCGTGAGGTTGAGGTCCAGCTCATTTCTTTGAAGAAAGAAGAAGGGGTGTTAGCGAACGCCCTTCCTGAATTGACCCGTCGGTTAGAAACCATTCGTAGCGAGCAATTCACTGAAGAAGCCGAAGTGGTGGAGTTGCAAGAAGAGTCAAGCCAACTGCAAACCCAACGAGTGCAATTAGAGACGGAACGAGTTGAGCGAGAGCGAGAGTTTGAGTCAACCTCACAGCATTTAGCGGAGGTAGAGACTCAGTTCAGGGAGTTGAAT
This sequence comes from Nitrospirales bacterium, assembly GCA_029261355.1. Taxonomy (GTDB): domain Bacteria; phylum Nitrospirota; class Nitrospiria; order Nitrospirales; family UBA8639; genus JAGQKC01. The sequence continues at coordinate 56,810 of JAJDBM010000049.1, read as the reverse complement.
GAATTGATGACGGAAAGTCGTATGGGGTTAAGCACGGCTCAGACACGTCAAACACATGAGCAGAGTGACCTCAGTCGATTGCAGCATGAAGAAACGGTCCGAGCCTCAAGGCTCCAGGAATTGGATCAACAGCTTGAACAGTTGTTTCTCAATACGCGGGAAAGTCGAGATGAACGTCTCCGTCAGGAGGAGATGTTTGAAAAGGCGCAAGAGAAAAAAGATGGAATTGAGCATACCCTGATTGACCTGCAAGATAGCTACCATCAGATAGTTGAAACGACCAAGGGGCATGATCGGCAGTTAGGAGAAATCCGTAAAATATTGGCCGATAACCTGAGAGTTCGTGGGACGATTACCGTCAAACTGGCAGAGGTTCGTATTAAAATCACTTCAGTAGAAGAAACGTTGACTGAGACCTATGGTGGTTCTGTGGATATACTTAAGGCGGTCGTCTCACCCGAGACTGAGGAGAATGCTCTCGCACCTGAAGGGCAACCCACGGAATTTTCTATTGATGAATGGAAATCCCAGTTGCAAGCAATCCGGGAGAAATTGGGACGGATGGGGGCGATTAACCTTGCCGCGATTGAAGAACATCAAGAACTTCTTCAACGATTTGAATTTTTAACGACCCAAGAAGCCGATCTCACGACATCGATTGAATCTCTTCAAGAAATTATTGAACGGCTGCACCACACGACGAGCAAGCTTTTTGCTGAGACGTTCAAAAGTATTCAGGCGAAATTCAATGAGATTTTTACGGCTTTGTTTGCTGGGGGTCGCGCTGAGCTCGTCCTCGTTGAACCTGAGCATGAAGAAGGTGATGATAATCGGAAAGAGGCTGGCGTAGATATCATTGCGCAACCACCTGGAAAACGATTGAAAAATTTGGTCATGTTGTCAGGTGGTGAGAAAACCATGACGGTCCTCGCATTACTGTTTGCCAGTTTCTTGATTAAGCCCTCTCCCTTCTGTGTTCTTGATGAGGTTGATGCGCCTTTGGATGAGGCCAATGTTGGGCGATTTGGGCAGTTTTTGACACAAATGGCGGAACATTCTCAATTTATTATCGTGACACATAACAAGCGAACGATGGAAGTGGCTGATTCTCTTTTCGGTGTGACGATGGAGCAGCCTGGCGTATCTACATTGGTCTCTGTCAGATTGAATGAACTTCAAGGTATATCGTAGTCAGTCCTCGCACAAAGTTCGAATATTCGTCAGAAGAGATTGAGTCGTGTTGTTCTTGGACATGGTCAGGCGACCGTTCCTTCATTCTCCACATGAGTCTGTACCGTTTTCTCTGCAAGAGTTCCCTTCCCTCCTATATATTTGATTAGGTGATCGTGTGATCGTCTATTTGTCGATATTCTATTGTATCTAGATACGTTCCTTGCCTAGAAAAGATGATGACATAAATGGCTTGTCTTATTGATTTAGGGTTGAAGAAAGAAGGAGAGTGGTATTGAATGACATGACAAGTTTTATCGAACAAGTCGCTATCGTTTGGAACGTTGGTGTTTTAGGGACGAGCATCGGAACAATTATTACGGCACTCGGTATTTTTTGTGTCTTCATACTGTTACGCCATCTCTTTTTTCGGTTTGTCATCACAGTGGCTAGGCGTTGGACCAAACGAACCGTTACGAAGATTGATGATCTGCTCCTTGAAGCTCTCGAAAAACCGCTAAAGTTTATCTTTGTGGTGATTGGATTTTATTTGGCCAGTCAAACTATTTCACTTTCAGATGATGTCGAAATGTTTTGTAACCGACTTACGCGTTCGTTGATTGCGTTTACTATTTTTTGGTCCATGTTTCGAGCGACATCTCCTCTGTCCCACATTTTTGACAAGACCATTAGTCTCTTTGAAAATCCAGGTATGCATGAAACCATGAAGGAGTTTTTCATTAAACTGACAAAGTTTATTATTGCCTGTATTGGTATTGCCGCGATTATTCAGGAATGGGGATTTAATGTCGCGGCCTTACTTGGGAGTCTTGGACTGGTTGGAATGGCCGTGGCCTTGGGTGCGCAGGATTTCATTAAAAATATGTTTGCGGGTCTGACAATATTTCTTGATCGAATGTTTGAAAAAGGCAATTGGATTCAAACTTCGGACATTGATGGGACGGTCGAGTATATTGGGTTCCGAACGACAAAAATTCGGCGCTTTGATAAAGCCCTCGTCACCATTCCAAATAGTAAATTAGCGAGTGAAGCTCTGATTAATTTTTCACGCATGACGCAACGTCGTATTTACTGGAAAATTGGAGTGGAATATCGAACAACCCATGAGCAACTTCGTGGCATTATTCGTGACACGCTCAACTATCTTCATACGAATCCTAGCTTTGAGACTGATGTCAAAAAAGTGAAAACGTTCGTATTTGTTGATGCCTTTGGAGATTCGAGTATCGATATTATGGTGTATTGTTTTACGAAAACTACTGATTGGGGAGAATGGTTGGCGGTGAAGGAAGAATTGGCGTATTCTCTCAAATCGATTGTTGAGGGCCATGGGACAGGGTTCGCGTTTCCGTCTACTTCACTGTATGTCGAGACGTTACCGTTTGGTAAGCCAGAGGCTTTTCCTTTTCCAGGCGAGAATGATCAAAGCAGTTCCACATAACTCATTCGCTGGATCAAGGATTTCGTTCAGTGCATCTCTAAGCATAAAAAATCCCCATGCCTGACATGTCATAGCATGGGGACTTCTCTCAATGAGTCTGAGGACTTGAGTCCTATTTAATTTCTTACGCCTTCCCAGACCTTTTCTGGGTCAATTTCTTTGTCCGGGTTCAATGTACGGGCTTTTTCAAGCAAGACATCAGTTGTTTCAGGAATCTCTGGGTCAGCGATACAGCAATCATCAACTGGACAAACCGCTGCGCATTGGGGCTCATCAAAATGCCCAACACATTCAGTACAACGCTCATGGGTAATGACGTATACGGTGTCGCCTTCTCCTTGTCCTTCCCCTACTGGGTTTCCTGCTTCTTCTGCAGCGCTTCGAGTTTCGAATATGGCTTCGTTGGGACATTCTGGCAAGCACGCCCCACAGTTAATACATTCTTCCGTAATCAGCAGTGACATAGTTCCTCCTTCAGAACCAATAAAGTCTGAATTGTCCTTAAATAAGAAATTTCAGAATAATTCCCCGATCAAGAGGGCTTTCAGGCCCTATCGACAACTGCTCTTATTCTAACCCTATGATTTTATTTCCGTCAACGGCGCAGAAGACCTAAATTGCTAAGTCCTTTGGCCCTCACAGCTGTGGCTCAGACAAAGATACGCAGTCGGATGAGGGCTATTCATGCTTGTCTAAGGACCATTCCCAGTAGCGGCATCTACAATTCATATCTTTGATGGCGAGGGCCGCCGAATAGTCAGAGTCCACTGCAATTTCAGATAAAGACCACATAGAAACTTCCTGATTCTTATTTCCAAGCTCCCCTAGTTCAATAGAGTTAGACCGAGGTAACGAAACCGTGATCGTCTCCAACGGAATGGTGATGCCTTTGCCTATGGCTTTTACATAGGCTTCTTTTTGTGTCCAACAAGTGAAAAACCCCTTTTTTTGTTCAACAGGCGAGAGGGATGCGAGTATTGATTTTTCTTGAGTTGAGCAAATTCGTTGAATCAGTCCAGGAAGATTTAAGGTGGAGCGGTGGTATTCGATATCAATGCCGACGTCATTCTCTAATGTCACGGCGTAGAGTGCAAGATGATGAGAGTGACTGACATTGAATGAGATGGAGGGCGCACTTGGAAAGGTGAGAGCAGGTTTTCCATGGGGGCCTTGTTCAAATATGAGAGACTGAGGTGGAGTGTTGAGATATCGACTGAGAATAAGTCGAAGTATCCCTCTGGCTGTGATAAAGGCTTGTTGATGTTGAGGGAACTTAAATTGTCGAGCACGGGCATGTTCATCTGCGGATAGGAGCTTTTCGCAATGATGGCAAGTTTTTTGAGAGGGAGATATATCTGCTTTCCAAATATGGACGTGATTGCTGGGGAGGGTGAGGTGTTGAGGTGGGGGCTCCCAAGATATTGTCTTATTGCCCAGTGGAGGTTTGGTCATATTCAAAAATGAGTGTATGTAAACGAAAACGTTATACGAATGAAGAATGCGTAGAATGACTTAGATGACTTGCTACAGTGCCTTTAATTTCGTACGATCAGGCCTGATGAATGAGAGGGAAAAGAGTCCATTCCCGAGTTCTGTCAATTGATCTTTCATATTGGATCAAAGGTGTCATCTTTCTAGTATAGTTTGGATTTCGAGTCTGTGCCAATCGCCTGTTTCATAATGGTTGTTGCGTCTGCTCATTCGGCGGTTCTGTCCTTCCTGTTGTTCACTCAACTCTATACTTCATAACTTCCCACTATGCTTCCACGAACATCGACAACTGCTTATTTCGCCTTGACGACCGCTGCTGTCGTCTGGGGGGGATCGGTTGTGGCTCAGAAGGTTGCACTTGGGGCATTTTCTCCTGTGGAAGTTTCTGTGTTTCGAGGACTTGGCGCTCTTATGATACTCATCCCACTCTGGTTCTGGAGTGAGGGGAAGGCCAAGGTCACCTTTAGTGATTTGGGGGTTTTGACGTTACTGGGGATTGCCGTACTGGCTAATCATTTACTCATTCTGTACGGGTTGCAGTTTATTGATGCCGGCACGGCAGGGATTCTTATTGGCGCAAGTCCAGCTATTACTGCGTTCTTATCGTCAATCATTATCCGAGATATTCCATTTCGAAGAATGTGGATCGGCTGTCTGGTTTCTTTTCTAGGGGTACTGATTGTGTCTGGTGTGAGTGGGGACGAAGGTCCTGGCCGTCATCCTCTGTTGGGAGGAAGCCTGATTGTCCTCTCCCTCTTCAGTTGGGCATTTTTTACGATTGGTAGTCGAAGGGTTATGGAGAGGCTTTCTTCATTGACGGTTAATTGGACAACCTTACTCATCTCAATTCTTCTTCAGCTTCCTTTATTTTTGACAAATCAGAAAATGTTGAGTGGAGGAATAGATTCTGTCCCCATGTCTGGTTGGGTGGCCTTGATCTATGTGATCGTGTTTGCCACAGCCTTAGGTCAGCAGGCCTGGTTGTATGGGGTTGAAGGTGTGGGGCCATCAAGGGCTGGAATTTTCATCAACTTGATTCCTGTTTCAGCTCTGGTATTGTCGTTTTTTATCCTAAGCGAAGTGATAAGCTTATGGGATATCGTCGGGGTCAGTTGCATTCTTGGCGGGGTGTGGTTGGTGAATCGTCACTCCTCCAGGTAAGATCTCTGAGTCGGTATCCTATTTGGCATGAAATTAAGAGGAGTGAATGAATGATAGCACAACGTATTGAGGAAGTGACAAAAATCAATGAGGCTTTCTATAAGTCTTTTGAGGGGCTGGATATTTCAGCAATGGATCATATTTGGGCTCCTCAGGAATATGTGACGTGCATTCATCCTGGTTGGAGTATTCGGGTCGGGTGGCCGGCGGTTCGAGATTCTTGGGTGGTTATTTTTAACAATACCTTTTCTATGGAGTTTCAGCTTACAGAACTTCAAGTCCAGGTTGCTGCGGATGTCGCATGGGTCATCTGTACAGAAAATATCACCAGTAGAGTTGGAGAGGCTGAGCAGAATAGTGTCGTGGTGGCAACAAACTTATACGAGCGAATTGGTGAGTCGTGGAAAATGATCCATCATCATGGATCGCCCTTGATGGAATAATTGGCTGGACACAATTCGTGAAGCCATGAGATTTATGAAAGGTTTCAGTTGATGTCGGTGGGGCGATACTGCTGCTCTATTCTGAGTAGCCCACTGTTCTTGGTGTTGCCACGACGCTTGGGTTGCTTTGGCGGTCTCCATACTGACTTGTGGGACGTGCCTAAAGTGAAATCAAGAATCTCTTTGACCAGTCCAGCGCATGATAATGGACCAATCCGACGGCGTTTGTTGGCTATGGATCATTAAAGGAAAAAGGGACGTAGAAACACAGGAAGTAATTTATTCCTTTATCGGTCCCAAAAAGTAGACCTGTTTATCTCCTTTTAAATGATCAGGAGTCAGGACATAGGTTCCTAATAGAGATTTTTCCCACACAACGTTTGCCGATTCGAGATCCCCGGCAGTCAGTAAGTAGGTGAAGCCACCTATAATAGCCCCCAGGCTTGCATAGGCAATTTTGACTGCGCCATACGGCAACGTGGCGACAAAACTTGCGACTCCAAGTCCAACTTCCGTGGCATTTTCACCAGCATCTGCCCAGGCTGACTGTGTCGAAATTCCTGGAGCGATGAGTAGCGATAGTGTGAAAAGCATCACAAAAAGGAAAGAGGACGATGAGCGATTTGATTGAGCTGTAAAGTCTGTAGCGCGAACCATAAATACTATATCTCCTTTTTAACCATAGAGTTCTGACGACTGGTTATTGGAGTCATGACTGAAACGCAGTCATATTCCTTGCCTCCAGAGTCAGCCCATTTCTATTGGGATGTTTTATTCTAACTTATGCGGCGGATGGAACGGATAGCACGACATACATTCTATAATTATTATGTGAGAACTGTGACATTTTTTGCCCATTCATTAACGGTGGGATCTCTTTCTTCCATGGTCATGGAACTGTACTTTTTAAATAGGCCCATTCCACCTTTTTTCTTACGCCATTGGAGGAATTCCATGAAATGTTGCTTGCAAAGTGATCGAGTTCCAGCGGGAGTGTAATAGGTATGGGTACACCCGCCTATTAAACATGTTTCTGCACTCATAATGATGACTCCACGATAAATAATAAATAGAAAAATTGAGTAGGAAGAGTATGCCGAAGCCGCAACCTGGAATGCAATGGGTTCCAATAGAAGAACTATGTCTTTTTATCCCATGGTAGGCATCTGAAATTGGAGGGTTAGAGGGTTTCCCTTGCAATCGTTACTGACCCGAAGGTATCGTAGTGTCCTGTAGAATTATCAATGACTCTGACCATATATGTTTGGTGAAAGGAGAGTGTCTTGTGTTGACAGTAAAAGACGTATTTGTAAAAACGCAGGAGGCCGCGATTGCCTCGACTAATCAGGACGAACGGGCTTTGCAAATTGATTATTTGGCGCTTGAAAAGAAAATGGAACAAGCGCTTGGGGGGCGACCACTTGAGTTATTTCACATTAATCAATTTATACCTGAAGGTTATGAAGATCAGGGTCGATTTAATGTTGTGATATTGACGTCGGGTGGAGTGTTATTTGATATGGTGGTTGGGGATTCATATTTTCGATATGATCTTTTTTCCTGCTGTGACTTAGATAAAATTCAATTGATTGATGGAACCTGGGATAATACTGAAAACAAAACGGAAGATGCTTTTTTAAGTCTGCGGTTGATGCATGGTGATGAAGCCCATGTTCTGTTGGCATTAAAGGATGAACAACGACCAGGAGTGTTAGCTCTTGCTGATGCCGTCTCACGTGGTCGTCATCCAGAAAAAAAGAATTAAAGTAGTAAGGTGTAGAGACTTCTCGTTGGGCACGAAAGCCTAGACGATGAGAGTCAACCATGCCTTGCTTTAGATATAACTGAATTCCTCAGTTACGAAGGTCGAGAAAAGGGAAGTGATTGCACAACGGCAGCGATGCGGTTTTCGCCTATCTCGATGGCGAGATCCGTATCCGCTTTCGTGAAGTCACGTAGTGGAAATCCTAGTGCGATGGGCTTGTTGAATGTAGGAGAATAGGCTGTACTTGATATCCAGCCGACTTCTCTGTCTCCACTGAAAATCTTCGCTCCTGGTTCGGGAAGTCGATTATCTTCCGAATCAAGTACCAGACCAACCAGCCGACGCTTTACTGCTCCATACGTATCCATTCTAGCCACAACTTCTTGTCCGGGATAACATCCTTTCGTCAAGCTAAAAGCCTTGCCTTCTAGGTTGGCTTCGGGTGGAACAATACGATCATTCAAATCTGGTCCGAGCTTTGGGATGCCAGCTTCAATTCGTAAGGACTCTAATGCCGCATGGCCCACGGCACGAAGTCCGAGAGGTTGTCCAACCGACCAGAGTCGTTCCCATACCGATACGAGGGCTGCAATTGGCATAAGGATTTCAATGTCATGTTCGCCGGTTTCCTCCGTTTTGACGAGCATGACTGAATGGTCTTCAACCCCCGCTTGCTGAATGCTGAGTAGCTTGGTCCCTGACATATCAATGGAGAAGGCGCGTTTAATAAGTTCAGGTGCTGAGGGCCCAGAAATGAGTACTGTGCCCCAGGATTCGAGGCAGTTTTCCATTTTGGCTTTGGTTCCAAATAATAAAAACTTTCGCAGGGCTTGAAAGGTGAGGTCGCCAACTTCTCCCGCATCTTCCAGAATAATTGAGTCGTCTAAGAGGAAAACTCGAAAATACGATAACATCTTACCTTTGTGATCCATCAAGGCAGAGTACAAGCCATGACCGTTAGTTAATGGAAGAATATCGTTGCTGATGAGACTTTGCAGCCATGTGATGCGATCGTCACCGGTCACACGGTTGATGCCACGATGTGAAAGGTCAACAATACCTACCCTTTGCCTCACGGCTAAATGTTCTTCCGTCGTTTGCCCGTAATGTTCGGGCATTTCCCAATCTCCAATTGCTTGAAAGTGAGCGCCGAGGGTTTCATGCTGCGTGTGGAGTGAAGATTGTTTCATGCTTTGACACCTAATATGGATATGGCCGAATGGTTAGAATTCTAAGAAGGAGACTGTCTGTGCAGTGAGCACTTGATCGACGGAACGATCGCCAAGGGGTAAATATAAAACACCTTTGGAGGTCAGGTCAGTTCTTCAAGTAGGGCTAAGGTTCTGGCTGAGAACTCGTTACGAGAAACAATTTTATTAATGCCCAATTCTTTGGCTTGTTTCCAGGTTTCTACTTCTTCGTGGTTTGCAAAGGCTAGGACAGGAATATGTTTAAATTGATCATTCCCCTTTAGAAGGCGGAGCGTTGTGGAGGCTTCAAGTTTTTCATCATTCATGTTGAGAATGACGGCATGTGGTTCTAACGTGGAGAGTTTCTCCTGCCAGTCTTCTTGTTTTTTTACTCTCTGTAGCGAGTAGCCGTGAGGCAGAAACGCATCACGGATTTTTGTATAGAAAAAAATGTCGCTGACGCCAACTAATAGTGTTTTTTCCTGTGCCATGCCGATTTCCGTTCAGAGTATATGTTAAAGATGTGTTTTTCCGTTTTTTGGAAAAGAACAGATTTAGTTCATGAGGGTAATTAACCGCATCATTGCGCGTTTGGCTGCACTGTATTCTGGGTCCAATGTGGTGGCTTGTTTGTAGGCATCAATCGCAGCATCCCAATCGCCCTTCTTTTCATAGACCCGCCCAACATTCATATGAGGAAAGGCTGGGTTTTCATAGCGTTTGGCATCCATGGCTTTTTCAAACCAGGGGATAGCTTCATCTAACTGATTGAGTTCAATCAGGTAGGCTCCTATGTCATTGTAAGGGTTGCCAAAGTCCGGGTCACAATTTATCGCCCGGTGGCATTCTTCAATAGCCTCATTTAATTGACCCATGAAGCTGTAGGTCCACCCAAGAAATGTATAGGCTTCTGCGGATGGTGACGTTTCAATAGATTGCTTATAGAGCTTCACGGCTTCGTCCAGTTGGCCTTTTTGTTGTAGCTCATAGGCCTTTTGGAAGAGGTTCCATGCTAAGATTTTATCTTCCTCTGTGCCGCTGCCCTGTTGCAGGAAATCCTGCAAGTCCATATTCACTCCTCCTGAGTTTACGATGTGGTCATTCGTGAATAAATGTAGAACCAAAGATGATAACAGTCTAAGGTGCCATGTATTTCTTTTCAACTACAAAGGCAGAGTTTATTTTTTTATTCCCCTTTTAGCTTTTTCTTAACGAGGTCTGCTGCACGTCTTCCAGATAAAATCATTGAGCCAAAAGCTGGTCCCATTCGAGGGGAACCGTCTACGGCTGCAACTGCGAGACCCGTCACAAAACAATGGGGATAGACCTCACGGGTATTTTCCACGACTAATGCTTCAGATTTGGCAATCCACATCGCGCCATTCCCTGGGACTTTTTTATACAAATTTCGTTGGTGGAGGAGATTCACGACAACCGCATCATGGCCAGTGGCATCAACGACGATGCGGCTCTCGAGAGCAATGGGGTCGACATGAATGATATCGTGTCCTGCCATTTCTGCTGTCGTGTTGTTGACCACAACCCCTTCCAGGCTGCCTTCCTCTCGGACTATCAAATCGAGAACTCTGGTTAAGTTCATCACTTTCGCGCCTGCTTCATAGGCTGCGGCGATCAATCTGGCCGTCGCATGGGGAGGATCGACAATGGTCATGCCCTCGCATTCTTTAACGGGTTTGCACGGTATGCCAAGCTCGGTCAATATGACATCGGCTGGCGAGCAAATTGTCGCCTTATTCATCAAGTAGCCGCCTGACCAAAATCCACCGCCAAGTGCAAGACTTTGTTCAATCAGCAAGGTTCGAATGCCTTGTGAGGCGAGGTCATGAGCACACAACAGCCCAGATGGACCAGCCCCCACAATAATGACGTCGCTTTCAATTAATTGGTCAAATTCTTTGTAATACTCCCTGGCAATGTGACGTGTGACATCACGTTCACGTAAAGGAGCCATGGAATGTTCTTTCATATCATATCCTCACATGCTGATCGGTTGACTAGACCTCAAATGCTCATATCCACACATGCATTCAGGCTGAAAGGGAGCGATGACTGAGAGCTTCCCCTCTATAAATAAATTTCGCCCCCCGCTTTTCGAAATTCTTCGGATTTTTCTTGTAACCCAATTTGAATCGCTTCGTCTTCTTTCACCTTCAATTGGTCGGCGTAGTCGCGAACATCTTGGGTGATTTTCATCGAGCAGAAGCTGGGACCGCACATGGAACAGAAATGTGCACCTTTGGCTGCCTGGTCGGGGAGCGTGGCATCGTGGTAGATGCGAGCCGTTTCTGGGTCAAGTGATAAGTTAAATTGGTCCTCCCATCGAAATTCAAATCGTGCTTTGGAGAGTGCGTTGTCACGAGCTTGAGCTCCCGGATGCCCTTTGGCGAGGTCGGCAGCATGGGCTGAAATTTTGTAAGCGATGACTCCATCTTTCACATCTTCTTTATTCGGGAGACCAAGGTGTTCTTTTGGCGTGACGTAGCAGAGCATCGCGCAGCCATACCAGCCAATCATGGCGGCTCCAATACCGGAAGTAATATGATCATAGCCTGGAGCAATATCAGTGGTGAGAGGTCCCAATGTATAAAATGGAGCTTCTTGGCACACTTCTAATTGCCTGTCCATGTTTTCTTTGATCATATGCATGGGAACATGTCCTGGGCCTTCAATCATTACCTGGACATCATGTTGCCACGCGGTGTTGGTTAATTCTCCAAGCGTCTCGAGTTCTCCGAATTGAGCTGCATCATTGGCATCGGCAATCGATCCTGGGCGGAGACCATCACCTAAACTGAATGAGACATCATATGCTTTCATGATTTCACAAATTTCTTCAAAATGGGTGTAGGTGAAATTTTCTTGGTGATGTGCCAAACACCATTTGGCATGAATGGAGCCACCTCGTGAAACAATTCCAGTCATTCGAGTAGCGGTGAGAGGAACATAGGCTAAGCGAACGCCAGCATGGATCGTAAAGTAGTCGACACCTTGTTCTGCCTGTTCGATCAGGGTATCACGGAAAATATCCCACGTGAGCTCTTCGGGTTTGCCTCCCACCTTTTCAAGGGCTTGATAAATGGGAACCGTTCCAATGGGGACGGGAGAGTTACGGATGATCCATTCCCGGGTTTCATGAATATTTTTCCCGGTTGATAGATCCATGACGGTATCGGATCCCCATCGAATTGACCAAATAAGTTTTTCAACTTCTTCTTCTATCGATGAGGTGACAGCTGAATTCCCAATGTTGGCATTAATCTTTACGAGAAAGTTTCGTCCAATAATCATGGGCTCAACTTCTGGATGATTGATGTTTGAAGGGATAATGGCGCGTCCTCGAGCCACTTCATCACGAACGAATTCAGGGGTAATACGGGATTGTATGGCCGCACCCCAGGCTTGCCCTGGATGCTGGACAACACCTCGAGCTTGATGTCCATTGGCGTGAAGAGCTTCTTCATGTAGCTCGCGAGTTTGGTTCTCTCGGATGGCGATGTATTCCATTTCTGGGGTCACTATACCTTTTCGTGCATAGTGCATCTGTGTCACATTCATGCCTGATTTTGCTCGGAGAGGTTTGCGACTCAAGGCAAAACGAATAGAGTCCAAACTTGTATCTTTAGCGCGTTTGCGGCCATACATCGAACTAATTTCTGGTAGTTCCTCCACATCATCCCTGTCCACAATCCATTTTCTTCGCAGTGGTTGAAGTCCCTCGCGGACGTTAATAGCTACATTCGGATCAGTATATGGACCAGATGGGTCATAGACGGTGACTGATGGGTTGTCTATTGGAGTTGCTCCGTTAGGTCCTTTGGTCGGCGTTAAGGCAATCTCCCGCATCGGTACGCGAATGCTCGCGTCTGATCCAGTGACATATATTTTTTGCGAAGCTGGGAATGGTTCAGTCGTGAGGGTCGCGGAAGGGGTATTATTGTTATCAAGAATAACGGGTGTAGGTTCTCCATTTGTAGGACTTATCAGATCGCGTTGTGGGGTACTCATGGTGCAATCCTTTCTCAGGATGACGGGTTAGTGGCCTGAAGCCTGGTCACGATAACAAACAAAAAAGGCCGTTTCCCTGTAAGGGGGAAACGGCCTGAAAATTTTGATCTTCATTCTCTGCCGCTTCCCTACGCTGGAATTACCCAGGTCAGGTATAAGGGTCGTCCAACGGAGTTGGACATCTCAGCAATATGCTCCCCTAGCCTTATGTAATCAATGCTAGCGCTCAGCTTGCGGCTTGTCAATGAGGCATATGTTCGTAGGAATGGCTGGCGAGGGTCTCTGGGGCTTGCTGAGTTTCTAGTACATAGATAACTATAAGAATTTTTCTAGGGGTTGATTGGAAGGCGTCAGTGAGACGGGAATAATTCGAGAGGACAGAAATCTATCTGAATTTACAGTGATTTAATGGGTACTTATTGGTGTCATCTCCTAAGGAGTACCTACTGATTTGTTCCCCCATCGCGAGTTGTCGCAGTCGCGAAACGCTTCATAACATGAGTTCTTCTGCATAGTTGCCTGTAAAGGGTTTCTATTCAGTGCGGGACTATTGATTTTTGATGACAGAAGGGGATTTTGGATGTTGTGAAAATGCTGCTTTTGGTCAGGGAAAATGTTTCACGACATTACCATTTGATCACTTCGTTGACTCCTTTTATGTGGAAGCCTACAACAGCCTTGAGTTGTTTGTTCAAAAACTTTTTCACTTGAGTGAGGCTGACCATATTTTGTAAGGAGGGTATGAGAATGAAGATGAAGTTGAGTGCTGTCTGTTTATTGCTCGGTTCTTTGATTGTCGGTCTTGGCAATGTAGCTGCGATGCCGGTTTTGCCAGATTTCAATGCCGCCACGTTTCTTTCTGGTACTTCAGTTGACCATCTCTATTTTTCTTTAGTGCCAGGTACGAGCCGAACCTATGAGGGGCAAAAGGAGGAAGATGGTGAAATCATCACCGAAGGCTTTACCTTTTCGAATTTGGGTCCTGGTCCAACGATCCTTGGTGTGCAAACCACTATTCAACGTGATCGTGCATTTGAAAATGGTCAGATTGTCGAAGATACCTTTGATTATTATGCTCAAGATACCATTGGTAATGTCTGGTATTTTGGAGAAGATGTGACGAACTATCGGTACGATGATGATGGTCTGTTGCTTGGGACAGACAGTGCAAGTTCTTGGATAAGTGGAGTGAATGATGCCGTTCCAGGTTTTATCATGCCAGCCAACCTTATAGAGGGGTTCAATTATCGGCAAGAGTTTGCTCCTGCTGATGATGCCATTGACGAAGCCACGATTTTTTCCCTTGGCAATACAGTCTCGCTTAGTATTGGCGAGTTTACGAATGTCCTACAAGTCTTTGAAGTAAATGAATTGGATCCAGACGCCAGGGAGTTTAAATATTATGCTCCTGGGGTAGGTCTGATTTTGGTTGAAGAAGGATTAAGTACAAGTCTGACCGATCCGGAGCTTCGAGTTGAGCTGGTCTCGTCCGTACCTGAGCCTTCGACAATAGTATTGCTAGGGTCAGGGCTCGTGGGGATGGCAGTTTGGAGAAATCGAAAAGGAAGGAAACGTTAGTTCTCAATACAGGATTTTAATACCGTGTTCCAAGAGAGCCTTATCTCCAGCGAGATAGGGCTCTTGTATTTTTTCTGAAAGCGAATCACTAGTGCTTCGGAAAATCGTCACGGCATGAGTTAAAACGCTACTGTGAGCTGAGACCCTATCATGTGGTGGTGGCTGAGCTCTTGTTCTCTATCGTCAAATGCAAACGCCTTTTTATATGTTCCGTAAAGATAGTCAAGCGATATGGTCACATTATTAAGCGGACGCCATGCTCCAGCTAGACCATATTGCCATTTTGGTTCATCAGCTAAATTCGAGCTATGTTCTAATCTGACAGCGAACTGTAGGTAGTCGACTGGAAAGTAGGCAACCTCAATATTATAGGCAAAAGGTTTATTGGCATTATTATCAAACTCCCTAAATTTTCGAATAGCCTTCAGTACCTCTGCGGTCAGTTCAATCGGTGGTATGCCTATTCGTGCGTAGGCGTTCCAGGCTGGGACACGACGTTGATATTCATGGTTAAAGTCGAAGAGTAATTCATCTTCACTTTCTGCAAGATCTGATAGGTATCCGGCGCCTATTCTTATTGATTCATCCTCTGATGTGAGTTCGAGGCTGAGTCCCCAATCAATTTCATTCCTCTCTGTGTGGTGATCAGCTTTACTGTCAAAAATATATCCAGCGATTTCAAGAGAGTCCCAGAAAGTATAGTCCAGCAACAAGGCGGTCCCCCGGGTCTGCGCAAACTCTAATAGAGGACCTGTGACAAAGGCACTATAATAGGCACCAAATGGCACATAGAGATGTCCAATTTCTATACCGAAGTCCCCAAGATTGATTCCAATGAGAGCCTCATCGAGTTCTTGGTAATGTCGTCGTCCATTGTCTTCAATAGCAAACAGGACTTCTGCTTCCAACCATTCATCGTATTGAATTTCGAAGCCAAGCTCGATCGCCAATTCTGGATCTGGATCATCTTTGGTATTGTTTCCGATCTTGGTAATATTTTTTCGATATTCTTTTTCTAATTCAATGACCCCGCCAATCTTTAACCAGTCTGTCACCTGTGTCCCAAGCCCAGCTTCTCTTCGCTCTTCAGGGTTTCGGTAAATTCTCACAGGGTCAGATTTAGGTGGCCTTGAAGTCTTCAACGGTTGGTCTTGCGCGAAGACGAAGTTGGGTACGAGAAGGAGAAGAAAGGCGAGCGTCGATATATTTTTCATTGGCAATCCATATTTGTACAGTATTATCGAGATTCCTCTCTGAAGGAAATCAGTCCTGTAAAATGACAATCTCTGAAAGACGAAGCAACTCTTTTACCATAAGTTCACCATATCGTAATGTTTCTGCTGGCTTGATTTCGCTAAGATGGACAATATTAGGCATGTGCATGGCCTGGAGGTACTTTCCGTGTATGGTTGACACTGTGCCTGTGTGTAGGAGTATGGAGAAACTATGAGGATCTTATTAGTCGAGGATGATCAACTTATCGCTGACTTCATTCAGAACGGGATGAAGCAAGCTGGATATATTATTGACCATGTCGATGATGGTGAGAAAGGGTTAGGGGTTTTACTGCATGACAGTTATGACCTTGCGATCCTTGACTTGATGTTGCCGGGTCTTGATGGTCTTTCTGTCATTGACCGATTGCGAAGAGAGAAGATACGTCTTCCTATTCTTATTCTTAGTGCGAAACGATCAGTCGATGAACGGGTCGATGGCCTGCGTCATGGTGGTGACGACTACCTCACAAAGCCATTTTCTTTCAGTGAACTCCTTGCTCGTGTTGAGTCACTCATACGGCGAAGTCAAAACATTACGGAGCCCACGACGCTTTCTTTTCAAGATTTATCCATCGATCTTCTTGCGCGGACGGCGAGACGAGCAGGCACAAAGATTGAGCTCCAACCCAAGGAGTTTGCCTTATTGGAGTACTTACTGCGGAATGTGGGAAACGTAGTTTCGAAGACGATGATCATGGAACGTGTGTGGGATTATAACTTTGATCCTGGGACCAATGTGGTCGAAGCACGTATGAGCAAGCTTCGCGAAAAGATTGACAAAGATTTTCAGGTATCGCTCATTCATACCGTAAGGGGGGTTGGGTACGTGCTAAGAGGAAGTGATGCGTAGGTTGCCAAATACCTTAGCGTTTCGTCTCACTCTGTCATATGCCGTCGCATTTCTTGTTTCCTCTTTTGCCGCCTTCTGTCTCTTGTACGTTTCTGTGGATACGATTCTCAATAATCGCATGAATGAAGATTTAACGGAAGATATTTCTGAATATAGTGATCTGTACCTTGCTGAAGGCATGAATCGAGTGGTTCAAGAACTTGAGCGTGAGGCCGAATCCAATGATGAAGAGCAGATGTTCCTTCGACTGTTGACGAGTAAAGGGCAGACGATTTTCTCCTCAAACCTCACTGAGTGGAAGGAGCTGCCTATATCTGAGGAATTTTTACAAAAGGTGCCAGAGGTTCAAGGCGAGTATCGAATTCAAACAGTCGTGCGTCCTCATCATGATTCGTCGGCGAGAATCACGTCCGGCTTGATTGCCCCAGGTCTGATCATGCATCTCGGCGAGTCGCTCGAAGAAAAAGACGAGATCATGAATTTGCTTCTTCTGGTGTTTATTGGAATGTTTTGTGTTGCGATACCACTTGCGTCAGGGGTTGGATGGGCAATCGCAAGAAAGGCGGTCAAGGGGATTGAGGAGGTAAGTCGTGCGGCTGTTGATATTGAAAAGGGGCAACTCGATCGTCGAGTTACGATCAAAGATCAAGGCGATGAAGTTCAAATGCTAGTCGATACCTTTAATGCGATGGCTGAACGTATTAGGATTTTGATTACTGAAATGCGGGAAATGACGGATAATATTGCACATGATCTGCGGAGTCCTTTGTCACGGATTCGTGTTATTTCTGAAAGAGCTCTCTCGGTCACAGAGCCCGACAACGAGTACAGAGTCGCGGCCTCTGATACGCTTGAGCAGTGTGATCGACTTCTCCATTTGATCAATACGACCCTAGATGTCGCAGAAGCAGAGGCTGGAGTGATGTCGACGGATACAGAACCGATTAACCTGTCGATGCTTATTGAAGATGCTCGTGATCTATATGAGCCAGCCGCTGAAGAAAAAAAGATCAAACTTTCTTGCAAGCTTGATCCTGACTGTCGAGTGAAGGGTAACCGTCAAATGCTTCAACGGATGTTGGCCAATCTTCTTGATAATGCTTTGAAATATACAGGGCCAAAGGGGCAGGTGAAGATTGATCTTACCCGACAACCACGTGGCCTGTGTGTGATGGTTGCTGATACAGGCTTTGGCATTCAGCCAGCCGATCAACCTCGTGTGTTTGATCGATTTTTTCGGTGTGATCAAAGTCGATCTCAGGATGGATGTGGCTTAGGATTAAGCTTTGCTCGTGCAGTGGCCTGTGCCCATGGAGGCGATATTACACTTGCGAGTGAACCTGCTCAAGGAAGTACCTTCACCATTTTCCTCCCTCCATTTTCGTCTACTCCTCACTAAGTTCTGTTTATTTCTTACCTAACGGTAATGCCTTGGTTAGCTTCTTGTGAACTTGCCTCTGTATGTTTGATCAAGACGTGAGCTACACGTGATGATCAACAATTTTATCAAGGAGCATGACCATGTTTGTATCAGTCTTTCCAGGTCACAACAGTACCGTTTCGCGAATTGCTATTTCTAATGGAAGCGATAGGACGAATAGAAAGTGAGAGTCTTAGGATTGGGGAGCTCTTAAGGAGGCCATGCTTGTGATCCCATCGTCATAGAATAGTGGTCTCATGCCGAGCATTACTTGGAAGATTGGCAGAGTATTCAGAACATGAGACCTCCTCAATCTATTTCAAAGGGGCCGTCAGTACTTCTAGAGAGTTCTGAGGGCCTCTTTGTTTATTTTCTTGAGTCATCCATCACGAGCGAAATGTGTTTACGGGCTTTTACTTCTTGGGATCTAGATTGTCTTTGTCTTCGCCGCAACATATTGCGTGTGGAAAAACGAGACCATAGAAGTCATTTTATAATATGGGGTACCAATGAATCACTGGATAGAGGGGGACATGATCGAATCACTATTTTTCTTCTATTCAGATCACACGGAGCGTTTTGAGAGAGTAAGAAATCAGAGAACTTTCACCGTTTCTCACAAAAGGGCTTGTGAGATTTTTGTTGCCGATTTAGGTCAAGTCTCTTTTCTTATAAGTTTTTATTTTGTTCATGATAAGGGGTCGGAAAATCATGTTCATGCAACTATTATTATTTGATAATGAAATTGACATGAACGAGGTAAAAGTAGATTCTGCGAATAGTAGGACAGACGTTTTGAGTAAGTTTTTTCATGAGTGAGTGGCGGATTCTAGAAGGTGTTAACGCATTGCATGAGAAAAGTTTGAAGACAAATTGATGCGAACGAATTATGCGACCGTATCTTCACCAGTTGTCAAGAATGCATACTTCGGTTGTATTCAATTTAGTTTGAAGAATATGACGTATTTCACTGAGGTTATTTCTACTGAAAGTATAACGACACCGAAAGGGGCGATGGCATGAAACGAATAGAGCCAAGGATAGAGGACACCTGATGCAGAATGCCTTGGAAGCGTTTAACGTACAGACTGCAGCAGAAAGCGGTGGCTTACTCACATTGGTGTATATCTACCTTCTGTGTTTTGTGCTCTCTACCTTTATCGCTTTTGTGTACCAAAAGACCTTTCGCGGGTTGTCATATTCTCGCAATTACGTCCAAGCCATCATTCTTATTTCGATCGTTGCAGCAACGGTCATTCAGGCAGTGGGTGATAGCTTATCCCGGGGCATCGGCATTATGGCGGCCATGGCCATCATTCGCTTTCGTACGAATCTCAAAGATCCACGTGATCTCTTGTTTTTATTTGCCGGTGTATCAGCGGGAGTAGCCTGTGGGGCGTATTCATTTGGTGTTGCCATTATTGGCACACTTGGGTTTACCGCTACAGCGCTCATCCTCTTTTACTCCCCCTTGGGCCCCACCAGCCATTTTGATGGGATGCTACGTTTTAATATGTCCTGTGACACGACGGAGAGCCCTCAACTCGAATCCATTCTTCATCGACATTGTCGAGCGTTTTCATTGGTGACCTTGCGTGAAATTTCACAAGGTCAACGGCTGGACTATGCGTATCACATCAAAATGCGAACTGGCATGGCACATGATGATTTCCTAAAAGAGCTGCAAACATTACAAAGTATTCAGGGGACGAACTTGATGCTACAAGAGGCCACGGTGGATTTATGAAGCGCTGTTGGCATATTTTCTTGGAATTAAGATGTCCGGAAGGATCACTCTAAATATGCACAAACGGTTCTTGTTCGTCATGTGGGGAATCTCATTGGCGGTGCTTGGAGTGTTGGCCTTAGGATTCCGGGGTGAGTCGGCACATTTCTATGGCATTGCTGATGATCGGGAGCAAACCATTTTGTTCGAGGCCCCGGTCGACATCGTGCGGATATTAGTTGTTGAAGGTGATCCTGTCAGTCAGGGGCAATTAATTATGGAAGTGCAGCGAGACGCACTGAGTTCAGAGCTGGTGATCCTTGATGAGCAGCTCACTGAATTAACCACTCGCGACCGTGAAACGGTTGCGGCGACGCGAGCAAAACTGTCTAGTCTGCGGAGTCAGCAAGAGGCTCAACAGGCAAATCTTGATTCTAAAATCCAGAGTCTCCAATCTCGCCATGATCTTAACCAAAGTATTCTGGTTCAATTGGATGGGCATGCTCCAGACGGCGACCTTCGTAGCAACCCCATTTTGGCCGAAATTGAAGGCCTCACACGAGAACGCCAACACCTGAGAGCATCATTAGAAGCGGAAATAATGAATCTGGAAGCTCAATTAAACGCAAATCTGCGTCCTATTGATGCCCAGGTTGCTGAACTCCGAGAACGAAAATCAGCATTACAACATCAGGCCACTAAGCTCACGATTCGGGCCGATTTTGATGGTCGCGTCGGCAGTATGATGTTCCGGTCTGGAGAAATTGTTCCTCCATTTCAGCCAATTCTCACTGTTCACGGATCATCCCCTAACTATATCAACGGCTATATACACGAAGCTGTCGTGAATCGAGTGCAAGTAGGCCAATCCGTTTGGGTGCAATCGACAACATCAGGTGATGAAGCTCCCTTTATTGAGAGTACCGTGGAGAGCCTCGGTACGCGCATTGTCGAGTATCCCGAACGACTTAAGAAAAACCCTATGGTTCAGGCTTGGGGACGAGAAGCGGTGGTCAGACTTTCCGAGTCACACCCATTGTTGTTAGGCGAAAAGGTAATCGTCCTTCTGGAAAAACCTGGCACGGTGTTTTCGAAGGTTGTTGCTACGGCCAGCATGTTTAGTGATGTCATGAATGTTTTTGCTGAGACGTCGGTCAAGAGACTTCCACTTTCTCCTTCCTTCCCTAAAGAATCGTTCATTATTCCCACCGATAACCGCATTGATCCAAAAAGCATTGAAGCCTCTGGTGTCTTATGGGACCCAGAGAATTTAAATTTTTTCATGATCAGTGATGAATCCAGCTCAGGCAAAACGGCTCTCTATCGTATGGATGTGCAGGGAAGAATCACAAACTCCATCGTGGTGAAGGATGCACCACAAATTGACGATTTGGAAAGCCTGAGTGCCGATGGACCGTACCTCTATCTACTGTCCTCTCTCTCTCATAATAAAAAGGGCAAGTTGAAGGCCAAGCGCCGACAGTTTCTCAGGCTTGAGCAGGATGGTTCCCACCTGATCTCTCGAGGATTCATTGATCTCTACCATGTCTTAGAACAACTGGAAGCAACGACTAACGATAGACATACAGCGATATTTCTTAAGGACGCCCTGCAGTCAAAACGTATCGATATCGAAGCACATGTTGTCAGAAATGACAATCTCATTTTGGGTTTCAAGTCGCCACGGACTGATCTCGGTCAGACGGTTTTCCTCAGGATAATGAATCTCGAGAGAATCTTCGCGGGTCGCCCGCCACAAGGTGAAATCTGGGAGACCATCATGTTGGTGGATTCTCAAGCTGGAGAACCCGTTTTACTGTCGGACATGCTCTGGATTGATAGCACTCTGCTTCTCTTGGGGAGTCGAGGGAAAAAACAGAGCCACGTGAGTTATGTGTGGGCGTACGACCAGGCGACACACGTCTTGCGTGAAATTTTCACTATTTCTGGCTTGAAGGCTGAAGGGATAGCCCGGACTCAATACGACCAAGAATATTTGTTGGTGGCTGATGGTGGAGGTACCACTGCTTCTCGTTATCTCATGGTAAATCTAGATCACTTTATCTCTGGTGGGCGCATCTGATGTTTCAAACTAGGACGTGTCTCTTGCTTTTGCTAGCACTCCCGAATCTGAGCATGGCAGATACCCTTGATGCCTTTTTGCTGAAGGCTGTCCCGAATCCCCAACGTTCGATCGTGCATGAATCAACGAGAAGCGTACACACCGGAGTGAGTGGATGGATCGATGGAGCTCAGTTACGATTTCAGGCAGAAGAAAATCTTAAACATCGTTTCAAGAACAGTATGAAGAACCGTTACTCGCTGCGGGTGACGCCAAAATATGGGACCCAACGTTCTGCGGAACAATTCTTGTCAGAGTTGGGTGCAAAGCAGCGCATGATACATGCCAACCGTCTGGTGACCAGGTTGCTGAAGATGCGGTATCACGTACTCATTGATTTTGCTGAGAAACGAATAATGGTAGAGCTGAGGAAGCGAGAGGCCAATCTCCTGAAAGCTGAGATCAACCTCAATCGTGCATTGGCCGAAACGACTGACTTTGATCCTGAAAAATTACAACGCCTTATTCTTGATCACTCGCATGTCACCGACACCTTACAGATGGCGGAAAAACGTTTGGAGGCCATGCGGAAAGGAATTCTGGCAGACAGTGAATTACCAGATTCATCCCACACCTTGTTAGATGGAAATTGGCCACTCTCTCCCCTAAACATTGATGACGTATTGACCCAATATCGAGCAGCGTTGGCAGATACGGATAACTATCCGCAGATCAAGCAAACACGCTTGGATCTTGATCTGGAGAATGCCAGACTCGCGATGGCTGAGGCGAAGACCGGCTTAGCGCTCGACCTCATTGATCTAGAATATGCAAACGACAGAAGCGACAACGCTATTGGGGTATTACTGGGATTCAGAATTCCCACGGGTGATGGAGATGCCAACCTGATTGATCAACGACAGGACCAAGGCAATGCGAAGACCATGTTTATGCTCACACGGGATACCGTGGGAAACCTCATGGTCGGGAAACTGGATACCATGACGTGGAACGTGTCTATTTGGAAAACAGATAATTTGGCTGTTCAGAAAATTCAGATCCTCCAATCGGAATCGGCCAGAATCCGAAACCCCAAATTTGTGATAGGGCTCAAATGGCAACAAATCGCGCTGAACAGGACAATGGCCAGGACTCATACACAACTTCTTCGTGATTATATTGACGTCCTCGCGGCTTCAGGAATACTGGGCCAAGCCCCTCTGCGTAACTGGATAAAAGAGGGGCAACCTGAACTACGGGAATAACTATGTCGGAAAAAATCATACTGCCCCCTGTGTTGGAACGGTACGAACTCAAGTACCTGATTCCCCTGTCGTACGTGGAACCGATCACGCAGTTTCTTGCTCCATATTGTCAGCTTGATTACTTCTCAATTCAAGCCAAAGACGAAAGCTATTTCTATCGCGTCAACAGTTTATATTTTGATACCAGAAATTATGAATTTCTCAAGCAGCGGCTTTGGGGGCGCGACTCTCGATTTAATATGCGTGTCCGCACCTATGGAGAGGGAGATACTCCACCATACTTTATGGAAATTAAACACAAAACAGGCACGTTCGTTAAAAAGTACCGGGCCACTGTCCAGGGGGAGGAATGGCCGTCGATTCTTACAGATGCCCAATTCAGGGTAGGAGAGAGTGAGGCAGGAAGTAATCGCAATAACAAGGACCTGTTCATGCGCTTTGCGACAACCTACGCGATCGAGCCCAAAATCTACACTCAATATGTTCGACGTGCCTTTTTTTCAACGGTGGACGAGTATGCGCGGGTGACGATGGATTGTGACATGAAATACCGTCCTCAGGACCTCTTTCACAGCGCTGGAGACCCATACAATCTTCGGCCTGATGGCACGTTGATTAACTACGACAACGAAACAGTCTATGCTAAATACACTTGGAGTCAGGGAAGTGTGATACTCGAGTTAAAGTGCTACGTCGGGCAGGTCCCTACGTGGATGCTGGATCTGATTACCTTCTTTGAACTGAAGCAAGAGAGTTTTTCAAAGTATGTGACGAGCAGTTTGGTGGCTCATTATGATAATGACATTGGCTATCTGGCTGAAAGCCGCCCAACATGGAGCTATGGTGAGGAGGAGTTTATTCAATAGGAGAATCGAGTACAGGAGCAAGAGAGCATTTGGAAATAGTCTGTCAACCGTGATTCCATTTCTGACAGTCTTGACCATGATAATCAACTTTTCAGTTGTATTGTAGTCTCATGTTCGCTTTACTTGTGAGGAAATACAGAACCTGAAACCTCCTTAATTTATTCCAACGGGGCAGTCAATACTTTTAGAGAGTTCTGACAGTCTCTTTGGATATTCACTCTAGTCATTCATCTAAGGGCGAATTGTGCTTACTGATTTTTATCTCTAAGCATGTAGATGGTCTTAGGCCTTGCTCGCAACAGTTTGGAATGAATTTGTGTCCTTGCAGATGAAGCTCTCTTGATGCAAATAGATCATTTGATGGAATTAAGAGAAGACTTTACACCGCAAAGATGGAGTCAATGCCACCATTTAGTCTTCTAATTTTATCGGATCACCAGAACGAATGGTTCCACCTAGGAGTACTGACGCATAGACTCCAACGTTACCCTGATTGTGCTTGAGTGCGGTTCGTAGGATTCCAGGATCCTTGGGAAGTGCTCCCTGTGGCAAGGTTGTCATGACGCAGCGAGCACAGGGTCCAGTAATTTTTAGGCGAACCTCGTTTCCGATGGAGAGGATTTTCCCGATCCAGGAATTTTCAATAAACCCTTTTTCGCCTTCAGGTGTGTGCACGATGATGTTAGGTCGAAACCGTTGAGCGACAAATTTCCCATCGGGATAGGCTTCATGTAGTTGTTCAAGGGTTGCAGTGGTCAATAAGTGAAGCATCGCGGCATCAAAAAATGTTCCTGTGGGTAATGTGAAGTCAGTGACTGTCTCGCGATGATCACGCCCGTCGATGTCTGGCCAATATTCTTCAGAATTCGGTGTCCAGGATGAGGGGAGGGTCGATTGTACGCCTTTCATCTTTCCCTGCTCGGTGGCCACTAACGTGACGTCTTTTTCGAGTGCCTGTGAGAGCTTCTGGTCCAGATCATCTTGCTCACTATTTACCATTGTGCCATCAGGTAATGTGATGGTGACTGGCGAAATATTCTCTGTCTCATTCGTGACCGTAGAAAGTTTTGCTTGAAAGGTGAACAGGGTTGGCCATTTTCTGGGGTTTTTAGCTGTGGCAACTTTTCCATCTGAGCGATCGAGAATAGCATAGGATCGGTCTCCACCAATTCCGTGTTCTTTGACCTCTGCCATAGATAACTCTTCGCCCATCATCGATTTTACCGGGTATCGCCACATTGATGCGAGAGTTCCTATCTCATTGTGAGTTGGGTGCGTCACCTTTGTCATTCCTTTCAAGTCAAGAAAGAGTTTCGAAGAATTATCTTCGATCGTGCATCGATATTCGTTACTACGTTTCTATCATATATTTTCAATAATCGAAAATGGCTCCCTGCAAGAATGGAGTCCATTCCACAAGGAGCCTTGTCGTATGTTGAGTGGTCGGATTAGCAGTTAGGGGAGCTCAACGATATCAGGTTTCATCGGTCCAAGGAGGCCAAGTAACTCCTTTTGCTCTGCTTGCGGTACCTTAAAGGTATCGAGTGCAGCCACCAAATCTTCAACCAACGCGTTGAAGTCGGCATTCGTGATCCCCATTCCCTTATGCATGGTTACCATGTCTCTACCCTTGTAGGTACATGGGCCTCCCGTGGCCATGCAGACCTGGTCCACAAGGTGTCCTTTTAATCGAGGTATATCGGTTGTCGCAAATCGACCATTGATGCGATTGTCCTTGGCAACATTCCCAACAAATTCATCAACAACTGCTGTAATGGCAGGTTTTTGTCCTAACCGATCATATAAGGAAGGGGTGGCTTTACCCATGGTTGATTCAAGAGTCGAACAGGCTGTCGCCGTCATCAACAGACCGGCGGCTAATCCTATTGCGAGGTAATTGGCGGAAATACGCATACTGACTTCTCCTTTTTTAGAGTGTGAAAACTGAGCAGGTCCTGGGTCGATGACCCAGGACCCTAGGAATGGATATTTTAGGTGAGGCAACTTGCAACGATCACCTAGGGCCTATTTCTATTCAGGCAGTCCCTTTGACATCAGCCATGGACGCTCCGAAGTTGATATGAAAGACCTGATTTTCTAGTACCAATGCCGGCACAGATTTCACGCCAGCCGTTTCAGCCTCGGCGACTCGATTGGGATGTTGGGCAAAATGGATCACCTCAAGTTCGTATTGGTTGCGATCAATGGCTTGAGCCACCATATTCTCGGCTTCGACACAAACGGGGCATCCTGCGTGATAAAAAATGGCTTTTTTCATTGGACTCTCCTTTGTAATTGAGTGTTTTGTATTTAGTATCGATTCGATACCAAAGTATCGCACGGCATTTTCCATTTGTCAAATCATGCTCGAGACGATACAATTAGGGCATGAGAGCGCAAGACGTACAGGACATATTAGAGCGTTTGTGTAATCTCCTTCGTATGGAGATGAGGCAGTTTGGTTTAAAGTTTGGGCTACAACCAGTACAGATTGAAGCCCTAACCTATCTGACTCAATGCAACCGCTACTCAGATACACCACAAGCCGTCACCGAGTATTTGGGGTTGACGAAGGGAACGGTCTCTCAATCGCTGAAGCTGTTGGATCAGAAAGGCTTATTACGCAAGCGTCAGGATAAGAAGGACAAACGGATTGTTCATCTCGCACCAACTGCCAAGGGGAGAAAGCTTATAGAGCAATCCATTCCAGCGAAGGGATTAGAGGCGGCGTTGAAGATGAGTCATTCTTTAAAAGGGAGTGGACTTGAAGAGGGCCTCCGTTCGACATTGCATGCGATGCAGCGACATAACAATCGCAAAACCTTTGCGGCCTGTCATACATGTCGTTTTAACCAAAAACTCTCGGAAGGCTTTCTCTGCGGGTTGACCAATGAACCCTTGAGTAAACAAGAGATTCACATGATTTGTCGGGAACATGAATATGCAGTATAAAATCATGTTTCGAACCGGCGGTGACGTCCGCTCCCTATCCTGAAGGCCTCATCAGACCCAACTCAATCTCACTTTAATGAGTAGCTGACCCGGTCACCAGTTATTGGGGCGATGTCTGTGCTTTTAGAGTGATGTTTTGCGTATGCTGCGAATTATTTCACTGGAAAGTGGCTAGGGCATACGGAGTTGAGTGCAAGGATGAGGGAGTCGATTTTCCTCTGACTCAGTGAATGTCGTTAAAGCGACATTCACTGAGATTCAAGGCTTTTTCTTTAAGGCTCTCCTAAAAGTTCATACGATAAAAGGCCTCCCATGCTCGAGGCTCCCCGATCAGGGCTTGCTTGCCTCCGTTGTAGGACCGGTTGGCGTAGAGTTTATCACCCAAATTCCGCCCATGGATGGACAGTTCTCCAGGCCCGTATTTCACACTGATGGCTGCATTAAAGGTGACATATTCTTCTAATTCGACGGTATTGGCTCTGTCTCCAAAGCGTTTTCCCACATAATGCATGCCTGCGGCAATTCGCCAGTCTATCGTGGGTTTGTACGTCACCCATGCATTGGCAGTTTTGGACGGGACATCATTGGGCCGATTGCCTTTTCGAGATACGCCAGTTCCCCCAACATTATCGACGAAGCGATCATATT
Organism: Nitrospirales bacterium; assembly: GCA_029261355.1. Taxonomy (GTDB): domain Bacteria; phylum Nitrospirota; class Nitrospiria; order Nitrospirales; family UBA8639; genus JAGQKC01. The sequence continues at coordinate 29,458 of JAJDBM010000049.1, read as the reverse complement.
GAGAGTCCGTTAACGCAAGGTTTCCATTGAATTCCCATTGCCAGGTGGGAAGATAGGCAAGGGTGAATTCCATACCTTGGGATGACTGTTTGCCAATTTGTTGAATGGTATCAGCATTTCCTGTGTCCCGTGTTAAGAGGTTTTTTCGCGAGAGGTCATAAAACGCGACGGTGGTTTGTACTCGATCGTTAAAAAATGATCCTTTGACACCGACTTCCCATTGCTGACTTTTTCTGAGGTCAAAGTTCTTTCGATTAAGTGGTAAGGTCGTAATTTGAGTCGGGGGTTCTTCGGCGCCACTCCATTGTCCATAGATGGTGACTTTCGGCAGGATATCGAAGAGGGTGCCAACTCGCCATGAATTACCGTGATATGTTTTTCTGAAATCACTATTGTTTCTCAAGTTAAAGGACTTCACTTTGGATATATCATGGCGATAGGAAAGTGCCAATTTAAGCGTTTTGGTCAGGTGCAGAAAATCATCAATATAGAGGCCAACGTTTTTTACCTTTGTACGTCTTTGAGCCCCTTCATTGTCTAGAGAGTTGAAAAACCCTGGTGTTGGATTGAGGAAGTCTACGCTGTCGCCTCCCCTATATGGTGAGTTGTTATCGCGTTGATGTCGGTTGTAGGAAAAGTCGACGCCAACTAAAACTTTGTTATCTAATGCAGCAATCGGGCGATCGATGGTTAATTCCGAACGGTTGCCATAGATGCGTTGATCATGATCGATACGTAATAAATCTCCCCGATCCACTAATCCCGTGGTCGCGTTGAATTCATACGTTTCATAGTTTTTCCATTCCCGTTTCTCGTAATTCATATAAGATTCATTCAGGAATCCGATGCCGTCTTGTAATCTCCAATCGAGTTTTACGCGGGACCAGATGACGTTCTTTTCAATGCGATCATCATCAATATTGTAGTTGTTGTCTACAATTTGCTTATCGATTTTTCCATTGATGAGTGGAATACCAAAATAGCCTTCACCGCGGTCTCGAAAGGCATCGATGCTCGCACTGGCTCGGAGGTCCGCGGTCACATCCATGGCCAGTTCCCCTGAGAGGTGTGAATCTTCAAAGCTGGTCCGGTCGGCAAACCCGTATGATCCCTTGTCGGCCGCGACGTGATAGCCAACTAATCGATAGGATACGCGATCACTAACTTGCCCTCCGAGGTCGGCGCCGACGCTTCGTGTATCCCATGCCCCATAGCTGACTTGAGCTTCTCTGTGCTCGACCCCATCAGCTTTTTTAGGAATGAAATTAATGGATCCTATAATGGATCCCAAGCCATGTAAGACCGAAGATGAACCTTTGATGATTTCAATGTTTTCATAGTTATAGGTTGAACGTGGAGGAACTGCGAGCCCAGGGTATCGGTTGCCGTCGAACAGTAGTGGAATACTGGTCACATCTGAAAATCCTCGGAATGTAAAACAGACGACACCGAAGCAGTTTCCGGTCGTCACGCCGACCGCACTTTCCACTGCCAGTAAGGTTGTGGTGAATCCTCGTTCTTTGATCGTTTTTGAGGAGATCACTTCTACGCTGCCAGGAATTTTTTGGATGGTGAGGCCCAGCCTGCTCCCGGTGCGACTTGGTTTATCGAGTGGAATACCTGGCAGGTAGGTGGGTGACCGTACCAGTCTTGGTGCGGTTACTTTGACAGTTGGAAGTTGTTGGATGGCTTCCTTGGATTGACCTGGGGAGCTAACAGGTAGAGGAGGTTCTGCCTCAGCTGTTTCTGCCACTATCGTTTTCGCGAGTTCGAGAAGTGATGCGTCAGGCGTGGCTCCGTTTGATTCCTGATGATGTTCCTTGTTTGTTTTATGCGAATCTGTTGGTGCGGCTGGAATTGGACTGGATTGTCTTGAGTCTTCTTTGCTTGAGGGTGTTACCTGGATTGAGGAATGATCAATGGATGTTTCGGTGGCGAATGTCGTGGTAGTGAAGAGGAGGAGGAGGCTGGCTCCAATAATAAGTGCGATTGAGCAATGTTGTTGTTGGAAGGGTTTGTGTTTCATCGGTCTGGATGAATGAGTTTTTTTCTGAAGGCCGTCATACTTAATAGTGAGGATGTTCATGCGTTCTCCTAATTTCCTTCATGTTCATGCGGTCGTACGTGTCCTACCCATGGCTGTTGGTTAACCGTCATGGTCTTATTCAAATGAGCTCTTATGTGATTACGTGAAAAACGTTTCGTCCATGGCTAGCTGGCAGGGTGAGAGAATGTGTCTGTCAACGCGAGCGCTACGAATTGACAGGTGCTCTAGACCATTGGCCAAAGAATGTGCATGACCGGACTCCATAGCCTCGGGAGGAGGCCTGGTTGTTGGTCCATGTGGCGTCGAGTTTTGCTGATGGATGGAAATGTTTTTCAGTAACTGCGCATGTTGTAGCCGATTATATGCGTGAAGCTCTACGGATGGTTGCTACTGTGTACAACGAATTCAAAAAGAAATTGTATTTTCTTGAGTCAGACAATAATTGAAGGAAGTCGTATTTTGAGGACTAAGGAATCCATAGCGTGGATTCAGGTGATAGCGGTTGAGTGGCAAAGGAATTTCTCGGTCATCTATGGAAGGGGGACCTGTCCCTTTATCATTACCTTAAGCTTAGATGTTTGCTAGGCTCTAACTTCTTCCTCTTCCTCTACAAAAATCCCTCAGACTCCTACATTTGAAATCGCTCACTTATTGAAAATGGTTGTCCTGTTTGATTTTTGTTTCTTGCCTTCTCCCTCTGAGAAAGGTCCTCCAAGCTTTTTTGTAGAATTGTTAGGCATGGCTTTGTTGCGTTGGAAGAATTGAGTGAACCGCGACGAGTGAATGATCCTTCCATCGTTTCTTAAAAAAACCGTGTTCCTATAGGTGGTGGAGCATGGTCTTTTTTTGTTTTACGGCAGGTGGTCTTCTTGTGTACGTAATTGTTTTGAGAGGTAAAGGCTAATTTTCCTTATCCACTTTTTACGCTTTGCCTGAATAGGCGAATATTCTTGAAATATCTCAATATGGCATTATATTGCTATTTTAATCGTAGTATGCTATTATAGCATTATAGTGACAATATGTCTGAATTACCCATTACCACATACTCTCCAGAAGGTACGCTATTCCTAGATGCCATTCTGGATGTTTTTAGACTCAATAGCCGACTTCTTGCTGAAGAAGAGAAATTGGTTCAGCCATTTGGCTTAACCAGTGCCAGATGGAAAGTTCTTGGAATTCTCTCAAGATTTGACCAATTGCTCACTGTCCCACAAATCAGTCGTCGGATAGGGCTCTCACGTCAAAACATTCAGCGTCTTGTTGATGTGTTGGAAGTTGATGGGTTGGTTGAGTATAAAATCAATCCCGATCATAAACGGGCAAAGCTAGTCTCCGTGACACTCAAGGGGCAGCAACAAAGTGCGGCTATTCGGCAGGTGCATATTCCGTGGACCAACCATTGTGCCGATGGTATTAACACTGTCGATCTTGAGAAAACATTGAAAACCATTAGAACGTTGATTGGTCAATTTGGTCAGAGGTGAGCGTCTGTTATCTCTGGCTCATTTTTTCCCTGCTTCTGATTCTCATGTGTAATCTGATTTCCATCAGTGAAGAAAGAACTTTTGCAGTGATTGATTCATCTGGTAGAGTACAGATTCAGGTTTATCCGAAGAGAATTCTTAATCCTCAGTCACACATTGTAGCTTTTTGGCTATCGAACTTACCTTGCATGAGGTCATGAATGAATATAATAGAAGAATCCACGTTGCCCATTACTGATTATCAAGATCGTCCAGCAGGGGAGCTGTATGACAGAATTGTCATGGCGAAAAAAACATTGGGCGATCAGGTCTTGATTCTTGGTCATAATTATCAACGAGATGAAGTGATCGTTCATGCTGATTTGCGAGGAGATTCATTGCTCCTCTCCAAGCTGGCTGCTGATCGTTCTGAATTCCCGCATGTCGTATTTTGCGGAGTTCATTTCATGGCTGAAACGGCTGATATCCTCAGTCGATCTAATCAAACAGTCATTTTGCCTGACTTGGCCGCTGGCTGCTCGATGGCTGATATGGCAGCCATTGAACAGGTGGACGAATGTTGGGAGGCGCTCTCGTTGTTTATGCCGGTGGATGAGGTGGTGACACCTGTCGTGTATGTTAATTCCGCGGCCGACCTGAAGGCGTTTTGTGGTGAGCATGGCGGAATTACCTGTACCTCTTCGAATGCCAAAGCGGTCATGGAATGGGCCTGGTCACGAAGAGAGAAAATCCTCTTCTTTCCTGACGAACATCTTGGTCGTAATGTAGCCAATAAAATGGGGTTTCCTCAGGATGAGATGATTGTCTGGGATCCATTTCAACTCAATGGGGGGAACACTCCAGAAGCGATTCGCAAGGCTAAATTGATTCTTTGGAAAGGACATTGCAGTGTCCATCAAATGTTTCAATCAGCCCATGTGGATTATTTTCGTAAACAATATCCAGGTATTCAGGTTATTGTTCATCCAGAATGTCATGAAGATGTGGTGAATAAAGCTGATCATGTGGGGTCGACCGAATTTATTATTCAGACGGTGACAAAGGCTCCAGCTGGAACGTCCTGGGTCGTTGGCACGGAATTAAATTTAGTCAATCGTTTAAAAGCAGAGCAAACGGATAAACAGGTATTTTTCATGTCACCAATGGTCTGCCGATGTGCCACGATGTTTCGGATTGATGCGGCTCACATGTGCTGGTGTATGGAAAATCTGGCACAAGGGCAAATCGTGAATCAGATTTCTGTGCCTGATGATGAAAAAGTCTTAGCGAAAATTGCTCTAGAACGTATGATGGCTGTGAGCTAAGATCTCGTCATGAAATAATCCTGCAAATATTCCTTCCAGAATTTCTACTTTATCATCTGGAATTGAGCCTCATTCGCCTTTCGCTTGTAGTAATTCGTCAACATTTGACGGGTTCCAAAGGCATGGCTAGAATGGCTGACAGATCAATTTTTATTAGAAAAGACTATTGTGATGGATTATAAATCGACTCTCAATCTTCCTCAGACCGACTTCCCTATGAAAGCGAATCTCCCAGTGCGAGAGCCGAAGCTCTTGGCGTGGTGGGAAGAACAGCAACTCTACCAAAAAATTCAGGAAGCCAGATCGAATCACCCTCTATATCTTCTCCATGATGGTCCACCTTATGCCAATGGGAAAATTCACATTGGACATGCGTTAAACAAGATACTCAAAGATATCATCATGAAGTCCAAAACGATGGAAGGGTATCGGGTGCCCTATGTTCCAGGGTGGGATTGTCATGGGTTGCCTATCGAACATCAGGTGACAAAACAGTTGGGTGAGAAGAAGAAAAGCCTCACGGCCGTGCAGCTCCGTCAAATGTGTCGGGACTATGCGAGCAAGTATTACCAAATTCAGCGTGAGGAGTTTGAACGGTTAGGGGTGCTTGGTGATTGGGAGCATCCGTATCTGACAATGGATAAAGCCTATGAGGCGGCTATTGTCGAAGAGTTTGGGAAATTTGTGGAAAAAGGCGGGGTCTATAAAGGTCTGAAACCTGTTTTATGGTGTACGGCTGATCAGACAGCTTTGGCCGAGGCCGAAGTTGAGTATGAAGATCATACGTCTCCATCGGTCTTTGTCAAATTTCCTTTTGACAAATCACCGGCTGAACTGGCCTCTACAAATCTCTTTGGTATTCCAGAATTAGCCGAATCATCGCAGGTCTCCATCGTGATATGGACGACAACCCCATGGACCTTACCGGCGAATCAAGCCATTGCCATTCATCCTGATTTTGCCTATGTTTTTGTTCAAGTTGGACGAGAAATTATGGTTATTGCAGAGGACCTCGTCGAGCAGGTGGTGAAAGCCTGTGGATTCCAAGACTATCAGGTCCGTGGCGTGAGGAAAGGCAAAGAACACTTTGAAGGTTTGACGTGTTCACGGCCTTTGACAAACGGTATGTCACCCATCCTTCTTGGAGACTTCGTGACATTGGAGCAAGGCACGGGATGCGTGCATATTGCCCCTGGCCACGGAATGGAGGATTACCTTCTTGCGCTGAAATATAATCAGGCACCGCTTTCAAGTGTCCTCTCTGAACCTTTAGAAGTCTTGGTTCCGGTTGATCACACAGGCCGGTTTAAGCAAGACGTGGAGGAGTTTGCCGGACAATCGGTGTTAAAGGCGAATCCAGAAATTGTAAAGAAATTAGAGGCTTTGGGTGTGCTGCTTGGGCATGGTTCCGTCGATCATTCGTACCCGCACTGTTGGCGTTGCAAGAATCCCGTCATTTTTCGTGCGACCGAACAATGGTTTGTTTCTATGGGTGAGAACGATCTACGTTCTCGGGCACTTAAAGAAATTGACCAGGTTCAATGGTTTCCGGCACGTGGACGCGACCGAATCTATGGCATGATTCACAATCGTCCTGATTGGTGTCTCTCGCGTCAACGTATTTGGGGTACTCCAATTCCTGGATTTACCTGTATGAAATGCGACGGTACTTTGGCCGACCCCACCATTATTGCGCATATTGCAGAACTCATGCGTGAGAAGGGAGCAGACGTGTGGTTTGAATCCTCTGCAGAGGAACTCCTTCCATCGGGAACCACCTGTCCCTCATGTGACCATACGACGTTTAAAAAAGAACAAGATATTTTAGATGTCTGGTTTGAGTCGGGGGTGAGTCATGCCGCCGTGCTTAAAGCCAGAGATCCAAGCTGGTGGCCAGCCGATCTGTATCTGGAAGGTTCAGATCAACATCGTGGTTGGTTTCATAGTGCGTTGCTCGCTTCAGTCACAACCGAAGGCCGAGCTCCCTATAAGGCTGTGTTAACACATGGGTTTGTGGTTGATGGTGTGGGTAAGAAGATGTCCAAGTCTGCGGGTAATGTGGTTGCTCCGCAGGATGTGATTAAACAATCCGGTGCTGATATTTTGCGGCTCTGGGTGGCATCTCAAGACTATCAAGAAGACTTGAGAATTTCTCCAGACATTTTAAAACAAATGATGGATGCCTATCGAAAAATTCGCAATACCTGTCGGTTTTTGTTGAGTAATATTCATGATTTTGATCCCACCCAACATCAGGTTTCCTATGATGCTTTGTCGGGCATTGATCAATGGGCACTCTTGCGCCTTGGCCGGCTGATCGCGTCGGTTCAAAAGGCCTATGATCGGTTTGAGTTTCGGCAAGCGGTGCATGAGCTTGATTACTTTTGTTCAGTCGATATGAGTGCGACCTACCTTGATATTCTCAAAGACCGTCTCTATACCTTTCCGAAAAACTCTACCGAGCGAAGAGGTTCTCAATCGGTTATCTTGGAAATTGTCGTGGCCTTATCAAAACTGATGGCCCCGATTTTGAGTTTTACGGCAGAGGAAATTTGGCAGATTTTCCCCAAGAGTCATCCGCAATCTGCAGATATGTTGAGCGTGCACATGTCCACTTTTCCAAGTGTTGACGCGATGTGGAGTAATGCTAAAATTGAGCACGACTGGACCAATTTGTTAGCTGTTCGAACGGTGGTTCAAGGAGCCTTGGAGAAGCAACGGAGAGAGAAAGTGATTGGATCGTCATTAGAGGCACAGGTTGAGATTCATATTACCGCAAAGCACCATGATTTGTTACGGCAGTATGAATCAGACCTTCCTGCTCTGTTTATTGTTTCGCAAGTGAAGGTCCTCCTGAGTCAGTCCTTTGCATCTGATGGGATGATTGCGGCAGATGAAGCTCTTGGTATCATGGTAGATGTGACCAAAGCCAATACCCTGAAGTGTGAACGTTGTTGGAATTATCGAGCAGCTGTTGGAGCGAGTGAGACTCACCCAACCTTGTGTGATCGATGTCTTGAGGCGATTTCGTAGATTAGTATGGGGAAACGACTCACCATTCTTGCCGTGGTTAGCTTGGCTATTATTGCGCTTGATCAAGTGACCAAGGCATATATACTCAAGACGATGTACCTTCATCAATCTATTCCAATTTTTCCTGAGTACTTCAGTCTAACCTATATACGAAATCCTGGCGCGGCATTTGGGATTTTGGCTTCAAGTAGCAGCGGGTTCAGAATGGTGTTTTTTCTGATTACCTCAATTTTTGCGCTTGGCCTTCTTCTCACCATTTTTGTGCGATTAGAGTCGTCGGACTGGTGGGGCCAGCTCACGATTGCGAGCATATTCGGTGGTGCCATCGGTAACTTGATTGATCGCCTGCAATTTGGGGAAGTGATCGACTTTCTTGACTTCTATGTTAATGGATATCATTGGCCAGCGTTTAATGTGGCCGATATGGCCATCAGTATTGGTGTCTGTTCTCTTTTTTTCCTCTTTGCGTTTGAAAAACGCAAACCTGCCTTATCTCCTCAAGAAGATCCGTCTTAAATCAGTACTTCTCGTACCAAGCTGACGTAAAGAGTTTTTTTGTAGTCTATGAGATATGTATGGCGAGATACATGATTTGGTAATTGCAGGCTTACGCAGTCGTGGATTGTGTGCTGAAAGTACTTTCTGGCGAAGGTGTGTTGGGCTGTTCAGCCTTTGAAGGAAAGTAGCTAATGATGCGTCGAGGATTTAAATACTCTCGTATCGCGTAAGGAATGTCTTTTGGCTGGAAGCTTTTGACAATAGAGAGACGGTCTTCTTGTGATAAATCAATAATGCGCGCTTCTTCTCTTGGAAGCTCTGCGGAGTAGAGCATGACCCAAGGTGCCATTCGTGATTGAGGGTTGATGCTACTGACTATGCCAATTGTTGCGTCAGATAGCTCAACAAGGGAGCCTGGTGGATACACGCTTAGCATCTGAACAAGTGCTACAACGGCTTCGTCCCAGAGGGGGCCTCTCCGTTTGGTATAGAGATAACAAAGGGATTCGTAAGGGGTGAGGCTTTTCGTGATATCAGGATGATTGCATAGTTCATCATATTCATCAACGATCATCACGATTTTTGCCGAAAGGCTAATATCTTCTCCAATGTATCCAGATGGATAGCCTGAGCCATCAAGGCGTTCATGATGCTGAGCAATGATTTCTAAGCATGGAGTAGAAATTCCAAAGAATCTTTCAGCCATCTTTCGCCCATTGAGAGGATGTGTTCGCAAGGTTTTTGAGTCGAGAGCGGTTCGATACGATTTAGGTTCATCACTTTTACGTTCGGATTCTAAAAGGCCAAGATCATGGAAAAGCGCACCCATTCCGATATATTGTAGCTCGTCGATGTTCTGAGTGAAAACTTGTGCCAACATCATCGACAAGGCACAGACATTCAATGAATGCATGAAAAAGTCTTCCACTTCTTCAGATGAACTCATCAGATTCATGAGGGCCATAGAACTTGTTGAGTCTCCGATAACTTTTCCAAGCGATTCCACCATGTCAGACGCTCGTGCCATGGCTTTCGAATGACCGGTTCGTAATTCGCGAAACATGAGCTTGCTTTGTTGGAGAACGGCTTGATAGGCCTGGTCTGCTTTCTTGAGTTGTTTACGGCGTGCAGTAAAGGCTTCCTGCCTAGACTCTGAGGTCTCTTCCAGTTTGAGTACCGCAGTTGGAATATCTTTTTCGACAGAGGAGGAAGGTGTTTCTTCCAAAGAAGGGTTATCCTCCTCTTCCTCCATGAGGTCACGTCTTTTTTCCTGATTTGCTGTAGATTCGTCTACAGCGGAATCGTCGGAGAGTTTTGGGTCAGAACGAGTGGGATCATAAAACAGTTCCACTTTCTTGAGCCCTCGTAGCGTGGCAAGATCTTTCTCAAACTTGATCTTGAAGGTATTCTTGGAAAATGGATGACTAAACCATGATCCTTCAATTTTGATATAGAGGCCAATTCGAAGGTCCTCACGATTCTCGAGTGGAAGAAAGTCCATATTGAATATGTGGGATGCTTGTCATGAGAGGCAATGGATATCTAGGTAAGATCGGTCAAGAATGTCTAGATCTAAATACCAATTGGCTAACCAACGTCGGGACTATTTGTCTATTTACTAAACCTTAGCCCGATTTGGAGATAACAAAAATATTTTGAGGAAGGGCTTAACTGGTAGCGGTTTTAGCTCGAGCGACCATTTTACAATAGGAGCAGATACCAGTGCTGGTTGGTTGGCTACAGGACGTGCAGGGTTTGAGCGTTGCGTGATCCGTTTGCGTCATAGATCCTTGAGTGGGCTGCGCTTTGGCTTGTTTCTTAAGAAATTGAAAATAGAAAGTGTGTTTTGTGCCTGGAGATTCAGCTTCGAGCCGATTCAGTACGTCTTTATACACCAACATCTTGGCACCTTTTGACATTGGACATTCTTCCACAATGTAGTCAATCCGGTTCACAATGGCATAGGCCGCAATCTCTCGTTCAGTCAGGCGATAGAGAGGTTTGACTTTTTTTGCGAAGCCTTCCATGGATGCTGGCAGCATTGGGCTTTGTTTCTGGAGATATTCCTCTTGCCAATGGAGGACATTACCTAAGAGGCGTGCCGCTTCATCATCAAGGTTATGGCCTGTCGCCATGACATCGTATCCGCCTTGAATGGTCGCACGATTAAATTGGTAACGTTTGACGGTGCCACATGCTGAACAGGTGGGACGGTGAATCAAGTTAGCAAGATCAGGAATATTGGCTCCTTCTTCTTCTTCGACGTGGTGAATAGTGAGTGTGGCTCCACATGGTTTGGCAACGAGTTCAGTAAATCGCTCGACTTTCTCACGTGAAGTCTGGGAGTACGTCCCGATCCCTTGGTCAACATATAGGGCATCCGCTTGGTATCCGAGTTTCAGTAGGATTTCCCACAGCGCCAAGCTATCTTTTCCGCCAGAGACGGCGACGAGAATGCGGTCGTTAGGATGAAACATCTTTTGAGACTTGATGGCTCGTTCGACTTGTCCGCGGACAAAATCCGTCAGATGGGTGGAGCAAAACGCGGTATTATGACGTGGGAGTTTCAGGACGGCTTGTGCAGGGCATTTTCGACATTTCATGGTTTATCCCCCCGAGATCACTGGGCGAATCTCAATAGTATCACTATCCTCCAACCGTTCATCTTCAGTGAGAAGGTCTTCACCGCGAATGATCAAATACCCTTCTGGAATCAAGTGCAGTTCTGTCAACACGTCCCCAACACGTTTAGGGCCGGCCATTTCTATGTTTCGAGAAGGATGACTGAGATGAATCTTCATAAGAGGGACTTATCATACGATTGAGGCCTAAGTCTTTGCAATGAGAAGTTCGTGTTTTCAATGGGTGAAAAGTAAAAGTTGAAGGCCGTAGTGGCAAAATAGAAGGCGAAAAATAGATGAAATCGTGATTTGAAAGAAGTTGGTGAGATGTGCTGTGAAAATAAGGGGAACAGATGAATGTTCGCCATATTGATGGCCCCCAAATGCTGGTAAATATTTAAAAATTTAAGAAATTGTATGGTAATGCCGAAAAAAGTGATAGAATTTTATGTGAATAACATCACTAGAGGATAATCTGTAACAAGCGTCGCACTGCGCCAGACTAACTCGGTACACATCGAGGGAGGGAAGATGATGAAAGATGACCTTGAATTTATTGATTTAAAATGCATCAACACGATTCGAACCCTTTCGATGGATGCTGTCCAAGCTGCCAATTCCGGACATCCAGGGACAGCGATGGCTATGGCTCCAGTGGTCTATGCTCTTTGGAATAAAACCTTACGTTTCGATCCGGACGATCCTATTTGGCCAAATCGTGATCGATTTGTCTTATCGATTGGGCATGCGTCCATGTTGTTGTATTCTCTTCTGCATCTCTGCGGGGTCAAGTCCGTCAATGCTGAGTATGAACGATTAGGGCAGCCCTCTGTGACCCTTGATGATATCAAACGATTTCGCCAGCTGGACAGTAAATGCCCTGGACATCCTGAGTACCGATGGACGTCAGGTATTGAGACCACAACGGGGCCTTTAGGTCAGGGAGTCGCTACAAGCGTTGGCATGGCAATGGCTGAACGGTGGATGGCTGCCTACTTTAATCGTCCTGGTTTTGAGATGATTAATTACGACACCTATGCGTTGTGTGGTGACGGGTGCATGATGGAAGGGATATCTAGTGAGGCGGCATCATTAGCAGGGCATTTAAAATTATCCAATCTGTGTTGGATCTATGACAACAACAAAATTACCATTGAAGGCCATACGGAATGGGCGTTTAGTGAGGATGTCGCGACTCGCTTTATCGCGTATGGGTGGAATGTGACCAGGGTGGGTGATGCCAATGACCTTGACATGTTGTCGAGAGCCTTTGACACCTTTAAAAAGGAAACGGAACGTCCAACCCTGATCATTGTTGATAGTCATATCGCCTTTGGTGCTCCGAATAAGCAAGATACGCATGCGGCCCATGGAGAGCCACTCGGAGAGGAAGAAATCCGGCTGACGAAAAAAAATTACTGGTGGCCGGAAGATGAAAAGTTTCTTGTTCCATTGGAAGTCTCTCAGCATTTCCAAACAGGGATCGGGCAACGAGGGAAAGGGCTTCGTGACGGGTGGATGACCTTGTTTGAGGACTATAAAAAACAGTATACGGAGCTCGCAAATCATCTCTATACCATGCAGCATCGAGGCTTACCACGTGGATGGGATTCCAGCTTGCCCACCTTTGCTCCTGATGCCAAAGGCATGGCTGGTCGAGAAGTTTCCGGGAAAGTTCTCAATGTGTTGGCTCAAAATGTTCCATGGTTACTCGGTGGTTCAGCGGATTTATCCCCCTCGACGAAAACACGATTAACTTTTGATGGGGCGGGTGAATTTACCGCGAAAAGTCGAAATGGGCGGAATATCCATTTTGGTATTCGAGAACATGCCATGGGCGCGATTCTCAATGGATTATCCTTGTCGAAGGTTCGGCCTTACGGCTCAGGATTTTTCATTTTTAGTGATTACGCACGTCCAACCATTCGGTTAGGTGCACTGATGGAAATTCCTGTCATTCATATTTTCACCCATGACTCCATAGGGGTTGGGGAAGATGGACCGACACATCAACCGATTGAGCAGTTACCGTCACTACGAGCCGTGCCTGGTTTAATCACGTTACGTCCTGCAGATGCAAATGAAGTCGTCGAGGCATGGAAAGTCATCATGGAATTACGGCATGAGCCTGTCGTGTTAATTCTGACTCGCCAAGCATTGCCGACATTAGACCGCTCCGTCTATAGCGCGGCTTCAGGGTTAGCCAAAGGCGCGTATGTTTTAGCTGATGCCTCAGATGGACAGCCTGATGTTCTCTTATTGGCAACGGGGAGTGAAGTCTCTATGTGTGTTGAGGCTTATGAGCAACTGAAGCGAGATGGGATCAAAAGCCGTGTGGTGAGTATGCCGTCTTGGGAATTATTTGAACAGCAATCTCAAGAATATCAGGATTCTGTCATTCCGCCACAGGTCACAGCTCGTGTCTCGGTTGAATTGGCGTCAACATTTGGCTGGTCGCAATACGTTGGGATAACGGGACATAGTATTGGCATGAACACGTTTGGTGCATCGGCTCCACTCAAGGAATTAGCCAAGAAATTTGGTTTTTCGACCGACCATGTTGTGGCAGCTGCTAAAGGCCAGATGGAATGTGTCAAGAAGTTGGGTGTCACTCAGTCTTCGTCATCGTGTTAGTCAATCAACCATGGTCAAGGAAAACCGACCATAGGGATGATTCCTATGGATAATAGACTGATATTATTTAGGATGAACGTGAATCACTTACATAAGGAGGCACTCGCATGAATCCCCTCGTCCAACTTCGAGAATGTGGACAAAGTCCATGGTACGACTATATTCGACGCGGTTTGATCACATCAGGTGACTTGCAAACCTTGATTGATCAGGACGGGCTCATGGGGATGACCTCCAATCCGGCTATTTTTGAAAAAGCCATTGCAGGAAGTACGGACTATGATGAGGCCCTACAACAGGCGGCCTCTGAGCTCATTGGCGTGAAACAGATTTATGAGCAGGTCGCCATCAAAGACATTCAGGATGCGGCTGATGTGATGCAGTTAGTGTATGAACAGTCAAAAGGGCGTGATGGCTATGTCAGTTTAGAAGTCTCCCCGGATTTAGCCTATGATACGCAAGGCACTATTGAAGAAGCGGTTCGCCTTCACAAGGCTGTGGACAGAAAGAATGTCATGATTAAGGTGCCCGCTACTGCGGAGGGTATACCAGCCATTGAAGAACTCTTGTCACGTGGCATGAATATCAATGTTACCCTGTTGTTTAGCGGGAAGATGTATGAACAGGTGGCACTCTGCTATGTCCGTGGACTTGGACGATTGGCTTCCAACGGGGGAGATGTTAGCAAGGTTGCCTCAGTCGCAAGTTTTTTTGTCAGTCGAATCGACGGGATGATTGATAAACAACTCGAAGCTAAAGTCAAAACAGAAACCAATCCTAGTCAGAAAGCAGTGTTGGAAGGATTGTTAGGGAAAGTCGCGATTGCGAATGCCAAACTCGCGTATGAAACATTCGAAGCGATCTTTGCGGGTAAGGACTTTCAAGCATTGAAAGCTAAGGGTGCACAAGTGCAGCGAGTCTTATGGGCAAGTACTGGGACGAAGAATCCCATGTATCCCGATACGATGTATGTTGATCAACTGATCGGGCCGGACACGGTTAATACGATGCCAGAAGCGACCTTTTCTGCATTTCGAGATCATGGTACCGCCAAGTGTACGATCCAAGGTGAGTTAGACGAGGCGAAGGCCACCATGCAGCAGTTGGCTGATGTGGGCATCTCCATTGAGGATGTGACCACTACATTGTTACATGATGGCGCGAAGATGTTTGTTGATGCCTTTGATCAATTGATGAGTGTGATTAGTCGGAAGCGAGCTGAGGTCCTCGGCAATCAACTCGATCAGGTGACATATGCGATTGGAGAATGGCAAAGCCAGGTGGATGAACAGCTTTCGGACATGCACAAGAAGAATATTGTTCGTCGGGTGTGGGCAAAAGATCCAACGGTGTGGCATCAGAATCCTGAACACCAGAAGATCATTCGAGAAGCGTTAGGCTGGATGAACATTTCACAAGAGCAATTATCTCATATCGTGAAGCTGCAAGCCGTCGCTAAGGACATCAAAGATGCAGGATTCACACATGTTCTGCTCTTAGGGATGGGAGGCAGCAGCTTGTGTCCTGAGGTTTTACGTATGACCTATGGCGTGATTGACGGATACCCAGAGTTACATGTCTTAGATAGCACGGTGCCTTCTCAGGTTCGAGCGTTTGAACAGCAGGTCGACTTATCAAAGACCGTGTGTATTGTGGCCAGTAAATCTGGTTCGACCACAGAACCACTGGTTTTCCAGAAATACTTCTATAATCGCATGCAGCAAGCAGTGGGAGAAAAAGCCGGACAACATTTTATCGCCATTACCGACCCGGGATCATTGCTTGAAGGCGTCGCGACAACATTGAAGTTTCGCCACATTCTGCCAGGAGTCCCAGAAATTGGTGGACGGTATTCTGCCTTATCCAATTTTGGAATCGTTCCGGCCGCACTTATGGGAGTGAACATAGAACAGTTCATTCATCAAGCGGAGCGGATGCGTCATTCGTGTGAAGCCTCAGTTCCTGCTCAAGAAAATCCTGGCGTGAAGTTGGGAGCAGTGTTGGGAACATTAGCGAAAGCCGGTCGAGATAAGCTGACATTTGTGACATCCCCAGCCATATGGGATCTTGGCGCATGGATTGAGCAGCTGGTTGCAGAGAGCACAGGGAAAGAGGGTACCGGTATTGTTCCTGTTGATGGCGAAGTCTTGGCATCCCCGGAAGCCTATGGACAAGATCGGGTGTTTGCATATATTCGTTATTCGAAAGATCCCTGCTCTGATCAAGATGCTAAAGTTGCTGCGCTTGAAAAGGCAGGGCATCCCATTATTCGAGTTGATCTGGCGGATTTGATAAATCTGGGAGGGGAGTTCTACCTCTGGGAAATGGCGACGGCGGTTGCTGGATCCATACTGGGAATCAATGCCTTTGATCAACCTAATGTGCAGGAGAGTAAAGATTATACGAAAGCGTATCTGGATGAATTTAAGAAAGCTGGGTCACTCTCAGAGACCGCTCCTACGTTAACTGATCAGGACATCCAGGTGTATGCTGATGAGGAAAATGGGAAGGCCCTCAATGGCGCGTCCACATTGGATGATGTCCTCGAACGTCACCTTTCTCGTGTGAAACCTGGTGACTATGTCGCCATTAATGCCTATGTTGAACATACAGAGGAAGCCGAGAAGGTGTTGCAACGAATGCGAGAAAAGGTTCGTAATGGGAAGCAGGTGGCCACGACGTTGGGTTATGGGCCACGATTCCTTCATTCTACGGGACAATTGCACAAAGGTGGTCCAAACTCTGGAGTCTTTATTCAGGTAACGTGCGATGATGCTGAAGATCTTTCCATTCCAGATGAGCCGTACACGTTTGGCGTGCTCAAAGCAGCCCAAGCCTTAGGCGATCTGAAAAGCCTCACTGCAAAGGGGAGACGTGTCATTCGCGTCCATCTTGGAGCTGATGTTCAAAAAGGGTTGGCACGGCTAGAGCAAGCGATTGAAGCCAGCTTATGTGTCGGTAAGCACTAAAAGTTGCAAGTGTGAGTTGACCTAATTGTTTGGGGGAGAAGGGCAAGCCTCAGATTTCGTGAAGAATCACGGCGGTAGAGACGTCTGCTTCTCGAAGGAACGTGTAGCGTTGGGCTTGTTCTTCTTCTCTAAGTGAGTAGTCCCCAATAGGGATCTGTTTACTGTACTTGCCATCTTGTTTCTAATCACATTTTTTAGGGTATGTACTGAGGTTCTTGTTCCACTAGCCTCGACCGATTCCCTTAGCCGCCTATCTTTCTTCCTTCACCCATGTCTTGCATAATGCGCATTTGTGTGTTGAACTAAAGGAAATCTCGTCAACATGGACTAAGTTGTTTCACATGGAGGCGAATCTTTATGCTTAGACCCCGCATTCTGCATTGTATCTTCCCTTTCTCCATTCCATGCCGCCAGTCTTGCTTCATATTGGAATGGTCGCAGTCCATTCACAAATCATCCATGCTCTCAGACGTTCCCCCTTCATCCCGTTATCTATGCTCGTTACAAAGGACAACATGAATGATTTCCCATCCCATTATTTGCAACGTTAGCTTTTCCGACGAGGGTCCAGATGTTAGCAAAGCCGCGGATAAGTGAATGGTTTTATTGGTTGTTGTGCGGGTGTGTCTTAGGTCTTCTGTGCTTATTCAACTTCGATAGTCTCACGCTGGCTTTTGCGGAAAATAGTAGAATGCTGACCCCATATGGAGACAGCGGTAAGATAAGCGAAGGGGGTACCCATAGTTGTGTTGTGCAAGCCGGAGTCGTCCGCTGTTGGGGGAGTAATCTTTACGGACAAGCGACGCCTTTTGCAGACTTAGGTCTGGTCTTGAGTGTGAGTGCTGGGAATAATCATACTTGTGTCGTGCAAGTCAATCGGGCGGTACGCTGTTGGGGGAGGAATGAGCGTAGTCAAGCTACAGTTCCAAGGGATCTTGGTCCAGTTTTGAGCCTGAGTGCGGGTGGCCTTCATACCTGTGCAGTGCAAGTCAACCGGGCGGTACGCTGCTGGGGCAGCAATGCCTGGGGCCAATCACGGCCTCCAGAGAACTTAGGCCCGGTCGTAAGCGTGAGTGCGGCGACTTTCCATGCCTGTGCGTTGCTGGTAGATAGGACGGTGCGCTGTTGGGGACACGATTATTTTAGTAAAGAAACGCTACCGGGGGATTTGGCCCCGGTCGTGAGCCTGAGTGCGGGAAATACCCATACCTGTGTGGTTCAGGCAGATCGGACGCTGCGGTGTTGGGGGGACGATGATAGAGGCGCAGTGACACCACCGCGAGATTTAGGCTTAATCGAAGGTGTGAGTGCGGGGAGCGGCCATACCTGTGTGGTGCAGGTAGACGGGCTTGTGCGCTGTTGGGGATACGGTCGCTTTTACTCCTCTATGGCGCCAAGTGATTTGGGTCCGGTAGTGAGCCTAAGCGCAGGGGATTCGTTTAACGGCTGTGCCGTGCTGGCAACTGGGGTGGTACGTTGTTGGTTCAGCGGTATGTTTAGAACCGATACGCCAGCTGACTTAACAAAGACTTTGGATAGTCTTGTCGTGATGCCGGTAGCGCCCACGGTAAGGATTGGAGGCACTCAAGCTTTTACGGCCACGGGCACGTTCAAGAACAACTCCATACAAAAACTGAATGCTGGTCTGCGGTTGGTAGCGAGCACGGTAAGCGCTGGACGTGGTCATACATGTAGTGTGCAATCTGATGGGACCGTGCGTTGCTGGGGGGATAATCGCCGAGGTCAAGCCACACCGCCGAGTGACCTGGCTCCAGCCGTGGGAGTGAGCGCTGGAGGTCTCCATAGCTGTGCTGTACAAGTTGATGGAGCGGTGCGTTGCTGGGGGGATAATCGTTCTGAGCAGTCCAACCCTCCGAGTGGCCTTGGTCCAGTTGTCGGAGTGAGTGCAGGAACTGTTCATACCTGTGCAGTGCGGGTTGATGGGACGGTAGGCTGCTGGGGGGAAAGTATAGGTGGGATAGGTCTACCGCAAGATCTAGGTTTGGTCTTGGCGGTGAGCGCAGGGGACTTTTATTCCTGTGTTGTGCAAGTCGATGGGACAGTACACTGTGGAGGGGATAATACAGAAGGTCAAGCCACGCCTCCTCGGGATCTAGGGATGGTCTTGGGAGTGAGCACAGGGCGCGCGCACAGCTGTGCGATACAGATGGATGGGGTCGTGCGCTGCTGGGGGGACAATCGCCAGGGCCAAGCCATGCCACCAAAGGATTTGGGCCTGGCTGTCGGGGTGAGTGCAGGACTCTTTCAGAGCTGTGCGGTACAAGTTGATGGAGCGGTGCGTTGCTGGGGGGCCAATACTCATGGTCAAGCTATCCCGCCGCAGGACTTAGGCCCAGCCGTGTGGGTGAGCACAGGGGACTTTCATAGTTGTGCCATCCAGGTTGATGGAGCAGTGCGTTGCTGGGGAGCCAATACTCAAGATCAAGCCACACCGCCAGTAAATCGACCAAAGTGGGAGAGTAGCCTTTCAGGTGTTGGTACCGTGGATGATGATGGTCTGGCTACTGGGCTGACTTCGGGTGTCACCGATATCTCAGCGGAGTTCTTTGGAGTCTCTGGTCAAACAAGCCTGATCGTTCAAGCCCCTGTGAATGCCTGTGATATTAATCAGGATCAGATTGTGGATCGCACTGACATTGGGCTGATTTTTGCTGCTCGAAATACCCCAGCCATGGATGCTGACGATCCACGGGATCAAAATAAGGATGGTACGATTACGGTGACAGATGGCCGATTGTGTGTGTTGGCCTGTACAAATCCACGGTGCAAGCCGTCAGTTCCATAATAACCTGATGAGAAATGGCGAGGTCTTGGGCTTCGACAGGTGGTCAGAGATTGTTTGTCTCTATAAGCTCAATATTGTTCCACCGACCATTTTTGAGAAATGGAGGATTTCAATGACGAAGGATCGACTCCAGGACAGTATATCTTGGTGTTTGGTGTTGGTGTTTCTCAGTTGCAGTATGCTGCTGGTTGTGTCACCAGCATTCGCAGGGACGCTTGGATTCAATCCGAGTTCACCAACGGTTGAGCTTGGACAATCTGTGATGGTTGATGTCGTGGTCTCGGAGCTTGGTAGTGAAACCATTGGTTCTTTTGACCTGAATGTTCAGTTCAACCCCTCCGAACTTCAGTTGAACGAAGTAATCTTTGGACTTGGTCTTGGGGACCCGGCATTGCTTGAAGCAATGACCCATTTTCAAGCTTTCCCACTTTCTCCAATTGCGGAAATTATCAATTTTTCTGAAATTTCATTTCTCGATGAATTTTCTTTGTCGTCGTTGCAGGGAGAATTTGTGTCTGTAGCAACTCTGAGTTTTCAAGGAGTCAGTGTTGGGATGGACACGTTGAGGTTTATGGATCTTGGCGCGAGTGAAGTTCCTCCCTCAGGGATACCTTTGCAGGTGACTGCCGGGTCAGGTGAAACCTTGAGTCTCACCTCGCGTGGAATCGCCAATGTCACCACGACGCTGGTTCCTGATCCGAATACGTTCTCTCTGATGCTCTTGGGTTTGGTGGGGTTGCTGCTGCGAAGGCAATGGCTTCTCTCGTTTCGAGCAAGGCGTGACGCAGGAGCAGTTCTGCATTAAAGGAACCTGTCGACAAACTCGATATTGTGGAAACCGTTTCTTGGGTAACCGCATGCCCGAGCGGTGTTTATATGCAGGAGGTTAAGGGGGATCGATCTGTTGAATATGCGAACTTATCGACGGCGTTTTTTTGTGATGTCGAGGGCGGCGACCCGATAAGCTTCGGCAAGAGTGGGGAAGTTGAAAATATTTTCAACAAAGCTATCTATTTTAACGTTATTGAGTAAGCCCATTTGGCCAATGTGAATCAGTTCAGTGGCGCCCTCTCCAACAATATGTACACCGAGCAATTTTTCGCCTTTGGGATCGGCTATCATCTTTAACAAACCGATTGTCATTCCAGAAATCTGTCCTCTAGCAATTTCATTAAACTTAGACCGTCCGACAATCGCCCCACCGAATTTTTCTATGACTTCTTGTTCACTTAATCCAACACTCGACATTTCAGGGATGGTGTAGATACCCATCGGGGTATTTTCGGGGTTTCCACCGGGGTCCAAGCCTAAGGCGTGACAGGTTGCTCGTCGTCCTTGTTCCATTGAACAGGAGGCGAGCGATGGCGGTCCAATGACGTCTCCGACGGCGTAGATGTGAGGAACGGTCGTTTGGCATTCGTCATTAACTGGGATGAGCCCACGCGATGTAGGGGTGAGCCCAGCTGCTTCGATATTCAATCCTTTAATGTTAGCAATTCGTCCCAATGCAACCAATAGTTTTTCGCTTTCGATCTTGTCTCCATTTTCAAGAGTCGTGATGACTTTCGAATAACCATCCCAATGGGCCTCTTTTATTTTTTGTTCGCCCTGATATTTCCCCCCGCTTTCTTCAAATGCACCACAAAATTCATCGGTGAGTTCCTTGTCAAGAAATCGCAGCGGGCGATCTGACGTGTCAATCATCGTGACTTGAACGCCAAGCAGCGCAAAAATTGAGGCATATTCACTCGCGATGACTCCTCCGCCCAATACAGTTAATGATTTGGGAAGGTAGACGAGTGAAAGAATGGAATCGCTGTCCAAAATGTGTTCATGATCCACAGGAATATTATCAGGGACTCGAGGGCTTGACCCTGTTCCTATCACGACGAATTTTGCGGAGAGGGTCAAGGGTTTGCCATCAATTCCGTTAATCTGTACTTCTCGATTAGACAAGAATTTGGCGCGACCGTGAAAGAGATCAATATTATTTCGTCCAATTTGCTCTTTCATGAATTGGCCATGAGCTTTGACAACTTGATCAAGCCGTTTCATGAGGCTGGCGATTTTAATATCATCCCTCAATTTGAATTCGAAGACTTCTGTTGTGCGTTGAAATCGCACGATTTGTAAGGCGCTCTCTCGCAGTGTTTTACTTGGGATGGTTCCTTGATACACACAGGATCCACCGACTTCTCGGTTTTGTTCTATGAGAGCGACACGTTTTCCAGCCTTCGCTCCCTGAATAGCCGCTTTTTGGCCAGATGGCCCACTGCCAATTACGACGATATCGTATTGTGTGTCGTTGCTCATAAGATCATACATTCCACGCTTGAACGAATAGTGTCTTGTAATTCCATCAGGGCATCCATGTCTTCAGGGTAAAAGTTTAGATCCTGCACGACGGGTAAGGTACGAAGGACGTCTTCCTCAATAGAAGAAGGATCTAGCTGAAAAGAAGCCATATGAGTAGCCAAACAGGTAATCATTGCGCCTTTAGTCGGAGAGGTAGCTTGTGCATACATGTGATCTTGATACATGAGGATAGTTTCCTGAACAGGGTCAGGAAGTTTCCACGATTCAGCCAGTTTTTTACCAACCTGCACATGGTATTCATTCATCAATTGCTCGATGACAGACCAAGTGGGTTTCGTTTCCGAAGTCGTGCGTAAGTTGAGAATCGTATGGAGAATGACGGGTTTTCCAATGCCATGGAGTAAGCCGCAGAGAAAAGCATTTTCGACGTTATGCCTGATTTTTCGAGCGATTTCTTTTCCAAAAAGACCGGTTGTCATGGCATGACGCCACAGTCCTTTGACTTCTTTTTCGAAGCCTTTGACGTTGAAGACCCCAGATTGAACCGACACGGAAAAGGCAATGCCGGAGAGCATATTTAATCCTAACCAGGCAATGGCTTGTTGTAAGGACACTATAGGTGATCGAGGCATATATGCAGGAGAATTGGCGATTCGTAAAATTTGGGCTGCTAACGCCTGGTCTTGTTGAATTAAGGATGACAACTTCGAGGAGTCGGAGTTTGGATCATCAGCCACCATCAAGACTTGATTGGCCACCTGCGGCAAGAGAGGAAGATCTAGCTTGCCTTGCTCGAGTTGATTGAGAAGAGTCGCGCGGAGCTCTTCGAGTATTTCCTGTTCAGTCGAAATAGTCGTTGGTGTAGTCATATCTCCTCTGTCGGTATTTCAAATCCAACTCTTGAGTCTGTGCGTGCACATGAAGTGGGCCTTCACCATAACAGCTAGCGGGTTATGCTTAATTCCTGCTCCAGTGATTTCTTGACCTGCTCCAGTTCATGTTCCATTCTTGAAAATTCTCTCTGTAATGTTTCGAGAGAGGTATGCTTCCCTTGTTGTTCGAGTTGATAAGATAAATTTGCCAACTCGTGAATCCCGAGGTTTTTGCAAATACCTTTGAGGCCATGAGCTTGAGATCTCAGTCCTTCTCGATTGTCCGTGGAGATGGCTTCTTGAATGGCTAAGACGCAGGCCGAGGCATCTTCGACAAATTGTGTGATCATCTTGACCACAAATTCATTTCCGCCTAAAACTCGTAGTTCAGTCAAGGCCTCTTGGTCTATTGCAGGAGTATTGAAAGCCTTCTCGTTTGCATCTGTCGGTTGAGATGGTGCGTCTGGCTGAGAAGAGCCTTCTTGACTTGTTATTTGGTCGTCCGTCACGGGGAGCCAGCGCAAGAGAATATCACGTAATTTACCTTGATTGATCGGTTTAGCCAGATAGTCATCCATTCCAGCGGCAAGACATTTTTCACGATCCCCTGTCATGGCATTTGCGGTTACAGCAATAATCGGCATGCGATGTGTACTGCGTATCTCGTCGCTCGTATCTCGTCGCTCGTCTTCGTTATTTTTGTCGTTTCCCTTTAGCAAACTTCCTTCGTTTTTGATTTCTATCATGTTGCGTTTTTCGTTTTCTTTTTCACGGATTATCCTAGTTGCTTCAAACCCATCCATTTCTGGCATTTGGCAATCCATGAGCACCAAGTCGAATGGTGTTTTTTCAATAACGTCGACGGCGTCCTTCCCATTGCACACTACTTCAACGTGATGGCCAAGCCGTTGTAATAACAATGACGCCAATTGCTGATTGACGACATGGTCATCAGCGATCAAAATACGTGCAGACTGTTGTGGTTGTGTGGTTTCCATCAGTGCATGCCGAGTGATCAATATTTCAGGATGATTGGCTGCTCCTTCTTGGCTGTCTGACATGACCGAAATTAACCCACGTTCTAAGTGGTCCTTTCGTATTGGTTTAGTGAGATAGGCGTGGAATCCTGCTTGTTGAGCCTTGCCGGCATCCCCTTTTCTTCCTAAAGAGGTCAGAAGGACAAGGCGAATATGTTTGATGGCTAGATCAGCTTTAATAGCTTGAGCTAATTCCAATCCGTCCATGCCTGGCATGTGCATGTCGAGAATGGCAAGGTCAAAAGGTTTTCCTCTGCTAACACTCCCATGGAGAACGGCTAAGGCTTCGATTCCGGACGAGGCGCAGGTGGGACGCATGCCCCAATCTTCAGCATATTGGGCCAATAAATGTCGATTGGTGTCATTATCATCGACGCAACAAATACGAAGTCCTTCTAACGTGGAAACATTAGACAAGGAAGAGAGTATGGTCTGTACGGGTTGTTTCTCTAACGAAAGCGTAAACCAGAACTGACTGCCCTTGCCTAATTCGCTGGTGACGCCTATCTGTCCATTCATTAATTCTACGATACGTTTAGAAATCGCTAGCCCAAGTCCTGTTCCTCCATATTTCCGGGTGGTCGAATTATCGGCTTGATTAAATGATTCAAATATACGTTCTTTGACCTCTGGTGCAATGCCAACACCCGTGTCTGACACTTGTACGTGAATGTCGATGTGATTTTCAGTTTCGTTCAATCGAAGAATTTGGACACTGACCTCTCCTGAATCAGTAAATTTTACGGCATTTCCAATGAGGTTTAATAATACTTGCCGGAAGCGTCCCGGGTCTCCCTTGACGGATGAATACACATCTGGAAAGACATTGCCGACTAATTCCACGCGTTTTTGACTGGCCCGTTCGGCCATGAGTTCTAACGTTTCTTCTACGGCATGACGTAAGTCGAAATCAATAATCTCTATTTCAAGTTTACCTGCTTCAATCTTCGAGAAATCTAAAATATCATTGATGATCGTCAGCAAGGCATTCCCTGAATTACGAACCGTTTCGGTGTAGTATCGTTGATCGCTCGCGAGGGTTGTTTCGAGTAGAAGCCCTGTCATGCCGATGACGCCATTCATGGGCGTTCGAATCTCATGACTCATGGTCGCGAGAAACTCCGACTTTGCACGAGCCCCAACTTCCGCTTCTTCTTTAGCGCTGATTAATTCGTGTGTGGATTGCCGGAGGTTAGCGGTCATCCGGTTAAAGGCTTCGGCGAGTTCTCCTATTTCATCATGGGAGGTAACAGGGACGGAAACCGACAGATCCCCATTGGAAATTTGGTGTGCGACGTGTGTGAGATTCCGAATGGGTACACTGAGTTTTTTGGATAAGAAGAACGCTATGGCCAATACAAGTCCGATGACGATCATGATGAACCAGATGATTTGATTTCGAAGGGTCATGACGGGTGCCAAGGCTTCTTCGGTGTCTTGTATGATCAAGACGGCCCATCCCAACCCAGAAAAGTCTCCATACCCTTCTGATCCTGCAAATCCAACGAGATGATTCTTGTGCTGAGAGTTCGATACACTTTTCCAACCACTATTGTCGGTCATTGCATTTTGTGCCGTTACCGATTCTTGCTTCAATGTATTCAATGGTTGCACGTGTGCTGATGTTTGATTGAGAGAATAGTCTGGGGCCGCAATGACGACTCCGTTTTTATCGATAAGCAGAGCATACCCAGATTCCGATTGTCCTGCATCGTTGATCGTGATGGTATTGACGGCATGGCGAATTTTTGTCCAAGCTAATCGAGCAGATAAGATGCCGATGGCGGTATTGGGTTCATGTTGTGCAAAAATGGGTGCGGTGATCGTGATGGTGTTATCAGAGAACAACGCATGCTTCTGCCGATCGGTGACGATGGTGGATCGGCTCTGTAACCCTTCTTTTACCCATGAAGCGTTCATGGCCGGCTTGCCGAGAAGTTCTGGGTTGCTGGCTCCGATGATGGTGCCCGTTTGATTGACACAAATAATAGAGGCATAGATATCTGAACTATTTTTTAGCCTGATGAGTGTTTCAGTAATACGCCCATCAGCATCGTCGACGATCACATCCTGCATGACTTCGGCGAGCGCCCAATTCTTGATATCCACCTGACTGGTAACGAGCACATTGTCAATCGTGGCCATACTTTGTTTGGCAAGCTCTTCCAGTTTCTCTCCGATGCTACTGGTCAGTGCGGATTTTCCATTTTCATAAGTGCCCCATACGCCGAGTGTGAGTGGGAATAGAGACAAGAGAAGGAACAGGAATGTTAACTTTCCTTCAATCGAAAATTTTCGAGAATGAGATGGCGTATTCAATAACAGCGTGATCATGCTTTTGAACGACAGGGGTGAACAAGAGTAGAGGAAAAAAAATCTTGTCTATCACGATGGATCAGTATCTTACTTGAGTTCATATTCTGTCTCGCTTGGTCTATAACCCCCCATTCTCAACACTTTCACTGTCTTATCGACATCACGTACATGGATATAGCCAATGGCATTGGGAATTCGGGATACAAACTTTTTTGTCGCCTTTCCAGATTTCAGACGTCGTGTTTTAAATGGCAAGGGTGTCCCAGGCGGACGAAATTGTTGAGTGGGTTTGGCTCGTAAGACATAAGCATAAAACTTCTTGCGAATCTCTACGTCCGTCGGGCGATTGGTTGCTACGATCGGCTTGCCTGATTTCCATTTTTTATCACGACCTTTGTAAATTCGTGCTAGTTCTCCCCAACTCAAACTTCCGACTGGATTACTGGGATGCACGATGATAGCAATGGGTTCGGCATGCGCTTGAGGGAACTGGCCTAGCCACACAACCATGATGATGAGCGAAATCATTATTTTCATTCTCATATCACGTACGGATGCGATGGGACCACGAACGTCAAAACGCCCCGGTCACAGAGGTGATGAATCCGTTGTTATCACCACGTTCCAGTGACTCATTCGTGGTGCTATTGAATTGGTACTCCATTTTAAAGACAACATTTTCGACGGGACGGTAATTTAGGCCAAGGGTCAGGCGCTTTTCCCTGTTGGCTCCTGTTCCCGTATCATTATCGTCATTTATACGAGCATGTCCATAACGCACAACACCGGTAAATGTTGGCGAAGGAAATCCTCGACCAAGGAAGGAGTCATTTAATGCGTCAAACCAAAAGTGATAATTGGCCTGAATGTAACCACCATGCAGATGATGAGGGACCATGAGCGTCGTGCTGCCACTTTGCAAACCGCCTTGCTCTAAATCAAACCAAGCATATTCACCAATGAACTCAACAGGGCCATAGTAAAGTTTCCAATCGGTATTCCAACCATAAATCGAATGTCCATTGGAATCATAGGTGCCCATGTATCCGCTGCCTGCGACTTCTACCCCTTCCATAAGATTGGTCTGTATTCGTCCTGCGAATGCCTTATTGGCATTATTGTCACTTCCAAATGCTCCCCTAGCACTTCGAGTACCTTTATCTGAGATCGCGTTAGTCAGCCCATTCATAACGAAAAATTGATATTCGACGGAGAGGTTTTTAAAGATCGTGTCCATAAAGGCATTTCCGAAAAAAGCAGACCCTGTGAATCCAGCTCCGGCCTCTGCCCAAGTCACGGGGATAACCCGACGCATGGCAATGGGGCGGTCCGTGAGGTCCCTGACTGGATCAAAATGCTCAAGGTTAAAACGACCGAAAGGCACCAATATGACTCCTGCCCGAGGTTTCACATATTCATTGATCATGAATTCCAGCCACCCTTGCTCAACTTCAACTTCACCTTGTCGTGTGCCAGAACTGGTCTTAGCCGTTCGCTCAAACTCGATTTCTGCGAATGCTCGGAGTCTATCGTTCAAGGTGACATCAGCAAAGAGTTCAATGTTACGAGCGTCAAAGACTGGCTTAGAATGTTGAAACGCTTCAAACTCTAGCGTGGCATAGAGATTTAATTTGACTCTATCTTGAAGTGTTTGTGTCACAGATTCTAAATCCGTGGAGAGAATTTCTATCGAACTTTCTAGTTCTTCCACTTTTTCAGACAGTACGGTATCAGAAGAATCTTGGGGGAATTTTTCTGTATTGTTCTCATGGTTTTTGAGTGACTTGAGTTCTTTCCTGAGGGCCTCGAGTTCCGTTTTGTAATGATGTTTAGCACGTTTAAGTTGTTCCTCAAGATTTTGAAGCCGTTGGTCGACTGAAAGACTACGATCAGTTGCCGCAAGAACAGGGGCATAGGATAGTGTAATGAATAAACATATACCTCCTATCCAAGTGGCGATGGAATATTGAGTCGTATTCATTGACTATTCGTTTCTCCCTTGAAGCTTAATCGTTCAAAGCCTAGACCCTAAGGAGTGCCAAAAATGGTTATGGGTATAGCTTTATGGTTAACAACAGTTTCAATCCATAGGTTTTGAGGTGCACGTAATCAATCCATGTTGTTCCCTCATAACCTCCAACTTTGAAATACATTTCGGTTAGGTAAAGCTGGTTCTTAATGGATAGTTATGGGAGAGAATGTTCCTGAAGAGTACTGATTCTGTGTGAAAGTAGCGGCAGTGTCATCGTGGTTACTGAGAGACTGACTTTACATAATAGGTTGATGGTCAGTGATGGTCAGCACACGGGAAGTCTGAGTTTTTTCCATACATTGATATCGGTGACGAGCCCCACGGCTATAGACGTCGTCTTGAACTGGTGCGGGATCAAGTTTGATCATATACAGGAATGATCAGAACTTACCGAGTTGGTTGGGAATTCTTAAGGCGGCTGTTGATTTTGTAAGGGGGCGAATTCTGTTATTGCGTCATTGCGAGATAGAGGTCTGTCCGATCAGATTGAATCGAGTGGCGAGTTAAGAAGGAGCTAGTTGTCTACGGTGTTTGCCTGACTCGCTCGATTACTTCTTCTTACATGTAACGTAGGTGGCCTACTGCGAATAAACAAATGGTTTTTTTTCCGATCAATCCCATACACAATCAGATATTGCCTGACACAAAATTTCCACAACCCTTCTAATTCTTTTGCGAGAGTTTCGCCTTTACTTGCTTTCGGGCACAGTGTTCAAATCGCTTACCTGATACTGCGTTTGATTTTTTGTGAGAGTTGCCGAACGATGTCAGTAACGTGTGGGGGAATGTTAATATGAAACGCAGTCATGAGCGCTGATGTTTGGAGGCAGGTACGAGAGTGTCTCCAAATACATTTTGAAAAGATCGTTCTTTTTTCTTCGATGCATAAAACCTCTGTCTATTCTAGAGTTGTGCCATCAGATCTGCATCGATGAGGATATCAATACTTTTGCGAACTCGTTCATATTCTAGATAGTTGATCAAGACTGTTGCTGGTTTTCCATAACGAGTCATCACGACCTCTTTTTCTCGATCACACATACTAGTGACAAGTTAGGATGGCTTGCTTAAACAGTGGGGCATTCCTATTTTTTAAGAATGTCGCTATGTGGGCATAGTGGGCAAGTCGTTTGTTTGCCTCTTTATTGTAGGTCGAGATGGAACATGAGCTTCGTGTTTATAATTGATCTTCCCCAGGTTTTGTGGACACGCGACAAAGTATGGATAATATACTTGGGAGGTATCTATGGGGAGAACACGGAGGAGTTTTACAAGAGAGTTTAAGCGAGAGGCGGTTCGCCTGATCACCGAAGGCGGGCAGAGTATTGCGCAAGTCGCCCGAGACTTGGGCATTCGAGATACCATCGTGGGGCGATGGAAAACGGAGGCGGTACAGCATCAGGAGGCCGCGTTTCCAGGCAAAGGACAGGTTAAACCAGAAGAGGCCGAACTCCGCCAGCTCCGCCGTGAAAACGAACGGTTGCGG
>JAJDBM010000048.1 GCA_029261355.1 Nitrospirales bacterium | reverse complement strand
ATCCAATATCAAGTACGTGTTTACCTACAATGGCCTCACTGAATTTTACAAGAATCATTACTTCAGGATTCTGCAGCCTCATATTGATATAGCTTGAAACAACACTTTTGCTCTCATACTTTTTTTTGTTCATTCTATTTTTTGATCATTGTAATTTAGGAGATAAGATATCATATACAATACGGTGCCCTTCCGGTGTCAGATGTCCTTCATTTGGATAATACCATTTGCCTTGATCTCTCTGATAACGCTCCCGCAAGTGTTTTGCAAGGTCAATTACGTCAACCTTCATATCCTCACTGTTCTCAACTATCGTTCTTCTCAAGAACTCCTGAAATTGAGCGGAAACTGAATAAGGCTGTTCAACAAATGACCTGCCCGGCATTAAAATAATTCTCAACCTGGCTTCTTTTTCCGTACACGTATCATGTATCTGGTCTACAATAGCTGCAAAAAGATTGATTGCATGTTCAAACCTCTTTTTAAATTGCGCAGAATGATCCGGCGGCTTGAACAAAGCACGTTTTAATAACTGAAGTATTTCAATTTTATTCACAATACGATTTAATAAGCCATTTGCCTTGAAATCCTCTCCCAAAACTACTCTGGTTAAGTTCTTCTTATATTGATCAGTCGGTTTCGGTTCCATAGGAACCGGTATATTCCTCAGTACCAATTCATCAGATATTAATTCGTAATACGGTTTTGCACGATTTGCCTGGAGAGGATAAGGAAGTTCATTATCGAATAAATCATTACCGAGATAAACTACCAACAAAACCACATCAGGTGAAAAATGTATAACCTTTCGTTGGATTAATAAACTCTCCTGGTCAGTGCTATATCCCGGAACACCGAAATTATAATAAATGTTATCCTGCGTATCTTGTGCATTGAGGAGTTGAATAAAGGTTTCATTATCGTTAACACCAAAGGAAAAGGTAAAGCTGTCACCAACAAAAGCATAACTCCGTCCACCATCCCCCCGTTTTGCATTAAAATCATTGCGAAAGCCATTCGAGTTGATTGAATAGCTTACATCAAAGTCATAGTGCTTATGCTTGCCATTCCAGTTAGGAGCAAGCTTCCAACCCAGATAATTATCATAAACAGTCATACCATAGTCAAGATGATCACTACTCTCGATATGGGTTTTTTTAAATCGGAGGAGTATTTCACTCACAACAAGCACAACAAGAATACTGAACAGTGTTATTATCGCTACAAAGAGGACCCACTTTTTTTTAGTCAATTATTGTTTTCCTTTACTTCTGGTAAGCAGAAATGATATTTTTTTTGCTAATATTTATATATTATTGTAAGAACTGGATTATACATAAATTATATTAGAAAAAGAATAGCTTCATTTGATATTTTTTTATTTTGATAACTATGGTATTTTCGGTTAGAAAATAAGCCTATGAAAAGTGACAAGGGGAAAAATGTCTTTGCGTGGTATATGTATGATTGGGCAAACTCCGCATTTGCAACAACCGTTATAGCGGCCCTCTTACCCATATACTTTGCTTCAGTTATAGTCCCATCGGACAGTTGGGTATTTAAACTATTCAGCATTGAATTATCTACCAATGCTACCACGCTTTGGGCATTTCTCTCAGGAGCTACCGCTCTTTTTGTATTTATAACAGCCCCTATACTCGGTGCAATAGCGGATATTTCAGAATCTAAAAAGAAATTCCTGATGGCCTTCTGTTTTGGAGGCAGCCTTTTTACGACACTCTTGTTTTTCAGCAAAAGTGGTGATGTGTGGATGACGATGGTTTTCTTCTTTCTTGCCAATTCCTGCTTTATTACTGCAAATATTTTTTATGACTCTTTTCTCCCTCATATTGCCTCAAGGAGTAAAATCGACCAGGTTTCAGGCAGAGGCTATGCCTATGGATACCTGGGAGGAGGTCTTCAGTTCTTAATCTGCATAATCTTAATCCTTGCCCACAGTAAGGTCGGTATTGAGAAAACAATGGCAGTAAGAATAAGCCTGTTGTTTTCAGGTGTCTGGTGGGCAGGTTTTTCAATAATCACGTTTGTCTGGTTACAAGAACCCAGGAATAATAAAGCCTCACCACAACAATATCGAAATGATAATAATTCATGGACCTACATAGGATTTGGATTATCACGAACATGGCACACCATTTTGAGTGCAAAAAAACACCGCAACCTTGCAATCTTTCTGATAGCCTTTATGTTTTATAATGATGGTATACATACAGTCATCAGAATGGCAGCTATTTACGGAAAGGATGAATTGGGGCTCAAGAACGAAACTCTTATGGGCACTCTTTTAGTGGTACAATTTATCGGTATTGGCGGTGCACTGTTATTCAGCAGAATTTCCAAACCTTTTGGTGCAAAGAGAGTATTAATATTCGTTTTGTTTCTCTGGTTGGGTATCTTATGCTATGCATATATTATGACCAGCGCTCTTGATTTCTGGATACTGGGAATAGCGGTAGGTTTTGTTCTTGGAGGTTCTCAAGCTATAAGCAGGTCTCTTTACGGAGCAATGATTCCTGTCAAGGAATCAGCCGAGTTTTTCGGATTTTACTCTATTTTTGAAAAATTTTCGGCTATATGGGGACCGTTTGTTTTTGGTATTGTTCGCCAGATTACGGGAACGTCCCGTCTTGCCATTTTGTCACTAGTCGGTTTCTTTATTATTGGAATTGTACTTTTATGCTTTGTAAAAGAGAACCATAAAACTCTGATATTGACTTGAATATGACTGCAACTATTTAGATCATACGCCTTGTTCAAATCTTAAAGACAAGACGCTGCGCCTTTGTGCTTTCTCCGCGTTTTACATCTATTATCAATTCAGAACCTTCTCCTTGAAACTCATAGACCAATTTCCCACCTTCCTCATCCGAATGAGCACTATACAGAATTCTCCCTGAGACAGTATCACCATCCAGATTAGCAGCAATAACTCTTAAAGGCAAACAGCAGGCAGCCTGAAAGACCATCTTATTGTCTAAAGTGAAAAGACGAGTATAATGAGGTTTCCTCATACCTCCCGCTCCCAAACTCACGGCTTTAGAAATTTTTCCAGGCATAGTTTCAGTCATATATTTTTCATTAGCCTCAATTTTATCATCCAGACTCACACTACCATCCATTTTTACAAGACTCATTATTTTTCCAGCATCTTCATTGTCCTGTTTTATGGATTCCTCTGACGGTTTTTTACCTGCTCTACTTCTATGGCTTTCTACCCTTGGCGCCTTAAAATTTACCAGAGGTAGTTTTTCATAAGATATATTCATAATAGCTATTTTCTAAAAAATATTAATTAATGATAAATTAAAAATAAACAATAGTTTATAAGATACCATCTTACAATAATATAAAAACTTTATCAAACTGTTTTGAATAACATC
>JAJDBM010000047.1 GCA_029261355.1 Nitrospirales bacterium | reverse complement strand
CAAGGTGAAGTCCAATGGGATGAGCGCCTCAGAAGACTGGGTGAAGCAAGATCATTCGGTCATGTTGCCGGCCCAGTTTGTGAAAGCCTTGGGCTATGAGATCAACGGCTATGAATTGTCGCTGGTAGGGTTGGATCCGCTCTATAAGAGTAATCTCCCCAAGACACCCAAAGAAAAAGAAATGTTAAACAAGTTAGCGGGTGGTAAACAAAAGATGATCACTTTTCAAGATGGCTCGCAGTATAAGGGCATGTCGGCTGACTTTGCGATTTCGCAAGGCTGTGCTGATTGTCATAACAAACATGCCAACACCAAAAAACGCGATTGGAAGAAAGGCGACTTCATGGGCGCCATCATTATTCGCATGAGGGGATAGACTGTCGATCAGAGAAGCGAGAGCGGATTGATTCGCTCTCGCTTACTCACGTCGTGTCTTCTGGTTCTAGGTGCGATCCCCATTTCTTGGTGTTTCTTTCTCTTTCTAACTCTTCCTTTTCGTCATACCTCTTTGTTGACATCCCTCGCACTGTGCGCTACCGTAACCCAAAGTCGTATCGGGGCGTTTCTTAGCCATTATTATTATCACTCAACGGAGGGGGTGTTATGAAGAGTTGGTTGGGAGTTTCGACCGGGTTCTGTGCCTTTATTGTGGGAATGGCCATGGTGGTTCCTGCAACGCAAGCTGGTGACATTAGCAAGGGGAAGGCGGCTGAATTTATATTAGCGACTGCCAAAGCTGCGAGAACCGTGTTTGTGAAAGACATCGTTGCAAAAGCGAAGGCCGGTGGTGTAAAGCCGAATGAGGATTGGGCGAAGGCTGATCATTCCATTATGTTACCTGCGCAATTCGTGAAGGCCGTTGGTTCAAAAATCACTGACTTTGAGTTAGGCTTAGTGGGCACCAGTCCATTGTATGCATCAAATGCCCCTAAGACTGATGCTGAAAAGAAAGCCTTGGCTGAGTTGGCGTCAGGTAAGGCAAAGGTTGTGACGTTCGAAGATGGTGGCCAAACCATCGGAATGTCTGCTGACTTTGCCATTGTTGATGGTTGTGCCGATTGCCACAACAAGCATCCTAAAACAGCAAAGACAGATTGGAAAAAAGGTGATTTTATGGGTGCAATTGTTGTACGCATGAAATAATCTCAACATTCGAGATAACAATATAAAAAGGTGTGAGGAGAAAGGACTCTCCTCACACCTTTTTTTCTTCCTTCCTCAGAGCGAGATAAGCCTGAAGAGGCTTTCTTTCTACAAATTACTCCTCTTCACATTGTGCTTTTCCCCGATAGTTAAATACCGTTCATTATTTGTCTCTTCTGACCGATAAAGTGGTCGCAGGCTGTTGCGTTGGAATTGGCCTTCACAATAGTTCTCGAGCTGATCGTATCGTTCCTTTGATTCGTGACATGGAAGTCCGTGATCTTATTTGGTATGGGGTATTAGGGAGTATGACCATCGCCTATGTGATGGCCTTACTTGGAGTCCGATCTGCGAAGCTTCATGATGTGTCTCAACATTCCAAATGGATGATCGCAGCCTGTTCCCTAGTGGGATTATGGTTAGTGGGATATGTCACCAAACAGGTGATTTTTGGACGAGATCAATTCGGAGGTACATCAGATGAATACTGGCAGTTGTATGTGCCTCTGCTCGTCATTCATACGACGTTGGCGATCACAACGATTGGTCTTGGTCTTGCGAATCTGTATACCGGATTGAGTCGTCTTCGATATGGAACGGGTGTTGGAGCCATGGTTGAAGGAGTTTATCGGCATCGCATGTTGGGCCGGTGCTTAGTAGGTACATTCTCCGGCACTATTCTGACGGCATATCTGGTGTACCTCATGCTTTTTCAATGGTTTTCAACAGTGTGAACCATGTGACATGAAATACATGAACGTCTAGGACTGAAATGAAAAGAAGTCGTGTGGAGGGCCACTTGCCATTTTTTTGTTTCTCAGTTTTTATTCCTCATATTTATTTTTAACATTTAGCGAGTATGACATGATGAATGCAACCATTTCTGATACTGAATATACGCAATTTCAGGAATTCATCTATGAACAAGTTGGTATTACCTTTACCGGTGATAAAAAGATTTTAATCGCTTCTCGATTAGGGAAGAGGCTGCGTGAATTAGGAATAGATACATATCAAGAATATCTAGATTATGTGCGGGGGGAGGCCGGGCAAGAAGAATTGACAAATTTGTTGGACCTCATTTCGACAAATAAGACAGATTTCTTTCGAGAGCCAGGACATTTTGATTTTCTCCGTGACAAGATTCTTCCCACGTTAGCAGACATTCAACAAGTGAGAATCTGGTCTTCGGCCTCATCGTCTGGAGAAGAACCCTACACGATTGCCATGACCTTGTACGACGGAGTGGCGAATCCCAAGCAATGGGATTTTCGGGTGCTCGCCTCTGATATTTCAACGCGAGTCCTGGCCAAGGCCGCGGC
The DNA here is from genome assembly GCA_029261355.1 of Nitrospirales bacterium. Taxonomy (GTDB): domain Bacteria; phylum Nitrospirota; class Nitrospiria; order Nitrospirales; family UBA8639; genus JAGQKC01. The sequence goes on along the minus strand of JAJDBM010000047.1, from coordinate 232,825 downwards.
TGGCATCTATGAGGATGAGCGAGTGGCCAGCCTTGATCCTGATATCGTGCGTCGCCACTTTTTGAAGGGAAAAGGAGATCGGTCAAACTTCTACAAAGTGAAGCCGACAACAGCAGAAATTGTACGGTTTCGTCGTATCAATTTAATGGATGATGCCTTTCCTATTAAGACCCCCTTGGATGTCGTGTTCTGTCGGAATGTGATGATTTACTTTGATCGAGAAACGCAGTCACGACTCGTGCACAAATTTTATCGATACCTGAAGCCCGGAGGGTATCTGTTTATTGGACATTCAGAAAGCTTGCAGTGGGTGGATCATCCATTTGACTATGTTCAACCGACAGTTTACCGAAAGCAGTAAATATTGAATTATGAACATTCATCCATCCTTTATAACAACTCTTTTCTTTCACGGGTAACGCGTACTTTATGTCATCCTCGGCAACATTAGATTTCGGACATATACGACGCATGACGGATACTCGTTTTCCTCATGAAGTCGCTGTGATTATGCCCGGTGAATACTATTTAAGTGATTCACCAATGATCGTCTATACCGTATTGGGATCATGCATCTCAGTGTGTCTTCGTGATCCCATCGCTGGTGTCGGAGGGATGAATCATTTTATGCTCGCCGCACCGAGCGGCTTCGGCGATAGTGATAGTTGGGCGGAGTCAGGTCGATACGGTAGCTATGCGATGGAAATGTTGATTAACGGCCTCTTGAGTCGTGGAGGTCACCGTGGTCGTCTAGAAGCCAAAGTGTTTGGAGGTGGGAAAATTTATGATGGGATTATGAATGTCGGAGCCAAAAATGCAGCCTGGGCTTTAGACTACCTTGAGCAAGAAGGGATGCCACCTTTAAAGGTGGATGTCGGAGATGTCTGTCCGCGAAAGGTCTATTATTTTACCGATACCGGAAAGGTTTTGCTAAAAAAATTGGATCAAGTTCAATCGCAAAGTATTGTCAAAGAAGAAAAGCAGTATGAATCTACACTTCAAAAAGCTCCAGCTGCTGGGGATGTCACGTTGTTCTAGGGAGATTTTGAATAATGAAGGGTGAGACGTAGGAGCACGTTTGATTAGTTTTGTAAGGTCTACGCTTCATCTTTTACAGTTTGAGGGAGGACGGAATGAGTGAAAAGAAAATTCGAGTACTGATTGTTGATGATTCAGCCTTGATTCGTGGTGTGATGACTGAGTTGATATCGGAGGACCCTGGGATTGAAGTGGTTGGGACTGCGCCTGATCCCTATATAGCTCGTGACAAGATTAAAAGCTTGAATCCTGATGTCCTGACCCTCGATGTGGAAATGCCAAAGATGGACGGATTGACGTTTCTTCAAAAAGTCATGGCAGGGCGGCCCATGCCAGTTATCATGGTGAGTTCTCTCACTGAATCAGGATGTGATACCACATTGCGTGCGTTAGAATTCGGAGCGGTCGATTTTATCACCAAGCCTAAGATCGATGTCCAACATGGTTTAGAGGAGCTGGCTGAAACGATTACGAGTAAGATAAGAGCGGCGGCCGCGGCGACGGTTCGAAAGCGGACACCGACTCCGGTGAGTCAGGATCGTGTTCGAGAGATGGCGACCTATTCTTCGATGATCAAAACGACTGATACGATTATTGCCATTGGGGCATCCACGGGTGGGACTGAAGCGTTGAAGGAATTACTCGAAGTCCTTCCTCCAAGTGTTCCACCGATTGTCATTACGCAACATATGCCAGAACGTTTTACGAAAACCTTCGCGAATCGTCTCAATGATGTCTGTCAAATTGGGGTAAAAGAAGCTGAAGAGGGAGATAGTGTTCTTCCAGGGCAAGCGCTTCTGGCTCCAGGGAATTATCATATGGAACTCCGGCGAAGTGGTGCACGTTATCAAGTTACACTCAATCAAAATCCACCGGTCAATCGACATCGGCCATCGGTTGATGCCATGTTTCATTCGGTTGCGCGGTACGCCGGGTCCAATAGTCTTGGTGTGATATTAACAGGGATGGGAAACGATGGGGCGGCAGGAATGTTAGAAATGAAAAATGCTGGTGCATATAATCTCGCTCAAGACGAAGCATCGTGTGTTGTGTTTGGGATGCCCAAGGAAGCGATCAAAGCTGGTGGTGTGGATAAGATTTATTCTCTCTCAGATCTTCCTGCGGCCATGTTGACATATTTAAAAACTGTTTCGTAATTTTTGTAGGCGGATATCTTTGGTTTCAATTGGTTAAGTTTATCAGTCTGCTGGCCGAACTTGTTATGGAGGAATACTATTTTGCCTCCATGTGAAATATTACTCTTATGAGTAGCGACTAGAAAACGAAGTATTTCGTCAAAAAATTATCAATGAGGATATTCATTTCTCGAGAGAGTACGATCGTGGGAACATCACTATGGTTGTCATAATTATCTGTAGCGTGATTTCCTTATTTTTTGGGGCAGGCTTGTCCTATGTCTTTTTACATAGGCATATGTGGCCTACGCGCGAGGCTGCCCTACGGTCGGAAATTATTCAGCTTACCCAGGATCGTGCTGTGCACGATTGTACCGAATCAGTATTGCCAGTGATTGATGTTGCCAAGACACATCTTCTCGAAGTGGTCGAAATTGTGGAAGAAGCTGTCTTGGAGTTGATCGTTCGTTTTCAAGACATCACGGATGCTGCGATGGCTGAGTCGCAGGAGACGGCGGAACGTCTTCGTGGAGATGCCCTGACGAGTGATGATGATGCTTCAGACCATTCTTTGATGGGTGAAACCAATCGTATCGTCTCAGAGTTTGCTCAAAGCGTCGTGGAATCATCCAAGTTAGGCATGGATGTGGCGACGGTGGTTGAGGAAGTTGAGGTAAGTACGAGACGTATTCCTCCATTGTTAGAGGAAATTGAGTTTATCGCCGACCAAACACGATTATTGGCCTTGAATGCAGCCATTGAAGCTGCACGAGCAGGCGAACATGGGCGAGGTTTCGCTGTTGTGGCTGAAGAGGTGACTAAGCTCGCCACTCGTTCCCAAATCGCAGCCGCGAATATTCAGCAAGTGATTAAGGCGATGAACTCGAGTACGGAAAAAGCTATCGGTTCTTTGCAAGGTTTTTCTTCCATTGATTTAACCGGGGCCCTTGATACGCAAGAGCGGATTGGTGAAATCACACAAGTGATTGAAGCCAAAAATAAGGCTATGCAAGAGGGAGTTGTTCATGCGACCAATTCGTCCCAGAAACATGCCAATGCTGTGACCGATATTGTTATGTCTATGCAATTTCAAGATATTTCTCGTCAGCGACTCGAACGTGTGGTGAAAGACTTATCGGCCCTCCAAGATACGATGAATGAATTACGAATGAAGCCTCATGGAAGCGAGAACGATGCGGTTCTTGTGTGACCAATGAATAAAGTTCAATGCCTTGCATCTGCATGTCAGTTATCAGGTCTCAGCCTTAAGCCTCTCCCAAATACCTCCAAACCATTTTTTCTCTTTGTCAGTTGAGTCCCTTGACCCTCGGTAAGTTCAGCCAATGTGATCGGCAAAATTTTCCTTAACGAAGTCTCGTCTAGGTGAATTTTGAAAATGCAATGGACGCGTCTGCCTAAACTTTTCCAAGCAAGATTCCGAAGAAGGAGCAGATTCTTTGAATCTGCCTAGTCAGGGTGCGTATATCTTGAGAAATCATGGCGAATGGCTATATTTCAGAAGAGCGCTATCTACGAGAGCCAATTGTTGGCACGGAGTCTGAAAGGGACATCGTCTTATGGGTGAAATGGATGCAGCGATAGCAGAGTTTTTGATCGAAAGTGACGAAAATCTAGGCCAAGTCGAACGTGACTTGGTTGATATGGAAGAGGCTCCTGAGCAGGACACCCTATCGAGCATATTTCGTGCGATTCATACTATCAAAGGAACGTGTGCGTTTCTTGGATACTCCAAATTAGAGAGTTTAGCCCATACAGGTGAAACCCTTTTGAGTCTCGTGAGGGATGGGGATCTCACGCTTTCTCCTGCTATTACCAGTGCTCTGTTAACGATGGTCGATGCCATTCGCCAAATGCTTGAATGTATCGAGCAAGGAGGAACTGATGGTGAAGAAGAATATCAAGAACTGAAGGTACGTTTGACCGCTTTGCAAACTGGGGAAATCACTGTTGACCAGTCTGGGACATCAGCAGATCACAATGCTTCCAATGACAGTCCCGCATCACAAGAGACGACGGCGCATGATTCGGAGGTCGCGGAATCAGAGCCAGTTGGAATCGTCGCTGTTGAATCTGATCCCGCGATGGACGAAGCCATTGGAGAGTTTCTCATTGAAAGTGATGATAATTTAAGTCAAGTAGAACGCGATCTTGTCGAACTTGAAGGTACTCCTGATGACAATACGCTTTCAAGTATATTTCGCGCTATTCATACTATTAAGGGCACATGTGCCTTTCTTGGCTATTCAAAATTAGAAAGTCTTGCACATACTGGAGAGACATTACTTAGTTTGATTCGAGATGGCGAACTCGATCTGACTCCACCTCGAACAAGTGCCTTGCTCACCATGGTCGATGCGATACGGCAGATGCTGGCCAGCATTGAAACGAATAAGCATGATGGGAGTGATGACTATGTTCAACTTAAGGCACAATTGACGGCATTGCTGAAGGAAGATGGGGGTTTGGCTTCCTTGCCGGTTCCTTCGACATCAGAGTCTAGCGCTGTTAACCCTTCTCCTCCTCAAAGCCAGACAGTCGATCCACTTCCTGTTCAATCTGAACCATCTATTAGTTCAGGTGTCTCAGCACAGACGAGTCCTGAGTCGGTTTCTACGGTCGCAAAAAATGAGACTAAATCGCCTATTCAAGATTCAAAAGGTCCATCAGCAGCTGATTCATCAATCCGAGTCGATGTGAGTTTGCTCGATAAACTCATGAATATGGTTGGTGAATTAGTCTTAACGCGAAATCAAATATTGCAATGTTCTGGGACGCAAGAAGATGCTGGGTTATTGGCCTCGTCACAGCGATTGAGTCTCATTACCTCGGAATTACAAGAAGGCATTATGAAAACGCGTATGCAGCAAATTGGAAATGTCTGGAGTAAATTTCCACGAGTCGTGCGGGATCTTTCGTTGTCTTGCGGTAAAGAAATTCGTCTTGAGATGGAGGGAAAGGAAACGGAATTAGATAAGACGTTGATTGAAGCGATTAAGGATCCGTTGACTCATTTGGTGAGAAATTCAGTCGATCACGGTGTGGAGCCACCAGATATTCGAGAGCAACATGGAAAGCCACGTGAAGGAGTTCTCTTGCTTCGGGCCTATCACGAGGGTGGCCAGGTGAATATTGAAATTACAGATGATGGTGGTGGAATTAATGCGCAACGGGTCGCAGAGATTGCTGTGAAGCGAGGTGTGGTCACTCAAGAGCAAATCTCACGTATGCAAGAACGCGAGCTCCTCACGTTAATCTTTCTCCCAGGGTTTTCAACGGCAGCCAAAGTGACAAATGTCTCTGGTCGCGGTGTTGGGATGGATGTCGTGAGAACGAATATTGAAAAGATTGGTGGGACGATTGATATCTCAACCAAATTAGGCGAAGGCACGACCTTTAAACTGAAGGTTCCGTTAACTTTAGCCATTATTCCAGCCTTGATTGTGACGAGTGGTGGTGAGCGATTCGCTATTCCCCAAGTTAGTCTATTGGAATTAGTGCGCCTAGAAGGCAGTGCAATAAAAAAATCCATTGAGGATATTCATGGCGCTCCTATTTGTCGACTCCGGGGTAATTTATTGCCACTTGTTCATCTCAATAAAGTTGTCCAGCTTCCGCCATCTACTCTTCTTGCTGATGATGAGTCTGAAGTGATCAACATTGTTGTGTTGCAAGCAGATGGAGCTCGATTTGGGTTAGTTGTCGATGAAATTAATGATACCGAGGAGATTGTAGTGAAGCCCTTGAGTAAGCAACTCAAGGGCATTCCCGTACTTGCGGGTGCCACGATTATGGGTGATGGTCGTGTGGCACTTATTTTGGACGTCATGGGATTAGCTAAACGTGTTGGGTTGGCTATTGAAGGTGGAGAGCACACCCATGCGGACCATCTTGGTGTCAATTCAGAAAGCAGCGGAAGTCGAAAGTCGTTACTCCTTATTCAGGTCGGCGACAGCGGGCAAGTGGCCATACCACTCGGAATGGTGGCGCGCTTGGAAGAAATTCCTCTTTCAACCCTAGAGACCGCGGGTGAGCAGGAAGTGATTCAGTACAGGCAAGAAATTCTTCCTGTGATTCGCCTCTCTTCTGTCTTGACGACGTATGGACAGAGTCAATCATCTGAGCAAGAGACACTTCAGCTCGTCGTGATTTCTCAAGGCCACCGTCAGGTGGGATTAGCGGTAGATAGGATTGTGGATATTGTTGAAGAAGAGGTCAAGGCGCAAACAAAATCCAATCAGCCCGGTATTCTCTGCTCAGCCATTGTGCAGGAACGGGTAACTGATTTGCTCGATGTGGAAGAGGTCGTGGGGCGATGTCAATTAGTACCCGTAGAAAATTCAATTCAAGAAGCTGTGGGAGTGTAAGGCATGTCTGAACCAAAGCAATATTGTACGTTTTACCTGGATGATCTGTTTTTCGGTATTGATGTGTTGATGGTTCAAGAGGTGATTAAATTACAGGATATGACCAACGTTCCTCTCGCTTCAAAAGTGGTGCAGGGGCTGATTAATCTTCGTGGACAAATTGTGACTGCCATCGATCTTCGGCGACGTTTGGAGCTGAGTGAACGCCCGGCAGATCAGGAGCCCATGAATATCGTGATTCAGACAGATGATGGAGCCGTGAGCCTACTCGTGGATGAAATAGGAGATGTTTTAGAAGTCACAGAAGCTACATTAGAACCTCCACCGAGGACCGTCAAAGGGACGGCGCGCGAACTCATTACTGGGGTCCATAAATTAGATGGGTGTCTGCTGTTGATACTTGATACGGAGAAAGCGATGACCGTGACCCATAATTTAGTTGCTGTTGAGGCCTAACAGGGACAATTCAACTGTAAATATACTTCGCAGAATGGAGAAAGGATTGACATGACGATGAATACAGCCGAGACCACAGAAGAGAAAACAGTGACTCTCTTTGAAGAATTAGGAGGATCCGAGAGTGTGACCGCAGCTGTGGAGGCTCTATATCAACGTGTGTTGAGTGATCCACTTTTACGCCCATTCTTTGAGAATGTGGATATCCCAACGATGAAGGCGAAACAAGTGCTGTTTTTGACCCAAGCTCTAGGTGGACCAGCGGTGTACAAAGGTCCTCCGATGAAACCCGCACATGCGCATATGGCCATTGAAGAACAGCACTTCCTTCGTGTCGCCGAACATTTAGTTGAGACCTTGAAATGCTTGAATGTCCCAGCTTCTCTCATTGACCAAGTCATTGGGCTCGTTGGGACCCTTGCATCAGATATCGTGAATACGACTGCTCCAACAGAGCAAGCAGTACAAAATGAATCTTTATCAAGTCAGAAGGGGGAGAATGTTATGGCAACTCAAGGTTCTGCCGGGGTTATGGATGCTCCATTGGCACATAAAAAAGATCTTACTGAGCTTAGTAGTATGTATGAGGCACTGAATAAACAGCAGGCCATTATTGAATTTACTTTAGACGGCACGATCTTGGACGCCAATGAAAACTTCTTGAAAACCCTGGGCTATACCTTGGATGAAATTAAGGGGCAACACCATCGAATGTTTGCAGACCCGGAATTTGCGGCGAGTCCAGAATATCAGGCTTTTTGGGCAAAGTTGAATCGCGGGGAATCCGAGGCGGGAACGTATAGACGACTCGGGAAGGGGGGGAGAGAAGTTTGGATTCGAGCCTCGTATAACGCACTTATGGATTCAGCTGGACGTCCATCTAAGGTTGTCAAATTTGCTACAGATGTGACCGATGAGAAGAGGGCAGAGATACGAGCGGCGCGGGTCTCCAACATGATGGAGAACGCTCCGATTAATGTCCTGTTTGCTGATCGAGATTTGCGAATCAAATATGCTAATCCGGCTTCCATCAAGACCCTCAAGACCATTGAACAACATCTGCCAATTAAAGTGGATGATCTCATTGGACAAAATATTGATGTCTTCCATAAAAATCCATCACACCAACGGAACCTGTTAAATGATCCGAAAAATCTACCCCATCGGGCCAATATCAATGTTGGCCCTGAGGTTTTAGATCTGCTAGTGAGCGCCATTTATGACAATAGTGGCAACTATTTGGGGCCCATGGTCACTTGGGAAGTCATTACCGAAAAATTGAAGACTGAGACCGAGATGGCTCGGGTGATGTCCATGATGGAGAATACCCCAACCAATGTGCTCTATGCCGACTTGGATCTGCGGATCCAATATTGTAATCCGTCTTCTTCCAAGACATTAAAAACATTGGAAGAATACCTTCCTTGCAAGGTGGAAGAGTTGATTGGGCAAAATATTGATATTTTTCACAAGAATCCTGCTCATCAACGAGCTCTTTTAAAAGATCCGAAGAACTTGCCCCATCGTGCCAATATTAACGTTGGTCCTGAAGTGTTAGATCTGCTGGTGAGCGCGATTTATGACAATAGTGGTAACTATTTGGGGCCTATGGTCACATGGGAAGTCATCACTGAGAAATTAAGGACTGAGACGGAGATGGCACGAGTAATGTCAATGATGGAGAATGCTCCGATCAATGTCATGTGTGCTGATCTTGATTTGAAGATTCAGTATATGAATCCAGCCTCGACGAAAACGTTAAAGAGTATCGAACATCTTCTTCCCATCAAGGTTGAACAAATGTTGGGACATTCCATTGATGTGTTTCATAAGGTGCCAGATCATCAACGCAAACTCTTGGCTGATCCCAAAAATTTACCGCATCAAGCACACATTAAAGTGGGCGATGAAACCTTAGATCTCTTGGTGAATGCTATTTATGACAATAATCAAAAATACCTCGGTCCCATGGTGACGTGGGAAGTGATTACCGAAAAATTAGCGACTGAAGCAAAAATAAAAGAAGCCACTGAGAAAGAAAAGGCAATAGGGGCCAAACTCAAAGAAGGGGTGAGTGAAGTCGCTGATATTTCCACGACGCTGGCAAGTGCCTCTGAAGAACTGACGTCTGTGAGTAGTACGATGGGAGCCGCTGCAGAAGAAACTTCGAGTCAAGCCACTGTCGTATCCGCCGCTGCAGAGGAAGTGAGTAAAAATGTTCAAAGTGTGGCAACCGGCTCAGAAGAATTGAGTGCGAGCTTTAAGGAAATTGCTAAAACCACGACGGATGCGGCAAAGGTCGCGAGTGAAGCCGTCTCGGTGGCAGAAGAGACAAATGTAACTGTCGGTAAGCTCGGTGAAAGCAGTGCGGAGATTGGCAGTATCATCAAAGTTATCACCTCTATTGCTCAACAAACGAACTTGTTGGCCCTCAATGCCACTATTGAAGCCGCACGAGCCGGTGAAGCTGGTAAAGGGTTTGCGGTTGTGGCGAATGAAGTGAAGGAGCTCGCGAAAGAGACAACAAAGGCCACTGAAAATATTGGCAAAATGATTGAAACGATTCAGGGTGATACCAAGGGTGCGGTCGATGCTATTGGACATATCGGAGGGATCATCAAGCAAGTCAATGATTTCATGAATACCATCGCGAGTGCTGTTGAAGAACAATTGGCTACCACAAATGAAATGACCCGAAATGTCAGTCAAGCTTCACAGGGGACAGATGAGATTGCGAGTAATATTCTAAATGTAGCCGAAGCGGCAAAAGGAACCGCAGAAGGTGCCGTTCAAACGCAAACTTCAGCGGCTGAGCTTTCAAAAATGGCAGCCAATCTACAGTCCGTTGTCCAAACGCTCGCGGCATTGCAGTAGAAGCTATTCATAGTAAGGAGTATGTAGGAAGTGACCAAATACTTTCTCACTCCTTACTGGGACGTTTGACTGATTTCATCAGTGGAAAGAAATAAAGGGAGGTTTTTATGAAGGCGTTAGTGATTGATGATTCGAAGGCAATGAGGATTATTCTCAAGCAAATAATTCAGGCCGTCGGTGGGACCGTCGAGGAAGCAGGTAACGGGCAAGAAGGTATGGATAAGTTAAAGTCCATGGGGCAAACGGATGTTGTCCTTGTTGATTGGAATATGCCTGTGATGAACGGCCTGGAATTTGTTCGTGCCATTCGCTCAGATCCGACTCATCGGAAGACTCCGGTCATGATGGTTACGACAGAAACTGAGGCTTCGCAAATGGGGAAAGCTTTGGCCGCGGGTGCGAATGAATATGTGATGAAGCCGTTTACGAAAGATGTTATTCAGGCAAAATTAAAGTTACTCGGCATTAAGTAGGGGTAAATGGTGAAAGGTAAGCAGCAAGTGTTTGTTCTTTCTATTGAAAGGACTCCTCGCTTTTTACTGATTAGGAGTTAGATTTATGCCAAAGATTAAAGTGCTCATCGTCGATGATTCAGTCGTGATTCGTCGAATTCTTTCTGATGAATTAAGTAAAGATCCGATGATTGAAATAGTCGGAAAGGCGGCGACGGGGAAGATTGCGTTGGCTATGATTACTCAAGTCAACCCTGACCTTGTGACTATGGATATCGAAATGCCTGAAATGGATGGTCTGACAGCGGTCAGTGAAATTCGAAAAACAAATAAAATGCTGCCAATCATCATGTTTAGCACCCTGAGTCAACGTGCCGCTCGCGAGACCCTTGAAGCGTTGTCTCGTGGGGCAAATGATTATGTCACTAAGCCGGCGAATGTGGGAAGTGCGACCTTAGCCATGGAACGTGTCCGAGATGAATTACTTCCTAAGATTAAATCCCTCTGTCCTCATCTGGGCGTTCCTTTGTCGCCTGTCCCTACACCAACACACGTTACCGTGAAGCCAACAGCGACCGTGCCACTCAAACCTGCAGCACCGTCTCGTATCGATGTGTTGGCGATTGGAGTCTCCACTGGAGGGCCAAATGCCTTGGCCGATTTTCTTCCTTCGATACCCAAGGACTTTCCTGTCCCCATTGTGTTGGTTCAACATATGCCCCCCGTTTTCACCAAATGTCTTGCTGACCGATTGTCTCTAAAATGTGAGCTTCCTGTTCATGAGGGCGTGGCTGGAGCTGTCCTAAAAGCGGGAGAAATATGGATTGCTCCTGGTGATTTTCATATGGTAGTGGTCAAAAAGGGTATGACCATAGAACTGGCTATGAATCAAGATGAACGAGAAAATTCATGTCGACCAGCCGTTGATGTTTTGTTTCGCTCGGTTGCCAAAGTATATGGAAAGCATTCTTTAGCAGTGATTTTAACAGGTATGGGACAAGATGGTCTTCGCGGATGTGAGGTTATTCGAGAAATAGGAGGCCAGGTGGTCGTGCAAGATGAAGCCACCAGTGTTGTCTGGGGCATGCCTGGGGCTGTTGCTCATGCAGGTTTAGCTGAGAAAATACTTCCCCTTTCAGAAATTGCGAGTGAGATTCGACGTAGAATTCTTTTGGGGCGTGCTGCAGTCGCTGTTGGCGCCTAACAATTTTTCTTCCCGTCCATACTATTGCGTAAAGTGAGGATTTTTTGTGGACATTGATGCAAATGGACTAGCATTTATTAGTGACCTAGTACGAACTCGAGCCGCAATCGTCTTAGAGCCTGAAAAAGAATATCTTATCAGGGCTCGCCTTGAACCGATTGCGAAAGACGAAGGGCTTCTGTCCTTGAACGACCTGGTGAGTAAGTTGCGCATGGCACCATTTGGAGCATTGCATAAACGAGTGATTGATGCCATGACTACAAACGAAACAAGTTTTTTTCGAGATGTTGCTCCGTTTGATGCGTTAAAGGAGGTAATTCTTCCAGAGTTGATGAAGTCACGCGCCGCCAATAAAAGCTTAAATTTTTGGTGTGGTGCCAGCTCAAGCGGACAAGAGCCTTATACTGTCGCAATCTTGATGAGGGAACAGTTTCCGGAATTAGCTTCATGGAATATCAAATTTGTTGCGACTGATTTATCAAGTAAAATGGTTTCCCGTACACAAGAAGGGAAGTACTCACAACTTGAGGTTAATCGGGGTATGCCTGCTACATTGTTGATGAAGTATTTCACGAAAAAAGGGATGTCGTGGTCTGTGAATGAGGACTTAAGGAAGATTTTTGAGTTTAAAGAGATGAATCTTATTGGACAATGGTTGACGTTTCCCAAGCTCGATATTGTGTTTTTACGAAATGTCCTTATTTATTTTGATACGGAGACCAAAAAGCAAATATTAGGAAAAATTCGACAAAATCTCAGTCCTGACGGGTATTTATTTTTAGGTGGGTCAGAAACAACACTTAATCTAGATGAGGCCTTTGAGCGTGTGCCCGTCAGTGGGACGTCATGCTATCGGCTCAAAAAGTGATAGGAGGAGAGCGATTATGCAGTTTCTTGAGCAGGAAATATTAGAAATTACAGAAGCTACGTGGCAGTCAATGCTTGGACTCGATATTCAAGTGAGTCATGCCTCTATTCCGCCGCCAACCGATGGAGCTTTGACTGGACAAGTGAGTATTTCTGGTGCATGGAATGGCACCGTGTTTTTACAGGGTTCTGAAATGCTTGCGCGTTCGGCAGCTGGGGTCATCTTTAGTAAAGAGCCGAATGTTGTGACGGATGAAGATCAACGTGATGCTATGTATGAACTATCCAATATTATTGTTGGAAATATTAAGTCGCTTCTTCCTGAGCCTTGTCAACTTTCACTTCCCACCGTGACACCGTCTTCTTTCGAGCCAGTCGTGATGCCGGACCATGAGCGAGTGAGTGAGCTACTTTTTGACTGTCAGGGAGAGCCTGTGTATGTCACGGTGTGGCAAAAAAGTGAATAATTCTCTTGAATGAAAAGGAGCAGCCACCGTATGGATTCTCATAGCGAGCAAAGAGAGTTTACTCGAGTTCAGGTGAAGCTTCAGGCTGAATTGTTGACTGGAGGGAAAGTATTTATTAAGGGTACGCTTGGGGATATTAGCATGAAGGGCATGTATTTGACGTGCGAAGGGACCCTTCCTATTGACACTCCTTGTCAAGTCATGTTGATTCTTGACGGAGGGCAAGGCGCGATGTGCGTACAAGCGACTGGGCGAGTTCAGCGTATTGAGACTGGTGGGCTTGCACTTCAATTTACTGAAATACTTGGCCAGGAAAGTGCTCAGCATCTTCAGAATCTCATTCTCCTGAATAGTCGGGATGATCTTGTTGAGCAAGTAGAGCAGGAGTTTTGTGAGCATGTTGGTCTCAAGGGAAAAGATTAACGGGACGAACATGATAGTGGAAACTGTTATCGCGTCTGATGCGATACAGAAGCTGTAGACCGAAGATTGAAGGAACTACGATTTCCTCTTTCTTTTGGCTTTATAATTTTTCACTGCTGCCGATAATATAGATACGTTCTCAATCTTTTTTTCATGATAAATGAGAATCGTACTTGAAGTGTTTTGAAGACCGTTGTCTCGAATAAGATAGGTGCCTAGAGTGTAAGAGGAGGAAGCTATGCAAATTACAGAGAAGCAAGACAAGGGGAATGTTGTCCTTGTTCTAGATGGTCGGTTTGATTTTGGGGCTAGAAAAAACTTCAAAGATACTGTTGAACGCATCGAACGGGAAGGTTGTTCACATATTATTCTCAATATGGAAAGTATCACATTTGTTGATAGTTCCGCCTTGGGGCTTCTTGTCATCGCGCATCAAAATTTAAAAATCAAACAAGCCCAATTGACCATCGTGAATCCGCAACCCTATGTTCGCCAGGTATTAGATCTTGCGAATATTCCTAAGATGATTCAAATTGTTTCTTCCGTCGACGAGGCGATGCTTCTGAGTCCACGTTCAGCCAGTGTCGTCAATTAACTTCATGAGCTAAGCCGGAGGTATAGAGGTCCTGATTTGTTTATCACCTGATTGACTATTGTCCTATGTCAAAGGAATCAAATATTCTCTCGCGTTCTTCACCTACCTCAACTATCAAGCGAATCGAAACCCATCAGCTTACAGTCGGAATGTTTTTGATCGGAGTCGACGAATCGTGGTGGAAGTCTCCTCTTTTTCGACACAATCGTCTTCTGCACAATCAGGAAGAAATCGACAAGCTCAAGAGGTCTGATATTAAAGAAGTGCTGATTGATCCCTCACGTGGTCTCGATGTTAATGACAGTGGGGAGGAATGTTTCGAATCGAAGGCTGGTCAAGAAGTATCTTCTGAAATAGCCGTCATCAGGACTGGGGGGACGGACGAAGTGACGGAGGGACTAGATTGTTCTGGGGAAAATTCTCTTTCTGCACATCATGCGGCGCAAATGGTCAGAAATGATACGATTCAAGCTGTTGAGGCTGTTTTTGAAGGGGTAAAGACTGGAGAAGCCATCAGTCATCAAAAATTGAAGTTTATGACGGACGCCCTGCTGGGGCAAGTATTCAGTCAAGGTGAGGCCATGGTCGAGTCGATCTTAATTCAAAATCTTCGTGCATTTGATAAGGCCCTCTATGGTCATGTGGTGGATGTGGCCGTCCTGTCAATTATGGTGGGAATTCAACTCAACTTTGATGAAGAGTCTTTGCAACACGTTGCGCTGGGTGCCCTGTTGCATGATGTTGGACATGTTCGGATTCCTCGCAATATTCTGCGACGTCGACACAATTTGTTTGATGAGGACGAAGTGGTCTTTAAGCGACACGTGGAGTTAGGCTTGGCTATTTTGGATTGTTGCCCAAGCATTCCCTCCGCTGTTCATCGCGTTGTCGCAGAACATCATGAACGGCAAGATGGATCAGGCTACCCTCAACGACTTAAGGCTGATGATATCTCGCTCGTAAGTGACGTGGTGGCATTTATTGATCAATTTGATGCTCTGATTAGTCCATGGGGTGGCTCGACATGCTTGCCGACTGCGATGGCTGTACGAAAACTCTATCAGGACGCGAAACGTGGAACGGTACGGGCCATGCCAGTCGAAGCGCTGATTCGTTGTTTGGGTGTCTATCCCATCGGTAGTTTTGTGAGCCTCTCCTCCGGAGAGAGAGCGGTGGTGTTGAAATCCAATGGCACTGTTCCTTTAAAACCCACAGTGAAAATTATCTTTGATCAGCAAGGAAAGATTCTTGATATTCCACTTATTGAGGATCTTTCAATTGCAGGCTCCTCAAGTGGCGATCGTGAGATTCTTACCATTCTTGATCCTTGGAAGTATAAAATTGATTTGGGGAAATATTTTTTGAAGTGAATGTAGAGGACCTCAAGCAACCGGGGATGTTTGGTGAGTGCAAGGATTCTACGCGTACAAGACTGCCATGTATCGGGGCATACTTGAGAATATGATCACCGAGGGTGATACTTCAATCAGGAGATGGTATGGGTTTTTGAGGTGTTCTATAGTGAGTGACATGCACGATGGAACCTGATATCAGCCTGTATTTTCGGACACAGATTAACCTGGATTTTCTATGAATCATGATTTGAAAACCTTGCAGCTTGAAGAAGAATGTCAGAGATTGCAAGCAATCAATCAAGCAATGCTCAAGACTCTATCGATAGGGGTCTGCCTCCTTAATGATTCTGGGGAGATTCTTAGTCTGAATCATGCTGGTGCACGATTGCTTGGGTGGAGTGAGGCGTTAGTGTTAGGAAGGTTAGCTCATGATGTATTTGACTGTATGATCCATGAGTCAGGGCACGAAGCCGCGTATTGCCCAATTGCTCGATGTGGACAAACCGGGATGTTGATGGGAGCGCCTCGGGTTCAATTACGTACTCGACAAGGTGAGTGGCAGTGGGTGGAATGTTCATGCTCATCATTAGTTGATGTGGGTGGAACAGGGATGATGATGACCTTTAGAGATTTAACCTTAGAGAGTCAATTACGTGCAGAGTCTCAGCAGCTCACGGCTATTCCCGAAGAAAGTCCATTCCCAATTATTGAGGTCGATCCTACCGGTAATCTTTTGTATGCGAATGCCGCTATGACCCGTCTCATGCAAGAGGCCGACATTCGATCCTCTGGCTTTTCGGCCGCCTTTCCCAATCGGTTCTTACAGTTGATTTGTGAATGTTTGGATAAAAATTCTATTCAACGAGATATCGAAGTCGATGTTGGGCAACATCAATATGCCTGGCTCTTTAGTCCACATCCAGAATTAGGGCTTGTGCGTGGATTTGGTATGGATATTTCTGACCGTATGTTGGCTGCCGATGAGTTATCGGCATTTGCGGATCAATTAGAAGCTAAAAATAAAGAGCTGGATGCGGCGCTCGTGAAGGCTGAAGCTGCGACAAAAGCGAAAGCTGAGTTTTTAGCAACCATGAGTCATGAAATCCGAACACCACTCAATGGTGTCATTGGCATGACTGAAATGTTGATGGATACTCCATTAACCACCGACCAAGTTGAATGTGCCACGATCGTGAAATCTTCTGCTGATGGTCTCTTGACGATCGTCAACGATATTCTTGATTTTTCAAAAATTGAAGCGGGCAAATTTAAGATTGAAGTAATCTCCTTTAATATCCATGAACTTATCGAGGAGGTCTTGGATCTTTTTGCCGAACGCGCTCACAAAAAAGGTCTTGATTTAGCTGGACTCGTTGATTCAAACATCACTGAGACCCTTTACGGCGACCCCAATCGCTTGAGGCAGGTTCTTACAAATTTTATTGGCAATGCGATTAAATTTACTGATCATGGTGAAGTGTTTATCGAGGTGACGCGAGTGGAGAATGATCCATTACACCCGAACGAAGAGACCTCAGATAGAACAGGAGGTACGGACATACAATTACACGATGACTGTTCCGCATTCTCCTCTACAGTATGCCTGCGAATCGCAGTCAAGGATACAGGTATTGGTATTTCTCTCGAGGCACAGCAACGGTTGTTTCAAGCTTTTTCTCAAGCTGATACATCCACGACGCGTAAGTATGGAGGGACGGGGTTGGGGTTAGCGATTTCTCGGCAACTTGTTGAACTGATGGATGGGGAACTGGGAGTGGAATCTAATGAGGGTGGCGGCTCAACGTTTTGGTGCCACATTCCATTTGGTTTTGAGGGAGATTATCCTCATGAGGACTTTGATCATTCAACTCTGCGTAATGAACATGTCCTCTGTATCGGCTGTCCAACAGGAACCTTACGAGTGATGACACGCCTTTTTGAGAAATACGACATGATGTGGACAGTGGTAACAGATTCTCATGAAGCTCTCAGTCTTCTCCATCAAGCTTCGAGGACCTCTCACCCGTTCACGACCGTCGTCGTTGATTCACTGACCTCAGATGACGGATTACCAAATTTTGTGATGACGGTGAAGGCCGACTCTCTTCTCGTGAATGTGACGGTAATGACTCTTGTTTATTTTGGTCAGCGTATGCAGGAACAACAATGGAAGCAGTATGGTGTTGATCGATTGTTACCTGCACCTGTCCATCAGACTAAATTCCTTGCCTGTTTTATGCAAAATCCCAATGAGCGGTCACATGAGGTTCCGTTCATGGATGCCCCTCTTCTTGATGACCGCGCACATTCATCTACGCTGTTGCCTGAAGTTTCAACGCAAGGCCGAAGACCTTCCATTCTTGTTGCTGAAGATAATCTCGTGAATCAAAAGGTTGTGTCCTGGACACTTGAAAAACTTGGGTGCCACGTCACGTTGGTTGGAAATGGTCTGGAGGCTGTGCAGAAAAGTGCCGTGGAGACATATGATGTCATTCTCATGGACTGGCAAATGCCGGAAATGGATGGATTGGAGGCCACGCGTGCTATTCGCATGCGTGAAGTTGAATGTTACTCACGAACAATGAGTGATGAGCAAGGAGTCCTGCGGCCCATTCCAGTCATCGGCATGACAGCCAATGCGATGAATGCGGATCGAGACGAATGTTTTGCCGCAGGTATGAGTGACTACATGTCGAAACCCATTCGTGCGCATCAGCTTGTGGAAATTCTTAAAAAATGGGTGCCTACGTTGTGCCTTCAAGGTCGGACAGAGACGGTCTCGGCGATTGCCACGTCGGGGACTGATGTTCCGCATGCGACAAGCTCGATCCACTCGGTAACTGTTTCTTCGAATGTTTTGCCCCACCATGGTCATGCACAGGTTGTATATGATGTGGGCAAAGCGTTACGTCAGGTCGAAGGAGATTGGGGTCTTCTCTGTACTCTTATTCAAATTTTTTTAAATACGGCTCCTAATCTTATGAAGCAGCTCCACGTGGCCTTTCATGATAATGATCGGAACGTATTAGAGAAACAGGCTCATCAATTAAAAGGGACCCTGGGGACGCTTCATGCCGTAGACGCTGCGGCGGTGGCGGCACGTCTGGAAAAGTTATCTGCTGTAGAAGATCAAGACTCTGAAGGTTTGCAGGCGGCATATCTAGAATTAGAGGGAAAATTTACAGAATTGATTCCTGCGCTCCATGCCATTGTGACGCAAGGTGAGCCTTCTTCTTGTGACAAATCTCCCACGTCAGTTTCATCGTGAAGAATACAAGAGGCCTACTCAGGTTAGGGAGACATTAGTGAAAACATTGTATAGTCCAGAGCGAGTTCTCATTGTTGATGATGAGCCATCCATCTTGGATGCAATGGCTGAAGCCATTCGTATTTTGGACTATTCAGTGATTACAGCAAAAGATGGAGATGAGGCGTGGCAAAAATTTGAAGAAGAAAAACCTGATATTGTTGTGACAGATGTACGAATGCCACATCGAGATGGTCTCACGCTCACTGCTCGTATTAAAGCCACGCGGCCCTCATGTCCGGTTATTGTTGTGACCGGGTTTGGGAGTGAGGAGGCTGCCGTTGCTGCTCTCAAGGCCGGAGCATCTGACTATCTTGTCAAGCCTTTTCAGTTGAGTGACTTGCGTCAGGCTGTTGATCGTGCCTGTTCGCTTCATCGTGATAAATGGGCTGACGAATGCGTGGTGTCTGTTGTTGACGATGTTCGTTGCACCTTGGTTATTGATAATTTACCAGAAAGACTCGGAAGTGTGGTGAATTTTGTTCTCCGGTCCTTCCCTGGCTGTTTGTCCGATAGTCATGTGTTGGGTCTACGTGTGGCTTTACAGGAACTGCTTATGAATGCTATCGAGCATGGGAATTTGCATATTACCTCAGATGAAAAGAATCATGCATTAATGGAGGACACCTATGATCAGCTATTGCACGAGCGCCGAAAAATGCCTGAATATCGACATCGTCGCGTCAGACTCTCCTACTCGCATGATCTGACGAGAGGAGTCGTTGAATTTCGGATCATTGATGAAGGTCAGGGATTTGATTGGCAGGCGATGCTTGGCAGAGATGCCAATCAGTTGCTGACAATGATTGGATCAGGGAGAGGGATTTTCCTCGTTCGGACTCTTATTCCGAATCTCAGTTACTTCGGAAATGGCAATGAAGTGGCCCTGACGCTCACGCATAAGATTGTCCAGTAATAAATTCATGTAATTATTCCGTATTTTATCCTACACGCGCTCAAGTTTAGGAACTACCACTCCGATACGGAAAGCATTAACAATCTTAGGGAACGAGGTGCCAGTATGAATGACTTGCTTACATTACATGAAGTATCCACTTTTTTAAAAGTTCCAAAATCTACTATCTATAAATTGGCCCGCGAACGACGACTTCCTGGTCACAAGGTTGGTAAGCACTGGCGTTTTGTCAAAGAAGAAATTGAAGCCTGGGTTCAAAATGCTGGGATTGAAGAGCCTGTTGGTGCTGGGCATCAAAACGGTTCGCATGAGCGGTTCAGTTTGAACTAGTGAACATGACTGTCCGCATGTCCTCTCCCATGTTCTGCTCCACGTTATTTCCACTCAGTATTTGTGTGGCCTTTCCTTCTGTATTCGTGTCTTTATAATCGATTGAAGTGGGGGCTCTGCCCCCACTTATTTATTGAACAGATGGCTATCGATTGGTATGGGTGAGGATCGTGCATGCCTATCCCGCTCATCGTCCATAAGATTTCAATAGGCAAGGATTGGTGGTGTGGGTAGAGATTGGTAATCCTTAGCATGGTAGGAGCAATGGAATGAAGATGATACTTTCATCAGTGATGTATGAGAAGTTTCAACACTTTATCTATTCATCCCTTGGTCTCTATTTTCCAGTGAATAAAAAGTATTTACTTGAAAATTCTTTAAACACCAGATTAGCGGCTGTTCAATGTGATTCATTCGAAGACTATTTCTTGTATCTACAGTTTGATGCTAAACGAATACAGGAACAGGTTGAGCTGGCCAATTGCCTCACGACGAATGAGACATTTTTCTTCCGGGATCAAGTCCAAATTGATTGTTTGCGTTTGTATGTTATTCCGGAATTGTTGAAATTTGGACAATATCGTCAATCACTTCGAATTTGGAGTGCAGGTTGTTCAACCGGGGAGGAAGCCTATACCTTGGCCATCATGCTTGAGGAGTATGTTCCAGATTGCAGGGATTGGCAGATCGATATTATAGGTACTGATATTAATGAAGAAGTCCTAAGAAAGGCAAGGATTGGTCAGTATGACGATTATGCTATTCGGAATATCCCTGCCCCATTGCTTAAGAAATACTTTACAGTATCCGATGGGCACTATGAAGTGCGTAATACTATTAAACAGCGAGTGACATTCTCTAAGTTGAATCTCTTTGATTCAAGGCAGATGCGAACAATGCAAGATGTTGATCTTCTGCTATGTCGCAACGTGTTGATCTATTTTGATGCGCCGGGACGAAGGCAAATCATCTCTGGGTTTCATCATGCCCTTCGAGCCAATAGCGCATTCATGATTGGGTTTTCCGAGACACTTTCTCAGGTAAAGAATGAGTTTCGTCCAATACGGTGGGACCGAACGATGGTGTACTACAAAGAGGAGATGTCATTCGCCTCGTAGTCATTGAACCGGAAATCTGTTGAGGTGCATGAACCTCTGGTTCTACATGGGTGATTGGGGTCTCTCATGCTTCAATTTTCAACAGTATGGTTATATTTTGTATGTGAGTGCTCTTAAGGTATTAGGATTTGTATCAGGTTTACCGAACAGACAGTATGAGGGACTATTGTTCTTTTTATACATCATGAATGTTTCAAGAAAGAGATGCCGCATAACAATGAGTTGGTCCAGACATGGGTCAAATTTATTATGTTATGACGGATGGGTTGGGGGCTGGAGTTAACGAAGGAGGTTACAAGCCATGTTGGACACAAGTTTAAAGGTGTTAGTGGTCGATGATATGTCAACAATGCGTCGTATTGTGAAAACTGTGCTTAAGCAGCTGGGATATTCAGATATCTCCGAGGCTGAAAATGGTCAAGATGCCCTCACCAAATTAAAGGTTGGAGGATTTGGTCTTGTCGTCTCTGATTGGAACATGCCCGTTATGCCAGGCATTGAACTTCTTCGAAATGTGCGTGCCGATGCAGACCTGAAGGCGCTTCCCTTTCTCATGGTCACGGCAGAAGCTCAAAAAGAAAATATTATCGAGGCCGTGCAAGCTGGGGTGAGTAACTATGTGGTCAAGCCATTCACCGCAGAAGCACTTCAAGAGAAACTCGAGAAAATATTCGCTAAAAAATAAAGTTGACAGACTGACTCCCTCTGCCAATTGTTGCTGTCTTCGTGAATAAAGGAGAGCTGAATGTTGATCGATCGAAGCTATGAAGAGTCTGATAAGCCGGTTGTCGAAGAGTCGGATCAGGTAATTGCTGATCAAGTGGAAGAGCTTACCAAATATGTGGAGATGATGAGTCAGGCAATTGGTGAAATGGAAGGTCCTGTGGCCTCGACATCTGACCAATTGCCCGATGCCATAGCTCATTTAGCAGAGTTAGCGAAAATCACTGAAGAGGGGACACACCAAGTGATGTCGCTGACGGAAGAGATGACTGACAATCATAAGCAGATCAAAGCACTCTTGAACAATATGTCCACGATGTCAGGTGATGAGCTTGCGTCCCAAATCAGCATGATCGTCAAGCTCGTGGATGCGGATGAAACACGTATCACTAACATGACCGTAGCCCTAGGGTATCAAGATATCGTGGCTCAACGCGTGGCCAAACTCGTTACCGTACTGGATGAGGTCCAGCATAAACTCTTAAAATTAGTCATCGTTTTTGGTTTGCAAAAGAAGAACGTGCAAGCCAAGAAGGAGGGGCGTGGCTATGAAATGTTGAAAGAGCTTGAAGCATCAAAGAATACGGCGATTAAGCAAGATCTTGTCGACGACATTCTTTCAGAATTCGGATTTAATTAACTGTACTGAAAAGGTCAAAGTGATGAGTCTGTCCTATACCACATTACTCTTCATGTCTGTTGACCTGTACCTTTCATACTCCCTTTTCTCTAGACCAGACGGAGTCCTTCATGAATGATGAGATGAAAGAAATTTTAAATGATTTTCTGGCTGAAGGCACAGAAATGTTGGAAGCGCTCGATCAGCATTTCGTCCAGTTGGAGTCCGATCCCAATAATGCTGAACTGTTAAATGAAATTTTTCGGGCGATGCATAGCATGAAAGGGTCTGCGGGATTTCTTGGATTTACGAATTTAGTTGAAGTAGCTCATCAGGGCGAGAGTCTGCTGAACAAACTTCGTCAAGGAGAAATGTCTGTCTCTCCATTCATCATTGACATCATTCTTGAAGCTGTTGATGCGGTCAAGCTATTACAAGAAGATATACGAGATACGGGAGAAGATACCCACGTTGAAACGAGTGCTATTGTCACGAAGCTCACATTAACGATGGAAAGTGCGGATGTTTTAGGCGCTGGTGGCCAGGCAGTCGAAGCCGCTCCTGACACACAGGAGGCAGAAGTCAGTGAAAAACCTAATGATCCTTCTCCCTCTGATGTCGTGGATGATACGAATCTATCCACATTAGATGAGTCCACTCCTGTTGAGACGATTGTCACTGAGACAATTCCCGTCGAGGAGGCAACTGTTCCTGATTCTCCAGAAGCAGAATCACAAAATGATCTCTCATCTATGCTTGGTAAAATGAAAGATGCCGCAAGTCGAACGATGCAAGCCGCGAAGCCTGCTTCTACGAAGACTGGGTTAGGGAAAGAAGAAGACCAAACAGTACGAGTCGAAACACGTCGGTTGGATCATGTCATGAATTTGGTCGGGGAATTGGTTTTGGGACGAAATCGTCTGATGAAGCTGGGATTTGGGCTCGAAGAGCAATATGAAAATGAACCTCACGTTCGTGAATTAGGAGTTACGTTAGCACAGCTGAATCTTGTGACCTCCGATCTTCAACTCGCGGTCATGAAGACACGTATGGTACCTATCCGAAAAGTTTTTGCCAAGTTTCCTCGGCTCGTTCGTGATGTGTCGAACAAACTTGGGAAGCAAGTACGTTTGGATCTACTTGGAGAAGATACAGAAGTCGACAAATCTGTAGCCGATGAACTTGGTGATCCACTCGTACATTTAGTCAGAAACTCTATGGATCATGGCTTAGAAACCGTTGAAGAGAGACAGAAGAGTGGCAAAGGGGTGGAGGGGTATGTTCGACTGACCGCTTCACAAGAAGGCAATAGTATTGTCATTCGCATTGAAGATGATGGACGTGGACTACAAGTTGAGAAGATTAAGGCCAAGGCGCTTGAAAAAGGGTTGGTGAGTGAATCAGATTTGGCAACGATGGGTCCTCGAGAAATGATGAACCTCATTTTCTTGCCGGGTTTTAGCACGGCTGATGTCGTCAGTGATTTATCTGGACGTGGCGTTGGAATGGATGTGGTTCGGACGAATATTAGCCGTATGAACGGAAGTATTGAGTTAGATTCTGAGCCTGGGCATGGTAGCCGTGTCACCATTAAGTTGCCATTGACGGTTGCCATTATTCAAGCCTTAATGGTGGAAGTTGAATGCTGCACTTTTGCCATTCCATTGGCTTCAGTCGTGGAAGCCGTCAAAGTGAAAAAAGAAGACATCAAAACAATTAATGGACAAGCCGTATTAAATCTTCGGGAACGTATTCTTCCTCTTCTTCATCTTTCAGACAAATTTCAAATACCTGTCAATTCCTCAATGGAAGAATGTTATGTCGTCGTTGTGGCAATTGGGGAACGTCATTTTGGAGTTGTCGTCGATCGTCTCAAGGCACAAGAAGAAGTTGTGATCAAGTCACTTGGGGATTTCCTTGCCGAGGTAACTGGTGTGGCAGGAGCGACTATTACCGGTGACGGAAAAGTTGTTCTGATATTGGATATGGCTGATCTTGTCGCAGAGGTACGGGGAGCCTCGATGGCTATGATGGGATAGTTCAGAGTGAGGTGCAACGTGAAACGTAGTAAGTAAAGAAAAGCACGGGAATCGAAGCGGTAGCAGATAATTGTCTGATCTATCATTTCCATTTTTCATTTCTGGCTTTTAAGGGAGTATTGACGATGTCGAATTTGATGACAGAAATAGATCAACGGACCGGATTAGCCGGCGCCAACAAGATGGAATTACTCATGTTCCATCTTGGAACCGAAGAGATCTATGGACTTAATGTATTCAAGATTCGCGAAGTGATGAAACTTCCTCCGGTGACGATAATTCCAGACTCAGATCCACGGGTTCTTGGCATTGTGAATCTCCGAGGTGAAAATATTGCACTTGTGGACTTGAAGCAATCAATTGGATTAGGGCCAGTGAATCATGATGGCGCGAAATTGATTATTACGGAATATAACGAAAGAAAACAGGGCTTCTTAGTCTCAGGTGTCGATCGAATTATTCGGATGTCTTGGGAGCGAATTCATATCCCACCCCCTATGGTTCAATCGAGCCGACAAGGTTCCGTGACAGCCGTCACGAAACTCGATGATGGCCGTATGGTGTTGATTCTTGATGTTGAGAAAGTCTTAGCTGAATTGCATCCCAAATCTGATGAAGAAACATTTGTCGGTATTGATCCGTATGCCGGTCTAGCAGGGAAACGAATGCTCATTGCCGATGATTCCATCGTCGCGCGAAAGCAAATCGCCAAGACTCTTGATCGGTTAGGGGTGATATGGGAGGAAACGTGTACAGGGAAAGAGGCGCTTAAACGCTTACGATTTTATGCTCAAGATTCAGAAAGTACAGGTCAGCCACTGTCAACATATATTGATGGTTTATTGACTGATATTGAAATGCCTGAAATGGATGGATTTTCTCTTACGAAACATCTTCGCGAAGATGCGCGTTTTGCCAAGCTCCCTATTCTGATGCATTCTTCATTGTCGGGAAGTTGTAATATTGAAAAAGGTAAGTCGGTTGGGGTGACTGATTTTGTGACAAAGTTCGATCCCAAAGTTCTTCGACAGAAGTTAATTCAACACATTGCGAATGCGACTCCGTAACCTTGTACCGTTTCTGGAATAACAACACCTCATGACGAATTCTGTTAAACAAAAATTCAGATGGGGATTAACTCCAAAGTTGGTGACTCTTCTCGTGATCTTTGCGGTTGTGCCGATGGGTGTCATTGCATTCATTGGAGTCTACGCGACTTATGAAATTCAGAAGTCGGTTGGCAATCGTTTATCGAGTCAGGCCCAAGCCATTGCCGACAAAATTGACCGTAATCTCTTTGAACGTTACGGAGATGTTCAGGCGTTTGCTCAAAATCGCATAGTTCAGGAACGCTCTCAGTGGTATCAGGCAGGCGAGAAGAGCAATGAAATCGTCAAGGTCATGAATGGGTACAATAAAACTTATGGAATTTATTCACTGTCGATCATGGTGGATTTACAGGGAGATGTCATTGCAGTCAATTCTCGCAACGCAAATGGGGAAGAGATCCAGACAACACATTTGTACAAGAAAAATTATCGAAACGCTCCATGGTTTATCGCATTAGAAAAAGATACCTATACGACAACAATGCCATTTACTGAAAAAGGTAATGATACGTTAACCGGAACATATGTTGAAGATGTGCATGTTGACGAAGATGTCAAGTTGGCTTATCCGGATAGCTCTGGCTTAACGTTGGGGTTTTCTTCTCGAGTGTATCAAGACGAGGACGTGATTGGATATTGGACAAATCGTGCAAAATTTTCTTTAGTCGAAGACTTTATTCAGCAAGGCTATCGAGAACTTAAAATAACAGGTGCCCCCAATGCTGAATTGACGATGTTGGATGCCCAAGGAAGAGTCATTATCGACTATGACCCCATAGGCCAGCAGACGCAAGATGTGCTGAACGATATGGATGTAGTGTTGAAGTTTAATCTAGTAAACGAAGGGTTTGTCGCAGCAAGAGAGGCAATTGCTGGAAAAACCGGATCAATTGAGTCGATACATATACGAAAACAGACTTGGCAACTTGTAGGATATACGCATTTAAAAGGAGCTCTTGGATTCGCTGGTATGAATTGGGCTGTGTTGGTTCGAGTGCCGTTTTCCGAAGCCTATGCACAAGCCTATGATATTCATCAGACATTGATGATGGCGGTTTTCATTTGTGTGGGGTTGATCTTTCCTCTAGGAGTTTTTGCAGGGCGAAAGGTTGTGAAGCGATTGAAACCGGTTATGGACATTGCCGGACGAGCGGCTCAAAATGATCTGACTCAACGTGTGCCGGTATCTACAAATGATGAATTAGGACAAATGGGTATAGCGTTCAATGAGTTTTTAGATCGGCTCACCATCATGTTGAAGGAGATTGAACAAGTCGTGCAAACAGTCGCTTCTTCTTCTGAAGAACTTTCATCGAATGGGAGGGAGGTTTCTCGGACTAGTCAGGAGCAGTCATGTCAAGCGACTCGAGTTGCCACAGCAGTTGATGACATGTCTGCGATGGCAGGGAAAATGGTCCAGCATACTCAAGAGTTGTCAGAGACAGCTCACGAAGTTAATCAGTCGGCGGTCAAAGGGGGAGAAGTTGTTGCTCGGTCCATTAGCGGAATGGAGCTGGTCAGTTCAACGATGCAGACATCGGCTGATCGAATCAATGCGCTGGGGCAATATTCTCAGGAAATCGGTGAAATTATTCGTGTCATTGAAGACATTGCAGACCAAACAAACTTGCTGGCCTTGAATGCAGCCATTGAAGCGGCTCGTGCTGGGGAGCAAGGTCGTGGATTTGCTGTGGTGGCTGATGAGGTCAGAAAGCTAGCGGAACGAACGAGTAAAGCGACCAAAGAAATTACTGGAGTGATTGAAACCGTGCAAGCTGGGACGATTGATGCGGTTCAATCAATGGAGGCTGGAACCTCAGAAGTAAAAAATGGTATGCAGTTGGCGCAAACTGCTGGTCAGAGGCTAGAGGAAATAGTTTATGGCGTGCAGCGCGTGGCCAATATGATTAACCAAATTGCTGGGTCAACTGAAGAGCAGTCTCAGGTAACGGGGCAAATTGCCCAGAGTATTCAAACTGTTGCCAGTTTGAGCCATAAGAATGAGAATAGCGTCGGTCAAGTCGCGTCTGCGACGAGTGATCTTGCTCAGATGGCTTCTGATTTACAGACATCCTTAGGTCGTTTTCAATTACTACGATAATCGTCATTGATTCTATGTGCTATTTCTCTCCATGAAAGGACCTCGTTGATGAAGAGCTTAAAGATTGGGATGAAAATGATTGTGTCACTTGGAATTATCGCTGCTGTCATGATTACAGTAAGTCTCCTTTTTCTTTTCAATCAAGAGCAGAGCCGATTGCATGCTTTACTAGAAAGTCAGGGGGAAATGATTCAGGCACAGGTTGAAGTGACACGTGCCTATATTGCGAAAAACTATGTAGGGAAATTAAAGAAGTCTACGGTTGGAGCTGAGGTTGTGGTCGCACGCGAACATAGTACCGATCCGCTCGCTATTCCATTTCCTGCAACCGCGACTCAAGAAATAGGAAAGATGTTAGGTGAGCGAGATATTTTTCAGGCGCGCTTACTAAGCGAGACCCCAATGAATCCAGACAATGCTATTAAGGACGATTTTGAGCAACGGGCACTACAAGCTATTTCAAGTGGTGAGAATTCATATTCCTCAGAAGAAATGCTCAATGGCGTGTTGACCTATCGTCGGGCGAGTGCTGATGTTGCATCAGTGCCTGCATGTGTCAGTTGTCATATAGGAAAACAGGTCGGTGATGTCATTGGGCTGCTGTCTGTGTCGATGCCGATGACCTCTGCGAGAGACGGAATGATGACCTCGCTTATGCAAACTGGTGGTCTCATGGCGGCAATCATTATTACCTGCTTAGTCCTCGTCTACATATTGATTCAAAAATTTGTATTGACCCCTTTAGAAAGTTTCACGAGCATTGCACGAAACATTGCTCAAGGGCAAGGAGATTTAACCAGGCGGGTACCTGTTGAGCATGATGATGAAATTGGTGAATTAGGTCGATACTTTAATCTCTTCATTGAAAAAATTCAAAAATCAATGATCCAAGTGTTAGAGGCGACGAATCGTATTGCCTCTTCTGCTGCAGAGTTATCCGCGACATCTGATGAAATTTCACAGAGTACAGAGGGGCAAAACTCGAGAATGCTGCAGTCTGCTTCTGCCGTTGAAGAGATGACTATGACTGCCAGTGAAGTCGCCAGAAACTCCACGGAGGCGGCTCGTATCGCCCAGGATACCTCTGATACGGCGAAGTCAGGGCATGAAGTGATGACTCAGACCGTGGCTGGAATGCAGCAGGTGTCTGATGCGGTTGGGCAATCTGCCAATATTATTACCACACTTGGGAAATCATCTGATCAAATTGGGGAGATTGTGCGGACGATTGAAGATATTGCGGATCAGACGAACCTTCTGGCATTAAATGCCGCGATTGAAGCAGCGAGGGCAGGTGAGCAAGGTCGTGGTTTCGCTGTGGTGGCGGATGAAGTGAGAAAACTGGCAGAGAGAACGACGAAGGCCACCAAAGAAATTGGTGACATGATTCGACAGATTCAGCAGGATACGAAAAGTGCAGTTTCCTCGATGGAGGATGGTACGCAGCGAGTGATGGGTGGTGTCGAATTGGCAAATAAAACAGGAGATGCTCTCGAAAAGATTCAGACCATGGTGAATCAAACCACTTCAATGATCCAACAGATTGCCGATGCGGCAGAAGAGCAGTCCACGGCCACTCGCCAAATTGCAAGTGATCTTGAGGCGGTGACACAGAGTTCGAGGGAGGCGTCTGGAGGTGTCTCTGAGTCTGCGAAAGCCAGCCATGACCTCAGTGTGCTGGCGACGGACTTACAAGCATTGGTGAACACATTCCGGGTCTAGGGGAAAGTTCTCAGGCTCCTAAGTTCGTCACCCCATTGAGCGGGTTTATGGCTGATTTGAGTCAGGTGGAAGTAATGACTCAGGTAGAGTGTTTGCCTCATTATTTTTGTGCTGGCTAACGGTACGCTCGAGAACGGTCACAGAGTCTTTGAGGAGGTCTGCTGCACAGGAAAGAGTTACATGGAGTTGTTTCATCGCATCATCCCATCGTCCGTCTTTTTGCATTTCTTGAAAACGACGATGTTGTTCTTGAAGGATTGCTTTTTTTGCATCGAGCATGAGACGTTCGGCTTCTGTGCTTGGGTGACGATTCATGGCAAATTCCAATCTGTATGTGTAGATATTTGTGCTGTCAAGAAGCCTATCAGAGCAATTGAAAAGCTTTCAAGGATACGTTTTCGCATGTTGTGTTTCCTTTCTTTTTAATTCATTAATTCTGTGCGAAGAGGGGTGCCTCAAGGGCGGGCTGGAGGAGCAGAAGCTGAAGGATTTGAATTATTGATCAAGAAGACGAACGATATTTCTTATAGGCATAGACTGCCATCGAAATTAACAGGTGAAAAAATCGTGCGTTGTGTCGTCATGAAATAGATAAAGTTGAATGTTCATTGAGGGATGTTGATGTCTTTTGATGAGCTACGGAGGTTTAATGAATGAGTGATAGCCTGACACAAGAAAATGTGACCTTGGATGATTTGGATGGTGAACCTGGGAATGTACTTCAATTAGTAAGTTTCCATGTTGGAGATGAAGAATTCGCCATAGATATTCTTGGTGTGCAAGAAATTATACGAATGGTCGAACTCACACCCGTGCCGAATGCTCCGTATTTTGTTGAAGGCGTTATTAATCTACGGGGCAAAGTTATTCCTATTCTCGATTTACGCTCTCGATTTGGCCTTCCATCTGCTGATCGAACAAAAGAGACAAGAATTATCGTCGTAGAATTTGAAAAAACAGTACTTGGATTTATTGTTGACTCTGTGGAAGAGGTTCTTCGATTGCCTGAAAGTCTTATTGAGTCACCTCCGATTACTGGACGAGGTGGAAGCGCAGAGTTTCATCGTGGGATTGGTCGAGTGAAGGGGCGTCTCTTAATGCTGCTAGATCTTGGGCAGCTTCTTGGCGTTGCAGTCTGAATTTAGTATCACGGGATAGGATGTTATGGATCTTCTGACAGTTTTAGGGCTCGTGATTGCTGCCGGAGCTATCTTGGGTGGACAAGTCTTGGAGGGTGGCCATATCAGTTCAATCGTTCAGCCTACTGCCGCGTTGATTGTGTTTGGTGGGACATTGGGGGCGGTGATGATTAATTACCCAATGGCGATTTTCATGAAAGCCATGGGTTGTATTGGGATGGTTTTTGGGAATGTCTCGGTGGATCTCAAGGGTACGATTGCGAAGATCGTGGGGTTGTCAAATATTAGTCGTAAACAAGGGTTGTTAGCTCTCGAAGGTCAAATCAAAGGTATCAGTGACCCTTTATTAGCCAAAGGTGTCCAGCTAGTAGTTGACGGAATGGAACCTCCAAAAATACGTGAAATTTTAGAGGTTGAAGTGGGGATGTTTGAAGAAGAATATACGTTAGCGGGGAAAGTGTGGGAAGCATTTGGAAGTTATGCGCCAACGGTTGGAATTCTTGGTGCGGTGATGGGCCTTATTCACGTTATGGAAAATTTAGCAGATCCTTCATCGTTGGGGGGTGGGATTGCCGTGGCATTTGTGGCGACAATTTATGGAGTTGGAGGTGCAAATTTATTCTTTCTTCCCTTTGGGGGAAAAATCAAGTTGAAGGCCAAAGAACTGATTGTGGGGAAATTGATGGTGATTGAAGGTTTGGTTTCAGTGGCGCAAGGTGAAAACCCCCGTATGATTGAAGAGAAATTGAGTGGTTTTCTTCCTGAATCAGAGCAGAAAAAGTCGTAATAATTCATAATCTCACCAAATAGTAGTGAAGTGAACCCTTGAAGCAAAAGCACGAGGAACATGAAAATCATGAGCGTTGGTTGGTGTCGTATGCCGACTTTATTACCTTGCTTTTTGCGTTTTTTGTTGTGATGTATGCAGTATCTTCAGTAAATGAGGGGAAATATAAGACAGTGAGTGAGTCGATGGTGAGTGCGTTTAGTAATCACAAGCCCTTGGGTGAGGTCTCGTTGATCAAACTGCCGATTCAAAATCGAAAGAAAGCTCAGAATACTGAACAGCCGAAAGTGATAAAAAATGTACGGGCTTTTGTGAAAATAACCAATGCGATACAGGCCGCTAACATTCCCAAAGGGGTGTCAGTGAAGTCTGAAGCCCGTGGCTTGAATATCCGAGTCTCTGATGATGCGTTGTTTAGTAGTGGCAGTGCGACATTACGACCAGAAGTCAAAGAGTTTTTAGAATTGATTACCGGTCTTGTGAAGGGGCTGCCCAATTATATTGCCGTTGAAGGTCATTCGGACTCTCAGCCGATTCGGTCCGGGGCTTTTCCATCAAATTGGGAACTATCTGCTTCCCGAGCCAGTATTCTTGTGAGATTTTTTACGGAAACCCATCAGTTAGATCCTAAGCGATTTTCTGCAACAAGTTTTGCCGGATATCGCCCTCTCGAATCCAATGACACAAAAAAAGGGCGATCTGCAAATCGTCGAGTTGAAATTATTATCCTTCGCCACGAGCATGCCCCTCCAGTTGAACGAAATCCTTACTTAGATTTATAGAATATTTAGGTCCTCAATTTTCTGACGAGTCTGTTAAGTTTATAATGATCTGTTCTTATATTCTAGGAACGATTACATGATGCCGACCTCTGATGTGATTTGGAGTGTTCTGCATCAATGTTATAGATGAACTCTGTAAATTCTTCCATGCAAACATGGGCAGAATATGCTTGAATTACGATGTAATGAATGTGGGTAGGAAAATTCTTCTTTGTTCATGGCAATATCTTCCTGCCCGATAACCCTCCTTTCTCATTTCATTGAGTGTTGAGTTCGTTTCCCCTCTACTATTCCCTATTGCTATTCATTTTTGTCCATTTCCCCTCATTGGCATGTCCATTGCTTTTCTTTTGCATGCAGTCATCTGATAATTGAGGAGAGTTGTATGAATCGTGGCATTTATCCCCCTCTGGCTGGAGCCATTTCATTTGAGCGTCGGTTGGAAGTCCTTTCTCATAATATTGGGAATGTGAATACAACTGGATATAAAAAAGATAAGCCTGTCTTTGAAACCATTCTCGGGGCAATGGCTGGAAGGTCAGCGGCAGGAATGGATCTTTTCCCACGCGTGGGAAGTATTCTCCCGGAAACGAGTCAAGGAGCCTTAGTGCAAACGAATCGAGATCTGGATGTGGGACTGAGTGGCCCTGGGTTTTTTGTCGTAAAAACCCCAGACGGGAATCGACATTTTCGAGGAGGCCATTTTGAAACAAATACCAATCGGGAACTCGTGACGCATCTGGGAGATCCAGTACTAGGAGCTAGTGGTCCAATTAAACTTCCACCAGGGGAGATCACGATCGATGCGACGGGAGCCGTCAGCGTCAATAATGTGGTCGCTGGACAATTACGTATAGAAAATCCTTCAGCATCAACTATTCCAGTTAAAGCTGGTGATTTGTATTGGCAGATTCCCGATACGGTCGAGTCGGTTCCCAATACAACGGTCCAGCAAGGTATGTTGGAGAAATCAAACATTAATCCAGGATTGGACCTGGTGGAATTGATCAAAGTAACGCGAGCCTATGAACAAATGCAAAAAGCTATTCAAACAATGGATGAATTAGCGAGTCAGGTGATACAGGTTGCGCGGGTGCAAGGATAAAAGCACATGAATCATGAAATGAAGAATGACCTAGAGAAGGTGTGAGATGAATTCTGTCATAGGAAATCTGAAAAAACGTCGAGTAGGGTTGTCGTGTGTTTTATGTTTTTTGCCTCATCACATTATTACCGTTTTCGAAATGACCCAGTGAATGGCCCCGGTTGCCAGAGTCATGAATTGAAGGAGTTCACATTATGATACGTGCAATGCATACCGCTTCAACTGGAATGTCAGCTCAGCAATTGAACATCGATACAATCGCACATAATTTAGCTAACGTGAACACCACGGCCTTTAAGCGTGGACGCGCTGAGTTTGCGGATTTACTGTACCAAATTCAACGATTACCGGGATCTAGTGCTTCGTCGGTGGGAGTGTTTCCTGTCGGCATGCAAATAGGGCTTGGTGTTCGGCCAGTGACAGTATCGAAAGAGTTCGTTCAGGGAAGCTTAAAGCAAACGTTTAATGATCTCGATATTGCGATTGAAGGCCGAGGGATGTTTCAGGTGAGTCGCCCAGACGGCACGACGATGTATACGCGTTCTGGCTCGTTTAAGCAAGATGCCACGGGTAATGTCGTCACAGGAGACGGCGACACGTTAGTTCCAACGATTACGATTCCTTCTGGTGCCCTCAAAGTTGATATTGGTCAAGATGGGACGGTCTCGGCGCTTTTGCCTGGAGTCCCGACTTCCACGCAGATTGGGAATATTCAACTTGTACGATTCGATAACCCTGCGGGTCTTGTTGCCCAAGGGAATAATCTTTTTATCGATAGTGCGGCATCTGGAGCCGCTCAGCAAGGAACCCCGGGGTTTTCAACAGGATTTGGCCTTATTCAACAAGGCTTCCTCGAAACTTCCAATGTCAACATTGCTGATGAAATGGTGAATATGATCATTGCTCAGCGGAGCTATGAATTAAATTCAAAGGCCATTCAAGCATCCGATGAAATGATGCAGGTTGCGAACAATCTAAGGCGGTAAGTGATGAAATATTGGATTCTCATCGTTGGTCTGTTTGTCTGGAATATCGTAGGCAGTGGGGAAGTGTCCTGGGCTGGTTCTTCCTCACTCAAGACGTCTGGTGTGAAGTCTGTTAAGACTCAGCTGGTCTCTATTCAACAACTACAACGAACCTTACTCGATGATGTTCGAAGGCGTGTTGATGAAGAGCGTATTACCGTGACTCTTCAAATATTATTTCCTAAGAAACCTATCACCATTCCTGCAGGAACCTTAGAGCTAAATGTCGATAAGGATCGTTTTGGGCAATTGTCGGGACGTCGAGCTTTTCGAATTCAGCTCATTGTGGACTCACAACCCATACGGGTCGTGAGTGTCGTGGCCTCGGTGACCGCTCGAGCCGAGGTATTGACACCAATTCGGTGGATTAAACTTCATGAAGTCCTTCATGCTAAAGATTTGGTCAAAACTCCTGTGAATCTTCGAACATTCAATCAAGATGTGGCGATGCATATTGATGAAGTTGTTGGGAAGCAGGCTACACGTTCCCTTCCTCCCCATCAACCTGTACGACCGTCTTATCTGACCGTGCCTCCACTCGTGCACAAAGGAGATCGTGTCATGATAGAGGTCCGTCGTGGAGGCCTTTTTGTTCAGACCCCTGGTGTAGCTAAAGCTTCGGGCCTCTCGGGGGAATTGATCCTTGTGAGTAACCTGACCTCTGGCCGAGAAGTGCTAGCGACCATATTGGCTCCAGGTGTGGTTGAGGTTCAATTTTGAGGAATATCAGCAGATGGTTCCAATGGAATTGTTTGGCTGCGGCTTGCGTGCTGATCCTCTTGTCGGGATGTTCCATGTCCCCCAAGCCGATTGAGGAGGATGATGATTCTTCATTTGTCCAGCCCCCACTGTCACTCCCGGAAACAACTGGATCATTGTGGCAGGAGGACAATGGTCGCGCCTATCTATTCGAAGATCGACGCGCAAGCCGAGTCGGTGACATTGTGATTGTTCGGATTGTTGAGCAGAATAGTGGATCAAAGTCGGCCAGTACGACAGCCGATCGTGAATCGACCTATAAGAACACCATCGGTGGTTCAATCTTTGGATTCAATAATTTTGCCTCAACCTTTACTGAAGGGCTTGGAATTGATTCAAGTACTGAGAATGAGTTTGAAGGAACGGGTTCAACCAGGCGGGAGGACAATTTAACTGGGACCATTGCGACTCGTGTGACGGAAGTCTTGCCGAATGGGGACTTGCGGATTCAGGGAAAACGAGAAGTGACAGTGAATAGTGAAAAGCAGACGATGGTTCTCAAGGGCATTGTTCGACGAATTGACCTTGATACCACTAATACGGTCGTTTCTTCTGCCATTGCAGAGGCCAAGATTGGCTATACCGGGCTTGGGGTTGTGGACGATGTGCAACGTCCTGGATGGCTCGTGAGGATTTTGGATTGGATTATTCCTTTTTAACAACGTAAGGAGTCGGTGGTGCGAAGTCTGGACACCGGAACACGTACTTGTATGTTTAAGCAATCGTGCATGTATCTCATCTCTTATGTCGTCTTGTTCGTACTGACATGTGTGTTGCTCCCGCTTTCTGGAGATGCGGCACGAATTAAAGACATTGCCTCAATTGAGGGGGTTCGTGAGAATCAATTGATTGGGTATGGCTTAGTGGTTGGACTGGATCGTACAGGAGATTCCGTGGTTGGTGGGCAGTTTACGGCCCAGGCCATTATTTCCATGCTCAATTCCATGGGGATTAATTTGAAGGTCGATCCTATTCAATTGCTGACTAAAAATACGGCTTCTGTCATGGTCACAGCAAAGCTGCCTCCGTTTGCACGACCTGGCATGAAATTGGATATTCAGGTGTCGTCCCTTGCCAATGCAAAAAGTCTCAAGGGGGGCACATTGTTGCTTACGCCTCTGAAAGCACCGAATCAGCAAGTCTATGCTGTGGCACAAGGACCAATCTCGACATCTGGGTTTGAGGCGGGTGGAGGTGGGAGTAAGGTGACAAAAAATCAACAGTCTGGGGGTATTATCCCTAGCGGTGCGATCGTTGAAAAAGCAGTGAAGCTGAATATTGAAAAATGGGAATTCTTTTCACTGAGTATTCGACATGCGGATTTTACGACCTCACTTCGTGTGGCAGAAGCCATTAATACGCATTTTGGATCTGGTGTGGCCTCACCAATCAGTTCGGGACAGGTGAAGGTTGTAATGCCAAAGTCCTATAAAGGAAAAGTAGTGCAATTGATTTCGGCCGTCGAAGGATTAGATGTGAAGGTGGATGTGCAAGCCAAGGTCATCGTGAATGAGCGCACTGGGACCATTGTGATGGGGGAGCATGTCAGGTTGTCTAGTATGGCCATTTCTCATGGGAGTTTGACCATTAAAATTAAAACAACGTTTGATGTCTCTCAGCCGGAGGCGCCTGGTCTCATTGGGGACGCCGCGGGGGAGACTGTCGTCACACCAGAGTCTGATACTACCGTTGAAGAGGAGCCTGGACGTGTGATTCAACTAGATCAGTCTGTCACCTTGGGGGACCTAGTCAAAGCATTAAATTTCATCGGGGTCTCTCCACGTGATCTGGTGGCTGTTCTCACTGCGGCGAAAGCCGCAGGAGCTCTTCAAGCCGATATGGAAATGATATAAGATCTTAAAAATAATAAGGCGGTAGATTACGGTTGATCAACAATAATGCAGTTATGCCATGGGGATTATGGAAGGGGAAAATACTATGAATGTTGAGATCGGTCAAAGGAATGGAGGGGGATAATGGATGGTATCTTTGGCTCTAGCCCTATCTCCCCAATCCAAGCTCTTGATGTCGCTCGCACTCAGGAATTCCAGAAAACTCGTGACCCTCAAAATATTCGCAAAGCCGCTGAGGAATATGAAAGTTATTTTCTCTCCTATCTGATGAAGACCATGCGAACCACGGTTCCCAAAGGGAGTATGACAGCGAATCCTATGGGAGAAACGTTTCATTCATTTTATGATGAAGAAATTGGGAAGCGTGCTGCCAAATCTGGTGGCATTGGCCTCGCTGACTTTGTTCTGTCTTCGTTAGCTGAGGAGCCTACTCATCCTCGAATGTCAGGCCAATTAAAGCCCTAGCCTCTCTCATACACATATGATGGGGCAGGCAATTAGATGGTGCAGTGTGAAAGGAGAGCTGTCTGATAGTGCATGATGGCTCATGAGGTGTCATTTTGTATGTTTTCCATCTTCTTTGCCAAGAATTCTGGGTTGTTCCACGATATCTTCTTAAGTTCTCTCTCATTACCTCCGATATAGTTAAATATGTCTTATTGAAGGAGGCGTGTTAACTATGACCATTTCCAGCCTAGAC
Organism: Nitrospirales bacterium; assembly: GCA_029261355.1. Lineage (GTDB taxonomy): Bacteria > Nitrospirota > Nitrospiria > Nitrospirales > UBA8639 > JAGQKC01. The sequence goes on along the minus strand of JAJDBM010000047.1, from coordinate 195,439 downwards.
CCCAGTGGAGAGCTGGGTCGGCTTTTTTCGACGAGTCAAGCAAAAACCGTTGTTGGCAGTGACCAGCGGCAATTCAAGAGCAGTCCCATTGGTCGCTCTGGAGATGACGTTGCTCTTTCAGCCTTTGCCAAGGAGGTGAGGGAGGTGACGAGTAAAATCAGTCGTGAGCCTGACGTTCGGGTTGATCGTGTTGAGACCATTAGAGATGCGCTGAAGCAGCAACAGTCTCTGGCAAATGCGGAACAGGTTGCTGATGTCCTCTCGCGCGACACGATACTCAATACCATTGCTGTTTCCTAAGCTCACCAGATGAAAGGTGTAGTCTCATGACCCATGAGCATCATTGGCAACAACTGTCCCAACTGCTGCGCGAAGAATGCCAAGCCTATGGAAAACTTCTCGAATTACTCAAGGAGGAGTGGACCGTGTTACGAACGCTCAATTATCAGCGCCTTGTTCATATTGCCGATCAAAAGGAAACCCTATTGGCTTCAATTACCAAGTTAGAAAACGATCGGGTGGCTTGCGGCAGGGTCTTGAGTGGGAATCGAGTGCAGGATGTGTCATTGAAATGGTTGCTCCAGTCTAAATTGCCGCTTGCGCTTCCTGCGAAACATGTCTTGAGCGAGTTAATGTCGATCGGTGCGGAAGTGAAGGAATTCAGTGATCGCAATTCAGGATTGTTGAGTCGGGGAATTCATGTGGTGAGAGAAGCTATGAAGGTGGTACAGGAAGGTTTGGGATTGCAGCCGGTCTATGGGAAGTCAGGGCAGATGTCGACTCCCAGTGTTCCGACGTCATTGAATGTACAAGGATAACCGAGAATGGCAGGGATTGGACATTTATTTGAAATTGGTCGATCGGGTATTCGTGCACATCAGCAAGGTTTAGCAACGACATCTCATAATATTAGCAATATTGAAACTAAAGGTTATTCCCGTCAGAGCGTTATTCTTGAAGCCGCCACTCCAGCGAATGGGCAGGAGGCATCTGGTGTTCGAGTTGGTGAGATTCGACGTAACGTTGATGTCTTTTTAGAAAAACAAATTTCCAAACTCAAGGAAGATGTCGGCCGCCTTGACGCACGTAATAGTTATCTGGTGCAAGCTGATGGTGTATTTACTGAGACGGAGAATAGTGGGATTGCTCGTGGGTTGACAGAGTTTTTTAATGCTGTTCGGGATGTGGCCACCAATCCAGAAGGGACGGTACAGCGGACGGTGCTTCTTGGGAAAGGAAATTCGTTGAGTGATGAGATCAATCGCATCGCTGGAGGATTAGTTCAAATTCGTAGAGATGCGGACGGGGAGATTCAACGACATCTCACCACGATCAATAGCTTGGCGACCGGAATTGCCACATTGAATGATTCGATTTTTCATGCCGAGGCGAGTGGCGGCGCGGCTCATGATCTCAGAGATCAACGGCAACTCCGAGTCAATGAGATGTCTGAGCTGATTGATGTCACCCCATTGGAAGGGCGGGATGGGTTGGCCATTATGGTGGGTGGGCAAATGCTTGTCGGAGGCAATACAGCCAATTCGCTTGTTCAATCTCCGGATCCAGATAATCCACCATTAAATGATGTGGCGTTTGTGCGAAGTGATGGGACGGAATTTGTTATCACTCCACGAATTCATGATGGACGGGTTAATGGGCTCCTCACGCTTCGAGATACCGATATTACAGGGTTTCAAGATCGATTGGATCGAAACGTCGCGGCTCTGGTAAATGAATATAATCAACAGCATGAAGCTGGGTATGACTTAGATGGGGATACGGGAAATGCCTTCTTTGCCGCGCTCAGTCCTGAGGCTCCTTTGGCACATGCGGGGAATACCGGTGGAGCAGAGGGAACATCCGCTTCAATCTCAACTGCGAGTTCTCTCACACTGAATAATTATCAAATTGCCTTTACTAATGCGACGACGTTTAATGTCCTCGATACGACGAATGGTACGACTGTATTAAGTGCTCAAACCTATACGTCTGGCAATAATATAGTGTTTGATGGTCTCACAGTGGTGATTACAGACAATACGGGCGCGCCTGCCGCAGGTGATGTGTTTACGGCGAGTGCGCATAAAGGGGCAGCTGCCGATTTTTCGGTGGCACTTACGGATACGGATGATATCGCAGCGTCATCAACCGCGGGGGGAATTCCTGGAAATAACCTCAATGCCCTCGCGCTTATAGATATCCACACGACGAGACAAGCGACGTTGGGAGACGTCACGTTGAACGATTACCACACGATTACAGCAGGAAATGTTGGGAGTGCTTCTCGCGAGGTCAGCTTATCTTTGCTCGCTAAAACAGCAGAAACCGAACAAGTTGAGACGTTTCGTGAGGGGGTATCTGGTGTTTCCTTAGATGAAGAATTAACGAGTCTCTTGAGTTTTCAGCGAGCGTTTGAGGCCTCAGCCCGTTTAATTACCGTCGCAGATGATCTATTGCAAACTGTTCTATCTTTAGGAAGGTAGGTCTTTGGGAGGTCGATAGTGTCTATGCATAACAAAATTGTTCCTGAGAGTTATTCATGAAAGTAACAGATCGTCAGCAGGTCGCTACATTGTTGAGTGATGTTCAAAATTCCCGGCGCCAAATATTTGAACGACAAGAACAGATTTCTTCTGGTAAACGAGTGAATCGTCCGTCTGATGATCCAGCCGCAGCTGAGCGTATCAGCCAGTTTAAAAATGTTATCCAGACTACAGATCGACGACTCTTTTCTGTGAATGAAGCGGTGGCACGCTTAACTGTTTCGGGTAGCACATTTGGGGCAGTCAGCAATACCTTGATTCGTGCAAGAGAATTAGCGGTTCAGGCAGCCAATGCGACCAACTCCGCGGTTGAGCGGTCGAATATCGGGAAGGAAGTGAATCAGTTATTTCAATCACTTTCTGGATTAGCCAATACCCAACTCAATGGGCGGTCTATTTTCGCTGGCCATGAAACTCAAACTGATCCTTATGTATTGGGAACGGCCACCTCATCGGTTGGTGTCAATAATACCGGTACTGGAGGAATCAGTACGGTGGTGGCGTCGGCTGCGGCGTTAGAACCTAACCTCTATGAAATTCAGTTCAACGGAACGAATTATGATGTATTGAATCTGACCACAGGGGAAACAGAAACATCCGGAGCAGGTAGCCCGCTCAGTTTTGATGGGCTGACGGCGACGATTAGCGGAACGCCAGCGACCGGAGATGTCTTTTATACGCGAGCGGGATATACCTATCAAGGCGATGCGAACGCAATTGCGATTGAGATTGGCGATGGCAAAACCGTGAGTACGAATATCTCTGGGAGTCAAGTATTCTCTGGGCCGACCGTCAATCTCTTCACGGCATTTCAAGACTTTCATCAAGCCTTGGCGACGAATGACCAAGATGGAATTGCTACGGCACTTGCCAATTTAGATAATGGATTAACTCAAGTAACAAATGCTCGAGCGGATGTCGGTTCTCGGGTAAATCGTTTAGATACAGTAAAAGATAGCCTCAGTCTGGTGAAGGTGAATGTCGATGCTCTTCGCTCAGAGTTTGAAGATACAGACATTGCAAAGGTGGCATCCGAACTGGCTTCCTTCCAAGTGAACCTGGAAGCTTCCCTATCGGTCTTGGCTCGGCAATATGAAACAACTCTACTGAATTTTCTTCGTTAGTTTCTTTCCGTTTTAGTCGGTCCCCTTATCTTGTCCTTTAGATTTACCGCACAATTTCCGATACATCCATAGAGGAATCCTGTTCCTAATTTTGTGGATTTTTGTGTGTCGGTGTTCCGTTTATCTCGTGTCCGTTATATTGAAATATTGCCAAAAATTTTCCTTCAATCTGTGTACGGTGGATTTCACTTTTGTTTCTATATTTTCAAGGACTCTTGTAGGGAAGTTGTGATATGCGTGTATTAGTTGCTGATGATGATCCCTTAACTCTGCATATGGTTGTGTACCGTTTGCGTCAATGGGGCCATGAGGTGGTGACTTGCAGTGATGGAGGGGAAGCATGGAAGATTTTGCAATCAGATCAGGCTCCACAAATTGCGATTCTTGATTGGATGATGCCTGAGTTAGATGGTTTGCAGGTCTGTCAGAAGCTTCGAGCGCAATCACCAAATCCCTATGTATATGTGATTTTGTTAACAGGAAAAGATGAGACAAAAGATTTAATAGCTGGACTCGAAGCGGGAGCTGATGATTATTTATGTAAACCTTTTCATCTAGGAGAACTCGAGGCTCGTCTTCGTTCTGGGAAGCGTATTGTTGATTTACAGGCTGAGTTGATTACGGCTCGAGAGACGCTTCGAGTTCAAGCCATGCAAGATCCATTAACACAGACATTGAATCATGGAGCGATTCTTGAACATCTTCATCGTGAGTTAAATCGAGCTGAACGTGAAAATCTTCCTTTAAGTTTGATTATGGCTGACCTTGATGATTTTAAACGAGTGAATGATACTCATGGTCATTTAGCTGGTGATTATGTTCTTGTCGAAGTCACTCGACGGTTTCATGAATGTTTACGATCGTATGATGCCATTGGACGATATGGGGGTGAAGAATTCCTCATTGTCCTACCCGGGAGCGATGTTTCGACAGCTATCAAGCAGGCAGAGCGTCTTCAAGCTTCTCTCTCGGACGAACCAATTACTATTCCTGGATCTTCCATTCAAATTACAGTCAGTCAAGGCGTCACGACGTGGATGAATCCGTTTGTCGGTGATGTTCGCGCCCTAATTGGTACGGCTGATAGCGCCTTGTATTTGGTGAAGGGGAATGGTCGAGATGGTGTGGAATATTTGGAGTATGAGAAGGAATGCAAATCTAAGCCTCTTCTCGTCGCGAGGCCAGAATCCTAATGTCCTGCCTTATGCTCATTGACTCAGATCCGCTTCAACGATCTTTACTGTCCACTCTCTTGGAATATGATCATGATGAACTGCTGCTCTTTGCACATCCTTCCGATTCACTCGATGCGTTCGAGTCCCGTGATGATATTGTCGGGATCGTGCTTGGACTTCCATTACGAGAGAATGATTGGTGGATTTTCCATAAAAATATTCAAGATATGGGAAAAAAGAGTGAGCACTATATGCCAGTGTTGGGTTTATCTTCCGATTATTCCATCACCGAAGCGGAACAGATCTGTGATGAATTTCAACTTGACATGTTTCGTAGTTTACCAATCGAGCCTCAGCAGTTACGTCAGGCAGTGCGAGATGTGTTGTGCCTTCATCACAATAGTCTGTCTGTCAGTTATTAAATGAAAGTGATTTTTTGTAAGGCCGTGGAATTCATGCCTCTGGTTATCGATAATCTCTTGTCTATTTTTGGCCTGGAATGATGAAGGTCGAACGAATTCGCAAAAACGTGGTTTCCAACTAATGTTAGGCTTAACCTTTGTGAAAAAGAACCGATAGTAATGAATACGAGATCTGTTTCAAGGATAGATGGGAAGCGTCACGAATGCATGTTATGATCATTGGGAAATAAGGGAACGCCATGAAAATTTCCACGAGTCGTTTTGGGGAACTTGAAATATCTGAGGATGCGATTATTACGTTTCCCGCTGGGCTCGTTGGTCTCCCTCGGCATACTCGCTATGTCGTCTTTGATGTTGAGCAAAATTCTGGGTACCAATGGCTTCAATCTCTCGACGAAGCATCTTTGGCTGTCATCATTGTACGAGCTGATTTTATCGAGTCTGACTTCCATGCACAGCTCACAGAAGAAAATGTGAAAGATCTGAGCATATTGCCAGATGATCAGGTCGAGATTGTCGTTACTGTAAGTATTCCTGCGAACAGGCCTGACCAGGCGACGGCAAATTTACGAGCACCAATTGTGGTGAATTTACGGACTCGGGTTGCTAAGCAAATTATTCTGCATGAGTCTATTCCATTACAAGTTCCCCTATTCGCCGAAGTGACAGAATCACCTCAAAAAGAAACGGTGTGTGAACAAGAGGTTGTGAAAGCCTCATAATTACTTTGTCCAGCGGTATTGAATATAGTTATTATTGAATACGAGAATCGCCACGGACGGCTATGCTGATACTTACAAGAAAAAAAGATGAAGCCATTCGTATTGGCGAGGATATTCGGATAGTTCTCGTGCAAGTGAAGGGTGGGCAAGTTCGATTAGGGATAGAATGCCCCACAGAAATGCGTGTGTTACGAGAAGAGCTCTATGAAGCCGTCCGCCAAGAAAATATTAGTGCATTGTCAGCAAGTACTGAGCAAGCACGAACCCTTCCCAAACATCCGAATCTGAATCCTCCTAAACTCCCCTCTTCTTAATGAAAAGTTTTTTTTGGTTTTTTGTCCTTTCAGTAAATACATATCCCTCTGTTTATGTTTAGTTCTCGGTGTTTCTTTGATGTACCTGTCCTTTCTTCTTCCCAAAATTTCCTCCCTGCCTAGGTAATTTTTGCCGATCGGCAAACCATCTTGTCAGGTGAGATGGATTGTCTACTTAAAACCTCTTGTTCGTTAGATTGTGAAATGGCATATATATTGAACCCCTGAAAACGGGATGATGGAACAATCGTATGATGTCATTATTATTGGAGGAGGTGTCGTTGGCTGCGCTGTGGCGAGAAGTCTAGCCTTTCAACGCTGTAAGGTCCTGCTGTTAGAAAAAGAACCTGATGTGGGTTTGCATACGAGTGGTCGAAATAGTGGGATTGTTCATGCAGGATTTCATGCCACGCCAGGAACATTGACTGCCCGTTTGTGTGTTGAGGGAAATCATGCGATTCGGAAATATGCTGAATCACAGAATATTCCTTTTGAACAGGTGGGAACATATGTTGTGGCAGTTGATGAGTCGCAAGTTCCTGCTTTGCAAGATCTTAAGGGACAAGGTGATCGTAATGGTGTCCCGAACCTTAGCCTCATTCCTGTTTCGAAATTACAAAAAAAAGAACCGCATTTAAATGGGCACACGGCTTTGTATGCTCCAACCGGTGCCATTATTGATTCTCGAGCTTTGACCAAGGCGCTTGCGAATGATGCCTGTCGATCTGGGGGAAGCGTGCTGTATTGGCAAGAGGTCAAGGAGATTCAGGAGCGAGCGGATGCAGTGACCGTGGTGACACGGGATGGTCGATATCGGGCCGACCTTGTCGTAAATTGTGCCGGATTATATGCTGATCGAGTGGCCCACTCCATGGGAATTGGTGGGGAGTACTTGATGGTTCCCTTTCGAGGAATCTATTTTACGGTCACGCGGTCTGGTCCTCCTATATTTCATTCAATCGTTTCTTCACTCTCAAATGTTTCATTGCCATTTTTTGGAGTTCATGTCACGCGCACCATTCATGGAGCGGTGTTAGTGGGGCCAAGTGCGGTGCCGGTCTTAGATCGGGAAGCCTATAATGGTTTTCATAATCGTTTCAGTTCTATGGCCAAATTTGCGAGTCAACAAGTTGTTTGGAAAGCCTTGTTACGAAACCGCCAACTCCTTCGTCTTGCCTGGAAAGATGACAGTCATCCCCAGACTCACGAGTATTTTTGGAGAGAGGCCTGTAATGTTCTACGGGGGTTGGAAATGCAGGAACTCTCACTCGGAAGTCGAGTGGGTATTCATCCGCAATTGATTCGAACCGACGGGCATCTGGTTGATGATTTAATCGTTGAATCAACGAATCGAACCATTCATGTCCTTAATATGGTTTCTCCAGGAATGACTTGTGCATTATCGTTTGCGAAATGGCTAACTGACCGCATGCAAGGTTCAGGACAAGGTGCCAGGTTTAAAACGTCATATTGGGCGAATGTTTCATGAATGTATCAAATCTGAATGACAGAAAAAAAGAGACGCCATCAATGACGACTTGTCACTACTCCCACTTTGGACTCACTCCGAGTTTTGAGGAAATAGGAGAATGAAAGAGAAACAATCATGTCCATGAATATTCTTGTCACTGGTGGAGCTGGCTACATTGGATCAATTCTTGTTCCCGCATTGTTAGGAGAAGGATATGGCGTGACAGTGTTAGATAATTTTTCTTATCGGCAGTCAACTCTGATGGAATGTTGTGCGAATCCAAAATTTACGATTGTTCGAGGGGATTGTCGAGACGAGCAGGTCTTGCATGACCTTGTCAGTCATCATGATTGTTTTATTCCCCTGGCCGCACTGGTGGGAGCACCATTGTGTCAACAAGATCGTATTGGGGCTCAATCGACCAACTATGATGCAGTTCAATTGCTGTGTAAGCTGACTTCTCCATCACAAATGGTGTTGTTCCCTGTGACCAATAGTGGATATGGCATTGGTGAGCCCGGGCAGTACTGTACTGAGGAATCTCCCTTACGTCCGCTGACGCTCTATGGAGAATCGAAGGTTCATGCTGAACGAGTGGTCCTAGACCGAGAGGCCAGCGTGACGTTTAGATTGGCCACCGTGTTTGGATCGTCTCCAAGAATGCGGATGGATCTTTTGGTTAACGACTTTGTCTATCGCGCAATTCATGATCGGGCCGTGACCATTTTTGAGGGACACTTTAAACGGAACTATATTCATGTTCGTGATGTGGCGCGCGCTTTTATCTATGCAATTGAACATTTTGATGCAATGAAGGGACGACCCTATAACCTCGGGTTAGATGATGCCAATCTTTCAAAAATTGAATTGTGTCAAGCGATTCAATATATGTATCCAAAATTTGTCTATCTTGAAGCACCGGTTGGTGAAGATCCCGATAAGCGTGACTACATCGTGTCCAATACAAGAATCCTCGAAACAGGGTATCGCACGACATGGTCGTTAGAAGATGGCATTCGTGAATTAGGAAAATGTTTTACGATATTACGGAATAATCACTACGCCAATGTTTAACATGGCTGATCCCTCTCCGGTACTTCCCCACATGTTTGCCCAGCGATCTGTTGGTCCAAAAACGACATTGAGACTTGGAGTGGGTGTGGTCATACGGGACGACCGTAATCAAATACTCCTTGAACGTCGTTCAGATTGTGGATGGTGGGGACTACCAGGTGGAAGTTTGGAAGTGGGAGAAACCATTACTCAAACCGCCATGCGTGAGGTAAAGGAAGAGACTGGATTAGAGATTGAAATTATACGATTAGTCGGAGTGTATTCAAACCCGGAAGAACGGATAGTGAGGTATCCAGATCGACCAGATGGTTTGCAAATTATTGATGTGGTTGTTGAGGGGACTGTACGTGGAGGAGACTTAACATGCAGTGAAGAAAGTCTCGAGCTGAGGTACTTTGATAGTCAGCATCTGCCGATGGAATTAATTCCACCTTCCCAACAACCAATTACAGATGTGTTTCAAGGGGTCTTTGGGAAGCTTGGGTGAGTCAGATAGATATGAATATCTTATTCAAAAATGGTTTTCTCAACAGATCATGAGTATGTCGGAGCCCCATTCTCTTGATGTAATTATTCTTTGTGGAGGCAAAGGCAGTCGATTGCAGTCAGTGGTGTCTGATAGACCAAAGTCAATGGCGTTGATTCGTGGTCGTCCGTTTCTTGAATGGCAACTAGTCATGCTACGTAAAAAGGGATTTAAAAATATTGTGTTGTGTACGGGGTATATGGAGTGGAAGATTCGTGAATATTTTGGCGATGGTCACAACATTGGATTGCAGATACGGTATTCGGAAGAACGAGAGCCGATGGGGACGGGTGGTGCAATTCGTTGGGCATGGTCACGTCGTCACACCCAGTCCGCATTAGTCCTGAATGGGGATTCCTGGTGTGATGTTGATCTAGCCGAACTTATTCAATTTCATGAAGAGCGTGATGCGATTGGGACTCTAGCACTCACCAAAGTGAGTGATTCGCAACGCTTTGGTCATGTGACCTTATGTGATAAAGGCACTGTTAGTGCCTTTTCAGAGAAAGGACAAACCATGTCTTCCGAATGGATAAATGCAGGCATGTATGTGTTGTCTGGCTCCTTAGTGGCGAGTATTCCAGAGCACGGCAGTGTCTCCCTAGAGCATGAAGTATTTCCAAGATGGGTAGAGAAGGGTCTGTATGGGTTTGAAGGTATACATGAATTCTTTGATATCGGGACCCCAGCCTCTTATGCTCAAGCTGAACAAGAATTTGATCGCGTTTTCCACCATCCCCTGAATGACTCCGAGTCTATGAGGCAAATAGTATGAACTGTCGAGTCTGTGATTCCAACAGCTTAGATCTCGTTTTAGATTTACATGAGCAACCATGGTGTAATAATTTTCTTCGAGCAGAAGAAATAGGCACAGAACCGTATTATCCCCTCCGTGTTGTGTACTGTCATCAATGTCATACCCCACAGTTGGACTATACCGTTTCGAAAGAAGTGATGTTTGGGGACCATACTTATTTATCAGGAGTGACTCGTACGCTTGATGCGCATTTTAAGCATGTTGCCGCCGAGGTGGATGAAACATTCTTTAAACATCAAGCACGTAAACGGGTCTTAGATATTGGTTCAAATGACGGTACCCAACTTAAGCATTTCCAACGATTAGGGTACGACGTCTTAGGCATAGAATCTTCGAAAGGAACGGCCGAGATTGCCAACAAGGCTGGAGTTGAAACGATGGCCGAATTTGTGAGTGGCGAAGTTCTTAAGAAATTACCCGGAAAGTATCAAGTGATTAATGCGGCCGGAGTATTTTTTCATTTAGAAGATCTGCATGACATCACAGATGGAATCCGATCGATCTTAGATGAGGATGGTGTATTCGTTGTGCAATTTCTGTATATGAAGCGAATTGTCGAAAATATGGCTTTTGATCAAATCTATCATGAACATTTGCTCTACTATAATGTGGAGACGATAGAAACTCTATTGAACTTACATGGCCTCTCCATGTTTGATGCGTATCTTTCTCCCATTCATGGAGGGTCAATTATTGGATATGTGGGACTTAGAGGAAAACGGGGATTCTCGCAGAGGTTAGGACAGCTTCGTAAAGAAGAAGAACTGCATCAGAGTAATGATTTGGCGACGTACCGTGCATTTGCTGAAGAGGTCGACAAGATGAAGACACGCAATCGCGAATTTCTTGGTGTCGTTAAAGAGCAAGGACTGACTGTGTATGGGTTTGGTGCTCCGGTCAAAGGAAATACTTTATTGAATTATTTTGAAATTGGGCCAGAGTACGTTGAATGTTTAGTCGAAAAAAATCCATTACGAAGGGATCTCTATTCTCCAGGTCAATATATTCGTATTGTCATGGAAGATGAGTTGGCTGGACCACCTGACATGTATTATGTCCTTGCATGGAATTTCAAAGAAGAAATCCTTGCGAATAATCAACAATTAATTGAGCAAGGCGTAGAATTTTACTTTCCTATTGATCCGATGCCTGTGTTGTCATGAAGATTTTGGTGACTGGTGCAACAGGGTTTCTTGGGAAAACATTGTGTCTACGTTTGACGGAGGCTGGCCACACGGTCATTGGATTAGGCTCTCGAGATGCTGACCTTACGAACTCACAGAGTTTGCGTCAGTATAATCAATCGAAATTTGAACGAATCTATCACCTTGCGGCCTGGACGCAGGCTGGAGACTTTTGCTTATCACATCCAGGTGAACAATGGTTGATTAATCAAAAACTAAATACGACCGTTCTTTCGTGGTGGCAAGAATGTCAGTTTCAAGCCAAGCTCATCAGTATTGGAACAAGTTGTTCCTACGCACCTGATCTCGATACATGCGAAGAGAATTATCTCAACGGTAGTCCTATTGAGAGCCTGTTTGCCTATGCCATGACGAAGAGAATGTTGTACGTGGGATTACAAGCAATTCATCAACAATTCGGTGGATCCTATCTGTATGTTGTCCCTTCGACGCTCTATGGACCTGGGTATCATACGGATGATCGTCAATTGCACTTTATTTTTGACTTGATTCGAAAAATCCTCAGAGGGAAATATTACGGAGAACCAGTTGTGCTGTGGGGTGATGGAGAGCAAACACGAGAGCTCATTTATCTGGATGATTTTATTCATTCCCTGCTCGCTTTGAGTGAACGAGGTGAGAGCGACATCGTGAATATAGGGACTGGTGATGCCCGGAGTATTAAATCTTTTGCTCAAAAAATTTGTGAAATAGTGAAATACCCTTTTGAGGACATTCAGTTTGACCAGTCGAAATATGTTGGGGCACGATCAAAGTTTTTAAATATTGAAAGACTCAAGCTACATAGCCCAAGTCTTCGGTTTACAGAGTTAGATGAGGGCCTCTCAAGAACCATTGACTGGTTTGAACAGTATATGCCATGGAAGAAATCGGAAACATTAATCGCTCGATAACACTATGATTATTACTCAAACTCCTGTACGAATAAGTTTCTTTGGCGGTGGAACCGATTATCCTGAGCATTTTTCATCCTATGGTGGGGCGACCTTAGGAGCATCAATTGACAAATACACTACAATTTCGGTGACACCGTTAACAAAGTTTTTCGATCATCGTATCCGCGTTAGTTACTCTCGCATGGAGCTCTGTTCTTCAGTTGACGACATCCAGCATCCGTCGGTTCGTGAATGTCTGCGATATGTCAACATTGACGGCGGTGTAGAAATGAGTGTGGTCAACGATCTTCCTGCACGCACTGGGCTTGGGTCGTCATCATCATTTACGGTTGGGCTCCTCCATGCTCTGCATGCCTATAAAGGCGAATTAGTCACAACCGAACAACTTGCCAAGGAAAGTGTCTATGTTGAACGAGAATTGATCAAGGAACGTGTGGGATTGCAGGATCAATACACCTGTGCCCTTGGTGGTGTCGTCAATTTGGAATTTCATGATCAAGATACCGTATCGGTAAAGCCTGTCATCGTTCAAAAAGAACGACTCGGGGCGTTAGAAGATAGGTTGCTCTTATTCTACACCGGTTTACAGAGAACCGCTCACGATATTCTTGAGAGTCAAATGTCTCGAACGAAAAACGGAGAAGTGGCATCCCAGCTCAAGCATATGCACGGTCTTGTTGAGCAGGGTGCCAAAATTTTGTGCAACGGTCGAGATCTCAGGGAGTTTGGTGAATTATTACAAGAAAGTTGGATGTATAAACGACAACTATCAGATGCCGTGAGTAATCCATTGATTGATGATGCCTACGAGAGAGCTCGTCAAGCAGGGGCGATTGGTGGAAAGCTGTTGGGAGCGGGTGGAGGCGGATTTTTGTTGCTCTACGTCGAGCCGTATAATCAAGAGGCTGTCAGGCAAGCACTCATTGGCATGCCTGAAGTGCCATTTCATTTTGAAAGCCAAGGGTCACGCCTCATTTTCTACCGTCCCTAAGTACTCCAGCAACAAAGTCGTTCCTTTATAAGAGCATAGATGTATGTTGTGGCCTAGATATTGCTATATTTTGCTTTGATGGATCATGACGAGAGGCCAAGAGAGGGTTCACTATGAGAAGAAACATGAAGTCCGTGAACGAGAAGGAGTTTCTCGCAGATTACTTTTCAGAATATCACAAGGTGTTAGTAGGCTCAGATGTATCCAATGAAGTGATAGCACTCAAGAACCTTCTGGTAAAGTGTCAGACCAAAGGGAAAAAAGCGATTATTGTTGGAAATGGTGGGAGCGCGGCCATTGCCAGCCATTGTTCCATAGATTTTAATAAAGCGGCAGGGATTCGCTGCATGAACTTTAATGAATCGTCGCTGATCACTTGTCTGGCGAATGACTATGGGTATGAAGCATGGGTCGAAAAGGCCCTTGAGTATTATGCCGTGCCTGGAGATGTGATTATTCTCATTAGCTCGAGTGGTAAGTCTCCGAATATGATTCGTGCGGCAGAGTTTGCGCGTAGCCGAGGGTTGATCGTCGTGACGTTTAGCGGATTTTCACGACATAATTCCTTGAGAGCTCGAGGAGACATCAACTTTTGGATAAATAGTAAAAACTATAATGTCATTGAGTTGTTTCATCAGTTATGGCTGTTATCCGTCTGTGACCTTATTGCAGAAATTCGCACTGTGACGGCTTTATCTTCCACTAAGAAAAATTCAGAACTCCCAACTGGTTCTAATTCTATCCCCACTGCTGCCTAAGCATCCATTCTCTTGACAGGAACGTCAATGTATTGACGTAGCCAGTGTCAAGATCCGAATAAAACGACATGGTTTTCAACGATAGACTGCTATTTCATGAGGAAAGCTTCTCTTGTAGTGGGGTCTAGTATTTGCAGCCCATGACTTATTTATGAATGAGAAACAAAAATATTAAAAGGAATTAGATATACGGCAGATCTTAGGAAAAGCATCATGAAGCATATTCTTGTGACAGGTGGAGCCGGATTTATTGGGAGTCATCTGGTGGAACGATTACTCAGTGAGGGACATCAGGTTCATATACTGGATAATTTTTCAAATGGACGTCGAGAGAATATCGATCATGTACAAGGACAGGACCGTTTGATCATTCAAGAAGGCGATGTGTCTGATCCTGAGGCGGTCGCTCAGGCTCTAGTGGGAGTTGACTGGGTGTTCCATCTTGCTGCCTTGGCTGACATTGTCCCGTCCATCGTCAATCCATTGGAATATTATCATGCCAATGTGACAGGGACAGCAACCCTGCTGGAGGCATCTAGAAACGCCAAGGTCAAGCGATTTATTTATACGGCTTCCTCCTCATGTTATGGCATTCCCGATAGTTATCCAACCTCTGAATTTTCAGCAATTCAACCCCAGTATCCCTATGCCTTAACCAAAAACCTTGGGGAGCAGCTTGTGATGCATTGGGAGCAGACTTATGGGTTGCCGGTGGTCTCACTTCGTCTTTTTAACGTCTATGGTCCTCGTGCAAGAACGTCAGGAACCTATGGTGCAGTATTTGGTGTGTTTCTCGCTCAGAAGCTCCAAGGAAAACCGTATACCGTTATTGGTGATGGGACGCAAACTCGTGACTTTACATTTGTGACGGATGTTGTTGATGCATTTGTCAAGGCTGCAGAATCTACGCATTCAGGAGAGGTATTTAATATTGGATCGGGTGGGACCTATAGCGTCAATCGTTTAATCGAATTACTTGGAGGTGTAACCGTCTCTATTCCTAAGCGACCAGGTGAGCCAGATTGTACGTTTGCAGATATCCAGAAAGCCAAGCACCAACTCGGTTGGTCTCCGACGGTCACGTTTGAAGAAGGTGTCAACGTCATGCTTCAACATATTCATTCGTGGGATGAGGCTCCGGTATGGGATTCAATATCTATTGCCAAAGCTTCGGCAGATTGGTTTCGGTATCTGGGGCGTGAAGCAAATGAACCGGAAGCATGTGAGGTCTAAATATGGCAAGTGTGGCCGTACTGAAAAAATCCCAGTCACTTGAAGGGTTAGAGTTAATTCTTCAAGACGCACGTAATCAAGGAAAAACTATTGTCCATTGTCATGGAGTGTTTGATCTGCTTCATGTCGGTCATATACGACATTTGGAAGAAGCAAAAGCCTTGGGAGACGTGTTGGTCGTGACGGTGACGCCAGATTGCTATGTCAATAAAGGACCTCATAGGCCTGCTTTTCAAGAGGATCTTCGCATTGAGGGGATAGCCGCGTTAGATGCCGTGGATTATGTTGCGATGAATCAGTGGGAGACGGCTGAGAATGCAATTAAGGCCTTGAAGCCAGATGTGTATGTCAAAGGTCCAGACTATAAACCTGGACGTCCTGATTTAACAGGTGGGATCTTGCGCGAAGAAGCTGCCGTGCAGTTAGTGGGCGGACGTCTTGAAACGACGAATGATGTGCAGTTTAGTTCTACGAGTCTATTGAATCGTTATGTGTCGATGTTTCCTTCGAATTTGAATGGATGGTTAGTTCAATTTCGAGAACGGTATACGGCAGAAGACGTCATTGACTACCTAGAACGTTTGCGGGCTCTCCGAGTTCTCGTGATTGGAGAGGCGATTCTCGATGAATATGTTTATTGCCAAGCTCTAGGGAAGTCTTCAAAAGAACCAATTCTAGCCATGCAGCATGTCTCAAAAGATACACAGCTTGGTGGAAGTCTTGCCATCGCAAACCATTTGGCAAACTTCTGTGACCATGTGGAACTTGTGTCATATTTAGGTACGATTCAGCCACATGAAAAATTCATACGTCAAAATCTCAAAACAAATATTTCTGCAAATTTTGTATTCAAGTCAGGCTCTCCCACAATCGTCAAACGTCGCTTTATTGAGGAATATCAATTTTCTAAATTATTAGAAGTTTACGAAATGAATGATGCGCCTCTGACTGATCGGGAAGATGGACAATTATCTGACCTGATGAGCGAGAAACTCGCGAATTGTGATGTGGCCATAGTCGCAGACTTTGGGCATGGTCTCCTTTCTCAATCGTCAATTGAATTGCTTGGAGAACAGGCCCCGTTCTTAGCTGTGAATACACAAATCAATGCAGCGAATATGGGGTTTCATACAATCTCCAAGTATCCGAAAGCGGACTATATTTCAATCCAGGAAAAAGAAATTCGTGTAGATCGTCGCGACGCACGTGGAGAGTTAAAGCCCATGATTGAAGGTCTCTCGAAAGATCTTAACTGTCCATCTGTCATGGTGACGCAAGGGAAAAATGGAACCCTGTTATATCATCAAGAGTATGGATATTTTGAGAGTCCGTCACTTGCAGTAAAGGTGGTGGACCGTATTGGTGCTGGCGATGCCTTGTTTGCCTTAACCGCTCCATGCGTCGCAGTGAATATTCCTGCAGATGTCGTGGGCCTTATTGGAAATTTAGCAGGAGCTCAGTCGGTCATGACAGTTGGAAATAGTGCGTCGGTTGATCGTGTTCAATTGCAGCGAAGTGTTGAGTCACTTCTGAAGTAAACATATATAAATATGACAAATCAAAAAGTATCGTCGTTAACAGAGTTACGGAAAATTTTACTCCTCCAAGGGAGATCGTGATGTCTGGTCAAGAAAAAAAACAGATTCTTATCACAGGGGGGGCCGGGTATGTGGGGGCCGCGTTAGTCCCTCGATTATTGAGCGAAGGCTATCACGTAAAAGTGTTAGATCTTTATCTCTATGGGGATTCAGCGCTTGAGGAAGTTCGTGGGCATCAGAATCTTGAGGAAATTCAAGGAGACATACGAAACACGAAGCTACTTGAGCAAGCGATCCCAGGTTGTGATGGGATCATTCATTTAGCGTGCATTTCCAATGATCCAAGCTTTGAACTGAATCCATCCTTGGGACGCTCTATTAATTACGATGCATTTTCAGGATTAGTTGATCGCGCCAGAGAGTTTGGAGTCCGACGTTTTGTGTACGCGTCGTCATCTTCTGTGTACGGTATGAAAGAAGATGAGAACGTGACAGAAGATCTCACACTTGACCCTTTGACAGATTACTCTAAATACAAGGCGTTGTGTGAAGAGGTACTCCTGAGAAAACAATGTCCTGGATTTGAAGTGGTGGTGATCCGTCCTGCGACGGTTTGTGGATATTCCCCTCGTCTCAGACTTGATCTCACGGTGAATATTTTGACAAACCACGCTGTCAATCATCGAAAGATTACCGTGTTCGGTGGGAAACAGAAAAGGCCAAACATTCATATCCAAGATATGGTTGAGGTGTACACACAATCGTTGAAATGGTCATCAGAGAAAGTCGATGGTCAGATTTTCAATGCTGGATATCACAATCATTGTGTATCTGATATTGCCGATATGGTGAAGACGACAGTTGGACCGGATGTCGATATTGTTCACACAACGACTGATGACCATCGTTCGTATCATATTTCTTCAGAAAAAATTCGTCGAGAACTTGGGTTTGTCCCTAGTCACACCGTGGGACAAGCTGTGGAAGATCTAGTACATGCTTTTGCTGCTGGGTACATAAAGAATCCTATGACAGATGATAAGTATTACAACATTAAGAGAATGCAGTCGTTGGCACTTACTTGATGCATGTGAATATGAAGGATATTGCCACAGTCATCAGGAGAGAAGTCATTCACATGTCGCACAGAGCGAGAGCGCCTCATTTGGGATCAGCGTTAAGTTGTGTGGATATTTTAATTGCATTGTATTGCAAGGTTCTTCGGATCAACTCAAGTACTCCTCAACATCCTGATCGAGATCGATTCATTCTGAGTAAAGGACATGCAGCAAGTGCGCTCTATGCGACGCTAGCTCATCGAGGATTTTTCCCTGTTGATCTTCTTAAGACCTATGGGCAGTCAGGTGGTTGTTTGCCAGAGCATCCAAGTCCCAATTGTGTCCCAGGTATAGAAATTGGTTCCGGTTCGTTAGGACACGGACTTTCGGTAGCGAATGGTTTGAGTTTGGCTGCACGCATGCAACACAAAGCGTATCGGGTGTTTGCGTTGTTAAGTGATGGAGAATGCAATGAGGGGTCGACATGGGAAGGGGCACTGTTCGCTGCGGCTCAAGGGTTAGAATCTCTAGCTGTTATCATTGACTATAATAAGTGGCAAGCGACAGGACGAAGTGACAAAATCATGGGATTGAAACCGCTTGCAAAGAAATGGGAAGCGTTTGGATGGAGTGTGCATGAGGTGAATGGGCATGATCCAACAGAGGTGGCTGATGCCCTTCGTGACGTACCAGATAAGACGGGAAGGCCTGTTGCCTTGGTCGCACATACGGTTAAAGGTAAAGGAGTATCGTTTATGGAGGATGACAATAATTGGCATTACCGTGTGCCAAATGACGAGGACTTGGCTTCTGCAGTTGCGGAGTTGGTGTTGAGGTGAGAAATGCTTTTGCGGAGACCATGACAAGCTTAGCAGCAGAAGATCGTCGGCTTGCTTTGCTGACCGGGGATATCGGAAATCGCCTTTTCGATTCATTTCAACATAATTATCCCGATAGATTTGTGAATTGTGGTGTAGCGGAAGCAAATATGGTGGGTGTAGCTGCAGGGCTCGCACTTGCTGGAATGAAGCCTGTGACCTATACCATTGCATCGTTTGCGACAACACGCTGTTTAGAGCAGATTCGAGTTGATTTGTGTTATCACCGGGTGCCTGTGGTCATTGTCGGTGTCGGCGCAGGATTAGCCTATGCTGCTAATGGCGGGACGCATCATGCATGTGAAGATATTGCCTTGCTTAAGGCGCTTCCTGAAATGACGGTGCTATGTCCTGGGGATCCGTGGGAAGTGCGACAACTTCTTCAGGCGGCCATTGCTCAGGATGGACCTGTTTATATTCGGTTGGGGAAAAAAGGTGAACGAGTTATTCATGATGGGCGACCTCACATCACCATAGGCAAAAGTCTTATCATTAAATCGGGAAGGGATGTTTGCCTCATTAGTACAGGCAATATGCTGTCACTTGTATTAGAGACTGCTTCGTTATTGGAAGATCAAGACATTTCTACACAAGTTGTGAGTATGCCGACAGTTAAACCATTAGACCAAGAGTTTCTTCGTGAGGCATTTTCGAAGTTTTCGATGATTGTGACGATCGAGGAACATAGTAGTAAGGGGGGACTCGGTGGAAGTATTGCCGAATGGCAGTCAGAACATCATGTGTTTACCTCTCAGTTAGTTTGTATTGGAACTGATGACGTCTTCCTTCACGAGGGTGGTGGGCATGACTTCGCACGTGACTTTTTTGGTTTAACACCTCTCAAGATGACAAAAACCATCGTGTCAAAGGTGTGTCTTCGCAAGAAAAAAAGAGTTCTGGAGTTAATTGAATGAAAACACTCGCCGCTATTCTCGTAGAAACAAAAAACCCACTTGTTCTCGAAGAGCTCGAGATTCCCAAGCTTGCTCCAGGGCAAGTTTTGGTTGAAGTGGCCTATAGCGGAGTTTGTCATACACAGATTTTGGAATGTAATGGATATCGAGGAGCGGATCCATTTTTGCCTCATTGCTTGGGGCATGAAGGAAGCGGGACAGTTTGTGAGATTGGAGTAGGTGTCAGGAAAGTGAAGGTGGGTCAACGGGTTATTCTATCATGGATAAAGGGATCCGGGGCTGATGTACCAGGTACGATATACAGTTGGAATGGAAAGAACGTGAATGCTGGTGGGCTTACAACATTTAGTCAATATTCAGTCGTGAGCGAAAATAGACTAACGGTACTGCCGGACTCGATTAGTTTATCCGATGGGGCCTTTCTAGGTTGTGCCGTTCCTACGGGGGTCGGAGCAGTTGTGAATACCGGCACAATTCGACCAGGTAACAGTATTGCTGTGTTTGGTGTCGGTGGAGTAGGAAGTTTTGCCATTGCTGGTGCATGTCTTAGTGGCTGCTCTCCTATTATTGCCCTCGACGTACGCGAAGAACGATTGCGAATCGCAAAGAGTATAGGGGCTACGCACTGTATTGATGTTTTGCAAGAAAGCCCATTAGACCAAATTCGAGAAATAGTTCCTGGTGGTCTAGATGTTGCTGTTGAATGTAGTGGACAAACTTCAGCTATGGAAATGGCCTTAGCATCAGTCCGAGCACAGGGCGGAATAGCAGTTATTGTTGGTAATGCCAGGCACGGTCAACATATTGAGGTGAATCCTAAGGAATTAAATTGCGGGAAGCAACTAAGAGGAACATGGGGTGGAGACAATATTCCCGACCACGATTTTCAGCGATATATACATATGATTGATGCGGGCACCCTCGCGTTCGATTGGCTTCGTAGCGAGCCCTATTCGTTAATGTCCGTTAATCAAGCAATGTGGGATTTAGAACAAGGAATGTCATTGAGGCCATTAATAAAAATAGCAGTCTAAGATTAAAATATGATTTCTATACGATGATCGTTGGATTAGACTTTGACAACACGATCGTTTCCTATGATGCCTTGTTTCATCGAATGGCCCTTGCTGAGGGGGCAATTCCGGCTTCGACTCCGATTACGAAGAGGGCGGTTCGTGACTATCTTCGAAAGACTAAACAAGAGGCTCTTTGGACTCAATTCCAATCAAAAGCCTATGGTCCGTATCTGAATGACGCGATTCCTTTTCCTGGATTCCATGAGTTTTTAGCATATTGTAACCAACAGAAGATATCGGTATTTGTGGTGAGTCATAAGACACGGTTTCCGTATGTTGGAGAACAACATGATCTTCGTCAGGCAGCGTTTACATGGATGTTTCAGCAAGGAATAACGTGTCAAATGAAGTATGGACTTTCGGAAGATAGGTTATTCTTTGAATCAACGATAACTATGAAGTGTGAGCGAATCAGATCACTGAAATGCGATGTATTTCTTGATGATCTTCCTGAGTTTTTGTTGAATACGAATTTCCCTTCTTCGGTACATCGGGTAGTGTTTGATCCACATCAACAGATGTGTGCATCCACTGAGCTACAGCGGGTCGGTAGTTGGGGTGAGTTTCTAGAGTGCATGTCAAGGGAGTAGATGAATCGATGCATAGCCACGGCATGATGTCAAAAATTACAAGTTTGTTAAAAAAACACGGCGTGACTGGAGTGTTGACGGTAATTGAAGTAATGGGAGGACGAAATAATCGCGTTTGGCAAGTACAGGCGAATGGGATGGCATGGATCGCGAAACAATATTTTGATGATCCTGACGATACTCGAGAACGACAACGGACTGAGTATGATTTCTGTCGATTCATGTGGGATGGGGGAAGTACTCAGGTGCCTTGTCCGTTGATTTGCGAGGAAAATATGGGAATGACGTTGTTCGAATATATTCCTGGCCGAAAAGTTCTACCTGGTGAAGTCCAGTTCCAATATTTGCTGCAAATCATAGACTTTGTGCAAGCCATGAATCGTCAAAAACATTCTAGGCAAGCCTTAAATCTTTTGACGGCATCTGAGTCGTGTTTTAGCATTTCCGACCATATACAGTGTATTGAGGCGCGAGTGAAGAGATTACAATTCATACGAGAAGAAACAATTTTGGAGCGCGAGGTGAAGAGATTTTTTCAGCTCACGCTCATTGGGTGTTGGGAAGAACACAAGCAAAGAGTCATGTCTACGGTAAGTTCTTCAGCATTGAATGAAACATTAAACTTGTCTGAGCGATGTGTGTCACCGTCAGATCTTGGGTTTCATAACGCTCTACTTAATAAAGAGGGAACGCTAAAATTCATTGACTTTGAATATGCTGGCTGGGATGACCCGGCGAAACTTTCCTGCGATTTCTTCTGTCAACCAGAAGTTCAAGCTCCGATTGAGTGGTTCGATATATTTGTGAAAGAAATAATGAGTGAGTTCCCTGATTCAGAGCGTCATAAACGTCGGGCAAAGATGTTACTTCCACTCTATCAAATAAAGTGGGCGTGTATTTTACTGAATGAGTTTTTACCAGTTGATGCAAGGCGTCGTGATTTTGCTAGACCCAAATTAGAACACGAGTATGTGAAACGTGAGCAGTTTCAAAAAGCTAAACAGATGCTTGACTCCTTATTAAATGAAAATATTATGTCTGAGGCTGTTTTTGAGGGCTATGAATCGAGAGGAGCCTACTTGTGAAAATTGTGGTGCTTGGAGCGAATTCATTTTCTGGTCAAGACTTTATTGATCTCCTCCTTGATAATGATCAATATTCAGTCATAGGGATCAGTCGTTCTCCAGAAAAACCCCCGATGTACTTAAGGCATTCTCATCTAAAGAATCTGTCTAGGTATCAATTTCATCAGCTTGATTTTAATGTGCAAATGGATGATGTACTTAGCCTCTTAGATGTTGAGTGCCCAGATTATATTGTGAATTTTGCTGCACAAAGTGAAGTAGCTCCAAGCTGGGATTTTCCTGAACATTGGTATCAAACCAATTGTGTCGCACTTGGCCGATTAGTGAACTACCTGAGGAAACAAACATATCTGCAGCGATATCTCCATATTTCTTCTCCAGAGGTGTATGGATCGTGTGATGGGGAAGTTACAGAGATTTCACCCTGTCGTCCGAGTACTCCGTATGCCGCTTCAAAGGCTGCCGCAGATTGTCTCCTTGATGTGTATGCAAAACAATATCATTTTCCCCTTCTTACCGTGCGATCCACGAATGTGTACGGAGCACGACAACAGTTATACAAGATTATACCTCGGACTATCATAAATTTTTCAAAAGAGCAGTCGATTGAACTTCATGGTGGGGGACATGCCGTAAAGTCCTATATACATATACGAGATGTATCCAGAGGTGAATTAGCAGTCTTGGAGCGCGGGACTATTGGCGAAATCTATCATCTTTCTCCTCGTTCAGGAATTGCTGTACGAGATGTCGTCCATAAAATTAGTCAGCGATTAGGCATTGATTTCCACAATCATGTTCGTGAGGTAGAAGAACGAACAGGGCAAGATGCAACCTATATTATTGATTCGAGCAAGGCTCAAGAGACGTTGCAATGGTCACCTCAAATATCATTTGAAGACGGGTTGGATGAAGTGGTTGATTGGATACAGGAACATTGGTCAACAATCGCTCAACAACAATTGAATTACTGCCATCATGCGTAAGGAGTGTTCCATGCAACACGTTGATTTTATTTCTTCATTACATACTGCGAGTACACGAAATTATTTGGAGCGAGTTGTAGAACATGATAAAGCCGAATGCGCTGCGGTGGCAGTGCGTTTCGGTGAAGATTATTGGGATGGCGATCGCCAGTATGGGTATGGAGGATATCGCTATGATGGACGTTGGCGTGTCGTCGCACAAGCCATAGTCGATCACTATTGTTTGGCTCAAGATGCTCGTATTCTTGATGTTGGGTGCGGGCGAGGATTTCTACTCTACGAGTTTTCAAAGATTTTGCCCAATGCGACTGTAGTTGGAGTCGATCTTTCTGAATATGGCATACGCACCGCCAAACACGAACTGACGGG
Source organism: Nitrospirales bacterium (assembly GCA_029261355.1). Taxonomy (GTDB): domain Bacteria; phylum Nitrospirota; class Nitrospiria; order Nitrospirales; family UBA8639; genus JAGQKC01. The sequence goes on along the minus strand of JAJDBM010000047.1, from coordinate 171,674 downwards.
CTCTCTCCAAGTCTCAAGGGCAGAACAACTTCCATTTCATGATCGAACATTCGATTTTGTGTATTCAATCAATACATTGCACAATCTCTTTAACTATGAATTAAGCAGTGCATTACGCGAGATCGAAAGAGTCTCGCGAGGTTCAAGCTATGTTGTTGTCGAAGGATATCGGAATGAACGAGAAAAAGTGAATCTTATGTATTGGCAATTGACATGTCGTGCCTTTTTGACTCCAGAAGAATGGAAATGGATTTTCCATGAATGTGGTTATCAGGGCGATTACTCATTTATCTTTTTTGAGTAGAAATGAATGAAATGAATACGACCAGAGAACCTCAATATCAACGAGGAATCAAATTACGAGAAGCATTCGGACCAACGAATTTAGGTCTCATGACGAATCAGACCTGGATTGATGATCCGAAACGGCTGTGTTTCGTCCTGTCACGCTATAAATTTGTTTCGAAAATGTTAAGTGGATTTTCTAGTGTTTTAGAAGTGGGATGTGCTGATGCCTTTGGCACTCGAGTTGTTGCACAGGAGGTCAATGAGGTCACTGCTGTTGATTTTGACCCTGTTTTCGTGGAAAACGCGCAAAATGAAATGCCAGCGACCTGTCGGTTTAATTGCGAGGTACATGACATGACGAAAAGTCCTTTCTTTGGAACATTTCAAGGAGCGTACTCTCTCGATGTGATCGAGCATATTTCGCAGTCTGATGAAGAACATTTTATTGAAAATATTAGCGAATCGTTAGTGGCGGATGGCGTATTAATTCTTGGGACTCCTTCTATAGAGTCTCAACAATACGCCTCACCTGGAAGTAAAGAAGGACATATTAATTGTAAAAACCATCACGAGCTTCGGGAATTAGGCTGTAAGTATTTTCGAAATGTTTTCATGTTTTCAATGAATGATGAAGTTGTCCACACTGGCTTTTATCCTATGGCGCATTACCTGTTTATGATGGGGGTAGGTAAACGTGCGTAGAATGTCATTGGGATCACGATCGGTATCGATTTTGGAGAGCGTCATTGTCTGTGATGCTTCCAGTTTCCTTTGAGTTCAAGGGGATGAACGCTTGCGGAAAGTGGGTAATGATAAGCAATGCGTTGATTTCATGTCTTTGCTTCATACTTCTAGCAGGGGGAATGATGGAGAGCGAGTTATAGAATAGGATTTGGCTCTTCAGTTATTCAAATTCTCATTCAGAATTCGTTCCGTTGATTTAGGGTAAATACAGTGATTTCCCGTAATTTAATTCAAGATTCTAGATTGTTGTTATGAGGAACATATTGAAAAATTATATGTTGAATTTCACAAGAGTATTTTCTGATAAGGATGTCTTTTTCTCTGATTTGGGGTCTTCCAGTATTGGACCTTCTGCGCTTCGGTGGTTGGATGAGCTTGCTCGTTGTAATGAAGATGGAAAGGCAAGAATTTGTTGCCACAACAGCTATGACGACCTGGTTCAAGAAATGTTTATTGTGATACGGAAAGGAGCATATATTCCACCTCATAAACATCCATCTAAGAATGAATCGATTCATGTCACGATGGGGGAGGCCGATCTTCTGTATTTTAATGAAGATGGTGAGATTGTAAATATTCTTTCTTTAGGCAAGGAGGCTGAGCTTTATTGCCGCATTCCAGAAAATGTATTTCATACCTTGGTCATTCGGTCAGAGAGCTTTGGTTTTCATGAAATAATTCCAGGCCCTTTTCGTCAGAGCCAAACCATTCATGCTTCTTGGGCTCCGAGTTTTCTAGAGAATAGACTTGTGAATGATTATATGGTGTCATTGGAGGAGCAGGTCAATCAGTGGGCTTTGCCACGTCCATAAGATAAAGAATGTATTACCGGGGAGATTGAATTGTTCTGTTCTTCACTCTACAAGAACTGGGCGATACGAATCGGATTCGTTCAACTATGCGCGTCTTGTATCTAACAAATCCAAAGTCATGGAATCAGCATGTCCTCCCAGATTATTTGAGGAGTCAGGGGGAATTTGTAGAGACATATCATGACAGGTTAACCGACGATTATTTTCAGGCAAATCTATTCGATTATCTGATCAGTGATCGATATCCTTTTTTGATCAAAGAACCTATTCTTTCACGGTATAAGGATAGAATCCTGAACTTACACAACTCATTTTTGCCATATAATCGAGGGAATAATCCAAATTTCTGGGGGATTTTGGAAGGACCGAAACTAGGAGGAACATTGCATTACATAGACGCTGGGATTGATACCGGAGACATTATTGATCAATTTTCGATTGACTACACTGATGAAGAAACCTTTTATGATACGTGGGTAAGAATACAAGAGGGATTGTTTCACACGTTTATGGAAAATTGGCCGCTCGTGAGGAAAAGGGTCAATTCGCGAATTTGTCAGAATCATAACATGGCAACTATTCATTATAAGAAAGATTTCGCTCACGTTAGCGATGTACTCGCTGATGGTTGGAAAACAACGATTGAGATGGCGAGAGTATTATATCATCGAAAGGTGAGCTCGCAGTGACGAAATTACTACATACCTACCCCGATTATCAAAAAAATAAAATTGTGTCGAAAGGAAACGGCTCGACCCTCTATTTCAATGATGGGAGTGAGCTATTTGACATGACTGGTGGATGGACATCGCATTGTATCGTGGGTTGGTCGAACCCGCGAGTCATTGAGGTCATGAAAGACCAGATTGATCGAATTTGCCATATTGACTATAAAGTTTATGTGGATCAAAACAGAGAAAAGCTTAGTGAACTGTTACTTTCACAGGCAGAGCACGATTTAGATAGAGTCTATTTTTCTGGGAACTCTGGTGGCGAGGCCTGTGAAGCCGCAATGAAACTGAGCTATCAGGCTCATTATGATTCAGGTAAACAGACAAAGAATTGGTTTATTTCTCGTGAGCAATCTTATCATGGCTCTTCAACAGATGCGCTGTCTGTTGGAGACCGACCCAACCTGAAATTTTTAAAACCCCTCTATCCCAATAAGCGCGTACATGTCCCAGAACAAAACCCATACCGTGAAATGTATGATGACGAAAGTGAGGAGCAATACGCAAGGCGATCTGCAGACGAACTAGAAAAGGCGATTCTGGAAATTGGATCTGACAACGTCGCAGCCTTCATTGCCGAGACCATTCAAGGTGGTCTTGTTGGTTTTGTTCCTCCTGCAAAAAACTATTGGAAATACGTGAGAGAGATCTGTGATCGTCATGATGTTCACCTCATACTTGACGAAGTGATCTGTGGAACTGGTACGAGTGGGAAAATATATTGTTGTGATTGGGACCAGATTAGCCCAGACTTCTTGTTTTTAGGGAAAACTCTTGCTTCCGGGTATTGTCCTATTAGTATTGTCTTGACTCATTCCGGAATAGAAGACGTAATTCGCGCGGGTCAGGGACGTATACAGCATTCAACTACTCATCAGGGACACAGTTTGGGAACAGCTGCCGCCTTAGCTGTACAAACCATCATTCATGAATCGGGGTTTCTTGATGATGTTAATGCGAAAAGTGCATGGTTTCGTCAATTTATAGAACGTGAATTAAGTAGTGAACCATTCTTTCGGAATATCAGAGGGCGTGGATTGAGGCTGGCAGTTGAATATGATTGCCCAAAACAAAATGAGTTTGGGATAGCTGTCAGCCACAATTTGTTACAGCGACATAACATCATCGTAGATGGGAAATGGCATCGTTTTGCGTTTTCACCAATGTTGACGATCACGGAGGCTGAATTATTCCGAGCCTTAACGGCATTCGTTGATTCGTTCAAAACTATTGCGAAGAACTGGGATTAGAGAATTCATCATCATTCTATTCAGACAAAGTGAAATATTTCTCGTGCTTGAAGATGAACGCCTTGCTGTGTTGTTTAGCGAATGCCAAGTTACACGCCGGATACGACTAGTCCCTGCAGAACGTTGTGTGGCATGTATGTGCAGATTGGGTGGTGATATTTGACATGCAATCTTTCCTCTCTCGATGTTGGCAATTATTCATGAGGCAACCAAGGCGCCATTTTTGGAAGATACGACAGAATTTTCGCTATGTTGTTTAGATGGGGCAGATGCTGAAGCGATTGATTGATTTTAAGAAGATTTGGTGGGGTAAATCAATTTAGACATTTAGAACACTGGATACATTTATTGAAAGATCATACAACTATGCAAAGCCACACGCTGTCGGTACTTGTCCCAAACTACAATGATGCCCATTATCTTGAAGAGGCTCTAGGCGCGATTCTTAGTCAATCCTTCAAGCCTACTGAGATAATAATTATCGACGATTGTTCTACTGATAACAGCCTTGAGGTTATTGATGCATTTTGTCGAAAAAATTCGAATATCAAATTAGTTCAGAATGACAGCAACAAGGGGCTTCCTTTTTCAATAGATCGTTTTTTAAAGCTCGCGCAGGGAGAATATAGTGCTGGGTGTTCGGCTGACGATACATTTCTTCCAGGATTTCTTGAAAAATCAATGAGTCTTCTAGCTCAGCATCCAAATGCCCCGCTCTGTTGCTCTGATCCTGCATGGCTTGATGAGCAGAGCAATAAGAGGAGGGTTAGCAAACTTGAGTGGAAGGACAGGCCTGGCTACCTCTCGCCAGAAGAATTTGCCGAAGTTATTAACGGAGACTGGATTGCAGGTCACACAACTGTAACAAAGTTAGCCGCATTGCGGGAAATTGGTGGGTACCCTTCTGAATTAAGATGGCATTGTGATTGGTTTACGTATCTTGTTCTCGGTTTTCGACATGGTATTTGTTACATCCCTGAACCCCTTGCGACCATGAGGATACGCTCAGATAGTTATTCCTCTGCGGGTAGAAAGGAATGGGCAGACCAGTCTCAGGTTCTTCAACGTATTCTCTTCATGGTTAAATCTCCGTCTTACCTTGATGTCCTTCCCTATTTCGTTCGAGGCAAGGTGATGAATCACTTTGGAGATGAAATAATTAGTGCGGTCTTAGAGGCTCCTGAACATTGGGACCTGGAGACCCTACTACTTATTCATTATCCTTTTTGGCAGTGGAGTCGAAACCCTCAGGGAGAGACGATGAGGCCTTCATCGTTTGATCAGTATTCGATGTATGAAAAGAACGTTGAGTCTGCGATGACGTGTTCTGAGCCGCGGCTTGCACGAGCGTGCTTATCTGAGTCTTTACCATTTTGCATGAGATTGGTTCGAGAGCATCCTCAACTGGTTGAATCCTATTTGGCGTTGGCATTTATCCATACAGCATTAGGCGATGACCACCGTGCCCAAAAATCTCTAGCTATGGCAATCTCTCGGTTTCCTTCTAACATTGCTGTGCGTTATGCATTGGCAATGACGTATGAACGTACGGGGCAGATTACGTCTGCCATTCATATCTTAGAGGAGCTTGTCGCAATGGATTCTTCTCATCTGCGCGCTCAGGAAAGGTTGAACGGGTTAAATGAAGATCGTTGCGACACTGTACAAACCAATTCAATTTCCCAAAAATCTGAGCCATCATCAGATCCGGCGACACCTCTACCTCTGCTTCAAGATGGACTTACACCTCAAAGCAAACGTCCGAAGTTCTCTATTGTGACGCCTACCTATAACTGTGGGTCATTGATTCGTGACTGTATTGAGAGTGTACTCCGACAAAACTATGATGATTTTGAGCATATTATCGTTGATGGTTGTTCAACAGACAATACAATCGAGATCTTAAAGGAATACCCGCATATCAAGTGGATTTCTGAGCCTGACAATGGAGAAGTTGAGGCATTAAATAAAGCCTTGCGAATGGCGAGTGGCGATGTAATTGGTTGGCTCAATGCTGATGATTGTTATGTCGATGGCGCTTTGAATCGTGCGGCCGATGAGCTAAGTCCTGGAGAGGGACGGCATCTGGTATATGGAAAAACCATTTTTATAAACGACGAGAAAGAACCGACGCATTGGGTGATGCCGGCAGCTCCAATAAATGTTGTCTCCCTAACACGATGGTTTAATCTCAATCTGTTTCAACCTTCTATTTTTTTCTCTCGAGAGTTATTTGAAGACGTTGGTCTTTTTAGTCAACATCTTTGTTACGGAACCGACTATCAATATTGGTTCAGGGTTGCATTAAATGGTTATCAATTTCATTTTGTAGATCAAGTGTTTTCAAAATCCATGATTTATCGATCTGGAGGGAAAACTGAAACTCCTTATGCGGTAAAGGCCAAAGAATGGTGGGAGATCTGTCTGGCATATCTCCCATGCTTAGAAGTTGGTGAGAAAATTCATTTTTTTAAGGATTTTTATGCTTTTCGGCTCCTCCACAGCAGAGACTATTACAAGGGGGAAGATGTCGAGTTTTCTGCTTGTAAGGAAAGTATCACAGGATTTTTGCTTGCGTATCGTGAGTTTAGACAAGTTGATCCAGATTTCTTTTATAAGTTCTTAACCTGTAGACCTGAAAATTCTTCAGGAAATTCCCTTCTGATATCCGCCAATCTACTTGGTTTATATGGAGAGAAACTTTCTCAGCATCGTAAATTCCCAGAGGCAGGCCAAGCTTTTGAGTGGGCATTGGCCTTAGAGTCGCAGGATCCTGATGTGCGACGTCTGTTTGGTGAACTTCCATTGGATAATGCATATCAACTTGACTGAGCAGCGCAACGAATAGGGATATTTATGTCTTTTGATCATGATTGTGCAAAGAAAGCCTTGATTTTTTGGCCATTTAACGCATTGGGTTCACGGACAGGTGCGCATTATGTTCAGCTTGCTGATTTGATGGCAATGTTGCGCCTAGGGTACGAAGTCACATTATTCGCTTCAAACTTATTCGGAGACCCAGATACCAATTGGCATACTGATGATATGAGAAAGTTTGAGAAGGCAAGCAACATAAAGGTTCATCTTTCGCAGGCGAGTAAGATTGAATGGATGTTTCTTCACAATCAACAGCATGGTCATCAAGAGACTTGGGGGAAGTTTCAAAACCCTTGGCTTTTGAGAGAGTTTCATAATGTCGTGTTGAAAGTGAAGCCGGATCTTATCCTCATCAATTATGCTTGGTGGGGGAAACTGGCTGTTGGTGACGTATGCAAGTCAGCAACTCGCATACTCAGAAGCGTCGACTTGCTAGAAATTAATGGACAATTAACGAATAAGGTTTTACCTTTCTTAAAGGAGCCTGTTATCCCAGAGCAGGTAGATTCATCAGTTATTGAAGAATCATTTTATGATGAATTGTTGAATCATTCTTACGAAAACGAGTCCAAGGAAATTGAAATTTATAATGCATACGATGGCGTCGTGGCCATCACAGACACAGATGCTCAGACCATACAGTCCCACACGATCAGTCAATCAGTTAGTACTGTCTCGACGGCATGTTCTGTTCACTATCTAGCAAATGCATACAATGGAGCGCCCTTGTTCGTGGGGTCAAATAATCCACTCAATGTCCAAGGGTATGTATATTTTGTCCGTAAAGTGTTGCCTTTGGTGTTGCCGAAGGTTCCAGGATTTCTCTTGCAAGCTGTTGGTGGTTTTTCAGGGAAAGTTCAAGGGGTGCATGGGGTTGAGCTGTTAGGATACGTCTCCGATTTAAAACCTCTGTATTCGTCAAGTCGATTCACAATTTGTCCTATGCTGGGAGGAACAGGGTGTCAAATAAAAATACTCGAGTCTATGGCGCATGGCGTTCCCGTTATTGCGATGAACGCCGTTGCCAGATCATCGCCTATCGAACATGGGGTGAATGGGTTTATTGCTAAAGATGCCGCGGAATTTGCTCAATATACGATCCGGTTATATACCGATTCTGAATTATGTCGGAGGCTTGGAGTTGCTGCACGACGAACGATCGCTGAGCAGTTTTCATTGGATCAGGTCGTGGAACGTTGGCGAACCGCCATCGACGCAGCCAAAGAGCGAACAGTAGGAATTACCGAAACAGTTTCTCTATCTCAGAAATCTCAAAGTCCGGAAAAGGTCAATGCTATGTCTACGTTACAAGAAGTCTCGAACCCAGAACCTAAGATTTCGATTGTGACTCCAACGAAAAACTGTGCCAAGTATATTCGTGGGTGCATTGAAAGTGTGCTAGCACAAAACTATGACAACTTCGAGCATATCATCGTCGATGGCGATTCAACAGATGAAACTGTTGAGATTCTCAAAGAATATCCACATCTCAAATGGATATCTGAGCCTGATAATGGCGAAGCAGAAGCCTTGAATAAGGCTCTGGCTCTGGCAGACGGGGATATCATTTCGTGGCTCAATGCTGATGATAACTATTTTGGTTATGACGTGTTTCGAGTTGTGTCATCGGAAATGAATTCTGCTGAGGGTAGACATTTTGTCTACGGAAAAACTCTCTTGACTGATGACCCGCAAGCCATTGCGTGGTTGCAGATTCCCCGAGTGCCAATTACGTTACCTATATTGATGAGATGGTTTGACCTACCAGAACTCTATCAGCCTTCGATTTTTTATTCGAAAGAGCTTATTCAAACAATAGGAAAATACCGAGAAGATTTATTTTTTTCCATTGATTACGAATACTGGCTCCGAATTGCAGCCAAAGGGTTTTCCTTTCATTATATCGATCATGTGCTCTCACAGTCTCGACTGTTTCGCGAGAGTGGAAAGTCTGCTCTGCCTAAAAAGGAACAAGAAGAAAGTTGGACAGAGACAGCGACAACTTTTCAACATCATCTTAGTGAAGTGGAACGAATCCATTTCTGGAAAGACTACTACCGTTATCGGTTGCCTTATCTGATGCAGTCGAAAGAACCCATTACTTCTCCTGATGATGAATGGGCGCAAATTGGACTGGCACTTGTACTCCGTGGTTGCGGCGTGAACTCTGAAGTGGTGAAGCTACTCCAAGAAACGACGACGCGATCACCTCAATGTTCTGATGCCTATTGGTTGTTAGGTGACGAGTTGTTGCGTGGAACTAAAGACTATGATCGTGCCAGACCTATTTTAGAACAGGCGCAAGCGCTAACCTGGAAGAAGCAACAAGAGGATGTTGAGAGTCTGACTTCTAGAGATTTGAATCCAAACAGCTCGACGGGAGATATTCGACCTGGAGTGAAGCCTCCTCTGGTTAATGATGCTGTTCCTAACTCATCTAAAAGCGAAAAAAACTACGCTAGTTCGCAAGATCGGTCTCTCCGAGTGTTATTTCAAAATCGACTAAATGCCGCGTCACATCCTGGCGGAGATACATTGGTCATGAACAAGCTTAAGGATGGTCTTGAACAACTGGGTGTACAGGTAGATATTGCGTTGGGGAAATCATCATTAAAAGGATACGATCTTGTACATCTGTTTAATTTTGCAACTCCAAAATATACTGAGCAATGCGCAAGAGAAGCCATCCAAGCCGGGATTCCATTTGTGGTTACGGCTCTATTTGAAGACTGGCCACAATTTCTTTCAAAGTGCTCTGCTTCGATTGACTTGTTTCAACAGTATTTTTCAAGTGGGTTTGATGAACAAAAGTTTGAAACATACTTAAGCCAGATTCGTGGTCTTCCTTCTGTTCCACCTTCTGAGAATTCTTTTGTTGCCAAGCATGCAGCCTGTCTGTTTGCGAGTGGCGAAGTGGAACGCCGTCGATTGCTTGAAGTTTATCCTGATAATCAACGTGTTGAAGTCTTGAAATTTGGAATGGACCATCTCAATGCTGATGTTGGGCCAGAATTGTTCTGCAATACATATAAGGTAAAAGATTATATTCTATGTGTGGGCCGGCTTGAGACCAGAAAGAACCAACTCATGCTCTTGAAAGCTCTTCAGCATGAGCAGCTTCCAATTGTTTTTGTTACTGGTGGCGTAAACTATAACCCAGAATATGAAGACCTTTGTCGACGATTTCCACGAAATGCAACTACTCTATTCCTTGATCGTTTGTCAGATGACATGCTGGCATCATGTTATCGAGGAGCCAAAGTATTTTGTTTGCCAAGTTGGTATGAATTGCCTGGGATAGTGACAATTGAAGCAGCTCGGTTTGGTTGTGCTGTCGCTGCCACGTCGTGGGGAACGCTCAAAGATTATCTTCCCAATGGGGTTCACTATTGTGAGCCTGACGATCCGAATAGTATTCGAGAGGCCGTTCTTCAGGCTATGAAGACTTTGCCTCCGCAAATTCTTCGGGATGATGTTTCGCAATACACTTGGAGGAGAACAGTTGAACAGTTGGTGGGTCTGTATCATGATATTCTGAGTCAAGTGCAAGAATCCAGGGTTCAAGATGTTTCCTTTTCTTCTTCGACCGCTCATACTGATCAGCCTGCTGTTCTTGTGATGGATGCTAAACTGAAAGATGCCCAGGAGGCTCTTTCGCAGGGAAGAATTGAGGATGCTAAATTGCATCTTGAATATCTCTTTCAACATCATCCAACCCATTCTGAAGGGTGGTTGGCATCTGGCGTTCTGTTTATGCAGACCCAGAGTTTTTGTGAAGCTGGCGAGGCCTTTCGTAAGGCTCACCGTTATGGCGGAGATGATCGAAAATGTCGAATGGGCCTTGCTATGGCATTGATAGGTAAGGGAGAAGCAAGAGAGTCTCAAGAAGTTCTTTTAGCGGTCCTCAAGGATCATCCAGATGATGAGGAGGCCATGCATTGGTTGATTCGTGCATGCACGGCCCTAGAGGATTGGAGAAAACTTGAGAATTCTCTCGATTCCTATCTGCAGCGTAATCCTGCCAACTGTTCTGTCCGATTTGCCTTAGCAAGCGTGAAAATCAGGCTGGGAAAAATTGAAGAAGGCAAAATTCATATGAATACTCTCAAGCTTCTTTCTCCAGACTTTGAGGGGCTAGATGATATTGAACGAACTTTGGAGGGAGTAGACTCTGCTTGTCTTTCCGCAAGTCATCACCGAAAATCCGCATAGGTAGAGCACTCGTCATAATGTGAAAGAAACTCAAGCATCGAGCAGAAAGTTCCGATATCAACACAAGACCTATCAATCTAAGCTTTGAACTCAAGCTACGGGGTTACCACTTAGGCCTCCCCTTTGGAAATAGGGTTTAGGGGATTTTTAAATCAATGTTCCTCGGAATACCTCGTAGTCCTGCTGAGGGTATCTTTTATTGTGATGGCTCGAAACGAACTGAGGAACCGTACTCTCAGCGAAATGATGAGGTCGTCGTACATTGCTGGATTTACGTGAGGGGAGTGACGAAACATGATGAAATCCGATGACATCATTGCTAGATATGGATTGATCTGGTCGGGAGGTATGATATGACTGAGCTCATTCATGTCGAGCATCCAGTGAAACTAGAGTGTCCTGACGGTGATCTTCTTGAGGCGTCGACCACGAGGTCTATCAATTTGGAATTCACCTCTCGCTGTAATTTACGATGTGTGTATTGCTCACTCAGTCATCCAGATTATGTTGGTCAAGATCTGACATTTGTCGGAGACTTTGAGTCTTTTGTGAAAGACTTGAAAACTAGAAATATTCATAATATCTGTATAAGTGGGACTGGAGAGACTCTTATTCTCCAAGATTGGCGCTCTTATTGTGAGCGATTGCTGGCGGCGGGTTTTTCACTCAGTTTGACAAGTAATTTTGCGCGTCAAATGGATCAGGAAGACTATGATATCTTGGCGAGATTGACCCAAATTGATGTGAGTTGCGATACCGTCGATCTCAAGGTATTTAGGAAACTTCGTCGAGGCTCAGATTTTCGTATGCTCGTCTATAACATGGCGCGGGTTCGCGCGGCAGCATGCAAGAATGGTCATAAGCCACCCTTAATCGCATGGAGTTGTGTTGTGACCGATCAGAGCGTTCTAGGTTTGGAAAACTATGTGGGGACGGGAATTAGTTTGGGAGTCAGGCAGTTTAATTTTTGTAATTTAGCGAAGATTGCGGATCTCCCGGATGCTGATAGCTTCAATCATGTTTGTGAAATGCCCCAAGAACAGTTTTATGAGGCCGTAGGGGTCTTAGAACGCGCCTTAAAAATGATCGGGCGGTTTGGTGTGGAATTTGTCTGTCACGATGGTTTGTTGGATAGTATCCATGCTCGCATTAATCACGAGCATGCGAAAGCTGGGAAGGCGACGAGTTTGACGCAAAGTGATGCGCCACCGGAATGGAAAGAGCTTGTTTGTTCTAGTGTAACTGCCTATTCCGTACACCCGCAAAACGGGCAAACACGAGATTGTCTTGATCCATGGAACTATGCCATCGTGAGGGCGAATGGAGACGTGACGCCATGTTGTTTTCATTCGCCAGTTGGATCACTGTCCTCTGGGCAGAGCCTCAACGACATCTTGAATAACACCACTATCAAGCGTATTCGCCAGAACTTACTTTCCGGTGATTTGGACACGAGCTGCCGAGTATGTCCAGGAAGGCCGGTAACGGAATCTGTTGCCCTACGGAATAAGGTCAAGGGCCATCTGGCTCAAACCGCGTGAATAGTTGTAGACCGTGGGCGAGCACTCAGTGCGTAAATGAGGCGACATGGTGAGGGCCGAGGTCAGAATCAAAAGAGAGGGATTGTATGATTGAGCTTGTGAATCCGAAGCGTCATGTGGAAATAGGGAGTAGCCTCAGTCATCTTCTTGAGGCCCCGACAACGGGGTCTCTCAATTTGGAATTTACGTCACGTTGTAATTTACGATGCGTGTATTGCTCAGTTAGTGGTACAGATTATGTTGGGCAAGATCTGACATTTGTCGGAGAGTTTGACTCTTTTGTCAAAGAACTCAAAGCTCGAAATCTCCGTCACATCTGTATTAATGGAACCGGAGAGACTCTTATATACAAAGACTGGCGATCCTATTGTCAGAAGTTACTGGTCGCTGGTTTTTCGCTCACCTTGATCAGCAATTTTGCGCGTGAAATGGAACAGGAAGACTATGATACTTTGGCGAGGCTGACCCAAATTAATGTGAGTTGCGATACGGTAGATCTTAAATTATTTCGCAAGCTTCGCCGAGGCGGGGATTTTCGTACGCTCGCATATAACATGGGACGTGTTCGAGCGGCAGCATGCAAAAATGGTCATATGGTTCCAAGGTTTGGGTGGACGTGTGTTGTGACCGATCAGAATGTTCTAGATTTAGAGAATTTCGTGGCGACGGGAATTAGTTTAGGCGTCACGCAATTCGCGTTGAATAATTTATCCAAGCTTTCGAGTCTCCCGCATGCTGATAGCTTTAACCACGTGTGTGAAATGCCGCACGAACAGTTTTATAATGCATTAGGAAGCTTGGAACGTGCCATGAACCTGATCAAAAAGTTTGGTGTGGAATTGTGTTGTGAGGCTGGATTGTTGGATAGTATCCATGCTCGTGCTAATCAGGAGGCCGCGAAGCCAGAGGATGCGACGAATCGAATGCAAGTTAAGGAGCGATCGTCATGGAAGGAGGATCGATCAAGCGTCACGACCTATTCTGCACACCCACGAAGCGGACAAACAAGAGATTGTCTTGATCCGTGGAACTACGCCATTGTGAGGGCGGATGGGAACGTGAGTCCATGTTGTCAACGTGAACCAGTTGGCTCTTTGGCTTCCGGACAGAGCCTCAACGACATTCTAAATAACTCCAACATCAAGCAAGTTCGTCAAAACTTACTTTCCGGTGATTTAGACACGACCTGTCGATTCTGTGTTTCAAGATCGTTGATAGATCAAGGGGCATTACGGGACAAGGTCAGGAGCCATCTGGCTCAAACAACGTAAGGTCAAGTATGCACATGGCGATGTAAGAATGGTGTGGCCTGGTCTAAGAATGAACCTGGCATATAGCGGAAAGCTGTAGAAATTGAGTTTGAAATAGTCCGTAGCCAAATGGAGCATAGATTAGATCATGGAGAATGGATACATGCCTGAAAACAAAATAGAAAAATCTGGGCAATTGGGAGGACTTATTGCCGAATTCGTGAAAGCATTAGTTCAACAAGAGTTTCAGCAGCAGTTGCCTGTTATGAAGCATGACTTTCTCAGAGCAAAGTATATGTATCATTACCCCATGGACGATGCTAAAGAAAGTTCGCCTCCGCTTTTTGGACCGAATATTGAAATGGAGGGAGAATCCATTCCCATTCCGCCCCCAATGTGCCGGCCTGGTTATTCTCCTGATGATGATGAGAAATACCTTGAATGGGGTAAATATGATCATGACAGGATTATGACACTGATCGAACAGCATCATGGGATCCAAGATCATATGAGTATTCTTGATTGGGGGTGTTCATCCGGACGAGTGTTGCGTCATTTTATAAAAGAACAGGAGAAATATTATTGGCAATTAAATGGCACTGATATTCAGGCATTCTTAGTTGAATGGATGAGGAGATATTTCCCTAATGACATTAAAGTCATGACCGGTTCTACTTTTCCCCATCTTCCGTTTAAGGACTCTTCTCTCGACGTGATTTACGGAATTTCAGTCTTTACTCACACCAAATATTTATGGGATTTTTGGTTGGCAGAACTCAGTAGAGTACTGAAACCAGGAGGTCTGTGCATTCAGACTGTCCAGTGTGAGTTTGCCTGGGATTTTTATCACACCAATAAGGAACTAGACTGGGTGAAAGACAACCATCCACCATCAATGCTGGAAAAACCTGAAATAGATACCGATTTCTTTTTCTATGGCAATCCTGAAGTCAGTCAGACGTTTTATAAAGAAGAAATCATTAAAAAATACTGGAACAGGTATATGACGGTACTTGAACTGCTCCCTCCTCCTGAAAAATTCAGCTTTCAAAACTGGATCGTGTTAAAGAACTCCTAACCCTTGGCCGGAATTTACAATAGGGAGTAAGAGTTTTGAAGAGTCTTTTGCCCAAGTAAATGATAATAGAAGTAAGAAGTTGTTAACCTATGGACCACACTTTACTGTTCAATGAAATCCTTTCCGCCGGCAATGTTGTTTTTGATGTCGGAGGACATGCTGGAGACTATGCTCGTACTTTTAGTGACGTTCTTGGGCCACAAGGACGAGTCTACAGTTTTGAACCTCATCCTGAAATATTTCTTGCTCTCGAAAATCTAGCTGTCCGTTGCCCCGCAGCCAACATCTTTCCATTTTCGTATGGGGTGTGTGATATGATTGGCCAGGAGGTGTTATATGCGGGAGGTGACATTCATGACCCATCAACAAATCAGGCATCGACTCTCTGCATAGAAGGAGCGAATTCATATCGGTTAGGGTCTGACATGCAACGATTCAAGGTTAAAACTATTACATTGGATTATTTCTCCAAAGAGCTTAACATACTTCCCGATTTCATTAAAATTGATGTAGAGGGAGCCGAAAATCGAGTGTTTCGTGGAATGCTTGACGTTCTCCAAGAGTCTCATGCTTCGGTGTTATTTGAGTATTCTTTTTTCGATTCCCCAAGCCCTCTTCCTCAACATTTCGATACTCTCAGAAGTCTTGGATACATGCTTTGCATAGTTGATTTCGTACAACTTCTTGGGAGTCCACCCTTTTCTTGGACGAATATTGCAGATTCGTCAAACAACAAACTCAACAATAAAATATTTTCATTCTTTGACGACGATGTATTCATTTGTCCACATTTCCTTTGCAACGTTCTTGCGATAAAGCGAACGACACACCTTCAACTTTTTACCTCCGATCGTCTTATGCCCATCACTGAAGCTGTTCATCTGGCGGTCTCTTTGCAAGAACGATCAACTTTACCAATTGCCTAATAAACTTTTTACGTCATAACCCATTCCAGAAAGCTCCTTGCTTTACACCTGAATGAATGGCATCCTTGGGAGATAAATTCCCTCAAACTCTATTGCAAGGAATTGCAGAAGTTCCGCCCTTTAGTCGGCTTCACTTTTTATCAAGCTGCCGAGTGTGTTGAACTCAATTTTGTTCTATAAATCTCTTCTTTATCGTTTTAAATTGTCCAAGCTCCCAACGTTCTGCTATTGCTTTCCTGGCGGCTTTCGCATGTGGAATCGTTCCCCCTCACTCTATTGCTTTCAACCCATTTTGGACTTTTGTATCGCACGACCTCAGTCGAGAGCGTTCTATTTGGTATCGCTCTATGGAAACTACGCTTTCAACGAATATACAATTTCCCCTTGTCTCTGAGGAAATAGAGCGAGGAGAGGGGAATCTTCTTTGTAAGTTAAGTCACTATAGTCCTGTATAAATTAAAGTATTGAACAAGAAGTGCCCATAACAAGAGAGATGTATGTACATCGTTTTATTATTCAATTGGTAAGATTAGAAGCTTTTCTCAAAGCTTTACCTGCCGTTTCCGCGTTGCCCTCTCATCATCTAGAAGGTTATCTCGATTTTTATGTGTGGCTCCATTGATTTTCTTAGGTTTATTTTTCAGGGTATTGGGAAGTTTTTACCCAGTGATGAAATGGAGTGAGACGAGATTGTACAAAAATATTAGATGTCTATGAGGTAAAACCCTCTCAGGTAGGCTGCTGATTGCTTGACAAACGATAGCCTGGCTCTTGCTCCCTGGCCCATATCTTGAATGGTGAAATCATTATTATCTGAAATACCCAATCATTTCTTTCTTTTCATATTTCTATACTTTTTATTTTTCGCGATGGCAACACATATGCATTCAGTCCATCTTATTCAGAAGGTTTCAGCTTTTCCAATGAAAGGACTGTCTGTGAGGAAACAAATAAATAAATATCTTTTACTACTCGTAGGTGACCTATGAAAGCATTTATCACTGGTATAACAGGGCAAGATGGGTCATACCTTGCTGAGCTCTTGCTTGAAAAAGGGTATGAGGTACATGGCATTGTTCGGCGAGTCGCTATGGAAGATCCAGATCGTCGTTTATGGAGAATTCGGCATTTAAAAGACGATGTGCATTTACATGCAGCGTCATTGGAAAGCTTGCCAAGTTTGTATCGCGTCTTTAAAGAGGTGGTGCCTGATGAATGCTACCATTTGGCCGCGCAGAGTTTTGTTACCTATTCTTTTGAAGATGAATTTTCGACGTTACATACCAATATTAATGGAACTCATCATGTGTTATCTGCCCTCAGAGATTGTGCACCTGATTGTCGATTCTACTTTGCAGCCTCTAGTGAAATGTTTGGAAAGGTCGCACGGGTCCCGCAGGATGAGTTGACTGTCTTTCATCCACGATCATCCTACGGTATTTCCAAAGTGTCAGGATATCATCTCACACAGAACTATCGTGAGGCCTATGGGGTCCAAGCATCGTGCGGCATTCTCTACAATCATGAATCACCTCGACGTGGGTTTGAATTTGTGACCAGAAAGATTTCTTCTCATGCAGCAGCTATTAAACTCGGACTGAAGAATGAGTTGCAACTTGGGAATCTTGAAGCTCTGAGAGATTGGGGGCATGCTCGTGAATATGTGACGGCCATGTGGCTGATGTTGCAACAGGACGACCCAGATGACTATGTGATCTCGACCGGAGAGCAACATTCAGTGCGAGAGTTTGCAGAAGAAGCCTTCTCTCATCTGGGATTAGATTATCAAGAGTATGTGGTGAGTGATCCGCAATTCTATCGACCAGCCGAAGTGGAAACATTATTAGGTGATGCTTCCAAAGCGAAAGAACGACTAGGGTGGACCCCTCAGATCAAGTTTCAGGATTTAGTGCGAGAAATGGTAGACACCGATATGGAATTGCTTGAGACCGATGACGTAAATCTCAAGAAAGCTAAGATTTTGAGCCTCACATATTCTCGGTGAACTGTGTATTCAATATTTATGATCTTCCAGAGACGTAGTAACGAATGACCTCCCCGCTTACTTAAAGAGCCATGATGAGTATCTCTTTACTTATCAGCAGTAATAAGGCGAAAGCAATTCCTGTGATTTTCCTGGAGATATTTATTTTTCGTGAGTTACTCTTAGGATATGGGGATTAGATACACGAGGGTCTCATGCGAATAAAGTTGCATCTTTATGTATATTCCCAAGGTGGCGAAGACATGGATAGCGATACAAAAAATGACCCTGATTCCATTCTCTTAATTTTAATCTTTTCCTCACTACGAACCAAGGGGGAATTTTGGGGATAGCTCTTAGTGGATCAGCCTTACTGTTACTGGAATCGAAGAAAATGCCGTTTCAAGGGGTAGCGTTGCAGTTGGGGCGCCAAGATATTTATTTCTCATATGATGATTTTACTAAGCAGTCTAAAGAGTTAAATATTCCTCTAACGCAACTTGCAGAGATCACAAAGCGAGCGAATCCTTGGTGTCCTGATTTAGACACAATTGATGATCATTGCTTTTTTCAGTCTCTTGGGTTTGATGCCGCTCATAGTCTTGATGTTGACCCTTCTCAAGATAGTACGTACATCTGGGATTTAAACTCTCCTGTTCCGGAGAGCTTATATGATCGTTACGATTTAATTTATGACGGCGGTACATGTGAACATGTTTTTCATATACCTAATGTCCTAAGAAACATCCACTGTATGTTAAAAGAGAAAGGCAAGATTATTCATTTTGTGCCCACCCATAACTATGTCGATCATGGTTTTTATATGTTTTCGCCTACCTTGTTTTCAGACTATTATTTGAGCAACAGATATGAAATAAGTACGTCACTGCTTGTTGGACAAAAAACTCCTATGAACCATAATGAGGAACCCATTTTAATCGACTACAAGCCTGGAATGTTAGATAAGTTTTCAGTGGGTGGATTTAATAAGGAGACCTTTGCAGGACGTGATATGTTTGGTACATTTTTTTCGGCGACCAAGACACAAGATTCTGTTTGGGGAGTCAATCCTCAACAGGGATTTTACAGAAGGCAGTGGGAAGCTCAACAGGAAAAATGTTGATATGATTGGCTGAGTAGCCGTGGGATACGTTTTCCTCTGAGGAATATTTGCAAGAAGAAAATCAGTCGTGCTTTAAAACGCATTGTGGCGAAGATTCAAGGAAATGGGGGAATTCTTGTTGATGAGAATCTGATTGAAGGTGTTAAGACGAGATGTTTGAAGTTTAGGGCCAGTACCCATGGAGGGTGAAGCAAAGATGTCTGCAATCTTTTCTATGTATTAGATTCATATGAATCGCCATTTTTTATCAACTGTCAGGTTTGCTGAAGCAAGTCTTTTTACTATTTCTCCTCCATGTCGTCTCTTCCATTCTTCAAGGTTCTCATGATCCTGTTTTCTTTTCCACTTATAGCTCGCTCACGTTCTAGGCCGTCGTCTTTATCTCAGGCTTGTCCGAAAGTAGTAACGAATTGAATAGGAATTGCCGACAACAAGAAAGAATATGCCACATCTGAAAGAATCTATGCTCTGACTCGTGCTACGAATGACCTCGATAGATCTAGAGATATTTTTACGTTGTGCCTCCGTGCTCATGTGTTGGAATATGTTTGGTCGAATATTTTTCTTCTATGTGCCTCAGTAATCATTGATAGAAAAAAGGAGGGATGAAGATATATGACTACATCGTTAAACCAATCACTTGCTTGGTTTATGAATGAAGCAATTGATCTTACACTTTATGAGCGTTATGGCGCTGCTTTGTCTGCATTTTGCCAAAAGCCTACCCTGCGAGTAGCTGGTATTGGTGTTGATTCTTCCTTATTTCGAATTGCGGAAGATTTAATTGATAGCAGGCTTAAGATTATTGACTATTTTGCTGGAAATCCTGGCGATGTGTTCTTTAAAAATAAGCCAATTGAAGAATTACGTTGTGCTGATTATGACCTACTCATTGTCGGGGCAGACTCACAAGATGACGAAGATGTTCTCCTTCAAAAATTGAGCACATATTTTTCTGGAGCCAATATATTAACGTGCCCCGTGTTGTTACTTAGAAAATTTCGTTCTGGTGTTAAGATGGCGCTTGCCAAGGCGAAGCGAATAGATACATGTTTGACAGTTCAAAAGTTGAGTCTTGTCGCACATGCTCTTTTTTCTACCTATGACGGGTGTATTTTAGAATGTGGATCCTTCAAATGTGGTACGACCGTGTTTATGGGTCTTCTCTTGAGAGAATGGGGTGATGCGAGGCGAGTGTATGCCCTTGATACCTTTGCCGGTATGCCGGCGTCTACTGCACCTGATCGAGAAACTGATCTGGAGGGTCTCTTTACAGATACATCATTTGAGGGAGTCACTCATTATGTTCAGGAGCATGGCTTGGGTCAACAGACGACTCTGGTTAAAGGGCTTGTGCAGGACACACTGCCTGAAGTGTTGTCCAGAGAGCCACATGTCTCATTTGCGTTAGTTGATACGGACCAATATCAAGGGACCCTGTCGAGCCTCAAGCTCATTGTACCGAAGCTTCAAGAAAATGGAATTATTCTTGTTGATGACTATTTAGTTGAGGGTGTCAAGACCGCGGTGGCCGAAGTACAGGAGCAGTATACCATGCTGGGTGGGGCAAAACTGTCGTCAAATTTTTATATGCTTTGGAATCGTACGAATCGTTATTTTTTGTCCAGTTGTCAGGTTTGCTGAAGATACTACTGCTTAATACTCTCCCTCCATTTTATCTCGTATAATTTGAGGAAATCCTAGTCTCCTTGATTGTTTTTTAGGCATGTTGATGCGAAAGAATTCTATGAATTGTTTGTATAGTCCTAAGCTGGCCACGTCTGAGAATTGAATGATGAAGCGAGGCGGTGAGATGAGGAGGTCTGTACGCATGCATGCTGATGCACATAGCCTTGTTAGGATGTTTCCTGCTCAACCGTTTGACATTCTTTCTAGTCTTACGCAATTTTTTGATTCAAGTAATGCGGTAAGTGTTTCATAGATTGGAATGGCAATTGTGAGTTTTTCAAGTGTGTCCTGTGCCTCCTCATGTTTTCCTTGTTGAACGAGGATCTCCACAGTGCGAATCCATTTTTCAAGACTGCGTGGATCTTGTGCTCGTAAGGCGAGATAGGTTCGCAACGCTTCGTCGTCCTGTCCTTTTTGAAGACATTGTTCGGCAAACCATAAATACATTCTTGTGTTTAAGAGTGAAAATGTCTCTCCACACTCAGATTCCAACCAATCGGTATTATTTGAATACAAAACGGTCCCTGTTTTTTTTGCAAGGTGAAAAATCCTACCAGGTACTTCCTCTCTGTGGTGTCTTAATTCGGAATCTACAGGATAGTGATCCGTCGACTCGAGCCCACATCGCTCTAATTCATCTGCAAGTTCATTGGTACTGTACTGTCGCATTGTCACTGTATCTTCTATAGCAGTATCTCGGATTGTACCGATTGGAATTTGAAATAATAGGTATCCCTGGTGTTTTAACACTCGATTACTTTCTTCTAAATATCGTAAAAACACCGGCCTGGGCATATGTTGAAAGGCGACAAATGAATACACCAGATTAAATGTCTCGTCAGGAAATGATTTTAAGTCGACCCCCGACGTTTCTATGGTTTCTACATTATTCAATCCTTTTAACCAGTTCTTGCTTTGATGAATCATTTCTCCCGAAACATCAATTCCGACAAGCCGCTTGAAATGACTGCAAAGAGGTTTGAGGATGCGGCCAACTCCGCATCCTATTTCTAGGACCGTCCAAGACGCGTCAGCAAGAGGTTGAATGCACGATAAAAGGGCCTGTGCTGTTTCTTCTCCAGACTTCGAAAACTCCTTATCATCATGAAAGTTTTCGGTGGCGACCCAATACTGAGCATGGTGTTGGGCACGTTGATTCCACTCTCGTTTCATTTTTTGTGCAATATTCATTATTCGGGACTTACCGCTAGAATTTTAGAATTCCAAGCATGGTGAGTGTTGAGCAAAAGTCTCAATCTGTCTTGAATGCTGTCAGAGGGTTGAAGTGTTTTGTATCGATTAGAAAATGCAAGACCATTGCCAGTTCGTTCACGTCTTTTTGACTGTATACGAGAACGGAAACATGGGGAGACATTGGGCATGTCATTCTTTATGCGGTGGAATTTCAATGAAGTATTTTGCGGACTTCACTAGATACCCTCTTTTTTCTCGATTGTGTCGTTGCCCTGTGCTCAACCTCTCATGTCCGCGTCAATGACTTTTGGTTTTCTGCACGTGGATTACATGCACTTACGAAGAAATGTAAGTTTTTTTGATTACCCCTAATTGTGATGTCACGTTTCATCTTGATGGAGCATTCAGCCGTTTAGGCTGGCACTCAATAAATTAAAGAGCTGAACACAAACAACCGAGAATAACCAAGAATATGACACATCGTCTCATTATTCAATTAGCGAGGTTGGGGGATTTGCTTCAATCCTTACCCGCCATGACCTCGTTGCGGGAGCTGTATCCTGAGGACACCTTTGATCTTTTGTGTGCAGCTCCATTGTTGCATCTAGGTGAAAATTTCCCAGCCCTTGGGCAGGTTTTTCCCTTGGATGGAGGTGAATGGGGGCAAATTGCAAAAAGTTGGTCCAAAAGTAGAGGCAATGCATTCGCGCGAGCTCTACAGAGCCTAAATCGTCAACAATTAGATCCGTATTCTATGGCCTATAACTTGAATAACCATCCACGTGCAATCCTGGCTGCTCATCTTTTTGCCCAAGCGGTGACCGGGCCTGGTTGCCATGGCCCACTGTCATCTCTTGATCCAGATTGGATGCATTACTTGAAACTTGTCGCGACACATCGTGGGGGAAATCGTGTTCACCTAGCTGATGCCTTTTGTGGTCTGTGTGGAGTCATACCTCCAACGACAGTTCCGACATTACAAGGGCCAGATCCTGAAAAGGACAGTCCAACTCGCGTGAGTCGTTTCTTTTCAGGTGACAGGAAGCGAGTGGCTCTTGTTGTAGGGTCAGGCGATGCCGATCGTCGGATTCCACTTCGTGTCATTGAGCAATGGATAACACAGTTTCTTTCGGCATGTCCTGAGGGACAAGTCATCCTTGTGGGTGGAGCAGGGGAGAGGGAATTGTCTCATATCCTTTTAGACCGAATGCCATCTTTGTATCAAGGACGGATTTGGGATGCGTGTGGACAGACGTCACTTCCGCAATTAGCGAATATATTGTCTCGTTGTGATTGGGTTGTTGGTTCAGACACAGGCCCTCTTCATTTAGGAGTGGCCTGTGGGGCTAAGGTTCAGGGTTTTTATTTTTCGCGCGCACGGGTTCACGAAACGGGTCCTTACGGACATGGTCATTGGGTGTGGCAGGCGGAAGATGTATTCAGTCAAAAGTTCCAATGCAAGGTGCAAAATGTAGCAGAGGGTGTCAGGCCGGATTATTGGCCAGTTCAGGAAAGTGTTGAACTCTTGCTGACGGAAACCTGCTCAGTCATACCTAAAGGATGGAGCCTTTGGAGTAGTCAACAGGATGATTGGGGAGCGCATTTTATTCAACATGGAGACCCGAATCTAGAATCGCCCGGATACCGTGAGCAGATCTGGGGAAAACTTCACAACTGTGACAATGTTGATTGGGATTCAGTTCTAGAGCTCATGAGCGTGTCCGGACCATCTTACGTCTCACAAAGTTAACTATGAAGATTTTGTTGCTTGGGTTTTCAGCTTTGAAAGCAGGGTTTGAGGAGCTGGGTCATGAAGTGGTGACTTGCTGCACAACTGATGAAACTAGCGATATTTGGATATCTGAATTTCCTGTCGATATCAGTTGTGTCTTAGAACGACTCCCTTCGGGATGGGATCCTGACTGTATTCTTCTGACTGATGAGAGTACAGAGCCTATGTTCTTAGGCTTAGAACGGTTAGATGTTCTATTAGTTTGGTATGTCTTTGATTCACACCTTCATTTACATTGGCATAAAGCCTATGCCGCTATTTTTGATTTTGTGTTTGTGGCGCAACAGAGCTTTGTGTCTCACTATGAGTTCGATGCCAATCGCCAAGTCGTTCAGTGGTTGCCATTGTTCTGTAATCCCAATCGAGATCGATATGGTCAATTACCAAAAATCGATGATGTCAGCTTTGTAGGGACATTGGATGCTCAACGAAAACCAGGACGTACCCAATTCATCAATGCCCTTCAGGAACGAACGCCTCTCTTTGTGACATCAGGGGAGTACGTGAGCGTTTTTAATCGTTCTAAGATTGTGCTCAATGAATGTGCGGCCAATGAAGTAAATTTTCGAACCTTTGAAGCCTTAGCTTGTGGGAGTTTTCTTCTCACCGAACAGGTTGAAAACGGGTTTAATGAGTTATTTGAAAATGAAAAACATTTGGTGACCTACGATAAGGGAAATCTTGATCAGGTCGTTGAGTTGATTCAATATTATCTCGATCATGAATCAGAGAGAGAGAGAATTGCATTCACTGGTCGGGAGGCCGTACTTCAATTACATACGATGACTCATCGCGCAAAGACTATTGTGGAACATATTCAGATTGCTGATGTGCAGTCACTGATTATGATGAGGAAATCCTGTTACGCAGTGACTCTGAATGCCCTATCCTTTGTGTATGAGCATGTGGCAAATGTGTATGAAGTTGCGAGTCAACGTTATTCAGCATCTCTATCGAAATATGAGTATTGCTTGCGTGTTAGAGATATGTATCTGGCCTGTAATGCCAAGATTATTCAGTCATCAGACCGAAGGATGGGGTGTGTGGGGCCTGTGTTCTCATGAAAATACTCTTGTTAGGACTGTCAGCGTTGAAACGGGGATTTCAGGAGTTGGGTCATGATGTCCTGACCTGCACGACAAGTAATACGGGTGATATTTGGATGACGGAGTTCCCCATTTCAATTGACCGTCTGTGGCAGCAATTGCCACAGGGGTGGGAGCCTGACTTTGTGTTACTCACTGATGAAAGTACCCATCCCCTATTCTTAGGATTGGAACGACTTGATGTTCCTTTGGGTTGGTATGCAATTGATTCGCATCTTCACCATCACTGGCATCAAGCATACGCAGCTGTATTCGATATAATATTTGTTGCACAACGAGATTTTGTTAGAAGTTATGTGAGAGATCATTCCAGGCAAATTGTCAGTTGGCTTCCTTTGTTTTCACTCTCGGATCCGAGCAAGTTTATACAGGCGCATAGAATTCACAATTTGAGTTTCGTCGGAACAATTGATCCTGACCGTAATCCCATCAGATATCAGTTACTCGAAGCCGTACAACAGATGTATCCACTCAATGTTGAAACAGGTGAGTACGTTCCGGTGTATCTGCAATCTCAAATGGTGCTGAATCAATGTGTTGACAATGATATTAATTTTCGGACCTTTGAGGCTATGGCCTGCGGCAGCTTATTGCTGATGGAACATATTGGAAATGGGCTAGAAGATTTATTCCAGGATAAGACTCATTGTGTGTTTTATGAAAAGGGAAACATCGAACAAATTGTTCAGATTGCCGAATATTATATGTCGCATGAAGAGGAACGTGACGGGATTGCTTCTTGCGGTCGCTCAGAAGTGTTAGCCAAACATGTTGGTGTTCATCGAGCACAAACAATTCTCGATACACTGGCCTCTATTGATAGCCAGGCCGTGCTTCATCAACGTCATGCGAGACAGGGTGAAATCCTCTATTTAATAGCGCCAGTCTATGAGTACGTGGCCTCCTGTTATGAGAAAGCCAGGCAACGATATTCTGATTCTGCTTCCATGGATCGTCAACGGTTGGCTGTGGCAGAGAAGTTTCGACATGTGAGTCATCAGATTCATCATGAACTCGGTCTATAAGCAGGAACAGTTTTATGAACGTGTTTCAAGATAATCTTCGTTTTCTTCGTCTGTACGACCCTCTTCTTGCTGGCCAGCTTCGAGATGAAAAAGGGGGCTTGTTCACGATTCAGCTTGCGAAGAATGGTATGCCCACAGCCCGTGTGCATGAGCAGTGGATTCATAGTGCCTATGATCCCTGGAAAGAGGCTCAAGCCTGGGCGGAGCATGCTATTCAAGACTATCAACCAGGAGAGGCTCTCTTGGTGATTGGAGTAGGGCTTCTCTATCACGTTGAAGCCTTGACGCAGCAGTTATCTAAAGACACACCGATTTTGATGTTGATTCCTGATCAACGAGAGCTGTTTGATGCACTCACAGTTCGACCTCTCGCGAAATGGGGTGAACGTATACAGTGGTTATGGGGAAACATCGAAGACATGGTCAAGCATGTCAGTCAGTCATACTCTCGAATACGTTTTGTCAGTCACGCTCCCTCCTCGGCTCTTCATGAACCGTATGTCAGGGAGTTTCAACAAGCCCTACGTGATCGAGTGTCGCATCAATGTGGAGGGAAGCTTCATGTTGGTGTCGTTGGTCCAATTTATGGAGGCTCATTGTCTGTTACGCGTCATGTAGTTTCTGCATTGGAATATCTAGGACATCGTGTCTCATGGATTGACCATTCGATTCATCATCCTGGATTTAAATCTTTGGACACCCTTCGAGATCCCCAATTACGGATGACGATGCAGAGTCGATTTGGTGACCTGCTTGGTGTCGTGAGCCTGGCTCATATCGCCGAGGATCCGCCAGATCTTGTCATTGCGATGGCCCAAGCGCCATTGTCAATTCAGGTATTGGAGCAATTACGTAAAAAGAAGGTTGTGACCGCCATGTGGTTTGTCGAAAACTTTCGTCATCTGACCTATTGGCAGCAGGTCGCGTCCGGATATGACTTTTGGTTCGTGATGCAACAACAAGCCTGTATTGACGCGTTAACGCATGCGGGAGCCAAGCACGTGAGCTATTTGCCTTTAGCGGCCAATCCTGATGTTCATAGACCGATGTCATGCAGTCAAGAAGAGCAAGCAGAATTAGGCGCTGATGTGTCCTTTCTCGGTGCAGGGTATCCCAATCGGCGGCAGTTGTTACCATCTTTATTGAATCAAGATTGGTCCTTCAAGCTCTGGGGAAATGAATGGGACAATCCTGGTCCATTGGGTGCGGCGTTACAGCGAAATGGTGAGCGAATCGATTCAGAGACGAGTGTAAAAATTTTTAACGAAACAAAGGTCAATCTCAATCTACATTCTTATACTGGTCAAGGGTTTGACCCTGCTGGTGATGGGATTAATCCACGGACATTTGAAATTGCGGCTTGTGGCGCTTTTCAGATTGTCGATACTCGTAGTCTTTTGTCACAACATTATGATGAGACCATGTTGGGGCGTCTTCACAATCCTGAAGACATTGTGCCTGTCGTACAACGGTTTCTGCACGACCCTGATACTCGTCAAGTCATGGCTCACGCATCACGGCAACATACGCTAGCCCACCATACCTATGTTCATCGAATGGAAACACTTCTAGGAACTGTCGGTCTTCACATGCCAGACCGTCTTGGCGAAATGTTGAGAGGTGAGCGTAGCGCGGCATCCTTGATCAGGAAAAGTGAGGAGACGCCTGAGTTGATTCCTCTTCTCCAGTCTTTTCCTGCCTCTGATCGAGTTGAATTGAAAGATGTGGCTAAGAATATTCGAAGCAAAGGCCCAACTACGGTATTAAGTCGGGATGAACTCTTGATTCTTATGATGGACGAATATCGTCTAGAAACAAGGGATTTTGTGTAATCCTCGTTTAACGACCTCGTATTTTCTCTTATGAATAAACAGGTTCTCATCATCAATGTGACTCGTATGGGTGATCTGATTCAGATGATTCCATTGTTAAAACGATTGGAGTATGAGTGGCCAGGGGTCGAGATTGATCTTGTTGTAGATACAGAATTTTCTGAAATTGCAGGGCACCTGCCTGGTCTTCGTACCGTGCTCTCATTTGATTTTCAACTCTTGATGGATGATGCACGAGTGAAGGCTCGCGATTTGGTGACTCTCTATCAAGATGTCGCTAACTGGGCAAAGCCTCTCCTTGCACAAGGATATGATCGTGTAATCAATCTGTCGTTTAACCGTCGTAGTGCCTATTTAACTGGGTACGTGGCTCCGGCTGATATCCGTGGGTTGACGACAGCTCCTGATGGGAATGTGATTGTGAAGGATCCGTGGATGTCCTATTTCCTTGACATGCATACCTATCGTTCATTCAACCGATTTAATTTGGTTGATGTGTATGCCTTAGGTGGGAGCGGCCCTGGTCCTTACGTGCCAGTCGAATTAACACAGCATGACTCCGATCGTGAATGGGCACGAAACTTCCTTTCTGCATCTGGGACTCCAGCATCTTGGATTGGCGTGCAAATCGGGGCAAGTGATGTGATGAAAGCTTGGCGGCCTGAGTATTTTGGTCAGACCATGGCGTTGCTGAGTCAGCAACTCAATGTTGGCTTTGTGCTTATAGGAAACAACAAAGAACTGCCTACCATGCAAGAAGCGGTTCGCACATATAAAACTGCTGGAGGGTTGGCTCCTCTCTGCCATGCCATTGGGAAGACCTCTATTTCTCAACTTATTGGACTCTTATCTCAGTGTGATTTGATGCTGACTAACGATACCGGTCCTATGCACGTTGCTGTCGGTGTGGGAGTGCCTATCGTCAATGTGTCGGTTGGACATGTTGATTTCAGAGAGACGGGGCCATATGGGCCCAATCATTGGGTGATTCAGCCTGACATTGCCTGCGGTCCATGTGGGTTTGATCAAGTCTGCTCTCATCACAGTTGTAAAGACCGACTCCTTCCTCAATCAATTGCTGCGGTCTGTGCCCATGCGTTAGGACTTGGTGCCTTACCAGCTTTCACACTCGGGATGCGAGTCTATGAGTCAGGTGTCGATGTGGACCAACTTGGCACCTATCATCTTCGTCTGGGAAGTGAAGATCCTCTTCTCCAATGGTACGGCCAATTTTGGAGGAAGTTTTGGTTTGAAAGCTGTGTCCCCTATTCAAGCCAAGTGTCAATGCCTGGTGGATTGCCTCCAGATCATACTCATGTAATTGAAACGTTTTTGAGGCTCGAGCCGTTGTTGCAGTCCCTCCGAGTCACAGCTGATGAGATGGTTGAGGTGACCTCTAAAGCACATTTTTCTGTTCCTCGGCTAAATGCCTGTCATGATCGACTCAATCGATTGGCACGTGAAGCCAGAATTATAGGGCGAAGTTCTCCGGCCTTTAGTCCAATAACTTCAGCCTGTTTTCGCGATACATTTAATTTAAGTCAACCCGATCTTTATGGAATGACATGCGAACATGCCCGAGCCTATGTCACATATCAGGATCGTATACGGGATGTTGTTCAGCGTTTAGGAATTGAACATTTACCAGTAAGGAGGATGAAGTATGCAAGTACAGCTTGATGAAGAAACATGGGAAATGTCTGATACGGTTAAACTTGAAGAAGTGATTGCGCGTGTGAGTGATGCGGCACATGCCAGAGGTTGTTTAGTGACTAATTTGACGGTTGGTCTACAATCTTTTACGGATCGTGATTTAGTCCCAGCGGTGCTCTTACAAGAAGCTGGGCCATTGGGGAAGGTTGTTGCAACCAGTCAACCGATGCAATCCATTGTTGAGAGTGGAGCACAAAGTGCTCAAGAATTCGGTGCTGGACTCAAGACGGATGGGGAAAGTTTGGTTCGTGCGTTTCGTCGAGGAGAAAAACGTTTGCGTCAACTTGATGAATGGTTTGGCCGTTTAGCAGATTATGTAGAATGGGCGGAACTCTCGAGGACTGTTGGTGTGTCTAAGGCGTCGCCCGATTCAATCGTTAATTGGTTGGATTTAATGATCGGAGCTCGTGAACGGGGGGACACGGTTGAGTTGGCCGATCTCTTAGAGTTTGAGATTGTGCCACGATTACCCGATTGTTCCTAGTTTTCTTTTTGAAACCGATCGGGTCCTAATCATGGAATATTCTTTGAACTTTCTGTTGATATTTCCTTTTTGGTTGAGGTTGTTATTGTGTTCATCCAGAGTACTCAAGTCCTATAATAATTCTCCGATAAATATGAGCGAAACCCATCGTTGATTCGTCAACGCTTAGAAAGGGGGAAGGTGAGGTCATTTATTTCATTCATCATGCTTCAGAGTACGGATATTCTGAAGTGATAGTTTATCAAGGAGGATTTTATGGCACTTGTAGTTAACACAAACGTAGCCTCAATTAACGCTCAACGGAACCTGGAACAGAACACCAATTCGTTGACAGGGTCTGTCGCTCGACTTTCTTCCGGTCTCCGTATTACTCGGGCGGCTGACGATGCTGCTGGTCTGGGTATTTCAGAAACATTGCGGGCCCAAATTAGAAGTATTAACCAGGCTGCGCGGAATGCGAATGACGGTATTAGTCTCTTGCAAATTGCTGACGGTGGTGCTGCCAACGTTGGTAACCTTTTGGGTCGGTTACGAGAATTAGCCGAACAATCAGCAAGTGGAATTTTAGGTGCGACGGAACGTTCGTTCCTCGATCAAGAGTTCGTCGCGTTGCGATCTGAAATTGATCGTATTTCATCCGTCACAGAATTCAATAATGTCAAGCTATTGAGTGGAGCCGATAATAATGGGCTCTCTATTCAAATTGGGTTTAGAAGTTCAGCCAACGATACCTTATCGATTGCGTTGAATGATCTAGATACTACAGCGCTTAACCTGACGACCACGAACGTCTCAACGTCTGACTCGGCCCTGAGTGCTTTGTCGAACATTGACAGCGCAATTAGTTCCGTGGCTAGTGCTCGAGCCACAATCGGTTCATTGCAAAATAGAATTGATGCTGCTGTTCAGAACTTGGCTGTAGGAAATGAAAATCTGACGGCTGCTGAATCACGAATTCGAGATGCTGACATTGCATTTGAAACTGCACAATTTGTGCGAAATCAAATCTTAGTGCAAGCTGGAACATCGATCTTGGCCCAAGCCAATACGTTGCCTCAGCAAGCACTTTCATTATTGAACTAATTTGAGGATAGGGGACATGGGTAAGGCCTCTAGAGGCCTTACCCATCCTGCTTAGTGGTTAACGAAGAGAGGGACATTATGATACATAGCGTTCCAGAAACTTCATCGGTAACATTGTCTATAGGGCAAGGGGTACGCGATCGTTCTGGGGCCAAGGCGAATTCTGAGTCTACAGATGTTCAAGAGAAAAAGTCAGCTATTCGGTTGGCTTCACCATCAGAACCTCGCACGAATGCTTCAGAAGTACAAAAATCCTTAACTGGCCAAACTGCTTTAGGGACGCAGGAGGCGGAAGCAGCGAAAGATGTTGCGACTACTAATCAGGATATTAAAGAAAAAGTGGCACTCATTCAAAATTCCATCAATCAGATCGACTCGCAAGTTCAATTTTCTGTTGAGGAAGATTTAGATCGAGTGGTGGTCAAAGTAGTTGAGCGAGATACAGGGGAACTTATTCGGCAAATTCCCTCTGAGGAAGTCTTGCAAGCGCAACGATTCTTAGAGGAACAACCAGGAATTCTATTGGAAGAAGAAGCATAGTGTTAATGATGTGCATCCAATCTTTGTGAGAGTAGAGGGGATGCTGTCTCGGTGAAAATGATGGCTACAGGGTTGTTCATGACGCAGGATGCGCAACGATAACAGGGAGCGTTTGATATGAATGTGAGCTTTGGTGGTCTTGGAAATGGGATTGACTTTGGACAAATAGTGGAGTTTATCGTTCAGGCCGAACGTTTGCCTATTGATCGACTTACTGAGAAAAAGCTCTCTGCTACAGAAAAACGTACTGAGTTTGGATCACTCGGTTCTAAGCTCTTGAGCCTTCAGAGTGCCGCAAGTAGTCTTCGGACACGTATTGGTTTTGACAAAACGAAAGTTGATGTCACGACAGCCAGTTCGCAAAACCTCTTGACCGCCTCCGTTTCATCTACCGCTTCAGCAGGCACTCATACGTTAACGGTTAATCAGTTGGCGACATCCCATCAAGTGGCTTCCAAATCTACAACCACGGTCGCTTCAACAACCACGGACATTGTCAGTGGTGGGTCTGGTACCTTTTCCTTTACTGTTGCTGGTGGAGATGTCCAGACGGTCAATTTATCTAGTGATGCGACTCTAGATGATCTAAAAAATTCGATAAACGATCTTGGCTCAGGAGCCAGTGCTTCGATATTGAATACTGGTAGCGAATCGACTCCTGCCTATCGTCTCGTTCTCTCGTCTAACGACACTGGCGCGAGTAATAACATTGCTATCACGACGGACAATACGACGCTTGATACCGTGACAAGTGGAGTTGATACCTTTCAAGCAGCTCTAGATTCAGAAGTGGTTCTAGGATCTGCTGGCAATGATCAAGTCACCTTGCAGCGTTCGACGAATACTCTGACAGATGTCATTACCGGCGTGACGTTAAATCTTCAAGGGGTTGATCTGAGTAACCCTGCGACCATAGCCGTGACGCAAGATGTGACAGCAGTGAAAGAGGGTATTTCGTCATTGGTTGAGTCCTATAATGAAGTGGTTTCGTTTGTCAATGAACGGACTGTGTTTAATTCTGAGACGGAAGAACGTGGAATTTTTGTTGGGGAGACAGCCGTTCGTAACGTTCTTGATAAAATTCGCCGTGCATTGTCTGATCAAGTGAGTGGGTTATCGTCGATTAGCTCGGCTGGTCAAATTGGATTTCAAACCCAAACTGCGGATGGAACGATTAAGTTGGATGATGCCGTGTTAGATGAGCGATTGAGTGATTCCTATGACGAGGTACGAGAACTATTCATTAACAATTCGACTAACGGAACGACCGGGATCGCTGAACGTTTACTCGATACGGTTGATCAACTGGACGACATTGAATTTGGTGCTCTGACTTTACGGCAGAATTCCTTAACGGGTGAAATTGATGATTTTAGTGGGCAAATATCGGTTCTCGAAACTCGACTGGTGCTATTCGAAGAACAACAACGGATTAAATTCGCTAATCTTGATGGGTTATTATCAAGTTTGCAGTCACAGTTAGATAGTTTGGCAAATTTATAATCACACGACCTAGGGAAGGGTGGCTGGTATGATGCAAGGTGCTCAATTGTATGCAAAAACTCAAGTGCAAACGGCTTCATCTGTACAAGTAGTGGTGTTGCTGTATGACGGTGTGATTCAGGCTTTGAAGCTGGCCCAAGAAGGCATTGTGACAAATAATATGATGGACAAAGCTCGTTTTCTTGATCGGGGGTTGGCTGTTGTGAATGAGTTATCAGCTGCGCTTGATATGGAACGTGGGGGAGCGATTGCGACCGATTTGCGTCGTCTGTATGAGTATGTTCAGCATGAGCTGACGCAAGCGAATCTTCATCATGATGCGACTCGCTTAAATGGTCCAATTCGATGCCTGGGTGTTGTTCGCGAAGCATGGGTGGAATTGTCACGTCAAGGATCTCTGGACGAAGCTGTGGGGGTCTAGTGGAGCACCCTATACCAACAGCCACCCCTACTCGTACGCATCCCATTGAAGTGTTAACCCAGGAAGCGTTGTCGGCATCGGAAGCTGGACATTGGGATCGTGTTGTCACCTTGTATCAGCGTCGATCTGTCGAATTTGTTTTGAGTGAATTGTCTCCAGCTGTGGTCAAGCGACTCATTCCTGTCGATATCAAGATTCAAGAACGTGCACGAATTGTTCAGGCCGCGACGAAACAAAATTTGGACGAAGTTCAGATGAGGCGACGTAAACTTCATCAATGGAGACAGCGCACTCTTCATTCCAATCAAACTGGTTCTCGCTTTACCAAATCTGTGTAATTGTCTCATTGAAATGAGAGATAGGGTCCTCTGGCGGTAACCAATAAATTTCCAGCAGGGTCAAGAATATGACAGGTTTTGTCTAATAGAATGACACCAGGCTCACTCTCACTTCCTGTATTGTCCGGGATCCTTACTTTTATTCTTTAAATTTGAAAAAAAAACACAGAAAAAAGCCCTGGTATGACATTTGCTGTTTTTATGTCGTGATACTTTGGAGTTCATGAAATAATAAGCCTACACATGAATAACGCCCTTATACCGCCAGTGACTTCTAGTCCTCACGAATCTGTCGTTATGGAAGATTCTTCTAAAAGCATGAGTCGTGTGGTTCATGCCTTGGCTAATAAACTTTTGCCAATCACGATATTTTCTGAACTTGCCCTTCGTCATTGCCATGATCCAAAGGTCATCAATGATTTAGAAAAAATTCATAAAGCCGCTGAAGAAGCTCGTGAACTCATTGTCCAGATACGAACTGATATGCAATCTGGTTCCATGGGGAAACCTACCTAATATCTATACAGCTTCATTGGTCAGGTTGATGAACTGTTAAATCCACTTATTTCAAATAGTATGACGACGTCTAACGTAATTTTACTCCTGAGGCAAGATTACTTGAAGAAAATGAAGAGTACCGTGATATGTCATATGCCAGGTGAATGGGGTTGTGTATGAGTGATCTTGATAGTGATGAGCGTCGAAAGGACTTTCGTTCGACGGTTCATGCCTGTGTCGCGGTTGATGTCCCTCTCGCACTTTCGTATGAAGCTGTCGATTCAGCGGATGCTCAACTTGCTCAATGGCAATGGGACGAATTGG
The DNA here is from genome assembly GCA_029261355.1 of Nitrospirales bacterium. GTDB lineage: Bacteria > Nitrospirota > Nitrospiria > Nitrospirales > UBA8639 > JAGQKC01. Next base: position 137,316 of record JAJDBM010000047.1, on the reverse strand, counting down.
CCGTCTCTCCTGATTTAGTTCGAGCGATGGTCGACGAAAAAGATGTCACGATTAAAGATCCATTAATGTTGCAAATGTTGACCCGGATAGATTGGCTGTTAACTTCTGTCCTGAAGACTCTTGGTAAAGATCCTCGATTAAAAAACATGGTTCCACAGTTCATGAATGTAAATCTGAGTGGATCAGGTCTTCGATTTTTTTCTGACCAAGAGTTTCCTGCCGAGAGTTTGTTAGTGTTGCGATTAATTATTCGTCCGTTTATTCCAATTCAAGCTATTGGAAGAGTGCTGCGGACAACTGTGGTGAAAGATAGTGAGCCGTCCAATTTTGAAACAGCGGTGGAATTTACAGAGATCGCTCCAGATGATCGTGAGGCAATCATTCGGCACATTCTACGATCTCAAGTCATTTCCCAACGTCAACGACAGGTATTGTCCCACGGCCTTTCGCTTGAATAGAAAAACTTTTCTCTTTCCGTTTGTTCTTCTTTCCTTTGCTGCCTGGGCAATAATAAGCTGTTCTCCAACAATTTCGCTAACCTCCAGTAATCATTCTCCTACACTTGAAATTCAGGCCCCTCTTCCATCTCCTCATACTATCGGTATTTTACCATTTGACTCCTATACTGATCGTTCAGATTTAGAATGGTTGGAGCAGGGGTTTCCTGAGATGCTCACGACTGATTTGGCACTCTGGTCAGGTATTCACATAGTTTCACGTCAATTGTTAGGAGAAGTTCTCAGAGAGCAATTCATTCAAAATCGAGGAATGTCCGAGTCAGCTTCTGCTGTGAAGCTTGGGCAATTGAGTGGGGCACGATATCTCGTGAAGGGAACGGTGTATCCTCAAGGACCTGAACTTTTCGTGGATATTCATGTTCTTGATGTGGAGAGCGGTCTTGTTGTCCGAACTGCCAGAGTGAAGGGGGATCTTGAATTTGTTCCTGGCCTTGCTCGGCAACTTTCCCAAGAAATTGGTGCATTTTTTGGGACTCAGATATCACATATCGTCAGCCCTGATCATCTGAGTAATGATGAAGGCCTTTCTACTATTGTTGAAAAAAATGTGGTCAGTAGAGAAAGATCTATGACGGTTCATGCTGAGCATCAGTCGAATGGATCCCTGAGTCAGATTCTTTCCGTCGATGTGCCGTTACGGCTCGATCGCTTGCAACGGCTCAGGGAAGAGGCCCTGCTGTTGGCAGATGAAGTGTGGCGTCAGGGATTTTCTATTGAATTGGGCGATCCGTCTTTTTTTAGTCGTGATGGGCAGATTGAATTTGGTGTGAATGAGGAGGTATTGTGGCTGCCAGTTTCTACTTTTTTTCAACCAGAAAAGCTTCGTGACATCCATCACGCGCTGCTTTTTTCCATTTTACCAACAGATGGTTCATCTATTCATGGTCGTCTCATTTTGCAAAGTGAGGGGCCGAGTACGCTCAGAATATTTACAGAACGACTTCGTGTTCCACGTCGATTATTCGTGCGAGCCATTTCGCAGGATGGCGAAATAGTGAGTGTCTTTTCAGCAGGGACTTGGAGGGTTGACCGTACCCTGAAGTTCAGGGGAGATGGTTCTACTTCTATGCCTGTGTGGCCTGAGCATGCCATTGACGGCGATGCAGGATTTGAAGCGACGATTCTTTCACAGCATCCTAGTGTTACACGTTTTGATGCGAGAGTGGTTCCTGTTTCTGAGGAGCAACGACTGATTTCAGTTGAGCCAATTGAAATACATGCTGAAGAGATGTCTCCTTCAGCCTCATTTTTTGAACATCAAATGATGTTACAGCGGAAGTTGGAACGGTGGCTTTTTGTGAATTGGGAACCACCTGTCATGGAGTCTCTTCCTGTATTAGGGTATTTGCCAGGGAATAGACGAGTGATTCAATTACGTGTGAATGTGGATAAGGGGACAATTCAAGATGTTAAAATTTTGCAGAAAATAAATGAGCGATTTTTGATGGAGGATGTGAAGCATCTGGTCACCAGATTCGTTGGAACGTGCTTGCTCCTCTGTGATGATGAATCAGTTGAAAACTTGTCTGAAGAAGAAAATTTTGTTTTTCGTATACAATTAGATTTACTGAAAGACTTGCAATTTGTCGGACTTGGAGAAAAAATTCCCTAGTATTTACTCATCGTATATGGGTCAAAAGAACTCTGGTGTCAGATGCGTTGTTTCGTTGGTGTGTCAGTTTACCTGTAAAACTTTTTCAGCGGCTTTGGCCAATGCCGCATCTGTGGTGTGGGATTTGGCGTAAAGCCGAAATTGAACCATTCGCGCCGGTAAATATTCAAAAAATGTTTGTAGTCGCTCTTTTTCAATTTTTCGTGTTGATGGGTCGTAAACAAAAATTTGGAAACCACCCATATTCAAGAGATTAATCGGGCGTGAATCTTTGTGAGCCATATCAACTCGAAATTCTATTTCGCGAAAACGAGCCGGGAGTGCCTTTCGAATTCGGGCTTCGAGAATTTCTGGCGTGAATCGTTTGCGAATACGCCCGTTAGTGGGTGATGGTAACAAGGTTGAATAGGCCATCTTCCATTTAATGTCTCGTCTCAGAATCCCATCCCATTCTTTTCCCAGTCGTTTTTTTATGGTGTGTTGTTCTCTCGTCCACTGCCGTACGGCTTCAATGACGCTCCAATCTGTAAGATTGAGATATTCTTCCATTCGATCAAGAGGGTTGTGCGGAAAGAGATAGCGCATCGTTTTAGAAAAAATTTCTTGTAAATGAATATCGATGGCTCGGGTTGTCCGATGATAGTATACATTTGAATAGAGATAGAGTCGTGCATGAAGGAACATTTGAAGTGCGGGCAATCCGGACTGATGGATGGTGAGGCCTTTGGTGGTGAAGAACGTATAATGTTGTAATCGTTCAATGTCCACAGGCCCAATGGCCACTCCGCACATATAGGAATCTCGAAGGACGTAATCACAATTATCTGCAGTGTACACGCCACCCATGATGGGTTGTAAGGCGAGGAGCCAAGGAGGGTATCCCTTGGTATCTTTGTAGGGATCCTTAAGAATTAAGAAGGCAATCTGATCGGGATTGAGGAATTCGTCTGGTGCGAAGGAGCCAGAGGGGCTTCGAGTGATTCCCTTGATGATCGTGGCAAGTTGGGTTCTGATTATCGCTTGTCCAATTTGTTCATGGGTAAGATGAAATTGATTCAGGAAGTGATGATCAAAGAAATGACAAAATGGACCATGTCCAATATCGTGTAGGAGGGCCGTGACTCGAAGCAGTTCTTCTATATAGGGTTGCGAGGGGACGTTCGATTTGGTTTTCTTCAATGTTGGGTACAGATGATTTGCTAAGCGACCAGCAAGATGCATGGCACCTAAGGAATGTTGAAAGCGCGTATGTTCCGCCGATGGGTAAACCCAATGAGCACTTTGCAGTTGATAAATATAACGTAATCGCTGAAACCACGGAGAATCGAGTAAATCTTTTTCTGTTTGTTCGTTTTTATGAGCGGTCGAGAACGGCACGGTGAATGTGATGTATCCGTGAATGGGGTCAGCAATGAGCGAGGTCCCATCATGGGGTAGCCGTGGGTCTGTTGCAACAGTGGTTATTGGTATCGTCATGATGAACGTGATGAGAGATAGCGACTGTTCGGATGCCTTGCCTTATGGGGTTTTCTGGGACTTTGTTGAGCGATATTGTTGAATGCAAAACAACATAATCGGATATGCGAGAAGCGCTCCAACTAAGCCTAGGATACACCCTCCCATGAAAAAAGGGAGTAAAAAGGGCGTGAGCGTTTCATACAGATTGTCGAGTTGAAGACTTGATACGTCGAAAGCCGCTGTTGATGTGCTTCCTGAAACCGTTACCCCGGTTAAGAGTGTGAGCCCCAAGATGGGCGCTAAGGTCCACGGATTGTTAATAAACGCACCGAGGAATAAGGCGACATAATTTAATCGGAAGGCCCATGCACAAAACACGACGCTGAGTGTGTGGAATCCATAATGAGGGGCAAATGCAATGAATACGCCTAAGGCAAACGCAAAGGCCGTTCGCTGTGGCGATTCTTGCAGATGGAGAATTTGAGCAAGTTGCCCGCGCAGAGATTTTAGTGATAACACACGTCTGGCTTTATCAGATTATTGGTGGAAGTGATCGAAACTCTTTCTATTCATGGGAATGCAGGATCCATCCGCCAGTTTGCTATAAATCTTCTGCTTGTGGTGTTGGATGATCCCAATGGGAGTAATCTGTAGGCCGAGACTTTTGGTAAACTTTTGAAGTTGAAGTTGTTTCTGTGGTGGAACAGTGAAGAGGAGTTCGTAGTCTTCACCACTATTGAGTACGAGCTCCATGAGTGAATCACGGCTATACTTCATATAGGATGTGCATTGACGAGATATAGGTAACTCTGGCGTATCAATGCTGGCACCTACCTGACTTGCTTGGCAAATATGATGCAGGTCACCTGATAATCCATCTGAAAGATCTATGGCAGAACTGGCGATCTGATGTTTGGATAAGAGCTGTCCTAATTCGACGCGTGGAGTTGGACGTTGATGTCTCATTATAAGAAATCGTACGACGGACTGCGGAAGTTGTCCAGGGTTTCTGTTTTTCTTCTTTTGTAAGAGACGTAGTCCTGCTCCTGAGTCCCCAAGCGTTCCACTGACATAAATCCGATCTCCAGCTTTGGCTCCGTCTCTGCAGAGGGCATGTCTTGCCTTGATTTTTCCAATAATGGTTATGCTGAGACAGATGTCTGTGCGCGAAGCGCAGGTGTCGCCTCCTATAACCTTTACCCCGAATTTTTTACAAAACGCGTTGAGCCCACGGTAGAGACTCCGAATGTTCACCGTTGGTGTCGATGACGGGATCGCTAGGCCAAGCAAGAGGTAGAGGGGGGTTCCACCCATGGCGGCGATGTCACTGAGGTTGACCGCTGCAGCTTTATAACCAATATCTAAAAAAGATGATAAGCGAGTGTCAAAATGAATCCCTTCAACTAAGAGGTCTTTAGAGACCAGCCATTCGTGATTCACGTGAGGTTTTATCAGGGCGGCATCGTCACCGATACCATGTGGGGAAGGAAGTGATGATTGGGAGATGCTACGTTGAATAAGCCTGATTATTTCGAATTCGCCTAGGTTTGAAATGGTTCCCCTTGATGGAGAGCGTGTCATATTATCGACGGGATACAGGTTTTTTACTAATAAGCTTTTTTCTTTGTGTTGGGCGCTGCCCTACAGATGATGTGACTTTTTGTTGAGAAGCGGGGGCTTTTCCATTCACGGTTTGAGATTTCGTTCGAGTTTTGGGTTTTTGTCGGAGAGCTGACTTCAAGACCTCATCCATGGAATTGACAAACACAAATTCAAGGCCTTTGAGTAGATGTTTGGGGATGTCGTCTAAATCTTTTTCGTTACGCTTGGGAATGATGACGCATGTTAATTTTGCACGTTTTGCGGCAAGAATTTTTTCTTTTAGTCCACCAATAGGTAAGACTCGGCCTCGCAGGGTAATTTCTCCTGTCATCGCAATCTCGCTTCGGACCGGCATATTGCTCAAGCTTGATGCTAAGGCTGTGGCCATGGTAATGCCTGCCGATGGACCGTCTTTGGGTATCGCCCCTGCTGGGACATGGATATGAATATCATTTTTCGTGAAAGTTTCTGTGTTAATGCCCAATAATTTTGTTTGAGTCCGGATATAACTCAGAGCAGCCTGAGCTGACTCTTTCATCACATCACCTAGATGTCCTGTTAATGTGAGTTGTCCTTTTCCCTTGGTGGTGGAGGCTTCGATGTACAGCACATCGCCACCACTCTCCGTCCAGGCCAGACCTGTGACGACTCCCACTTCATCAATTTCTTGTTCTTCGTCAGGAAGGAACTTCGGTACGCCAAGATATTTATTGAGATTACTCGGGGTGACGGTGACCTTTGTAAGTTGTCCTTCTGCTACACGTCTTGCGATTTTCCGCATGACATTGGCGATTTCTCGTTCGAGGTTTCTGACGCCAGCTTCTCGTGTATATTGAGAAATAATGTGTTGGACTGCAGGCTCGGTGAGCCGTAGGTGGTCAGTGGAAATGCCATGTTCTTCATACTGACGAGGAATAAGGTACCGATTGGCAATTCCAAGCTTTTCCTCTTCCGAATACCCCGGTATTTGGATGATTTCCATCCGGTCTCGCAGCGCCGACAAAATGGGATCCGTTAAATTGGCGGTGGTAATAAACATGACGTCAGTGAGATCAAACGGCAAACTCAGATAGTGATCAGTAAAGGCGTGGTTTTGTTCTGGGTCCAAGACTTCAAGAAGTGCAGCCGATGGGTCACCACGAAAGTCCATGCCAACTTTGTCGATTTCATCGAGCATGAATACTGGGTTGTTCGTTCCAGCTTGTTTTAGTCCTTGAATGATGCGACCGGGAAGCGCACCAACATACGTCCGTCTATGTCCGCGTATTTCTGCTTCATCTCTGGTTCCGCCTAGACTTATACGAATAAACTCACGACCCAAGGCACGTGCGATGGACTTTCCTAATGAGGTTTTGCCAACTCCAGGAGGACCCACAAAGCACAAAATGGGACCTTTCATTTTATCTTTAAGTTTTCGTACGGCCAGGTACTCCAATATGCGGTCTTTGACTTTCTCTAAATCATAGTGGTCTTCATGAAGCACTTGTGCCGCGGCTTCGATATCTAAATTATCTTGTGACCGGTGACTCCAGGGAAGGTCCACGATCCATTCTAGATAGGTTCGCACGGTGCCAGACTCCGCAGCATCAGGGTGCATTTTTTCTAGACGCTTGAGTTGCTTTTCACATTCTTTCAAGACGTTCTCTGGCATATTGGCATCTTTCATTCGTGCACGGAATTCAGACGCTTCTTCGGTGCGGTCATCAAGCTCTCCGAGTTCTTTTTGTATCGCCTTGAGTTGTTCACGGAGGAAGTATTCACGTTGAGTTTTATCCATCTCTCCCTTAGCTTGCGCCTGAATCTTTTGCTGCATCGTCATGACTTCAAGCTCTTTGGTGAGGATATCTCCAACATGGGCGAGGCGGATTAGGGGATCGTCAATTTCCAACACTTCCTGGGTTGATTCAACTTTTAATCCAAGGTTGGAGACAATAATATCGGCAAGACGCCCTGGTTCATCAAGATTTTCAATGACGGTGATGACATCTGGCATAATGACTTTGCCAAGAGCCACCAATTGTTCCAAGGCTTCTTTGGTGGTGCGCATGAGGGCCTCATGTTCTAGCTGTGTCGGAGAAACATGGGCTTCGACGATTGTTTCAATGTTGACGGTATAAAATGGTTCTGATTGGATGTAGTCGATTATTCGAGCTTTGGCCAAACCTTGGACTAAGATCTTAATTCGTTCATCTGGTAGTTTGAGCATGCGCATGATGATGCCCACAGTGCCAATACTGTGCAGTTCATCTGGTTTGGGTAATTCGGTGTCTTGGTTTTTTTGCGTCGTCAGAAAGATCATGCGATTATTAGCCAGGGCTGATTCAATGGCTTTAATCGAGACGTCACGTCCCACAAAGAGTGGCAAGACCATATAGGGAAATACAACAATATCTCGCACAGGCAGGAGTGGCAGCGACGAAGGGATTTCTGTTTCGGAACGATCTTCCAGGGAAGAGGGGTCTTGCATCATGTTTAAATTACGTACCTCAGATCTAGGGAGAATGATGGTGCTGATACTAGGAGAAGGGTAAAAATAATGTCAAGGTAATCGATTCATTAGTCTTTCAACGGCCTCAGTAATTGTACTTTACAAGAATTGACATTCGACGATATAATTCACTGTCTTTATCTACATTATATCTATACGTCTTTCAAACTGGATAGGGTGTCCCGCTTTAGAGCCAGGTTTACTTCCGACATTTATGGTGCTGACGTACTATTTATGTGGTCAGTCTAGTGGTATTCGATGTAGCGTTACTAACTATTACCAAAACCTTCGTTAATCATCATCTTTCCCTTTTGGTTGAGAATTGCCAGTCAATAATTCCTTGTCTTGTTATAACCCTTTCATCCTCCATGTTTATCTGACTTATTTTACTCCGTACTGGGGAAGTATGCGTGTGATTCTTCTCAGGAATCGCGAGGAATGGAACTATAAATGAAGGACCTGCAGGGCCGAATACTGGATTCAGTTGATGTGTTCGCGCCATATAATCCTATACTGATGAAGATACTGAGTGGTCTTATCCTGGCGTTGTGCCTGTTGGCTTTACCCGTGTCGGCGGCATCAAATATCGAGACCATTCGTTCAATTGAAATACGAGGAAACCAGCATATAGAGGCGCAAGCCATTCAATCCAAACTCACCTTGCTCGTCGGTGAGCCGTTTCATCAAGAAGCGGTTCGCGCTCAGATTCAGCACATATATGGAATGGGGTTTTTCGAAGACGTACAAGTCGAGACGAAAAAGACGCTTGAAGGGGTCAATGTGATTTTCCTTGTTCGGGAAAAGCCCTTTAATACTGAAGTTGTGTTCGATGGTAATGAGGAATTATCAGAAGACAACCTTAAAGAGAAGGTCACCGTTCGTAGTCAAGTGTTTTTAGATCAAGAGCAAGTGAATGTGAGCGCTGAAAATATACGCCAATCCTATCAGGAGAAAGGCTATTATCACGCGCGAGTTATTCCAGTTGTGGAGGTTGTGGGAGAAAATCGTAATCGACTGACTTTTTTCATTCAAGAAGGTCCTCAAGCCCATATTAAACGTGTGAAATTCGAGGGGCGTACGATCTTTTCACGAAATGATTTGCTTGAAGGAATGGCGACTCGAGAGTGGTCTCTACCCTGGTCATGGGTGACAGATGGTGGAATTCTCAAACAAGATGAGATTCCGAACGATGTTGAGCGTATTAAAGAAGCCTATATGAATCGAGGGTATTTAGATGTACAGGTCGGTATGCCGTCTATTGAATTAGACGAGAGTCAAGAGTGGTTTGATGTGATCTTTCCTATTGTGGAGGGAGAACCTTACATTGTGAGTGGCGTGACCATAAAAGGGAATACCATTTTCACAGATAAAGAATTAAAAGAAGGAATGAGTATTCGTGTTGGAGAAGTGTTCCAACGAGCCAAGGTTCGAGAAGAAATTACTCGCTTAACTGATTTATATGGTGAACGTGGATATGCCTTTGCCGAGCCTAATCCTTCTATAGAACCGGACCCGGTCAGCCGAAGTTCGCAAGTGGTGTTTACGATTAAAGAGGGTGAATTAATTCGCATTCGAACGATCAGTATTACAGGGAACAATAAAACACGGGATAATGTTATTCGTCGTGAACTTCGTGTCGATGAGCGAGATATGATCGATTCAGTGGCGATGAAACGAAGTTTTGAGCGTCTTAATAACCTTAATTTCTTTGAAACAGTTGAGATATTACCTCAACAAATTGATGCCGGTGAAATTGATCTGGAAGTGAAAGTAAAAGAGAAGCCGACTGGGTCATTTAGTATTGGAGGTGGATTTAGTACCCTTGATCAGTTTACCGCAATCGCTGATATTACCGAAGGCAATCTCTTTGGGCTTGGGTATACGGGTAGAATTCGTGGTCAAGTTGGTGGACGACGGACGTTGGGAGTCATAACCTTTCGGAATCCAGCCCTATATGATGGCTTGACTTCTATGCAAATAGACGGTTTTCAAACTAATACAGACTTTTTGACCTATGAGGAAAAGAAGGGTGGTGGTACCCTGACATTTGGACGATCTTTTTCTGAGTTTATTTCTGGCAGTATTACGTTTGTTGCCGAACGCATTAAAATTCGGAATCCACGGTCCGATGCGCCTCAGCTCATCTTAGACCAGGTAGGTTCCCAGACAACTACGGGGTTGCGTGCTGCACTTTTTCGAGATTCTCGAGACTATTTCCTTGATCCTCGCAAAGGAGCAAGGATTGGGGTCAATGCGAGTTTTGGTACCGAAGTATTGGGTGGAACGAATGACTTTTATTCCCTGGCATTCGATGCTCTGAAGTACACGCCCTTGCCGTTCTGGGACCTACGTGTTGCCACAAGAGGTCGTTTCGGCTTTGCCCACGGTTATAATGGAGATCCAGTTCCTTTAACCGAATTATTTTTCGTTGGGGGTATTAACACCGTACGTGGGTTTAAGTTCGGGCGTGCTGGCCCTGTGACATCAAGTAACACATTGCTTGGGGCTAGGAAGCAGTTAATCTTTAATGTTGATTTAATTTTCCCCATCCTGCCAGATGCTAAATTAAATGGTGTGGTGTTCTTTGACTATGGAGAGGGATTCACTAAAACCAAAACCTCGAATATTTGTTGCAATTTGAGGCCGGCATCAGGCTTTGAGGTACGGTGGATATCTCCATTTGGTCCATTACGGGCGGCCTATGGGATTCCGTTGAGTAAGAGAAAAGGGGAAAAGAGTGGCGTGTTTGAGTTCTCTGTTGGATCAGTTTTTTAACATATAATACTAGGACTTCAATGATTTCACATTCTTATCTGTTCAAGACGTTGTCCCTGGTCAGGCTTCAGTGCGTCAGTATTGGCATGTGTTTGGCCATAGTGAGTTTTGCAGGCTGTACAGCTGGTCCATCAACTGTCGAACGGAATATATTAATTGCTGTGGTGGACTTTCAACGCGTCTTAGAAGAAACGCGCGCAGGGAAAGATCTCAAAGGGACCTTTGATAGCTTCATGAAAGATCGACAAGTGTTACTTGAACTTGAACAGCAAGAAATACAGGAAATTCGAAACAACTTGGTTAATCAAGGGAGTGTATTAAGTGATTCGGCACGGAAACAACGTGAAGAGATGTTTCAACGGCGGGTGCGAGATTATCAATTAAAAGAAGCCGCGTTGTCTCGGGAACTTCAAGAAAAGCAAAATGATCTGATGTCTGGATTTCGTGCGGATGTTGAAGAAGTGGTGACAAGGGTTGCAGAAGAACGGAATTTTTCTATTGTCATCCAGCGTGGCGATAACACGTCCACTCTCTATCACCGCTCCCAATTAGATATTTCTGATGATATTATTCAAAAGATGGATGACGATGCTTCCTAAATTATTTTGATGAGTTGTCTTGGTTGAGGGAAAGTCTGACGTTGTTTTTTGAAGATCTTCACCATTTTAGGGAAGGAGTGCACACGTGGCTGCTATTGAGCTGAACAGCCTGGACATTCAATCGATTCTACCACACCGTTATCCATTTTTATTAGTTGATCGAGTGGTGGAATTTGAAGCAGGGAAGAAAATTGTTGGAGTGAAAAATGTCACGTTCAATGAACCATTTTTCGCTGGTCATTTCCCTGGTCACCCTGTCATGCCTGGGGTCTTGATTCTTGAAGTGATGGCTCAAGTTGGCGGAGTGTTAGCTCTCAAAACTACTGAAGGCCCAGGACGTCCTATTGTTTATCTTGCTGGTGTTGATAAAGCGAAATTTCGAAAGCCGGTTGTACCTGGAGATCAACTTCGGGTTGAAGTCGAGGTGCTGAGACATAAATCTTCATTCTGGAAAATGCGTGGTCAAACATTTGTTGATTCCCAGGTGGTCTGTGAGGCGGAAATGACCGCAATGGTGACAAACGAACCGACAACCTAAGCGAGTGATTATTATCTCGGATTAAACATTTGTGAGCATACATCAAACTGCCATCATTCATCCCAAAGCTGAGATTGAAGAAGACGTCCTGATTGGTCCATATTGTGTTGTGGGCGAGCATGTGCGGATTGGACGTGGGACAGAACTTGTCTCGCATGTTTGCGTGGAAGGCCATACTGATATTGGGGCGCAATGTAAATTCTTTCCCTACTCTTCGATTGGGTCTCCTCCTCAACATCTTCAATATCAAGACGAGCCGACCAAAGTTGTGATAGGTGATCATAATATTTTTCGCGAATACGTGACTGTGAATCGTGCCACGAGCTTCGGGGGAGGAGTGACTCGTCTTGGTCATCATAATTTTCTCATGGCCTATGTCCATGTGGCTCATGATTGCGAATTAGGGGATCATATTGTGATGGCCAATGCCGCGACTTTGGCCGGACATATTGCGATTGGCAATCATGCCGTCATCGGCGGGTTGGTAGGTATTCATCAATATGTACGAATTGGAGAGCATGCGATGGTGGGTGGGTGTTCGGCAGTACCCCAAGATGTTCCGCCTTTTATGCGTGCATCAGGATCCTATCCAGCTCGACTTTTTGGAATTAATTCCATTGGTTTGCGCCGCCATAAATTCGGAAACGAACGGATTACTATGCTTAAAGAGGCCTACCGTTTGTTATTCAGGCAACAGTATCGTCTGAGCGAAGCGACCAAAATTGCGCGATCACAATATGAGCATAGTCAAGATGTCTTGAAGTTAGTCACCTTCATTGAGAGTTCTAGGCGGGGTATCAGCCATGGAGGTAAACGTGGACAAGACGATGAGAAAGACCTAAGGTTACGTCGCGCGCAAGATTAATGGGAGTCAGTTGCTGAACAGTATGAAGGATTCCCCCCAGAAACGGATCGGATTGATTGCTGGGAGCGGACGATTTCCGATTATCTTTGCTGAAAATGCACGGCGCCTAGGATATGCCGTTTCTGCTGTGGCTCATGTGGGGGAGACTACATCAGAACTGGAGCAATCAGTTGAGTCGATCACCTGGGTCAAGATCGGGCAACTCAATAAGATTATCCATGCATTCAAGAAAGAACAGGTCCAACAAGCCGTCATGCTTGGTGGGATTAAAAAGATCCATGCCTTCACGACTCTCCGACCAGACCTCCGTGCCCTCGCCTTATTTGGACGATTATCAAACTGGAATGATGACGGTATCTTACGAGGAATAGCCGGGGAGCTCGAGAGTGAGGGAATCCGTATCATAGAGTCAACCTTTGGATTAGATGATATCCTTGTCAGGGAGGGTACCTTAACGAAGAGAGCCCCGACAAAAAAAGAATGGGATGATATTCGATATGGATGGAAGGTGGCCTATGATATTGGACGTTTAGACATTGGCCAGTGCATTGTAGTCAAACGTCAATCGGTTGTTGCGGTTGAGGCTGCTGAAGGAACAGACGAAACAATTCGACGAGGTGGTCTTCTTGCGCAAAAAGATGCCGTTGTAGTGAAGCGGTGCAAGCCGAGTCAAGATTTACGGTTTGATCTTCCAGCAATCGGGCCGACTTCTCTTGAACGGATGATTGAAGTTCATGCTTCGGTATTGGCTTTGGAGGCTGGACGTTCGGTCATGCTTGATCGAGAGTCTGTTCTGGCTCAGGCCAATAGTCATCGAATCGCTATTGTTGGAATCACCACTTTAAGTGAGCAATCTTCCCCACCGTGATCATCTTTTTAGAATCGTGGACTCAACGTGGTTCCCTGGTTCTCATCAGTACGTCATATAAATTCAGTAAAGGCCTTTGACTTAGTATGGATCAACTTAGAGTTGGCGTAATTGGCGTTGGTCATCTTGGCCAACACCACGCAAGAATTTATGCCGCATGCTCAGAGGCTGAGCTTGTTGCGGTTTCTGACCTTGATGAGTCTAGGGGCCGAGCAATTGCCTCAGAGTTTCACTCACGATATTACCCAACCCTTGCTCAGGTTTTGCCTCTTGTCGATGCCGTGAGTGTGGCTGTTCCTACGTCTAGCCATTTTTCGGTTGTACAGGCCTGCTTGGAGGCTGGCATTCATGTTCTTGTGGAAAAGCCGATTACTTCACAGGTGGACGAAGGTCGTCGTTTAGTTCAGTTGGCTAAGGAACGACATTGTCAATTGCAAGTTGGTCATGTTGAACGATTTAATCCTATTGTCGATTGCGTCAGGCCTTTTATTCACAATCCGGGTTTTCTGGAATGTCATCGCTTAAGTCCTTTTCAGGCAAGAGGGACTGATGTTGATGTTGTCTTAGATCTCATGATCCATGACTTGGATATGGTGTTGTCCTTAAACCTGGGTTCAATCGTGAATGTTGAGGCGTCAGGGTTGGCCGTATTAACAGATCAAGTTGATATTGCCAATGTACGCATTGTTTTTGGCAACGGAGGGGTGGCCACATTTACTGCGAGTCGGATATCCAGTGGGCGACTTCGGAAGTGCAGAATCTTTCAGCCTGATATGTATATTTCTATTGACTATCAAGAACGACGAGCGGTGATTCATCGTCGAAAGTACCAAGGCGATGGAGAGGGGACTGTCGATACTGAGCAACTGTGCGGAACCGAAGGTGAGCCGCTAGAACGTGAATTACTCTCATTTATTGCGTCAGTCACGGGGAGGAGTCAGCCACTCGTGACTGGAGAAGATGGGGTGGCATCATTAGAGTTGGCTCATCGAATATTAACTCAGATTCACACCTCCACCTCCCCAACTTGCTAATTGATCCGGTTCCTTTGTGACGTTCAAATATTAGAATTTCTAGGGTAGGGCTAATGCCTCGAATTTTTATCGTGACGGGTGAAGCCTCAGGGGATTTGCATGGAGCGAATCTTGCCAATGCGCTCTACACCTTGGATCCTCAGCTCCAGATCGACGGAGTTGGTGGTCGATTGATGCAAGGTGAAGGCGTTCGTCTCTTTCCGGGCATTGAACGTGTTGATGCGATCGGTGTGCCAGGGCCTAAGCAATTGATCCATGGGATTCAAACGTTTCAGCGTTTGAAGAAAATTATACGAAAAGAACGATTTGATGTCATTGTGTTCATCGATAGTCCAGGAATGAATCTTCGGTTAGCTAAAGTTGCTGCACAGGCAAAGCAGCATGTTGTGTATTACATCGCTCCTCAAATTTGGGCTTGGGGAAAAGGTCGCCTCAGTCTGATTCGCCGTGTGGTGAATCATCTCATTGTCATTTTTCCATTTGAAGTACCCTTATATCGTAATGCTGGCATTCCCTGTAGTTTCGTGGGACATCCGCTCTTAGATGTCGTACACCATCCCTACGACAAAATACTGGTTCAGGAACAATTAGGATTGACCCCTCCGACGCAAGCCTTAGGACTTTTCCCTGGAAGTCGAGAGCATGAAGTAAAGCGTTGTCTTCCCATCATGCTTCACGCCGCGCATGAAGTGAAGAAGGCTTTCCCCCAACTTCAGGTGATGATTGCCCATTCTTCCTCGGTGTCATATGAAACGATTCATGATATTGTGAAAATATTTCAAAATTTAAAAGTTCGTATTATTCAGGATAGTCCCAATGAAGTCATGGCCGCCTCAGATCTGTTATTTGTCAATTCCGGAACGGCGACCTTACAGGCAGCTATCATAGGTACGCCCATGATTATTATGTATCGTGTGCCTTGGTTGACCTATTCGATTGCCCGTCATTTGATACAAATACCGTATATTGGCTTAGTCAATATTGTTGCTGGGCGTCAAATTGTACCTGAACTTCTTCAATATGATATGACCGTAAAACAACTTGTTCCTATGGCCCTACGGCTGCTTCATAACCCTCAGCTTCTTGATGAAATGCGAGAGCAGTTTCGTGAGGTTCGTGAATCCCTGGGTGTTTCAGGTGCCTCTCGTCGTGCGGCCGAATGTGTGCTGGCCGAGGTGAACGCGTGACAACATTTTTGCGGTTACTCCAGTATGTTCATGCGTATAGGGCTCGCCTGATTTTGGCCTTAGTCTGTTCTGTGGGCGTGGCAGGTTTTCAAGCTGTCTATGCTTGGCTTGTCCAGCCCCTAATGGATGGGATTTTAATTCAACAAGACCAGTATTGGTTCAATATTCTTCCCTTGATCATTTTAGGCGTGGCGCTCTTGAAAGCATCGTTTGGCTATGGGCAAGCCTACCTCATGAGTTATGTGGGAAATTGGATTGTGGCCGATATCCGACATCAGCTTTTTCTCCAGATCGTTCGATTACCAGTGAAGTATCACGACACGAATGCATCAGGGCGATTAGTCGCGAGAGTGCTCAATGATGTGAATGAGATGGCCAATGCTATCCCAAGTATCATGAAAGATCTGTTTCAACAGGGATTGACGTTTCTCGCTCTTCTTGGTGTGGTGTTCTACCAAAACTGGAAGCTGGCTACGGTGATGTTGTTTATCATTCCAGCTTCGGCCCTAGTGATTGTCCGTATAGGAAAACGTTTACGAAAATTATCGACGCGTGGTCAAGAAAGTATGGGAGATATGGCCAATGTGTTGAAAGAAACATTTGCTGGAGTCCGTCTTGTTAAATCCTATGGAGGAGAAGAGTCGGAAGCCCAACGCTTTGATGTCACCAATCGAGCTTATCGAACCGCGAGTCAAAAGGCGGCTCAAGTGTCAGCATTGTCTTCACCTCTCATGGAAATTATTGGGTTATGTGGAACGGTGGTGATTATATGGTATGGCGGGCATCTGATTAGTATTGGAGCGATGACACCTGGAGGGTTTTCCTCATTTTTTGCTGCCATGTTTATGGCTTATGCTCCGATTCGTCGACTTTCTGGAGCGAATCAGGCCATTCAACGAGCGTTGGCTGCCTCCAAGCGCGTATTCGATGTCTTGGACCTTGAGACTGAGTTTGATCGTGACGCTGGCAAGGCCGAACTTCCCCTTATTCGCAAGTCCTTAGAGTTTCGACATATCACTTTTTTCTATCCTGGTAGTGAACAGCCAGCAGTGCGGAAATTTTCTTTGACCATTCCTGTTGGGGAGGTGGTAGCTCTTGTCGGAAGTAGTGGGAGTGGTAAGTCTACGCTGGTGAGTCTTGTGCCAAGGTTTTATCGCCCATCGGAAGGCATGATACTCATTGATGGACGTGATGTGCGAGAGGCAAGTCGAGCCTCTCTGCGAAGGCAAATTGGAATTGTTTCCCAAGAAACGGTGTTATTTGATGACACGATTCGGCATAATATTGCCTACGGTCGTCCAACGGCTAGTGATGAAGAAGTCATTGAAGCGGCACGATTGGCGTTCGCGTGGGAATTTATAGAACGGTTACCAAATCAATTAAACACTCGTGTTGGTGAAGATGGGGTGAAGCTATCTGGTGGACAGCGACAACGGTTAGCCATTGCACGCGCCATTTTACGAAATCCCCCACTCCTTATCCTTGATGAAGCCACCTCGGCATTAGACTCAGAGTCGGAAAAACTTGTTCAAGCTGCGCTGAAAAACTTAATGACTGCTCAGCGTACAACCTTGGTTATTGCTCATCGATTATCGACGGTTCAGCATGCAGATCGCATCGTGGTGCTCGAACACGGGAGTCTTATTGAAGTTGGCTCACATTCTCAATTGCTTGAAAAGGGAGGAGTCTATACCAGGCTCTATCACACGCAATTTGAACATTTTGGAATTGAATCGTTAGAACCGAATAGGGTCTGAATCTATGCTCCTTAGACAATGGATGAAATTGAAGATCCTTCCTATTGTAGGAGAAAAACTTATAAGAGGGCTTGGTTCGACGTTAACTCTGACGAAGAAGGGAGAAGGGCCGACCTTGGACCTGTACAAGAAGGGGCAATCGATTATTTTTGCGTTTTGGCACGGTCGTCAATTGATGATGCCTTTAGTTTATCAAGGAAAAGGCATCTCTATTTTAATTAGCCGTCATAGAGACGGGGAACTCATTCACCGAATTACCAGTCGTTTCGGTTTTCGCTCAGTACGTGGATCAACCACCAGAGGCGCCAAGTCTGCTCAGAGAGAATTGATTCGACAAGGACGGCAAGGGTTCGATATCGCCATTACTCCTGATGGTCCAAAAGGTCCGCGAGGAACAGTGCAAGAGGGGGTGATTCATTTAGCAAAAATGACCGGATTGCCAATTGTCCCTGTGACTTGTGCTTACTCAAAAAAAAACTTTTTTCGAGTTGGGATCAGTTTATGATTCCGTATCCAGGGGCACGTGCGTTGTTTATTTGGGGAGATCCCATGTGGGTTGATGCGACTGCCTCTCGAGAAGAGCTTGAGGTGAAACGTCAAGAGCTCGAGCAGTTTTTGTCCAAGATGACATCTGAGGCTGATTCTACGGTATCCGAAGAATCAACATAAAGCCGAGGTTGTTTTCTTCTCTGAGTGAACGCTTCCTTTCATCTCTTTGTCCCAATTCAGTCATGATGCACCTCAGTCGTTTCTTGTGTGAAAGGCATACGTGGGGTATTTTCTCTACAATGTTCTTCTGTTAGTGACGTCTCCAATTATCCTGGCCATTCTTCTTGTGAAGCCTCGATGTCGTCATGGTCTTCTTCAGCGACTTGGCTGGGTTCCTGGAAATCTTCGAAATCTTACTGCTCCTGTTCTTTGGATTCATGCTGTTTCATTGGGAGAAGTGACCTCGGTTGTTCCTCTTGTTAAAGGATTGCGCGATTGTTATCCACATTGGGTTTTTTTGGTGTCAACTGTCACCGAAACCGGACGAGAAGCGGTTGAGCAACAGTTAGCGGGCGTGGCACAACATTGTTACTGCCCGTTAGACTTTCCCTGGGCCGTTCAGGCCTATGTTCGTTGCTTGCGCCCAACGGCATACATTGTTGTTGAAACAGAGCTGTGGCCCAACCTCTTGAGGGCCTTTTCATGTCAGGACATTCCGATATTTTTAGTCAATGGCCGTCTTTCTTCAACTTCGTTTAAGCGCTATCTGTATATTCAGGGATTTATGACGCAGCTGTTGTCGACCATCACGCTTTCATTGATGCAGTCAGAACGTGATGCTCGACGAATCATAGAGCTTGGTGCAAAGCCTAGTGCTGTGCATGCTAGTGGTAATATGAAATTCGATCATGTCAATGATGAATCTGATTCTCATGGATTCGTCCAGTCTCCCTCACTACTTGGTGTGACGTCAGGTGAGAAATTAATCATCGCAGGCAGTACGCATTCTGAAGAAGAAGATCAGCTCCTTCGCTGTTATAAACGATTAAATGAAGCCTTTCCCTCTCTTGTTCTCCTTCTTGCCCCTCGTCACATTGAGCGAGTTAATCAGGTTGAGGATAAAGTTTTGAAGCACGGACTTCTCTGTATTCGAAAGAGTCGGGTGGTGCTCAATGAAGAAATAATACACGACAAGTCTCAACCAAGAGTTATCATTCTTGATACGAGAGGCGAGCTCTCACTTCTGTATTCATTGGGATGGATTGCCTTTGTGGGAGGAACATTGACGCCGGTTGGTGGTCACAATTTGCTAGAGCCAGCTCGATGGGGGATTCCAGTATTCTTTGGTCCTTATACCGATCACTGTTCCGAGGTTGCCCAATTATTGCTTCAGTCTGGCGGTGGGATCGAAGTCCAGAATGAGCTCCAATTATTCGACAAGATTTCGAACGCCTATCAGCATGACTCATGGACTGAGAAGGTTGGGCATGCTGCAAGAGAGGTTGTTGGCGCTCATCGTGGTGTTGTGCTGAAAAATATTGAATATATTCGTGGCGTTCTTGAAGATCAATCAGTGAAATCCCCTAATCAATCAAACTGTCCTTCATCAATTTCTTCATCCTAGCGTTAAGAGACATCCTGTTTGGAGACTATGATGAAGACTGTTAGTGGTATCAATCATCGGGAGCGTTGCCTTTCCTGGTTTCATCGCCATTGTCCTTCTCTTCTTTACGCATTATCTATTCCCTATTGTTGGGTCGTTCGAAGTCGAATCTACCTGTATCAGCAAGGTTTGCTAACTTCCAACCGTCTTCCATGTCCAGTGGTCAGTGTGGGTAACCTTACTGTAGGCGGAACGGGCAAAACTCCAGTTGCCATGTGGTTGGCAAAGTGGTTGCATTCGAAGGGTCTGCGCATTGCCATATTGAGTCGAGGCTATGGTCGAACGTCGACTGCGGACTATGTTCTTGTCTCAGATAGAGAAAAGGTTTTAACGACTTATCTTGAATCTGGTGATGAACCATTTCTCATGGCACAAAATTGTCCTGGCGTTGTCGTTGCTGTTGGGAGGGATCGATATCAACTTGGTCTGTGGGTCTTGAAGCGAATGGAGATTGATTGTTTTATTCTTGATGATGGCTATCAGCATATACGCCTGCATCGGGATTGTAATCTCCTCTTAATTGATGCGCTTGATTGGCAGGGGCTTGGGGCTCTTTTTCCGGCTGGGCGATTACGAGAGCCGTTATCTGCTGCATCTCGGTCGACCGCTATTATTGAGACTCGTGTCGATCAGTCACCTAAGGCCGGTCAAGTGCTTCAGGTGGTTGAGGCTGCAATTGGCCAGAAGATTCCGGCAATCAATATCGAATTTCATGCTCGGTCCGTTAAACATCTTAGGACATGGCAGGCTGAGTCGGGAACCTGGATAGCTGGTAAGCGAGCCGTCATCTTTAGTGGTATTGGCAATGCATTGGCATTTCGTCAGACCGTTTCAGAGATGGGGGGCATAGTTGTGAAGGAACTTGAGTTTCCTGATCATTGTACGTACAGCGCCGAGGATATTCATGTGATTCGAGTAGCAGCACAAGAGCAGAAGGCGGATGTCGTTTTGACAACTGAAAAAGATGCTGTGAAAATTGTTGCTTTTTTAAATGAGGAGGATAATATGTGGGCTGTTCAGATAGAAGCAATTATTACAAAAGGCAAGGAGCATTTGCACGAAGCATTGGAATGTCTGCGATTGTGAGATGTGTTCATCATGTACCTCCTTCGATGGCATGATCAAAACTTATAGTTGAAGACGATTTAATCAGGTGATGGATGCATAATCAGGCAATATCAAGAATTATTGTGAGGGCACCGAATTGGATTGGCGATGCGGTGATGTGTACACCTGCATTACAAGACTTAAGAGAGTTTTACCCAAATGCGACGATTACCTTATGGGGAAGACCTGCAATTCTTGAATTATTGCAGAAGCACAAAAGTATTGATCAAGTGTTGAGTTATGAATACCAGGGAACCCATGCTGGCTTATTGGGGAGATTACGCCTCATTCAACTATTGCGACGTTCTGAGTTTGAATTGGCCATACTGTTCCAGAATGCGTTTGAGGCGGCTTTCCTGACTTTTTTGGCTGGAATTCCGAATCGATGGGGATACGGAACAGATGGAAGATCCATGTTCCTCTCAAAAGCGGTTACCGTATCAGTTCACAAACGAGGAGAGCATCAAGTTCAGTATTATCAATCGTTGATTCATGGGCTAATCGGGAAGGTCCACCCACGTCGTTTACAATTGATTGTGTCTCCGGCAGATGAACTGAGCGTTGATGCACGTTTCCCAGAATTGACCATGAAACCTGGAGACTATTTAATTGGTCTGAACCCAGGATCGGTGTATGGTACCTCCAAGCGATGGCTGCCTGATCGTTTCGCTGAGTTGGCTGACCGAGTCATGGCGAAAATTAGTGAGAGAGTTGATTCCCATAGCCAAGTACAGTGCGTGTTGGTCGGTGGAGTCGGTGAAGAGTCCCTTGCGCAGGCCATCGCCTCATTGATGAGGTGTAAGCCAGTCATTCTCACTGGGAGGACAACTCTTCGTGAGTTAATGGGCATAGTCCAGCGATGTTCGCTTTTTCTGACGAATGATACGGGACCTATGCATATAGCTGCCGCCTTGAATGTTCCTATGGTCGCAATTTTTGGTTCAACAGACCCACATCATACTGCTCCATATGGTTCCGAGGGGACAGTGGTTCGGCACCCCGTTGCTTGTGCGCCTTGTTTTTTGCGTTCGTGTCCAATTGACCATCGTTGCATGACGCAGGTGACGGTTCAGGAAGTCTATGATTTAGCGATGCAGCAATTCGAGAGAAAGATGAATGATAAAATCTGTTCTTGACGGCATCACGGTTTTTGTCGATCGTGACGGGACACTTAATGATGATCCGGGGTATTTGACGCATCCTGATGGGTTAATTTTATTTCCTGGAGTTGTTGAAGCTGTGGCACGCCTGAAGCAAGCTGGTAGTCGTGTGGTTCTTGTCACGAATCAATCAGCCGTGGGACGGAAATACATGACGGCGGTAGAATTATCAGCCATTCACGATAAGCTTGAACGGTTGTTGAAAGAGGGAGGAGGTGCTTTAGATGCCATCTTTTACTGTCCTCATCTTCCTGATGACGGGTGTGATTGTCGAAAGCCACGACCTGGCCTTATTCATCAGGCAAAAGAGGCCTTAGGTATTGCGGGCGCATGTAGTTATATGGTGGGAGATAAATTGGCTGATGTTGAACTGGCAAATGTTGTTGGTGCGATCGGGGTGTTGGTGACAACAAGTTCTGAAAGTCAACCTGCCATTGAGGCCCATCACCGTGGGGATGTTCAGATTGAATGTATTACTTTAAGTTTTAGCGGGGCTGTTGATTGGATTTTGCAGGATGCCTTAACCAGAACCTGGCGAGAGTATAAGTGAAGGTCTTGAATTGTTCTTGGTGAGGTTTGAATCCTATTGATTTTGAATCCTATTTGAATTGGTCTGGGTAATACATGATTCTGATGCCAAAGCGCATACTCATTCTCAAGCCAAGTTCATTGGGTGATGTCATTCATGCTTTGCCAACGCTTACCGCCTTGAGACATCTGTATCCTGAATCAAAGATTGTATGGATGGTCAAGGAAGAATGGGCTGAGATGTTAGAGGGCAATCCTTACTTGAATGAAATTATGCCTGTGAATTTTGGTCTTCGTCATTGGCCATCGCTCATTCGGCGAGTTCGTCAGGGGCAGTTTGATTTAGTCGTGGACCTACAGGGACTTTTTCGAACAGGTCTATTAGCACTGTTAACAGGGGCAATGACTAGAATTGGATTTGCTAAGGGACGAGAGGGCAGTCCTTGGTTTTATACCGATCGGATCGAGCTCCCTCTACCGATGAATCGTTCTTGGCGACTCTTAGATATGCATGCCGTTGATAGGAATCTAACTGTTGCGAAGTATTTGGGTGCCAATGTGTCTCATCCTAAATTTTGGATTCCTCAGTTAGAATCGGATCAAGAGGAAGTGGCGGAATGGTTGAGGCATGCTGATGTGCAGCCGGAGGATAGGCTCATTGCGATTGCACCACTTTCACGTGGGGAGGTGAAGTGCTGGCCTTTGGATCGTTTTGTCGCGTTAGCACACGAGATTTCTCAATGGACAGCATGTAAAATCGTCTTACTTGGATCGTGTTCTCAAGAATGGATAGTCGAAAAATTTGATCAGATTAGAGCTCCCGGGCTTATTAATATGGTTGGGAAAGTTCGGATTCGACAGCTGGGAATTTTGTTGCGTCAAACAGACTTGTTGATTGCCAACGATTCAGCGCCCATTCATATTGCTGCAGCCGTGGGTATTCCTGTTCTTGGAATTTTTGGTCCAACAAATGCCATCGCAACAGGACCATATGGGAACAGTGGGCATCGTGTAATGAACGCAGAAATTTCCTGTCGTCCTTGTGGGAAGAGATCTTGCCACCAGGTCTCACAAAAAGAATGTCTCACAGCTATTACTGTCGATGATGTGGTTGCCTCGGCCCGCATGTTGTTGAATGACTCTCGTCTTTACCGCTTGCCTGTTTGAATGTGGGCATACTCAAGGTCGTGATGAAATGATGTTGATGAGACAATTGTAATGACCTCTGTTCATCCTAAAGTATCGGCTGTGGTGATTGCGTATAACGATGAAGCCAATATGCGGTTATGTTTGGAGAGTCTCTATTGGGCCGATGAAATTATTGTGGTCGATTCATATAGCACTGACCTCACCACGTCCATTAGCCAAGAATATACAGATAAGGTGTATCAACATGAATTTCATGGGTTTGGGCGGTTGAGAAATGAAGCAATGGCTCATGCGAGTTATGATTGGATATTTAGTTTAGATACCGATGAGCGTGCGACCACTGAAGTGAGAGATGAAATTCGGAAAAAGCTGGAGAATGGGCCTGACGCTCATGCCTATTTTGTTCCACGGTGGAATTATTTTCTTGGCCGATGGATTAAGCACTGCGGGTGGTATCCAGATTACCGACAACCTCAATTCTTTCATAAGGCGCATATGCGATATACGGATGATCTTGTCCATGAAAGTTTTGATGTGACAGGGTCTGTCGGGTTTCTGGAGAATTCAATCCAGCAATACCCATTCCGAAATATCGATCATTATTTCCTGAAAATGGATCGCTATTCGTCTTTGATGGCAGAAGAAATGTGTAAGCGTCGTCGTCGGTTTCATTGCCATCAACTATTGACACATCCATTATTTACATTTTTTAAGATGTATATTATGCGTCGTGGGTTTCTTGATGGAAAACCTGGTCTGGTGTTGTCTGGGTTGTATGCTTACTATACCTTCATCAAGTACGCTAAGTTTTGGGAGCTTGAGAAGCAGAAGGATTTTTATTGATAGGCTGTTGCCTGATGAGATACCTTTCTCGTGATTCTTATGGTGCCACCTAGACGTCAAGATAAACCATTACGAATTCTTCATACTGAATCGTCCTTAGAACTTGGCGGCCAGGAGTTTCGTGTTTTACATGAAGTCTGTGGCATGTTGAAGCGGGGGCATTATGTGGTGTTAGCGGTCCCACCTTACAGCCGACTTGCTGGGCTCGCAAGAGAGCGAGGTGTCTGTATCGAAGAAGTTTCAATGAATCGAATAAGATGGATATGGCTTATTCTTGTCTTTTTAAAGATTATCGTGAAGCATAATATCCAGGTCGTTAATACTCATGGATCAATAGATAGTTGGACTGCTTCCATTGCTGGGCGTTTATCACCGAAACATCCACTCATTATTCGTACTCGCCATAAATCAACGAGAATCTCTCAGACGTGGCGTCATCGTCTACTGTATCGCTATTTACCACATGTGGTACTCACAACTGGTGAAGCAGTTCGTCGTATTGTCATGACTCAAACTGGAATGCCTCCTTCTCGAGTCATCTCCATACCAACTGGAGTGGACTTAGAGACCTTCTCTCTTCAGGTTCAAAAAAACAACGTGAATTCTGGGGAAAGCTCGAATCACCCGGATATTGTTATTGGGACCGTGGTCTTTTTTCGAACGTACAAAGGCCTAAGCTACTTCTTAGATGCGGCCAAGTTAGTGGTAGTGAAATTTTCCAATGTGAAATTTTTGATCGTCGGTGATGGTCCGGACTATGCGTCGATCGCTCAGAAACGTGATGCCCTCGGGTTGCAAGATTCTGTCCTGCTCACTGGGTTTTGCGATGATGTGGCTCAAGTATTGGCACGTATGGATATCTTTGTCCTTGCCTCTATTGGTGTTGAAGGCGTTCCGCAAAGTGTCTCCCAAGCTATGGCGATGGAAAGACCTGTCATTGCAACCAATGTGGGAAGTATTTCTGAAATTGTGAAGCATGAGGTTACTGGGCTGCTCGTGGAGCCACTAGATGCCGAGGCCTTGGCTTATGAGATGTGTCGACTTATTACTAATCCAAGTCTTCGGGATGTTTTGGGGAAAACAGCTCGTAAGCATGTTGAGGAATCGTATAGCTTGGTCAACATGCTTGAACATACTGAGGCGGTCTGTGATGAATTTCTTCTTGCAATGAACTAAGCGATTTCTAGGAATGAAGCTATGAAAGTCAGTGGATTTACTTTTATTCGGAATGCCATCAAGTATGATTTTCCGATATGTGAAGCCATTACCTCTGTATTGCCAGTGGTTGATGAGTTTGTGGTGAATGTTGGTAATTCGGAAGATGAGACTCTCGAGCTTATTCAGTCATTCGATGACAAACGTATAAAAATTGTTGAAAGTGTATGGGATGACACGTTGAAACGAGATGGTCGGATATTGGGCAACCAGCAAGATATCGCACTATCCCATTGTACGGGAGATTGGGCATTCCTTATTCAAGGTGATGAAGTGATTCATGAGGAAGACCATCATATTATTCGTGAGGCAATGGAGGAACACTTGTCGGATGAACAGGTTCTTGGGCTAGTCTTTCGTGTGCTTCATTTTAAGGGAGACTATTGGTCTCAAGATCCTTGGATGTATCGTAAAGCCACCAGAATTATTAAGAATTATAGGAATATTTATTCAACGACAGATTGCTGCGATTTTCGAACTCAAGAATCTTCCAAGATGCTCAAAAGTGCACCCTATGGTCGAGTCATCCCGGCTAGGATTTTTCACTATGGATGGGTAAAAGATGCAACCGTGTTTCGTGAGAAAAAGTGCGAAATGGAATCATGGTGGCATGGGGAAACCCGTTCACCAGAAGAATTGGATCGAGAAGCTGCACTGCAAGCAGAGTTTCCCAACTACGACATTTTAAAAGACTTTGACGGTCGCCATCCTCCAGTCATGGATAACAGAATCAAGAATGCGCCACGATTGCGAGTTAGACGCAATCGTTGGCTTAACTGGAAATTTTATCGAGAAGTGATTAGGCACGGGTTTAAGGGGTAATGGCTAGTTCAGTTCTTACACTTGCAGTGGTTGTTATTACGAAAAACGAGGCCAAGAATATCTTGGAATGTTTACAGAGCGTGAATTGGGCTGATGAAGTGATCGTGGTGGATGCACAGAGTACTGATGGCACGGCCGAATTGGCAAAAACACATACGACGGATGTGTTTGTTCGTCCATGGCCAGGGTTTGGTCCTCAAAAGAATTTTGGGTTTGAGCAAGTTTCTTCTGATTGGATCTTGATTCTCGATGCAGATGAGCGCGTGAGTGAAGAGTTAAGAACCGAAATTTTGGAACACTTACATCGATCATCAACGAAATCGGTGGCCTTTCGTTTACCTCGAAAAAATTATTTTTATGGTCAATGGGTTCGCTGGGGAGGAGCCTATCCTGACTACCAGATTAGGCTCCTTCAGAGAGGTCGGGGCAGATACAATGATGTGACTGTGCATGAAAATCTGATGATTGATGGACATGTCGGAACTTTGTTACAGCCTCTAGAACATTACACCGAGCGTGAAATTCATGATCATTTTGGAAAATTTAATCTTTACACGACGCTAGCAGCTTCGGAAAAATCTAAGTCACAGAAGACGGTTGCTTGGTACCATTTGGTCTGTAATCCATTCGTGATTTTTTTTAAAACCTATATTATAAAAAAAGGGTATAGAGACGGCACCCGAGGGGTGATTTTTGCTGTCTTTGCCAGTATGTACACTTTTGTCAAATATACAAAACTCTTGGAATCGCAGATTGCCGATGAATCAAAATAATACTCAGATTTTGAATGCCGATTTTGTCACGTGAATAATAAAGAATCGTCAAGCTGAGAAACATTAAGAAAGTCTTGACCTCATGAAAATTGTGATTGCGGCGTGGCATTTACGAGACTTTAATGTTGGGCTTGGTCGATATACACAGAATCTCATCGAAAGCCTTGGTCGCGTTGATCAAGATAATGAATATGAGATTCTCATGCCGGTTGATTCTTCACCGTTCACACCGCGGGCCAATATCCACTATCATGTTTGTCGATATCCAGTTTTTAAAAGGCGGTTTTGGGAGCAGATGGCGACGGTGTTGGTGGGGAGGTATGACCTTCTACATTTTCCCTATGATTCAAGTCTCGCTGTAAAACGTGGGAAATTTATTGTGACCATTCATGATGTTAAGCCATTACTCTATCCAAAAACGTCCAAGCATTTGAATGTATCTGGGTTAGTCAAACGCTTGTTGATTCCCCGTCCTTTGAAGAATATTGATCATATTATTACAGTATCTGAATGTTCTCGGAAGGATATAGTTGAGACATTGGGTGTGCCGTCTGAATTGGTGACGGTCATTCCTCAGGGGGTTGAACACAAGAAGTTTCTGCCACGTTCAGAGGAAGATGCTCATGATTCTGAGTCGCTCCCCTCTGTGTTGTGTGTCGCAGGGTCTGATCCAACCAAAAATATTCAAACGCTTATCCTTGCCTTTTCATTGTTGCCAGAAGCGATTCGGATTTGCTTTCAGTTAATCCTCGTGGGTGATGTCGATAAGCAGGGAACGCTTCATCAGTTGGTGAAGCAAAAAGGGATTGAGGCACAGACCAGGTACTCCGGCGTTGTGTCCGATCAACAATTGATCCGCTATTATCAACAGGCCTCTGTCTTTGTTTTTCCGTCATTGTACGAGGGGTTTGGACTTCCCGTATTAGAAGCCATGGCCTGTGGTTGTCCTGTCGTCTGTTCTCAAACCTCTTCATTGCCTGAGGTGGTTGGGGATGCAGCACTCATGGTGGATCCTGTAGATGCTATGGCCATGAAAGATGCCATTCAACGTATATTGACCGATCCCGCCCTTCAACGTCGTTTGCGTGAAGCTGGCTTGCAGCGTGTAAAACAGTTCTCTTGGGATCAGACAGCCATGCAGACGGCTAGTTTGTATGACCGTGTCGTGAATGTTTGAGCAACAGTAAAAGGTGTGCCTGTGTGTGGAGATCGATCGTGACATGGTGATCGTAGGTTGAGCAGAACCCCCCAACGCCTGTTAATTATTGCTATCCGAGCTATTGGTGATGTTGTTCTCATCACTCCCATCATTCGGCAGTTACGACAGACGTATCCCGATGCCTATTTGGCAGCTGTGGCTGATGGACCGAGTGCTCATATTCTTCTCCACAGCCCCCTGCTTGATCATGTATTTGTTATCGACCGACGTGCGAAGCGGCTACAATCAAAAGCATTGAAGTTTTTTGAGTGGATTAAGTTTATTCTTGCCATCAGGCGTGAAAAATTTGACACCATTATCGATTTATATAGTGGCCCTAGGAGTGCATTCCTGGCATGGTTTTCCAGGGCACCTGATCGATATGGAGAAGATGTGCGAAGCAGAATTCGCGGATTTCTTTATAATCACCCGATTCCCATTACTCGAAGTCAGCGTCATCTTATTGAACAGAAGTTTGACTTAGTTCAGCCGTTAGTTGGAAAAATTGATGTCTTACAATCACAGCTTGATCTCTATATTTCTGAAGAGGAAACTCAGCAGGCGCACCTCTTACTTTCAGAGATAGATGTGACGTCTGGCCGTATCATTGGACTTGTGCCGGGAGCTGGATCACCATGGAGAATGTGGCCGTCAACACGATTTGCCGAATTGGCGGATAAGCTTCAAAAAAAATACCATGCCACTATCATCTTAGTTGGCGGGGAACATGACCGTGTGGTGTGTCAAGAAATCCGAGAACAGATGACTGTTCACCCGTTGGACCTCTCTGGCAGAACGAGTCTACGTGAGTTGATGGCGGTATTAGGCGAAATGGATTTAGTCATATCGAATGTGACTGGACCCATGCATATTGCCTCAGCGCTTACCAAGCCGAAGGTCATTGGACTCTATGGTGCCGCTGACACTGTTCAATATGCGCCTTGGAGCAATCGAGCCATGATGGTGACGAAGGGAAAGCCCGAAGACGCGTATTGGCATCAGGTCGACTATGAGAGGGATTATCATTGTTTACTGGAGCTTACTGTTTCTGATGTTTTAGACGTCATTCCTCTTCTCATGAAGGATTGGGGTAACTAGACGTTGCTTTTACGATCTCATACTTGTTAGTGCCTTCGTGTCACAATATGACTGTTTGAACGAGTGAGTCGTTGTCCTTACCTGATCATATTCCCAACCCATCGATCATTGTTGACGCAAATATGATTTAATGAAAACCATCCTGATCATCAAGTTACGGTATATTGGGGATGTGATTCTTTCACTTCCAGTCTTGAAGATGTTACGGGAACATTATCCTGCTGCCAGATTAATCTGCCTTGTGAATCCTGGTACGCAAGATGTCCTTACATTCAACCCCCATGTTGATGAAGTATTGGTGATGGCTCGTGGCAGTTTTCGAGAGCAATTTCAATTTCTTTTAGAACTTCGAAGTCATCATTTTGATTGCGTGATTGATTTAACCGATGGTGATCGTTCGGCCTTTCTTTCTTGGTTTTCTGGTGCACCTCGCCGAATCGGGTTTAATCGAGAGCACCGCTGGAGAGGTATGCTGTATTCAGATTGTATTGACGGTGAGCTTGAAGATGATCGCCATATGATCTTTCAGCATGCGCAAGCACTGCGGCCCTTGGGTGTCACATCATTGTCTTTTGACCCGATAATAGATGTCTCCGAAGAGTATTCCATAACTGTTCAAACAAAACTCGAGACCTTGAGACTGTTTCATCAGCCTTGGGTGATGATACACACGACTGCTCGATATTGGTTTAAGGCATGGCCGATTGAACGTTTTGCTATATTGATTAATAAGCTACAGAACAAGGGGATTCCTATTGTGCTTGTTGGACATGCCGCTGATCAAAAGGAGGCATCATTTCTTCAAGAGCAGGCAAAGGGGCCCTTGATCTCGCTGGTTGGAGAGACAAGCCTATTGGAATTACCTGGGTTCATGAAGAATGCCAGTCTTTTTGTCGGGAACGACACAGGGTTGATGCATATGGCTGCGGCAGTAGGGTGTCCCGTGGTTGCTTTATTCGGGCCGACCGACCCGGAGGTTTGGGGACCACGTGGGCCTAAGGTCAGGACAATATATAAAGGACTCGATTGTCGAGCCTGTTTTCATCCTGGCTGTTCTCGTGGTGAAGAAAGCTGTATGAAGCAAATTTCTGTTGATGAAGTCTCTTCGGCGGTACTTGAGCTACTTCATCCTGTCATGAGCAAATACAGCGAATCCAAATAAGTTTCAGCTTAACCATACGGACTTTCAGCGCGGTATCAAATGCTTCAAGAGTCTGGAAGTTCATTGCATCGGCTATAGCAACGGGACGAAGAGATAAGAAGGCCTTCTGGGGATGTGGTTTGTCTGGCTAGGCTTGATAACAATAGTGAAAGGAAGAGTCTTCGTTAGGGGAAGGCTGATAGCGGAGCATACTTCATGGGTGTTCCAAGCAGACTTTCTAGCCACTGAGTTGTCTCCTCATGGTTGACTGGATATCGGTTAAGTCGTACTTCAATGTGGAAGGTATTGTGACTTCCTACAACGCCAATGATGGCTGCCGCGTCTTGACCCATCGGCAAAACTGATGATGTTTGAAATTCACAAAGGGTTGAGTAGAGACGTCCATGTTGATCTAAGCAGGTGAGAAGTTCTGGTAATTCATTGAGAACGCTATGGACTGAGCAGCGATAGATTAGTCGTTTAGAGGCCTCAAGAGAATCAAAATCAATGAGTTGGTCTTCAGAAAACCCTGTCAGGTACGCTCGAACCGATTTAGGTCGGCCTGGGTACATGGCCGCTAATTGGCTGGCGGGGACAAGAAATTCAAACACATCAGGAGAGTTTAATTCAAATTGGCAGGGTCCAAATGCATCTGGCCACGAACAGAAAAATGGGGTATCCGAGCGAGGAGTTTGTAATGTGATGTATTGGTCATTACTCATAATATCGATTGGTATATCGAGAATGTTGACCACGGAACGGAACGCAGCTTGACGTTCAGCTAACCACATCGGGCGTTGGTGATCAGCCCATGTTTCTCCAGGTGCCACAATTTCCGTGGTGTGGAGACGAGTTCGAATAAAGGCATGGGCATGTCGAAACCCTATCCAAAACATCGCATCTTGGAGAAGGGTGACCATATGTTCTTCTATGGTCCATGGATGGCAAAGGGAACAATAGGTATTGACCGATTGATATTGTTGGACCAGTGTGTGGTATTGGCCGGCCAGTAAGAAGAAGTCGTCATTCCAATTCTCTAGAACGTGGATCAGCGTAATATCTTCTAATGGCCATGGATCAAGTACTCGAATGTCCTGTGGATTATCAACCGTCCATTCTTCGATATAACTGATGACATCTTTTTCTGGGTCTGCTGGGTTCAACCCGACAGCCCTCAAACGTTGAGTCATTTGGATGACTTCATTGAATGTGAACGAAGAGAGCGTTACCCAGCGATGTTCGCGCATAACAGATTCTGTTGTTTGTTAAAGGAACGTCGGTAATGCTTGAGTCGTACTCGTCAAATGGAGTGGAGTTGATGATGGTGGGGGTTAGTTCGAAGGTTCATAGCATTGATGTTAAGGTAGTTGGATTATAGTGGCGGAGAGGGCGGGATTTGAACCCGCGGTAGGTATTACCCTACGTCGGTTTAGCAAACCGATGGTTTCAGCCATACTCACCCACCTCTCCGCATGATCGGTTACAAAATTTAAGGATGTTTTAGTTGTTATTTAACAAATTGTCAAACGTAGAGAGAATTCCTAGTACTGAAGGTACTTCGGTTACATGATCAGGGAAGTAAAGCCTGTTTGGGAACAGGATGAATCCAATTCTCTATTTTTCTACCCAATATGCATGGGGTGTATTCAGTCAATCATGAATTTGGGTCGCCTTACTTAGGTGACATACCAAATTCGAGCTGAGTTGCAGATTCACAGTTAGAAAGTCAAAGAGCCTAGGTGGATTCCCCCAAATTAGGCATGCCCTTGTGGACCTTCTGTTTGATTCTTATTTTCCTCACTATTCAGAGAATTGACCATATTTCCCATGAGAGTGGAGATTTTTTGATATTCAGGATGATCCGGCGTTAACGCATTGCCATTTTCATCACGGAGGAGGTCCTCCATGCCAGCTAGCAATCCATCCATTTCAGGAAATGGTGAATTTGGTTTATTTTTTTTACTCATAGGGTAAATCCTTTTTCAAAAAAATGTCACTTTGGTGAATGTGTCGTTAAGAGGACTCTTTATCGTTCTTCAGAATACTATGAATGATCAGCTTCACGTTGTCTTCGGATAGATTTGAGACTCGAAGATTTCCGTCAATGACGATGGTCGGAGTATGGGTGACTTTAATGCGTTCTCCCCATGCTTTGCCTTTTTCAAGAATTCGATAGGGCTCACCACTGGCTAACCCTTTTTCAAATGTGTCGACATCTAGCTCAAGCTTTTTAAGTAAGAGGCTTCGAATGGTTTTGTCAAATACTTCAATTTTCTTGTCGTGAATAGAGCTAAACAACACCTGCTTCATTTCAGGCCCCTTACCCATAATCGTCGCTTGTTCATACATTTCAAAGGCGGTTGGGAGCTTGCCTGGCATCACTGGAAATCCGATTAACCTCGCTTCCAATTGATCACCAAATTCTTCCTTGAGTTTGGTCACGACAATACGTTCAAACATATGGCAATGAGGACAATAGAAATCGGCAAACTCAAAGAGTATGACTTTACCTTTTTCATGCTTGGATGGCTCATCGAGTAGTTCATACTCTCCTTGAATGGTGGTGGAGTTGGTGGCCCAAAGAGACGGTGGAAGGGCTAAGGAAATACCCAAGGCGAATAGGAATCCGGCTAATGTCAAACGAACGGCTTGCATTCTTGTCCCTTTCTATGAATTGGCAAATCAGAGAGCGAGTAAACTCGAACATTGATCCTCTATGAGGCTACCATGTTGCGAAGAAGGGTTCAACCTGACAGTTTGTGTTCTGCATGAGAGATTTTATGATACATATAGGCTGGATGTGCTATGGAAAATGGTATTATTGAGGAATTAAATGTGAAGGAGGACATGTCGATGAAGGTGATGAATTTGAGTGATGTTCAGCAATTTTCTCAAGAGAAAATGAAAAAGCATAATCTATTTGAGTCATCTCGGTTTTTTTGTGATGTCTATTGTTTGGAGCCTGGTCAAGAGCAAAAGGCTCATGCGCATGCCGATCAAGACAAGATCTATATCGTCCTAGATGGAGCTGGGACATTTCGAGTGGGAGATGAGAGCCAAGTCTTGTGTGAAGGACAAGGGACCATGGCTCCCGCTGGTGAGGAGCATGGTGTCATCAATCACACGGATCAACGGCTTCGAGTGTTGGTTTTTATGGCGCCGAATCCGTCGTAAGCATACATGCCTGAATATTCTAAGCATGCCCTGACGGTCAGTGAATGACCGTCAGAGCAAAGAGGTTTTTACTGAGGATTATGTGCGTTAAAGATTGAGTTGTTGTCATCTCCAGTTGCCGTAAGAATTCCTACGGCACCTTTTGCAACGCGGAAGATACTGTGGTCCACGAGGAGGTACGATCCAGGGACATCGACTTTAAATTCGACAATGACCGCTCCAGCCGAAGGAACCAGGGTTGTTTGTACATTGTGGTTCAATGCTCCCCCAATAGCCCCATCGATATATACGGTATCAAATATTTCTCCAATGACATGAAAGGAAGACGCACTATTAGGGCCAATGTTGCCAAAGTACAGTCGAACCGTTTCCCCGGCTTTCGCTTTGAGTTCGCCGTCACCAACTAACGCTCCAGCCTTCCCATTAAACACTACGTGATCTGGGTGATCTGCGAGGCCTTTTTCCATTGAGAGTTCAAACAGACCTTTTTCTTTGCTGGGCATCGTAAAGAATTCACTTTGGACAAGGGCGTACTCATGGTCGACCTTGGGAAGACCTTCCTTTGGCTCAACGAGAATCATGCCATACATACCATTGGCAATATGTGCCGGAATATTTGGGACAGGTGAGGCGCAATGATACATGTATAAACCAGGGTGCAATGCCTTAAACGAGACCACGCCCTCTTGCCCTGGGGCAGCCAAGTTGGCTCCCGCTCCACCGCCAGGCCCGTTGACCGAATGAAGGTCCATATTGTGAGGGAATTTGCTGTTTTTGTGATTTTTTAGATGCAATTCCACCGTATCACCAACCCGCACGCGCATCATCGGTCCTGGCACAGTACCATTGAAGCTCCAGAACTTATATTCCACACCATCGGCTAATGTGCCAACATATTCCTTGGCTTCAAGATTGAAGATGACATGAGCAGGCTCCGAACGGTTGGTTGGTGCAGGAACTTTAGGTAGCGTAGATACTTCCCCATTGATGGAGCTTTTGGCCTGTCCAGCTACTGGAAATAGGAGTAAGAGAGCCAGAAAGAAAAATGGGATATGTCTACGTGAATAATTCTGATATAAGATTTTCATTGATTCCTCCTGTGGAAAGTAAATATTGAGTGCAGACGTTGGCATATTACCCTAGGGTTGTCTTGAATAAATATGATCTAGATCAATGTCTACAGAGAAACTTGACCCTCGCGAGGGAAGCGGTTTTCAGAGTCAGATCATGAAACAGAATAAAATAGAACATCTAGAATTCAATCTTGGAGATGATTCCATTCAAAAAGCCTTAGAGACGATTGTTCTCGCAACTCAAAAAGCTGGGGGTCGTGCTCTCTTGGTCGGTGGATGTGTTCGTGATGCCATTCTTGGACGACAGGCCAAAGATATTGATATTGAAGTCTATGGGGTCTCTCCTGAGGGACTGAAGCACCTGTTATCTGAGCATTTTACGATTGACTTAGTGGGGGAAGTGTTTGGAGTCCTCAAAATACATGGATATCCAATTGACGTCTCCATGCCTCGTCGAGAATCAAAATCAGGGCTGGGTCATAAGGCCTTCTATATTATGTCCGACCCCACGATGACTCCGGTGGATGCGGCAAGACGGCGAGATTTTACGATAAACGCGATGGCCTATGATCCTCAAACTAGGGAATTATTTGATCCATTTGGTGGTTTGCAAGATCTTAAAACTTGTGTCCTAAGACATGTGGGTGAGCAATTTTCAGAAGATTCCCTCAGAGTATTACGCGGCTATCAATTTGCTGGGAGATTTTCTCTAGAAGCCACTCCAGAGACTCTCAGTCTTTGTCAATGTTTAGTGACGGAGTATGACTCGTTAGCGGTCGAACGAATTTGGGGTGAGTGGTACAAATGGGCCGCACAATCACAGCAGCCTTCGGCGGGTTTACGTTTTCTTTATCAATGTGGATGGCTGCATCGATATCCTGAACTTGTTGCACTTCGTGAATGTCCACAAGACCCTCGTTTTCATCCAGAGGGAGATGTTTGGTCTCATACCTTACTAGTTGTCGACCAAGCCGCGAACATTGCGGAACGAGATGGACTCAGCCAACAGGATCGAGCGGTCTTGGTTTTTTCTGGGTTATGTCATGATCTTGGGAAGCCAGAAACGACAGAAATCTTCGATGGTTTGGTTCGGTCGCATGGCCATTCGGGAACCATCCACACCTATCAAATTTTTTTACGGAGAATTGGGATGCCTCTAAGTCTGATGACCCGAGTCATCTGCTTGTGCACCTATCATTTGTCTCATATTGATTTCCAAGGGTCGCAGCGCCATGTCCGTCGACTTGCCGTTAAGCTGGGCGAGGCAGGTGAAACGTTAGAAATGTTGTCCAAGTTAGTTGAGGCCGATCATAGTGGCCGTCCTCCTTTACCGAAAGAACTTCCTCTTAACATGCGTGCCATGCTGAATGTCGCGACAGAGCTCGACGTCCAAGGTCATGCACCGAAGCCCCTTCTCATGGGACGACATCTCTTGGAGATGAATATGGTTCCTGGTCCCAAGATGGGGGCATTACTCAAGGCGGCATTTGACGCACAATTAGAAGGGGAGTTTGAATCGGTAGAGGATGGGTGTCAATGGGTAGCGAAATACTTAATGCGATAGATCTTATTGGACAACCTCTTCAGACCGTCAGAGTTGCCCTTTCTTTTTCTTGATGTGTGTTATTTTTGGCTTGTGACATTCAACGAAGACGAAGACTCACTGGCAAGGGCTTTCAGGCCGGCCAAATCACTCACAACCAAGCGCCGAGCTGTTCCAATAAGGAGGTGTTCCTTTTTAAATCTACTCAGGATGCGACTGGTGGTTTCAAGTGTGAGGCCTGCCATATCGGCAAAGTCCTGACGAGTCAGACGCACATTGAGTCGTAAGCCTTCTGGTTCACATATTCCAGCTTTCCTTGCTAAGTTGACGAGTAACGAAGCCAGTCGCTGCTCAGCAGAGTCGAGTGCAAAGGCTTTGGCGCTATCTTGGACCTCCCGTAGTCGGTCACCTAAATAACTGATGATTTGGATAGCTGCTTCAGGATTTCGTTGAATGATTTCGAATAAGACTTTTCGGCTGATTTTAATGACCTTGGCATTTTCCATGACCTGCGCGCAGCCAGGGTGAGAACTGCCAGTAAAGGCTGAGGCCTCACAGCAAAATAAATCGCCGGGCAACAACACTTTCAGAGTCACTTCTCGACCTTCCGGTGAAGACTTTACGCATTTGACTGTTCCCTCCTTAAGAATATGAAACCATTCAGCAGAATCGCCTTGTCGAAAAATAAATTCATCTTTTCGCCAAGGCTGTTCAACCGCTTGTTTCTCAAGCTCTGCACGATCGGCTTCGCTTAAACAATTAAAGAGTGGCAGGGTTCGGAAGACACTTTGATCAGACATACCAATCAGACCAGTCGCTTAGCGGTCTCGACAATGACCCGTGCGCTAATGCCATACCGATCGAGTAATTCTGTTGGCTTGCCGCTATGGGGAATCTCTCGAACAGCCAGTTTGTGGAGACGGATGCCTTCACTAGATAACGCACTCAGGACAGCATCGCCTAATCCACCATGGGCATAGTGGTCTTCAACGGTAAGAAAGTTCTTGGATGTGGCGTGAGCACAGTCTAGGAGTGTCGCGGTATCGATGGGGACGATGCTATACAAGTCAACAACGCGTACGTGAATACCGGCCGCAGCTAATTCATCGTAGGCTTTCAGGGCTTCAAATAGAGTCACCCCCGCAGCCACAATTGTGAGTCGATCGGCGTCACTCTGGCGAAGGACTTTCGATCCGCCAATGTGGAAGATCTCATCATTCCCATACAATATTGGGGTCTTGGGTCGACTGGTGCGAATGTAGACCATACCTTCATGGGAGGCGGCAGCTTGCACCAAATGGTAGGCGCACACAGCATCTGATGGGTAGAGCACCGCGACGCCAGGCTGGGCGGCCATCATTGCGATATCTTCAAGGCCCATTTGAGAGGGGCCATCTTCTCCAATGCTGACGCCTACATGTGACCCCATTAACTTAATATTAGCCTGACTAATGGCCGACATTCGTATGAAGTCATAGGCACGAGCTAAGAAGCAGGCAAAGGTTGCTGCAAAAGGAATTTTTCCACATGCTGCTAATCCAGCTGCTGCTCCTACCATATTTTGTTCGGCAATGAAGTTTTCAAAAAACCTCGAAGGGAAGCGCTGTCCAAACTTATCGGTAAAAGTTGAATTCTTGACATCGGCATCTAACGCAACCACCAAAGGATTGGCTTCTCCTAAGTGCACTAATGCTTCTCCAAAGGCTTCGCGTGTTGCGACAGATTTTTCTGAATCATACGCAGGAGGTGCGACTGATAAAATTTTTGGAGGAGCTGATTGCTGGGTCGTTGGTAACGGAATAACCGGAGCGCCTTGCTCGGCATTTAAATTTTTTGAGATTTCGGCGATGGCCTTTTGTGCATCTTCTTTACTCAGAGCTTTCCCATGCCAATTCATTTTATCTTCGGCAAACGAGATGCCTTTACCTTTAAAAGTCTTGGCTAACAAGACGGTTGGCCGGTCATGGGTGTTGGCTGCTTCTTGAAAGGCTTCGAGCAACGCGGTAAGGTCATGGCCGTCGACCGGAATGGTATGCCAGCCAAACCCTTTCCATCTTGCTTGATAGTCGTTCATGTTATGTTCAAGTATCGTGGGGTCAGATTGCCCTAAACGGTTGATGTCAACAATTGCACAAAGGTTATCGAGCTGTTTATGTTGGGCGATTTCCGCTGCTTCCCAAACGGAACCTTCAACGGATTCTCCATCACCCATTAAGACGTAGACGCGTGCGTCATTCTCATCAAGATATTTATGGTTTAACGCGATTCCAACGCCTCCACACAACCCTTGGCCTAGTGAGCCCGTCGCCATGTCTACAAAGGGGAGGCGAGGGGTTGGATGTCCCTCTAAGTCAGAACTAAGTTTACGTAAATTAAGAAGGTCGTTTGTTTGAATGAATCCTGCCTCGGCCCAGGCTGCATAGAGAAGAGGTGCGGCATGGCCCTTGGATAGGACAAATCGATCATTGCCTCGGTCTCTGGGATTGGTAGGGTCGTATCGCATGACTGAAAAGAAGAGAGTCGCGACAATGTCAGCCGCGGAGCAGCAACTGGTTGGGTGCCCATTGCCAGATTCAGTAGTACTTTGGATACTGTGAATACGAAGTTGGGAGGCGAAATGCTGCAGCGATTGAATAGACTGACTTGAGGCAGTAGATGACACGATAGACTCCAATTGTTTGGTGAAATAGAATGGACATTATGGTCCATTGGGATGACCAGGATGGTACGGTAACAGACCCCTACGATGCAGTCAATTTGACTGTGAATGAACCTTTATCGTTGCTGAATGACTTGAATTAGCTCAATGTATTATCAGGTCGATACGGAAATCTTCAAGAGCTAAGGGAGCTTCCTGGGTAAACGCAATTCTATTCAAACGGAGGTAGGTATTATGATCGAAATTAAGAGAATTCGAAGATCCGTTCTTTCTCACCCCAGTAGGTATTCAGGAGCAGGGAACTTGTACACAAGAAAACTTGGTGGAATGGTTGTACTATTCAGTTTCTTGTTGGTGTTTGGCTGTAGTACACCACCCCAACCTGCGCCATCGCAGCCCACAAAACAAGATATTCGTAGTGATGCTGATAGGTTGTTTGAAAAACTGGATCAAGAGAAGCTGAGGAAGTCGGAGGCGGAGCCTTGAATAGACCCTTGTCTTCTCCTGATTATGCAACCCTGTTCACAGATATTGTCAACGTGAATCGACTCTATTGAAAATGATTGTTCGTTCTTTCCGCACCACACCACTACACACTAACGGGATGCCCCCAGGAATTTGGCATTTAATCGCTAATGAAGGGGCTGAGCGTTTTAGTTTCTACGGGATGCGCGCCATTTTAGTCGTTTTCATGACTGAGTTATTGCTGAATCAGGATGGTGTGCTGGATGTAATGACGGAGGCTGAAGCTCGGGCACAATTTCATTTGTTTACCTCGGCCGTGTACTTCTTTCCATTTTTAGGAGCCCTTCTCGCAGATGGGTTACTGGGGAAATACAAGACGATTATTCCTCTTTCTCTGGTCTACTGTGCCGGTCATTTTGCCTTAGCCATTGATCAGACACGCATGGGCTTACTCGTAGGTCTGACGCTCATTGCGATTGGCTCTGGTGGCATTAAACCTTGTGTGTCAGCAGTTATGGGTGATCAATTTGGTTCTCAGAATCGTCATCTTCTTTCACAGGCATTTTCATGGTTTTATTTTTCTATTAACTTTGGGGCATTTTTTTCTACCTTGTTGATTCCTTGGTTACTCCAACAGTATGGACCACATGTCGCGTTTGGCGTGCCTGGCCTGTTGATGTTACTCGCGACATTGGTGTTTTGGTCGGGGCGCTATCAATATGCCCACATTGCCCCAAATCCTCGTGAGTTTTTAGCTGAATTGAAAAGCCCTGCAGCATGGCAGGCTATTGCAAAGTTGTCGGGGATTTTTCTGTTCGTGGCGTTTTTTTGGTCACTCTATGATCAGACCTCATCTGCATGGGTCTTACAAGCCAAACAGATGGATAGGCAGTGGTTGGGGATTGAGTGGTTGCCGTCGCAAATTCAGGCCTTCAATCCTATCTTAATTATGATTTTTATTCCAATCTTTACCTATGGGATTTATCCGGCGATTAATCGAGCCTTTCCACTAACCCCGCTGCGAAAAATTTCCATGGGGTTTTTTGTGACAATGGCCGCATTTTTGATTTCTGCCTATATTGAACAGCAGATTATCTCCGGACTTCGTCCGAGTATTGTGTGGCAATTTCTTGCCTATGTGGTGATTACAGCAGCAGAGGTTATGGTCTCTATCACGTGTTTGGAGTTTTCCTATACACAAGCGCCTCTGAAGTTGAAGTCGGTGATTATGTCCTTATTTCTTCTCTCTGTCTCTTTGGGGAATGCCTTTACTTCGTTCGTTAATTATTTCATTCAGAATGCCGATGGAACGACGTTATTAGCTGGGCCAAGCTATTATCTTTTTTTTGCAGGTATCATGTTTGTAGTGGCCGTGCTCTTCATTTTTGTGGCACGAATCTATCAGGAAGAGACTCATTTACAGGGGCCCGCGAGTCATTCTTAATCAATGGGGAAAAAGGCCGAGACACCCTATCAACTAAATATGTAAATGCAAGCATTTTGTTCTGTGGATAAGGTGTGCGTGGAGCGAAAGTCCTTGCCTGGCAAGGGGGAAATGGTTGTATTGAATGCTTTTTCAATAAAGATGGAGTTTTATTAACTTTAAAATACTTAAGATGCTGTTTTTATTGATTTTTATTAACGTAGCGCTGATTGCTTTGTGAGAGAATTATTAGTGAAATTCAGCGAGGAAATTTCGAGAAACTGCTTGATTTTTTATCTGTGAATTGTTAGGGGATAAGTCTATTAGGGCCAAACGCCTAGGTATGAGTGGTGTTCGCAGATAGAAGGGCAGAGTGCGATCAAATGTGTAGCCCGTCGTTGGTCCCTCAGTCCTGTTTTTTCTTCTCTAGCGTAGCTGTGTGAGGTAGAGGATTTGATTGACTCGGAAGGCCTCTACGTACTGATGCGGTTGAATATATTGGGAGTGAAAACACCGGCCATCAAAGATCATCAGTCGGTTTGGTTTCATTTCAATAAGATGAAGTAGTTCCCAGTATTCGTTGCCATCGTTGATGTATCGATTTTCTTGACAGGCAAATAGTGGATTGAAAATCATACTATTCTGAAAGTTCTCATACCCATCCTGACTCTTCAAAAATTCATCGCTTAGTTCTAACCGATCAGCAAGGGCACGAATATCCTCATTTGGCGATTGAGACAATCTCTCTAGGTTTGTTGGTTTGTGGCGATAGAGGCCTGTGCCGCCAGAGCAGGTTTCTTTTGGATTAAGCCACATCATCGCAGTAATGTCTTGATCGATATGGGGTTGACGTTGGCCGATATTCAACTTGTAATTCTGGTTGGTAATACCTGAAAAGACGATTGGCTGCGGATTGAAGGCAGACTGCAGCGGCGCGTCCCAGAGCTTGCTTATGGTGTTGATGACTGGTTGTGTATCCACATTGACAGATGCGCGCACGCCGGGAAAATTTCCAATAATTTCAAATTGATTGGTGTAGGGGAGATCCAAGGCTTTTTCAAGCACTTTCTCATGATGCAAATAGAAGTTGTCGGCAGTGACAACTTTATGTTTTCCCTCACCGACATAGTTCACTTCGACGGTACAGTCTGTATTGATTGCAAAGAGGTCTTGCTCAGTTTCCATTGGTTCCTTCAATGTTAAATTTCTGATTCCAGCTTTACGATGGCATAGTGCCGATCTCTTTGATGAGAGTCAATTCTGAATGGAACCTTTATGTCCTGTGGCCCAGATATGTCCTGTGGCCCAGAGTTTTCATGGGGTTATCCTGATGCACATGGTAGAATGTTGAGAGGGTATCCTATGTGGGTTTCTTAGTTATTTTGCCATAACCTTCTCAAAAGGAGTCATAGATGGCTGCTCCTTACCGCTCGGTTCTTGATCAAATTCGTCTTGCATTTCCTCAGCCTGTTTCAAATCGTGTCCATGATTCTTACTTTGTTCATAGTATTATGCGGGCCATTGATGCTGTTGATGCACTCAAGAGCGAACGTCCGATTTTAGGTGAACGGACTCCTCTTGATTATGAAACAGCGCGGCGTGCCTCGATTCCGGATACCGGGTCGAGTGTGGAAGATGTGACCGCCGACCTGGTCAGGTATTGTGAGGGATTGACGCTCTGGGGGCATCCAAGAACGCAGCAAAACGTGGTCGCGCCTGCCACTATTTCATCCTTGATTGGTGTGCTTCTTTCTTCGATGTACAACCCAAATTTAGCCTGGGATGAATATAGCCATCGAGTGGCATTAGCCGAAGTCGAAATGGTGGCGATGACCGCTCGGTTAATCGGATATGTTCCCGAACGCGCTTCTGGTGTGTTTACGTTTGGGGGAACGGGGACGACGTTCTATGGGATTAAGGTTGGTTTGGAAAAGGCGTTGCCAGGGTCGATGGAAGAAGGGATTCGAGAAGACGTCGTGGTCTTTGCGAGTGATTGCAGTCATTATTGTCGATACAATATCGCTGGTTGGCTGGGTCTTGGTTCGAAAAGCTTGATTACGATTCCCACTGATCTCCGCAATTCGATGGATATGGCCAGACTTCGAGAGCATGCCGTTGCGGCTGTGAAAAGTGGGAAGAAAATTGCGGCGTTTATAGCGACTATGGGAACGACCGATGCTTTCGGACTTGATGACTTGAAAGCCATTGTGGCTCTTCGTGATGAGTTGGTTATAACTTTTGACTTGCCGTATTCCCCTCATGTTCATGCCGATGCAGTCATTGGTTGGGCCTGGTCCGTCTTTAATGACTATAATTTTGAAGACAATCCTTTGGGATTTCGTCCAAAAACTATTCGAGCGTTGGCCGGAGCCGGTCAGCAAATCCGGCATCTTTCCCTAGCTGATTCTGTTGGTGTGGACTTTCATAAACCTGGTTTTACGCCATATATTTCAAGTCTCGTGTTATTTAAAGACGGTGATGATCTTACCCTGTTGAAGCGGCCTCAAGAACAAATGCCCTACCTGTATCAGTTTGGTGAACATCGACCTGGAATGTATACGATGGAGACGTCCCGGTCTGGCACAGGGGTATTGGCTGCTTTAGCGAATATGAAATTATTTGGAAAGGAAGGGTTGCAGGTGATTCTTGGCCATATTGTGGAAATGGCTGAGTTGCTCAGTGAAAACCTTCAAGGTCATGCCTGTACAACCGTTTTGAATCGTGAGAATTTTGGCGCTGTGACGCTTTTCCGTGCCTATCCTAGTGAGATCGATACATTTCAGATCAATGAGCAGGAAATGAAAGATCCCGCATATCGTGAAAGCTTGCTTCGACATAATGATTATAATCGAACGGTGTATGACTATGTGCATGCAGAAGGCATGGCCGGTCGAGGGGTTGTCATATCTATCACAGATTGTTATCGACAAACAGTCTATGGAGAACCTGTTGTTGCATTGAAGTCATTCATTCTTTCGCCTTTTGTTGATGAGGAAAATGTTCAGATGGTTGTTCAGAAAGTATTAGAGGCGAGAGAGATGGTGAGCAAAGGGTAAGGACGGGTCAAGGATGGAGTTTGTGTTCATATGATGTGATCTGCAGCAAAACGTCGTTCGGCCTTCAAGGTGAACGTCTTGAGTACAGGGTCAATCAAAATGATTGATCTGATATGGCATTCATTAACCCAGCGGCTAAGATCCGACTTTGAATGGAAATGAATCCATGTTCGGTTAATCCACGATAGGTTATAGCGATTTCCGTTGTCGAGCCGCGCCAAGAAAATTGTTGATTAAGTCCCCGCATCATAGAGCCTGGCGAGTATTCATGTTTTCCATACGCCGTTTCGAGGTAATCAAGAATCGCTAGGTGCGTGTGTTGTCCTTGATAATGAATCCTTGCTTGGGCAAATTGATCATTCAACGTCAAAAAATTTATTGATTCAACGGGAATCCCCCAGGCTATTGGCTTGGTCTGGCGCAGACCATAAAAGACGATCTTGTTGTCAGAATCTGTCTGCAGGAGTTTGGGATGCTTGGCAAGGGAATGGCCCCATCGAATGCCATAGAACCCCTCAGGGTCATTAGCCATGGTGCCGGCAATACTATATATTGACTGACCAAAGAGGAAGAGCGCGAGGACAAAAGCTGGTATGTAGAGTTTTCCAAGCATAAGAACGCCACGAGTGCGGAGAGAAGCCTAGCATGTCATTCGGACGAAGGCAATAATGGTTTACCTGGGACGATGGAGTAGGCAAGGGAGGTTTTTCATGTAATGTGGAGGGGCCTACTCGCTGGGGGAAAATTCACTGAGTAGAAAGGGCTGGTTGGGTTTGAGAGGTTGTTGTTTGTGCTAATAAAGGGGATACGGTTTCGGCACTTCCGTTATCTTCTTCAAGGGTGTTCAATAGGATCCAGTAATCTGGATTTTCTACGATAGCGGTGGCTAGTGCCGCATGGAGTTCGTGACCTGCACGGATTGCAATGAAATGACCAATGACGGGTATGCCTACCAAGGTCAAATCTCCAATCAGATCTAATATTTTATGGCGTATACATTCATTAGGGAAGCGAAGGCCTGTTTCATTGAGGAGTTCGGTCTCTGAGTATACTAACGTATTGTCTAGTGACCCTCCCATCCCTTGTCCTTTCGACCAGAGCCCTTCGACATCAG
Source organism: Nitrospirales bacterium (assembly GCA_029261355.1). Lineage (GTDB taxonomy): Bacteria > Nitrospirota > Nitrospiria > Nitrospirales > UBA8639 > JAGQKC01. Next base: position 92,322 of record JAJDBM010000047.1, on the reverse strand, counting down.
TTTCAAACGCAAAAGTCCTTGCGAAAGCTATGTCTCGTTGAAATGCAGATGGACATGCATCATATTCATAGGTTTGAGTTTGAATGAGTGGGTGATCATACTCAATGGTATAGGAAAATTTTTGTAAAGACGAGGGGTGGACGGTAAGTGATTTATCCATACATTCAACGGTAATAGGGCGAACAATTTTTAGATAGGTTCGAGGTGTTGGTTGCTCAACGATGCTAGCTTCTAGTATGAGGTTGACAAAGGGCGCTGAGCTTCCATCAAGGGCCGGGATTTCATTCCCAGAAAGATCAATGTAGACATTGTCAATTTCCATTCCCCCTAACGCGGCAAGGAGATGTTCAACTGTTTGCACATGAATACTGTTCAGGCGTAAGGCCGTACAAAGGTCTGTGTGGTGCAAATGTTTAATGCTAGCGGGGCATGTTTCAATTGACCCATTGCTGGTCTGGCGGAAAACTATGCCTGTTCCTGGAGGAGCTGGATGGAGAGTCAGGCTTGTGGGTTGTCCCGAGTGAAGACCTATACCTGAGACAGAAACCTTGTTTCCGATCGTTTGTTGAAATCTCATCCAGACCCCCAGTTAAAGGCTTAGAGTGAACCCTGTGGTGTTGTTAATCAAAAGGCAATAACAATGCCGATATGAAAATGGGGCAGGATTAAAATAACTTGGTCTAAATTGAATGATGGTAACGTTTTTTTTAAGAAAGGTCTAGTATTGATGTGGTGTGAATGCTGCACCTGTCACATTTTTACTGGGAGATCCAACGTCCTGTTTTATGTATGCGATGACTCAGTGGGATGAAGGGAAAATCTTTTCTCTGAATGATTGTTTGAAAAATATATATTTTCATTGACGTGTTTATGTCTCAGTCAATGCGGCAATATTTTGCTTAAGGTTTTGCGAGAAACGGTTTGGTAAAGGCCTGGTATTGAGTGGGAAGATCTGTGAGCTGATTCGATTGGACGAGCCGACAGATAATCCCACGGTGTTTGAGTGGCAATCCTGATTCAAGAAAAGCTTGTTCAAAGAGCGCCCATTTTAACGGCAGATGTATCGTCAATTGTTTTTGTTCATCTTCAGATTTTTGTTGAAAGGCTGTTGATAAAAAGCGTATGGCCTTTTCAATACTATTATAAGGGGGAGCGAGATGTAAGGATGCATAGAATTGCTCGAGATGGTGACGAAAGTCATCACGCAGAGTCAGCATGAGTTGGTTCGGTTGGGCTTTCATTACTTTAACGATTAGACGGCCTTGATTCCCCTATCTTAGAAGAAATGACAGAAGAGCTCAAGAACGAACTACTCAACAAGAGATGAAACAGCAAGGATATTGATCTGCGAAACGGGGTTTTTTATTTTATTGAGGTTAAAATTTCTTTCATATCCGGTTCTTTGAGCTTTTGGAGGGCTTTCGCTTCTATTTGACGCACTCGTTCCCGGGTGACTGACATAGTTTGTCCCACTTCTTCTAACGTCCATGGTTCATCTTGCCCGATGCCAAAACGAAGACGAATAACCATTTGTTCGCGTTCGGTCAGGGTGCTCAGGACTCGTTGGACTTGATGGTTCGTTTCCTGTCTCGAAATTGGTCCTTCAGGTGATATGGTTTTTGTATCAGCAACAAAGTCGGTTAGGAGTGTCTCTCCATCTCCGATCGGCGTCTCAAGTGATAAGGGGTCCTGAAATACTTGGACCGTCTCGTGAACTTTGTCGGGACTCATATTTAAAAAATCTCCGATCTCATCCATTCTTGGTGTGCCAGCATGTTGTTGGGTTAATCGTTTAGAGACACGCGCAATTTTATTCGAGACTTCGTTCATATGAACGGGGATACGAATGGTACGTGATTGATCCGCAAGGGCTCGGGTGATGCCTTGCCGAATCCACCATGTGGCATATGTACTGAATTTAAATCCCTTACTTTGTTGAAAGCGTTCAGCGGCTTTCATCAGTCCTATATTTCCCTCTTGTACAAGATCTAAGAATGCCAGACCGTGACCTGAATAGCGTTTGGCGATATCTACAACTAAACGTAAATTGCGTTGGACGAGTTCGGTCTTTGCATGATCCAATCGATTTTGTGCAGAGAGCAATTGTTCGTATAGCATTTTAATCGTCTGAGAGTTACGCGCATCTTCTTTTTCAGTTGTGAGCAAAGCCAATTTGGCTTCCTCAATCGCTGGTGCTGAAAAACCGCTCAGTTGATGAATTTCTTTGAATTTGGCTATTAGTTGTTGCTGGGTAGGATTTTTTGAGAGTTTTATGACGAGTTGAAGGCTCTGCGTAAGGACCGTGCGAATATCAAGATTGGCCTGATCAATGCGTTTGCCTAATTCAGATTCTGAATTTCTATCGAGCAGAGGTTTAGGACCAAAAGAGCGAAAATATACTGATTCCAGAGCTGGCGAAGTATTCCCAGACATTCCGGTATAGGTTCGATTCCCATTAGAGGATGTCCCCTGTTCACGTTTACTCTTCGGTGGCTGCTTAGTGTTTTTCATGGAATGTGTTCCTAGTTTGTTGAAAAATGCTTTCTTCTGTGATGATGACAAAAGAAGCATGAACCTGTTGACCATGAATGCAGCAAAAACCAAGCCATGAATAGAGAGAAGTACATACCAATGTTGAAAGTACTGAAATAAAATGAGGTTGATAGTTTTTTGTATCGAATCTTTATCTCGTAATTTGTTTCAGTTTAGTAGATGCCAATGATATGTAAACTACTGTAACTATGAATGTTTTTATGTCTGCATGCCAAATTGTCAGGGAATTGGTCCATAGAGAAATCTTGAATTACCCTTAGCGAGTTGGCGATTTCTAGCTATCATCGGATAAAATGGTCTTTTCCTGGAGCAAGTTGTGAGTGAAGAGTTGTGAAGTCTGACTGTGTGCTGCCAAATTTGACAGAATCCTTATCTCATCCCTCATCAGGAGGAGGTGTCTCTCGGTAGGTCACTTCCTCTCATATCGGGTCGATGTCGGTATTCTGCCATTGTGTGGGCAGGGTCTGTCATGTGTGCGCGTTAGTGAGTCGTTTTGAATCGACTCAGTTGTAAATCAAAAACTTTACGAGTTCGCTTCATACGTCGGTTAATTTCTTTTTCCAGTTCGCTCGCACCGATGTCCCAATTGTTTTTTACAAACCCAAGACGTCGAGCGAGAAAGATCATGCTATCAGATTGAGGCTCTGGCAAGATGAGGTCTAGGGCATTGCCGCGGACAATTCGTAAGGCATCAATAAGCTTACGGAAAAATAAATAATCTTCGTGCAGGGTTTTTGAATCTTTCGATTGAATCAATTGGTTCGCTTTAAGAACGTCTAATGCCTGAAGTGTATTCGTACTCCGAAGGGGGGGGAGATGTGGCCCATGAAAAAGCTGGAAGTATTGGATAAGGTATTCAATGTCAATAATACCCCCCTGACTATATTTGACATGGATGGAACGGTCGGGAACGAGTTCTTTTATTTGTCGATCCCGCAAATGTAACGCGACATCTAATGGCCAGGGTTCTTCACTATACACATACGTGTTTCGATACTGTTCAACCTTTTTTCCCAATTCTCGGTCTCCCGCAACATGCCGAAGCTTGATTAAGGCTTGACGTTCAAACGGGGCGGCTGAACCATTTTGGTTATAGTATTCACAAATTTCATTAAAGGAGTTCGCGAGGAGACCTTTCTCTCCATACGGTCGTAATCTGGTATCGATATGGAAAATACCTTCTTTTTTGGCGTCAATCCATCGAAGGATTTCTTGGACGAGTAGTTCAAAGTACTCACTTGAGATGCGCCGACCCTGTCGACGAGCCGGTTGCTTGGTTTCATACACAAATAGAACTTCAATATCTGAGGCATATCCAAGCTCAGCGCCACCGAGTTTGCCTAATCCAAAAATGGAAAAGGCGTATTGTTCTTGAAGGTCTATTGCTCCTTTGCGATATTGTTTTGCGATCACCTGTTGGGATTCGATCAGAGCTTGCTCCAAGACCACTTCTGCAAGAGTAGATAGCGCTGTTGAAAATTCCTCTAACGTGGCGGTATCGATGAGGTGTTTCATGTCTATTCGAAATAACTCTTGATCTTTAAAGGTATTCAGACATGATTGACGTTCTTCCGTCGTACGATATTTCTTCATTCGTGACATCAACGACCGAGTGAGATTCGATTTTGTTCGAATCATCGATCCTTCCTTAAACTCCGTCATGGCCGGCAATAAGTTTGCATGTTGTCGGCGAAGAAGGTCTTCCCAGAGAAAGTCGCTGCTTCCAAACAGTTTGGCTAGCTGTCCAAGTATGGGTTTTTCCTGAAGCAAGGATAAGCCTAATGACCGTTTACTGCTCCCGTAGAGCTCATCAAGGAGTTGATCGAAATATTCAAGGGCTTTTCCTGGGTCAGGGGCCCATGTCAAATAATGCGAAAATTCTTTGAGCAATGCCGCGGTCGAAATAAGCTCTTGTTGTTCATCTGATTTGACAATCTTTCCTCCGGATCGTCCTTGAACGAAAAATTCGTTATGAGCCGTATGGCCTTGTACCTGTATATTAGCTTTGGAAATATAGACCCCGCGCATGGTGAGCGCATTGGCAAAGGTATACAGAAATGCTGGTATATCAGTCGAGCGAATATTCATGACCGTTGCATCATAGGATCGATCATTGTTGAACTGAATCTCGACAGGGTGAATGACGTTTGGGACTTGAGAGTCAATTCGACCAAGTGTTTCAATGAGTGCTCGATTGACATGGCTTCGAACTTGACGGAAGTGACGATTCTCCAGCAGCTTAATCATGTCCCTGACAGAATTCTTGAAACGCGTCTGTTGAATTGTGCCAAATATGCATCCTGGCAAGAGCTGGACGTTGAAGACGTCGACTACCTTTTTCCGAAAGAGCCCAAGAGGTTGTTTCGGGGAACGAATTGGGTGCGGATGGACTGATGCTGGCTGACGAATGTGCGAAGGTTGACTCCTGTCAGTGCTTCTGCGATCTCTATAGGTATAGATAGTGGCCTGTCGAATATCTAAGCCAAATGATGAAAGAAGGCCGCAGAGTGTCGCGAATTCTGAGAAATAGTCATAGGCTATTATTGTGAGTTGAAAAAAACTTTTTGGCTGTTTTTTAATTGATATAACGCAAGGCGTTTCTTGAGTAAGCGAGCTAACCGATGTGAGGTGTTCAGCTGCAACTTTCAGCGTAAATTGTTCAAAGTAGTCATGATCCATCCTCTCCACGAAATCCTGAACCATCAGGTGTGAGAGGTCAGGGCAGGCTTTCTGGAGTCGTTCTATTTGAGTCTGTTGGTTCATGATATCTTGAGTATACTGAAAAAAAGACGCATTGTAAGGTCTACATGCTGATCGTCTATAATACGGACCTCAATGAAGAAAAGATCTAAACAACCCGAGACGCGCACATCTCTTTTGAATAAACGATCTGGTATTGATCCTACCCCTCTTTTGCTCTCTTCGAATTTATCTTCTGAAGACGTGGCTCGCTTTTTAACTCCATATGGCATAGAACATCCAACCCAAGCTGATTCCAATTTACAATCAATGGCTGGAGATCCTGAGGAAAGACGTGCCTTGGCGGTCATTCTTCAGGAATTATTGGAGGCCGTCTGTGAAACAGCTGACCCAGATCATGCCTTGAATGCTTGGGAGCAGTATGTCGCATCAGGAATCCAACGTCGTACGTTGTTTCAGTTTTTGGCGCAAGCACCGAGGATGTTGCATCTCTTATGTACGATATTTGGCAATAGCCCTGCAATGGCTGAAACCCTTATTCGAGATCCCATGTTACTTTATTGGTTGGCTGAAGAAAGAGTTGAACTTCGCTGTCCCACCCGCAAGCAACGGGATCGGAGTCTACGTGAGGCATTAGGCACATTTCGAAGCTATGAGTTGAAATATGATGCCCTTCGCCGGTTTAAACGGAAAGAAATGTTGCATATTGGGATTCGAGATTTATTGCATGTGGCTGATGTATTGGAGACTGTTTCCTCCCTTTCTGACCTTGCGGTGGTGCTTATTCAAGCGGCCTATGAAATTGTCAATCAAGAATTGAGTGTGCAGCATGGGATTCCGACTCATCAAAATAGCCATGGAGACATGGTGGAGACTGGATTCGTCGTACTTGGCATGGGGAAATTAGGTGGTGGTGAGCTGAATTATAGTTCTGATGTCGACTTGGTCTATGTTTACGAAAGTTCTGATGGGCAGACTCATGGAACGTCTCGAGAAATATGTATATCGAATGAGGAATATTTTGAAAAGCTTGCTCGGGAATTGACGCATGTGCTGAATGATGCCACGGACGAGGGGACGGTCTTTCGTGTAGATCTGCGATTACGCCCTGAAGGTGATGTGGGCTCATTAGCGAAGTCGCTCGATGACTCTGTTCGGTACTATCGAACACGCGGACGAGATTGGGAGCGCATGGCGTTTATTAAATCCTATCCAATTGCAGGTCATAAACAGGTTGGCCGGAATTTTTTACGTCAAATACGAACATTTATTTGGGGAAAAAAAGATGCGCCCCCCGAACTTGTCATTGAGACGGTCCAATCTCTGAAAGCTAAAATACAGAAAAACCTTCTTCAACGTGGTGAAGAAACACGACATGTTAAGTTGGGAGTGGGAGGAATTCGTGAAGTTGAATTTCTGGTTCAAGCCTTTCAGCTCAACCATGTGCATCAGTTTCCTAAGGTGATGGAACGTAATACCTTAAAAGCGCTTAATGGGCTCGGTGAGCTAAATCTGCTGTCTCGACATTCGGTGAAGCAGTTGGCCATTTCTTATCAATTCCTTCGCGATCTTGAGCATAAACTCCAAATGGTGAATGACCTTCAAACTCATGTGCTTCCTCGCGATCTGAAAGAGATTGCCAAATGTGCAGTGCGTATGGGGTATGACAAAGGCCGTAATTCATCAGAAACTGCACAAGTATTTTTAGATGACTATGGTCTTCATACAACAGAAGTCCATCGTATTTATCGTCAAAGTATTTTAGAGCGGCAGTAAGATATTCTTTTTCTATTCTAATCCTATCCCGTAGTCTTTCCTGTTGGTATTCCTATTGAATTGTTGCGATAAAACGCACATTCTCCAACTCGTTTTGAATCCGGCAAGAATTTCCCTGTATCCTCATTGAATGGGTTTCAATCTCAGGGCATTTCTAGGCAGATGGTGTTGTCCTAAGTTCGTTTTTGTCTACATGATTATGTTTGTTTTATCCAATGTGGGCGAAGTGAAGACTTGATGTTTCACAAATGGTGGTTATCTTAAGGATTGTTGGATGAAAATGGTTTTCTTGTGAAAGACTATAGATAGAGGAGACGAATAATGGATATGAATAATATGACGGTAAAGCTGCAGGAATCTCTCCAAACAGCCTCAGGTATCGCGATGCGACGAAATCACCAAGGTGTAGACGTCGAGCACCTCATTGTGGCGTTACTCGAACAAGATGGTGGGTTAACAAAGCCGATTCTTGAACAAACCGGAGTCTCGCCAGTGGCCGTTCAGCAAGCTGCAGAACACATATTGAATAAAATTCCACAAGTTCAAGGAAGTACTGGTGGACCAGGACACATTCATTTAACTCCACGAATAAGCACGGTATTGTCACGTGCCGAGGAGGAAATGAAAGGTCTTCAGGATGAGTATTTGAGTGTGGAGCATGTACTACTTGCGATGGTGGAAGAAGGCGGTGTCTTTCGATCATTAGGTCTCAAGCGGGATAAATTACTGTCGGGTCTTCAGCAAGTACGTGGCAATCAACGTGTGACGAGTCAGGACCCTGAAGGAACGTATCAGTCTCTTGAAAAATATGGACGAGATTTGACCAAACTCGCAGAGCAGGGAAAACTGGATCCAGTTATTGGTCGAGATGAAGAGATTCGACGCGTGGTGCAAATTCTCTCGAGAAGAACAAAAAATAATCCTGTTCTTATTGGAGAACCAGGGGTTGGAAAAACCGCTATTGTCGAGGGATTGGCTCAACGTATTGTGAAGGGAGATATTCCTGAAGGACTGAAGAAAAAACGTGTGGTTGTGCTAGATATGGGGGCCTTGGTTGCTGGTGCAAAATTCCGAGGAGAATTCGAAGAACGGCTCAAGGCGGTTCTGAAAGAAATTCAATCTTCACAAGGGCAAATTCTACTATTTATTGATGAGTTGCATACGGTAGTCGGGGCAGGAGCTGCTGAAGGTTCCATGGATGCGGCAAACCTTTTGAAACCCATGCTGGCTAGAGGAGAGCTTCATTTAATAGGAGCCACGACTTTGGACGAATATCGAAAGCATATTGAGAAAGATGCCGCATTAGAACGTCGATTTCAAACAGTGTTAGTCGATCAACCCTCCGTCGAAGATACCATTTCAATCTTACGGGGACTGAATGAACGGTATGAGGTTCATCATGGAGTCCGCATTAAAGATGCGGCACTCGTTGCAGCGGCAAAACTTTCACATCGCTATATTGGGGATCGATTTCTTCCTGATAAAGCCATCGATTTAGTTGATGAGGCTGCGGCTCACTTACGGACAGAAATTGATAGTATGCCTGCTGAGATGGATGAGCTTTCTCGTAAGGTGATGCAACTTGAAATTGAACGTGAAGCATTGAAAAAGGAAAACGATGCAGGAAGTCAGGTTCGATTGGAGAATCTCAATCAGGAACTCACGGAAAAGCAAGAGGCGCTTAAAGTTCTGAAAATTCAATGGGACTCGGAAAAGGCGTCTGTTGGTAGACTTCAGGATCTTCGACAGCAAATGGAGGATGTGAAGCGAGAGATTGAATTGGCTGAGCGGAATTATGATCTCAATCGGGTCGCCGAGTTACGTTATGGCATGTTACCTCGCATAGAGCAAGAACTCCATGCAGAGAGTGAGGAACTTGGAGAAAAGCAGGGAGAAAAACGTTTATTAAATGAAGAAGTTGATGAAGAGGACATTGCCGAAGTCGTGAGTCGGTGGACAGGAATTCCGGTCAATCGGCTTATCCAGGGAGAAGTCGAAAAATTACTTCGTCTTGGTGATTTGCTTCATGAGCAAGTGATCGGTCAAGACGAAGGAGTGCAGGCAGTTGCGGATGCCGTGTTGCGTGCGAGGTCAGGTATCAAAGATCCCAATCGACCAATCGGGTCTTTCTTATTTCTTGGTCCCACTGGAGTGGGAAAAACAGAACTTGCCCGGGCTTTAGCGAGCACCTTATTTGACGATGAAGCCAATATGATTCGCATTGATATGTCAGAGTATATGGAAAAGCATACAACCGCTCGTCTTATTGGTGCTCCTCCTGGATATGTGGGGTATGAGGAAGGAGGACAACTGACTGAAGCTGTTCGGCGAAAACCATTTTCAGTCATTTTGTTCGACGAAATTGAGAAAGCCCACCACGATGTATTTAATGTCTTGCTTCAGGTGTTAGACGATGGGCGATTAACCGATTCTCAAGGGAGAACCGTTGACTTTAAGAATACGGTTTTGATTATGACATCCAATTTAGGGAGTGAGGAAATTCTTAATGCTCAAGAACAAGGGATGTCATATGAACAACTCCACATGCTAGTAATGGGTGAAGCGAAGCAGCACTTCCGTCCAGAATTTCTTAATCGAGTCGATGAGACTGTGGTTTTTCATTCTCTCGATACGGCCCAGTTGGGCCGTATTGTTCATATTCAATTGGATAGACTTCGACAGCGTTTACTTGAACGTCGAATGACGTTAGCTGTGACGAAATCCGCTATCGATCAATTAGCCAGACGAGGCTATGATCCAGTGTATGGGGCTCGTCCGCTTAAGCGATTAATTCAACGGGATATTGAGACTCCACTTTCTAGATTAATCGTTATGGGAGAAGTGAAAGATGGGGACGATGTGGAAGTGGATTTTGTAAACAATGAGATGAAATTTTCTACAGCGGCTGGACAGCAGTCATAAGCTGTTCTGGCAATGAAAATTGGAATGTTAGGTTGAATGAGGTTAGTGTATAGCTTGAAGTGTCAAGGTAGAAGTCTGTGTTTTTCCTTGACGGCGGATGTGTACTGATACGCGATCTCCGACTTTGTGACGGTCGAGGATTGTTGCTAAGTCATCGAGAGTTCTGACTTGTTTTCCATTAACCTTTGTGATGATATCTCCTAGTTGAATTCGACCTCCTCGAATTTCCTTAGCACTTCTAAGTCCTGCTTTATCTGCAGGCCCTCCAGGTTCGATTCTGGCAATCACTAGGCCTTTAATCCCCCAGCGTGCAACCACAGAGTCTGGGATTAAGGTTATGCCAAACCCTGGTCGAATGGCTTTCCCAAATTTAATGAGTTGAGGCACGATACGATTGATCGTATTGACAGGTACAGCAAATCCTATTCCTGCAAATGCTCCGCTTGGGCTGATGATTTGAGTATTCACTCCGATTAATTGGCCTGAACTATTCAGCAGTGGGCCTCCAGAGTTTCCAGGGTTAATCGCGGCGTCTGTTTGAATGACACTCTCAATTGTTCGATCATTCACTGACTTGATGGTTCGTCCCAAAGCGCTCACCACTCCTGTTGTCAAGGTATGGTCTAAGCCAAACGGATTGCCTATAGCGAGTACGCGTTGGCCGACTCGTAAATTTGTTGAATTTCCTCGGGCAATCGGTAGAAACCTCTTTTTTGGGTTGCGGATTTGTAAGACAGCTAAGTCATGATCAGGATCAAGCCCAATGACTGTTGCTTCATGACTCGATCTATCATCTAGAATGATTTGTATGGAATCGGCCTTATAGATGACGTGGAAATTCGTGACGATGTGCCCCTTATTATCCCAAATAAATCCTGATCCAGAACCTTGCGGTACTTCAAAGGTGTTCAATGACCAAAAATCACGGCGTAGGGCCGTATTGGTGATGTAGACAACTGAAGGTCGTGCATTCTCGAAGACTTCAATCGTGGCAAGTTCCTCTGTACTGAGGGTTGGTTGCGGGGGATTTTTTATGAAGATGACGCTTGACTGTTGATGTTGCTGCTGCTGACTGATACTCGCGGCAGATGAGGGTGTTTCATCAATGGCTTGTGTGGGTATCCCAAGCAGGAGGAATATGAAGAGTACATTTCTGGGAAGCTTCGATGCTTTTATGCTATTCGTTAAGAAAAGTCCCAAGTCGTTAGTCTCTCTCAAAATTCAACAATCCATGTACGATAGGGTTTCATGAATTTTGATTCGTGGGTGTGTGGATCTGTTTCAGGGTATGGTTACTCGCCAATAAGTTGGAGCACAAGTTCTCTCGTTCGAGCACGAGTATCAAAATCAATCAGGACAATTTGTTGCCATGTTCCAAGAGTGAGGGCTTGATTCACAAACGGAATGGTTATGGAAGGTCCTTGGAGTTGTCCACGAAGGTGACTATGTCCATTGTCTTCACCATGATTCAATGTATTATGAGCCCAAGCAGGATCAGGTGGAATTAATTGTTCCCAAATTCGTGTCGTATCAGATCGTATACCAGGTTCGTCTTCAATAATCATAATGGACGCAGTGGTATGTTTCACAAAGGCAGTGAGGGTTCCGGATTGTAGTCCAGAGTGTTTAACGATTTCATGAAGTGGATGGGTAATGTTTTCTATTTGAGTGCCCCCCTTCATGTTGCATTGCATGGATTTGGTTACGACTGGCATTGTATTGGAACTTTCTGAAGTTGCTGGATGTAACCTAACTCGTGCTTGGTGAAATTTTTCCCGCGGGCTTCGGTTAAAATGTTTTGAAACGATTTCTTATTTATAAGCTTGCGAATGGCATAGAATACGTTGAGTTGGATCAGGCCTTCTGTTTGTAAACCTTCCAGATATTGAATGGCTTCTTTCAGGCTTTCGTGGGAACGTGCATAATAATCACGACCCCGACGTTTATTATTGTACGCTTCAAGTTGTTCACATGCGACAAGAATTTCTGCTAATTCATGAACCCATCGAGAGGTGTGAGATAGTTTTTCTGGGTAGTAATAATACAACATGACCCGCTCCATCCAGGGCATCCATTGTATTCCCATCATGGTTAAACGAGGCTTAATCGTTCGTAATTGTTTGCGCAAGCGGCGTGCAAATCCGAGTCGCATTTCAATTTGTGCTATCGTCCATGGATCTATTGATATGCCTTGTTGTGTGAGGTCTTTTCCATATCGGTTAAGAAAGTCTTCTGTTTCATATCCATACGGTGTATTGGGGTAAATGGCTCGCCATTCGCGAGGTCGAGTTGGAATGTGTTTCTTCTTTGCCCATGACCATATTGATCCGAATAATTGTTGGTCGAGTCCAGCTCTCCCCAGATCATGTAAAAGGCAGGCAATTTCGTAATTCCTCACACGGTCTGGGGGATGACCTAATTGTTTAGCCACCAGAACGCAAAGAGCCGCTGTTCGACGTGCATGAGTTTTATCGTATCCCTGAATGATGGTGTTAGGTTTCTTCGGATGCGGATAGTCGTAAAAGGAAAGAAGCTTGTCTCGTAATGATTTGTGCAGTCGGGGAGGTGGGTGAGGTCCTGTCAGCCTGGACCGCTTTGGTTGGTTGAGTGTGCCAGTTTTATGTTGGGAGTGATGTGTAATTGGCATGCCAAAGATATTTGGTAGGCTGAAACACAGGCAGAATATCGATGCGCGGCTAAGGTGTCAAGTAAGGGGCAGCTAATGGCTTCGTGAATTATTTTGTTATACGAATGCCATGAATGTTAGATGCGACTTGATCGCGAGTGAAATTGTTGAATGGAGTTTGCCTGTTCCTTCAGGGCATCCGTGGGTTATGGTCAAATTCTTATGGGCACATCTGAAAACTGTCCTTTCCTGCGATTGGGGCGTCATCATTGTGCTGAACTCCTCATGTATACAAAAAAATATTGCCGTATTGCATAGGTGGATTCTTTGTACTCACGAAAAAACTAGTTTTTAGATGTACTTGTATATATTTGACGGAAGTGGTTAGGCGGAGTGATCAGTGTCAGGGTGTTGCTGTTTCTGATCAAAGGTATATGGGGAGGTTGTGGGTGTGATGAAATGGGGCAGAGACTTGCCATTAGTATTGGGAGTGCGAGCGGGATTCAACGCACTCGCTTGTTCTGTGATCTCTAGGGTTGCTCTTTGTTTTGATAGTTGTATGGATAACAATGATGAATAACTGATGACCCCTAAAAATATGTGATCTGCTTCTACGACAGGCAAGGTATGCTTGGTTAACCAGAGGGAACTTGTGAAAATTTCCTCCAATGACCAATTGGACGAAAGCGTTTGTTCTGCTGGTTTTGCTATCTTCTTTAGTGAATCGTCAAGGTCTGCGATCAGTAACTCTTGCACAGACACACAGCCTAGTAACTTTTGGTGACGATCGACTACATAGACTTCATGGGTGGTGTGGTCTTTCTGAGATTGTATCCATTGGATTACGTCTGAAACCGTTCGGTCTCCCGTAAGGGTTAGAACATCGGGATTGGCAAATCTTCCGGCTGACCCTTCTATGTATGAAAATGCTTTGAGGATGGAAGCACTTTGCCGTACATCCATTTTTGCAAGAAACCCTGCTCGCCATGTTTGGTTTGCAAATTGTAGCGTTTTGAAGGCAGAACTTGGTGTCATATGAGTCAGAATGTCGAGTGCCAATTCTTCAGGCATGTATTGAAGAATAGCGAATCTTCTATTCGGAAGTAGGTGTTGAAGTGTCTGAGCCAAGACCTGAGCCGGAATTGGTGTTAAGACATTGGCTGTTTTTTCAGGAGAGAGTGACTCAAGCACTCTTGCACCCGCAAGCGGGTGTTTCGTCAGAAACACCATGGTGAGTTGGGCTTCAGCTTGATTCATGGTTGAATACGTGAGGAAAATGTGCTGAATCTAAGAGCTGTATTCACTATATAATTATACTTCATGAGATGGATGTTTGGCGTATAATTCGTGAAACTCATGTTCCTAGCCATATGATTATCTATCTTACTTGAGACGATGTGATGCTCGCTATCCCATTTTAGGAGGGGGAAAGTACCCAGATATGTATTATAATTCGTGTGACGGCGGAGGCATAGAGGTTTTGGGAATATTCCTTAAAATTAGGAGGCGACTCATTCTTCGATTAAAATGAATATTGATGAATGCAAGAAATAGTCTATGATTCCCAGAATTTTTCTACGCTGTTCTGTGTCAGCGTACCCTCAGACTTCCACAGGGGCACGAGAGTATTTCCTCTTTTACCATTAATTCGTGGCCGCGTCAGCTGTATCGACTTTTGATAGATTAATGCATACTTTTACTTAAATCCAATTTAAACATTAGGAGATTATGTGCACGGTCGTTCCAGTCGATTCCTTATTGGTGGAGGAGTTCTCCTTGTCGTGTTTCTTGGCTCCCTTCTCATTCTCCCTCTTTTTCTCAGTCCTACGTATCTTAACGACCTGGCATTTGCCCATATACAGAGAACATTTGGGCCCCATATTCGTGTTGGAAAAACATCGTTGTCTTTGTTGCCCTACCCGCACATCGAAGTATCCGAAGTTGTTGTGAAAGAACGTCCTGATGCTCACGCCTTTTTCCGAGCCAAATTTATCAGTTTGGAACTTGAGCTACTTCCGCTGATTCGACAAGAAATTTTGGTAAAAGAGCTCCTGATTGAGCATCCAGAAATTGAAATTAAACGTGACCGCACAGGTGAATGGGAATTATTTCAAGGGAATCAACAGAACGCAGAAGGTTCTGTTCTTGCCACCCTCTTGTTTATGGATAAAATTGTCATCTCCGAAGGAAGGATTACGTTTATTGATGAAACACCTTTAGAAGAGGCGAGGGGTGTGGTATTGGAGGGTGTTAATATTTCAATTGTCTCCTCAGAGTCTCCCTCTCACAGAGCAAACGTGGAAGCCTCAGGGAAAATTCGACGTGGGCAGGGCGTCTCTACATTCTTTTGGGATGGATTGATCAATTTTAGTACTACGAAAGAGCAACTGTCTGAAGAGAAGGCATCAGAGGAGGCATCAGAGGAGGCTCAATCTGTACAAATAAACGGCCAGTTAAAGGTCGTTGATTTGGATATTCGTCAATTTGCAGAGCTGTTGTATCCTGAGTCTTTGTTGACCGTCAACTTGGGTCTTGCTCAGGTTGAAAGTCAAGTGGGATTCATGCTTGGTCAGGTGGGGTACGAAATGATTTTGTCTGAGTTGACATTGGACAGTACTCATGGATCGTTTTCTGGGAATGCGAATGTCACGGGTCTGTTCGCCAATGATCTCACAATTTTTGTGAGTATGGCGTCCACCCCGCTCTCATTGCAGACGGTTCGGGCTGTCGTACCTAAAATAATATTACCACTCCGTGTTGCTGCGTTATGGGATGAAGCCAACCTTGATGGCACAATTCAAGTGATGCAAGCCACAATTGCGGGTTCTACTCGCTCAGATGTGGGTATATCAGTCGTCGGCACGTTTCAATTTGATCAGAGTATTCTCACGTATCCAACTATCCCAGAAATAAAGGTTATGCATGGAACGATGGTGGTAGAACCAGACCGTGTCCGATTTGCTGATTTTTCTGGCATGTATGATGATATTCCAGTCGAAGCAGCAAATGGTTTGATCTTGTTCAATGAAGCCGGTCCCTGGCTGGACCTCGAGGTTCGGGCGAAAGTGTTGGTTCATGAAGTGGTCAAAGTTATGACCTCATTTTCAGGTGATAAGTCGTCTAGTCCCTATCTGTCTAACTTGAATATTCTAGAAGGAATAGGAGACCTACGTTTACATTTTTCCGGTTTGCTTGAAGGTGGAGAAGGAGTAGTTGTTGCCGATGGAGATTATGATGCTCGGGGAGTTATGTTGCATGTTCCTGATGTTAAAGGGCCGATTGTAATCACCAAAGGAAGGATATTATTTTCGCAGTATGATTTGAGGTTTGAGAACATTATTGGGAATATCGGGGACAGTCAATTTCGCGTACATGGAGTTGTGGAATCTGGTGAGCGAGCGAAAATTGACCGAATCAATATTCAAGCGACGTTACAGCATGCCTTTTTTAATCAAATCCTTTCAAAGTCATCGTCAATTTCCTTGGCTCCATTGGCAAATGGAGCAGTGACGCTTCAGGCTGATATATCTGGCTTTCTAGATTCCCCGAAAATATCAGGAGAACTTGATTTACTTGATTCGGCCATTCATGTACCAGGGGTTGTTCAGAAACAACCAGGAGTTCCAGGTGTATTGAGCTTTTCTGTTCGTCTTAAAACGAATGGGGATATGGCACTCGATCAAGTGGAGCTGGCAATTCGTCCAATTAAATTGTCAGTTCGAGGACTGATGCGATTCCAGCCAACTTTTGAATTTCTCACTCGTATCAATTCCGGTCCTATCTATCTCGGTTTGTTACCTGAAGGAGTCACGATTGGGGATCAAATTCTACGTTCGGGAATTTTAGAAATTTCAATGGATGTTAGCGGACGTGGGCTTGAGTTGAAGAATTGGAGACCGAGAGGCTGGATTGCTTTGACTGAAGGGGTTGCGATGGTTAATGATTTGGAGTTTCCTATTAGAAATCTTTTTCTTCGTCTTAAAATGACTCCCAGTCTTGCAGAAATTAAGCGTTTTGAATTTAAAATACTAAAAAGCGATGTGCAGCTAAATGGGACGATAAAAAATTGGAGAGGTAAATCTGAAGTCGATGTGTCCCTTGATTCATCAAATTTTGATTTAGGACTACTGGTTCCCCAGGCGGGAGGCTCTTCAATACGAAGTATACTTGAAGATCTTGCAGGAAATAGTACGTTGGTAGGAAGTTTTCGTATTCAACAGTCAGAATATAAAAAGATACGAGCCGAAAACTTGAGAGGTATTGTGAAAATTCGTGAAGGCTTGGTGACACTGGACCGTATCCGTGGCGAAGCGTATGGCGAGTCTATTGCGGGTCGAGTTTTTATTCATCTCCCACCAAATAAATCTCCTGCCATACGATCATCGTTTCATATTAGAGGTATTCCCTTTGAACGTTTCCATCAGTCGCTTGGATTTCATAATCGATACGTGACTGGTCAGTTTTCTGTTCGAGGCATGATCCAGGGGCATGGGAGGAATCCACAGGGTGTGGTCTCGACATTGAATGGAAATATGGACGTCGTGATTGAAGATGGGTATGTGCAGAAAGGAACGGTGCTTCCTCGTATTTTATCGATCCTGAATCTTCCGTCGGTGTTACGGCATAAAGTTGATCTCAATCGGGAAGGATTTCCTTTTCATACCGTCACGGCTACATTTAACATCCAAGATGGGGTCATGACATCGAAAAATCTTATCGTCGACAGTCCGATTATGAAAATGACGGCGGCGGGTCATTATGATTTTGCCCATGATTCCTTGGATATTGTCTCAGCTGTGAGTCCCTTTGGGCCATATTCTGATTTTCTTCAGGGTATCCCTCTTTTTGGCCGAATCTTAGCGGGCGATAGAAAGGGGGTCGCCACTGCCTTATTTCAGGTACGGGGATCATTGAGCCAGCCCGATGTTCGCTACATGCCGTTGGAATCATTGAAGACCCAAGTTGCTGGTTTTTCCCAGTTGGCCTACGATATCCTGCAAAATGCCATTAGGTTACCGGGTGATTTTCTGATTCCTAATCGAAATTTAGATGAACAAGACCCTAGGCCTCAAGCGAACATGAATGCCGTATCGGTTCAGTAATTCCTTACTTGGTATATAGTTGCTTAACAAAGAGTAAGCCTCTCTCAAATGTTTGAGTGGTGAATTCTCGCATCATTTTTAGAAAAGGATATTTTATGATTCCCACAGTTGAATGGAGCGAAGAAGGCGTAAGAATTCTTGACCAACGTTTGTTGCCTGGCAAAGTCGAGGTTTGTGTTTGTAATAATTATCAGTCCGTGGCCCAGGCTATTCGTGAACTTCGAGTGCGAGGTGCTCCCGCTATTGGAGTGACTGCTGCGATGGGATTAGCCTTAGGAGCTCAAGCTCTCAGTACTCAATCATTTCAGGATTTTCAGGAGGGATTTGAAAGAATATCGCAAGAAATGAGTGCAACACGACCCACGGCGGTTAATTTATTTTGGGCCATCGATCGAATGAAGCAAGTGGTGTTTCAGGGGAGCAATGAGTCACTTGAAAGACTCAAGCAGCGGCTTATTCAAGAAGCTCAGATGATCTTAGAAGATGATATACGAATGAATCATGCAATAGGGACATTTGGTGCGGAGTTAATTCGTGATGGACAAACAATTCTGACACACTGTAATGCTGGAGCTCTAGCGACAGCTGGATATGGTACCGCGCTTGGAGTCATTCGTTCTGCATGGAAGCAAAAGAAAAATATTTCTGTGATTGCTGACGAAACTCGACCAGTGTTGCAGGGAGCTCGATTAACGGCTTGGGAGCTTCAACAAGACGGAATTCCAACCACCGTGATTACTGATAATGCCGCCGGGGCATTGATGTATCAAGGTAAAATTCATGTGTGTGTTGTTGGTGCTGATCGGATTGCAGCGAATGGAGACGTCGCAAACAAGATTGGAACCTATTCTGTCGCCGTGCTAGCGAAAGTACATGGAATTCCGTTTTATGTTGCGGCGCCCACTTCAACGGTAGATGCAAAGATGGTTTCTGGAAAAGATATTCCTATCGAACAACGCTCGGCAGATGAAGTGACATCTCTCTATGGAGGCTGTCCGATAGCTCCAGCTGGTATTGATGTCCTGAATCCTGCTTTTGATGTTACCCCAGCAGAATACATTACTGGAATAATTACCGATCGTGGCGTGTGTGCGCCACAAGATATTTTAACCCTGATCTAATCCATCCATCTGCATCGTTCGCAACCAAAAATTCCTGTGAGTGCAAGTGATCCACGCGTATAGCACCGTTATGCGTCGACTCATATATGAGGATTTGAGTTAATAGAAACACTACAATAACCCGAATGAACTGCTTTTTAGAGATTCCTGCATCTGAGTAGGAGCTTAGAGAGGTTGGGGTTAGGTGAGTACTCGTCTTAGGACTTTTGACAAGTCCGAGATGTTATAAGGTTTGGCAATGACTCCCTTAAACCCAAAATGTTCAGGGTCGGCTAGGACAGGGTCATTGCAGTACCCACTTGAAACGACCGCTGTGACCTCTGGGTCGAGTTCCTGTAACTTGCGAACGGTTTCTTTTCCACCCATTCCACCGGGAATGGTGAGATCAATGATGGTGAGTAAGAAGGGAGTCTGTGTCTTTAAGGCATTTTGATATTGATGGATGGCATCATCCCCCTCGTTGGCATAGACTACATCGTATCCCAAGTGTTTAAGCATTTTCCCGAGTATGTCACGGATATCAATTTCGTCATCCATGATCAAGATTTTACCAAATCCAGAAACCAACTCCTCTTCTTCTTCATGAGTTTCGATGACCATGGTGAGGGCAGCTGGGAGGTAGAGGAGAAAAGATGTGCCTTTGCCGAGTTCGGAATTAACGGTCATGAATCCATCGTGGCGTTTCATGATGGAATAGCTCGTGGCAAGGCCAAGACCACTACCTTTTTTTTTGGTGGTAAAGTATGGATCAAAGATTTTCGTGACATATTCTTGTGGGATGCCGACACCTTGATCTGAGACGGTGACGACGACATAGAGCCCATCTTTTACAGGGAGATTATCACTTTGACCAATTTCAGTATTACTGGCTCGTACCGTGATGACACCGCCATCCGGCATTGCCTGATCGGCATTGATAATGAGGTTTTGCATAACCTGACTTATCTGACCTTCATCCACTTCCACTGCCCATAAATCGTCAGGTAGTTGTAATTCACAGCGAACATTTGATCCCCGTAGCGCAAATTCAACCGTATCAGTGATGAATGTAGCAATTGATGCCACATTTTTAATCGGTGCGCCGCCTTTCGCAAATGTCAGCAGCTGCTTGGTTAAATCACGAGCACGAAGGCATGCTTTTTCCGCTGCCATTAATCGTTCGACAATTGTCGCGTCAGATGGTCCATTCTGTTTGACTGCCAACATGCGTGAAAGGCCAACATTTGCAAAAACAGAGGTAAGGATATTGTTGAAATCATGTGCGATTCCTCCTGCTAAGACACCGACTGACTCGAGTTTTGTGGCTCGTAATCGCTCTTCTTCCGCACGTTTTCTTTCCGTAATATCTCGCGCATCAATGACAACAAGGATATTTCCTGTGGTCGTTCTGAATGGCCGTGTATGACTTTCATACCAATGCCATTCTTCAGAGTCATGTTGTAGGCGGCAGACCATTTCCCCAGATTCAAGTATCTCAACTTTTCGTTGAAATTCATCTGCAAGGTTTTGACGTTCATCTGGATGCACAAGATCAAAAAAACTTTTTCCTAATAGAGTACTGACTTGATGGCCTAATATCTCTTGGCAATTGGGACTCATGTATAAACAGTGGCCTGACGGAGTTGTTTCAAAAATTAAATCATAGGAATTTTCTACGATGGCTCGATAACGTTCTTCACTGTCACGCAGTGCTTCCTCAGCACGTTTTCGTTCTAATTCACTACTTGCACGGATGGCAAAGAGCCGAATGATTGATTGAGCCAGATGTATATTGCGGAGAGACCTTTTCCCCATTGCAATAACAAGGCCGATCACTTGACCCGCTGACCCTACGAGAGGACTTCCGATGTAACTGGAAATATCCCATTTTACAAAGAGCGGATCATGGGGGAATTCTGCTTGAGCAGTATTGGTCCAATTGCAAGTTTTACTCGCCAGGATTCGTTCTCCAAAATTACTCGAGAGATTCCACGCGAAATTTTCAACAAAGGTGTTTTTTGTCCAGGCTGCTACCGTTTGAGCCTCATGTTTATTGCCATCAGGAATTTCCACAAGTATGGCATATTCAACATCTAAGGCATTTGAGAGATCTTTGACCAGGGAGCGGAAGAATGCCACGCTACCAGCTGCAGGTGCCCCTTGTGCGATGTCACGAAGAGCCTCTTCGACGCGTTTGCGATCTGTAATGTCTTTGACGACAGAAATAACTCCCCACTGGTTGCCATCCCTGTCATATAACGGATAACACGAGACTAGGAACCAGCCTTGAAGACTCGGCAACCAGGTTTCCATCACGACAGATAGAGCGCCAGCGAGGACTGTTTCCCAAGGAGGTGGGTCTGGTAAGTCAATTGTGCCGTAATAAGGAATTCGATAGTCAAGTCCTGTGAGGTTGCTGTGAATCGGTTCAAAATATTCATTGACAGCCTTATTCGCCCACAGAATAATGCCTGAGCGATCCAGGAGGACTATCTGGTCAGTTAGGGCATTAAATGCCTGCTCCCATTCTTCGCTGGTCGTATGTTGTCGCTGAATGTTTCCCAGGCTGGGGACATGGGGAAATTCAGAAGGGCCTAATGAAGGAGGAAGACGAGGGGGGTCCTGGCTAGGAGGTTGATTTTTGATATCCAGGTTGCTCATCGTGATTTAAGTCCCACCCACTCGGGTATGGTTGTGCAGGTGCGAATGTTTGTGTTGTCCCCTTGATTTCATTCCGGTGATTACCAGACGACCTTGGCAAAAAGATCAGCTAAGGCAGGGTCTATCCCTTTTCCTGCTTCACGTCGAATATATTCACGTGCTTCTGGAATTGGAATGGGAGGTTCATTTTGCCCCACGACTAAATGATCAAATTGATTGGCAAGTCCGACGACGCGGGCAAGAAAGGGAATGTCTTCTCCAACGAGTCCATCTGGAAACCCTGTTCCATCATATCGTTCATGATGCGAACGTAGGATTTGTGTGACAGATTGTGGGAATGGTAGAGCTTGGATCATTTTTTCCCCCATGACTGGATGACATTTTATCAATTCCTGGTTTTGTTCAGACTGGGGAACATGGGCGGATACTAATCTGTCGTGCAGGCTTAGTTTTCCAATGTCATGTAAGTAGGAACCCAGTTGAATATTTTCTTTTTCCTCAAGTGAGAGTTGAAGATGTTCAGCCAGTAATGATGCATAAAAATTAACACGATGAGCATGTTGTGCCAGTTCTGGGCTTTTTGCTTCGAGCAGCGTTTCAATATTTTTAATGGCTGCTTGGGGGTTGGTTTCTCCGGCCCAAAGGTTTCCAAAGGCTTGCAGAGAGCCCTGCAATGAGGTCATGCGTCGACGACGTTCAAATGTTTGATCAACGACGGCAAGGAGTTCTGAGACATTGAATGGCTTTAGAATATAAGCTGCCACACCATGACGTATGGCTTCCATGGCTGACTGCAAGGTTCCATATCCAGTGATGATAATGACTTCAATATCACGATCTTGTTGACGGATGGTCTGGAGCAGGTCAATCCCTTGTTGTCCCGGAAGTTTCAAATCTAAGGTAATCAGGTCGATCGGCCGACGTTTGAGGACTTCTAATGCGACTTCCGCGCTATCAACCGTAATGAGGTTGAAATACGGTGACAGGACCATCTTAATCGATTCACGAGGGCCTTCCTCGTCCTCAACGATAAGGATTGAAGGCTGTTGAGAGGATGTCGGCTGTTTGGTTGGATCCATCGAACTTCTCCAATCGCAGGTTTCGTAGCACACCAAGCGGTTAACAATATGGATGAAGACGACAAGAGATAAATAGGAACGAAGTACGCACTGAGAATCTAAGACTGTTCGAGTATTTTGGTATGAATGGAGCGGTCAGGGTGAACAAGGGAAACGTTCGTACCCCATGTGCGTCAATCTTGGGATTCCCTCCTTCTTACTTCATCCGATATCCGGCCGCCGCCTCAGGAAAAATAAAAGTATTAAGAATCTTGGCAGATGGTTGGATACCGTGGCTTAGAGAATGTTCTTTTTTGATGTTTTTTTATTGCATGGTGCTTCGAAGGTGAAATGCGCGATCTTTCACCGTTAAATCCCCAAACAGTTGATCAAATAATTCTTTTGCTGTCTCATTTGTTAATTGCTGCATATCTTTCGGACTAAAAAAGAAGACTGTGTCTGTTCCATTTGCCCCAAGAATGGTACGAACCGTACTCCCGTCACTTGTATTCTTGGCTTCAAAGTGCACTTTCATGGAGACCTCAATATCAGTGAACCCAAATCCACTTTTTGCATGACCTTCTAAAGTGAGGACTTTGCCGGAGAGAGTGACGTCAGATAAGTTACCCTCGGCTCCAAGAGCGGCCTGCCACTTACGTTGGGTAAGATAGTCGACGGCAAGATTGGCCATTCCTTCACCAATTTGACCATTCCAGGCATTAAAGTTTGTTGTCCCGCCCCAAAAATGGGTCCGTGTGCCTATTTTATTCTGATGTCCACGGGAATCAGTAAAAGGGGATACGCTAATTCGGAGGGTGTCGTCATGAGAAGGTTCCGCCACTTTAGGATTATGAGGTATGGTTTGAGGATCAAAGTTAACCATTGCTCCTGTCCCTTGACAGCCTGATAATATGAGGATAGTGAAAACGGATAGTATCAGTGCTCGGTGAAGTGTCACGAGACCTTCCTCCTGTAGATGAAAATGAATAATGTTTTGCAGGGTTATTGGTTGAGACATTCCCTACGTATTATCGAACATTTGTCCTAGGGTAATGCAAATGAAGGCTTATATCTAGACTTTATTTTTTGTAAACTTCAAAATTTTTCCATTAAATTCTTCGAACGATGCTTAGTGAAACGCCAGAAGCCTTCGTAGCAGACTGATTCAACATTATAAGTTCTTGACTTTTTCCAGAATTGCCTGAGATTATGGTCAGCGACCATACAAACTTAGAGAAACATGGGGATTTATGTGGAATCATAATTTGTTATTCCGGGCAGAAGAATCGACTCCCATTGGGCAAACAGAAAATGAGCTCTTTCACGAAACTGATCCAGCATTAGATAGTTCCGGCCTTCAGATGGATAAATATCTTTCTGTGTGGCTGCAAGGAGATGGAGAAGAGGATTCTCCTACAGTATTTACAAATGTCTATGTGCGGACGGCCACATTAGATCCAGTCAAGCAAGTGGGATTCTTACAACCGCTTCAAGGACGTTCTCACCAAATTAAGAAAATGTTAACCGCTGATCAAAAATCTTACCTACACAATTGGATGTCGAAGACCTATCCAAAAGCCTGGGAAGAAGCGGGTGAACATTTTCATGATATTTTTCAACTTGAATAAGTTTCCTTCCCCATTTGGATCATCTTCCATTTCAAGTCGACAAATATTCGGTATGCCAATAGAGAGACCCTGGACTTCTGTTTGGGTGTCGTGTTTGCAGTCTAATTTATGAAGTTAGTTTGTCAGTAATGAGTGTTTCATGGATATAAAAAAAGATGTGGTTGTCGTTGGTGCTGGGGGGGGAGGGGCATTACTTGGCCTGATTTTAGCCCGTAAGCAGGTCAATGTTATGGTCTTAGAGCAAGCCTCTGGTCCGCCAACCGGACTTCGTGGTGAAATTCTTCAACCCAATGGTCAACGAATACTCGATAAACTTGGGTTATTAGAGCAAATTCCTCTTGATGCTATCAGGCCAGTGCAATTCTTTCATTTTCGCCGAGTCGGAGGAAAGCGATTATGTACCGTGGATTACGGCATGCTCCCATCACCGTATAACCGAGCTTTAGTCATGTGGCCAAATGTGGTTCAGCAAACTGTTCTGCATGTATTCGAGAGCGAAGCTCCTGGTGCGCTGCAGTATGGTGCGACTTTTAAACGTATCCTATTTGATGGGGAACGGGTCATTGGGGTAGAAGCTGAAATCGAGGGGAAGTCTATACGAATAGGTGCAAATCTCGTGGTTGGTGCAGACGGGCCTTTTTCTATGGTACGGAAAGAACTAAAGGTCTCTTCTCAGCTACATCAATACGAGGAAAGCTATCTAGTCGCCATGCTGGATGGTCAAGATGAACTAGCGGAGTCTCAATATTTTGTTGGAAAACAAACCATTTTGGGTATATTCCCTGCTGCAGGAAATAAAGTGTATGTGTTTTACATGATTCCCTCTGGAGCATTATCCAGAATGAAAGAAGGGGGGACTCAAGCTTTAGTTAATCGCTGGAAAGCGATTTATCCTGAATTAAGCCAAACATTTGAAACCCTCACTGATTGGAAGCAAACGGCGTATATGGGGACAGGGCGAGTTCGAGCCAAGAACTGGGTGACTGAGGGAGCCGTGTTGATTGGTGATGCGGCTCACGGCATGAATCCACATGCATCGCAGGGGCGTATGCAGGCGATGGTGGATGCTGATATGCTGGGAGCATGTATCGAGACCTGCATGCAAACAGACGATTGGTCGGCTTCAGCATTAAAGAATTTTGAAACTCGACGGCGGCCTCAAGTCACAATGCTTCAACAATTGGCAGACGAAGAAGTCTTTTTTTGGAATAGCGGAAATCCCGTTTTATCGTACTTACGAGATCGGGTGTTTATGACTATTGATGGAAATCCGCGCTTGCAATACCAGGTATTAACAGCCACCGCTGGGTTACGAGAGACACCTCCGTTTAGTTGGCTTGATCGAGTCCAAGCAGCGGGATTGTTACCAGATCCGAGAGCCCAAAAGGTGCCTGTTCATTCTTAAATTTTATAATAATTCCTTTATGTTCCTGTCTATGATCGAGGACCACTAGTATGCCTATGTCACATGAGTCTTGGCCCAATATGCCAGATCCGGTACAGCAAACATTAAAGAAAGTTCTTGCGCAGATTCGTAAACCTCTCGATGGTCAAATCGATGCCGTTATCCTCTATGGCAGTCTTGCGAGAGAAGAATATATTGAGGGGCACTCGAATATTAATCTCCTCATTATTTTGAAAAGCTGTTCTCTGAAAAATTTGCAGCATTGTTGTCGGCTATCAGAACGATGGAAGAAGGACGGAGTTGTTGCTCCCTTGGTCCTCACTAACCAAGAATTTTCTCAGTCCTTTCAATTATTTCCCATTGAGTATTTTGAAATGAAAGAAAACCATGTATTGTTGGATGGGCGAGACCCCTTTCTTAACTTGCATGTTGATGAGCATCTGTTGGCTCAACACAGCCAACGCGAATTGAGTGGGAATCTTTTACGAGTTCGCCAACGATTTATTGAGGGGCATGGACGCGTAGAGGCCATTCCGGCTTTACTTTCGTTATCCCTGACGGCTTTGCTCCCGGCTCTTCGTGGGGTCTGCCGAGCGTTAGGGCATCCGTCGAATGATACATCCCTCAACTTCTTAAAGAATCTTCCTCAGGTATTACAACTGAATGAGCCGGTTTTTCTGGAAGTCCTAGAAATGAAACAAGGGTCTCGTACTCCTGGTAAACTTAGCTTGCCAGACCTCTTTATTCGTTATGTCCAGGGCCTGGAACTGGTCATTAGTCGAGTTGGACAAGAGTTGGAGTCAGTGTAATGGAGGTGAATGTCTAAAACGTGAAACGCGTCCTCATTATTGGTTTCCTGTGTATGTTGGTCGTTGGGCTATTTGTCACGACGGTGACGGCGCAATATCCTCGCCCAAAAACCAAGCCCGCCCTTCCAACTCCTTTAGGGTATGTCAGCGACTACGCTGAAGTATTGACGCCTCTGTGGTCGGCTCAAATTCGAGCCGTATGCAAGGAGCTTGAGCAACGGACTGGCGTGGAAATGATCGTCGTCACAATCCCCACAGTGACGCCGTATGCGACAGTTCAAGAATATGCCTCAACCTTGTATGAAGGGTGGCGTATTGGGACCGCTCAGCAACAACGAGGCATGCTGCTCTTGACATCAATGAAAGAAAAAAAGTCTGTAGTGGTATTGGGTCGCAGCTTGTTGTCGGTGGTGAATCGGCAACAACTCGATGACATATCTCAAGAGTTTCTTGTGCCAATGTTTCAACGTGACGAACTCGGCACGCATTTATATCAGGCCTCAGTCCGATTAGCGGCAGCTTCGGGAACTGTTCAGTTCCAAGGAAAACCCGCAAAGAAATCTAAGAATGCAGGATTTTGGATGAACCTCAGTGCGGCATTGGGTATGTGTTTTATCCTCTGGCGTTTTACACGTCCAGAGCGGCGTCATCCCTTTCAACGGTGGCGACGAGGCGAGTACTGGAGTACTGGACAGGGAGGGTTTGGTGGTAACTTTGGTGGATTTGGAGGAAGGCTGGATGAGTAATATTTCGTATTGTTTGTTTAGTCATAAGGTGAACAGCATGTCAATTCCTTCCACAATATAAGTCTTTCCTTCTCCTCATTAGTACGGTACAATAATAGAGTATCTCATATATTGGTTGTAGTCCCCCCCCCCCCCCAACTTCCCCTCAGGGCTTAGACGGTAATCTGCCTTTTCGTCATATTCTATTCGATCACATTAGGTAAGAATGTAGAATCCATGACGTTGCTACATTTTCGTTTCCATGTGTTTAAGTTAAGCAATTGTGCTTGTGACGGAGTGATGAAGTAGATCTCATGCAGCCTTTATGAAAAAAATGAATGCTGAACCGGACAATCCCTAGTAAGAATCATCACCTGGTTAGTTTCAAGGTCTTTTCGTGCTTTCTGTGCATAATTAGCGTATGCTCTTTTTTTAATCGCCTTTCATTCCCCTCTTTTTTCTCACCTTAAGGAACACTCATGCATAAACGACGTTTGAGGATTACCATACTTGATCTCGTTACAAAAGGGCCGTCTCAAAAGACTTTTGCTCGAGTGATGCATCCGAATATGGCCAGTATTATGCCTCAAGTTGTCGGTGTCTGGTGTGAGGAACTCGGACATAGCGTTCGCTATATTTGTTACACCGGATTTGAGGATCTCGAAAAAGAACTCCTAGGGGATACAGATCTCCTGTTTATTGGAGCATTTTCCCGTGCAGCTCAAACCGCGTATGCGGTGAGTAATCTTTTTAGAAGTCGAGGAGCCATAACGGTATTGGGAGGTCCCCATGCCCGTTGTTATCCTCAGGATGCTGCAAAGTATTTTGATTATGTTCTTGGATTAACGGATAAGACATTGGTTGAAGATGTGATTCGTGATTGTGCACCTCATCGTCCAATGGGTCTTCAACTTCAGGCTGACCGACAACCTCTCTTCTTACCAGGGGTGAAGGAACGATGGAAGTTTATTGAACAGACTATCGCGAAAGCTCCTGCTCTAAAAGTCATTCCAATGATTGGTAGTATGGGGTGCCCCTATACCTGCAGTTTCTGCATTGACTCGGTTGTTGATTACCAGTCTCTAGGGTTTGATCAGATTCGAGAAGATTTGGTGTTTTTGCAGAGTAAGTTGCATAATCCCTGGGTCGGATGGCATGACCCCATCTTCGGGGTGAGATTTAATGATTACATGGGAGTGATCGACGACGTAGTCCGGCCTGGGAAAGTGAAATTTATTGCAGAAAGTAGCCTCTCACTCTTATCGGAACCTCACCTGAAAGACCTTCAACGAAACGGGTTTAAGGCCATCTTACCTGGTATTGAATCCTGGTTTTCAAATGGAGATAAATCGAAGACTGGACCCAAGGAGGGCATTGAAAAGGTGAGACAGGTTTCAGAACATATTAATACGATTCTCCGGTATATCCCCTATGTTCAAACGAATTTCATTCTTGGTCTTGATTCAGATGAAGGAGCTGAGCCGTTCGAACTTACAAAAAACTTTCTGGATCTTTCTCCTGGTGCCTATCCAACATTTTCGCTCTTTACTGCGTTTGGACAAGCCGCCCCCATTAATATGGAACTGCAACGGGCTGGCCGTGTCCTTCCTATTCCTTTTCATTTTCTTGATAATAAGCGCGCGATGAATATACGGCCAAAGCATTATGCCTGGCCAGATTTCTACGACCATGTATTAGACCTCACTGGATATGCCTTGTCGTGGGGAAGAGTGATTCGACGATTTCAAGCCAATCGCGGAATCGGAACACGCTTGTTAAATGCGGTGCGTGCGGCACCGGCAAGCCGTCTGAATTGGGACAGAAAAGTTCGATCTTTATTGGGTTCAGATCCTACCGTCCAACGTTTTTTTGAAGGTGAAAGCACTGATCTTCCTCAAGTATATAAAAATAGAATTCGAAAAAACCTTGGTCCTCTCTGGGATTCATTGCCCGCTGGGGCAATCATGCATGACCAGAATGCCTACCTCAAAGCAACTCCCAAAATACAAATTGTTGAAAGCCCTCTCACCCAACCAGTCCCATTGTAAATTCACGTAACTGTTTCATTAGAACCACGTTAAGAGGAAATTCTTTTCGTACAGGATCTTGTTGAATTGGGCGTGGGTTGAAGCCGTCTTTGGTAAATGCACAGGTTCACCCATTTAAGGATGAGTCACTCATGAATTCTTGTTCAAGGAGCTCCGGTGTAGGGGACGTCCAGGTAATCTTTGGTGCGTTTGACTGATTTGAGATGAATAGTCCATGGTCCTGAGGTCACGACTTTGAGATAAAATGTCCCTCCGACGCGATGAAAGGCTTTCCCTGTCGCCTCTGTTGAATCTGCCAAGACAATAGGTTGAAAGGTTTCAAATGATCGGAGAATCTGTTCTTGCTCAGACATGATTCCACGATACCCAGCCTCAGTGACACCATAGGCTGATAATTGAAAGTTTTTTGATTCTGTCGTCCATAGGACCTCCCATCCGCCTTCGATCGTAAATGGAGCAGTTGTTGTTGAGTCAGTCCCGTAGAATTGAAGCTCATGAGCAGTCGTGTGATTAGATGTTTCTGCAAAAGACTTTGTACTATTTATTTCAACTGACATGACTGTGAATAGAAGAAGGCCTACAGGGAGCGACCACCAGGTCTGAGATTTTTTGAATTTG
Source organism: Nitrospirales bacterium (assembly GCA_029261355.1). Lineage (GTDB taxonomy): Bacteria > Nitrospirota > Nitrospiria > Nitrospirales > UBA8639 > JAGQKC01. The sequence goes on along the minus strand of JAJDBM010000047.1, from coordinate 62,591 downwards.
CAGCACAGTTTGTGAACGATTCGTATCGAGGTGGGTAGTTGCGACATTATTGTGTTGGAGTCTTTCGTAATGGGACTTCTCTTGCTTCATCTAAATCTAGCAGGTCCGACCAGGAGGTAATGTCGTGTCGGTGCGGATCAATTGAATTTCTTACTTCCAGAAAATACGACCATTTTTCTTCCGAGTCAGGACCTCGGGTCAACATCATGGTATTCCATTTTAGAATGTCTTCATGGGTGTGGACGGTTGCTTGTTGAGTAAGCCACTCTAAAATGGCTTGATCAGTTCGAGTGCTAACCGCATCCAATAAACGTTCTGAGGAAATCCCAGTAAAATCTAGGAAGCAAGAGTCTAATGGGCATGGATATAAGTATTCACCAAGTGTGTCAGCTAGTTTGGCTCGGCATTTATCTATGATGCGCGAGAGGTGGACGTAGGGACCTAATTGAATTTTTAGGCTACGGGGATAATAAGTGCGAAGGTCCATGATGAGAGAACTGGAAGAAAAAATCTATGGAGTGAAGCATCTTGGGAGACACTCCACTCCATGAATCGATTAGAGCATTTTATGGTTTTCAAATGTGAGGGTTTTGGTCACGATGGCATTATTTTCATACCCGATAATGCGACGCGTTGCGGGCAAGTCGGATGCGGTAATGCGTATATGTGTGTCCGAAAAACTTTCTACATTTGTGAGTGATCCATCTTTGGGAGAAAAATAATAGACGGTATATCGGGTTGTCAGGTTTTTTTGATCCTGTGTGACGGCGCTTTCTTCGACATTAATCGTGAAGGCGACGTAAGGCATTTTTCGATTAATTTGAGTAATTCGGTTATCCTTAACGCGATACCATGAGCCCATTCCATCTCCATTGATTGTCACGCGTTGTCCCATCGGGTGTTTGTCGTCACCCTCAAGGGTGAGAGCGTACTTTCCATCGGATTCTTCAAAGCTCCGTGGTCCACGATGAGTCGCGATCATGCCTATTTGACTGTGTGCCCATTTTTGTAAGGCTTCATCGGCAATGTCGACAGTGACATCTTTAGGGCTATTCACCGTGACCGTACCTTTGGTTTCTACTCCATCCACATTAATGAGTAAGTCTGCTTGAAATCCTTTAAAATCTGGTTGCCATCGAGATGTTTTCTCAAAAGCCCCTCGCAGTAATTCCTTAGCTTTTGGATCGTCCTGAACTGATGTTTCCTGTTGTTCACGCGTATACGTTTCCATGTCTATTGGCTCCTCATGGTGTAGTAGATTGAAAAGGCAGCGGTGTAAATACACCGTATTGTGTCTGCATTATAGAGAATCGTCTTTCTAGTGAACAACTCATGTGTTCTAATTTCGAGAAGATATTCATAAAATCATCGTTTAGTGTTATGAAATGAGAGAGAAGAGAGGGTAATAGAGGATAACTATTGGCATTTTATTTGCTTCGAATAATAAAAGGAGGAACTGAGATATGCATGTTCTCGTCACCGGTGGAGCTGGTTTCATTGGATCACATTCTGTTGAGGCGTTACTCAAGATTGGGGCTCAAGTCCGGGTTTTCGATAATTTTTCTAGCGGTAATCGGCAGAATTTACCTAGTCATGCTGATGTAGAGGTGTGCACTGGAGATATTCGAGAGCCTAAAGACCTGGCTCAGGCGTTCATTGGGATTACACATGTTCTTCATTTGGCGGCTCAGGTCTCTGTTCAAGATTCGATTGCCCAGCCGACACACTCATGCGGTATCAATATTCAAGGGTTTCTGAATGTGCTTGATAAGGTGAGAACGCATCAGATTGAGCGAATGGTTTATGCTTCTAGTGCTGCTGTGTATGGCCATCCGCAGAGGCTTCCACTTTCAGAGGAAGATCTTGTTCAACCCATTTCACCCTATGGGTTAGAGAAAAGTATCAATGACCAATATGCTAGCTTATTTCATTCCTTGTATGGTTGTTCTGCATTAGGGCTGCGATATTTTAATGTCTATGGACCGCGGCAAGATCCCAAGTCTCCCTATGCCGGTGTCATCAGTAAATTTATGGACTGCGTTCGACAAAATCAACCTCTCACGGTATTTGGTGATGGGAGTCAGACCCGAGATTTCGTGTTTGTCAAAGATGTGGCCCAGGCCAATGTCAAAGCGTTGCAGGCGAAAGCCAAAGGAGTCTGCCATGTGGCAACTGGAACGAGCCGAAGTCTCTTAGACATGATTCACGTGCTTTCTAAAATTGCGGGTCGTGATCTTCAGGTGATTCATCAAAATACACAAGCGGGAGATATTCCTCATTCTGCAGCTCAGGTTGAACGGTTGAATTCAGAAATGGAGATGGTCTGTGCTACTGAATTTCAAGATGGGTTGATTATTCTTATGAATGATGTCTTGGGTGTAAAGGAATAGCCTGTGAATTCGTATCCACTCAGTCGACTCGTCACTCTCCTTTTCTGGTGTCTGTGCTTGTTGGCAGTCCAAGTAGAAATGGGGTGGAGCAAGGACCCGTCGGTTGCCTTCTTTTATGGGGACCCTGCGCCACTTGATGAGCTGAAAGCCTTTGATGTGGTCGTCGTTGAACCTGATCACGACTATGACCCTCATGCCTATCGCTCTGCCAATAGTGAACTCTTTGCGTATGTCAGTATAGGCGAGGCGACTTCTTTGCGATCATATGCAACCTTAATTCCTGAGAGTTGGGTCTTAGGGCAAAATATTGAGTGGGAGGCCCAGGTGATTGATCAGAGTCATGAACAATGGCCTGCCTTTGTGACTAAACAGATTATTGCACCCTTGTGGGAGAAGGGGTATCGAGGGTTTTTTCTTGACACGTTAGACTCCTACCATCTTGCAACGAAAACGACTTTTCAAAGAAAACAGCAGGAACAAGGCCTGGTCCGAGTCATTCAGGCGATAACAGAGCAGTATCCTGATGTGAAACTCATTTTCAATCGGGGATTTGAAATTATTCCTACGGTGGTTGATCATGTCTATGCAGTGGCAGCTGAATCACTATATCGTGGATGGAGTCAAGGTGAAAAACGTTATGCGGAGGTCTCTCAAGATGATCGTCAATGGCTTCTAGAGAAATTACAGGAGATTCAGAAAGCGTATCAAATTCCCATCATCATCATCGACTATCTTCCTCCTCAGGATCGAGCGCATGCGAGGGTCGTAGCTAAAAAAATTCAAGACCTTGGTATGATTCCATGGATCAGTACCCCAGAACTGGATGTATTGGGAATTGGCGTTATTGAAGTGATGCCACGAAAAGTTTTTTCGATTTTTGATGGTACCCGTGATCCCGTGCCGAGTCATAGTGATGTACACCGATTCGTAGATCTGCCTCTGAATCACTTAGGTTATGTGCCGGAGCATTGGGATGCTCAAACGCCATTGCCGACCTATCCCATGATTGGCCGATATGCGGGAATCGTTGTATGGATATCAGGCGATCAACATTCCTGGAGTCAGGACCTTCATCGGTGGATCGTGAAACACATCAAAGACGGGGTTCATGTTGTTTTTTTTGATTCCTTTGGTTTTCCTCTTCAAGAACACAATCTCCTTCCCTTCAATTTACAGATTGGTATCCCTCGCGATCAGGTGACCAAGGTTCATTTTTCTCATAAAGATCTTCGAATGGGATATGAAGTGCAGCCTATTCCAAGAAGGCGGGGGTTTGTTCCCTTGACGCTTGCCCCGAACACCCGTGGTCGTTCGCTATTACAACTTGAGTCGAAGGACGGTAATCATCATGATGTTGTCGCGATCATGCCTTGGGGTGGCTATGCGCTCTTTCCCTATGCTGTTATTCAACTTCCAAATTTAGAGCATTCTCGTTGGGTGTTTGATCCTATTGTGTTTTTGCGAGAAACGCTGCGCTTGGAAGCCTTGCCTGTTCCGGATACCACAACAGAAAATGGACAGCGATTATTGTTGGTTCATGTAGATGGTGATGGATTTGCAAGTCGTGCCGAGTTTCCAGGGGGGCTCTATGCGGGAGAAGTAATGTATCAAGAGGTCCTTCAGAAATATAAAATACCGACGACGGTTTCAGTAATTGAAGGAGAAGTGGCAGAAACCGGACTGTATCCGAATTTGAGTCGACGATTGGAGGAAGTTGCGAGAGCCATGTACGCGCTACCTCATATAGAATTGGCAAGTCATTCATATTCTCATCCATTTTTTTGGCGAGACTTTATTAGTTCAGGTCGAGAACATCCCGGAAAGTATAATTTGAATGTTCCTGGCTATACCTTTGATTCAGGCAGTCATGCTCGTGAAATTGCTGGATCGATTGCCTATATCAATACACAGTTAGCGCCACCCAACAAACAGGTTCAAGTCTTTCTCTGGACAGGTGATTGCGATCCGCCCCCAGAGGCGGTTGCCGAAGCCTACGCAATAAATGTGGGAAATATGAATGGTGGCGACACCATTATGACGGAACGAAATAAATCTTTAACTGCCGTGGCTCCGTTTGGAGTGAAAAAAGGTCAATACTTTCAGATTTATGCGCCGAATCAAAATGAAAATATTTACACAAATGAATGGACAGGTCCGTTCTACGGTTTTGAACAGGTGATTGAGACATTTGAATTGACTGAACGCCCCAGGCGCTTGAAACCAATCAATATTTACTATCATTCCTATTCGGCTAGTAAAATGGCTGCGCTCTCCGCATTGCAACATGTCTACAATTGGGCCATGAAGCAATCGAGTAACCCAATATATGTTTCTGAATATATTAAAAAAGTTCATGATTTTAATAAGATTGTCATTGCCAAATCAGGGCAAGCCTGGAGAATTCGAGGAATAGAGCATTTAAAACAACTCCGGGTTGCGCAGTCATTGGGATATCCAGATATGTCAAACAGCTCAGGAGTTGCTGGTTATTCTGATCATGAATCTGACCGATATCTGCACCTGTCTCCTCAAAATGAGGTCACGCTTCGTTTAAAGGAATCTCCTTCAACTCTTCCCTATATTCACCATTCTAATGGACAGTTAGTTTCATGGAAGCGGTCTGGACAGACCATTTCATTTTCTCTCAAAGCCTATCAACCGTTGGCCGTTTCACTGGCCAATATCAAAAAATGTCAGACAATGCCTCAGGTTGAGTATGTGAAGAACCGACAAGAAGGGAATATATTGAACCTTCTTGTCAGGAAACCACGTGCAAAACCCATCAGTTTCACATGTTCTTAGACGGTCAGACCAACAAGCCAAGGAACGTTTATTTTCGCTTTGGTCCATCGGATTATTCGCGGTTGGGATCGTTTTGGTATTGATGGTGCTGTTTCCTAAGCAACGAATTTTCAACCAAGTCGCGCAAGCCAGTCAGGTCTCAGCTGCCAGCACATTCTTCTTGGAAAACTTACTCAAGGCGAAACCGGAGGATACGGAACTCCGGCTACTTTTAGTTCATCACCAGATCGAACTGGGCAATATGCATCGAGCCGAACAGATACTGTCTTCTTTACTTGAAAACCCTGATGCTGACCTAAGAGGGCGAGCCTATTTGCAAAAATTGAGAATTCTCGAAATTCACACCTATGCGTTTTCTAAAGGGAGTGAGGAGCGACGTCAAGGAATAAAAGCAATTGGCCACCACATAGAATTATTCGTCACGCAATCACCAATTCATGACCCGCATGTGTTAACCAAACTCGCTGAATTGGCGATGAACGCGGGGCATGAGACCGTCGCCCAGACAATTTACGAACAGCTTGCTCGGCAGTCAGTACCCAGTACACATTCGTGGTATGCCAAGGCCGCTGAATTGGCATTGAGACATGGAGAATATCTTAAAGCTGCGAGCTTATATTTTTCTGCACAAGAGAATGAAGCAGGTCCACAGAAACATCGAAAATACTATTTGGCAGGACTCAAATGTTTGCAATCGGGAAATCTTTTGCAAGAGGCTGTTCGACAAGCTGAAGTGCACTTAGGGCGCTTGAAAGATGATGAAACGACTCTCCTATTTTTAGTCACCCTTGGAAGGGCAGCTGGAGATGGGGCATTTGCACAACGGTATATGAGGGATTTATTACATGTGACTTTGTCGAGATCTGACTATACACATATTCCTGTGGGTGGTCCGTATGTGAATGAGCATGGTGGTGAGATCTTTATGTATGCACCACTTATTTCGGATACCTTGAGATTCGCCTATATGGAGAGTTGGTTCGAAGGTCCTCCAAATCTTCATGCGAGCTCATCATTTTATCCGCCCTCATTTTTGCAACGAACCTCCCTGGAAAATGGAAAGATTCGGCCATTTGATGATCGTATTTATCAATTAGGCTATGCCGTGTATTTAGAAAACAATAATTTGTCTGATGCGTATATCCTTGCTCAAACAGCGGTTCGACAGGTGCCAAACCGTATCGACTGGAGAAAAAAACTAGCCAAAGTTGCTACATGGACGAGCCGTCCATCTATTGCCTTAGCGCAATGGCGTGCGATTGCCGAAATGAATCCAAGTCGAGAAGCCTTTGAGCAAATTCTCCATTTCGCTCCAGTTGCTTACGATGATGAACAGGTGGTGTTTGCACTGCTCGGGTTGGGGAAAATTCGATCACTGTCTGGCGAGGAACGGCGACTGTTATCTGATGCCTTTGAACGATTAGGGAAGCCAGAGGATGCCAGGATTTATCTCGCACATCTTCATCAGCAAAACCCTGAAAAAGCCCTTCTCGAACATTTGGCCACGTTGTCCCAACGAATGGGGAAGGACCGCCAGGCCGTTCAATATTATCAAGAACTGGAAGGCCATTATGGGTCGACACCTACGTGGTCCATGCAAATAGCGAAATCCCTCTCTGCTCAAGGAAACCTTCGAGGAGCGTATGCTGCGTTGTTGCGAGCGAAAGCTCAAGTAGGTCATGAGGATGTTGACTTTTGGGAGTTTGTGGCTCATTTGGCTTGGTTTTTTGATGATGACCAGGAGGCTGAGGCTGCCTATCACCGATTATGGGTGAGTAAGGAAATTTCCATAGAAGCGCAGGAACGTCTTATTCTCCTCTTACGTACTACCAATCCAGATGAAGCCATTACGATCAGTGTCGAAGGGTGGGAAACTTATCATCAGCCAAAATTCTTACTTCAGGCCTTAACCATTTTGCTGAAGGAGAAGAAGATTGCAGAACTCAAGGAAATCTTTGATGAGTTAGTGCCGTCTGATGAACAGTTGGTTGCGCATGATCCGCAATATTGGATGATCCGAGCCGAAGTCATGCAGAAGCTAGGCAATACAGGGGAAGCGTTTCGATCGTATGAACAGGCCTTAGAGATTAATCACGACTCGGTGGAAACTCGCGGAGCCTGGTTGTGGTTTTTGATTGGACAAAAGGATTTGCACAGACTCAAACGTTACGTGAATGTCTGGCGTGGAGCAATTGAAGGAAACTCGTACTTATGGGGACCTGCTGCAGCTGCCTATGTTGTTCTCGGACAGCCTGAACAGTCTCTCTCATTTTTTGTTCGACAATTACAACAACGAAAAAATGATTACTTGTGGTTATTGAATTATGCTGACGCGCTAGAAGCGTCTTCTCGATATGCCGCGGCATGGCAGGTTCGCCAACATGCATGGCTGGTCGTGCGTCGAGTCTTTTTCACACAACCTGCTGATGTTGTTTCTCCTGAGAGTCTCGAAGGCTATATACGATTAGTCAACCTAAAAGACCCTGGTGATCAATTGCACCGCTTGCTTCGCCATGTAAAGCCTCATGCGACCTCTTTAGTCATGAAGGAGTTAGTCCTTTCTTGGTTTTTGTCTCAGGAAGCATTTGACGCAGCTAAAGTTTGGCTTTGGAACAATTATGCTCGCCACTTACACGAACCGGGGTGGGCTAACCTCGCGGTCGCGCTTGCAGAGAATAATTGGGAAGCCATTGATGCCCTTGTCCGTCATGAGGCTGACGTCCTCGCACTATCCGATAAGGTTGAAGCCGCGAATACACTTGAACGGCATTCTTTAGCCCAAACATTATCCGTTCAATCCTTAACGGATCATCCGGATAACGATGTCATGTATTCCAAATATCAGGAATCCATCACCTCTGCAGTCAAGCAGATCACATCCCGGGTTCTTTATGAGGAGCGTCGACCAATTTCTAGCTTTGTTTGGAAGGCCTCAATGCCTGTTCCATTAGGCCGGTTACTCGTGAAACCAACTGCTTCTGTTACATGGCAGAAGAGTGTTGATGACGAAGAATTAACTGGAGTCCCAAGAGTCGATCGACAATTTGGTATTTCTTTGGGATATCGCCTCTCGAATGGCACCATACGGCTGACTGGATTTCATCGAAAGGCAGTATCCAATATTTTGGGAATTGGTCTTGAGTATGAACATACTTGGAATGAGCATTTTTCATCTCGGTTTACGCTCGGGCGAAATCAAAAGGCCGATGACTCAATTGTCTTACTTATCGGGGGAGTGAAGGACTTTATCAGAGGTCAAGGTTTGTACTATTTTTCCAAACGTCAATTTCTCTCGCTTCAAGTTGAAGCTCCCCAGTTCTTGAGTCAATCACGGGATAAAGTTGGTCATGGACTTGGAGTGGAGGGAGTCATTGGTCATCATATTCGAAAAGAATATCCTGACGTGACCGTGCAAATTCAGGGTACGGTCCAACGGTATTGGCGAAATAATTCCTTGCCTGGAAGTATCAGCAGACTCATTCCGAGTACTCAAGAGGTGACTTCGAACGTGGCAGTACCCGAGAGTTTTATGCAAAGTGGGATCGGTCTGAGTTTAGGCGATTCAATTCGTGACATTTACACGAAAGGGATTCGTCCGTTTGGGCTCATTGGGGTGAACTATAACAGTGCGACAGGACTTGGTCGTAGTGTGGAGGTTGGCTTGGCTACACGATTATTGGGGCAAGATCGTTTACTGGTCTATGGCAGTAACATTCGAGGAGGATTTGGGCAGAATGCCACAACCTCAAGAATTAATCTTGAATATCAACGCTGGTTCTAGCTGTAGGGGTATCACAATGAAAGATTATATGAAACAGATTTTCTTGATGATTTTGTTATGTGGGAGCGTGGTGGGGTGTGTCGTGATTGATCATTCCATGGAGCCGACACTTGAAGCGCAAGCTTCCTGGGTGGTACTTCCGATTTTGAATCATACGGCAACCCCCCAAGCGGGTCGCCGAGCAGAAGCAATAACTCAAGCGCTGTTGCATAGCGCAGGTGTGGAAAATTTACAACGGTATCCAGCTGTTTTTCAGGATGACTTATTATTGTTGGGGTCGGACACTCAGCTATTTGAGACAGCATTGAAATGGGCCAAGGAGAAAAAGGTCCGATATGCCATGACCGGGACTGTTGACGAGTGGAGGTACAAAGTCGGGATTGATGGGGAACCGGCTGTTGGCGTGAGCTTGCGGCTCCTCGACCTTGACACCGATCAGGTCGTTTGGAGTGCCGTTGGTGGACAATCAGGGTGGAGCCGGGAAGCCGTGAGTGCGGTGGCTCAAAAATTGATTAAACGACTGTTGGACCAAGTCAGCCTTTCTACATGAATCTTCCTATCCACTTACAAAATCTTCCCAAACGCTGGCAATGGGTGGAAACCTGTGTTCTGACCGTGCTGGTCTTGGGTCTCAGTCACTGGATGGTGCCAGGTGATCCTTATTTGGCAAAAACGGCATTCCCATGGATCTGGGTTGTGTCAGTCTTATTGGCGCTTCGTTATGGAACATGGTCAGGACTTCTTTCTGTAGGTATTGTCCTCACGAGTTTGTTTGTGGAGATGAACCTTGGACGACTGACTGATGGGACGGTCCCCAAAACCTATGTGATTGGTGGTGTACTTTTTATTGCGATTTGTGGAGAGTTTGGCAGTCGATGGAATATGTCTCTCAAGCAGATGGAAGAACGAAATGATTATCTTGATCAGCGTTTGCAGGAAACGTCACGAGCCTATCATTTACTCGGAATGTCCCATCATCAGTTGGAAGAGAATTTAGTTAGTCAGCCGTTGACGCTTCGTGATGCCTTGAAGCGATTACGTGGAATGTTGATGGATGAGACTGATGAAATACCTGCCGCCGCCGCTCAACGTTTCCTCCAACTTCTTACTCAATTCTTTCAGTTAGAAGTGGCCGCCTTGTATTCCACAATTCACGCCAATGGTGAAGCCGTTCCACTAGCCTCCGTTGGGGCGATCGGGCCATTTCTGAATGATGATCCTTTAGTCCATCATGCTCGTACAACTAAAGAGTTTTCCCATGTCATGATGCCAGGTTCTATTTCAGTGACGAACACGCAGTATTTGATCGTTGCACCATGCATGGCGAGTAATGGGGTGATTGTTAGTTGGTTTGTCGTTGATCGTATGCGTTTTTTAAGTTTGCACGGCGATAGTCTTCATATGGTCAAAATATTTTTACATTATTTTGCCGATGGATTTCAGGCAGCCGTATTGGCACGTCCTATCCTTGAGCAATTCCCCAATTGTCCGGTGGGGTTTGCTCGAGAGCTTCCACGATTGGTTCGCCTGCAATATGAATTAGGCCTCAATAGCCGTATTGTGACTTTTGATGTTGAAAGTGAAACGATGAAAGAAGAGTTGGTTTTTCACATTCTTCATCATACGCGGGGGCTAGATGTGACCTGGGACATTAAAGATGATGATTCTCGACGACTCTGTATCTTACTGCCCTTTTCTGATGATGCGGCCGTTGAAGGGTACCTTTCCAGAATTCAACAACTGGTGAGAGAACGTTTTGGTATGGGATTTCAAGACGCGAACATTCGTGTGAATGTTCGAGGTCTTCAAGAACATAATCCTTCTATTATTATCCAAGAACTTGTTGAGAGAAATTATGATCGCAAAAGTATTCCTGAGCTTAGCGGCGTTACTTGAAGGTTTGGTTTTTCCGTTCCTTCTCTTAACTGAGCGTTACCAAGGAGATGTAATGGGATTATGCATGCTCCATCTCATGATGAGCATGGCCGTTGGATTGCTGGGGAAAGAGAGTCTTCCCAAGAAATATCAACGATCACCCAAATTGGTGATGGTTTTTTTTATGGTTTTGAACCTGTTTATTCCAATGTTGGGTGCGATCGCAGTTTTGTCTCTGGTCGTGATGACGAATTACTTTTTTGTTGGTAAGGAAAAGATGAACATACAGGAAGTGCATGAGCCTCGCTTTACTGGAGTAGGTCGTGCTGAGACTCAACGGTATAACAGTGGTGACCTTCAGTCACGTTTTTCAGCGAAATCTGTTCATTCAGAAGAACGACTGGATGCTTTAGGGAAACTACAGGGGTTCGAAACGCATCAAATTACTTCAACTGTACGTGGTGCACTTGACGATCAAGCTGATGATATTCGATTAGTGGCTTTTGGAATCTTAGATAAGAAGGAAAAACAGATTAATGTTAAAATTAATCAGGAGTTGGAGTTATCGAAACAGGCGGATGATGAGTCAGAAAAGATGATTCACTTCAGAGAATTAGCCTATGCCTATTGGGAACTGGTGTATAAAAATATTGTTGAAGGAGACATCTTAGGGCATTCGTTGGAGCGGGCGTTGCATTACAACTCGGCGGTATTGTCTGTGATCCCACAAGATGCAGGCATGTGGGCATTGAAAGGGCAAATCGCTCTTCGGCTAAATGAAAGTGAACAGGCGCATGAGGCCTTTACGAAGGCACTTGAATACGGAATCCCAGAATCTCGAGTTATTCCCTACCTAGCCGAACTGGCTTTTCACAGTAAAAATTTCATGGAACTCTCTAATTTCTTTCATCAATGCACGACGTTGTCAGAAGTCGTCATCCTAAATCCCCTTTTACGGTATTGGCGCAAAAAACCAACGATGTCCTCTGACCCTGTATTACCGTAAATAGTTTCAATTGCAGGAATGTTGAAAAATGATGGTCTTCATCAGTAAAGAAGCCCAAGGACACGTTGAACGTTACAGGCTTCAGATCGGTTCAGAAAAGTCTGTCCAGCAAGGCCAAAGGCCAATGCCGGCGCGGAGCATACGCACAGTACGTGAGTACCTGAAATTGGCAAAAACGCCGCTGGCGGATTTTCCAACGGACCCATTGTGTCTGTCTCTCAGTGAGGAATGAAAATATGACGACATTGCCACAGGCTCAGGACGTTGATATAGCACTGCTGCTCGAAGGCACGTATCCGTATGTGAGTGGTGGGGTATCGAGTTGGGTTCATCAAATGATTCAAGCATTTCCTGACTATCGATTTGGAATTGTCTTTATTGGCGGTCAACCAGAAGAGTATGGAGAGATTCGTTATTCCCTCCCTCCTCAAGTCGTGCATGTGGAGCGTCATTTTGTTCATGCCAATCATGGTCAACCTCCAATTGAATCCATGGAAGGCGATCCAGAATTATTTGAATTTATGGAAACGCTTCATGATGGTATGAGGGCGCCAGAAGCTTGTCCTGAGGGGATTCAGTTCATTCAACGGATGATGTCGCTTGTGACTGAATGTCCGGAAACGCTGCATGAACAATTTCTCTATAGTGAGGCATCCTGGAGTTATCTATGTGATGTCTATCGGAAGCATTGCACGGACCCGTCATTCGTGGACTTCTTTTGGACTGTTCGGAAAATGCATGAACCAATATGGATGTTGGGGAAGGTGGCGCGTGATCTCATTCCCGCAAAAATTTATCATACGGTATCAACCGGGTATGCCGGATTTTTAGGTGCGCTACTCCAACATCGTACAGGGCACCCGCTGATTCTCTCAGAGCATGGAATTTATACCAAGGAACGTCGGATTGATTTATTTCAGATGTCTTCCTTTAAAGATAATCGCACCATGTTAGAGAAGCGCTCGGAGCATTTGGGATATTTTCAACAGATGTGGATTCGGTTTTTTGAGGCTCTTGGAATGCTCTGTTATGAGGCAGCGAATCCGATTGTTTCGTTGTATGAGGTTAATAGACAACGTCAAATTCATGATGGAGCAGAGGAAGGTCGAACGCTCACGATTCCGAATGGTATTCAAGTGGAGAGATTTCAATCTTTGAGGGCAAAGCGACCCTCTTCTCCACCGCTCACATTATGTCTGATTGGACGGGTGGTGCCTATCAAGGATGTGAAAACGTTTATTCGAGCTATGCGGACAGTCATTAATCGCATGCCTGAAGCTGAAGGATGGATCGCTGGTCCCGAGGAGGAAGATAGGGAATATGCAGAGGAATGTCATAATTTAACGGAAAGCTTAGGACTTGCAGGTCGCGTCAAATTTTTAGGGTTTCAAAAAGTCGAAGATATTTTTCCGCGTATGGGTCTTAATATTTTGAGTTCGATTAGTGAAGCGCTTCCACTTGTGGTCCTTGAAGGATTTGCCGCAGGTGTGCCCGCAGTTACCACTGATGTCGGGGCATGTCGGCAACTCATTGAGGGAGTAGGAATAGAAGGAGATGTTGCTGGTTCAGCCGGAGCTGTGGTGAGTATGGCGAATCCAACAGCGTTAGCCGAGGCGGCGTTGGATCTCTTGGGAGATACGGAACGTTGGTATGCCGCCCAGAAGGCAGGCATTACGCGCGTTGAAATGATTTATACACAACAGCAAATGATCGCCCACTATCAATCTATTTATACGAAAGCAATGGATACATGGCAGGTATCGGCTTTGAGCTCCGCAAGATCTTAAAAAAAGATAGTTACTGGTCATTACTCAAGGCCTATGCTTATGCAGGGGTCATTAGTTCTGGTCCGTGGGTCTTATCTATTATTGGTCTTCTCATCATTGGTGTGCTGAGCATTTCTGTCGTCGCACCAGAATCGTTAATCATACAATTCCAACTCTCCGTCACCTATCTTATTGCTGTGAGTCTAATCTTGACCGGATGTTTACAGACATCTTTTACGCGATTTGTCGCAGATCGTCTGTATGAAGAAAAGGATGAACTAATACTTAGTAATTTTAATGGAGTGCTGTGTCTGGTTACCATCGTCTGTGGAATTTTTGCCACAGGGTTGATCGTGTGGCTCTTTCCTCATCAGAGCATTCTGTACAAAGTCCTGATGGTCGGGTGTTTTGTAGTGCTGGGGAATATTTGGATTGCGACGATATTTTTATCAAGCATGAAGGAATATCAAGCGGTACTGTTGCTTTATGCCATCGGGTATGGATTGACGATCGGAGCCTCTCTATTGCTCCGTTCGTATGGGCTAGAGGGATTGCTCTTAGGGTTTTTTATTGGGCAGTTTGGGATTTTAATTGGAATGCTGGGGCTGACAGTGAGGAATTACTCATCTGAGACGCTCTTGGCATGGGACTTCCTGAAAAAAGGTCAAATGTATGGCAGTTTGATTTGGCTTGGATTGGTCTATAACTTAGCCATTTGGATCGATAAATTTTTATTTTGGTACTACCCAGAAACCAGTGAACTGGTGCTCGGACCCATCCGAAATTCGCCTATCTATGACTTGCCCATATTCTTAGCCTATTTATCAATTCTTCCAGGAATGGCTAGTTTCCTGGTGCGGATGGAGACTGACTTTGTCGAACGATATCAGGAGTTTTACGGAGCCATTCGAGAGGGGGCATCGCTTGATTTTATTCAGCATGCCAAGAATGAAATGATACGAACGATTCGTCTCGGATTGTACGAAATAATGAAAATTCAATTCGTCGTGTCGTTACTGATCTGGGCCGTTGGCCCTCCAGTGCTTCGTTGGTTGGAAATATCTGAATTGTATGAATCCCTTCTATATGTGGATATCGTGGCGGCAGGGCTGCAGGTCCTCTTTCTTGGCATCCTGAACGTCTTCTTTTATTTAGATAAACGAATGATTGCACTCGGACTGTCTTCTCTCTTTCTTTTTGGAAATGTCATCCTTTCAGCCTGGTCTCTCCACATGGGACTACCATATTACGGATATGGGTTTGCCGTGTCGTTGTTAGTGGTCGTTATTTTTGGCATGCATCTCCTCGATAAGAAGCTCCAAAATTTGGAGTATGAGACATTTATGCTTCAGTAGCATTGAGGGAAACAGGGCTGGATATTCGGTATCCCTACTGTGAGTGACGAGTTAGCCTCAATGCCCTGAGATGAGAGCTGCCAGCTCTCTAGCCTTTTCACAGGCTTTATCAACTCCATGTCCCGTTAGTCTGTAAAAACCGCCTTTACCTCTTCCTCCCTTCATCAGAAATCGTTCTGTCAGATAGGCGTGAAGCATGCGATCAAGTCGTGGGACCTGATGTGACGCTTGCTGTAATGCCTGAATTAAGACTGTGGCTGAGACATCTTTGGTTTGTCGCAATTCTCGGTATCCCAAAAGGAGTAATAAGACCCAATTGGGTAAGGGTTCATTGTTTGGAGGGGGTGTGCGAAAGACAAGAATAGACGAAGGTTGATCGTTGTCGAAAATGGTCTCTAAGGCGGGGGTGATGGGACTTTGTTCGTAGGGCATTGGTTTTCCTGGTAGGGGATACTCGTCTAACGATGAAATAATGTGAAGAAATTTCTGGAACTGCTGTGTCACATCATGAACTTCACCGGATGCTTCAAATTTACCGGTGGGTAGGGTGACCTTCAATTTCATCGTACGATTTCTCGTGCTTGAAGATTCCTTTAGCTTTTGGTCATTCGTACGTAAGCGCTGCATAATAATTTATAATGTCATTTTAACGTCAGTAACGTGAATTGTCATGTAAACTTCAACCTTATTATTTATTTGTAAAGTGAGCATGATTTAGGCGATGAGATCTAGGAGACGCGATGGCATGATAATGGTTATGGACTCAGAATCTATGTTTACGTCATGGCGCTATAAGTGGTAGGAGGATCAATCTCCTAGCACTGAGATGTATCAGTACCAGTGAAAATTTAGGGTTAAATGAATCCACGAAGCAGCCGAGAGAGGTATAGACGCGAGAGGGGAAAATATATATTTCAGCATCATGAATTAGGTGCCTGAGTGGTATGTCGATATTCTTTCATCAAGAGTTGCGGGTGAAAAGTTCAGGCTGCGGATAGAAATGTCAGGAATGTAAAGGGAGAAATACTATTGAGAGGAAAATGTAAATGAGAGCGGGCATTGTGTGTGAAGTATTAAGTGTTCCATAGATGATTAGACAACTCAATGGAATGAAGTCAGGTTTGCATGATACTTCCGATGTGAATGATTAATTATTTCACCTTACAACTCAATGTCTTAGTGAAAATTTTTAAAATTCCCAGCATTTTCTCGGGCCGTTGATCTTGTCCGGTTCGTGTTTCTGTGGGACCATGATCTTGTGGAAACTGTCGTGATTGGGTAAGGTACGCAAGCGAAGTAAGTGGGCAGTTCTTGTTGTACCTTCATCACGTAGGGAATCCATGACTCAACAGCAAAAGGTGGTAATGGTAGGTGTGAGCCAAATCATGAAAGTCTTGGGTTCCGTTGCCGTCTTGGTGATCGGGGTCTCCATGCTATGGGAAGTACCCAAATGGGACAATCGATCCATTGCTCGCGAGAATATTTCAAGACTTTCCTCATTGCCTGTCGATTTGCCAACGTTCGACCATCGGAAGTTTTTGCGTCATACCAAAACTCGCCTTCCTCAATATCGTGAGCAGTTTCAACTAGCAGGGGAAAAGCACGATCTGTCATGGGTTCTTTTGGCTTCACAAGCCTATCAAGAATCTCACTGGAATAGGAATGCGAGAAGCCCAACAGGCGTTCGTGGGCTCATGATGCTGACACGAGATACGGCAGCAGATCTTGGAATTACGAATCGTTTAGATCCTCGAAATAGTATACATGGCGGGGCGAGGTATTTGTCTCGTCTGTATGCCAGATTGCCACGTAATATTCAGGAACCAGATCGTATGTTCTTTGCTTTAGCGGCCTATAATGTGGGAATGGGGCATGTGAAAGATGCCCAAATTTTGGCCAAACGCTTTAAGAAGGATCCCACTCGTTGGGATGATTTGAAGACCGTCCTTCCATTACTTGCCAAAAAGAAGTACTACAAAACTCTCCCGAATCGCTATGCACGCGGCTGGGAGCCTGTGCAATATGTGAAGCGTATTCGTGCCTATCGAAAAATTCTAAAATCCCTTGTTCAATCCAAATCTTCCCCACAGACCGAACTCTAATACCTGACCTTCGTCCGCTGCGGCGTCCGACGATACGAACATTTCCAACTATTTGTGGATTGCAATTGAAGGCAGCTGAATAAACCATCGTGCGAAATGGTTTCGGCATCTATCTGCCCTCTTAATCGAACTTGAGATTGAGTCTTACTTAAGAAACAGATAGAGAGAAATTAGGTGGACTATTTCTTTGTAGGACTGATTTTGCTGATACTTATAATCTTTGTCGCAACTTACTTTTTTGATGGTAATAGGCTAAGTTTCATTTTTCCTCTCCAGGGCCAATTTGATTGCCTCCTTACGTAACTGCACGTTCTGCATTACCGATGTATGTCCTCGTTCTTCATTCCTTGAGCTGTGCCTAGTATCCCTTCTCTAGGTTGAGAGGACCCGGGCCTTGTTCCGAGTTCCTCTTAGCGATGATTTTGATGTATTGAACTACTCCCAATAATTGAACAGATTCAGACCAGAATTTGACTCTTGTCATCTGAAGACTAGGTTTTCCATCCTTACCCACAGTATATTTTGAAGGTTTGTACTGTGACGCCTCTAGTTCTTTGTAATTCCCACGATATCATTTGGAGAGGCACGGTGGACTGAAATCGCGCGATCATTGGGGAGCACAATGGCTTTAATTTTGTCGCCATAATCAAATTGTTCACTGATGTTGGTTTTCATCGTGACCTCAATCTGTATTTCCCCTCTTTCCCCTCGAACAATAATAAAATCACCGTCGACCATAAGGACATCAGCAATTATAGTTCGTGTGCCTTTTGGCGCTATTGGTTTGTCGGGTTTAGCCATGGGAGGTGCAGGTGCCGTTTTCTTATTTTGAGTAGATGCTTGGGGGATATTCTTTAGCTTGCTCGCTTGTTCGATTTTGTGAATGCCAATTGGATCTTCTGGTTTGGCACGTTCAATATAAATGGCTTTATCGTTCGGAAGAACTTGGGCTTTAATCCGATCTCCAAAATCAAATTTTTCCGTCATCCTGGTTTCTGGCGTGGCTTCTATTTGTATTTCCCCAAATTCACTCCGTACGATATAAAGGTCTCCGTCGACCATCAGCAGATCTGCAACAATAATTCGTGTAGTTGGATCAGTACTTGGTGGAGCGGCAGGACCCTCCTCTTGTGAGGGGGGTGTATTGGCAGGAGGCGCAAGAGTCGGGGGAGCTTGTGCGGGTTCTTCGGTCCTCATCGGCATGGACGTCGGGGAATCAGACTGCAGAATGGTTGGCTCATTTGCACCAGCCCGTACGACGGAAATGGCTGAGTCATTTGGGCGTAGGATTGCGCGGACCTTGTCCCCAAACTCAAACTCTTCAGATATTTTTGTGTCTGCTTTGACCTCAATGCGAATTTCTCCTAATTTCCCGCGAACAATGATGTATTCTCCTTCAACGGCGAGCACGTCGGCTACGATGGTTCGAGTCGCAGGAGGTGGGAACTCAGGATTTTGTGCAAAAAGAAGGAATGGTGTGCTGCTGAAAAGTAAAAGACATACAAGAAGCAATCGTTGGCTGTTTTTCATGAGCCTACTCCCTTATGAAGTTGAATAATTTAAAAATATTGTTGCTGCGTGCTTGGTTATAGCTGATTCAATCTACAGTCGTACCCTGAAGTGTTTAATGCCGCGTGGTCAATCACCATGGTTCAACTGGAAGGTACTTGAATTCGCTATCATCCTAAAATAGCATTATGTTACCTGGCTCTGAGCATTAGGTAAATACTCATCTGGCCACGAAGACCTGGTTGTCGGGATTGATGATCTTATCCTGCATGGATGCATCTGGGTAGGCATTTCAGAGATAAGCGAGATTCTATCTTTCCTGTATCCTTCTTGACCCTGACTCGGCTCTTGGATAAGATCTGATCATGTCCAAATCCCCCTTTCCTGGAGGTCATCCTTCGATTCCACCAGGTATGCGTATTCGGCGAGGTGCGCCCCCGCAACCTACGAAGCAGGAGCAATTTGGTGCACTTCGTGCCTCATTACTCTATTGCCCTAAGTGTAAAACGGCGACGCCTGCACGCGAACGATTACTCTTAGTTCTGCCTTCTGGGAATCTCTATGAGTATTTGTGCTCGAATTGTGGGACGACGACTGGGGAGAAGACTGATCAGACTCAAAAAGACGTACAGTTGTTCACGCCCTAACGACACGACATCTTTTCGTCCCATTCATGTAACGTAACAGATAGAGATAAGGTTGCCTCTTTAATATTTCGTTTGACTCTCCCTTACTTTTCTTCAATTTTCGGAATTGGTAGGCCTTCTTGTGCCATGATGCGGAGGGCGTTGGTCGTGGGGCAGGGCCCAGGTTTGAGTTGATAGTCGAACCGTAGTTTCCCTTCGTCCACGGTCTCTTGAAAATGCACATTGCTGACATGGGACCCATTCGTTTCAAGTTGGGCCAATTCCAGGTCATGAGTGGTTAATAAGCCAAGACCATTTCCTTTTTGCAAGGATTGAATGAAGGCTTCACTCCCACCTAGCCGTTCACGGTTATTTGTTCCTTTGTAAATTTCGTCGATTAGAAACAACACGGGGTGGCCGCCCTTATCAGTGACGGCATCTAACACGACTTTGAGACGTTTCACTTCTGCGTAAAAATAGGACAGTCCTTCGGCTAACGAGTCAGTGACTCGTATGCAGCAGTACAAACGCAGCCAAGTCCATGAAAACTGTTCTGCGCAAACGGGTCCTCCAGCCTGAGCCAAGCATATATTAATGCCGATAGTTCGTAGAAATGTGCTCTTTCCGGACATATTGGATCCGGTCACAAGCAACACCTGGCCTAATTCATGAAACCCAAGATTATTACGTACTCGTTTTTCAGCATGAATTAAAGGATGTCCAAGAGTCTTGGCAGTAAATCCTGTATCAGCTTGAGGGGATGAGGGTTGCTCGCGGGTTGGCCAGGTATAATCTGGATTTAAGTAGGCAAAAGTACCCAGTGCGTTGGAGGCGTCAAGGATGGATAAACTTTCCATCCATCTCGGCAGCTTCGCTTGTAATCGTTCGCATGTTTGATCGAGTCGATAGGCAAAGCTTAAGTCCCATGGCATGAGAGCATTGAGGAGGATGTGAATCAGCGGATGTGCCTTGACGCTAAGCCCAGAACAGACCTGGGCCAGTTGTCTGATAAGTACCGTTGGTCTTTGCCCATCAGTCAGCAACGGTTGGCACAATTCCGAAAGTTGAGGTGTATTCGTAAAGTGACGGGATTCGACACGTCGAAGAACGGCTACAAGTTTTTCGAGTTCATGATGAAGGTCGAGGACTCGTCCAAATACAGGAGCGACATAGCCAGAGCTCATAAAATAGAGCATCACGTACAATCCAAATGGGAAAATCCAATAGCCGGGTATTCCTACCCCAGCTGCTAGAAGACCTAAGACCATTGTACAGAGGCAGAGGGTGATGGCAACAAAGAGGCGAAGTTTGAGCTGAGGCACCCGCACTCCATGTGTCAGAACCTGTTGAATGCGATCTCCATCTAATGGGGTGCGACTGACCAGTTGAGCTTCGAGCGTGATGCGATCTCGTAATAAATGGAGTTGGGCTACTTCTTTGACCAGGGCTTGCCGCTGAGCCCAGTCTGTGAAACCCAATGGTGCTTCATGTTGTTGTAATATCCATTGAGCAAGTCTTTGCTGTCCAGGAAAAGAGATCGTCGTGTCGAGTAACTGAAACAGAGATTGCGATCCCACAATATCCAAATCATTGGCATAGGGGTGGCCGTCGGGAGTCGGGTAGTCATGGTTGGGAATATCTTGCCAATCTAATTGTAGGCGAGCTAGGTTAGTCTCTTTAATCTGTTTCCATAATACGAGTCGATGGAGCCGAGATTTTAGGGCACTATGGAAATATGTCACGGTTAAGAACAGAAGAAGGAATCCAAGAAGTGCAAGATTCCCCGTATGAAACCATGAAGCCTTATACAGGGCGAGGCAGGTGAAAAAAGCGATGAGAAAGATGGTGAGGCGCCATCGAGTGAAGGCTTTACTGGCCTTCGCGCCCATCATCAAGAAGCGTTCGGCAAGGGCTATCCCATGCTCAATGGTTCGTTTGCGTTTTTGCCTTGAGAGAGTAATCATGCAGAATGTCGACCATACCGTCTCCTAACCTCTTCGTCAATCTTCATGCAATCCTTTATTGATGTTTATCTTGCCCTTTCTCTTGATTCAGCCGATTTAGCTGGCTTGTTAGTTGATGATGGGGTCTTGGGTGTATGGGAACAGGATGGGGTGATTCATCTCTATTGGGAAGAACAGACCTGGGATATCACCATTCTCGATCGAATTCATGAGGCTTTAGAGCAATTAGGCGTGGTGTCGGGTCTTGAGGACATCGCGGTACGTACGATTCCGTGGGAAGATTGGAATGCCAAGTGGACAGAATTAGTCCAGCCAATTCATATTGGTCAACGAATTGTGGTTCGTCCGAGCTGGGCGTCAGTCGAATTGCCCCAGAATGGGATTGAACTGATTCTCGACCCCAAGCAAGCCTTTGGAACCGGACATCATGAGACTACTCAGTTACTTGTTGAATGGTTAGAAAAGGTGATTCAAGGTGGTGAGCGATTGTTGGATGTTGGAACCGGGAGTGGGTTGTTAGCAATGGTGGCCTTGCGACTTGGCGCGAGGTCTGCCGTTGGAGTGGACTGTGATTCGGTCGCGATCGACTGTGCGAAGGAATATGCCAAGATGAATCATTTTGGTGATGAGCTAGAATTTCGAATCATGGATATCTCTTCCCTTCCGACGGATGAATCGTTTGATCTTATCGTGGCCAATATTGATCGACGAACATTGTTGTCCAATCATGGAATATTTCAGGCTTCATCCCATTCAACGACGCGTTTGTTTGTGTCGGGAATACTCACGACTGATCAAGAAGATATTGTGGCACAGTATGCTGAACAGGGATGGAGATGTGTCGAATCTCGTCGTCAAGAGGATTGGATGGCTCTGCAGTTTCAACTCGGTTAAGTCAGCTTTTATTCAGGCAGATGTTCGAGATAGTCGATGAGTGCTTGGTAGGTTAATTTCCGCGTTTGTGCCACTGATGGTTCATCTAAGGACACATGTCTTTCTAGCCAAACCGTTTCGGTAATCTGTGCTCTAGCTTCATTACACATGGTCCACATCTCGTGCAGGAATTCAACCTGAAGTCCCACCTGGACGCCTTCCGATTCAATCCGATCATCTAATATCGCAAGTAAGTCGGAAATAGCTTGATCGGTATGGTAGGGAGGGGACGCATAGCCAAATGCCTTGGTCGCCGCCTCGTCTTGCTTGGCTTGTTCTACCAAGTCATGCATATATTCTTTAAGTAATCCAATAATGCGTCCAGGAAGTCTCATGATGGGTGTTGCCATGGTGTGGGGGAAGTCTACAAGCATAATCACAATGAACCATTTGTCGCAAGAACATGATGCAATTTAGAGGTAAGTGAAATTGAGAGAGGGGGATGTTGGGGTTTTGGGGGAAACGCGAATCACGAAGAATGGAATCATTGAAATCAGTCGACACATCGAGAAAGAGCAAAATGATGAGATGGTGAATAACTTGGATAAATAGCAAATTAAGTGAAGAATTTATAATCTAGTTCTGTACATACCTTAACTTCTTAACCCCTCGTTTGGTATAACCAATTAGTGTTGATTTCGCTGTGCTAATGATGTTGGGTTCCTTCGAACCGCAATTTAGAGGGAGATTCTAGTTCATGATACGAACATGTCTGATTCTATGTATTGGTGTCATACTGATTGGAAGTCATAACCCCATAGCGTTTGCCGAGCAATCAGCTCAAGAACTCAGTAGGCTTGCGTTAGAAGAATGTCAGAAAGGTCGTATCGCTGATACCCGTGATGTTCGGATGGGGCATTTTGAACGTGCGGAAGCCATTGCCGAGCGAGCGATAGAAGCCGATGAAGAATATGCTGAGGCCCATTTTGCGTTATTTTGTAGCTTAGGCGAACAAATGCGTATAGATGGTCCGCCTTCTTTTTCATCAATATTTGGATATAATCGTTTAATGTCCGAATTGAATCGGACGCTGGAACTTGACCCTCAACATATTGATGCGATGTCTTCCAAGGGCACCTTACTCGTTAAGTTGCCGGGTATGTTGGGCGGTGACTCTGAAAAGGGCGAGGAAATGCTTCATGAGGTGATTAAGCTAGAACCGTCTGCGATTAATGCCCGATTAGTCATTGCTCAAAACTGTGAAAGTCGGGGAGAGCATGAGAAGGCATTAAAATTAGCAACCACGGCGCTAGAGATTGCCAAAGTAGAAAAACGAAAAGATCTTATTCCTGAAGCAGAACAAGTCCTCTCAGACATTAAAGACGGAAAGATTAGTGACTAGGCCACCTATAATCAACACACCAAGAGGTAAAAGCTTCCTTCCGTAAAAGTTGCCCGTTATTTAGCGTTACACACCGACCCGAACCGTGGCCTAGGGCCACCGCTCATAAATCTGTCAACCGGAAGCCCACTTCTCCTTCCCAAGTCTCTACTCAGACAACAGCCACCGAACTTTCTCATCACTTTCGCATCGTTTTACAAGAAGCTCAGTTTTCCTATCAGATTAATAGGCCCTACAAGTGGCTGAGTCATAGTGAATTGATTGATGTCCAAGGTGTCGTTATTGTGTGAAAGGTATCGCATCTCAGCGATGAGTCACTAGGTTGTCGTCTAGGGACTTTTCCTGGAAGCTTACAAGATAAAAGTATTTCATCAATTGAGAATGGGGCTTTGAATATTTCATTTCAATGGCCCATTAATCGTCTTCTTGAGACTCCGAGTATGGATGTGAGGAAATGTGCATGACCCTCATGCCGCATCCCTGGCTCAGACTACTTAGTTGAGATGTACCCTCTTGGTGGGTAAAAGGTTGCCGAGAGGCGTATGGAATTTTTCAGGATGTTTTGGGGATGGCCCCCTGCTTCTAGGTAACGCAGGGGGGGCTGATTGGATGTATGAACTCGAGAGTGTTCGCAGTGAAAGCTTTCCGCATATGGAATGATATTATTACTATCCCCAGAGTTCTTTTAATCGTTGATCTCGTCCACAGCTATATCGATAAAATTTATACCGGACAGGATTTTTTTGATAATAATCCTGGTGGTAATCTTCGGCAGGATAAAACTTGGTGGCTGCAGAGATTTCAGTGACGATGTCTTCAGGAAATGTCTTGGTACTTTCAATAATGCTCTTTGACTCCTCAATGGATTTTCGTTCTTCATCAGTGCTGTAGAAAATAGCAGGTCGATATTGATTGCCGTGGTCACAAAATTGGCTATCCGCCTTTGTTGGATCGCTGTTGCGCCAATAAACTTCCAAGAGGGTGGCATAGTCAATTTTTGTCGGATCATAGGTCACTTCAAGCGCTTCAGTATGTCCAGTTCCACCGGCAGAGACTTCTTCATACGTCGGGTTGTCTTTGTGTCCGCCTGTATAACCTGACGTCGTAGCGATGACTCCATCAAGTTTGTCATAGGCTGGCTCCATGCACCAAAAGCATCCACCTGCAAAAATGGCTTTTGCAGTTTGGGTCTCTGGAGCGGTGCTATGGGATGGCTGGGAATTCATGATGATCAAGAACGCACTGATGAGAAATATTCCAATAGTTCCAATGTATTTCATGATTGTGTCTCCCCTAGATAGTAATGATGTGGGCAGGGATAGAGGGGATGTTACCCTCTATCATTGGCGTGCAAAGACTAATGGTCGTGTTGATATTAACTGAATTGTTCATAGATGAAAGTCTCTTCGTGTAGAGTTTTGTTACAGTACGTATTCATTCAGCACAAGATGACTTCAAAGGGTGGCATACTATAGGGCTATATTTCAATTAATTCGCTGTGTAATGCGAGTAAGGTTGAAGGATGAATACGATTGTTATCGCAATGGCATCGTGTTCAGATCACCGTACAGAAATCTTTACATTTTGACGAAAGCTGCTTGAAAAATATTCTCATATATGGACGCTCATCAGACTCTTCCAGATTATATCAAACTAGGCTTGGATATTTTATTCATTGGAATCAATCCAGGTATTCGATCTGCCAAGATCGGTCACCATTTTGCTGGGCATTCTAATCGATTTTGGAAACTACTAAATGAAACGAGTCTAGTCCCACATCACGTGACGTATGAAGACGATAGGCGATTGACTGAATGGGGATTAGGATTCACGAATATCGTATCGCGGACCACAAAAGGGAGCGGTAGTTTAACGAAGCCTGATTATTTGGCTGGTAGAGAGGCTCTTGGTGCAAGGATCCGTCATTTTCAACCACGAATTTTGGCTTTACTTGGCATGACCTTGTATCCGATTTTATTCCCTAAGAGTCCGTCGTCTGGCAAGATTGCTTACCAGCCTTCTTCAAGAGTAAAAATTGGCCTATGTTCCGAAACGTTTGAAGGTGCGAAGGTGGTGCTCCTGCCCAATCCGAGTGGACGAAATGCTCATTATTCCTATCAGGAAATGTTGAAGGGTTTTCAAGAGTTAGACCGGATACGACGGAATCTTCAGAATTGACGTACATGCAATAGAATGTGGACGTGTTTGACGAAGGAGTAAAGAATGAAATTAATGCAAGGGCGTGTCTTGTTCATGATGACGCTATTTTTTATGGTGGCAATGCCAGGAATTGGCATTGAAGCATCACCGCTTTCAGTTCCTGATTCACTGGAGAACGCGAAGCAGGCCACGGTGGGTGTGCTGCGGCATGCTGCCGATGCCTCCCACCATTCGACTCAATCGCAGTTTGCTATTCGGGGGTCTGGTTTTCATATAGGAGACGGTTATATCGTGACAGCTCGGCATGCCGTGGAACGTCGGGAAGGAAGTAAAAAGATAATTCCAAAACAGATTTCTATCATCACTGGTCAACTGACTGAATATGCTGCTGAGTTAATCGGTGTCAATGGATTTCTGGACCTCGCGCTCTATCGTATTCATTTTGGACAGGCTGAGAGTGAGTTGCCGTTTGTTTCATTTGACCAGGAAGACCCTCGTCAAGGTGATGAAGCTTTTACGGTGGGATATCCGCTCGGGTGGGGACCTGCTCTGGCCTTTGGTCGTCTCGGGAATCTTCAAACGTTTTTACCAACGGCCCAAACGCGATTGATGCAGATCGATCTTTCAGCTTGTAGTGGTAATTCTGGAGGAGGGCTGTTTAATAAACAGGGAAACGTCATTGGGTTGGTCCATGCAATCATTCAGTCTGAAACGAAGGAGAATGAACGTCGATGTAGTCGCTTTGCCTTTGCCGTTCCAGGCATGATGGTGAAAAAAATTGTAGAAGAGTTACAGGCTGGGAAGTCATTTATGTTTCCCAAGCTTGGTATCCGTATGACTGTCGTGAAGGTGGCTCAGCAGTGGCGTGTGGCAGTGGCCAAGGCCAAGGGGCCGGCTCGTAAAGCTGGCGTCCGCAAGAGCGATGTGTTGCTCTCTATCAATGAGCAAGCAATTTCGTCAGCCGCACAATTAAAAAATTATATCATTGAACATACAGTGCCAGGACAAATTATTGAATTACGCGTCCTTCGTGAAGAATCTGAGAAGATTCTCAAGGTGACCTTAGGGAGTGCGTGACGGCGACTGATCAGTTATTCCGTCAGGTTGTATCCATACATGTCGATCAGGCTGGTCATTGATATCCTTCTTCAACATGACAAAATGGTGCTAGCCTGAATTGGCGGAACGATCATTTTCGTTTGTCCATTCGTATTTGAAGCTGGGTGAGGCTGATTGACCTAGGCATAGAATTATCAATGGCGAACAGGTTAGTTCTTTAACGTCTGCAAGAAGGCTTGTATTTCAGGGACGAGGTCACCTCCGCCATTGGAACGGCCAGATGTGGCAGCTTCAATCCCTGCGGTGAGCACGGGTCTGGCTTCTTCATGTCTTCCAAGTTTTGCGAGGACTTGTCCAAAAATCCAATGAGAGGAAACGTGGTTAGGATCAAGCTCAATCGCCACTTGTAAACTTTCTGCGGCTTCCTTGAGATCTCCGCCTTCCTCAAAAATCTTTTTACCCAGGCCATAGCGTCCAAGAAAGCCTTTGGGGGTTTTCTCAACCATTTGTCGAAATGCCTCAATATCCATGAAATCCTCCAGTTTCAGTTAGGAATAATACAAGATCTTACCATTGCGTAGGCTGAGGTTACGAGTTTGGCAGAGATGGGGATGTCGTCGGATCAACCATGCGTTGTAGCTGTCTTTGTATTATGTGCATGTCAGGCGGACAATCGATACTGTATTCTTGGTATTCCTTCGAGATGGGATGCTGAAAGCCCAGGATACGTGCATGGAGCATGACTCTGGGGATGGTGATTTCGGCAATCTGTCGAACCTTTTCCCCTCCATAGAACACATCACCTAAAATGGGAACATCAAGTGTGGCAAGGTGCACGCGGATTTGATGTGTGCGCCCGGTCTGTGGAGAAAGCAGTAGACGAGAGGCCACAGTTCCCCATCGCTCAATGATGCGATAGTCAGTAACTGCGATATGAGGACTGTCTGTCTGAGCGGAGTGTTTTTTTGGGGTACTTGAATCGCGTCCAATGGCAAGGTTAACCACGCCATGATCTTCTCCTGGACTCGTCCATGCGAAGGCTTCATAGTGGCGCGTAATGCTATGTTTTTCAAATTGAACGGCTAAGGCCTGGTGAGCCTCTCGGTTTTTTGCGATAACCATGACTCCAGAGGTTTCTTTGTCCAAACGATGGACGATCCCAGGTGTGAGTGTGCCTTGTTTGGTGTTCTGGAAATGACTGAGTAGGCTATTCACTAATGTTCCATCCCAATTTCCAGATGTGGGGTGGACAACTATGCCCGCAGGTTTGTTGACAATAAGGAGGACGTCATCTTCGAAAAGAACTTCTAACTCAATCTGCTTTCCTTGGATCTGTAGGGCGCCGGGCTGAGGGGTATCCATGGTAATATGGTCCCCAGGTTTAACCTTGTGGCTTGGCTTGACGACATGTTCGTTGACCCGAATGCGGCCTTGTTCGATCAGTCGTTGTAGGCGTGAACGAGAGATTTCTGGTTCCCGATGAACAAGGAAGGTATCGAGACGCTTTCGATGCTCTCCCGCTGTGATCACAAATTCAGTGATCATGATGAAGTAGAGGTGCGTGTGGAGAGGGGTGAATAATTAAGTGACATAGAAATTTACGATGAAAGAATTGCTCTGAGTACCTCGGTTACATAAAATATCTAGAGATCGATTAAGCTCAGTCTTCTCGAGGACTATACAAGCTTGCATTCCAAGGATGATTTTAATGAAGGAGATGGGTCATGGGAAAGTGCTATCACTCAGTGGTCGTCAATGCGCCATGTGCGACAGTCTGGGATGTGTTAAAGAAATTTCATGATCTGTCTTGGGCCGCGGGCGTCGTGACTCATGTTGAGAAGGTCGGTGAAGTTGGGGGGGAGGAAGTTGGGGCCCAACGTATCTTGAATGGCGTGTTTTATGAAACCTTAGTTGCACTCGATGAGAAAGAGCGGACATTCATGTATCGCATTGATGATGGGCCAGGGCCTGTCGCAAAAGACGCCGTCAGTAATTATATTGGGGCAGCGAGAACGCTTCCCATCACAGCCAATAATACAACTTTTGTGGAGTGGCAGTCGACCTATGATTCATCCAATGATGCGGCGGTAGGGGAGTTGTGTAACCCTATTTATCAAGCTCTCTTGAACGCGTTGAAATCACATTTTACATAACAGTGAATGTTTAGTATCTGAATGGTCAGAAGTAATTACTTCTGGAATGGTTGCGCCGGAAGGATGTCAATGTCAGGTAAATTTGCTGCAACTTCTTGATATGTCATTGTCCTCTC
Source organism: Nitrospirales bacterium (assembly GCA_029261355.1). Classification (GTDB taxonomy): domain Bacteria; phylum Nitrospirota; class Nitrospiria; order Nitrospirales; family UBA8639; genus JAGQKC01. The sequence goes on along the minus strand of JAJDBM010000047.1, from coordinate 33,652 downwards.
AAGCACTGCGAGGACCTCTGGAAGTGGTTCAGCCCATACTTCAGGCAAATCAGCTTCACCGTCAATAACAATGGGAAAGGCTAATTTTTCAACAGGAGGGCAAAAGGACGCTTCAACATCATCGTTGTTTCCTCGAGGATCGATTCGATACCAGCCGAACTCTTTCAGATACACAGCATTCAGACCATGTAAGCAAAATGGGGGTGTCCCGTTCTGAATGGTCAATCGCTGATAACAAAGGCCTGCAGGAATGCCATTCGCTCGGAGTAAGGCTGCAAGAAGGTGACTTTTGGCGTAACAAAAGCCAGTGCCATGCTTCAACACATCAGATGCCTTGCATGTGACGGGGTTCAGGGCATAGTCCACACTATGCTTTATGTCATCGCGAACAAACTCGAAACATGCTTGTGCGATGCTGAGCGGATCCTGGTAATCCTTGGCAAGTTCGTGTGCATGGTTGAGAACGGTTGGAACTTCCCAGTCAATATAGAAACTAGAATGTAAGTATTTCTTCACGGTACTTTCCTGTCAATGCCTGGAAGGTGGATGTCGTAGAGACTGTTGAGTCCTACATACACCTGATGTTCATGCAAATTTGTGATCATGAATGCTAGCCGCGAGCTCTATACGAAAACATTATAAAGATTTTGAAAAAGAAAAACCCCTGGGATTTTAACTTCCCAGGGGTCTTTTTTTTGTAAGCAGCAGCTTATTTCGAGAATTTCCATAGAGGATATCTTTAATGCCGATGTCTTCGGTGATGTCTCCCGCCTTTATAATGTCCCCGTTGGTTATGATGTCTGCCATAAAACCTTGATCCATGATTATGTCGATCAAAATGTCGATAGATGTGTCGAGAACGTTTAAACTTATGGCGATGTCCAAAGTGTTTGCGGGAGTGACCGTAGGTTCCGCGGTATCCGTGACGATGTCCGCCAATTCCTATCTGAATACCGCCTCCGGGTCCAATATGTAGAGAAAGTCCCGCAAGATGAATTGGTGCCGCATGAAGGCTAAGACGCTCTTCCGCCCATGCAGATGAGACTCCACTGAATGTTAACAAAGCAAGACCAGCTGCAAGTACGATTCGAGACGCGTTCCTCAATGGTCCCTGCTTCGGACGATTAGAGGTCAAATGGTTTGTGTTCATCCTGCACCTCCTTATTTAAATAAAAGGAAATATAAAAACACTCTATGAGTACTTAACATAACAATGATCATTATACCTGTCAATATGACATGTACAATGAAGTCAATATGAGTCGTGTTACGACGTATATAGTAATAGAAACAATGACTTGCGTGTTGACAAGTTAAGTAGTTTGCATTAGTATACGTGGGGTGGCTGAAATGTTTGAAGAATTCTCATACTAAAGGAGTGTACCCTTGAAACGATTCGCTGATAAGGAAATCATGCGATATATTGAAGCAGTCAATAAAGAAGCGGCTCAAGAATGGATTAATGCCTTCGCACGCGAACCGAAACTCCAGCAAAGTTATTACTGGACCTTATTCTCAGAGTTATTTCTCAAGCAAATGAACAAGATTCCCGTATCGATGAGTGATGCTGAGAAAATCATTCCGCAACTATCCGCATCGCAAGCTCGTCGTGCGATCCAAAATGCGAAAGATGCGAAATATCTTGAGGTGAGTGCGACGGGGGCACGCACAAAGAATGTCAGGCTTACGAAAAAAGCCGAAGATATTATTCGACGAACGAGTGCCAAGGCGCTGAAGGGTATGGAGGAAATCTTTCAAAGATAAAGGCAAAATGTATATGCCACTCTCTTTGTATCTGAGATTGTTGTGGTAGGTTTTCGAGCTATGATATTTTCATAGTATGTTCAGGAATGAGTTGCCCATGTCACTTACATCTCGCACTTCTTGTGGTCCGATTTGGTGGACAAGCCAATGGCTTCTTTGCGGAGTAACCTGTGGGTTAGTCCTATGGTCATGTTCTGTCGGTGCGACTGAATCCACTATTCCCTGGCAATGTACGTCCTATACGTATACGGGAAATTCTCAAGAAGAATGTATACAGAATCTCCGCCAAAATGCTCAGCAAGAGAAGATCGAGAAATTGGAGCGACAACTCAAGCATCAAGGAATTGCGCCCTATGAGCTGAATAAAAAGATTGATCGACGAATGAGCAGAAATCAACGAGATACTTCCGCCTATTCACCTGCGTATAATTTTGCCCCACCACCTCTATTTGGAAATCCTCTCATATCTCAATATGGGTATGGTTCTCCCTTTGGGTTTGCTCCGCTACCCTTTCTTCCCTCCATTGGAATAGTGATTGATTAGAGCGTATTGACAGTTAGTTTATACCCTCGACACATTCGTATAGTGCCTTACTATTCCTTCTGAAATCTGTTTATTCGTATGTATGAATTTTTTAATTCGTCAGTAGATACGGATGTTCACGAAACACCGCTTGTGGAAACTTTTGGCCAGTTTTGGTATGTCGAAGGGTTCGCTTGAGGACAAAGTCGAAGAGTAGGGGGTTGAAGTCATAGATTTCGTTGAGAGATTGTCGTTCTTCAGAGGTGATATACCCGGCCGATTCAAGTGTTCGTGTTTGAATCACAATATTCACGGCGGGCAGTGGATAGTCACTGCCATTGATCAAGTTTGAATGAATGGCGGTATTAGCAAGAACTTTGTTGAGGTTGTCTTTTCGATTATCTTGAGTCAACGCTGAGATATCGGCGAAGAGTAAGTGTGAATAGTGAGGGTCTTCCAGCATGTCAATTGCGATATCGATATAAGGTCGACCGGGCACACAAATGGCCGCATCTTCTTCCCTGCATTCTCCTAGGCTCGCAACATGAGCCATGACGACTTTGACATTCATCGATAAGGGTTTTTTCAGGAAAACTGGATTTCCCAAATTTTGAAATTCCTCTGCTTCCGTGGCTTTCTCGTCACCTGTATGCGTGATGAGTGTCATGTCATAGGTACTCATCACCTCATAGTAGGCTTCGAGTTGTTCATTCATCGTTTCGGAAGCCGGATGAATCCCCATAGCATTCGGTAGCCATTTCACAAACCGTACGCCTTCTTTCGCGTATTTCGTTAATTCCTCGACAGCATCTTTTCTGTAGGGATGGATTGAGATAATAGGAAAGAAGAAATCTGGATTGTTTTTGACCGTATCCATGACATAGGTATTGGGCACGTGAAATGTACTGAGCTCTGCATTCGCTTGGCCTTCTTCATTATGAAAGTAATCAAAAGCCATTAATCCAAATTTCCCATAGTGAGGCATATATTGAATGAGGTTTTTGAGGCGGGCAAGATATTGTGCGTCGGCCTGGGTCACATCCGTAATGCCTGATGCACTTTTATACACTTCAAATTGGATGTAATGAATCCCTCCGTCAAAGAGCGACTGCCATCCTTCATTCACAAAGGTTCCATTCAATTCGGTATTCATGCCTAACAGATGCATATGATAATCCCGGAGTTGTGAAGGGTTGATGCCTTCGAATGCCGTGTCGATGAGCGCTCGCGCTTCTGGGCTGATGTGGGTCTGTAGATCTTGAGGCTTCTGTTCGAATGCACCTCCGACGATGTTGCAGCCAACATTCGAGAATAGAATCATTACGACAATGGGGACCAAGAGCCCTGTGCTGGTTGCGAGTTTCATTATAAAGTTTGTTGTAGCAAAAGAATGAGGCAGAGAAAAGGGGTTCTGTTGAACTGTTGTATTGACCGAAGCAAATACCTTGTTACATTCATTAGATTATCAGCATGAACAGGGCCTAATCTGCGAATTGCTAAATAAGCACATTAAGAGTATGGTGAGGACTCTCCGACTTGAAGTCCCTCAAAAATTTGGAAGGATTCAATGGACTGACTTTACGAGTTATGTCTATCAGGGATCTTAACAAACAGATTGAGAAATATGAAGTATTTTGCTAGTAGCAAGAATTTCAAGAGAATTTCGAAGGTCGGATCTTCTTCCATGAGTTCAGCTCGTTTACTAAGGCAAACGGTATAATGCCTAAATCTGCGAAGAGCATTTCGGCCGATCCCAAGCCTGCTCAACCCAACGTACCGAAGTCCAAATCATCTCAGCCCATGTCTAATGAAGTCTTGGCTCGCCAACGAAGGCCAAGATCGTAGTTGAGCTCACAGAGGTTCATTCGACAAACTTGATGAATGGCCTGATGATCTTAAGATCGCTTTTTTTGTCCTACTAGCCAGTGGTGAGAGATGGTGCTCCAGGAATCGCGATACTCTGAGGTAAGGCTTCTAGTCCAGATGTCTAGCGCTTTGATTTTATCCTATTAGTTCTATGCCTTCCTAAAAATGATGGGAGCGAAATGATGTGAGAAGTGATGTAGGATCCTGAGGTCTGTTGTATCCACCGTGATTGTGTTGTCCCCCTCTTGATGCATTGCCCGTGACCGTACCTGTTTTTGAATTGTCGGTAGATATAGAGACGTCGATCGATCTTATTGTCTTATTCTTTCTTTATCACTCATACCCAGTTTGATCACTTGTATTTCTTACTTTGTAAATAAAAAATTGTTGGCAGGGATCGACTGTCAGAAACATGCACAAGAGCGTGATGTCGGTATGGGACAAGTCGTTGCCCTGATTCAAGCCTCAAGGGGGAGGATTTTTTATGACTGTTGAAAAAGCAACGTCAGACTTACGCATAGAACTGCGTAAAGTACAGACAGAGGTGTTGACTCTACAGCAACAACAAGCTCAGTACGAAACAGTTAAGCAGGAGCTTGAAGCTACATTAGAGAATTTGACGGTTCATCGGGAAGAATTGAGAGTTCAAAATGAAAAATTACAGCAGATGCAAACGGAGATTGAACAATCACACCATAAATACTTTGACCTTTTTGAGGGCGCGCCCATTGGATATTTTATGCTCAATGCACAGGGCGTGATTCTCGAGGCTAATATTACTGGGGCTGAAATGCTTGGATTTGAACGGAAGCAACTCATACGGACTCGTATGGTGCAGCATTTGAAACCCCTGTATCACGAGGCTTTTTCTACTCATCTCGATGAAGTGTTTTCAGGTCCGATGTCTGACTCTGTTGAGCTTGAATTTGAGCATGTCGGAGCCAAACCCTTATTTGTCATTCTTGAAAGTGTCTCCTTGCCTGGAAAGGACCACTCAGTGGTCGAGTGCCGGACGGCCATGATCGATATTACTGAACGCAAGCGTTTGGAGATTCAACTCCATCATGCTCAAAAATTAGAAAGCCTTGGTGTGTTAGCAGGAGGAATTGCCCATGATTTTAATAATCTCCTTGCCGCTATTAACTTGAATGCTGGGCTTGCGATTCGTGAATTGAAGTTGGATTCTTCTGCGAAAATTCACCTTGATAAGATAGAGAAATCCGCCTTGCGCGGGGGAGAGCTGGCTAATCAAATGTTGTCTTACTCAGGTCATGACACGTTGGCAAGCCACGCTGTCAATCTGACAGAACTTATTGATGAAATGGGTGACCTCCTAGAGGTTGCCATTTCGAAAAGTGCAGTCATAACCTATGATTTAAGCTCAAATCTTACCCCCATCCAGGGAGATTCCTCGAAGATTCAACAAATTGTGTTAACCCTAATCACGAACGCGTCTGAAGCGATCGCAGGTACAAGCGGTAACATTACGCTGACGACGAAAATGATGATGGTCAATCGAGCCTATCTGATGCAATGTTGTTTCGTTGCTGATTTGGCTGAAGGAGAAGTGGTCTGTGTTGAGGTGAGTGATAGCGGAATAGGCATTGACCCAGAGACCATGAAGAAAATGTTTGATCCCTTCTTTTCAACAAAATTCATGGGGAGGGGGATGGGGCTTGCTGCCTTGGTCGGAATCATACATGCCCATGGCGGTGCCATTCATGTGTCAAGTGAGATTGGGATTGGAACGTCCTTTCGTGTTCTTTTTCCAGTCAATCATGAACAGGAAACAATTTCAACTGAACTTGTATCGTCAAATATTGAAGAGGATTGGCGACAGAGCGGTCTTTTTTTGGTTGTTGATGATGAAGATGATATACGTATAGCTGCCGAAATTATTCTTGGGCAGGCGGGTTTTACCGTATTAACTGCGCAGAATGGACGTCAGGCAATTAAATTATTTGAAGAGCATTTTGCTGATTTAAAAGGTGTGCTGCTAGATTTGACAATGCCGCATATGAGCGGAGAGCAAGTCCTTGATGCGATGCGGACAATTTCAGCAGATGTTCCGGTGATTCTTTCCAGTGGTTATACGGAAGACACCGTTGTGTCACGCTTTACAGAACAGCCATTCAATGGATTTATCCAAAAACCCTATCCCATCGATATGTTGTTGGCAAAAGTGAAAGAAGTCCTTCAGGTCTAACATCGGGCTGTCTATTTCTAGGGAGCCTTACACCGTACTCTGCCATTTCTCCTAGGCCTTTTTTATGTAAGCAAGCGAGTGTTTCTTGTTGAATTATACGCTGGCCTTCCACCCAGACATGACACACCGCTGGGCCATCAAGGGTATAAAGCTTTGAATATCATTGGCGATGATATTCATGAAGCGTTCGGCAGCTTTTTGATCGATAAAGCATTCATAAATATCGTCTAGAAAGCCTCCTCGTAACAATGGATGATAGAGGAAGGCCTCTCCCGCGTTTGTTTCAATTTCTAGAGGATATTCCTCAACTTCTACATTTACGAGACCGATCTCTTTTAGCCATTGCTCTGCATCAGAGGCTGACGGTCGTTCTTCTCGATATTCGGTTAACAGATTCTGTTCCTTTTCAAGTCCTTGTTTGTTCATTTCTTGGTCTACTCGTTCCCAAAGTGATTCAAACGTGCCAAGTGATGGAAATGTGAGAACCAACTGACCTCCAGGTTTGAGGACTCGGATAAGCTGCTGTAACACTTCTTTTCGATGAGGTCGAAAGAACATAAAGGATAAATTTCCGGTTATTCTGTCAAATTGTCCCAAGTCAATTGGTATGCCTTGAACGTCTCCATAACGAAACTCTAGCCATGGAAAATGTGGGCCTTGGTAGGTTCGTGCTCGGAAGAGTTGAGCCTCATTTATGTCGAGCCCTATGACTCGGCCAGTTGGTCCTACGCGATGAGCCAGGTAAAATGTTGGAAGGCCACTGCCACATGCGACATCTAAAACTGTAGCGCCGGTTGGTAGACTCAATTTTGAAAGTAAACTTTCTGCAAAGGGTGTCGACCAATAATCTTTCTTTGGGAGTTCACAAAGAAATGGTGGTGGGGTGGGCGAGGGAAGTGGGTCAGGCTGAATGTTCATAAATCTGTTTGTCTTTGACGTGTTTATTCTATTCGAACTGTCATACGAGCGGGCTTCAGTTAGGCCTTTGGTGAGAAGGCTGATGGGTGAATGTCTGTTTTGTCAGAGGATTGATTCTCTTTATTTCTGCTTCTCGTCTTGTGGTGTCACATTCTCAAGGAAGGATAGGGCAAGTGCCCTTAATATGCAATGAATGTTTATGTGGCACCCACCAATAAAAGGTAAGAGTTTAGTTTGTCAAGAAAGTGACCGAAAGAAGAAGTGAGCCATAGGAATGGTTGTGAAGCACGAGTATGCTTCTTTGTTCAATCACCGGTACTTTGGTTATGGTAATTAAAGAAAAATCAGTCAATGGCATGCATGTCCTGAGTTTAACTGGGAAGTTAGATACTTTCTCACGGAATAGCTTTCGTGACAGGATTGAGAGTCATAAAAAAAATGGAACCAAAGGTCTCATTCTTGATCTGCAGGGTGTTACATTTATCGATAGCGTTGGAATTGGGACTTTGGTCCTGGCCGCCAAAATGTTTAAAGGGATTAAGGGGAAAGTGATTCTTGTGAATCCACAAGATATCGTCAAAATTGCTTTGAATGCCATGAACCTCTCCTCGATCCTTCCTATATTTGACACAGATCCTGAGTACGCCACCTTTACCCAACCCACTTAATTTTCCTGTCTTCCCGCGTTTTCGTCATCTATCAGGGTTTCCCTATTTTCTGCCTGCCTTTCGAGTCGCTTTATCGGGCTCACGTACTTTCCACATTCAATCCGTCCGTCCTGTACAAAGACCATTCTTAAGTTTCGCTATCGTGTCTCTATCATTCATTTATATTTTCCCTTGTAGTGGGTTCTGTATAATAGCATTTTGCTATTTCCAATGAAGGGAATGAATGCCACCATGATACTCACACGTTTCATATTCATCACGTTACTGGCATGCTGTGTTTTAAGCGGTGGCGAAAATTCGATTCAAGCCAAGGAGCCTAACCGTCCTGGGATGTACATGATTTTTGATGGTTCCAATTCCATGTGGGGCGAGCTGCCAGATACATCGCGAAAGATTACTGTTGCGAAACAAGCTGCCAAGGAATTTTTCGCTGGAGAGTTCGAGAATAATGTGAAAGCGTATGAACGTAAGGGCAAGACATACGATCGTCCGGTGTCTACGATTAAAGCAGGCGAAGAAAAAGAGATTATCCTTCGGGCAAGGAACTAAACATGTGTGAGGATGATCGCATATCCAGGGTTCTCAGCTTGAGTAGATAGAGCACTGACTGTCTTATGGGTTGGCGTTACCTATATGAGATGTCATAAAGGGAGTGACGATGAAAGTTGAAATTCAACAGAATGTATCAGGATTTCTCCAATTCGGTGTGGCTCTTGTGTTTGTGGTCAGCATTTTACTCGTGATTGCTGGCAATGTATCGTCACAAGGTTCAGATTTCGGAGATGGCTTTCTTCAATTCGATTCACTTCCTGGAAATTGTAAAATACCGACATCACATTTTGATGGCCCAGATTTACCACCGGACGCGGTCCGAGTGGTACGGATTGTGACCATCAATGGAGAATACCAATCTCCACCCGTTTCGACAGGGCTTGAGGATGTCGTGTATGGCTCTAAGGTCAGCGTGGATCGAAAGCCCACGGGCTATCGTTGGGGGCCAGGTTGTAAGGGCCGGGTACGCTTTGTCTTCTTGTCACAAGAAGACGCCTCAAAATTGGATCAACCCGCTAAGTCTCAAGTGGCAGGGGCTGAATCTGATGTCACGCAGTCTGAACCTGGTGGTCCAAACTCAGATCATGAACCACCGGTCAATACGCAATTAAACGAGCTGAGTCTCCCAACTGTATTGCCTGAAGATTTAACCGACTTGAGTCAACGAAAGAATGCGAAGAGAAAAAGAAGGGATGACGTTAAACAGTCTACGCAGAACAACGCAGAGAACCAGCTCTCAGCATCGGCATCAGATGCGGCTTCGGCTGCGAGTCAGGACGATCCTGCTACGCCTGTTAGGACCTTGACCGCCGCTCCAACGGGTTCGACAACTTCGTTGACGGCATTACAGTTGAGCAATTGTACTTGGGAGCATGAATGTGGAAGCGACGTGGATATTTATCATAACCATCTCATCGTGGGAGCGCCTAATGGTGGACTGAACGGGCCTCCGGAGGAGGGACGGGCCTACATTCTTGAACGAAAAAGCGGAGCTTGGACTGAAACGCAGGTGTTGATGGAACCTTGGGCGCGGTCGAGAAGTGATGCCGACAATTTCGGGAAGGCTGTCGCCATTAACGACATGTATGCGGCCGTCGGGGCTCCTGCGGATAAAGAGAGTGGTCCGCCATTGTGGGGAAATTGGGGAAGTCGAGAAGGGGCGGTGTATGTCTTTCGTAAAGAACAGAAGCAATGGGTGTTTGACCAACGCCTTTTGCCTTCAGCAGGGTCTAAGCTTCGTGATGATCTCAGTAATTTTGGATTTTCCCTCGATCTTGATGGTGACCGACTCATTGTTGGTAGCCCCGGTTTTCATGGGGTAGGGATGGCCTACATCTTTCATCGTACTGAAGATGGATGGGTTGAGGAACAGCGTTTCGATCCACCTGATAGCCAGGGGTGTAACTATTTAAGTCCCGTTGCCCAATGTAAAGATAATTTTGGGTTTAGTGTGGGCATTGATGGCAACACGGCCGTCATTGGGAATCCTCAAGGTTGGAAAGACTACTACGGTCCCAACAGTGAAGGACACGGGAGTATTCATGTCTACAAATTGGCGAATGCTCAGTGGCAGCATACATCTGCACTCAGTCCCCAAGATCAAGCCGGTGGATTTGGATTTGCGGTGGCTATCGACAAGGGTACGATTGTCACTGGCCGCGATGCCTCAGACCATCACTGCTTTGGGCCGAAAGACTGCGGGTATTACTTTGGGTATCTCATGAAACAAGGAGGCCCACAGACGCGGTTACGATATAGGGAAATGGCGGCCGTTGATAGTCCATTTATCTTTTATAAATCCATTGCCATTGATGGGCAAACGATTGTCGTTCCAGCTTGGGGAATGAAGGAAGAACATGTCGGGGCCATGGCGTATGGCTATCAAGGCAAAACACTTTCCAAGGCTTTTATCGCACCTGACATTAATCATAATTCTGAACCTCCAGTGCCAACCCGTGTCGCGGCTCACAATGGCTGTGTGGTGGTCAGCGTGGTGTCACTTGGAACAATCTATGTCACCTGTGGGGCCGTGGCTCCTCCAGTGCCGCAATGCCCACCATCAGTGTTGGTGCAATTAAATGGGGAGGCGGACCTCAAACATCAGTTCTTTTACAATGATGACGGTAAATTTGAGTTGAAGTTTACACACAAGGGTAACTCTCAAGACAAAAAATCTTGTAGCCCCACTGAAGAATTCACCTTACCCGTCGTCGTAAACATCAAGGTTAAAAGGCCTTCATTTAAACCTGACCCCATTAGCTTCTTTGAATCGCTCCGACCGAAAAAGTTTGTCCTGCGTCCTAATGAATCTAAGGTTTTAACTTCAAAAGTTGTCCCGTATTTGGATGGTTCTTTAATTCATCGAACCAAAGACCTTCTTTTGGGTGCCAAGGTCGAGATCAGAATTTGTACAGAGAAAAATTCGAAAAAGATTAAGGGCGAGCTAACATGTCTGGAAAAAAAGACAAGTCCGGAAGGAGAGGTCCCAAGTTCAGAGGAAGGGCCGATGAGTACAGAGAGAGCGTCGACTAATCTATTAGTCAATGACTCATTTAACGTCTATCGCTTTGTAGATGTGGCGGATGACGATCATACAGATGGTCTTGTCGAGATGTCTAAGACTCTAGCCGATGGCTCTGGTGACGTCAGGCGTAGGCGACTAGTCAGCCTTCAGGTACATCCTGAAGCAGAAGTTGTCTTTACTCTTTTTGAGGATCCTGACTTTTCTGCTCCACAACTTGCTAATAAACAAGCGATGTTTATTTTTGATCCTTTGACAAGCACATCTCCCTACGTGTCTAAGCAGGGAATCATCTTTGTCGAGACAAAAAATGGAGGTTTTCATGTTGGGGAGTTAAACATTCAAGGAAGGGCAATGCCAAAAAATAAGATATTTTTTAATTTTCCTTCACTTGATCATACGTTGGATGCGGTAAACGTGTATGCACAAGTAGGCCAATATGCACAAGATAATACGACAGATTGGCATGTTCATCCGGCGCTAGTCCCTACTCGAGAACGTTCGCTGTTTGATTCGTATCACAAAAGGAAAAGATTAGGAGAGGATATCAAAAAACAGATGGAAACGCTCTGGGGAACAGAGTTGATGCAGGGGGTAGAGTGGGTGAGTAGCCCCGATCCGAATAATACTGTCAAGATGAATTGGGGTGCGCTTAGCAATAAGGGAGCAAACTTTAAAATGGGGGCGACACCTGCAGGAACCGAGAACTTTGAGGCAATCAAAGCGCTTCTTCATGCCCCCATGAAGTTTAATCGAGCGGAGCTCGCTTTTCGGCTAAGTGAAATTCTTAATCAGAACTTACTGGATGAGGTCAATCTTTTTGCGGATGGGATGCTTGAAGCCCATTGGGGAGTTGGACAGAGCAAGGTGGCTTTTATGCGCAAAGAGATTATTAATATGTTTGCGAAAACGGCTGTTCATGAAATTGGCCATTCCCTGAGTCTAGACCACCCGGCTCAGGCTAGTAGCAGCAACGAAGAGAATGAGTTTCAAAAACTCACGCTCCATAATCAGTCGTATCGGTCAGATAAATTTCAGCTAGCTTTCCACACTCAAGTCACTGACCTTCTGTCTTTTTATCCCGGTACTTTTTTTACCAAAAAAGTCGGCAAGCTAAAAATACAGGAGTCCTTGGTAGCTTTACGGTCCGTGGGTACTGCAAACTATTACTATGACAAAGACACAAAAAAGTTTGTGAAGAGCCTAGTAGGCATTTTGGTTTATCAATGTAGTTCAGTAACTACGGGCGTTCCAGTGGCTGTCAGCACGGCATGTCGAGCCGTATCTTCATCGATGAAAGAGCAAACGTTCATTCTTGAATTTGTTAATCATCTGGCGGGGACGGATGTCGATGCAGTTGAAGTGATTGTTAACACACCGGGAAATCCTGCTGCAGGAACAGTGGAGACCTTACAAGATGGAAGCTCACGCTTTTTTATCAAATATAAAGGCACTGGAGTGTTCCGAAAGAGAGGCATAATCGATGGCTACCCCGAAGCTCAACTTACGAATGACATTATGTACGGTGGGTGGCACGACGTTGATGGAAGTTTGAAGTTTCAACCCGGACTATCACTTGAGCCCATGAAGATGGCTCTCGCCTTGAATTACACCAATGCAGACGTTGAGAAGGTTGTCAAATTCTATAAGGCAAAGATTGCGGCGTATAAGAACTGGGGGCACCCGGACCCGGGATTTAAGTGATGATTAAGAGAGAAGCATATCGGGGTGTCATTGCCATTCACGTGTCAACGAACTAGGGGGGTGATTGCTCGTATCTCGATATCAGACAGGAATTAAAAATAGCAGGTCAGGAGTAAATGCCAGACATTTCAAGTATTGGTGGCTATTCCTTTTTTTGATTGTGGGGAATCTGCTGCTGGTCTCCTGCTCAGGCAAAGCTCCGGGGGACTCGTGTTCTTGGGAAGGCTCGGGGTTTACCGCGAAACATGATTGTCGGATTGGGATTTTTTGTCTCCGATCGTTTTCCTGTCCAAATGGCAAGCAAGTCGACTTCTCACGATGTGTGAATCAAGCATGTGATGCTGACACTCCCTGTCCTGATGATCATGTCTGTATTCGCTATAGCGAGAATACGTCGTATTGCGTTCCGAAGAATTATTGTTCGGATAGTGAGTGATAGAGGACATTGGCTGCTAGATGAGTAACGTGTGGCACTTTGTTGTGTCGAGTATCTTCATATGGCTGGATGTTCAATGTATAAGAGGTCATTGACATATTGTCATTGTGTGGCTATTATAGCTATATGATAAAGGCTAATGTATCTACACTTAAGAATAATCTGAGTCGTTATCTTCAGAAAGTCCGGAAGGGGCACATTGTGGAGGTCTTGGACCGGGATCAACCCGTGGCGAGGCTGGTGCCAGTCGGCCTGTCGGATGAGCACGATGAGGAATGGGTGAGCAGCCTGGCTCGCCTGGACTTCATCCGTTGTGGTCCCATGAAAGGGAGTAAGCAAATCTCGCAGACTCCGCCTCCCGGGAACGCCTCGGCAAACGTTCTTGAGGCTTTATTGGAAGAGCGTCGAGGAGACCGTTGAAAATTTGGGATTCCTCAGCAGTCGTGCCCTTGGTCTTTCATGAATCAGCCACTGACGAAGCGCTCGAACTCTATCGAACCGACCCCAAGATGTTGGTATGGACTCTGACGTCCACGGAGGTCCTTTCAGCATTATTTCGGAGATTGCGAGAGGGCACCGTCACCCAGAAGGAATTGACGGTGAGCTGTGAGCGACTGCAACTTCTCGTAGACGATTGGAGTGAGGTGACAGCGATTGAGTTGGTCAAACTGAGAGCTGAACGACTTCTGAGAGTACATGCCTTGCGCGCTGCTGATTCATTACAATTAGGAGCCGCACTCGTGGCTGTGCAAGAACAACCCAAGGGAATCGGTTTTGTTAGCTATGACCAGAATCTCGCTATTGCTGCCGACAAGGAAGGGTTTGCGGTTTTTCCTGCCTCTTAAACGACCCTCGCAGTAAAGACTCGTCACCGACTTTTTGATTATCCTCAGTATTGTCCTCGGGCTCCTGACGGACTTATCTCCCTGCTCCGGGAAATTCCCTGGGAAATCATGTGCGTGGCAAGATTCTGGATTTTCGACCAAACATGACTGTCGAGTGGGAAGTTTTTGTCTCCGATCGTTTTCTTGCCCGAACGGAATACACGTAGACTTTTCATAATGAGTGAATGAATGAACCCTGTGATGCTTATACTCCCTGTCCTGAAGACCATGTTTGTATTCGCTATAGGGTGAATACGTCGTATTGCGTTCCGAAGAATGTTTGTGAGGAAGGAGACGTTTCGCTACTGTGAGAATAGATATGGTCGGAGGAATGCTGCTAAATGTTCTTTTTCTCTAGTACTTTGTTCCCTCATCAACCATAACTTATTTCCCTAAAAAATCCCCAAGATTGCCTATCCCCATTCCTTTTAGTAGGTCGCCAACCTTTTTCTTCATGTCTTCAGGGTCTTGTTGAGGTCGGTCTGAACTGATTCCCTGTTCTTCTTCTAGAGCTTGTGGAGGTTCTGTTTGGTCCATCATGCCAGGGAAATTCATCTGTCGTTGGTTGGGACGGTTCTGCTCTCCCATCATCCCACCCATCATGTCTTCTTCTGTGTAGCTAGCAGGCACGGTATATTGGGCAGAGATTTTTTTTGTTCCAAGATATTCTTCTTTACTGATCACCTGTCCATTTCTATCCTTGGTCATCGAGATCAGACGAAATTTATCAATCTCTTGCATGACTTCGTAGATATTGTGATCCATGCCTTTTCCTTGAGACATCTCTTTCATAAAATTCATAAAGGCATACATGAGCGTTCTTGTGCGCTGACCTCCTGGTATGGCATTCCAGTCCGCCGCACACATGTGGGTCTCCTTATTCATCATTCCACTAAGTTTGACCTGATACCAGTTGCAGGCGATCCCATTCGAGGTGCCTTTTTTATGTAGATCAGTCATTTTTGCCCCAATTTGCATGGCTCCGTTCGCTTGGGCCTTAGGATATCTTCCATTGAGGTCGTTCATAGCTTTTTTGTGTTCATCCGGGGGCAGCTTCTTTTCTAATATGGCTTTTTCCATATGTTCTCTTTGCTTCTGTTTGACCATACCCATCTTATCGCCCAATGATTTGAAGACGTCGTTTTCCTGATCAGAGCCTGGCGCAACGCCCATTTGCCTCATCATGTGGTCTCGTTGCGCATGCATGGACTGCATCATGGCTTTATTGATGCTTTGATAGGTTTTCTCTTCGTGATTGAAGGACGTTATGGTTGGCTCTGGTTCTTCACAGTAGGTCATCGCATCATTTGCGATGGTACTTTTTCTAGAGGTATAGTCCTCATCGAGCTCTTCGGATGGAAGCGAGTAATACAGGCAATTGATGGACTTTCCAATGTTGATAAATCCTTCTTGAGCGTTTCCAGTTTTTCCATACGTCGTCTTAAACGTATGTTGATATGAGGCCTCTGTGGCCAACGCCTTGTAGGGGAGGGTCATACATACAAAAATCATTACTGCGGTCATTATTGCCTTCATGCCTCAACTTCCTTTCTCACTATCTTTCACCAGTGGTTATCCTGAGAGTTCTTCATTCTTACGCAACTGTTTCCTCTTTAATCCTATACCATAGTAGAAAATTGATGACTACTCTGGTCCGGTATAAGCGTGACTCACGATGATTAAATCGAATGCTTATGAATGTCTTGTGACACCCTCTTCTGTTTGGTCAGTAGAATATTCTTGTGCTATTCTTGCTGCTGGATGGGACTGATCGTACCTCTAGACTTCATTACTTGATTGGGAGGGTTTCTATGGGAATCGTTGTGAGAATGTGGATTCCGATAATTGGATTGGTGGCGATATTGAGTTTCTGCATGAATAGTTCGGTGTTTGCGGAAGAGGACTCGCGTCTTCAAGAAATCTTAGATGTCCTAAATACCATCAGCCAAAACTTGAAGGATGGAAATTATGGTGCCGCATCCGGAGATTTTGACTATGTCTATGATATTTTTAAAGAACAAAAAGGCACGTGGCTTCTCGGATGTTTTGTCAAGAAATTTCAAAAATGGACTCGAGTAGGGGAAGGGAAACGAGAGGTTGTCGGTGCGGCAGCCTTAGGTGGCGGGACCACAATTACACAATCTTTTGTGAAAAATGGCAGCCAGGTCGATGCAAAAATTATGATGTCGCCTATGGTTTCGGGATTAGGGGCACTTCTGAATAATCCAGCTTTCCGCGGTGGAGGAAAAGGCAAACAGAAGCGTCTTCGTAATGGACTCACCGTCAACGTGCAACCCAAAGAAATCTCTGGAACAGCGGGTGGGGCCATGCTTACTTGGAAAGTAGTCAAGGGGAATGTTTCCACTTCGGATTTGGAAAAAGTGGCTGGAGGGACAGTCAATATTGGTTGCGTAAAGGAATTAGTCGGAGCGCAATAGATTCGACAATTTGAAATGCTGCTACAGCGAGGGTTCGATTAGCGATTTATTTGCAGATTGCGGAAAATTGATTCATTCTTCAATGTGTAAGAGATTTATCTAGAAGAACATGACTGATTACGAGTAGAACCAAGAAACAGTAGTTCTGAATAAGGGTAGACTCTTAAGAAGATTTTCAGTAGCATTACTAGGATTGTTGAAAATTAAAAATTTTGTAAATTTCCAGGAAAACTACAACCAAAGGGTTTTATTAATTAAGTCAATTGGTTAGTTGGTGCGAGAAAGGAGATTGTAGGGTTATGCAAATGAATACCACTGTAAACATTGGGCTTTTAGCAGCATTGCTGTGGGTGATGTCTGGGTGCGCTGCGATTCATACGTCCATCGCCAAAAAAGACCTCGATGTTCAAACAAAAATGAGTCAGACAATTTTCCTTGACCCTGTTGGTCCAGATAAGAAGATTATCTACATTGAGGTCCGGAATACCTCTGATAAAGATAATTTTGATATTGAAACACCTGTTAAGGAAGCGATTGCAAAGAGAGGGTATCGTGTCACCGATGACCCAGAGGAAGCGTATTATCGGATGCAAGTCAATGTTAAAAGTGTTGAAAAGGCTAGTCCCACAGCGGCAGAGAAGGCCTTGGGTGGTGGATTCGGCGGAGTTCTAGGTGGTGCAGCAGTAGGTGCTGGTGTCGGAGTCGCTGCGGGTGGAGCAACCGGGGGCATTTCCGGTGGTCTTATCGGCGGGTTGGTTGGTGGGCTGACTTCAACTGTCGCGAATGCATTTGTTAAGGATGTACTTTACATGGCAGTCACTGATGTGCAGCTGGTCGAAAGAGCTGGGAAGGGTGTCATCGTTCGTTCCGATAGCATGCAAAACTTACAGCAGGGAATGGCCGGTACGCAAAAGCAGACTTATTCAGAGGTTTCAAAGTTGAAGAAATATCGTACTCGTGTGGTCAGTACCGCCAATAAAGCCAATTTGGAATATCCTGAAGCTGAACCTCTCTTAACCAAAGGGCTTACGCGATCGTTGTCTAATCTCTTCTAAATTAATAGGCAACATTAGAATTCGTATAGCAAAGACGTTTTAAGAAATTGGTGTTTGTGTTTGTACGGGCTGTACAAACACCATGGAACATTAAAGGTAATACTAAGGATTAATACTTATGCGTAGTTTCTCAATTCAATATCAAGTATTTTATATCTTTGCCGTTTTGATGTTTACATTAGGTAGTTGGAATATTGTGTTAGCGGAAGATGAGGAAGACATGGAGGCGTTACAGAGGGCTCTCAATCAAAAAGTCATGGAGAGACCATTTGATCCTGGCGACCAAGCAGAAATTGATGCATTCGTGGAAAAGGCATTAAAGAGCGATATGATCCCAAAGGAATATACTGGGAATAACTGGAGACGTGGGTACACATGTGCCAATCTTCGCCAGTACGGTTACTACCAGTATCGGAATTGCCTACATTATTATCGCCATCACGGTCGTTATTACCCCTATCGATAACCTCACTCTTGAAATTCTTTGTTCTATTTCAAGCCATGACAACAGAAACGTTGTCATGGCTTGAATCGTTTGGCCTTCTGCGAATTCTACAAATCCATGCTATTGATAGTCTCTTGCACAGTCTCGTCATTTGCTTCGTTCTCGGTGTAAGCCCCGGTTATCGTAGAACATAGTGGACTTGGTCTATTTGTACAAATGGCATAATCATGCCTTCTTCATTTCCATTATGGGAAAAGCCATACATAATTGATTCATTCGGCAGGAGTTTCCCAAAGAAAAGAATAAAGACTTCAACTTGTTCCCTTTTAGAAATTTTTGATTGTAGTTTTGATAAAAGACTTCTCTTCGGGATGGCGATCATTTCGTCTGGTAATCCTACTGGTTTAAATCGAATGATACCCCAGGTCGTCTGAGTGAGTTCTGGCCCCATGGCAACCCTGAAGCCCTGATGTTTGGAATCAAACGTTCGTAAGATTCCACTCCATAGAAACCCTATTCGTTGCGTGAGTAACGGATGTCCTTCTCTTGCCGTATCCCGAGCACGATTCAAACGAAAGAGACGTTCTCCATGTTCTTCTCCAGGTTGGGTATGCAGGGTGTCCCATCTTGGTGGCGACTGTTCAAGTTCAGCGAGATACTCTTCCTGTTCAGAGGGTTGAAGAAGAGCGCGGATATCTTCGGGTATAATATTTCGTATGGTAGAGGTTGATGAGGTTTGCAACGTTGCAATGCCGGACGGTGGATCAGCATGCGCCATGACAGGCAGAATTGAGAGATAGAGACAGAAAAGCACAAGAAACGGACGTGTTGTAGGCATGACGATTGAAACGGTTATCTTAAGGAATATATTCATAATTAAATTGATTGTATCCAAACACCTATATCACGATTATGGATTTTTCTCATATGCATTTAAATCTTTCAAAGCGTAAGTCTCATACTTTGTTGACAGATCACCATGTCATCCTGTTTGACGGGGTCTGTAATTTTTGTAATGCATCAGTGGATTTTGTTATAGCAAGGGATCCTCACAGTCAGTTCAAGTTTGGGACTCTTCAGTCAGAGATTGGTCAAGCCATTTTATCGGATTCAGATTTACCTACCCAAGACTTTAAAACATTTTTGTATATTGAGCATGGGACGGTATTCATTCAATCCACCGCTGCACTCAAAATCGCGAGATGTCTCACCGGTTTGTGGCCCCTGTTGTATGGATTGATGATCGTTCCACGGGCCATTCGAGATGCCGTGTATCGAAGTCTTGCGCGCCGAAGATATATGATAATGGGAAAAAGAGCCGTTTGCCGGTTTCCAACTGAGAGGGATTGTCATCGATTTATTTGACCTAATCGGTAGAGAGTTTTTCATGTAGGCTATCTATACAGAGATGACCTTGCATTCCATGATCCCTCTCCATACAATCCTGAGCCATGAAGAAATCGCCTTCAGCCAACCCTAAGAAATCTTCTCCCAAAACAAAAAAAAAGGTTCTCAAGAAGAAACCGATTCGCTTGTTAGACGCACGAGTCAAAAAACGATTTCAAAATCGACTGCTCAAATGGTACCAGGAAAATGGCCGTGATCTTCCTTGGCGTCGCACCAATGATCCGTATAAAATTCTGGTGTCTGAAGTCATGCTTCAGCAAACCCAAGTTGATCGAGTGGTTCCGAAATACCATGAGTTTCTAGAGAAATACCCTACGGTTTCTGAGCTTGCAGCTGCGGAGCCACAGCATGTACGGGAGACGTGGTATCCATTAGGATATAATATTCGTCCTTATCGTTTACATAGCATTGCCTGTGAAACAGTGGAACGATATGGTGGCGAAATTCCCAATGATCAGGATGAATTAATGTCACTAAAGGGTATCGGTCGGTATACCGCAGGCGCTGTTCGTTCATTTGCTTTTCATGAAGATGCGCCCATTCTTGATACGAATGTGATGCGTGTGCTGCATCGAGTGTTTATCGGGGAGGGCGATCCAAAAAAGCAAAAAACAACCTTGTGGGCGATGTCCGAAGAATCAATTCCGAAAGGGAATTGCTATGATTTTAATCAAGCCTTAATGGACTTTGGTGCAATGATCTGTACCGCGAGGAAGCCGTACTGTTTACTCTGCCCTATGCAGAAATTTTGTAAAGCCTTTCCCCTTCAATCGTCATAAAAACATTATGTCGTTCAACCCACTGGTCGAGGTTGGTGTTGCGCTTATTTTGCGTGAGGGGCGTTATCTCATTGCCCGTCGAAAGCCTCACGTTCATATGGGTGGTTTATGGGAATTTCCAGGAGGGAAATGTGAAGAGGGAGAATGTCCAGAGGAGTGTGTTCGACGAGAAGTATTAGAAGAGCTGGGTGTCGAAATAACTCCACCTATCTATCTGATGAGACATACTCATGAGTATGTCGAAAAAACTGTTGCTCTCATTGTATTTGATTGTTCGATTAAGCGAGGAGAGCCCGAAGCGCTGGATTGTGCAGAATTTCGTTGGGTGAGGCCACATGAAATTGGCGAACTAGAATTCCCTCCAGCCGATGTTCCAATTATTACGGTACTGTTAGAGCGAGAGGGTGAAGGGCGCTAAGCCTGGAGAATGTCGTGAAGGGCTTGAGAGAGTTCTAAGCCTGCCGTAGGCCGCAAGATCGGGCAATACCGTCTTGGTACTTTGTCCATTGTCGCAGGGCTTCTTCCATTTGCTGTAAGACATATTGTTGCTGCTCAGCTTCCACCGCATGATGAATGACCATGTCATACACAGCTCGACGATTGACTGGTTCCACAAGTTGTTGTACGCGAATATAATCCATATGTTTCGGTGAAAGTCCTTGATACTGAACTAATGGATGTTTCGTGATGATATCCTCAATTTCAGCAGGATCTTTGGGGCCTTTGGGGTTCATGACATCCTCTGGATCCGTAAGGGTCCCTTGCACAAAGACTGTGAGCACCGTTGCACCAACAAGCCAGTCTTCTTCTTCGCAGAGATGATCTAACCACTCGCGATAGATGCGGCTACTTGAAAGAAGTTTCACATCGCGAAACCCCGATCGATCAAAGCCCAGGCCAATCATCATTTGCAAAAATAACTCTTGGTGAGGTTGATGAAATGAAAGCCCTCCGGTTTCTTCCTCATAAATCGTGGTGGCGAGTCGTCGACGCACTTCCCATGGAGGGTTTTTGCCGATGATACGAGCAAGGAGAACGGCAAAGTCTCGAATATACACCACGTATTCTTGATGGTAGAGTCTATGCAGATGATCTTTGGTGGTAGCCTGGCACGTGAAGTGCGTCGTGGCCCAATGATGTTTGCGGCGAAGGACGTCAAATAATTTTGCACGAAACTGATCAGGGGAAAGAGTTCGCATTATCGTCCTTTTCGTTTACCGTGATGGAGAGAGGAGACTTAAAGCAGAAATATAAGAGAAGTCTGGAATATCGATTGTAGTATGAATTGATTTTTGTGGCATGACACTAATAGAATATCACACTTCTAGGGAGCCTGTAAGTGTATGGAAACAGTAAATTTAGCAAATCCAGATGATATTTTGAATTTCTTAGCAGAGGTGCGACTCAGCGGCAAAGGTTTGACTGCTGACAATTTACTCGATTATGTGTTGGATGAAGGTTTTACCGAGCCTACGTACCTGACAGCTAAAGGCGAAGATCCAGATGCCTACTATAAAGAGATGCCAAATGCATGGGCTGTGTACCAAATTAGGGAGTGGAAACGTGTGTTAATCATTAGTGGAGGTGGTGATCGAGAGAGGCGGGCCCAAATTACCGAAACACCTTAAATAATCAAGGGACTGTATGGTCTTCAGCTGAGCGGTGAGTTGATTATTAAGGGAGATAGGCTAAGCGGAACTAACCGAAAATTATTTCCACCCAGCAATGAGTCGATTTTCTTCAAAATACAAGTATCGATGGGTGACGGTTCCTGCATCAATCCAATCTTCAAAGACCCATTCCTCTCTTCGAATCCCCTTTGGCGTATAACTGACATTCATTTGATACGGTGATCCCCAAGCTTCCATCGCTTGATCCCGCGTCATGCCAACGATCACCTTTTTCTCTTCAATATGTTTTTCAAAGGTGGGATCGAGTAGGGCTGGAATGATGCCCCAAGCTAACATCCCGAGAAAAAATACTGCCAGACCCGCATACAGCACTATCCTGACTGGACGTCTACATGGGATCGGAACGGCATTGGGACGAGGGGTAAGTGATTCGTTTGGCAAGTTTGGTACGATACTTCGTGGTATTTATAGATAAGCCCATTCAGGCTTCGTTGAATAACCACAACATAAAATTAATAAGTGGGCTGAAGTCTATCAGCTAATATTTTGATGGGTCAAGGAAGGGGAGAGAATGTTCGTAGAGGTTGAAAGTAATCAAAATTGTGAGACCTCGATATTCCTACGATATAAGGAACTTGGCCCTTCAAGGCGGGTTACGCACATTAAAATCTACGATCGGGTTTCCCAGGGAGAGTGGTGCACCATTACAGGGTGGTCTGACAGTCCTGAGGAAGCCAGATGTGATGCCTATGCTCAACAAGTTGAAGACTCTGGAGCAGGAATGGCGGTGTTAGTCTTTGGCGGGAACAATGGTGTGAGGCTGCAACCAGAGTCGAGTCAGAGTAAATGGGATTTAGATGATGAGACCCAATGGGGAGAGGCGTATTTGCTTCTGAGCGATGACCGTGATGTTCGATATGCCGAATGAGTCGGTGTGCACAATGACGGTCAATCTAGGTTAGTTTTAAAGCCGTTAAGGTTGAAACCTTGTATAATAGATAATGTATTTTTGCTAGTCGGCATACTGCGGCTGAGGAATACGTTTCTTTTTCTGATCTAATGGAGCGGGCTGATTGGCGAACTCTTTAGAATATGGGTTCAAAATAGGTTCATGCGTGAGTCGTTGGTTCGTCTGTACAATTTGAAGACTTTGGGTTGTAATCTCCATCCGATCAATGGTTGCATCTAAAGTGAGGGGGGTCGGAACTCCCTTGAGCGAAAACAATTGATAGGCTAAAGACCATGGCAGCTGTTCTTTTCCGCGTTCTTTGACAATAAAGGACGCGTCAGGAGAAGGTACCCCTTTAAATATCAGTACCCAGAGATTTGACCGGAATGTCGAGGTTGCAGGCTCAGATGACGGAGAAAATTCTGGTACAAGTTTTGGGATTTGAGATATTTTGACAGCCGGTGTAAATTCTACTTCTACTCGTTTCACGTAGAGAGTGGGAAAATCTATGTCTTCATTTAAATCAGGAGTAAAGACAAAGGAGTAACGAACCTGAATGTCGTTTCGAGTATACGTATAGACATCTTCACCATTTTCTGGTGAAACAAGCATGCTAAAATACTTTTTCCAATCTTTAAACGTATAATAACTAAAGACGCGGAGCGCAGCTTTTCTCGACCGAACAGCCATTGGCGTACCGAGTTGGTCGTGTAATTCCTTTTGTGTTAATCCAAGAAAGCCATCTTCAAAGTACGGTTTGGCAAGCAAGGGTGTTGGATTCAATGGACCTATGATTGATAGGCCCATTATGATCAACAGGGCAACGAGTTGTGGAAGGGTGTGAAGTTTCAACATAGCAGGAAGTTTCTTATTTTTTATCGTATTTGTTACCGTCAAACGAAGTCAAGAAAAGTTTAAATCTGGCGCTGATGTCGAGTCGTGACTCACGCCAGTAAATTAATTAGGGAAATGTGTGTATTACATTGTTTATGAATGCCGTGTTGTGAGGAGAATGAACGCATGTCTGATTTAGAGTCCGTGTTGAAAGAGCGAATTGTGGTCATGGATGGTGCCATGGGTACGATGATTCAACAACATACGTTAGAGGAAGCAGATTTTCGTGGGAAGAGATTTGCCGATCATTCATGCGATGTCAAAGGGAATAATGATCTGCTTTCGATTACTCAGCCAAAGATTATTCAATCCATTCATCAAGCCTATATGGATGCCGGAGCCGATATCATTGAAACGAACACGTTTAATTCCAATATTATATCCATGGCCGATTATAAGATGGAGTCGGTGGCGTACGAACTGAATGTTGCTGGCGCTCAGGTGGCGCGGGAGGCCGTGAAAGCCGTGATGGCTAAGGATCCCAGTCGTCCTCGCTTTGTGGCTGGATCAATGGGGCCGACCAATCGTACAGCCTCGATGTCTCCAGATGTGAATGATCCTGCATTTCGGGCCGTCACGTTTACGGAATTAGAAAATGCCTATTATGAGCAGGTGCGTGGGTTGATGGATGGAGGCTCAGACCTGTTACTGGTTGAGACCATCTTTGACACGTTAAATTCGAAGGCAGCCCTGTTTGCCATTGATCGCTACTGCCAAGAACAGCAGCGAAGCCTTCCAATTATGGTGTCCGTCACCATTACGGATCAAAGTGGGCGAACTCTGTCAGGCCAAATGATCGAAGCCTTTTGGAACTCGGTCTCACATGCCAACGTGCTCAGCGTAGGAATCAATTGTGCCTTGGGTGCCAAGCAAATGCGTCCGTATATTGAAGAACTGGCAAGTATTGCCCCGGTCTATATTAGTTGTTATCCCAACGCAGGATTGCCGAATGCATTTGGTGGTTTTGACGAAACACCGGAACGGATGGGTGAGGATTTGCGTGATTTTGCAACGAATGGGTGGTTAAATATTGTCGGCGGCTGTTGCGGCAGTACCCCTGATCATATTCAGGCTATTGCACAAGCCGTATCGGATGTCGCACCGCATAGCCCCGGGACGGTTGCTCCTCTCACTCGACTCAGTGGACTCGAAGCCATTTCCATTAAACCCGAAGCCAATTTTATGAATATTGGTGAGCGAACGAACGTGACGGGTTCCCCAAAGTTTGCCAAATTAATATTGAATGAGCAATTCGAAGAGGCCTTAGCCATTGCTCGGCAACAGGTTGAAGGTGGCGCACAGATTATTGACGTTAATATGGATGAAGGCATGCTGGATTCCGAGAAAGCTATGGTGCATTTCCTCCATCTCATTGCGTCGGAGCCTGATATTTGTCGGGTGCCGATCATGATTGATAGTTCGAAGTGGTCAGTGATTGAAGCTGGCTTGCAATGCATTCAAGGAAAAGGGGTCGTGAATTCGATCAGTTTAAAAGAGGGAGAAGATCAATTTAGAGAACATGCTCGAGCGATCAAACGCTATGGAGCTGCGGTTGTGGTCATGGCCTTTGATGAAACGGGACAGGCCGACACGATGGAACGCAAAGTTGAAATTTGCACACGCGCCTATAATATTTTGACAAAAGAGGTTGGACTCCCTGCGCAAGATATTATTTTTGATCCGAATATTTTGACCGTCGCGACTGGGATAGAAGAACACAATAACTATGCCGTGAACTTTATCGAAGCCACTAGGCAAATCAAGGCGACCTTGCCGCATTGCAAGGTCAGTGGTGGGGTGAGCAATATTTCCTTCTCCTTCCGTGGAAATAATTTTGTTCGAGAAGCCATGCACACCGCATTTTTATATCATGCCGTCAAGGCAGGGTTAGATATGGGTATCGTGAATGCTGGTCAGTTGGGCGTGTATGAAGAAATTCCGAAAGATCTACTGGAGTTGGTTGAAGATGTCTTGCTCAATCGACGAGAAGATGCCACTGAACGGTTGGTGACATTTGCTGAAACCGTAAAGCAGGGTGGGAAAGTCGTCGTCAAAGATGAGGCGTGGCGAAAAGGGACGGTACAGGAACGTCTTTCTCATGCACTCGTAAAAGGCATTGTTGAACATATTGATCTCGATGTCGAAGAAGCCTTGCAGAGCTATGACAAGCCCTTGCATATCATTGAAGGCCCATTGATGGATGGGATGAATATCGTTGGGGAGCTCTTCGGCTCTGGAAAAATGTTTCTTCCACAAGTGGTAAAGAGTGCCCGTGTCATGAAGAAAGCCGTCGCGTATTTGTTGCCCTTGATGGAAAAAGAAAAAACCGGAAGTAGTGCCCAAGGAAAAATCTTGATGGCCACCGTCAAAGGTGATGTGCATGATATTGGGAAAAATATCGTCGGAGTGGTGCTTGGTTGTAATAATTATGAAATTATCGATCTTGGAGTCATGGTGCCTTGTGCCAAGATTTTAGAACGAGCGAGAGAAGAAAAAGTCGATATGATTGGCTTGAGTGGGCTGATCACACCGTCGCTTGATGAAATGGTCCACAATGCCAAAGAAATGGCTCGTGAAGGCTTTGATATTCCATTGCTGATTGGAGGGGCCACGACTAGTAAGGCCCATACCGCTGTCAAAATAGCTCCGGGATACAAGGAGCCGGTCGTACATGTCTTGGATGCCTCATTGGCGGTCAACGTCGTGCGGCAGTTACTGAATGAAGAAGGTAAGGGAGCGTTTATTGAGAAGGTCCGGCAGCAACAAGCTGATTCTCGTGAAGCGCATGCCAAAAAGAAAACTACGAAAAAGTTGCTGTCCATTGACCAGGCACGAGCACGACGCACTGAGATTGACTGGAAATCCGCAGAGATTGCTCAACCCAACTTTCTTGGGACTCGCGTTATTGACGATATGCCATTATCGGATTTGGTCTCGGTCATCGATTGGACGCCGTTCTTTCAGACATGGGAATTAAAAGGCCGCTATCCGAAAATATTTGATGATGCCATCGTTGGGGACAAAGCCAAGGAATTATTTGACGATGCGCAGAAACTTCTTCAAGAAATCGTCGACAAGAAATTACTCACAGCAAAAGGCGTCTATGGGTTTTTCCCGGCGAACAGTGTGGATGATGATATTCACGTCTATGCCGATGAGTCTCGCACAAAGGTTCGCACGACGTTCTACACCCTTCGACAGCAAATGGAAAAGCTGAAAGGTGATGCCAACTATGCATTGGCGGATTTCATCGCTCCGCAATCTTCAGGCCTCAAAGATTACATCTCGGGGTTTGCCGTCACTGCTGGTCTTGGCATTCAAGCCATCTGTGAGCGCTTTGAAAAAGATCACGATGATTATAATTCCATCATGACCAAAGCCCTGGCCGATCGCTTGGCTGAAGCTTTTGCCGAATGGTTACATCGCGAGGCACGAAAAGAATGGGGCTATGGCAAAGATGAGAACCTTTCAAATGAGGAGTTAATTCAAGAGGCCTACCAAGGTATTCGCCCTGCACCAGGATATCCGGCCAGTCCAGATCATACGGAAAAAGAAACCCTCTTTACCTTGCTTGATGCGGAAAAACATACAGGCATTACCTTAACTGAAAGTTACGCCATGTTCCCCGCGGCGTCCGTTAGCGGTCTATATTTTTCTCATCCACAGGCCAAATACTTTGGTGTGGGAAAGATCAATAAAGACCAAGTCACCGACTATGCCGCCAGGAAAAACATGGACCTCTCCGTCATCGAGCGCTGGCTCTCACCAAACTTGTTCTACGATCCAGAGTAAATGATGATTATCTCAAATCTTTCCCTCTCCCTGTAGGGGAGAGGGGAGGGTGAGGGGCAAGACATCATCCTGGTAATGTCACTCAAGGTAAAAAATCACTATGGTCAAAAACTACAAACTTCTTGAACAATTTGAACGTGAACAGATTCGTAAGACAAAGCCAGATTTTTTCTACAATTTGAAGATCGTCGAGTCCCTGCTTCAAGAAGCACAGATGCTCGGTGTCTTTCCTCCTCAAGATCCCTTAGAAGGGATCGATGTAGATATTCGAATAGCCAAAGCTCTTAATGTTCGAACAACTCTTGACTAAAATAGCCCATGCGTTTGGGGACAAAAGAATTCCCTATATGGTAATCGGCGGGCAGGCCGTGTTGGTGTATGGCGAGCCTCGTTTAACAAGGGATATTGATGTCACTCTTGGTGTGGGGTTAGAGCAAGTGACAGTCATTGAAGGACTAGTCCAAGAGATGGGATTGCAGTCCCTGGCTCCTGACCCTCATTTTGTACGGGAAACGATGGTGCTTCCATGCCAAGATCAAGAAACAGGAATTCGGATTGATTTAATTTTTTCACAATCCGAATATGAGCAGGCGGCGCTACAGAGAGTTACTGCCATAAAGATGCATGATACTGATGTATTATTCGCGTCCGCTGAAGATGTGATAATACATAAGGTTATCGCTGGTAGGCCACGGGATATTGAAGATGTTCAGTCTATTTTGTTGAAGAATCAAGGTCTCGATATCGCGTATATTCAAGGGTGGCTTAAGGAATTTTCAATAGCACTAGCGCAACCTCTTCTTGAACGATTTCAAACCATACAGGACGCCATTTTGTAAGCATTGACTAGGCCGGTTGAAAGCGGATGTATCTTTCTTCCGTGAACTGCTGGCTCTCACCGAGCCTCCCCTTTAATCCGGAGTAAATGATTGTCACCTAAAATATTTCCCTCTCCTTTTAAGGGAGAGGGCAGGATGAGGGTAAAGACTTCCCGAGCATGAAACGTTTCCCCAAGCTAGTCGCGATTCACTTACCAGATTTCCCCACAAATCAAACAGCCTGATAATTCCCAAATTCTATAGCGGCAAGGTCGTCAGTCGTCCCCAGCAGTCCTTCTTCTATTTCGAACTTCCAGGTCACCTCTGTCCAGAATGTGGTGCAAACGTCATGAAGAATTGAGGGTAAGATACGCTTTAGATTTTACTGCCAAAGGCGCTGGCAGTCCTCTAGAAAGGGGGACATTTTTGATGGGGAATGAATCTATCCTGCAGAGGATTACAACTAGGTTACACGTTGATTCTCGACATTAACCGTAAAGTGGTGTGGAATGAGTCTGAGAGAACTGTATGTCGAGAAAACTAGATGAATGGTTTGTCGTGTAGCAGAAAAGAGAAGCTGTTGGGTAGAGTGATGAACCTTGGAACATTATGATTAGAGAATTCCTGACGGCTCTACTGACGCCTGCCCCTCAATGGGTGAAGCGCATGGAGTTTCTGAATGAAGCAATCGCAATAGAGGCACGAGCGAGAAGATGTCGTGATGATTGGGCGCCGCATCAGCAACACACAAAAGAAGCGATACTCGATGCGATTAAAGCATGTAAGCAACATCGAACTGTGTTGGTCGTCGGTTCTGGGGCATGTCTGGATATTCCACTTGCAGAACTGGGCGATATATTTGAACGCGTCTTACTAATAGATATCGTTCATCCTTTGAAAGCAAAAAGGCATGATTGGAATCATGTCGTGCACATCTCATTGGACATTACGGGGCAAATGAAAAACCTCTATGAGAATCCAGAGAAATTACCCGAAATGCTTGTGCCAACTATCTATCATGATTCTTCGGACATAGATGCTGTTCTATCAGTGAATCTGGCGAGCCAACTACCTGTCATACCGCTGAAGTACCTGGTACACATCAAGCCGCATGATGTCATCGATTTGAATAGGTTTACCAAAAACTTATTGCTCGCTCATTTTCAATGGTTATCCAGATTTACATGCGCGACTGCCCTTATTTGTGACAAAGCTTGGGAAAGACTGGATGGAAGCGGAACAGTCATTGAAACTGATGATCCACTGTTTGGACTCATATCACAAAAACCCACCAGAGAATGGTATTGGGAGGTGTCCCCAAGACACGAAACAGGAACGGAATTTTCGCGCAGAAACCGTGTGGGCTATTGGTCAAACTTTAGATTGAACGATTCTGATGATCTGACGGCTGGAAAGAAAATGAATTGCTCCTGAACTAGACTGAAAGTACGATAGACGTTCAACGATTAAAGAAATAGATAAGAATTTCTTGGGGTTTCGGTTAGGAGATGATCAAAAGTTAGGTGAGGGAGAAAACCAATTTATCAGTTGTCATACCATCAAAGAAGACTATCGTGGCATTCGTCCTGCACTAGGTTACCCTGAGAATCAGGACTATACTGAGAAGCAAATTTTATGGGACTTACTTGAGGCTGAGAAATACACGGGCATCACGTTAACCGAATCTTATGCCATGTTTCCCGCAGCCTCCGTTAGCCGTTGTTATTTCGCCCATCCGCAAGCCAAGTACTTTGGTGTTGAGAAAATCAATAAAGACCAAGTCAAAGCCTATGCAGTGAGAAAGCAAATAGAACGTTCTATAGCTGAGCGCTGGCTCTGACCAAATCTATTCTATGATCCAGAGTAATCTGATACCATCTTTGTGTAACGAAAGTGATTAAGGAAAGCATATTACTTTTTAATAAAAAGATTGAGTCAGTACTGAATTGTAATCAGTTACATTTACTGTTTCGAAACTTTTCGCTTGCATTTTCTGAGATCCCGTGTTCCATTATTCCTGGAAATGCGGCTTCTAGATCGGGAATAAGAGGTTTTACACTTTCTATTTTATTGCGTTTCAAAAAAAACGCTGAATAATTCATTAACACAGATTTCGTTTTGGGATGTTCAAGTCCAAGGCGAATTTTGAAGATTTTATACGCGCGCTTGTAGTGTTCTTCTGCCTTGAGGTACTAGTTCTGGTCCTCATAAAACTTTGCTATATTGTTTAGGCTTAGGGCCACCTTTGGGTGATCTGTCCCGAAGGCTTCCTCTTTAATCGCTAAGGCTCTCTTATATAAGGGCTCGACCTTAGCGTACTCTCCTTTAAGGCGATAGAATTCTGCCTGGTTGTGGAGAATTGTTGCTAGAAGAGGATGTGTTGACCCGAGCGCTTGTTCGATAATGAGAATTGCATCATGGTAAAGACCTGCGGCTTCGGTGTACTTTCTTTGGTTTTGATACGTTAAGGCTAGATTACTGAGACTTTGGGTAACTGCTGGGTGTTTTGGCCCAAAGGCCTCCCTTCGAATCGCCAGGGCATCGTTATATAGTGTTTCAGCCTTGGCACAGTTGCCTTGGCTGGCATACAAGCCTCCAAGATTATTGAAGATAATGGCTACTCGGGGATCGTCAGGTTCCAAGGTCTTTTTATTAATGGCTAGCGCTTCCTTGAAAAGGCGTTCGGCATCGTCATACTTGCCTTGCGATTTATATAAGCTTGCCAGGTTGTTGAGGCTGAGCGCCAAGTCTTGATCCCCGGGGTCCAGCGTTCTTTTGCGAATGGCCAAAGCCTCTTTATAGAAAGGTAGAGCTTCATCATATTTTCCCGTCCTATCCCAGGCTTGTCCGAATTCATTCAGAAGTGCTGGGTCTCTTGTCGGTTTGAGTGTCACACGTTTTTGATACCAGGGCAAGGCATCTTTGTGGTTCCCGGCATAGGTTTCATTTCGTCCACGGGCCAGGTAGATCTTGGCGAGTTTCTCTTTATGAGCTTCCTCGAGTTTTTCTGCCTTTGCAAATAAGGTCTTCGCCTCTTTCAGTCGGCCTTCGGCTTGCGCTTTGATGCCTTGTGCATAGGGATCGTCAGGCTGAGGCGAGAATTGCTTCGCGAAGGTTTGAGCATTTTGGGAGACTTTTGGTTTTTCTGTTTCTCCAGAGACGGTGTCCGTCAATTGAGGGATTAGACTTCTCTCTAAGGCAACGAGAGTGAGAGCCCGCCGAGGCAGGGAGTTCCATCGAGTAACACCATCACGACGATAGGCCAAGAAACGTTCTTTGTCATCGGTAGCGATGAGCTGTGGAACCATCGCTTTGTGGGGTTCTTTTGAAAATCTTTGCTCTAGATGAAATTCGCTATACCTCTTTAATTCGGAGATGTGGAGGATTCCATCTCCATTGTCATCGGCGATGTGCCAGTCTGCCCCTAAACCCTGAATCAGCGTGTGAGTAAATGCACTGATGGTTGTGCCGTCGTCTAAGGTAATGGGGTAGGAGAGTTGTTGTTCGGGAGTCTTTTGTAACTTCGATTCTTTCAGTTGGTTTGAGGTGAGGACGGCGGTCTTGGTCCCTAGGTCTCGTAGGGTCAATTTTTGGCTTAACCCACCTAAGCCACTAAAACAGGCATCCACAATGACATAGAGTTCTCCCAAATACGTGGCCCCCCGAGGTATGCCGATGAGTTCTGTAACGGAAATACCGAAGTGGTCGCCG
This sequence comes from Nitrospirales bacterium, assembly GCA_029261355.1. Classification (GTDB taxonomy): domain Bacteria; phylum Nitrospirota; class Nitrospiria; order Nitrospirales; family UBA8639; genus JAGQKC01. Next base: position 1,691 of record JAJDBM010000047.1, on the reverse strand, counting down.
ATCTGTTTTTGACCCCCAAGTTGAAGCCAGACATCTTGGTTCTTTGGTTCGGCCACTCCATGCCCACTGTAGTAGACGATAATGGATGCATGTTCAGGAAAGTCACGGATTCCCCGAAGGGCAGTAATGATGTCGTCTCTCGTGGGGTTTCGAAAAAGAGGCTGAGTTGCAATTAACGGTGTATAGCCAAGATGGTTGAATGTTTCGATAATTTTTTGGCCATCGGTAATCGTAAATGGTAATTCCGTGTTTTTCACACCCGTGTCATCGACCGTGATGACGAGATAGTATTTAGCTTTTTCTTTCCAGACAAGGAGTGGGCCATCGGCTTCTTCTGGGATAGGCGTGGTCGAGGCAACAGACAATGTGCTGGCAAATAATAGCAACGACACGCAGACGAAGATGATTCGTGTGAAATTAAATATCATCTTAGGTTCAGAAAAAATAATCTATGATTGATCGGGCGTATTTCCTAGGGTGATGGCTCCAAAACCTCCTTGCAGTGGAGCGGCATAGTCATCGTCTGTACCGGCGGCTTTTACCTCTCCTGCAGCAATCGATCTGGTTACTCTAAAACGCACGCCGATTTGATTCTTTTTGGGGAAAGGTAAGAGCTCTCCAGTCTTGACGGCAAAGGCATAAGGTTGTTGGCTTTCGACAACCAGTATCTGCTCAGACTTCTTTTTATAGGTCAACCCGACTTTCCCTCCCACAGGGATTGTACCGACGGCCTTGGCCTCAAGACTTGGGGCAATGTTCTTACCCTCGGCGGAGGAAATCGTCAGGCGTTTAGCCCGGTGCACTTCATAGGCCACATAGGCTTTTTCCCCATCTGCGATTGCAGTAAGAATCTCTTGAACAACTGGCTTTGAAGTGCGACGACCCAGAAAGCGCTTCAGGTCAGCAATCTTTATTTTCTCAAAGCTAGAATCAAGCTGATCGATGCGGACCTTTCCCGTCATCCCGAGATCTATTTTCGGGTTCACTTGAAAGAGACTTTGAAAAAACGACAATGCGATTGAAGCCGTCATTGATCGTTCTTCTGTATATCCGTTCAGTATGCCTTGGCAATGTTGTGGTGAGCCGCAGTTGTCTATGGGAAGAGTCGTAGACGTACGATCTTTTTCAGCAAGATAATCAGTTAGTTGGCCAGCCCGATGCGCTGAGCCATCCTTGTCAACCAAGATGAGCGTGCCTGGTTGGATGTCAGTACGCAAAATGGCCAGTGGGTTCAGGCCTTTGTCAGCAAAATACTGCTGAATGGCTTCTTCTGGATTACAGCCAATCAAGCTACTCGCTAAGACCACGAGAAGGAATATTTCAAATGCTCGAAGAACCCATGGACGGTTTGGAGATAGAAATTTCATGGCGAAGGCTCCTTGGATGATGAATCTTGGGCAAAGATACCTGGGAAGACGATTTCCAGGTCAGGAACAAGGACTTGGATTTTAGCTTTATCACCATGTGCGCGCAGAAACTCGACATAATTATTCAAGACGGTTTTTGTATTGGGGTGCTCAAGTCCCAGGCGCGCTTTGAATATCCCATAAGCGCGCTGGAAGAGGGGCTCGGCCTCGGCGTACTTTCCTTGCGTTCGAAACAAATCCGCCAGGTTGTTGAGGCGAATAGCGACCGAGGGATGTTCGGGCCCTAAGGCCACTTCATCGATTCGGATGGCGCGCTGGAAGAGG
>JAJDBM010000046.1 GCA_029261355.1 Nitrospirales bacterium | reverse complement strand
CAGCACCAGGTGCGTCAAATCAGCCACCGACTGATGTCGATACCGCGGGACTGCCGTCATGGCCATCACCACTTGCCCAAACGTGGCTTGAATACGTGTCCGAATGGCACTGATTGTAGTCAGCATTTCTGGGTCAAGCTGGCCATCGCGAATGGCTGCAGGCGTGAGACCTGAACCGTGCGATGTCGCCTCAGCCACGTCGCCTTTCTCCGTGGTCTCAGATAGTCGCTCCTCTTTGTCTACAGTCACTCGTACACCGGCGATGTCCTGTTTCATGGCAGTATGACTCCGGCGGTCGAACTAGTGTTTTCCGACGGTTCATTCTTGTTCGGTGGCGATCCATTGGTCCCGCCCAACATGGCAGTGGGAAAACGTTTCAATGTTTTATCTTTAAACACCGAGTCCTCTAATTTCTTCACTAACGCCAGCCCGGCTTCCTTCGGTGCCACGACAGCGAGAAACTACGGGATCTCTCCGTCTTGTCTTTCAATTGAAACAACGTGGTCTATGACTACGCCTCACGACATGGAATTTTTCACTCATGGACACATCGCCGACTGAGATACTTTTTGACAGGGCCTCACACAAGCCACTCATGTGGCGCCAATCGAAAGGGAATGTTCGCTTGTTGTTCCAGTTTTTGATCCACATTCGAATACTCTTGTGCTGCACATCATGATAGCACCGGCGAGCACTTACGTCCGAGGGTTCATCGTTTGTCAAAATTCCACATCATACGTATGCTACTAATGTATATACGTATACGAAGGGAGATCATGAAAAAGAAACTCACGGTGACCATTGATGAAGAGGTGTTGCCGCAAGCAAAACGTTATGCGCGGGCACAAGGCATTTCACTGTCGCAGCTGATTGAAACAACACTGAAACATCTCAGTTCACAAGAGCAACCATCGATTGCCGAAGGGTGGAGAAGAAAATTTCAACTGGCCAAACGCACAGATGATCGCTTCAAGCGATTACGCAAAAAATATCAATGATTATTCTTGTTGATACCGATGTCTTAATCGATGCGGCTCTGAATTGAGCCCCACATGCTGATGCTTCTACTGCCTTGCTTAAAGCATTAGAACGTGGACAGGCTCTGTTGTACATCGCATGGCATTCCCTTTCAAACTTCTTTTATCTTGTGGCCCCAATGCAAGGAGGGTATGAGACCAAGGACTATCTTGCGGGATTGTCGCAGTTTCTTCAGGTTTCACCAACGACCACGGACAGCTTACGATACGCCAGTCAATTACCCATGAAGGATTTTGAAGATGCGATGCAGGTCGCGGCAGCCGTAGCTGGGAAAGCTAATGTTATGGCGACCCGCAATATTCGCGCTTATGCTAAGTCACCCATTAGAGCCTTCACGCCCAAACAGGTCCTCCAGGAGTTAGCCAACCACTCGCCCCCTCGGGTTCACACCGCTCTCCGATCGCCACATCATTTCATTCGATGAATCAGTCAAAACAGACTCTCTCTTTGGGTAGCGATGAGAGACGACACGACCCATTAGGCATATTTCAGAAGACCGGTTCCTGTTGAGGACGGCCTCACAAACAAAGACAGATCTGGGATCATTTCTTTGCGAACCGCATCATAAACTGCAGGTGTTCTTCTCCAGAACTGACCAAGGAGAGGTCTCATCTCAAACGTCTCCCGACACACATTGCCGTCATTTCTGGTTAGATGGTACCTGTTGAGAAAGACGTGCTCGCTCCGTCACCATCCACTCTTCCCCCTACCGCGCGTACGTCTCAAGAGACGACGTTAATACCAGAGGCGTTCGAGACGTCCTTGCGCACGCGCGAGATTAAGACGTGAGGCATTAAAGTTGAACAGGGCGTCGATGACATTATCACGGGCTCTGGCCACAAATGTTTGCGCATCAGTCACTTCAAAATTAGTGGCCACACCAGCCTTAAAACGACGGCGAGCCAACGCGACTTCCCCCAGCGACAGCGATAACCCCTCTTGCGCTTCGACGACTTGTCGTTGAGCCGACCGTAACGAGTGGAGGGCATCACGCACTTCTAAGGAAATTTGATACCGAATATCCTGCGTCTTAATCTGCTCCTGACGAACCAGACTCCGACTTTCCGAGATCCGTCCTTCGCGTTGCCCTCCATCAAAAATAGGAATGGTCATCAAAAGTTGCAGCGTATTATTGGTCAGCATATTGTCCAGGGTATTCCCAATCAGGCCCACATCCCCTGAGGCTTGAACGGAGGGCACTCGTTCACTACTCACGGAACTCAACGTCAGGGCAGCCTGGCGTTCTTTTTGTTGTTGTCGTTTCAATTCCGATCGATTCTCTTGAGCGATGTGTAACGCTTCGTCAATGGATTGATCAGGCACAGCGACGATCTTCAGCTCATCAGTCAGGACCAAGTCGACGTCGAAGGAGAGGCCCATAGCCCGAATGAGATTAAGGGTCGCGCGTGTCCGTTCATTTTGAGCCACGATCCAGCGTTGTCGTTCATTCTTCAATCGCACATGCGCCCGATTCACGTCTAACCGTGTTGCCATGCCCGCGATGCGTCGCTCCTTCGTGAGACGGAGTAACTCTTGATTCAGTTGAACATCTTCCTGACGTGCGTGCTCGACCGCTTGAGCGCGCAGCGTCTCCAGATAGACAAGCCCAACGGTAGCCATGGTATCCCGCTTAGTGACTTCCGCATCGAGCCCCGCAACATCCACACCGGTTTGTGCCGATCGCCACTTCTGAATGAGACTGAGGCTAAACACATTCTGTGTGAGCAGCGCACGCGTTTCATATAATCGATCAGGATTGGCCACAATCGGATCTCGCCCAAATGATCCAAAAAACAAACGACGCCGGGCTCCACTCATCCGTCCTGAAAGATTCGGCAGCAATGCCCCCAGCTGCGTATCGGCCAAATCTTCCGCCTGCGTCATGCGTTCTTGGAACAACCGAATCGAGGGATGTTGCGCAATTGCCACGTTCATCGCATCCCGCAAACTGAGCTTCACGACCGGTCGTGACGGGGGTGCGTGCGACTCCTCAGTGAGCGCCCAACTGCAGGAGCCAGAATCAACAAGGAACAGCATTCCCATCATACAGAGAAGGGTGACACACGTATGCCAAAGAATTCTCATGATTGCTATAAGTGACGTGCCCAACACGATTGCTCCTTATCGACACACACAATGACTTCCTAAAACGTGCGGGGTTCTTCTTGAGAAACGACCACTACTCTCTAAACACATGTGCAATGTGATCTTCCAGTGGTTTGACCAAATAGGACATGACCGTCCGTTCGCCTGTCTGAATAAACGATTCAACCGGCATACCCGGCATAAGTGGCCTGCCCTCCAGCTTGGCTAATTCGCCATCCTCGATGGTCAACCGGGCAATAAACGAACTAATTCCGGTGACCTCATCACGAGTTAAGTCAGCTGAGATGGTAACCACATGAGCGCTCAGTTCAGGGGTGGTCCGTTGATGAAACGTCGAAAAACGTACGACGGCGGCTTGTCCTACCTGTACCTGATCAACATCGCTTGGTTGCAGGTGGACTTCGACAATTAAGATATCTTCCCGAGGCACAATGAGCATCAAAGTCTCACCAGGGCTGATCACCCCTCCAACCGTATGGACATTGAGCTGATGAATGAAGCCTGTACGTGGAGCTCGAATGTGCACACGTTGTAATGTATCCAGGGCCGCAATTTCTTCCTCTCGCAACTGCGCCATCCTCGTTCGAATACCAGCCAACTCCTCTAAGACGCCAGACTGAAACTCATCGCGTAATTGTATCATCTGAATCCGCCGCTCACTGATCGTTTCATGGGCCTGAGCAATGTGGGCAATCACCTCACCACGATCCCCCACCAATTCTGCTCGATCACGTTGAAAGGCCGTGATTTCTGCGGCCGTCACTAAGCCTTCAGGGAGCAGCGGTTCAAGCGCTTCCAATCGCTCATGAATGAGACGGATACTGTGGGACTTCGCCTTTCGCTGGATGATCAAACCGTCAATCTGCTCTTCAATCTGAGCAATTTGCTCACCAAGTTGTCCCGTTCGTCCCCGAAGCGCCGACATCCGCGCCTCGCGTAACGCTCGGTGATCCGCCAATCGATTCGCTATCGCCACATCATGTGTGGCCAGAACCAGAAGGTCATCTGGGAATAGGAGGGTTTCTTGCCAATCACGCTCTGCCACGAGACGAACTTCCTGAGCGGCCAGCTCGCCGAGCTCACCCGTAATCATCGACAAGTTTGCCTGAACCACTGTATCATCGACAGACACCAAGACATCCCCAGCCTGAACCAGATCGCCAGCGCGCACACGGATCTCTTTAACAATCCCCCCTTCCTGATGCTGAACCTTCTTTGCGTTGGTCTCGACCACAATCTGACCAGGAGCAATCACCGCTCCATTGATTTCCTCAACCATCGCCCATCCGCCTGCACCACCAACCAGGATGATCATGAGCAGGACGCCCACGATAAGATGACGATGCAAACTCGAGGAGATATGCTGTTCAGTGGGTGTCATGATTCACCGTTGGTAACAAGTCTGGATCTTTGGGAGGACCAATCACTTGTGCCAGCACCTCCGCTTTATTTCCAAATGCGCCCTGTCGCCCTGTTTTGAGGTAGAGCAATTGATCAACCGGCTCAATCGCACTGGGACGATGGGCCACGACGATCACAATACTGCCGCGCGCACGCATAGACTGAAGGGCGTCGCGAAGTGCACGATCCCCTTCAGCATCCAAGTTAGAATTTGGCTCATCAAGCACAATCAAAAATGGCTCTCCATACAACGCACGCGCTAAGCCAATACGTTGACGGAGACCGGCCGAAAGTCGACTCCCGCCTTCTCCAATCACCGTGTCATAGCCATGGGGTAAGGCCGTCAGCAGATGGTGAAGTCCGGCCAATTGTGCGGCGGCGATGACCGTATCTGATGGTGCATCCTGGGTAAAGCGAGCAATATTCTCAGCAACCGTTCCATCAAACAGTTCAACATCTTGCGGCAAATACCCAATAGATTTGCCAATCACGGTCCTCTCCCATTGATCAAGCTCTGCACCATCTAACCGTACATCACCCTGCACGGGTGTCCAGACACCAACGAGCGCTCGAATTAAACTTGTCTTCCCCGAACCAGATGGGCCAATAATCCCCAGACCATCTCCCGCCTGTAATTGAAAGTTTACCCCCTGCACTAACAACCCTCGCTCCCCAGGCGCGGCAATACCGAGTTGATTCACACATAATGACTGTGAAGGAGGAGGCAGCGTCGTGGACGGTTGAATGACCGTATGAACGCGCAGCGCATCAGACAGGCTCTGGGCTCCTTGTCGTGCCGACACAAACCCACGCCAATGTGCGACCGCCTGTTCGACCGGGGATAAGGCCCGTGACGTAATGATCGAAGCGGCAATCATCACACCTGGGGAAATTTCTTGGAGAATGGCCAGCCACGCCCCCACACCCAACACCGCGGACTGCAACAAAAAACGAAAGGCTTTGATCGAGGTCGAAAAATAGGTCGCACGATCAGCCGCCACCCCTTGCAGTCGAAGATAATCAGCATTCCCCGCTTCCCATCTGGTGGTAAACGCATCAAGCATCCCCATCGCCCTCAGCACTTCCGCATTTCTCCGCGTCGCACTCACCAGAGCTGCACGACGAGCGACAAATGTCGCTAACTCTCGTGTCGGTGTTCGCGCAAATAGTTCGTTCAAGCCAATGAGCACGATAATGACCAGCGCCCCACAAAACGCCAGCCAGCCAAGATAGAGATGAAAGAGGAAAATGATGCCGAGATACACGGGCATCCAGGGAAGGTCAAACAAAGCGGACGGACCAGGACTGGACATGAACTGCCGGACGGAATCTAAATCCCGCACAGAGTCTCGGCCCCGGACTTGGTCACCAAACTGCAAAGACAGCGAGGCGTTTGCAGCCAGGCAGGTCGAAGAAAGATGCGCATCAATCCAAGCCGCGATTCTGGCCAGACTCCGGGATCGCAAGCCTTCCAGTAATCCAAAAAACACATAGAGGCCTGCGACAAGCCCGGACAGCACAACGAGTGTCGGCACACTCCCACTCGTGAGCACTCGATCATAAATTTGGAGCATGAACAGAGGCCCAGTCAGCATCAAGGCATTAATCACCAAGCTGAGCAGACCCACGATCAGGAACGCGGTTTTACAACGACCCAGTGCCTCAGCAACCGGAGAGGGCGCAGAGGTCTTCTGCGTGGACGACGCGTTGGTCACCATTAAATAAACTGAAAGTCATCTTGATGCAGCGTGCTGGTCAGAACATTCTCCAACACGATGGAATTGGCCGCATCGATGGTAATCGTGGTATCAGTCCCATCATCGGCACTCGCCGCCAACGCCTCGGCAAAAGACGCAAACGCGTCAGTTTCAATCACATCGGCTGACAGGGCTCCTGCCACAAAATCTGTCACCGTGTCATGGCCAAAGGCCGTGCCGGCAAACACAAACGTATCATTGCCGACGCCACCTGTGAGGGTGTCATCTCCGGCAAACCCCGTGAGAAGATCGCCATTGACCGTTCCGGTCAATGTCTCATTGCCAGTGGTCCCATCAATCATGCGAGCAAGCAGATCCGCTTCCGTCCACACCGTCGCATCATCAAAGACAATCTGTTCAATCTTGTCATTATTACTGACCACCCCGTTCACCATGGTCACCTGATCGTCTGTCCCTAAGAAGGTCAACACCGTCGTGTTTGAGGTCCCGACTCGACTCAGGTTCACCTCATCTGGCGTATAGCTATGAATGAGTAATTGATCGGTATCAAACCACCCATTATCGTCGATGGTGTCCTGCCCATCGCCTTGCGTAAACACATAGGTATCGGACCCATCGAGCCCAAACAACGCGTCATTCCCCAACCCACCGACTAATACATCCGCCGTCGTAAACCCGGTAATACTGTCATCCCCCGTGGTCGTGGCTTCTTCCAACACGCGTGTCCGCACATAAGCTTCCGTCCACACCGTCCCATCGTCAAACACAATCTCTTCAATCTTGTCATTATTACTCACCAACCCATTCACGAGGGTGATCTGATCACTGGAGGAGAGGAAATTCAGCGCCACCGTCCATGAAGTTCCCACACGATTCAGGCTCACGTCTCCAGGCGTATAGTTATGAATGAGTAATTGATCGGTATCAAACCAGCCATTATCGTCAATCGTGTCCTGCCCATCGCCTTGCGTAAACACATAGGTATCGGACCCATCCAACCCAAACAACGAGTCATTGCCCAACCCACCGACTAATTCGTCCGCCGTCGTAAACCCGCTAATGCTATCATCCCCCGTGGTCGTGGCTTCTTCCAACACGCGCGTCCGCACATAGGCTTCCGTCCACACGGTCCCATCATCAAACACAATTTCTTCAATCTTGTCATTATTACTGACCAAGCCGTTCACGAGAGTGACCTGATCAGTTGTCGCCGCAAACGTGAGAGAAACCGTCCATGCGGAGCCCACACGGTTTAGGCTCACATCTCCAGGCGAATAGCTGTGAATGAGTAATTGATCGGTATCAAACCACCCGTTATCGTCAATCGTGTCCTGCCCATCGCCTTGCGTAAACACATAGGTATCGGACCCATCGAGCCCAAACAACATGTCATCACCATGGAGACCCACAATGACATCTTCTCCCGTGGTTCCCGTCAAGGTGTCATTACCGGGCGTCCCGGTCAGCGCGTCGGTATAGTCAATCACATTGGCCTCAATATCACTGCGGCTCCACTGTTCGCCATCGGAAAACTCGAGGAACTCAAGACCCAGCGCCCCACCGGTGAATTGTCCCGTGACGCGAATGACCTCTTGTGTGGCGACATCCGTGATGAGCAAATCATCACTGGTGCGAGCAAAATCCAAATTGCTGCGAAGGACGTCCTCGAACAGGAGCGTATCCGTATCTCCAAGGACGACGCCGGTATCAACAATCTGATCACTCCCATCCCCACTCCGATAGTGATAGGTATCGCCCCCGCCTTTGCCATCGACCGTGTCATCACCAGCACTGGAAAGAATGATATCGGCTGCCGCAGATCCATTGATCGTATCGGCACCCGTCGTCCCGATATAGACGGTCTGCTGCAAAATGGCCGCGCGGTTCCACGTCTCCCCATTTCCAAAAACGACTGCTTCAATGCCGTCAACCTCAGATTGGAAGTGATTGACGATCACCAAGGTATCAACCGCAGCGAGTACCTGAATGTGCAAATCATCCCCAATACGCCCGAGCTGGACCTGAGAGGAGTTCAACTGAACGAGTTCCACTCGATCCACATCACTTCCAGAGCCCGCTTCCATGATTTGATCGGCTCCATATCCCACGCCAAACCGATACGTGTCATTTCCCCCAAGCCCTTGCTGCACATCGTTACCAAGCTTCGCATCGAAGATCTCTGAACTAGACGTTCCAATCAGCGTATCATCTCCGGACGTGCCTTGAATCGGGACATTCATCAGAATGGTGGCACGATCCCACGACGTCCCATCGGCAAACTGCACAGATTCAATGCCATGCTCCTCATCAGCAAAGTGTTGCTCGACCGTGAAGGTCTCACTCGTCGCCAACACCGTCACGAGTAGATCTAAACCATTCACACCCGTTCGAGTCAATGACACATCGTTCGCAGTTAATGCCGTCAACTCGAGGGTATCGACGTCAGCACTCGCGCCATCTTCCTTCACCACATCATGGCCACTGCCGGCACCAAATACATACGAATCTGAACCACCGAGCCCACTAAACATATTGGCGGCTTCAGAGCCCGTAAAGTGATCATCACCTCCACCACCAATGACGTTCTCGATACTGATGAGTGTTTCCGTGATCCCAGCAGCCGTCGCAGATTCTTGGGTGAGATCAATGACTCGATCAAGGTTGGAGTCACTGAAATCGACCGTATCGAGGCCGTCACCACCATCAAACGCATCAAAGCCAAGCCCCCCGATCAGCGTATCATCTCCGGCTTCCCCCACGAGACGATCATCGCCATCACCACCCTCTAACAGATCGTTCTGGTCTCCTCCGTACAAGAAGTCAGCTCCAGCTTCACCAATCAGATGATCATCACCGCCTTCTCCATACAAGCGATCATCCCCAGATCGCCCGTTCAAGACATCGTCACCGGCATCGCCATACAGGATATCCTGACGCCCATAAAAAGCGGTGATCGTATCGGCACCAGCAGTCGGGGCCGTGGCGAGATAGAGATCCTTCATATCGTCAATCGTCCACACCACGCCATCCGCAAAGGTGACCTCTTCAACGCCTTTTTGAAATCGACTGCTATGAAACACATGTTTGATCAGGATCTGGCTACCGTCTGCCCCACCGGGCGTGGTGGGGGCAATCACCAGTGTCACATCATTGCCGTTACGCACCAACGAGACGGCTGAGGAAAGCACATCCTCGAACACGAGGGAGTCGATTCCACCAACACTACTCTCTTCATCAATATTGTCATCACCATCGCCGCGCCGATAGAGATAGGTATCACTCCCCTTCGCCCCCTTGAGCATATCATCGCCCAGACCCCCCGAGATGGTATCGGCCGTATTAAACCCCACAATCGTATCAGCACCATCGGTGCTCATTTCATTAAGTAATCGAATGCGAAGATCATCAGGTGACCACGCCACGCCATCTTCGAACGCGATACGATCAATGCCTCGCGAGAAGTAGGCGTCGAGTTGATTGTCCAGGAGAATCGATCCCGCAGCGGCACCAGAGTTGGGATCAGCTGGGATCATGAGGGTCACAGCAATGCCGTCTCGAGCCAGCGTGACATCTTCGGGATCGATGCCCAGTAAGAAGAGCTCATCATTGACCCCACCATTCTGTGCTTCGGTAATCGTGTCATGACCATCTCCTCTGGTGTAGACATAGGTGTCATCACCACCGAATCCCGTGAGTACATCATCACCCAGGCCACCCTCAATTCGATCGGCGGTATTAAATCCAGCCACCGTATCATGCCCATCCGTACTCGCTTCATCGAGTAACCGATCACGTAAGTAGGCGCGATCCCAAACCGTCTCATCATCAAACAGAATCTGATCAATGCCACGACTAAAGTATTGATCGAGTTCCCATTCCAACGTGATACGTCCTCCATCACCTGCACCCACCGTGGATTCGGCAATCACCAACGTGACATGAATGCCGTCACGTTCCAATGAGACCTGATCGGGCGTCACGTGGCGAATTAGCAGCCGATCATTCACGCCGTTGTTGGTATTATCAAGGATGGTGTCTTCGCCATCACCGCGGGTATAGACATAGGTATCATCTCCACCAAACCCTTCAAGGTCATCATTGCCCGCACCGCCGATAATGAAGTCAGCAATCGTGCTGCCGTCCAGCGTATCATCACCTGCCGTCCCCACTTGGGCCGTCACAATCCCTATCTCATCACGATCCAATTGGCCATCTGTAAACGTGAGCTTTTCAATCCCCTTACCTGTACTCACAAAGTGATCGTCAATCGTGAGTGTTTCACTTGTGGCGATAATGGTCACGATCAAATCCGAACTAGATCGTGAAAGCGTGACATCGGATTCTGCCAAACCGACAAGCTCAATCGTGTCGTATTCCGCCGCCCCACCCAATTCATCGATCACATCATGTCCCGAACCCGACGCATACTGATACGTATCCCAGCCGCTGCCTCCCTTGAGCGTATCATCGCCGGCGGCCCCATCAATCAGATCATCGCCAGCCGTCCCATTGAGCGTCTCGTCTGCAGACGTGCCCTGAACCAGGGTGAGTGGGATTCCGGCCTGGACAGAAATATCAGGACGCTCCCAGGTCGTGCCGTCAGCAAAGACAATTTGTTCAATCCCCTGACCGGCACCCGCCAGTTGGTCTTTCAGCAGGAGCGACCCTTGACCGCCAGCCATCGTCAACAGGATATCGTTCGTATTGGTTGTATCAACGACGGCCGTCACATCAGCAGGGGCAATCCCATTGCCCAAATGAATGCGATCGAAACTTCCCCCGTCAGCACCCTCATCAATGACATCATCACCATCACCAAGATGAAAGACATAGGTATCTGACCCATCGCGTCCCTCGACCGTGTCATCACCCAACCCGCCGTTGATCACATCGTCGCGCGTGGTGCCAATAATCGCATCCGCTTGATCGGAGCCAATCATGGCCATCGCTTCCAGGTCGACAAAGCTCAAGACCTGTCCATCGTCAAAGGCAAACTGTTCAATCCGCCAAAACCCACTCCCACTAAATTGATGTTCAATGGTTAAACTATCCTGAGTATTGGCAATAGCCATCACCAGGTGATCGCCGTTGCGACTGACGATCAGATCAGCCACCGTAATGTTCGCGCCAAAACGAACCTGGTCCGTCGAATCCCAGAGGACATAAATCATATGATCGTGAATGACATCGTGACCCGAGCCAAGGCCAAAGAGATACGTATCACCGCTCCCATGCCCCTCTAATCGATCATTGCCCGCGCCGCCGTCCAACACATCGGCTGAGAAAAAGCCTGTAATCGTGTCATCGCCCGTCGTCGTCTCACTGGCCAAGACCACTTCACGTAATTGATTTGGCGTCCACACCGTCCCATCGGCAAATTGCACTTCTTCAATTTGATTCGGTGGTTGGCCGATAATCAACGCCGTATTCTGTCCTTCCAATGTCACACTCTCACCAGTATCAATAATGACGAGTCGCACATCATCCACTCCCGTCCCGCGTTCGACTCGAATACCGGCAGGCACAATGCCTGACGCGAAAGCCACGACATCCAAGCCACCACCCGAATCGAACACCACATCCTGGCCAAACCCACGATCGAAGAGATACGTATCATCACCCAGTGCCCCTTCTAAGCGATCATCACCCGCACTTCCCACAAACGAATCATGACGGGTAAAGCCATGGACGACGTCGTTCCCGCTGGTCTGCCCTTCATCAATCAGACGTTGCATCACATCATCACGTGTCAACACCACATCCGGCCCTTCAAAATAGAATTCTTCAATCGCATTGAAATTCAGGTTCAGCACCGGGTGATCACCAAAGATATCTTCAATGGTCAGGATCGACCCATCGGCTAAGGTCACGTCCAGATCATTCGACGCACCGACACGCGTGAAGGTGACATCGTTGGGCGTTAAGGCCCCAGTAAAATGGATGCGATCCGTTCCCCCATTCAAAATATTCGTCAGCGCATCACGAATCGTGTCGTGCCCTAAGCCAAGCCCAAACACATAGGTATCACCACCATCACTCCCTGAGAGATAGTCATCGCCTAATCCGCCATCAAGCACATCACCGCGAGAGAAACCATAGATGGTGTCATCGCCATCAGTGGTCTGTTCGGCCAACACCCGGTTCATGACCTCGTCATCCGTCAGAGTGACCGATTCGCCATTGACGAGAAACTCGAACAGCTCAATGCGATCAAACCATTGCGTGCCAAACGGACCAGTATAGGTGGCATTGAATTGACCTTGAATCGTCAACGTATCGTTCAATGAGAGACCAAGAACCAGATCACCACTATTGCCATCTCTCCCAAACGTGACCTGAGCCAAGTCAACACCCGCACCAAATTTTACCGTGTCCGTTTGTCCTGAAAGAATGTTCCCGACATTGTCCTCGATGATGTCATGCCCATAGCCGACGTCATACAGATACGTGTCATTCTCATTCCCGCCCGAGAGATAGTCCGCACCAAGGCCTCCATCTAAGACATCTTCGTAGTCAAACCCATAAATGGTGTCGTCTCCATCCGTCTTCTGCTCGGCAACGACTTGTGTGAACACGTCAGACCATTGCAAGGCCGTGCCATCGGCAAAGAGGAGATATTCAATCCGGTTAAACCATTGTGTGCCAAAAGAGCCCGTGTACGTCGCTTCGGAAAAGCCTTGAAGGCTGAGTGTGTCACCGGTTTGATCGAGGGTAATGAGCAGATCGTTGGACGTCCCCTGACGAGAAAACGAGAGTTCATCATGTGTCACATTTTCACCAAAGACTAAAAAGTCTGGATCGTCCACCAGGATATAGGTCAATTGATCATGGGCAATATCATGCCCATATCCTTCATCAAAGAAATACACGTCGCCCCCATCACCACCCGAAAGCACATCATCACCCGCCCCCCCATCTAAATGGTCTGACTCCCACGTGCCCGTGATGGTTTGATCTGTGGCCAAGGGTCGCGACACGGCCTCGGCAATTTCAAAGGCCCGCCAGACAGTGCCATCGGCAAAAATAATTTCATTGATCCCGCGATCAGGATTTACATTGCTCCCAAATAAATGAGGTTTCGTCCCCATGAACTGTTCAAGAATCCGCAGTTCATGGGCCGAGTTCGCGGCCAGCGTAATGACCAGATCAATCCCGTCACGCGTAAAGACCAAGTCATCGGGGTTGTAATGGGCAAACCGCACCATATCCTCAGAGTTCTTCGTCAATGGTGCTTCATACTCATCAATGACATCGGCACCAAAATCACGACCCACAACATAGACATCATGCCCACTCTCACCCTTCAGCGTCTGATTCCCCGTCCCAGCATAGATGAAATTGGCCCCACCATCACCCACCACCGTGCCACTGCCCACAACCAGCATCTCAGCAGGAATGCCCAATTCGATGGCGGCGGTCTCAAGATCAATGGCCAAGCCCACATTCTCATAGGCCGCGACGATGTTCGTGAATAAGAAGGCATAGCTGGGCGTGAGATGATCATCGCCAAAGCGTTGAAAGCTTTCGCCCACGACATCCAGAATTTCTTTCCAATCCTGTAACCACGCCGCATCACCACTGGCATTGCCGGGGGCCCCAGTAAAGATGGCTTCGAACGTAGGAACCAAATCGCGATTGGATGTCGCCTTAATGCGATCAAATTCGGCTTGATATTCAAGATCCACGAAATAGGATTGCAGCGGTCCTTGCAGCGCCAATTTCACCGCGAACGCATCCATCCGTTCAATCATAAATTCGATGGTGCCTTGCAAGCCGGCAATCGCCGCATCGTTCCCGGCAACGACGTGTTCAATCTCAATCGATTCCCCCATGAACCGTTCTAAGAATTCAATCTGCGCCCCTTCAATTGTTTCCCACGCCCCTTGGGCAGCCGGAAGAAACGCCAAGATTTCAGCAATCGTGGGATTCACGATCGCATCACCATTCGCATCCCGCACCGTCGTGCCACTGGCCAAGGCCCAATTCCCCAGTGTATCTTGCACGGCAAAATCTTCAACAATGGTCTCACCAGGCGTTCGGTGAATAAAGGCATGGACATCGGGTTGAGGCGGGGGAGGATTGTTCGGATCTACCGGCTCTAAGGTTTGGAGGGGCACCGCATCAGTCCAGGCTTCCAACACGGGAAGAATGTTGTCGCGAAGGGTGGCCAGATGAGGGGTATTGAGCGTGGGCAATGCGGTTTCCAGCGCCGTCTTCAACGCTCCGCTGGTATCCAAGGTCATCGCCACATGTAAATCATTCAGCGTGCCATGCCCGGTGAGATTGGGTAACGCCGCCACGGTCGGATCCACCGTCGAATCGCCTAACCACTTGGAGTCATAATTATTAATCTTAAACTTCACATCGGCAATTTCACTCGTTGTGCTATCCGTGCGGGTAAAACTGCCGACTTCCGCGATGAGATTGTTGGCGTTTGTTTGATTACTGGCAGTCGCGGTGAGGGAAATGGATTCAATCCCCGCCTCCGTCAGCGTCGACAGTTCGCCTGCATCCACCTTGGCGTTTTGATTGAGGTCCTGCCACACACGCAGATCGGAAAAGATCGCATCATTCACATCAATGAGGCCATCAGCGTTCAGATCATGTTCAGCCAATTCGTCAAATCCTGACGTGGTGGGTGACCCAAACAGCTCACGCACATCATCAATCTCACCATTGGCATTGATGTCATGGACCAGCAGGCCATCATCACTTTGCACCCAGCCGGTTTGCTCGGCAAAGCCATCGCCATCCAAATCAAAGAGTGGGGATTGAGTCGTTCTCGCCGTGAGCTCTAAACCATCCCCATCCAGATCCAACACCAACGGGTCCACCCCGGCAAAATAGGATTCCCCCGTCATCGCCTTCATATAAAAGCCAAAGAAGGTTTCAAAGAAATCAAAGAGTCCCTGACTCCACCCTTCCCAGCCTTGCTTCACTTCAATTTCCACCTCGACCACCAGCAGGCCTGCGGTGCGATCGGCGAACGGAACTGTCGGGTCCACCTTCGCATTGGCCACAAACGTCGCATTCGGATTCGCGTCCGTTCCGCCGGTGAGCGGACTCCAGATGACTAACTCCCCATCTGCATTTTTTCCATAGCGAAT
>JAJDBM010000045.1 GCA_029261355.1 Nitrospirales bacterium | reverse complement strand
ATTACACTGCCTGCTCTTACATCAATTACACCCGGTATCGAAGTAAATCCTCGGGAAGCCTCAATTATTTTCTGGCGATCCTCCTTATTACCGGATTCTTTTAACCAGCAAACTACAACGTGATGTACTTTTGATACTGAGCCAGGATGATCTTTGCCTTGTAGGCATGAGGGAAGAACGAATAATAAAACGCGATTGTATACTTGACACAAGATGGCCTAGATTATAGAATCTGGGCATGGGGAAAACAATAATATGGTTTATTTTGAGAGCGATGGGTAGCGGCTTGTTATCTTTAGTCACACAAAAGTTATTAGTAACATATACTTCTTTAGGTATTTGGCTTGAAACTCCCACTAATTGGATTAACCGTGATGTGGCTTATTATCTTTTGTTGCTAGTTATTGGAATTATTATTTTATCTTCAACTTACATTATACCCTATTATTTCTCAAAAAGGAAAAGAATCAAATCAAAGTACGGGCTATCTTCTCCACTTAAAATAGAAGTAGAAAAAAAGGCCGATATTATTAATCAGTTAAATCAGTTTGTGCGCAATGGAAATGATTTGCTATTACAAATAGGCAAAACGCATAGCAATCAATTTCCTTCTAAATATCCTCTGTCAAAAAATATGAAAGAATCCCCGTTTGTAGAGAAAATTGCAGAATGGAGTGATAAAGTTTTCAATTACCTTAATACTGATGTCCAAACATGGGCAGAATATTATCGCAAGCTTTCTACGCATGACATTACTATAAACCCTAAGCCGTATACAATTCCTCAAGAAAAACATCGCGCTTTACTAATTGCAATTCTGCAATCACGTATAAATCGAATTTTAGAAATAATTAAGCATGTAGATAGTTCAGGCAATTAACTTTTGGTATTCCAAGTTTTCAGATTCAATCAGTTTCTTTAAAGTGTCCCTAAACAAGTAAGGATTCTCACGGTTGTTATATCTCCATTCTAATTCATCAAGATATGAGTTAAGATGTTTAGGATCAATCTTATGATAAGAACCCATGATGGAGCGTTTTAATAGGCTCCATACGTTTTCAATGGTGTTGGTGTGTGCATCGCCATCAACCCATTGCTTAATTCCGTGGTTAATCGTCTTGTGTTTGGTATCATGATCTTCAATACCTTTATAAGCTTGCCATTCATCGGTTACAATTGTTTCTGTATCAGGTGCGGTATATTCTTTGATAAAACCATGAAGATTCTTTCTGTTAGCTTTCTCGATTACTTCAAGGCGAACTTTGCCACCTCTTTGAACCGCACCTACAACAATTGTTTTGCCTTTGGCTCCACGTCCACGTGGGCCTTTATGCTTACCGCCTATCCATGTTTCGTCAACTTCTACCGTACCTCTGAGGTGTTCTGGTCTCATTTCTGTCATCGCCTTACGTATTCTATGGCAAAGATACCATGCCGTTTTATAAGAGACTCCAATGGTGCGTTTAATCTGATTAGCGGAAACTCCTTTTTTAGATTCAACCATCATATAGATAGTGAGAAACCATTTCCAGAGTGGCAAATGGCTATCGTGAAATATTGTTCCGGCCTTAACAGAAAATTGATAACGGCATGAATTACAATCATACTGGTAGCGTTCTTGTATTTTTGATATACTCTTTGATGAACAGCGAGGACACACTACACCATCAGGCCAGCGCAATTCTTCAAGTAGTGTACGGCATTCATCCTCACTATGATATTGATCAATTAGATCAACGAGGTTGATTTCAGGTTTTTCTATTTTTTTAACCATGACATACTCCTATGAAAGAAAAGAAAAAAGCAGAAGAGTTAAACAATGAGGAAATAGCAAAGAGGCTATTTCCTAAGAAGGTAAGGGATAAAGCAAAAGAAGTAGCACACGAGAAAGATAAAAAGAAACCTTCTTAATTGTTAAGAGTAGCTTATCAAATATTCACACCTGTGTCAAGTATATAATCGTGTAATATAATAACAATTGTGATAGTAGGAAATTTATAATTCATTGTTAAATGTTACCATGATCCTGTAGGGGCACGATGTATTGTGCCTCTACGCAGAAAAGACCTCTTTCCGCACGGTAATCCTTTCGATATATTGTTCTTTTGGTTGATATCCGGTGCCAGGCACTTGGGGGATTTTGATAAATCCGTCTTCGCTGACGGTTACAGGTGGCTCGATGATATCTTCTTTAAAATACCTTTTGCTTGCCGATACGTCACCAGGTAGGCTGAAGCCGGGGAGTGTTGACATTGCTATATTATGGGAACGTCCGATACCGGCCTCAAGCATTCCTCCACACCAAACCGGAATGTTGTGTTCATAGCAGTAGTTGTGGATCTTAATGGCTTCACTGAAACCGCCCACACGCCCCAGCTTTATGTTAATAATCTTGCCACTTTTCATTTCAATTGCCTTGCGGGTTTTATCAAGGGACGTAATCGGTTCATCAAGACAGATGTCCGTATTAATCTGTTTTTGTAGAACTGAGTGATCAATAATATCATCATAACTTAATGGTTGTTCTATCATAAGAAGATTGAATTCGTCGAAACGTTTTAGCAGGCTGGTGTCAGCGAGAGTATATGCGGAATTAGCATCTACAGAGAGAGTGATATCAGGAAAAGTTTTACGGACAAGTTTAAGGATATCATAATCCCAACCCGGCTTAATCTTAATCTTTATCCTTTGGTAACCAGCCTCGGTTTCGATCCTGATTTTATCCAACAGTTGTTCAGGGGTATTCTGGATTCCAATAGAT
>JAJDBM010000044.1 GCA_029261355.1 Nitrospirales bacterium | reverse complement strand
GGCCTCGGCGTACTTTCCTTGCGTTCGAAACAAATCCGCCAGGTTGTTGAGGCGAATAGCGACCGAGGGATGTTCGGGCCCTAAGGCCACTTCATCGATTCGGATGGCGCGCTGGAAGAGGGGCTCGGCCTCGGCGTACTTTCCTTGCATCGTATACAAACTCGCTAGGTTGTTGAGGGCTGTTCCCACCCACGCGTGAGTTGATCCAAGCGTCTTTTCATATATCTCCAATGTGCGCTTGAATAATGGTTCAGCCTCGGCGTACTTCCCTTGGGATTGGTAGAGATATGCCAAATCATTGAAGCTGGTACCAAGGGCAGGATGGTCTTTCCCTAAAGCAGTTTTTCTTATTTGGATGGCGCGCTGGTAGAGGGGCTCAGCCTCGGCGTACTTCCCTTGCGACTCGTGCAAGCCCGCTAGGTTGTTGAGGCTCAATGCCAGGTCTGGGTCATTGGGGTCCAAGGTTTTCTCACGAATACTCAACGCGTCAGCATAAAAGGGCAAGGCGTCTTCATATTTCCCAGCCCGATCCCAAGCTTGTCCGAACTCATCCAGTAGGGTGGGGTCTTTTGTGGGTTTCAGCGCTACTCGTTTTTGATACCAGGGTAAGGCATCTTTGTAGTTCCCGGCATAGGTTTCATTGCGTCCGCGTGCTAAATAAATTTTGGCTAGCTGTTCTTTCGATTCTTCTTCCAGTGCTTCTGCTTCGGCAAATAGTATTTTTGCGTCTTGCAAGCGGCCTTCCGCTTGCGCTTTGATGCCTTGGGCATAAGGGTCGTCACTGCTGGGCGTGAGTTGTTGAGCCAGGAGTTGAGCTTCTTGCGAAATTTCTGGTTTTTCGGATGTGTCTGAAGCATGTGTCGGCATGGCTGGAATTAAACTACGTTCCAGCGCGACCAGAGTCAGGGCTTCTCGTGAGCTGGAATGCCATCGTTCAACTTTATTCCTTTGATAGGCGAGGATGACTTCCTCATGATGACCGCCGACCAACTGCGGCTGCATTGGTTCTGCGATGCGGTCTTGCCTATGCCATTTCCTGAGTTGATTAAAGGCATAGGTTTTGACTTCGTCAAAACGAAGGATGCCATCGCCGTTGTCATCGGCTTGAGACCAGTTTGAATCTAAGGCCTCTAGCAAGGCCTGCGTAAACGCGCTCAACTGTGTCCCGTCTTGTAAGGTGATAGGGAAAGAGGTCTGTGTGGTTGAACTTGAGGTTAAAATGGTGGTTTTGGGCCCAAGCTCTTTGAGGGTCAAGGCACCAGTGAAGGCTCCCTTACCGCTAAAGCAGGCATCGATGATGAGATGGAGCTCTCCCAGGTAGGTGTCGTCTTTGGCCGATTCAATGAGGTCAGCGACCTTGTATCCTAACCCATAATCCAGGTCATCTTGCCCTGCCAATTGGAGAGAGACATCTTTATCATGTGGGCTGGCCACGCCATGGCCGCTGTAGTAGACGATGACGGAGGCCCACTCCGGGAGATCCCTGATGCGTTTCAAGGCGGCATTAACTTTAAGTCTGGTGGCGGTGGGGCCGATGAGTTGTTTTTCAACTAAGGGGAGATAGCCTAGGGCCTCGAATTGTGTGGCGACTCGTTCGCCATCGGTCAGCGTAAAGGGTAGTTGGGTTCCCGGTACCCCCGTTTGATCCACGGCAATTACCAGATAGTACTTGGCTTTTTCTTTCCAAATCAGGAGCGGGCCATCAGCGTTTTCTGGAATGAGTGTGGTGGAGGCATGCGTGAGCGGTTGCTCAATGCCTGCTGACAAAAGGCAGGAGCAGAGAATGAGCATGCTCGCAATTCTGCATACTAGTTTTGGTTTTCGAGATTCACCCATCCGTGGCTCTCTCTTGTTAGCATTCACGTACGTACGAATCAGTATAGTGATTGGCGCTTAAAAGGCAATGGTGGGAATCTGGAGGGGTAGGAGACGTGAGAGGGAAGTCCTAGAAAATTAAGCAATTATTGGAACGCATTGTATTTTTTCTGTCATCTTTCCTCATTAAATGATCATGCTTTTGTCCTGATTTCATTTCATGATTATCTTGAAGAGTCTTACTTCATGTGCTACATTTATAGGCAGAGGTATACCGTATATGCGTTCGCTGGTGTCTATATTTTTAGCCTAGGCACGTCGTTTTTCTAACGGTCGACGATTTTTACTATTATTGAGGGTTTTTTATATTTTCATATCACAACAGTGTTCCAGGAGTGTTTCGCGAGTTAATCTGATACGTGTCATCATCTACATAGTTTTTTCAGCATCGTGGTGTATTTCTTCTGATCGTTGTTTCATTCCTACCGGATTTCTCTAACTTCCATTCCCTGGACACACATCCTTGTTGCATCTAAAACGTGATTGGGTTCTGCTTTCAATTGGCTGTTAGAGGAATTGTGCGCCTTTTAGATGGATTCGCGTAAATGGCACAGATTTTGATTATATTTTTGTCATGCCTGGAATCGTTTTAGCGTCCATATTATTGATTGAATCAACATACTAAGGAGATAATCACATTTTGAAATATACTCTGAGCTGTCTGTTCTTGTTGGTAAGTACTTTGGCGCTTTTCCCCTCAACGGGCCTTAGCAAAGAGATTACCTTGAATTCAGTCGGGTTCCGTGGAGGGTTTAACTCGAATATTATTCGTATCCCACCGAGTGAAAAGGAAGACTTTACGCAATTTGATATCTTTGCCCAGGTCGGGCTTCCTGGTGGGGCGACGTTTGACTCTGGCTGGTTATTTGGATGGCGATTAAACGGATCGATGGGTTTCTTGAGAGGGGCCGGTGATACCGGGTTTATCTCAACCGTCGTGCCTGGGATTCTTTTCCGAAAGCCCGAATGGCGATTAACGATAGACGGCGGGGTCGGTGCGGCCTTCGTGAGTCGAGAGCATTATGGGTCCCAAGATCTCGGTGGGCCGATTCAAATCGTCGCAGAAGTGGGGGTGACATACGATGTGACAGATAGGGTTGGGTTAGGTTGGCGATTTCATCATATTTCTGATGCAGGGATCTGGGGTTCAAAAAATCGAGGGGTTGATGTGAATCTGTTTGAGATAAGCTACAAGTTTGATTCGTTCCCCTTGTATCGCTATTAATCCGCCATATTTTCACATAACCTAATTCTTGCCTGTTTACGCATTCGGCCGGACTTTATTTGTCTCCATATCGTTGGCCATCACTTTCAGACCAGCGGGTAATACCGACTTCTTCAGATTCCCACATGGCTTCCATTTCCACCGTCGCGAGTTCAGATTCCTTGTGTTTTTCTTCTTCAGTCTGAGCTTTCTCTCCACTGAGACTTGAAGAGGTTGTTGGCGGTGGGCCATTTCCTCGCTCAGTATCCTTTTTGAGTGCATTAATTGGCATATTCAGACTCCAATGGTGTGTGTACGTTAGGCATATATGATAGCCTTATCGCCTTCTGAACGCCTCTGTCAAGAAGATCATCCTGCCTGAAAGTTCCTAGGATGCGTGGAACTATTCTCATTCTATCAGGGAATGGGATTCGATCGATGAGCTCAACCCTGGAATTGTTATGAACACACCGGCGCATGTCATCCTGAATCTCTTTGTCCTTGGGCGAAAGGAAATTCCACGTCATCAAGGTGCCATTCTTGCTGGCGCGATTCTTCCTGATGCTCCGATGTTTTTCTTTTATTTTATTGAAAAGGTCGTGCGCGGTGTGCCGGAATATCTCATTTGGAGTCATGACTATTATTTGGAACCGTGGCAAAACTTCATTGACTGTTTTAATTCTCTCCCCTTTATTGCCCTCGGTCTCTTTGTGGCCTGGAAAACACAATCGCGGGCCGCGCAATTGTTCTTTGTCAGTATGATCCTTCATGTCTGCGGTGACTTACCTCTCCATCATGATGATGCGCATCGCCATTTTTTCCCGTTTTCAAATTGGCGCTTTGAAAGCCCCGTTTCATATTGGGACCCTTCCCATTATGGTCACATTGTCACAGGGTTAGAAATCTTGGCTGTGTTAGTTTGTGCAGGTCTTGTGTTCCGATCAACCCCACATAGCGTCACGCAATGGTTTGTTGGCGTTATTGGAGTCACGTATGCGGTGTTTTTTGGCTACGTCTTGTGGGTCTGGGTCTAAAGGTGGGTATGCCGGTGCCTACTAAGGTTTTCAGTCGCTAGCCAAACACGCCGTGGCATGGGTACCTGCGGGTCGTTCTTGATGTGCCTTCTCATTCATTTTGAACTGAGAAGGCTCGTCAATATAGGTCAATGTCGTGGATGCGCCTGCGATTGATTTAGGACATATTCACGAGGGCGGGAACATCGCACGTCGTTGGTTGCGTGACTGTCTTACTTATGAGGCTTTGAAGAGCTTGTGTAATCCATTGGTATCGTTCTTCTGCCCATTGATTAAATGCGGTGTCTGACTCAAAGACCAGATCCCATGCTGGAGCAGAATCAAGAAGTAAGAGTTGATGCGGTTGATTCTTTCCTGGAAAGTACACTACTAAGACTGCAGACTTTCCGATGAGGCTAATATCTGTAAACATATGGAGCATGGCGTCATCCGGTAAGTCGACCGTTCGGGATGACGCTTCAACCATGGGGTGATACACTCGATGCAATAATTGCTGAATGGCTTCATAGGGAGCCTTAGAATTATGTAGCTGCTGATTTGGGGAATCGCCGAGTAAGTGGCTCGTGAGATATTCAAGTGCTTCCCAGCTTGGAAGAACCCCAGAGTTCACGAGTGATTCAAGGTGATAAGCTAGCCAATTTCTTGATGTGCTTGTGACGTAATCGGTCATAGTCGTATCCTTCGCGTGAGGGTCCATTTCAGTGGATGTGTTGAGGGTTGAAACGATCAAGTCTGCGGTTAGAACTTCAGAGCGGGAAATACTCTTTACCCTTTTGTTGCCAGAATCTTTCACTATATAGAATACGTATTTTTCTGTCAATAAATTCGCAGCTTTTTTTAGGAGAGATTTTCAGGCCTTGACCATGGTTTTTCGCAAGGAATAGAATGGCCTCTTAGTAGAATTTCTAATGAGAGAATACTCGCGTGATTCAGTGGAGTAATTATAGGGGTTGGCCGGTACTCATCTTAATTTAACCTACTGTTCTATAAGGAATTTATATGAGGATTGATTACAATAAAGGGGGGCTGCTTACTCCTGAGTTGATTCAGCCTAATCGTCAGTCTGGCACATCCTTGCCAGTGAATAAAAGCAAGGTCATGTTGGTGTTCCCGCCAGATTGGTTCCCCTCTGAGCCGTATTTGAGTCTTCCCACTCTCACGGCATTTATTCGTGCCGCGGGGCATGAAGTGGTACAAAAAGATGTCAATCTGGAAATGTATGACTGGTATTTTAGTGCTGACTTTTTGCGGCGAGTTTTAAAACGTGTGCCGCAGCAATTGGAGCGCCTCAAAAAACTGTCACGGTCTCGTGATCTCACTGAAGCTGAAATTGATCTTCAATTGGCGCTCTGTGAATGTACGCGCAGTCGAATGACGGAATTGGCTGAGAAAGCTGAAGAAGCCAAACGTATTGTTCGAAGTCCTGATTTGTATGATATCGAAAAATTAGAATGGGCGATCAACGCTTTTCGCGAGGTGACGACAACGATCTCACTTGTCTATTCACCCGCCAGAATCTGTATGCCACCTATGGAAACGGATTTGTCCTATAAGGTGTTTATGTCGTCGGAAATCCTTGAAGCCATCGAAGATTCGCAAGTGAATGTGTATCGAGATGTATTCGAGCATATTTTAAAGCCAGCCATTGTCGAGGCGCAGCCTGATATTATTGGCATTTCTATTGTGCTTCAACAGCAGCTCTTCTCGTCGATGACATTTTGTGCGTTGATTAAACAGCAGTTTCCCAACATTCATCTCACCATTGGCGGCAATACCGTCACGAGACTCCGAGATGTGTTACCTGAAGCTTCTAATCTGTTTTCCCTCTTTGATAGTGCGGTGGTGTATGAAGGAGAAACAGCATTTTTGAAACTTATTGAGGCGGTTGGTGCGGGGAGTGATTTATCTCAGGTTCCTAATCTGCTTTATCGTGATTCGACGGGTATTCATGTGAATACCGCAACCTCTTCTGAAAACATGGCGGCCCTTCCTCCTCCTGATTTTGATGGATTGCCTCTTGAAAAGTACTTTGTGCCTGATCGAGTGTTGCCTTACTTAGCCACACGCGGATGCTATTGGGGACGTTGTGAGTTCTGTGATCATGGAGAAGGATACACCGCCGGATATCGGACTAAAAAGGTTCAGGATATTATTAAGGAAGTCTCATTTCTAAAAGAAAAGTATCAAACTCGTCACTTTCATTTTACTGATGAGTCATATCCGCCTGCGTTATTTAGAAAGCTCACGAATAAGCTGGTTGAACACAACATGGATATTGCTTGGACCACACATATTCGTTTTGAAAAAAGTCTTTTAGATGATGAAGTGTGGTCAATGGCTCAAGAGGCAGGATGTAAATATCTGCACATGGGGTATGAGTCGGGGAGTGAACGCGTGCTCCAATTAATGGATAAAGCGACGACTCGGGATGTCATACAACGGAGCCTTGAGCTTTCTTCCCGACATGGCGTGTGGAATCATATCATGGGATTTTTTGGATTTCCCGGTGAACGCTATGAAGATGCGAAGGTGTCAACGCAATTATTAGAAGACAATAAAGAGCATGTCCACTCAATCGGTTTTGGTACGTTTGATTTGAGTAAGCATACACCGGTCGCCAAAAACCCTGAGAAATTTGGAGTGACTTTTTATAAAAACCCTGAATGGGATTTGGCCTTAGATTATTACTTTACGGTGAAAGAGGGCTTGGGTGTTGAGGATGCTGAACGCGTATTTGAAGAATTTGAACAAGACCATTATGAAGGATGGGACCTCAAGATCTTTATTCGAGAATATGTTTTTCTCTATGTGTCCCATTTTGGAACGAATAAGCTGCCGGCCTTGCAATTCAAGATTTCTTCAGAAGACAGTCAGTCAGCATTAGCCTCTGCCTCATAAAATATTATGTCAGGAATGCCACTATGTCATCTGCTTTAATACATGTCGACACACCCGCTCTTCCTCCTGAGTCTAAGAGGAAATTTAAGACCATGTTGCTCTTTCCGCCAGAATGGGTGCCAACCGCACCCTATTTGGCTTTGCCCAGTTTGACAGCTGTGCTCCGGGAACATGGTCATGAAGTGATTCAGAAAGACATCAATATTGAAATGTATGATTGGTTCTTTAGTGATACGTTCCTGATTTGGGTGAATATCAGGATGGATCAACAGCGAAAGGCTCTGAAAGGGAAGGAGCAGTCTGGACCAGGACTCACGGAACAGGAACAATCCCAACTTGCGTATTTAGAGTCTAAGGCTGATGTTGATGTGATGGATTTAGTTGATCGTGTGGAGCATGCCAAGTTTGTGACACGCGGTGAAGATTTCTACGATGCCGAGAAGTTAGAGTCTGCGCTGAATGTGTTTAGGGAAGTGATGCATTATATCTCAGCCGCCTACTATCCTGCGTCTCTTGTTTTCTATCCAATGGAAAGTAATTTAGGGTATAGATCTGGAGTAGCCAAGGAAGTGTTTGCCTGTCTCGATGACGAGCAAGTGAATGTTTACCGAGATGTCTGTCAGCAGTTAGTTCTCCCCGCTGTGAGCAAGGAGCAGCCTGAAGTTGTGGGTATTTCTATTGGCACGCAGATGCAACTGATGGCTGGATTAACTTTCTGTAAAATGATTAAAGCGGCATTTCCGCATATCCACGTGACCGTTGGTGGAAATGTGATTACTCGTCTTCAAGAAGAAATTCCGAAACAAAAAGAATTTTTTACCTCGCTCTTTGATTCAGCGATTCTGTATGAAGGTGAGCATGCCTTGCTGTGGCTATTGGAAGCCTTGGCTGGTGAGCGTGAGTGGAAGGCCGTTCCGAATTTAATGTATCAGGATGGTGAAAAAATTCAAGTCAATGAAGAAGTCTATACTGAAAAAACGACCTCGTTACCCCTTCCTGATTTTGAGGGATTGCCTCTAGATACGTACTTTGTTCCTGTCCGTATCCTTCCGTATTTAGCGACGCGAGGCTGTTACTGGGGGAAATGTACATTTTGCGATCACGGACAAGGGTACTTTGATCAATATCGTGGTAAGCCGGCTGCTGATGTGGTTCGCGAGGTCGCTGCCCTTAAAGAAAGATATCAAGCTGAGCATTTTCTATTTGCTGACGAGTCCTATCCTCCATCGCTCTTTAAAAAAGTATCGCAATTGCTGATCGAGCAGGAAGTCGGAATAAAGTGGACGACACTCATTCGCTTTGAAGAATCACTGCAAGATCCTGAAGTTTGGAAGCAAGCCGTAAAGGCAGGTTGTTGCACTCTTTACTATGGCATGGAGTCAGCGAATGAGCGGGTTCTTGAACTCATGGATAAACATGCCAAGAAAAGTGTCATTGAAAATAACTTAAAAGAAGCGGCAAAGGCAGGAATCTGGAATCATGTGATGGCATTTTATGGATTTCCTGGTGAATCTCGAGATGAAGCTGAGGAAACCAGGCAATTTCTCCTTGACAATAAACGGTTCATCCACTCAACCGAGCTTTTTTATTTTGTGGCCTACCGCCACACACCAATGGTACGTAATCCTGAGAAATTTGGGATTACCATTCACAAGCAAGACGAGTATGATTTGCCATTAGATTATTACTATACGTTGAATGACTCTACCGGGGTTAGCTGTCGTGATGCCATGGAGCTGTGTGAAGAGTTTTATAAAAATGACTTTGAGCCCTGGGCCGTTCGGGTGAATGCCAGGGAACATGTCTTTTTGTATATTTCGAAATATGGCTCAAATTATCTTCCACAAATTTATGCGACTAAAGTCGGACAAGAAGTTCCTCGGACAGATGGCGTACAAGGTCTCATTACCTGGCCCATGGCAAAAGTCGAGTCGTCTGAAAAAGAAGGGGAAGCTGGCATGAGCCGTGTGGTCAGTCATGCAACGCCCTAGGCGATGTGATAAGACGAGGAGAACCTTAAGCGGCACCCTTTCGATGGGTTGTCTGTGTCGTCATTCTCTCTCATCTCACTCTTTTCCTCAATGACTCCTTATTTCTCCAGTTTTTCGAGAAGGATCTTATAGTGGTCATGTATCTCTTTTGTTTTTGTCTCGCCTTTTTTATACATTTCCATGTACTTTCGAGGATTGTTGGTGAGGCTGGCATAGCGAGCCGGATGCCAGGTATATAGCAATTTTTTGTAACGTGCACTGAGGCTTTCGATGTCATAGTCTTCTGGTAGTTCAAAGAGAGCTGTGGCTTTTTCTAATACATCGGTCTTCATGTGAATCCTCTAGGGTCAAGATGGTTAAGGCCATGCGAAAGTCTGTCAAACTCACTTCTGAACTGTCAATTCTTATCAACGGATGACGTTGGACGAGTAAAGGTAATGAGATGAACCGAACGATCCCAATGCTGGAACAAACCAAAGTGCTTGAAGGAAAGGACTATCGCGAAGTCCTACGGCGGGAAATGGACTCAGGGAAAATTCCAATCAGCCTTGGGAAGAATTGTCCAGTGAAATGTGAGTTTTGCTATGAAATTGACCATTCCTATCGTGAAACCTTAGAGCCGCCAATGACGACTCAAGGTGATTGGGACTTCATTATGAATTACCTCAACACGAAGACTACGAATCCCTTACAATATTGGTGTCTTGGTGGGAATGAATACATGGAATGGACTGACCTTTTTTTGCATCCCAAAGCAATGGAATGGGTTGAGGACTTTTTGACATATACGGATAAGAAAATTCAATTCTTTACTGTGGGATTTGTCCATGTCCCAAAGATTCATCAATTAGCCGAACGATATCCTGGACGTATTAACTTTGAATTATCGGTCATTACACTTGGCGAGTACCGGAAGCAACTCATGCCCCATGCACCTTCCTTTAAGCATCTCATGAAGGTCTTGGATGGCCCTGCTGTTTCGTCTGCCAACTTTTATTCTTTTGATGAGCATACCATGTCGAAAGATGCTGAAACGATTTCAAAAATTAATCAGAAATGTGTGTTATGGATGGGATGTCTGACCCCAGTTCGTGGGTTGAAAGACTCGACGTCGGATCTCATGCGTCAAGGGCGTCGACATCTGGGAGTCGAAGCTGAACGCATCTATGATGCTGGACTTCCAAACCTGACGACGATACATACTGAGGCCTATGTCACAGCCTTTCTGAATAGAAAGCGTATTGTGAGTCTATTTGATTCTCTTGAACTCGAAAAGAAAGATTCCGTTGTGATGGCGGGGAGTGTCTATAAAATTTTAAATATCTTTCGGAAAAAACGTGCGAAGTTTTTGTATGTACCCAATGCCATGCTTGGCGGTGATTCCGACTGTACCGTTTTGCTAACATTTGAAGATATTGCCAAACGTCTGACCAACGAAAAGACCATTCATATTCCGAAGTCTGTTATGGAGTCAGGTCGGGGTGGACAAATTGATATTACGGGTGTGACCTTAGATGAGTTTGTCAAAAAGACAAAAGTCAAAGTGAAGGTTTTACATAAGATTAATACAAAATTTGCCAATACTCGTCTGTATCGAAGTGGGAGTTTAAATAATTTTGTTGAGGATTATGTCAGAAATCCTGTAGCACAATCCTATGAAACGTTGTCGCTTTCTGCCTAATTGTGATGTGACCATCTCTCAGGCGATGCTATGTGCATGTTGACCCCCGAGGCCTAGTATTCACTTAATTCCCCCTGGTCCAAGATGGACGAATCAAGTCGCTCTCTTTCTTTTTATCAAGCTGACGTATTTACCGATGTCGCATTTGGCGGAAACCCTGTCGCCATTTTCCCTCAAGCTCCAGATCTTTCGAACCGCGAGTTTCAGAAGATCGCTCGAGAGATGAATCTTTCCGAGACGGTATTTGTTCGACCTCCGACAGAGTCAAAGGCGCATTTCAAGCTACGTATATTTACTCCAACGCATGAGATTCCATTTGCAGGTCATCCGGTCTTGGGGACATGTTATGTGTTGGGTATGCTCAATCATCTTACAATGGAAGAGCCGATTACACGCGTTCAATATGAATGTAATATTGGCGTGTTTTCGGCAGAACTCTATGTGCTCAGTGGAGTCATTGATCAAGTTATCATGTCACAGCCTCAACCCCAATTCATTGAAACTATTGACCGAGTCGAAGATCATTTTGATATTGCTCAAGCGCTAGGCATTAAGAATACATCCATCTGTTCGC
The DNA here is from genome assembly GCA_029261355.1 of Nitrospirales bacterium. Classification (GTDB taxonomy): domain Bacteria; phylum Nitrospirota; class Nitrospiria; order Nitrospirales; family UBA8639; genus JAGQKC01. Next base: position 30,630 of record JAJDBM010000044.1, on the reverse strand, counting down.
AACAGTTTCCCATTGAAGTTGTCTCCACGGGCCTCCCAGTTATGATCGTTCCCCTTCGAACGTTGACTGCTGTCAAGTCTATCGTTCCTGAGCATGGTGCGATTGTGGATATTTGTCATCGTTTTGGGGCCAACGGTATCATGCCCTATAGCACGATGACTGTTGAAGACTTCTCTACGGTCCATACTCGAATGTTTGCGAGGCCTATTGGCATTGATGAAGACCCTGCAACAGGAAGTGCCAGTGGGGCACTTGGCGCGTATTTAGTGAAGAACGGGGTTGTGGAGGTGAGGCCAACGACAGATATTATTGCCGAGCAAGGGTATGAAATTGATCGACCCTCGCGAATCCTCATTCATGTTTTTTCTGATGATGATATGATCCAATCAGTGAAAGTTGGCGGGCAGGTGGTGATGGTCGCAGAAGGGAAGCTGCTCTACTGACAGGGATAGGCGTTGGTTTCAATGTTCTAGTACTATTTTCTCATTTCTCCAACAATATGTCCTATTTCTGGGAGGATGAGTTCTTCCATAGCTAATTGGACGGCCCCTCGTGACCCAGGAATTGAGAAAATAACTTTTCCTTTATAGAGACCAGCTGTGGCTCGGCTCAGCATGGCTGGTGACCCAATTTCTTTGTAACTCAGGTACCGAAAGATCTCGCCAAATCCATCGAGTCGTTTTTCAATAAGTGCATCAACGGCTTCGAATGTGGCATCTCTCCTCGAAATGCCTGTTCCTCCGTTAATCAATACGACCTCAACAGCTTTATTCCCAGCAGCGTCTTTGAGTAGCTGCTGGATTTCTGTTGGTTCATCCTTAATAAGATGATAAGCCGCAAGGCGATGACGGCGTTGATCAAGCAGTTGTTGAATCAGTTGGCCACTGGTGTCGGTTTCTGGGGTACGTGTGTCGCTACACGTAATGACCATGCACCCAATATCTTGCGGTCCATGGTCCTTATGTTCAAGGTGAGATGGTCGCGGTTGCTGTCCCTCTGCTGGACTTGACGTATGAGTATGTTCAGACATGGCGGTACAAACTCTTGTTTTATCCCCAGACGGCATCAGGCTTCAGGTCTGCCACAGGTTGACCACCCTTGATGTGCTCATCAAGAATTTTGGCCACATCGGTTTCTTTCACTTGCGAATACCAGGTGCCGTCTGGGTATACGACAACCGTTGGGCCTTGTTCACATGGGCCAAGGCAGGTTGAGCCTGTGACCAGAACTTCGCCAGGTTGAACGCCTCGTTCAATCAATCCCATATTGAGAGCCATGAGAAGGTTTTGGGAGCCAGATGCTCCACACGATGGTTTGGGGTGGCCGGGTGGCCGTGAATTTGTGCAGACTAGAATATGATATTTAGGTTTTGGCATGTAGAAGTCCTCCTTGATTTATCTGGTACATTAATGATTGTCGTGGTTTTCTCACCGTTTGAATTCAGGCAATTGTGACAAAGGAAGTTGTAGCGAATTAGAGGTCTTACTGGGGGCGGAAGAGTTGCCACATTTCTAAGCATTCATCTGGAAGTTTCCAATGCCGTACTCCGGCAATGACCCAATCGAGGTAATGGTCTTTGGCCTTAAATTTTCCAATGGGATGGGCGACATGGGTGTTTACCAATTCTTTTTGTTCGTCTTCACTCACGACATTGACTTCTAAATGTCGAAAGGCACCTTCTGGCAGATCCCCTTCAAATTTATCTAACTCTTTGAGATCTTCTTCTGTTATTTCAATTACCACACCCCACACTCGCTCACCTTGAGACGGAGTAATGGTGGCTAATCCACCACGCCATTGAGATGACCATCGGCTGAATTCGATGGTGTGATCCTGTAGGTAGGCATTATAGAGAAATTTGTGTTCTGGAGCGCGTCGTTTCAACTGGGTAGGATTTAAATTGTCTGAGTATATGAAGAATTTCATAGTGGGTATTCATGGGTAATTGTGAATAAATAGCTTCCAAGTACTATTACCATAGAGTCTTCTAGAATTGTCAAGAATTCCGCCGTTCCCAGGCTTCTTATTGTTGTTTTTGCTTCTATCTGGAAGATGTATGCTGGATTATGACGCGAAATGGCCTTAAACGTTTTCTAGGCGGGGTGGGAGCATCTGAGTCTGTGGTCTAGGCTAGGACTTTGATTGAAGAAGCAGAGTTTCATGTTCTTGATCCAGTCGCCAATCAAATTGATCAAGAAAGTTGAGGCCTAATAATCCACTGATGCTATCTGCGGAATGATTTGAGAAATCTATGATCGCGACCCTGAGGTTCTTCATGGATGCCTCACCAACGCGAACCGTCTGAATGTGTGTCAGCCACGCATGGGTATTTCCGTTTGCCGTTTTGAAGGAGGCGGGGTCGTAGCGAGGATCTGGAGTGAGCCCTATGTCAAAAGCGAGATCTTCGGAGAGTGCGGTGATGCTTGCTCCAGTATCAACAATTAATGTGGCTTCATATAAATCATTGAATTCAATTTCAACGAGCCATGCGCCACGTTTTTTCGTAAGCGGAATACTGATTTCTCCTTCAATGATTTCATGTGTTCCACGGTCCTTTGTTTGAGTAAAGTCCAGGGCGGAAAGGATCTGTTTGATATCAAAAATTTTCACCGCATCATAGGCCACATGTGTAAATACAAAATGCTGTGCTAATACGATGATCATGAAAAGTATCGCCCATTTCACTAATGGAGTATTCATGGAGAGACCTTCCACATGTCCAGAATGACGGACGGCTCAAATCGATGTATCTAGAAACGATAGCTCCTCTACTCTTTCTCGGTTCGTATATGAATCTCCGTAAATGTTTAGAGCGACGATCAATCTCAAGTTTTGAGACCCCTCTGTTCCTTGCTTGATCTTAACGACTCTTTGGTGTGGGGAGTGGAGATTTCTCTACGCTGACAAACCTTGCCTAGTCGGAAGGTAATATTTGCCTGGTGGGTTTACTTCTTGTTGGTTGTGCGCAGTTACGTCTGTTTGTTTTTACGTGAACTTCACGCGTTTCCTTTGGCATAAAGATTGAAGTTTATGCATGTGACATCCATAGGTGCCACTGTAGACCGTTGCCCCAAAGCTATGTCAGTAGAGTTGGCGGGATTATCAAATCCCAAGCATTTCTCAATGTCTGGAGTCTTACTATGAGTGCGTAAACAAGAATTTTCGGACATCCTGTTGGTCGAACTGAGAGCCTTTGGAATGTTGGGTTCGCATTGTGAAATATATGTGAACGATCAGAGGTTTGATCAGATGAGTCAAGGTGCGAGCTATCGTGGAGATGGGTTTCACCGTCCTAGGCCTCATAGGAAGTCGGAGGTTGACCTCTCTGGCCATGAGGCAATCATTCAACTGGTCTGGATCGATGAGTCTGTTGTTGGATTTGGACATGTGGATATTAATCGAAGGCTTTTCCAGACATCCCCCGTCATAAAAAAGACAGGCTTTTCCGATTTTAATGTCTCCACGCAACTGACGAGAGAGTTTTCACAGTTAAAACAAGAAGCATTTTTTCAAATCTTCTCAATCAATCCAAGAGTGCGGGGAATCTTGCTCTCTCCCATTATCATTTCATAGGAGCCAATATGGAGAAGAATGTGCAAATTGTCGTGGTTGGTGAGGATGAGGGGCTACCAATGGAGTTTGAGGCGGCCCTACAAGGCATAACAAGTCGACATTGTGTGACTACCTATGCCACGGATTACAGACGTGCTGGGGAGCTGTCTGTCAATCGCCAACCTCACCTTATTTGCGTTGATATGGATAGTGATTTTAATGGCCTTAAACAATTTGCTCAAGAGATTCATCAGATGCACCCTGAGACTATCGTGGCTGCCATGTATCGACCAGGTCAGATCGATTCTGAAAGTTCAGTCGTGATCGAAGCTATTCGTTCAAATGTTCATGATTTTCTACGGCATCCCCTATCCAGCACTGAACTCAGGCAATTACTTGATCGATTAGAGTCCCCATGTTCTGCCAAGCCGTCAGTTTTGGGGGAAATTGTCTCGTTCATGGGGAATAAAGGTGGAGTCGGGAAATCCACCTTAGCCGTCAACGTGGCAAGTTTACTCGCTTCGTCTCATCCTGGGCGGGTGTTGTTGATTGATGCATCGGTCCAATTTGGGGTCTGTACGGTGATGTTGGATATTACGTCTTCGACGTCATTAATTGATGCGGTTCGGGAAAAGGGTCGTCTTGATGAAACCATGCTTCGACAATTAACCATTGGTCATCAATCTGGTTTGCATGTACTAGCCGCACCCAGTGATGCCGTCGAGGGAGCAGAAGTAGATGGAGAGTCGATGTATCGGATTCTCAATTTAGCTCGTCGGGCTTTTGATTATGTCATTATTGATACGTTTCCCATTCTCGACAATATTGCCTTGTCGGTGTTGGACCTTTCAGACCTTGTGTATCTCGTCATGCAAGGTACGGCACCAAATGTTATTGCGACGTCAAAATTACTTCCTATTCTCCAAAACTTGGGAATTCCAAAAGAAAAACAACGTCTGGTTCTCAATCAAAACTACCCATCCTTTACTGGCAATCTGAGCCCATCTGACATTGAAGAACGTTTACTCCGTCAATTTGATCATGTTTTCCCATATGAAAAGAAATTAATCGCGGCTGCCAATTCTGGAGAACCTTATAGTCTTGGTCGCTCACATCGATTTGGGTTTCTACGAAGTCTCCAACATCTTTGTTCAGAAATAGAGGGCCTCACTACTTTGGGAGAGGGGGAATTATGCAAATCACCATCTGATTCATCTTTTCAACAAGTGACTGAACTGGTTGGGGGATGGTGGCGTGGGTAAACCTGTACAGAATGATCACTCTGTAAAGTTGAATCTCTCTCGAGAACGCTTGGATCGACCCTTGACTACGGGTCTCATCACACGATTGCGGCATGCTCGTAATCGTGTGTCATCTAATATGTTTATCGAGGTAATTGATAAAGATAAACGAGCGATACCTGGGGCTCAAGCTGACTATATTGCTATTAAGGGCATGCTTCAGGAGCGAATGTTATTAGAAATTGGTGAGCAAAATCTTTATGGAGGAAGTGGGCAGGAGGTGTCGCAGGCCATACAGAGATTTACGTCCCAAGTGCTCTCCGAGGAGCATATCCCTCTCAATGAAGACGAACGGAGACGTCTTGCCGATGAATTAACAGAAGAGACGATTGGCTTAGGTCCCTTAGCTCCTTTGTTGGCAGACCCTGCCGTCACAGACATACTGGTCAATGGTCCAGAGCACGTCTATGCGGAACGTTTTGGACGGCTTGAATTGACTGAGGTCAGATTTTTAAATCGAGAGCATATTGCGAGAGTGATTGAACGAATTGCATCGCAAATGGGGCGACGAATTGATGCATCTTGGCCAATGGCTGACTTACGGTTGATTGATGGTACCCGGGTAAATGCCACGCTTCCTCCAGTCTCCACTGACGGACCAACGATGTCTATCAGGCGGTTTGGACAACATCGAATACGAAAACAGGATTTAGTCAGGTTGGAGGTGTTGTCTCATGAAATGATTGCATTTCTCGAGCTTACAGTCCGTGCTAAAAAAAACATCCTGATATCAGGTGGAACTGGGGCGGGGAAATCCACCGTTTTAAGTGCCCTTGCTGAAGCCATCCCGTCTCATGAGCGTGTGGTGACGTTAGAAGATACGGTGGAATTGGCGCTTGATCAGGAACATGTGGTTCGTTTAGAGAATAGACCAGCGAATGTGGAAGGTCGAGGGAAAATCACGACTCGTGACCTCTTGATTAATACACTTCGAATGCGTCCGGATCGTATTATTGTTGGTGAAGTTCGTGGTGAAGAATCGGTTGATATGTTGCAGGCTCTCAACACAGGCCATGAAGGGAGCATGAGTACGATTCATGCCAATTCGCCGCCCGATGCTCTGTCGCGTTTAGAAACCATGGTTATGATGGCTGGTTCTGATTTGCCTTCATTTGCGATTCGAGAGCAAATCGTCTCTGCGATCCATTTGGTCGTTCATGTCCGTCGATTTGAGGATGGACTGAGGCGAGTCGAGCGAATATCTGAAGTGGTTGGTCGAGAGGGGGCTAAGATTCTTATGCAGGATATCTTTCATTATCATCGTCCTGGATTTCAAAATCAGGGAGGGAAGGGGTATTTTGGTTCGAGTGGGATTGTTCCACGAATGATTTTAGAATTTCAGGATTTAGGATTGGACGTGCCTTTTCATCTTTTTGAAGCACGAAATCACAATGCGGTGGCCTGAAACGAGTCTCGTCATCATATTTATAATATTGGCGTCAGTCGCCGGTTATGCCTGGCGGGATCTTCACCTCAGAAAAGGACACCTCAAACGGCTAGAGGGCCGCATGACCACGTTTCGTGAGAAGCGTCAGCAGCGAAAGATTGTCACATTTCCTCGAAGGCATCGTTTCCTGCCCCTCATATTAAGTGGCGGAGTCATGGCTTTCATATTTCTCTTCGCACAGGTCCCAATCCCGGTTGCCTTAGCGGTATGCTTGCTCGTTGGAGTGGTAAGTTATTTAATTGAAGCTCAGTATATCAAGCGTCAGCTAGAAGCGATTGAGCAACAACTTGCAGACTCCATCGACCTTATTGTTGGCCTTCTCCAGAGCGGCATGGCATTGCCCAAAACATTAGAAATGGCGATGCATGAAACAGCCATTCCGTTACAGCCGTATTTACGAGATATCGTGGGACGGATTCGGCTAGGTGACGATCCTCCGACTGTTATCCAGCAATTGGCTAAGCAAATCCCTCTCGAAACGTTTCAATTATTCTCTTCAATTCTCTCTGTGCAGTGGTGGAGTGGAGGCAGTTTGGCCAATACCTTGGTGAATGTGAGTTCCGTTGTCAGGAGTCGTATGGAGTTGGAGCGACGAATTCGAACGCAGAGCGTTGAGTCACAATTATCTGTGTTAGCGATCTTACTGATCACCTATGGATTGGCCTTTTTGATGTGGCATGTCAATCCTGATGGGATGGAAGAGTTCTTGACAACCCCCGTCGGGTCATATTTGGGTGCGTTCGCTATCATTGCGCAAACGATAGGGATTGCTTGGATTTCGAAACTGAGCCAAATTAAATTTTAAAGGATTTCCATGTCTCAAGTTTTGGCAGTGATCACTCTTCTCTTGAGTCTATGCACGTGTTTGTTGGGGGTGGTTTCATTATATCGGCGCCATCAAAGTGTGAAGTTGATCAGTGAATTTTCTGAAACGCCGAGGGTGAGTGAGGGAGTAGGGAGAAGGGAACGTCGCAGTCGCGTTCGGCGTTGGCTTGCTGGTGCTGGTTTTCGCCAATCGTCTGCGACGTTGGTATTTCTTGGTGCAATGGTGGTCTCAACATGGACTGCTCTCTGTATTTTATCAGCGATCAATTATTTTGGAGTTGCTGATGCAGTCATACAATTCCTAGCAGTTGGTCCTGGGAAAACTGGAGGAGGCCTTGTTTTTATTGGGTATGTCATTCCCTGGATCCTGTTTTGTGCGATTGGAGCGAGTCCGATTTTTATTGTTCGAGAAATTCGACATCGACGTATTCAAGCTGTTGAGAATGATTTACCTCTTTTCCTTGATCTTCTGGCTACTTTGGCAGAAGCCGGAATGAACTTTGACTTGGCATTGGCGAAAATTCTCAGCTCACAATCCCCGCATCGAACGTTAGCAAAGGAGTTTCGAGTATTTCAGCGAGAAACATTTCTGGGAATTTCTCGATTGGTTTGCTTCCGACGACTCGCACTTCGACTTCCAACCCCATCCATCTCTCTGTTTGTATCTTCATTACTTCAAAGTGAACAACTGGGTTCAAATGTTGCTCATACGCTGCGTCGTCAAGCCAATGAATTGCGGTATCGTCGTCAGGAAGCCGCGATGCTCCACGCGCAGGGATTGTCAGTGAAGCTGGTATTTCCCTTAATCATTTGTTTTTTACCGGGGATTTTCTTTGCCACTCTTGGCCCGACCATTTATCAACTCCTGAAGGTGGTGAGTGGTGTCATGGGTAATTTCTAGTCCGCCTATCTTCTTCTTTTGTGGGTTCGTTTTTAAATTTCGCGATAACTGATGGTCCTTCAGTTTATTTGCAAAGCATTTGCAATAACCTTGACAGAGTTTCAAGCCTTTGCTAAGTTTTCACCTGTATGAACCCTCATTTTCATCTTTTCACCAGAATCACTGCTAGCAGGTATGTCCTTCTGACGGGACTCCTGTTCTTCTGTCTGCTCCCTTTTGCAGGAACACTCGAGATTCATCATATTTTTGCGGAAGTGGATCATGATGGTCACGAACATTCTGAATTCGATCTCTGTCAGTGGGTCCAGCAGCATTCCAATGGAGTATTCGTTCTAGAAAAGCCGTTGGCTGATTTGTTGGCACTTGATAACCTTCCCAGGAAAATGGCATCGAATGCCGTATTTATTCCCTACTTTTTTCCATCAGTTCAGTCCCCCCGTCCCCCACCTTTTTCTTAATCCCTTCTGTTTATTCCGACACATTCATTAATGATCTAGCTGGCGACGGCTATACCGTGAAGTCTGTGCACGTGTGCTCGTGCATCTTCATGGCATGCTATAGAAGAAAGATACGAATATGTTACAAAAAAAAATGAGCCATTCATGGCTTACGTCTCATGTGGCACTTAGTGTTATTTTACTAATTGTCATGTACGATTCCGTGGGGGCAAGGGCAGAGGAGTTCGGGCAACGGACGGAAAGAGTCCTTTCTCAAGTTGAAGCAGAAAGTGTTTTTAACGATAAAGAACGCCAGTCGTCTCATTCCAAGCAATCTTGGGTACAAGTTGCTCAATCGGATCTCGCGGCAAAGGAGCGGAGTGTTCTTGAAGAACGATTGCCTGGAGTGGATTCCACGATTCAACCTAAGGATTTGAATCCTCGCACTGGCGGTATGCCCATGGCTGTGCCCATCGAACTTGATGAGCCTCCTGGGTTACGAGAATCGGCGATTCTTCAACAGCAAAAACTCCTTAATCGCTTTAACCCAGCGATTGGACTCGTAGTGGAGACAATCTTTGGTTACACCCAACGGCGTCAGCGATTTGGAGGTGTTGATGGTGCGGATACGGGGGGTGATGTTGGGAATAGACTGCCTGCGGGTTTCTCTTCAGCCCTTCGAACTATTGAACTTTTTGCCTCAGCTGAAGTCGATCCCTTCACGCGGGCCTATCTCATTGCCTCCGGACATGCCGAAGGTATTAATTCGCGAGGAACCGAGGAATTTGGAAAAGCCTTTTTTGAAATTGAAGAGGCGGCGATTCAATCCACGAGTCTCCCATTTAACCTATCTGTTCGAGGGGGGAGGTTCTTTTCAGATTGGGGATTTCTCGGTCGACGCCATGCGCACGATCTTCCTCAAATCGATGTGCCACCTTCATTAGCTCAGATTTTTGGCAATGGCAACCGAACTGATGGAATTGAGGTGACTTGGCTCGTTCCTGCCTCTTTTTATCTGCAAGTCAATACCGGCTATGGATTTAATTTTGGTCTTCCGGGGGAAGGGCCTTTAGCGGGTCTTCGTCGACAGGTGATTCATGGAAGCGTCATCTTTGGTTCGATCCGGACCTATGTTGATTTGAATGATGATCATAATATTGAAGTTGGGTTCTCTGGTCTTTATACCCCACAGTCACGTGTGCCGGAGGCAATGGGTGATGCGTTGTTAGGGGTAAGTAGTGATGATCCGATCGACCGTCATGTGTTCAATATGGATTTTCACTACCGCTGGTATCCCTTGGGACGCGGGATGCGGCAAAGTTTTTCTCTTCATGGGGAGATCATTTACGATTTTGGGCAGGGGCGGCGAGATGTGTTCGGGAATACGGTTTCTAGTGGATCATGGGGAGGCTATACCTATTTAGAATATCGGTATAGTAAACGATGGCGACCGGGCGTTCGAATTGACTATCACCAATTGCCCAGTGAGCCAGCCTTAGTGACCAATCCTCAAACGGGATTGGCCGGAACGACCGTCAATTCGTCAGGGAACCGTACTGATGCTTTGACGTTTTCACCTTATCTCACATTTTATCCAAGTGAGTTCCAACGATTTACTTTACAATACAATCATTCGAAGTATGGCAATTCGCTTGGAACGAATAATCAAGTATTATTTCAATGGCAGGTCGTCATAGGGAGTCATCAACATGGATTTACTGAGAGAGACTAATCGGGGTCGATCGGTCTCCTTACGAGGATGTGTCTATTGCCTGCTACTGATCCTTGTTCTGTGTGCTAACCTTGGCATGTCTGGACGACCACCCATCGAGGAAGGTGGTCGTCTCCAGGTCGTAACTTCCATTCCTGACTTGGCCAATTTCACAATGAGAATAGGAGGGGATTTGGTTGATGTCCAAAGTTTGGCTAAGGGGCTCGAAGACCCCCATGGTGTACCCATTAAGCCAAGCTTTCTTCCGAAATTAAACCAAGCTGATGTGCTTGTGGTGATGGGGCTTCAAAACGAACATGCGTGGTTGAGGGCTTTGATTGATGTGGCTCGCAATCCACGGATCCTTCCTGGAAATCCAGGGTATATTGATTCTTCCGTGAAGGTGTCCCCGAAGCAAATCCCTCAGGTTCTCTCGCGGCGTGATGGTGATTTACATCCTTTAGGCAATCCACATTTTAATTTGGATCCTGTGAACGCCAAGTTAATGGCAGGAGCCATTGCTGAGGGTCTCGAGCGAGTCTACCCAAGTGGAAAAGGAATTTTTCAGGAGAATTTGAAGGAATTTGAGAATGAAATTGATGCCCAATTAACGGTGTGGTTAAAGCTTGCTGCTCCCCTGAAGGGATTGTCTTTTATTTCCTATCATCAGGATACGATTTACTTCGCTGAGCGCTTTGGGTTGAAAGAAGCCGGGCATATTGAAATAAGGCCAGGGGTTGAGCCAACTCAGCGTCATCTCGTGGAGTTGGTGGAGAAAATGAAACGGGAGCACATTCAGCTTGTGTTGCGAGAGCCCTATTTTAGTGAACAACTTCCAAATTGGGTGGCCGAAGAAACGGGGGCACGGGTGGCCAAGTTTCTGATTATGGTTGGAGGCGCACCAGGGGTGCAAACGTATGAAGATCTTATTACCTTCAATTTAGAGTCTTTGTTAGCAGCCGTTCAGTCAAGAAACGATCAATCCAACGATTGACCCTTATGCCTCTACTCCTCACACTTCAGAACGCACATATTGGCTTTAAGGAGAAAGCCGTGCTGCACGATATTTCTTTGACTATTAATTCCGGGGCATCTATGGCCTTAGTTGGAGAAAATGGTTCAGGGAAAACGACCCTGTTGAAAACCCTTGCCGGAATACTTCCGTTATTGCGTGGTAGTTTTCAGCTTGCCAGAAAACCGAATGGGAGTCAGGCTAAAGTGGGGTATATTCCACAGCGCGCTCTGCTGAATGGGTTGTTTTCATTGAAGGCACGAGAGGTTGTTGAAATGGGAACCTATGGATCACTGAGACCCTGGCAAATGCTTGGTTCGGAAGCCCGAGATCGTGTGAGTTGGAGCATGAACGAAATGGATGCGTTGTCCTTTCAATATGAACCCTACGCTCTTCTGTCAGGAGGGCAACAGCAACGCGTTCTGATTGCACGAGCTCTCGCGTCTGATCCTGATATTTTGCTGTTAGACGAGCCGTTAGCGAGTCTTGATCAACAATCAATTCAAACAATGCTGGCGTTGTTCACGAAAATACAAATGAATGCAAACCTTGCGATCATCTGGGCAGATCATGCCCTCCCAACATTGGGTGGTGTTCTTCAGGAGGTCCTTAGCATTGAAGGTCACAGCCTAAGGCGAAAACAGTTTAATCTGACAGTGTCAATAAGCCGAGCTAGGAGGGCGTTCGAGGAAGAGGCTGCCCTTGAGTGAACTTCTTCAAATCTTAGATCCCTCCTATGTATTGAGAAATTCATTGTATGGTGGGCTTTTAGCTGGCATGGTTCTACCAATTGTGGGGGGACTCATGTATGTGCGGCGCATGGTTTTTCTTGGGGTGACGTTACCTTCAGTGTCCGCGGCCGGCATTGCCGTAGCCATATTCTGGCATGCCACATTTCATCCCGATACCTCGCATAGTGACTTTGGACTCGCATTCCTTGGATCAACCGTTCTTACGACTGGAACCTTAATCGTGTTAGCTGCTCTGGAGCGAAATGGCCGTGGTGTGCTAGAAGGACGATTGGGGGTGCTGTATGTCCTGGCTGGGTCGGTAACAATACTTCTCTTAGCATCAGACAGAATTCCTGAAGTTGGTGCTCTTCGCGTTTTTCAAGGACAGATTATTGCTATCTCAGATTCAGAAATTATTCTTTTATCGACGTGTTTAGCCGGTATCGTTTCATTGCTCTGGTGGTTTCGACGGGAACTTTTGCTTGTGTCCGTCGATCGGGATTTGGCTATTTCCTTGGGAAAGCATGTATGGGTTTGGGATCTATTACTTTATTGGATTGTGGGTGTGACAATTTCCTTAGGAGTGTTGATTGTTGGTCCTTTGGTGACATTTGGATTTTTGCTACTCCCGCCTATGGTGGCTATGCGACTGAATGTCGGGATGTGGATGGCCCCACTTCTTTCGGCGGGAGTCGGAATGCTGTTGGCCTTTTGTGGGTTTCTGGTTTCGTTTCAACTGGATTGGCCAACGGGGCCAACAGATGTATTGTTGGGGTGTGTGTTACTCGGGTTAGTGACGATTATTCAGTGGGCTATTGAAAAATATCGATCGCCTCATCCTGATTTCTCACGATAATGGACTTGAGGCACTCTATCGATTTTAGGATCTCTCCTCTATTCTAAGCGCTGTTCAAGTTTCCTGAGTTTTTGGTTTTGTTTCTCAAGCTGCTGTTGTAAGTCTCCTAACTCTTTTTCTAAATTCTGAATGTTTTCCCTGTCTTGCTTATGAGGCCTTGGCTGAGGCGATAGCTGTTTTTCAGGTCTAGCTTTTTTTGAATGAGACATATTGAGAAGGAGATTGATGTCTATCGTTACATTGCCTATTTTGGAAAGGATCGGATTGGTCTTTGTGGAATCCAGGTTTTGAAATGCGGCACCTTCTGGTAAAAAGAGTAATGACCACCGTTGAATACGAGAAGGGGAAACGCTAGACTTTGACGATAACGTTGTGCGGCGCTTATTGGCCTTGAACTGCTGTAACCCCAGTAGAAGATGATTGTTTGAGCGGTAGAGACTCCCACTTGTAATTGTTTGAATGGGATTTTTATTGTTCGTGACTTGGAAGAACACGTATTCCTCAGGGGTGGACTGTGCAAGAGCATTCCGCAGATGAGGAGTTAAGAATTGCACTTCTTGTTGATTGAATACCTCGAGGGCTTGGCTTTCTCCGTTCAATAATGAATCCAATAATCCCTTATCTTGCTGGACTCGAAGTCCGTGTAAGACCTTGTGTATCAGGATAGGACTGACATCAGTAGGGTGGGAAGATTCATCAGTTGGTTGTGTGAAGGTCTTAAGCATGATTTGCCCTTCTGAACTCTGATGGATAGGTGTTTCAATCTGAGGCAGTGCAAGACATCCAGGAAGAAACGCTGAAAGACTAAAAATAATCACAGGAAGAAGAGAAGGAAAATTGAGGGGGCGCATGTTTATGTCCATGGTTAATAAGTGAGGCTGTGTCTTTATTGAGGGAATTGACAAAAGAAATCAGGTAATGTCCCGTAGGTTATGGTCATGGTTTTACTGCTAATGTTTTCTGGGGAAAGAACTCCATAAAGAGACCGGAATTTTTAAATCCTTGCTATCCTCACTGATCATTATTCACTTTTCCACGTACTTGCGTTTCCAAAAGTGACTAGATTGTTATAATCTGAAGGGTCATCATCTATGTTGATTCAATGGAGATAGGGCTTTAATTTTTGGCTTCATGCTTTTAGTTAAAGCTTTACATTAACATTGAAGAGGATAGATCACGTTGAATTGTACCTACAAAATACTTACTTTGTTATCCGTTCATACTCGATATTGTCCATTGACACTAGGGGAGAATAAGAGTAATAAATATAGAGACACCTAGAAATATGGTTCTAATGCTAATGGTATTTCTGGGTATTGCAACAATTATTTGTAACAATGTGGATGCTGAACCATACCTGATACTTCTCACTACAAAAATGGAGTAAAGCTCATGAACATGAGTTGGAAGAAAACAGAACAGCCGATGAATCTCATTCAAATTCTTCCGACGGATGGCGATAAGTCGCAAACTAAAATATCTCAAGAGAATGTCCAGTTACGAATTCAAGTTGGAGGTGAGTCATCATCTGTCTGCATTGAATTATTAGGGAAAGGCATTCAGGTAATTCGTGAAGGCTTTTCGCATGCAGGAACATATCTCCAAGCATGGGCAACGGTCTGTCGTGGAACTTTTGTGGGAACTGGGACTGTACTGATCTCTTCACTACGTGACGTTTTTGTGTTTCTCAGGAAGAATGCGTCCTGGAGTTCGAAGGCATTTATTCGGTCAAGTCATGGGATTCACTCTTATGTTCATAACCTTTGGCTTGGAATGCTGAGAAAGAAAGATTTGCGTTCACCTTTTAAAGTGAAGGCTATTGCGCCAACAACAGAATTGCAAGCTCATGTTATTCCGAGTACATTGGAACGAGATGAACTGCTGTGGGAAGTTCACGCGATGCATGATCAGCTCACATCTCAGAAAAATGAAATAACACGAGTCAATGTACAAATTTCAGAATTAAAGGCTCTGGCTCTTTCTCAACAGCAGGTTTTGTTGCATCTTGGGAAGGAATTAGAGTCGAGTGATTCGAAGCAGAGTAAACCTGAGAAGGCCTCATTAAAGAAGAGTAAATTTCGATCAAGTAAAGCTGGTAAGTCCAAGCCTCTTTCATCTGCTTCACCGACCTCGCCTGAGGCGCCCATGAGCTTGAACCCTCATCATCGTTAACCTTCCTTCTTTTGCAGACGTACAATCCGTTTCTTACTTCGAATTCACAGGCCTCACGCAGAGACGTGGCCTTTGAGGAGCGATCGCTCATTTCCTGTAAGGCGTTGTTTTTCCTCACAACATCCTTCTAGATATCATACAGGTTCTTGACTTTTTCTTGTGCGTTTGGTAATTGCAATAGACTTGCAATTAGAGAAAGGCAATCTTATGCACAGCACCATAAACGAGGACTTGCGAGCTGCAGGACATCGCCTCACTCGAACTCGTCGTGCCGTCTTAGATGTTCTTGAACGGACGAAATACCCTTTAAGCGCATCGGAGCTGTATCAGCGATTACAGCGAAATAAGGTTTCCATTGATTTGGTGACGGTTTATCGGACCCTCACGGTCTTACGTGACATTGGGCTGGTTGCGCAGATAGAACTCCATCAGGAAGGGCAAGCTCGATTTGAAATTCAACATGGACGTGAGCACCATCACCACATTCGTTGTCAAACCTGTGGGAAAATTGCTGATTTGTTATTGTGTCCTCTCAAAAAAATAACTGCTTTCATTGAAAAAGAAACCAAATTTATTGTGAACGAACATACTTTGGAATTCAGTGGCCTTTGTCCGAAATGTCAATAATCCTATGAAAACATTTGGTCCAACATTGTCAAAAGCTGGCTCGATTGCCTCTTTAATCTGTGCGGTTCATTGTGCCCTCACCCCCTTAGCCCTGTTAGCTCTCCCTGTGATTGCTGCGCATTCTTGGGATGGGTTGGATGTCTTTTTAGGTGGTTTCTTGGCTGATACGACAGAATGGTTTTTTGTTGGTGTTATCAGCGTTTTAGCAGGGTTTGGCCTACTCGCAACATATCCGTTACATCGAGATATTCGACCTGCCTACATTACGGCTTTTGGGCTACTTTTGTTAGTTCTCGCGCATATTTGGATGGTGCCAAGTAGTTTTGGGGAAATTGCTTTGGATGTGATTGGCGCTTCTCTTATTGCATTTGCTGGGTTTTGGAATCGTCGTCTTTGTCATTGTCTCGGTTGTCATACACACGAAGATGCATCGGACTCGTCACCCTCGACCTTTGAGCAGGTGGTCGATTCTTCATCAGTGAAGTAGTTATCATTTCCAAAAAAACCAATCACTTTGATTTTTCGTGACGCAAGTAAGTTGAGCGCTGTGTGGATTTTTCCCCTAGGACCATTTCAGGGTAAACGAAAAAATATTTTTGGGCAATCAGTAGCGTTCATTCAGAAATATGACCGATTGTCGCATTTCTGTTGTGCTCCTCACGTGATTTAGATTGAAGATGTGAGGCGGTGAGAACTGAACATTTGAAGGCAATGGATTACAACGATACTGTTTTTTTATGTGACGCTTGAGTCAGTCCATCTTGTAATTCGTAAAGAAGGGTTTCAGTTTCCTCCCAACCCAAGCAGGCATCGGTAATCGAGACCCCATATTCTAATTTCTTGCCTTTTTCCCATTTTTGATTGCCTGCATGAATGTGGCTTTCCATCAATAAGCCCATAATAGCCTCTTGTCCATCACAGATTTGTTTGAGGACAGAGCGTGCAACCTTAGACTGCCGAGTGTGGTCTTTTTCTGAATTGCCGTGCGAGCAATCCACCATGACTGGACGGCTGATGTTTTCTTTTTCGAGTACGGCGACGGCACGTGCCACGTCAGCAGATTGATAGTTGACCTTTCCACCGCCACCACGCAAGACAATGTGTCGATCTGGGTTCCCGTTGGTTTTGATGATCGAAGTAACCGCATCGACATTAATTCCAATAAAACTTTGTGGGTGCCTGGCAGCAATCATGGCATTTTGTGCGACCACTAGACCACCATCTGTTCCGTTTTTAAAACCCACTGGCATCGATAGGCCACTGGCCATTTCACGGTGGGTCTGGCTCTCAGTGGTCCGTGCGCCAATAGCAGACCAACTGATTAAATCAGAGATGTATTGCGGAGTGACAGGATCAAGAAATTCCGTTCCGCAGGGGATTCCCATTCCATTGATCTTTAAGAGGATCTCTCTGGCTAATTGAAATCCAGCATCAATGTCACAACTCGTATCAAGACGGGGGTCATTAATTAACCCTTTCCAGCCAACGGTTGTGCGGGGTTTTTCAAAATATGTCCGCATGACAATGACGAGATGTTCACGAGTTTTTTCAGCCACAATCTTCAGCCGTTCGGCGTAGTCATAGGCAGCTTGAGGGTCATGGATAGAGCATGGTCCAACAATCACGAGAAGGCGATGGCGGTCTTGTCCATTGAGTATGGATTGAATGGCATGTCGAGTCTCTCGAACCAGTGACCGAGCTGAATCTGCTAAGGGAAGCTTGTGTTTGACTTGGCGTGGTGTCATCAAGGTGCCAATCTCAATGATGTTACGATTGTCAATTTGTTCAGTCATAGCGGGAATCCTAACTCTAGATGATGATAAAGGCTTATAAAAAAATGTATGGATAAATCATATTCGTGGCAATTTCTATGGCGATATGTGTTGAAAGCTTTAGGACCGTTATCCTAAGACTTGCTACGTAGTTTGTTGGGTGTTGTATTGTAATTTACCATTTCTCTATTCGCAAGTAATGATCGATTCAGGGAATATTGTGAAAGGGACGACGGAGCCGACCCTCAGATTGATCGAGGAAATGAGGGTATCTACGCGATGGTATTAATGATTTGGGCGCGTTGCGAGGTAAACCAGCGAAGGAGATCTTGGCGGGCGACATTTGTCTCCGAGTCAAATCGAAACTGAATTCCAAGGTGTAAAGCGTTTGAAGGGTCAATCCATTCAATCTTTCCATGAAATTTTGAATTATGAGATGACTCAGGAAGTTGACAGGTCAGCAGAACCTGTACTGTGGAGACTGTTGGCCAGGCATTGGCCTGTGCGGTCAACTGGCAACCACTTGGACATAAGTCACTAATTGATACCGGGAGAACGGCTAGGACTTTCGAATGATCACTCAGCGGTCGTACGGTTCCGGAAATATTGACCGTGAGTCGAGGATAGACTCTCTCGGCTTCCCGAGTAATTTCTTCAGGTGGGTGGAGGCGTAGGGTTTGTGTGGATGGAGCAACATCTTGAATGGTGGTCTCAAATTGATAGGTCTCGCCATCCAATAATGAGCGACCTTTACAGAGAGTTCCAGGTCTCAAGGTGGGAAAGTTCAATTCTTGGGGTAGCACGCAGAGTAAAGAATGGTCTGGTCCCAGACCAAGGAGTTGTGAACGAATAATAATGGACGTTGGTTCAGTTGGAATCGTGAGCCAGAGTGTATTGGAGGTCGAAGACAGAAATGTTCTTGTTGGAGAACTCATGATTACTGTATTCCGTAAGCGAGTAATGAGGTGGTTACGGCTAATACCTCTGTGCGTCTAACTTGACGAATAGAGAGATATTCATGGGAGTGGTGAGTAATGATGGTCTTCATCAGCAAAGAAGGCAAGGAATAGGTTGAACCTCAAAGGCTTCGGGTCAGTTAAAAAACGTATAGCCTCTCAAGTTAGTAGATGGGAGCTCACGTTGATCGAACATGTGCAACTCTAAAATATGTGAAATGCAAGGCGACCTAGTTAGGCCGCAGTCATTGGACCCAATCATCTTGTCGATACTATGTTCGAGGCAAGCCGATCAATTCACTTTTCGGTTACTTGAGGGGGAAATCTAAAGAAAAGATATTTAGAAGGACGTGAGGCGTCTGACGCTTGAGATACCCATTTCAGGGGTTACAGAAAAAAGGGAGGGCACTTTATTCATCGGGGGTATTTGAAATGACATCTTGAATAAGATGATCCGCAAGGTCTTCACTTGAAACATGATATTGACCAGCAGCAAGAGCATCCTGAATATCTTGTACCTTTTCTTGCCGTATATCAGGAAGCTGTTTGGCTGCCTCTTGGGCAGCCTCGGTGTCTGCTTTATGATCTGGTTCTTTATGCATCTCGGTATGATGGTAGCTTAGACAATATAGGCAGAAGAGGTGGAATCAAATAGTGAGTCGTCACTCTTTTTTCTGATTTGTAAGACTAGTATAGTGGAAAGCAGAGTGAGGTTGAAATAGTTTTTTTCTGATAAGGGAGTTTTCTTTAAATGTCAGAGTTACTCGTTCCTGCCCAGATTTCAAACGTGACGACGGTTGATCCAGGTGAGGTAAGAATTGTTGAATTGTCCTTGCCCTCGCAGTGGAAAATAGAAAACGTTTGGTATCCCGTCTTAGATACGATGCGTCCAGGTACCGCCTTTCTCGCCAAACCTTGGGGGGCACGAACTGAAAAGTGGCGGCGGCGAATGTACACTCGTTCAAATATGATTATTGAGTCAGCGCATGTTCTCGAAACGATCATCAATAATACCCACACCGATAAATCTGATACGTCGGTGTGGTGGCAATCAGATGATGTGCTGGCTTGGCTGAAAACAGGGCACCCAATAGATATTCGTGTGCAGTGGAATGACAGTCATTCAGCCTTACAAATTTATGAGAATTGCAGGCAATGTCAACATAATAATTTGCGTCTAGAACCAGATGGTGAGTGGGGACAGATGCGGGTCGTGGCCTTAGCGTTATCTACAGGAATTACGCCGTTTCTCGCTTGCCTCCGGTATATGAAGCATCTGAAATTTGGCCGTACCAGTGTAAATCCTGGAGCATGTGTGACGTTGATTGTGAGCGTGCAGCATGAGCAGCAATTGATGGCACATGAAGAACTTCTCGCCATGCAATGCGAATTTCCAGAAAATTTTTATTATCACCCCGTACTCACGAAAAGTTGGCCAAAGGATTGGGACTTCACTACTGGTCGAATCATAAGAACACAGTCTACATCCGAAGGGCATGAGGTAATTGATGTCAGGCCTCTTCTTTCAGTATGCCCAGACATTCATCAACGACATGTTCGATTTTGTGGAAATACAACTGCCCGGAATCAGTTGCAGAAAGGCCTTCAGCAAGAAGGAATCAACCCCCTTAGCTTTCGTGGAGAGGTCTGGTAACTTTTTAGTTTAAGTTCCTCCAGACGGAGGAATGATGGTGAGGCGAGTTATTGGTTCTTACGCTTACTGAATATTTTTGAGGGACACATTGCTAGGAATTTCTGGGCGACGTATGAGTCGAACAACTGGTTTACCAAGAAACGCATGATGCCCACATATTAAGCAATGTAAGCTGAGCGTGGCTAAAAGTTCTTGTTGAAGCTGTTCTAGGTGGACCGTTCGTGACCCACACCTGGAACATCGTGGGTGCGCTGATTTTGTACGGGGCGTCGGAGGCGATGCCGCACGTGTCACTTTGATCGATTTTCTTTTAGCTGACGTTTTTGTTAAGGGGGTGTCGACTTTTTTCTTCACAGTATTTCCACCATAGGTTTATTGTTGATCATGCACAGGTATTCATCAAGTTCTATGCCATTTCCTCTTAGACAAGTTTGTCACAGAGCAGCTAGCAATTTGCCCTAACGTGCAGGAACTTAGACTACGAGAAAAACTTACCGGCAAAATGTACCTATTGTTCTAGGAGGATAATGTCCTAGGAGGTAGAGTGGAAAAATTTGTAGTCAGGATTGGGGTAATGCTTTGGTTGGTAGGGGAATTTTAGACTTTCGTGAAATTGCATCTGCGCGAGAATCTAATTGCTTTGCTTCAGTAAATCGTTTGGCCTCACGAAGGAGGTCAGCGTACCGATTTAAAATCATCACAATATCAGGGTGATGAGGACCACTCAGTTCTTCTTTGAGTGCTAACGCTTTTTGATATTGTGTTTCAGCCTTCGTGTATTGTTGTTGAGAACGATAATACGATGCCAGGCTGTAGAGGCTGCTCAGGAGTAATGGATTACCTTTGCCTAAATGTTCCGCATCGGCAATTGTTTGTAAAAGGTGTCGTTCAACCTTAGAGTGAGATGCTGAAGTTGCCGATTGACTCTTCTGTACTGATGAAGTGTCATGTCTTGAAGATTTGGAACATCCGGTAGTGAGGCCTGGGCTGTAGAAGACCAATATGAGTAACCAGGCTGCATTGTTTAGCCATTGTTGCCTAGTCCTGCTTCGCGTCATTCTTTCTTGGGGCCTCATGGGCTCATTTTAGAGAGGCGCTTGAACAAATAACAAGTCACGAAAAGGTGCAAGAGGTATTTGGGATGAAAGAAGAATATTCTTCACGAAGTCGTGATGGAGGGGTGAGGGATCGATGCCTTTAGTTTGGGTCTCTATTTCAGGGCATGGGTTTGGGCATGCGGCTCAACTTGTTCCTGTTCTGAATGAATTAGGGAAATGTGTTTCCGATCTTCGGGTCATCTTACGAACAACTGTTCCACAAATTTTTTTTCAAGAGACACTCGAGGTACCCTGGGAGTACCTCCTATCGCAGCAAGACATTGGATGTATTCAAGAGAATCCTCTACATATTGATATCCCCGGAACGTGGCAAGCCTATAGAGAATTTCATCTGAGTTGGGATCGTCGTATGCGAGAAGAAGTCCATGCCATTCGGTTTGCTCGGCCCACCATCGTGTTATCCAATATTTCTCACTTAGGTATTGCGTCTGGAGTCAATGCTGGCTGTCCGACAGTGGCCCTTGCATCATTGTCTTGGGACCAAATACTAGAAGAATACATTTCTGATGGTTGTGCTCAGCAGCGAATGATTGTGGAGCATATTCGTCAAGCTTATTGGGGTGTACGGATGTTACTCCGACCTTTCCCAGGTATTGTCATGCCAGCGTTTCCTCTGGTCACCGATGTTGGTCCCATCCTCTTGCCACCAGTCCGTTCACGAGGCGTTCTACGAGATCGTCTGAAATTAGAGCCACATGAACGTCTTGTTCTGATTGCTTTTGGTGGTATCCCGGTTTCCTCACTCCCGCTTGAACAACTTGAAGGCTTGAAGGGCTTTGTCTTCTTGATTAGTGGGGAAATTAATGTGGAGGGGTATACGCGTCTTGTTTCTACTCATTCTCTTGATCTTCCGTTTCGTCAAATACTAGCCGAGGCCGATGTGCTGCTCACGAAGCCAGGCTATGCGACCATTGTTGAAGCGGTTCGATTACATCTGCCTGTTGTCTATGTCAGACGGTACAATTTTGCTGATGAGCAGCCACTTGTTGATTTTATTCATCAGTATGGACGCGCTAAGGAGTTATCCCTGGATGAATTTCAGGCGGGTCAGTGGTTGCAGGCATTGGAAGAGGTGCAGGTATTGCCATCGCCAGACACGGCGATGCCAGCTGAAGGAACCCACGAAGCGGTGGAACATTTATTGGAATTCTTTGAGTGATTCAAGATGTGAGATGTTGAATAACCGAGGATTAGGTTTTGCTTGGGACCAATGATGGGTAGGGGTGAATGGTAATCGCCTCAAGGTTATTTTTAAAGTGAACATTATGGTCGATGCGATTTTTCCAGAATATACCGATGACCTCAACCTTATTGCCCATAGCTAGCGGGCTACTACCTTGCGTGCGATCATGTTGGCCAAACACCACAATGGACTTGTCTTGGTCTTTTAAAAGAAAAACAAATTTGAAAAAAAGTTTTGTCTCTGTGAGGTGCATTTCTGGTTGTGCGACCGTCCCCCGAATTCGTACCGTTTTGTTATGGAAGTTCAAGGGAAAGTTGAGGAGTTCCTTAAGAGAGACATCTTCATGTCTTCCTTCAGAATAGTCGACATGTGCCATGACTGATGTTCTCTCAATTTCATGAAGAGTCGCTACGGGCGCATTTGAGGCTTGAGGGATTAAATAGGAGAGAGAGAGTTCTGTAAAGAAGAAAACAAAGACCTGCATAAGTATTAAGATTCGGCCCATGACTGTGAAAGTTTTCATTTGTCTAAGCTGTTTTTAACCCTTGTAAATGTAAAGTAATCTATGAGGTACATGGAATTTCTTTATTGAAAACAATGGAGTTGATTAATCCTGTTCAATGGAGTACACCTAGGTATAGTTTCGTGAGTTATTGAAATTATGAAGAAGTTGAATGCATTTCATAGTATTGAGTATCATGATTATAGATATGACACGCCAAGAACGCTATCAACAACGACACAAGGCTGCAGGGCTTTGTATCTATTGTCCTCGCAAAGCAATTAGTGGCTGGTTTTGCGCCCATCATTTACGCAAACGTCGGACGAACATGCGAGAACAAAATGGAAATAGACCGTGGCATCCCGGTGGCCCAGGTCGTCCCCCTCTCACGCGACGAACTCAATAACTCTCAGGTTAGTCTCTCTTCGCCAATCCACTTTCCTTCAAATCCTGTCATGGTAATGAGAGTGGTTGTCTTTACATTAAACGAAGTGGTGCCCTTATTCACCGAAAATGAAATACATGTTTGATCATGAATTGATTGATACGTCTTTGGAGATTGTAAATGGCACGTCTTGATTATTATGCAGTCCTTGAGGTTGAGCCAGACTCATCTGATGATCAAATTAAAAAATCCTATCGTAGGTTGGCTCTCAAGTATCATCCAGATACCAATCAAGGCAAACCTGAAGCCGAGGTGAAGATTCGTGAAATTAATGCTGCATATGAAGTTTTGAATGATACAGACAGTCGAAAAGCCTATGACCGATTACGATTTGGAGGATATCGACAACAGGTTGATGGATTTGGAACCCAGCCAGAAGAAACCCCAGATCCAGGCGTGGCCTTTAAGGCCATGGAGGAGACCTTACATGATGAAGCACAACGAGATGTGTTTCTCACATTAATTAAAGACCAAGAGCGAATTATGAAAGAATTGGCAATTATTCGAACGCGAGTGGTGGAGAAGCAAGGATACGACACATTTCAAGAGGCATTCGTCATTGGCCGTGCCAAGGAAGTGATCCAGACATTAGTTTCAGATGATCTCATTCAACGTCGGGAACACTTAGTCGAGGTTGCACATCAAATGCTTCTCTCTCAAGGTGTGTGCCGAGGGAATGATGACAAAGAGTCCGATGCGTTACGCAAGCAACTTGAAAAATTTTATGATGAAGGGTGGGTCGACGGATATCGACGTGCCTGTGAAATGTTTTACGTCAGACGATGACCATGACTCCTAGGTTTCCCTGTCAGGATAGAACGTCCAGTATCGAGAGTCGGCTGTGTCGCTTGAGGAAAGTAGGCAGATTACTCATGTGCTCTACTTCCCTCAAGGGCAGAATGTCATCAGGCGGTGTCTCTGACCTATCGTTTATCTAACGGAGAGTCGGGTTGTTGTTGAGATCCTTGTCCTGAGGAGAATTGAGACTCTGAAAGGGCTTGAGCGGCTCGAGAGATTTCTACCTTCACGCCTTGTTGATCTTGTGGCCCTGTTTGCAGTGGGCTCTTTGAATTTTCTCCTTTATCTTCCGTCCGTTGAACCGCACTTGACGGTTTGTTGGCGGACGATAGAGAATTTGCCACTTGGCTCAGTGGACCCTGTGCTTGTTCTATCCCTGTAACATTCATCGCTCGACCTCCCTTAGTATTCAAATAGACATATTGTGAGAATCGCCTGTTCCCTCCTTTTTCGGCTCAATTCTCATTTCCTTGATTCATTCAAGGGCATGAAATACTACATTGATGTAAGAACGCCAGCATCTAGGAAGAATGTGACAAAACATGTAGAACCTTTTGTTTGAAATTCATTGAATGTCATGCCAGATTGTCAATAAAAAGGGAATGGTCACCAAATAGACGAATACAAAAAGCACCGCGGGAATCTTCTCTCTCAGCATCATGGTTTTTCATGAAAGGCCAATAGGGGACAATGAATTATTAGTTTAGGTAGGAGCTAGACTTCTCTTGACTATCACCAACAAATAACTCTAGGTATATTATGAATGTCGTAGGTTTCTTTCGAATTTTGAATGAACGTTTTTCGGTTAATTGAGAGGTATTTTTCATGAGCACCAATTTACTTATTCCAGCATTCTTCCTATTGACCCTACTGGTTCCCACTAGTCACGCAGAGGAAATTGGAAGTGTGGACACGAAATTTAATTTCCTTGGCCCAGACCATAAAATCGTCATTGAAGCATTTGATGACCCAAAGATTGAGGGAGTCACATGTCATCTGAGTCGATCAAGGAAAGGTGGATTGAAAGGGATGGTCGGATTAGCCGAGGATAGCTCGGATGCGTCTATTGCCTGCCGTCAGGTTGGCCCTGTTCGTCTGCCTGTTGAGCTTGAAGAAGGGGAGCTGGTCTTTAAGGAAAGTCGATCGTTGATTTTCAAGAAATTACAAGTCGTGCGTTTTTTTGACAAGAAACGCAATACACTAATTTATCTTGTGTATAGCGATAAAGTCATTGAAGGTTCACCAAAAAATTCGATCTCGACAGTCCCCATCATGCCCTGGCCGGGTCCATAAGAATTTCCATTCAAAACTAAGACTTGATATTATTGATCAGACGACTCGGTATATCACTCGTGTTCGTTTCATTCTGGGACCTCTCTTGGTCAGCTCAGGTCTCTACACCGTTATATGCACAGTACTCGTTTTAGCCGGGGAATTGGTTGCGATGAAGATAGTATGCCTCAATCCTGGTTCTCGGGGTGATTGCTGCATAAATCTCTCGTGAGGCTCAACTCACCCAGGAAGCTGACTTGGTCAGAGTTGTTTCAGAACTCAAAATGGCGGCAAGAATGGCTACACGCAGGGGGAAGGTCTGATGGTTGGAGGGATGTGAGCACGTAACCCATTGATTTTACTGGCGGAGGGGGTGGGATTCGAACCCACGGTCCCGTGAAGAACTCCGGTTTTCAAGACCGGCCTATTCGTCCACTCTAGCACCCCTCCACGCATATATTAATAGACAAATCATAGATTTGTCTATGCATGCTGGCGTTTTATATGAGATTTGTGGTCTTGAATGAAAATATGCGGGTATCGATTGAAGATGTGATCACTGACAAAAATGATTTTTTGAATTTTCTCAGTTGGAAAATGATTTTTTTAGACAGTGGAAGGTCAGGCTAGATTTTTAGTTTTGGTACGACGCGTTTTGGGCAGGGTGTCGGATATGGTTTCTTCTTGTTGTATGGGATAGTCGTTTACGACTCCCAGTACTTTGTCTTCAAAGGGTAAGTACCGGACGTGAACTCGACAGGATTGTTTATTGATTATGAGTTCATAGTAATCAACCATTGGTACTTGTAAATCGAGTGTCTGGAATACTGATAACCGTACCCCTTTGGCCATTGGTTGAGGTAAGACCGTTGTTATTTTTTTTCCGAGTAAACGGTCTCCTCCAAAATAATGGCCACAGACGGGATTGATATAATGATAATCAATATAGAGTCCCTTTGAATTCCAAAGGAAAAATTTGTGCGGTAGAGTTGGCCACGCGTAAGTCGCGCCAAATATTTGTTCGACCAGTAAGTCCCAGGCGTAGGGTGACAATCGAGAATCATCCATGATTATTCAGTGTCGTGTTATTGATTATTATTTTTTGGGGGATGGAGTGATCATGTGTTCTGTTTCTGAAAAATAGGAACGAAGAGCATTAGGAATGTTCACAGATCCATCTGCTTGCTGATAATTTTCTAATATTGCCATGACGGTTCGGCCAATGGCCAGGGCTGATCCATTTAAGGTGTGAAGATGGGTCGCTTTGCCTTTCTTAGGACGATAACGAATCCCTGCACGTCTGGCTTGAAACGCTTCAAAATTACTACACGATGATACTTCTCGATATGTTTGTTGGGATGGAACCCAGACCTCAAGGTCATAGGTTTTTGCGGCAGAAAAACCTAAATCGCCAGTGCAGAGTGCCATGACACGGTAGGGGAGGTTCAGCGCTTGTAGCACTTTTTCTGCTGCCATCGTCAATGCCTCTAACGCGTCCTGTGACTGTTCAGGATGTGTAAAATTCACGAGTTCTACTTTATTAAATTGATGCACGCGAATGAGCCCCTTGGTATCTTGGCCATATGACCCGGCTTCTCGACGAAAACAGGGCGTGTGCGCGACATAGCGAATCGGTAAATCCTCTTCAGAGAGAATTTCATTTTGATAAATGTTGGTCACAGGAACTTCTGAAGTCGGAATTAAAAAATAGTCTTCGCTCGCTAAGTGAAATGCATCATCTTCAAATTTTGGGAGTTGCCCCGTTCCCGTCATTGCGGCACGATTCACGATGAACGGCGGAAGGATTTCTGTATAGCCATGTTCTTGTGTATGGAGTTCGAGCATGAAATTGGCTAAGGCTCGTTCAAGCTTCGCGCCTAACCCAATCGAGAGGGAAAAGCGTGATCCTGTTAATTTACTGGCTCGCTCAAAATCGAAAATGCCAAGTGCTTCTCCCAGTTCATCGTGTGAACGTGGAGTGAAATCAAACGACGGAGGCGTGCCCCAACGTCGAACTTCGACATTCTGAGAGGCATCGGTTCCATGAGGGACAGAAGATTGGGGGGTATTCGGAATTCGGAGTGCTTGACCGTGCAACTCTTCTTCTAGTTTGCGTAAGGGCTCTTCAAGTGTTTGAATGCGATCACCCAGTTCGCGAAGTCTGGCCGTCACTTCATCGGTTGGGAGTTTCTCTCGTTTGCGTTTGGCGACGTCTTCTGATCCCAACTTGAGCTGATGTCTCAGGTCTTCAACTTGGGCGATGAGTTCTCGCCGTTGTTCCGTGAGTTTTTGAATCTGGTCCCAGGGAATGTCTTTCCCTCGCGTTCCTAATTGTTCTTGCAAAGTCGCCAGTTGATCTTTTAAAACACGAGGGTCATGCATAAGTCTTCATCCTTAGGGAGTATGGCATTTGGTGAGAATCTATCATTCGCTGAAATGGGAGTCAACGATCACAGTATGTTCCATTATATATGTTGGGCATTTGCCTCGCATTATTAGTCAACTATGCCGTATATTTTTCTCTACGAAGATGCCTTTGTGTGGGGGATAAGTATCTTGATCCTTCTCCTACTCGGCGTTCGATTTATCGTCGCTCGGCGACAGCGTCACATCAACAAAGATCGTCTTTCCAGGACAGACGAATGATCGATTGGTCACCTTCCTGGTCGTTTGTGTTTTCAACAAACCCTCATTATAATCCGTCTTCTTTTCACAAAGGATATCTCAAGAATGACCACAACGACTAAACGATCAGACGGACGGCAGGCGGATGAAATTCGTCCTGTGAAAATCACACGGGGATTTACAAAGTATGCTGAAGGATCCGTGTTGATTGAAATGGGAGAAACCAAAGTCATTTGTAATGCCTCAGTTGAGGAAAAGGTACCCTCTTTTCTCCGAGACAAGGGAAAAGGCTGGGTGACGGCAGAATATGGCATGTTGCCTCGGTCGACCCATGATCGCATGGCCCGAGAAGCCAATAGAGGAAAACAGGGTGGGCGAACCTTGGAAATTCAACGCCTGGTTGGACGTGCCCTACGGGCCGTCACAGATATGACCGCCCTTGGTGAGCGAACAGTGTGGATTGATTGTGATGTCATTCAGGCTGATGGAGGGACCCGAACTGCAGCCATTACCGGCTCTTTCATTGCCCTTGCTGATGCCATGACAAAACTCAAAGAAAAGCAGCTCATTAAACGGAGACCATTAAACGATTATCTGGCGGCCATTAGTATTGGGAAAATTGGAAACGACATTCTCATAGATCTCGCATATGATGAAGACTCCGTCGCTGATGTTGATATGAATCTTGTCATGACAGGGCAAGGTCAGTTGGTCGAAGTTCAGGGAACAGCGGAGGGGGCGCCATTTGACAAAAAAGACCTCGATGCCTTCCTGTCGACCGGATGGCTTGGAATTGAACGTCTGATTACGATCCAAAAAGAACTTCTAGGGCCATTGGCTTGAATGATCGCTCTCAAAGAGAAGACGTGCTTGTCCTGGCCACGGGCAATCAGCATAAACGTGAGGAGATTCTTGCCCTTCTCGCGGATCTCCCTGTTTCAGTTTTGACGCTCAGTGATTTTCCTCAGGCTCCCATTATCGTAGAAGATGGAACAACCTGTGAAGAAAATGCTATAAAGAAAGCACAAGGGATTGCACAATATACCGGTTATGTCACCATTGCTGACGATACCGGATTGGACGTGCAGGCCTTAAATGGGCAGCCGGGTGTGTTTGCGGCACGATATGCCGGCGAAGACGCCACGTATGACGATAATTGTCAAAAGCTGCTTCGAGAAATGACTGGTATTTCCCCTGGACATCGCGAGGCACATTTCCTTACAGTAGTAGCCATTGCCGATCCAGCTGGTGAGGTGGATGTTGTTGATGGGGTGTTGAAGGGACAGATTACAGAAAAAGCTTCAGGTTCAGAGGGATTTGGCTATGATCCGGTGTTTCTTCTCCCTGATTTAGAGAAGACGCTGGCTGAAGTATCACTTGACTATAAGAATACGATCAGTCATCGTGCGTTAGCGTTACAGAAAGCCAAAGTTCTACTCACAAATAAATGGATTCCACGGATTCAGTCGGGGCGTAGCGCAGCCCGGTAGCGCGCCTGCTTTGGGAGCACCTGAGAGGGGGGTGTATAAGTTAGTGATAAGACTCACAAAACCCTTGTTATTATTGATGAATCATCCTTTCACTACTTGTTTCTGTTAGCCGTTTCTTCCCGTGTTTTATCCTCTTTTAGCTCTTTTTCTAACACCTATGTAACACTAGTTTCTGACGCTCGGGTGAGACCCCCCATGCTCGACTCTGTTCACGACGTTCGGACCTCCATGCGGGGCATGGGAAGCACCGTATGGTCACGAAGCCACTTGTCCAGAAGCGTTCGATCGAATTTTGTCAATCGCCCGACTTTGACGTAGGGAATTCGCCGTTGAGAGACCATCGTGTAAATGGTGTGGACGGATAAGCAGTATAGGCTGCCGCTTTCTTGATGTTGAGGAGGTGATGTTCACGCACAGGTGACAGGCGCGGCATGCTGTTTGACTGGGGTTTGATGTGACGATTGGTCATGATGTCCTTTCTGTATGTTTAGAATGTGTCATGAGCCAGGTGCTCATCACGAGTCTCTTTTAAAAGAGCAACATTCATAAGTCCGTAACGTGAAAGTGAATGCTCTCTCTTACCTCTATAGTACGTTCTTTGAGGTTGCTTGAGAGGAGTCGAGGTGAAGTGAAGCAGGGATGAGTGAATCTTTACCAAGACCGGCGGTAAGAGAGCGTCGGCTTCTAAGTATCAACCTGTTTGATAATCCCTTGGAGACGTGAATGTATTCAAGGGTTTATTTTTTCCTGTTTGGGTGCCGGAGGATCAAATAGCGGTAGTTACACTATAAGGAAAGAACTGAAGTTTGACATTATTTTCTCTGAAAACCGAACAGGTCGACATGAAGATTAGGTAATGAGAAATGGCTGTTCGAGTGGGAAAAAGTAATGAATCGGCACGAACAAGCTACACCCAGCTGATCTGCGATAGAATTAGTGAACTTCCCTCGTTTCCGTGGACACTCACCCGAGTGTTGCTGAACTTCCCTCGTTTCCGTGGACACTCACCCGAGTGTTGCTGAACTTCCCTCGTTTCCGTGGACACTCACCCTAGTGTTGCCTGAACTTCCCTCGTTTCCGTGGACACTCACCCGAGTGTTGCTGAACTTCCCTCGTTTCCGTGGACACTCACCCTAGTGTTGCTGAACTTCCCTCGTTTCCGTGGACACTCACCCTAGTGTTGCTGAACTTCCCTCGTTTCCGTGGACACTCACCCTAGTGTTGCCATCTGCTGCTCATACGC
>JAJDBM010000043.1 GCA_029261355.1 Nitrospirales bacterium | reverse complement strand
TTTTGCGGCCCCTTAGAAAAGGGGCCGCTGTCAACGAATCTATAAGGATAGTCAGCAGCCGTTACAGCGCCCCCAGGAAGGCAACTAAATCAGCTTTCTCTTGATCGGTGAGGCCAATACTAAAGCGTTCGTCATAGAAATCAACGACCTCATTTAAGTCTGACGCTGAGCCATCATGAAAATAAGGTGGGCGTGATGCGACAGAACGCAGTATCGGGCCTTTGAAACGTCCAACGTCTTTCCACTTGCCAGTAATCAATGCGCGACCTGGATCAGTCGTTTCAATTTCCTCACCAGTAACGAGGTTTCGCAGAGTATACAGCGGCATGTCCGGGGTGCGACGGGAAGCATCAGTAATGCCGATATCTAGTGGTAATGGCACTGAGTGATTGCCCGCATTGGGTATGTTGTGGCAGGTAGTGCATGACCCAGCAATTTCGTCCACACCTAATTCATCATTTAAACCACTCACACCACTGATCAGGATTGGTGCAGAATTAAACAAATTTTGTCCGCGTGCAATAGCTGCGCGTGCACTCTTAAGGCCATCGTCTTGGTTGTCGGCCTCGTGTGAATTATTCGGATTATGACGATCCCAGGCGTCGTAGAGTGTCATAGCAATAGGGTTAAAGTTTTCACGGGTATGATAATCGCCATCAACCGTATCGTTGATGCCCAGGTAATACTCAACTTCCTCAAGATTCTCTGGGCCAGCTTTTGCTTCATTTTCGGTTAGATTTCCCGCGTTATTGTCATATATTTGTGCGGTAAACAAACTTGATTCAAATGCAACAATAGCCTCGCGTTGTTCGGCAGTTAATTCTTGTAATCCTTCTGCATGACCTAATGTGGCATTATTAGACTGGGTTGCCAAGTCTGTTGGTACAGGCGAATAGCAAGTAGACTTTCCAAAAAGACAGTCACCTGAACTTTCATCAAGGGTTGTCTCGCGTCCTTCCCACATGACCGCATTTAGAAACTTGAGATTCGTGGTCGGTAATGGGCGCCGGTACAATGAAAGCTCTGTTTCGCTGGCAAAGCCATAGGGGTCATCTGTTGCAATTAATTCGAATTCCGCGTCCTCAGGAATTCCGAGCCCAACGCGTATATTTCCTTTGTTCAGGAGCATGCTATATGCATTGCGACGTTCTTCGACCGTTGCTACGTCTTCAATAGGTGAATTGGCGCCATCAACCAAACGAAAGAGTGGGTCTAAGCCATCGGTTTCATTAAAGCGTTCTTGTATGCCTTTTGGTGTAATTACCCATCCTTCTGAAGGCACGTGACAGGTAGCACAGCTACGATCATTGTCACCTAGACTTTGAAAAAATGGATTATTTAGATCAATGGATCCGGCTGTGCTATAGGTTGCATCGATGCCATGCTCGTTAGTTGATTCAAGCATGTTTGGCAAACTATCAGATTCACTGGCGTGTCTGTCGTCATCTTCAGCATCCGCACCGCGATGAGATTTGCCATGTTTATGGTGTTTGTCTGTAAATACACTATTATGCTTACCGTTATCTCCGTCACTCGAGCGGTGATGAGATTTGCCATGGTTTTCATTTGCAAATACGGGTGCTGCTAATAATATGGTGAGTAAAGCTGAAGTTAGCCCTAGTTTGGCAATATTGTTACTTTGCAAAATATTCTCCTGTGGTTATGGATTTGAAAAAATTAGTTTTAACTGCTGCATAAATACGTTAATAATCTTGTAAAATAATAAGTTAGAATCCACTTGTTCCGAGATCTCTTGCGCAACAATTAATACCATGGTTTTTGAATGCTATTGGTGGCAGTGCATCATCGTCTAGCTAATTAATCCTATTGCTTTAGTACGTGATTGCTGCGACAAGAAATATTCAAAAAGTAATAATTACATAGGCAATATTCGTGCCAGTAATATAATATTGCTATTAATCAATATATTACATTTTGATTGGGCCAGTGTTGAAGAAATTTTTGTCGCCTGTAATCGAGAAATTTCTTGTTTCTATGCCTAACCGGTTGGTTTTTTTGGATTTTAGTTGTCTCTGTGAAGAGACGTGTGGGAATGGGGTAGCAGGATTTTTGCGAAGCAAAAAATTGCAGAGCCGCACGTTTCAGTCTGCGCAGCGGACGAAGGCATGTCTTTCAGAAGACACCTTTTCTTCCGATTTGACATTGATGAAGTTTCTGTAATGGAAATGGAGCGATGGGGCTGACTTTGGTGGACTCGCTAGGCGTTATGATATGCAAAGGGTAGCACTGCCAGTTGCCGGCCATATTTAAGCACGTGTTTAATTGTCTTGGTCATACTCAAAACCGGGACGAAAATAACCGTGATCAATGCATGGAAAGAGAGCTTTAGTTTTTTTGAGTTTTGATTTCTTTATTTAATGCCATCCGATAGCATTTCCTTTGTCTCAGTTATTTTGTTCATCTACAAGCGTCCACTTTTTTTTAGGCGTCGATTCACCATCCAGCGATAGAGCGATGACAGTAAAGGTCGAATTACTGGCAGGCCGATTAGCCAGGCTAGCGGCTTTAGTTGTGGTACCCGGGTCATTAATAGAATATAGGCATCTAGTTCAGAAAATATTTGTTGATGTTCGTCGCTCACATGAAGTTCGGTCATGGCCTTATGTGGGTCGATACCGATGTCGCGCACATGGGT
>JAJDBM010000042.1 GCA_029261355.1 Nitrospirales bacterium | reverse complement strand
ACGGATATTTTTGACTATATTGAACGGTTTTATAATCGGCAGCGGCAACACTCTTATACCAAAGGATTGTCGCCCAAAGCCTTTGCAAAACAGGTCGCAAAAACTCTTAACTAACCCGTCCACGAAATCGGGGGAAGACCAGTTACAATTTCAAACATAAGATTAAGTTGGCATATTAGTTGTGCATATAATTGTTGAGATAAATTTTCCACCTGTGATGAGTCGAACTCAATGGCATCTCTCCCACTTTGATGTTGCATTTTGTCTATATGCTTTAACATTAAATTTGATTGTCTTTCTTGATGCCGAGATATGACGCCATTTCCATTCTCTCCGGCATCGGTTGCACAGCAAAAGACCACACCACTGAGTTTTGAGAGTTCTTGGAGAAAATTCAGATAAGGAACTTCGTCAATCATTCTTAATATTAACTCGTCGTCAAAGCTATATCCGGAACTTATTTTTAATTTTTCCAAACATTCCTCCAAGTTTTGTGAATCTCCGTTTGGAGTCACATAGCCTGCGACTACATTCCAAGCGCCTAGATTTTGGGCGTTCACAAAAGATCCTGATTCATCAATATAAATGTTCATTGGAAGCTGGTCCGAATTACCCTATTTCAATTTGAGATAATATTGCGTGAATACTTTAAGGAACCCTTAAAAAGAAAATGACGTCTGATTTCTTGTATTCAAATAATTTTACCGTAATCACTATGTCATTCTTGGTAATTTTCCTGGAGTAAGACCTTGTTTCAACCCCAGGCTAAGTAATTAGAAGGACTTGTTGAAGAACACGTCTAGGGAAGGGAATCGAGACGGATTAAATTAGAGAAGAGTAAGCAGGATTTACCAGCCCAACTCTCAGAAACAGGTCTAAAACTGATCTTCCCCCACGGCATTGGACACAGGGTTAAGCTGCCTGCTCAAATATTATCGGGATCTGATGTCCGATAGCCGAGTGCCTTCTCTGCCGATTGTAATACGTTTCAATATACTCAAAAATACTGACTTTCGCGCTGCGGCGCGTCGGGTACGACTCTCGATGAACGAGTTCGACCTTCAGTGTATGAAAGAAACTTTCTGTGACGGCATTATCATAACAGGTCGCTCGTCGCCCCATGCTACAGCGCAGACCGTTGGTCTCAATGAACCGCTGATAACGTTTTGAGCCATACTGACTGCCTCGATCAGAGTGAATGATCGTCCCCTTGGGGAACCCGCGACGGAATAAAGCCATGGTGAGGGCGTTACAGACCAGGTGTTGCGTCATTTGTCGATGCATCGCCCACCCCACGATGGCCCGTGAATACAAATCCATCACCACAGCAAGATAGAGCCACCCCTCATCGGTCCACACATAAGTGATGTCACTAGTCCATTTCTGATTCGGGGCCTCAGCGCGAAAGTCTTGCTCAAGTAAGTCGGGGGCGAGTGGCTTCGAGTGTGTCGAGTCTGTTGTGCTTTTGAATTTCTTCGCCTGAATCGCCTTGAGCCCAAGCGCCCCCATGCGTCGGGCAATGCGGTTCTCACTGCATGTGAGCCCCTCTTGCTGTAAGGTCTTCGTGATCCGTGGCGCGCCATAGCGTTGTCGGTGCGCAGCAAAGATTTGGCTGATCCGTCTATCCAATTCATGGTTCGAGCTAAGGCGACAAGTTCGGCCACGTGCTATCCACTCATAATACCCACTCCGGGATACGCCCAGGACGCCACACATGAGGGTGATCGGCCAGGCCTTCTTCTGCTCATCAATAAATTGATACCTCATGCGCTTTCCTTGGCAAAGAAGGCCGCCGCTTTTTTTAAGATGTCTCGCTCCATGCGCAACTGCCGATTCTCTAATTCAAGCGCATAGATCCGCTGCTGCTCGGCTGTACGCTTGCCTTTGCCAGGAAAGGCTTCCGCTGCAAGATCTGCCAGTTCGTTTCTCCAGCGCCCAATGAACGCGCTACTCACCCCTAAACTGCGTCCAGCTGCCGCACAACTGTAGCCATGTTCCTCCACCAACGCGACCGCTTCTTGTTTAAACTCCCGGCTGTGATGCCTTCGTGGTCTTTTCATTTATCACCTCGCTTTGAATTATTATATAATTCTTAACTCGGTGTCCGGTCCTACAGGGGAAGATCAATTCTATCTTAATCTTAGAAAAAGACAATTTTGAGACTATTTGAAAATTAATTTACGGATAAGAGCAGAGAGTCAGTTAGGGAAAAGCTGGGCCCAATTCCCAGAAACAGGCCTAAAACAGGTTTTTCCTCGGGAGGGGTAGTGGCGGAATCTTCGTAAGTGCTTGATTTTGTTGGTGGGCCGTGTAGGAGTCGAACCTACGGCCCGCTGATTATAGCGAGCCCATGTGCGGATAGTCTGTAGGCTTGGGCACGATAGTTGACAAGTCTTTGCAGTCTTTTATAGGAATTCTTCCTTGGTGAGTCAGCGATCAATAAGATGCATTTATTACAGGAGCCCAAGTTCGCCGAACTCAACACACGAATATAGCGAAATAAGCCACACCCGAAACCTGAAGATCATAGGCTCGGCTATAGGAGTCAGCTACATTCACTGAGATTCTAAGGACGTGTAGTAATGCGTGTGGGCTTCTTTGGTCTGGCCTTGATGGGTTTTTTTACTCTTTTGGGAGTACGTTGAGATGTTCTTGTTGCATCACTTGCAGTTTCAAGTAATAGGCGAAGCGCTCGATTCACAGATTCTTCATTGGGAAAAGCCTTCGTAAGATCCGGATCGATTAGAACAAGATTTGTCCCTGCTTTTGCTTTCGAAAAGTACTTCCCTTTGACGCCACGCTTTAATTGCGACAGGTCATATTCTGGACGAATTTCATCTGTCGAGCTTTTCGGCATACTGTATTTTCTCCCTTTTTGTTGCTTTTCTAGCACTAATTATTCGGAGGCGATCACCACGCAAATAGTGCGAGACAAATAGAGTCCGTTCTTTGTTTGAGATTCCGATGGTAATTTCGCGGTTTTCATGTTCTGAATGGTCGGGATCAGCAAACGTCAGAGCTAAAGGGTCGAGAAAAACAGAAGCGGCTTCGGTAAATAATACTTTGTGTTTTCGAAGGTTAGCGGTAGCCTTGGTCGAGTCCCACTCAAATGTCACTACATATTCCTAAGGGACCAATAATTCAGAGGAAACTTTGAATGTAATAAAAACTTGCGGCTAAAGTTGGTGGGCCGTGTAGGAGTCGAACCTACGGCCCGCTGATTAAGAGTCAGCTGCTCTACCAGCTGAGCTAACGGCCCACCTATTTCGTATGTCGTGAATCGGATCTAGTATATGTGTCCTTGGACACGATTGTTCTGATAATGCATTCCCATATTGCTGCTAAATAAAAATTGGAATCTCAACTCTTTTGATATTCTGATTTCAGGTGTCCAAGCCTGCGGCCTTGCCAGATGAACTTTTTGAATAACCTCACATGAAATATTTAATTGTGATGGTGCGCCTGGCAGGATTTGAACCTGCGGCCCCTGGCTTCGGAGGCCAGTGCTCTATCCAACTGAGCTACAGGCGCAAGAATCCTTGATCAAGCAAAACTGAAGCTAGCATGGATTTAATATCGATGTCTAGACGATTTTACTCACAAGACGGGGGTTCTTCTGCCGTTGCTTTGGCCTGTTTCATGACAGCTGTTGAGGCTTGGATAATCTCTGCCGGGGATTTGAGAATATCGGCTAATATTCGTTCGGTATCTTGAGCCGTCATGCCGTTTGATGGGGCAATAAATCGTTTTCGGGCCACTCGTCGCTCTTCTGGGTCATCTGGTTCGTAATATCCCAATAGCTCGCCGCTCTGAGAGGCTTGTGTGAGACGTTGACTCCAGTCTTTCACCGCCTCTGGACTCCAGTTTGCCGTGGTGACATGACCTTGGAAAATTTCTAGCTTACTCCACACGGCCCAACCTACAAAGACGGCCCAGGTCTCATTGAGTACTTCCCAGGCATCTTCTTTTGAAAGAAACCGTAATTCCGTGGCGGCTTTTCGTTGGCGGATGGGATTGATCCGGACAAATCGGTAATGGCAGCGTAGTTGGTCGTTGGCTAAGGTCAGAATGGCTTGCCCGGTCGGACTGAGTGTTTTGGGGTCTTTGGCAGAAAACAGATAGTCTAAATAGGCGTGGAAGAGTTCGTGATAGAGCAGCCCTAGGTCATGATGAGTCATGCGATTCAGTTCGGCTAAGACTCCGCCAGCTTTATTGAACGACAGTCGCATATTTAAGATCATTCTGTGATCTTCGGGGTGATATTCCGCTGCATACGTGCGCAAGTCTTCGAAGACAACGGTCACAAATGTTGGATCAATTTCTTTGAGGAACTCTGTGGGAAGTCCGCGAGCTTCAGCCTGTTCGATGAGGGCTGGCCATGGGTGATGGGCGCTTGTTCGAGTCGATTGCTTTTCGGCCAAGGCGCTTTGAGCAACCAAGGTCAGACTCAGGGTTGCAGCCATGGCGAGGGTGAATGCTGTTTTTCTATATCTCCACTCCATCTTCTTAACTCCAGTGGTACGTTTGATCTTCTTCGATGAGGTTCCAGGTTTCCATGAAGGAGGATGGGACATCATCGAAAAATCTCGAAGGTTTAGATAAGACCGATCCCGTCATCTTGTCATAGACGTTGATGGGATAGGTGAGAAATAAATGGTGTTTGGCGCGTGTCACAGCCACATAGAGTAGGCGCCGTTCTTCTTCAACATCATCGTCGGAGAGAAATGAATAGGTTGATGGAAATCGTCCATCTACGAGCCAAATGACGAACACACATTGCCATTCAAGCCCTTTGGCTGAGTGGATCGTTGAGAGCACGAGGCGCTCATCGTCTCGGTCAGGAGCCTCTATATCGATAATGCTTTCATTTGGCGGCTCAAGGGTCAGATCGGCTAAGAAGTCACTCAGCAGATTATACCGTTCGGCCATAACACTGAGATGCTCAAGATCTCGAATGCGTTTCGGGTAATCGTCATATTGATCTTTGAGGATGGGTAGGTAGTACTCCATCGTTTCACTGATGAATTCAGCCGGAGTAAGGGATTCATGTTCGGCAATGCCTTCTAGCATGGCGGCTAAATGCCTGAGGCCATGGGCTGATCGTCCTGTGCCGTTTTTGAGCGCGTCGTAGGGCTGTGGGGTGTTGAATAGAGACGCGAGGACATCCTTCGATTTTTTCGGGCCAACCCCTTCGATTAATAAGAGAATTCTATTCCAACTGACGGAGTCGAGTGGGTTGTGAATGACTCTGAGATGCGCCAAGAGGTCTTTGACGTGAGCCGTTTCAATGAATTTGAATCCGCCTCGTTTGACGAAGGGCAGATTGCAGCGCGTGAGTTCTAACTCAAGGTCAAAGGCATTAAAGCTGGATCTGAAGAGAACGGCTATTTCATCCAGGGCTATGCCTTCTTCTCGCAGTTCCAATATCTTCTGAGCAATAAAGCGCGATTGAGCATTTTCACCCATGGCTTGGACCAGGACGGGGAGTGGTCCTTCGAGTTTTTTGGTAAAGAGTTCTTTGCTGTATTTTTCAGGCGCATTCGCAATAAGCCGATTGGCTAGCTGTAATACGGGTTGCGTGCTTCTGTAGTTTTCTTCGAGTTTGTAGATGGTCGTATTGGGGAACAGTTCGGGGAACTCCATGATATTGCGGAAGGTCGCGCCTCGAAAGGCATAGATGGATTGCGAATCATCACCCACGACCATCACATTATCGTGTGTGGCTGCGAGGTTTCGCACAATATCAGCTTGTAGGCGATTGGTATCTTGGTATTCATCGACTAAGAGGTAGCGGAACATTTGAGAAATATTGTGACGTGTCGTTTCATCGGTATGCAGGAGTTCACGAAGTTTGACGAGTAAATCATCATAGTCGACGAGCTGACGTTGTCGTTTGGCGGCTTCATAGGCCTGCTGCAGTTTTGTGAGTTCACCGAGGAATTCGCCAAAGTGGGCATAGGCATTCAGCAAGATGTTTTCCACGCTATCCAAGGTATTGGCACTTTTGCTGTAAATATCGGCAATGGTGCGCTTTCGCGGAAATCGCTTGCCCATATCATTCAGCCCAAGTTGTCCTCGGAGAAGGTTGATGAGGTCTTCAGAATCTCCGCGATCAAGAATCGTAAAGCCAGGCTCGAGTCCGACGGGGCGGCCATATCGTCGTAATAAAATGTTTGCGACCGAATGAAAGGTTCCGCCTGCCACTTGCTCACTTCGGCTCCCAATTAAGTAGCCCACACGATCAAGCATTTCTTGAGATGATTTTCGTGTAAATGTGAGTAAGAGGATAGATGCAGGGGGAATTCCTAAATCAATAAGGCGGGCGACTCGATAGACGAGCGTTCGGGTTTTTCCGCTTCCCGCCCCGGCAATGACGAGCGCTGGGCCATCAACGGCTTCTACGGCTGCTAATTGTTGAGGGTTTAACTCCTCGGCATAATTGAGGGAGAGAGTCGGAGTCGGGGCTTCCACTGGGGGGCGTTTGAGCACATAGAGCTTTTGGCCAGGTGCTAACGAATCCATAAATGCCTATGATTGTCCAGAGATGAGTGAAAAATGGGTTACTGTATGGGAAGACGGCCCCTACGATTTACGCTACGTGGCTTGGATCTGATGACTCGTCTTCTGAGCCATTGTGGCTTGTCCGAAGCCCCTTTCACAAGCGACGAGAGAGTTGTGTCAGTCTATTGGCGTGTATAGCATACAGGTTCTGGGGTTGCAATGGACTGAGCCTCGCCTCAGGTCGCCTTGGACAGGTCCTGAAAGTATGCGGTATAATTCGTCTTTATTATTCGAAGAGAAGGCGGCTTTATGAAATCGACAGAAACCAATGTGTCCGTGTTGCAAGATTTAGCCAATACTATGCTTGGGGTTGCCCGTGAATCCGTCTCCTTAATGAAGCGCACTGATCAACAACGGTCATTGAAGCTCAACCGAAATCAAGAATGGGAAGTGTATTTGGAATTTCTCCGGGTACAATTTAGCTTGGTTGATCGTTTGTCAGCATTTCATATCCCCATACAGGGTCAGCCAGAGTTTATGAATAGTTTAGAAGATTCTGTGACGGCTCAGTTACGTACGGCGCTGACTCCAACATTGAGTTCGACGGAAGTTGATGAAATGGAGGTGACGCTGGCGGTTGGAAAGACTGTGGCTGAAAGCCGACAAGTGTATGAGCGCTACAAATTCGTGGTGACAGAGCAAAGCAAGGAACGAGATGCGTTCTTTCAGGCGTTTGCTGTCCGGGTGGCAAGTAAAATGGGTGCTTCGGGTGATGAAGGCCTGACTTCTGCTGCTTTTCTTTGTGCGAGCTCAGTCGTTCCTGCTTTAACGAAACTGTTTGAAGATGCTGCAACTCCACCTTCTCCAGTTGAAGCCCCTGTGGCCGTTGCTGAAAAACCAAGTGAACCGTCCTCAGTTACAGCCGCACCTGATTTGATTGAACTTCCTGATGGTGGCCAAACAATCAAACTTGTTCGTGTGATGTCGAAAATTTCTGGTGAAGAAGTTGATACCTGGTGGGGCATCCACCCTCAGTTTCAACGAGACCTCCAACCACAAGAGACCAAAGATTTGGCCCAACATATGAATCGTGTTGCTCGTATTGTTGGCGAACGTTATGCCGTGGTGGCATCGCTTGCCCAATCAAGCGGGGATCAGCCTATTGGGCATGCCTAGCTTTAACGAAGCCTTGTTGTAAACTAAATCATTCCAGAAGCCATTCATAATCGGTTTCTGTGTTTCTTGTTCTGTAAAGCCTCTCTTAAATTCTCGAGTCTGTGAGTTATCTCAAGAAGATAATCATCTCCAGACTCGACTCTATCCTGTCATGTGGGGGTGTCTTGTGAAGACCTTGTTTTTACTGGTTGCGTTTGCGGTGGTGTTTGGAATGGGGTTCTATACCGGACAACGTCCTGAGGAGGTGAAGCAAAAGTTACGGGATTTATCTGGGGAGGTCTTTGAGAAAGCCATGGGGACGGATCAAGGGTTATCTCTGAAAAAAGAGTTTCTTCACGCGAAGGAACGGTTGCTTGAAGGAAAGTCTCATTTGCTGAACCACGAATATGAGGCTGCGTCAAAAGAATTAGGGCTGGTGTTTGATCATTTAGGCGAGGCCAAGGTTGCCCAAAATGATAAACGTAACGGAAAAAATATTGAAGAGCTCATGCACGAAATTCTTCAAGCCCAACAGCGCCTTGCCAACGGGGAAGGCGTCTCCCAAGAGATGCTTAATGACGTCCAAGCAAAACTTGAGGACTTACTTCCCTAGTATTCCTTTATGAATTCTTAGACGTGTGGGCTAGTTGCAATCAATCTAGCCAGGAACTTTTTCCAGTCTTACGCACTGACTGGTTGCTTTTTCCAGGCACTGAGCATGCGTTCGATCCGCATTTGCACGACAACATCTGGATCTTTCAGCAAGGGTTTGACTGCATCGCGTCCACGGGGATCGCCAATCTTTTCTAGGGCCGCAGCCGAAGTTAAACGAATCCACCAGTCTTCATCTTTGAGGTTTTTGATCAAAGGTTCTACTGCCTCAGGGTCTTTGATTTCCCCTAATGCCAGAATGGATTGCTTACGTACGAACTCATCCTTGTCCTCTAGAGCAATAATGAGTTTCTCTACTGCGGGTTGCCCAAGCTCAGAAAGTGCTCGCGTGGCATCATCCTTAAATTCGTCGTTTTTCAACATAGAAATCAGTGGATCAAGGACTCGTTCGTCATTAATTTTCCCCATGGTTTTAATGGCGTATTTTCGAGAATCCCAATCCCGTATATATCTGAGCAACATGTCGACTGCTGGGGACCCAATCATCGCAACAGCTTCAACGGCTGCTTCTCGTACTTGCCAGTCTCCATCTCGTAAACAGCGGACGAGTGGCTCAATGCAGCGTTCGTCACCCATTTCGCCGAGGGTGATCACCGCTTCTTGGCGAACAACCCAATCTGTATCTTGGAGTAAGTCAATCTGAATATCGATTTCATCTTTGACTTTCTCTCCTTCATATTCTTCTTCTGCTTCTTCTTCCTCTTCGAGTGACTCCTCTTCAGCACTGGCTTCAACTACTGCCGTGTCGTCTTCTGCAGTGACGGCATCAGCGACTTCGTCAACCAATTCATCACTCACTTCTAATTGATCAGTTTCAG
This sequence comes from Nitrospirales bacterium, assembly GCA_029261355.1. Classification (GTDB taxonomy): domain Bacteria; phylum Nitrospirota; class Nitrospiria; order Nitrospirales; family UBA8639; genus JAGQKC01. Next base: position 32,584 of record JAJDBM010000042.1, on the reverse strand, counting down.
CCTCTATTGCTTCTGACTTTTCTGCTTGCTCTGAACTTTTGGATTCATCACTCATTAGCTTATCCTTCCATGACAGTATCTCTTACCGATCAAACTTGGGCCTCGTGGCCCTGAACTTTGATTCGATACGTATGACTTAGGCTTTAGCGTCTACTTGTTTTTTCGGATTGGCTTTAGCTTCTCTGGCATTGACGCAACGGACTTTGCGTTGAATGCGTTTTAATTGTTTCCGCAGTGCCCGAACAGTATGGCAGTTCTTTGGGTTTTCGCTTTCTGACTTTTTTTCATGAATTTTTTTGCGTAATATTTGCTTGTCCTCATCCAGCGATCGTGCTTTGGATTTACTCATATGAGTTGCGTGCTCCCTTTTGACGTTGAGATGAATGGTAACCTTGCATGCAGTCTAGTTAAGGGATTCTCAACCTGTCAATATAAGAACATCTTGAAGAATCCCGGCGTGTTCATGCGATTGGTCGTCATTGGTCTTTATGGTGAATATTATCGTGGGCTAAATTCCTTATTCAATATTCATTCATGATGGCAGGGCATGGTTTTCACATGTGCCATGTGCTCACTCAATGAAAAGCCCCGCTCAGCCATTGGCTGGGCGGGGCTTTTTTATTTATACGTATAAGCTTCTAGGTTACTTCTTTTTGTACTTTGCACAGAAGCTACGCTCGTATGCAATGACTTTCCAGGTCTCTTCATCATTAATGGCGCTTGGGTTTAACGAAACCATTCCGGTTCCAGCGCTACCATGCTTGATGATCCAGAATAATTCACCATCTTTACGTTTCTTATGAAACTTACAGTTGGTGAAATTACGAGGTCCAGGATTCAATACGGCACCGGCTGGGCCATTACCGTCACCTAATTTGCCGTGGCAATTGACACATGTCCCTTTGCCTTCATAGATCTTTTTTCCTTCGGCAATAATCTCAGGAGATGCCGTGGCTGATTTCTTGTACAATTCAGTTTTCATCTTTTTGGCTTTTGATTTCTCAGCAGCCGGAACGCGAGATTTTAACGGATCCTTTTCTGCACCGGCAACGGCCATCCCAGTCGAAAGGAATAACGCTGCAGTCATTAGTACGGTGGCACGAAAAAAGAGCTTCATGAAGACCTCCTCACATTAAAAAAATAGCACACTGGTTAGCAAAAGAAACTTCACCACATGATCTACTGTTAAGGGGTAGAGACTGTCAAGGTGGTGAGCACAACACAACCTTCTCAATATATCAATCATTTTTTTGTGGTGTCAAGAACACAGAGTGTTCATTTGTAAGTATTTGAAAAAATAAATGAAATAAAGGTTTAGCGCGAATTATTTTGCAGTCTGTTGGCCGAGGTTTTTAGTGTTGACAGAACGTTCTCAGGTAAGGAATCACTGTCCACGCTTCTACCTCGGTAATAGATGGTACCATCGGAGGCATAGGCCAACTGCCAAATTTAATCACATAAAACAATTCCCCGTCTGTTCGTTTTCGTTGGAAAAGACAATTGGTAAAGTTTCTTGGAAGCATGGGAAGAAATCCAGCAGAAAGGCCGTCGCCTTTTCCAGTCACCCCATGGCAGTTGACGCAAATGCGTTGGTAAATTTTACTGCCAGCTTCTACTACATCTGAGGGTGACGCTTTAGTATCTTGATACAGAGGAGCTTGTAAGTTTCTGTAGTAGGCACGCTCCTGTATGGGAACTCGTGGCTTGAGCGGCTCATGTTCTGGTGGAAGAGCAGACGCAAGGGTGGTAAAGGAAAGTAGGAGAGCGAGGGAGAGAATTCCTATTCGGCAAACCTTGTTCTCACTCAGCATGTATGGGCATATCCAAGGGATCGAGCTAGGTATGACTGATGTACGCGTTTGGCTTTGAAGCGAAGTCCCATCTCTGTGTAATGGAAAGGTTTTTCGCGCATGTTCTGGTCGGTCCTAGGGTTTAAGGACGACTTCTCTCACCACTTCGCCTGGGTTTCCAAAGGGGCCTTGAGCTTCTCCATTGAGCCTGACCGTCACCCCGGCCGCATTCCCCAATGTTAAGGTGAATTGCTGCTGAGCTTCCCATGTGCCTTTTTGCGCAGGCTGGAGGAGAGCTTCTTGAGGGCTATCAGTATCGGATTGAACCACGACCCAGGTCAATTGAGTTGCTTCAATTTCTAAGCGAATTGGATCTGTTGGAAGAGCGACTGAAGGAGTTGGTGGTTTTTCCTCTTCTTGAATGGGATCCTGTGCTGAGGTATCACTCTGAGCCATGGGTGTAGGCTCTAGGGGTTCGACAGGCATTTCTTCTGGTTCGCTCATTGGCGCACTTGGTGTTGAGGGTGCTTCGGTTGTTGTTTCGAATTCGGGGGAAACAGTAGAACCAGATGGGGCAGATTGGACAGCTGGAGAGCTGTCAGATTTCTCTGTCGGTGGTGGAGAACTTTCCTGTTGTCGAGGCAGCAAGAAGCCTAGGGCCACAATAATCACAATGGTCACAATTATGACGAGGTTTCGATTGAATTTTCCTCGTTGTTCTTGTTGTAGTTGAAGTTGGGCTTGATTTTGGGCCTGCTGTCCCTGCTGATAGTACTCCCTGGAACTTTCAGAAAAACGCTGAAGGGTTTCCTCCTCATCGAGTCCAATGGCGCGTGCGTAGGTCCTGACAAATCCGCGTGTGAAGACTTGTTCTGGTAATTGTTGGAAATCTTCTTCTTCTAAAGCTTGGAGAAACTTGGATTGAATCCGTGTTAACGACGCCACTTGATCAAAGCTAAGCCCTTGGCCTTCACGTGTTTTTTTCAGGTGAGCCCCTACCGATTCGGAAGGGGGTATCGTGGATTCAGTCTTGCTCTTACTCATAGGCGTACGTTCTATCTTGGCAAAGTGCCTGTTTGCTCTACCTCAGGTGTTGAAATGGTAGTGCGGAAACGGCAAGTTGCCAATACCGTTGATTTATGACAAATCGTCAAAATGGGTTAGATGTTTGAATGCTCGAAATCGCGTGTCAATTTCTTTTTTGTCGAGATGTCGAAGACGGTCTAAACTAAAGGCTTCAACGTTGAAGGAGGCCATGACGCTGCCAAAAATAATTGCTTGTCGTAGGCCTTCTGGAGACATATCTCCCGATGCGGCTAGATGCCCCATAAATCCTCCGGCAAACGTGTCCCCGGCTCCGGTTGGATCTTTGACTTGTTCAAGTGGAAAGGCTGGGGCTCCAAATATCTGATTGCCAGTGAACATCAAGACCCCATATTCACCCCTCTTGATGATCAGATGTTTCGGGCCTTTGGCAAGGATGCGCTTGGCGACTTGCACAAGGTTGGAGTCTTCACCTAATGCTCGGGCTTCTCCATCATTGATAATCAGGATATCAATCTTTTCTAAAACTTTCCAGAGAGCGTCTCGTTTTCCATCAATCCAGAAGTTCATGGTGTCACAGGCAACGACGCTGGGTCGTGTGACTTTATTTAAGACATCCATTTGGAGATCTGGGTCGATATTCCCCAAAAACAGCATATCAGGTGTGCAGTATTCTTCAGGTATTTTGGGGCGAAATGTTTCTAGCACGTTGAGATGCGTCTCGAGAGTCTGCGCCTCATTGAGTTGGTAGGTATATTCACCTTTCCAGCGAAAGGTTTTGCCCTCGCGTCGCTCGAGCCCGGCTAAGTTTATGCCGCGTTCGCGTAAAAAGCTGAGGTGTTCTTCGGGGAAGTCGTCACCAACCACTGCAATGAGATCGACGTCTGTGAAGAAACTGGCTGATGTCGAAAAGTAGGTGGCAGACCCTCCTAGTACATCATTCGCTTCTCCAAAAGGCGTTCGAACCGTATCGAATGCCATTGATCCAACTACTAATAATTTTCCCATAACCCTATTACCTCTTTCTCGTTTTAGTCTGTGTGTGTTGTCGTTTGAGTAAAAGTTGATAACGTTTTTTCATTGTCGGAGTAATTGCTTTCGGTGATGTCACCATCGCATGTTCTAGTGCCGTTTGACATTCACAGGATGGGGCCGTTGGTGCAAGTTGTAATGCTAACTTTAAGACTTTTTGCGCCACCTCAACATTGGTTTTCATAATATCAAGAATTGCGCCAACTGATACCGCTTCTTCAGTCTCGTGCCAGCAATCAAAGTCTGTGACTAACGCCAATGTGGCATAGCACAGCTCAGCTTCTCGTGCCAGTTTGGCCTCGGGAATATTGGTCATTCCAATGATGTCTACTCCCCACTGTCGGTAGAGTTGGGATTCAGCTTTGGTTGAAAACTGAGGCCCTTCAATACAGACATATGTCCCTCCTACATGCGTGGTCACTCCCACTTGTTTGCACGCTTTTTTAAGCGTTGAGGACAATGTTGAGCAAATGGGTTCAGCAAATGAGACATGCGCGACGATACCTTGATCAAAAAACGTACTCATGCGTTGCGTCGTGCGATCAATGAATTGGTCTGGCAAGACAAGATGGCCGGGATGAATCTTCTCTTTCATGCTACCGACTGCACTGACGGAAAAGACTTGAGAAACGCCTAGGGATTTCAGCGCGTACATGTTTGCTCGGTAGTTAATAAACGTGGGCGCAATTTTATGCCCACGGCCATGTCTGGCCAGGAAGGCCAGGCGTCGCTTGCCCATGGTCCCAAGAATAATTCGGTCAGATGGTCGTCCAAATGGTGTTGACACGCGGACTTCACGAATATCCTGAAGTCCTTCCATCTGATAGAGCCCACTTCCTCCAATGATGGCAATGTCTGCTTGTGGTGTCGTTGGCATGGTTAAGGCAATCGATCGGATGTTACGAATTGGCTAATGAAAGCATTGGCTTGGAATTGTAAGATGATCGCGTCTCAAGGTTCGATGTAAAGGCATGCACATGTTGTAAGGCTTTCTCTGTCACATGGGCTGTTGATTCACCCTTTTCGATCTGAATCCATTGGGTTGAGGTTTCTTTTCGAAACCACGTGATCTGACGCTTTGCAAAGTGTCGGGTATCGCGCATCAGGAGGCGAACGGCTTCATCATACGAATATTCGCCGCTAAGAAATCCTGCCATTTGACGATAGCCGAGACTGGTCATTGAGCTTAATGATCGGTGATATCCTTGTTCAAGTAATTGTTGGGTTTCCGGAATAAGGCCTTTTTCAATTTCTAATTTCACGCGTGAATCAATTCGTTGATAGAGGCAATCGCGCTCCATATTGAGTCCTATCACCAGGGCATGATAGGGGGATTCCTGAAGGCTATGGCGTTGGTGGGCTTCAGAAAGTGGGATGCCCAATGCGTGATAGACTTCTAGGCCGCGTTGTATTTTGACGAAATCATTCGGGTGCACATGTTGAGCCAAAACGGGATCGACGAGAGTGAGTTGCTGGTGGACGTAGGGCGATCCTTTTTCTTGAGCCTGACCCTCCAACTGTTTGCGCAATTCCCAATTGGCTGGAGGACCTGCCCAGAGGCCATGTAGTAGAGCCTGAATGTAGAGCCCTGTTCCACCGGCTATTAAAGGAATCTGGCGCTGTTTGTGCACATTCTCGATGGCTGTGGTGGCATGTTGTCGATAGTCACCAACCGTAAAATGTTGATCAGGGTCAACTAAGTCGATTAATTGATGCGGAACTCCCTGTTGTTCGGCCATGGTCGGTTTGTCTGTCCCTATATCCATGCCTCGATAGACTTGACGGGAATCAGCTGTCAGTATTTCAGTCCCCAAGACTTTGGCCACTTCGATGGCAATTCGACTTTTGCCAATGGCTGTTGGACCCAGTAAGACGATAATGGGTTTGACGGATGTAAGCATCGAATGGGATAGCATAGTCGTTTTTAACACAAGTGTTCCGTCATTCTCATGCGCGGCCAAAAATTTTATCAAGTTCTTCAGTCGAAAAACGTAAGGACACTCTTCGACCATGGGGACATGTCATCGGTTGTCCAGCTTGCGCCCAATCTTTGACCAATACGGTGATTTCTGGCTCACTCATCAACCGACCCGCTTGTACGGCGCTTTGGCAAGCCATGGATGCTAAGACGGCACGGACTTTGACATCAATCGAATCGTGCGACTTCCACTCAGCCAGATCTTCGAGGACATCGTGAAGGAAGGCACTGTAGGGCATCACTCCCACAATCGATGGAACGGCTCGAATAACAAACGATCGATCTCCAAATCGATCGATCTCAAGTCCCAGCTTTGCTAATTCTGGAAGAAATTCAGCGAGGAGCTCACATTGATGAGAGGGCAGTTCAATGGGCTCAGGAATGAGTAACGGCTGAGTGTCAATTGCGCGCTTGTGCCAGGCATCCCATAATCGTTCAAACAAGACGCGTTCGTGAGCGGTGTGCTGATCAATGATCTGTAGTTGGTCATCAATTTGAACGACGAGGAAGGTTTGATTGACCTGCCCAAGCGAGACCACATGAGGCTCATGATCGGTTTGGGCATATAATGCACGAGGCTCGTGAGCGGTCGTGTGCTCATGGGCGGTCTCTGGACTTCTAGACGAGTGAGTCGTTGGGGGCATAAACAAAGACCCAACGGTTTCGTTCGTCGTGTTGCCATATTCTATGTTTCGATAAGAGGAGGAAGGCGATGCGTGATGAGGTGTTGATTCGCTTCCAGTATATGGTTCCGCAGGCTGAACTCCAAGGTTCGTGAGTGTTTGATCCTTAAGTGGTTGCCGTATGGCTGTCTTTACGATTGCATGAACAACATCAGCATGTGAAAAGCGGACTTCGCGTTTGGTTGGGTGCACATTCACATCTACTGTGGATGGTGGAATATCAATGAACAGGATGAAAACAGGATGTTGTCCTTTTGGAAGAAAGGAGCCGTAGGCTTCATAGGCTGCATGGGTGATGGTGGTGTTCTTCACGGCCCGTCGATTAACGAAAATTTCTTGGGGCGATCGGCTGGATCGAGTATGGTAGGGACTGGCCGAAAACCCAGTAATGTGAAGTCCAGATTGTTCGTAATTGATGGGCAGCATCCGATCCAGTAACTTCGTGCCGTAGATCTGACGTATGCGATCCATGGTGGTGGGAGTTTCTGGAAAGTCGAAGACGGTGTGGCCATTGTGAATCAGTCGAACGTGGACATCATGATGGACCAAGGCCGCCTGTTGAACGCAGAGGCAGATTTTCGAAAATTCGGTGCCAACAGTTTTGAGGAATTTCAGTCGTCCTGGTGTGTTAAAGAACAAATCTTTAATTTCGATCTGGGTCCCTAGAGGCGAGGGTTTTTCTTGTTTTGACCATGTTACGCCTCCTTCAGCGTACATTTCGGTTCCAACCTCATTGTCTGCTGCCTGGGTGAGAAGTCGAAATTTGGAGACCGAGGCGATGCTCGGTAAGGCCTCACCACGAAACCCGAATGTTTGGATTGTGTGCAGGTCGGACTCTGATTGGAGTTTGCTCGTGGCAAACCGCTGGCAAGCTAACTCTGCATCATGGGAGTTCATACCTTCCCCGTTATCGGTGACTTGAAGCAACCGTCGTCCGCCTTCTTCCACGGTAATGGTAATTAATGTACTTCCGGCATCAAGGCTGTTATCTACGAGTTCTTTGATCACAGCAGCGGGTCGTTCTACGACTTCGCCGGCAGCAATACGGCTAGAAACGGATTCGGGTAAGATCTGAATTTTATGAAGTGATTCAGTTTTCACGGCAATAGTAACGGGTGAAAGGATTTGGATTTAGGCAGGGAAATCCAAGATGTTGAACATGATGCTCACTGGGATTTGGCCATATAATCTTTGGCGACTGAGGCTTCTGAGGAGTTCGGGAATTCCTGTATGATGCGATCCCAAAGTTCTTTCGCCGTGCTTGTGTCGTCGCTTTCTTTTTTTACGAGCCCTAATTTGAGTAAGGCTCCTGGGACATATTTGCTATGGGGAAACTGAGTTAATACATGAGTGAATGCTTTTGTCGCCACATCATATTCTTTACGAATGTAATGAGAATCCCCCAGATAGTAATAGGCTTGAGGCGTTAACACTGCTGAGGGGTATTGCTTTAAAAATCGATTAAACTCAAAGGCGGCTCGTTCATATTGTCCGTTGAGATAGACTTTATAGGCCGATCGAAATACAGAGGCCTGGCTATTCGGCCCTTGCTTTAATTGGCCATTGACCTTTGAGGTGGACGTGAGAGTGTTTGCTGATTGTTTAGACTCATCATTTTTCTTCCCCTCTATCCGAGAGGTGGATTTTGATTGAGGTGAACGACGCTGTTGAAGAAGGTTGTCGATTCGAGATTCTAGGGCTTTTGTTCGAATGGAAAGGTCCTGATCTCTTCGTTGGGTGGTCGCACGAGTGTGATCGATTTGCTCGCGTAGACGTGCACTTGTTCGTTCGAGTTTATCGAGTAAGTTGCGCGTATCGACACTTGCTTCTTCTTCAGTTTTTATCAGTTCTCCCACGAGAAAGTCATGTTCATCGACCTGGGACTCTAAGGTCTCGATACGATTTAAATATTGGTTCTCGCGTTTTTGAGATTTTCCTTGTTCTGTTTCAAGGGTCTCAACCTGTTTTTTTAAGTCTGAGAGATTCAGGTCAGAGGCACACCCACTTAAACTCCCTAATAAGCAGAGCAAGCCGCCCAGTCTGAGAGCATTTTTACCACTTTGTATTGGTGCAAAGAGTTGGTTATCCATGTTTTCACCTATAGAGAGCTACAAGATATTGTAGGTTCTATGGATTTTAGCAGGAGAATTAGGGAAGAGAAAGAGCTGTTGTATGCTGTGAAGCCGATTCCTCTGTTGTCTGGACCATCGCTCAACTCATTGTGAGATGATCATGAAGAAGGAAACCTTCTAAGAACAGCCCCTCATTATTCCCATGAGTGTATGATTATTTCTTTCCCTTGCTACTGAGAAAATTGACCCGTTTGGCTAATTGCGCCAGGCGCGATTCATGTTGATCGACTCGCCCGCCTAGTTTTGTGCCGATGGTATCGACTACATCACGAAGTTGGTTAATCGTTTGGGTTAATTGATTCAAATGAGTCAGGTTGGCCTGAGCCGTGTCAGGTGAATTTTGAGACGACTGAAATGCCGTCAGCGCTTGATTTAACTTTCGGTCCTGCGTCTCGATTTTTGATTTCAAGCCTCCTTCGACTTGTTCTAGTGCTGTGGCAACTGAGGTAATGCCCGTATTGACTTCAGCTAAATGCTGATTCATCGCTTGTCCGTCTGCATCAAGTTTTCCCACTAATCCTGATTGATGAACTTCGATGTCCTGGAGCCTTGACGTGACCTGTTGCAAGGCCTGTCGCAGTTCGCTTGAGGATTGAGCCGTGGATTGAATCGTGCTGAGATTGGCTTTCATCTCACTGTTCACTTGCTGCAAGTCTTGAAGCGTTGTTGATAGGGCGTTGATATGTTGTTCTTGGTTATCGAGGCGTGTGGCAAGTGTCCCGCTGGTATTTTCAAGGGCCTTCGTCACAGAGGCAATGCTCGTGTTGACCTCTGAGAGATGACTCGCTGTCCCTTGGTTATTAGATGCCATTTGTTTCGTCATGTCTGATTGGTAGGTCTCTAAGAGGTTCAGGCGTTCTGTTAAACGACCAGATTCTTTCATAAATGTATCGCCTCGTTCTCCTAATAACCCACCAATGTATTCTTGTTTCTCTTTTAATGAACGAATGGATTGTGTCAACTCTAGAACCTGAGCGGCATCTTGTTGTGTTTGTGTTTCAAGTCCCTGAATTTGCTCATTCACAGTGCTGAGGCGTGTGACCAATGGACGTTGTTCCTTGGCGATCGTTTCTGACATGGACGTCATACTCGCCTTTACGTCTTGCTCCAAATAGGCCCGCAAGGCTTGGGTGTCAGTATTCAGTTTTTCGGTCAGCGAATTCACATGGGTTTCTAGTTGTTGGAGATTGGCTTCCAATGTGGTGACCTGACCCCCGACAAGTGTCCCAGACTGTTCGAGTGCTCCACGTATTTGACTGATGGAGGTCGAAACCTCCTGCATATTTGTTTTCTGTGTTTGAATGTCTGTCTCTAACGCGATCTGTTGGGTTTCCATACTAGCAACGGTTGTTCCTAGACCTTCAATCTTTTGATCAAATTGGCTCCGTAGCTTGGTGTCGACTTGCTTGGCACGTTCAGTTTCCTGAACTAATTGATCGCCTAAGCCGGTCATCGACTCCTTAAATGAAGAAAGCGAAGCTTGGAATTCAGTTTGTTGTTGGTTGCGAGTCTGGCTGTCTGCATCAATCTGTTGAACCAGTGTTGTCAATTGACCTTGATTTGAGGTGATGCTTGCCTCCTGATTGGTGAGTGACGTCCCATGTTCTTCGATTTGAGTTTCGACTGCCTGGACCCGAGGGTTTGTCTGGGCCATATAGGCATCAAGATCTTCGCGAATTTTTGTTAACCGAAAATTAACTTCATCAATGTCTCCGGTCAGGGTAGTCAAGTCTGCCTCTCTCAGGGCTTTGAGTTCTTGTTTAATTTCAGCACGAGCCCGAAAGAGATCTTTCATATCTGATTTTTGCTGGATTTGGAGCGCTTCGGCGTCTCCTCGGTTTTTTGAAATGATTTCTTCGAGTTCGAGCTTCCCTTGGTTCACGATTTTGATCTGTTCTTCCAAATCCTTTTGTACTCGTGCAAGGTCAGCCTTTTGGGCTACGCATCCTGATGAAACGAAGGCCCAAAAGGTGATACCAAGGAAAGCCAGGGCTGCCCAAGACGGTGAGATTGCCCGGGGCGTGTGAGCCTGTGTCAACATCCTGTTCATCATAGCTCTCTCATACTCCACTTTTTAATCATATTATGGGTTTTGAACCAGTAAATGTCCTCGACGATTTAATTGGTGGCAGACTTCAGTTGGGTCTGAGCAGAAGGGTTTATCTTGACCGTACGAAATAATGGCGACGCGGTCTTCTGTAATCCCTAGCTGGACGAGGTAGTCCTGAATCGCGCCTGCCCGTTTTTTACCTAGGACAAGGTTGTAGGCTTGTGTGCCTCTTGTGTCACAGTGGCCTTCGATCAATAACCGTGAGGTATTTTTTTGATTGAGCCATTCGGCTCCTTGATCAAGAGCGTGACGTCCTTCTGCTGTGAGATTCCAACTGTCAAATTCAAAAAAGACATCGTTAAGTCCGGCATCGAGGGTTGCTCGTTCTTCAGCATGCATTTTATCAAGCTGATCACGAAATGCCTCAGAAGGTTTAGCTTTCGCAATGGCAATATTCCCTGGAATTTGTTCCACGGGGAGCGACGAATCGTTATTACCAATGCCGAGATCGTCATACATGCCTGCCCCATTTTTTGTGCCAGAATCATTAAAGGCTGTAAGGGGTGGAAGATGATCTGAGCCAGTCGAATCAAGATTTGAGTTGTCTGCGCCATCAGCGAAAGAGGATGGTGATTGTGATTGGATTTCTTGACCTGGAGTGCCGAGTCCTGTGCCTTGGGTACCCTGAGAGCCATTTCCGTCAGGTAAGCCAGCTAACAGATTATTCTCGCCTTGAGAAGCGGACCCTTGGGTCAGAGGCTCAACGTCATTGGTAAAGTCGAGTGGCTCGAGATCGCCTGTTGAGGAAGCAGTCGATTCGCCGTCTTGCTTATTAAGCCCCGACCCATCAAGGCCAGAGCTATCACCAAGTCCATTCTGGTCTCCAGAGTTGTCAAGGTCCATTGCCAATTCACCCTCTCCCGGGGCTCCTGACATCGTTGAGACGTGAAGGTGCTTTTTTCCGCAACCGGAATTTATTAACAAACACATTCCTAAAATTAGCATGATTGAGGATGTTCGATACGTTGGATGCATAAGCTGTACTCCTTTTTCTGAAAATCACTCTGATGACTGAATACGGTCACAACGGTGACCAAGCTGGGGAACTATGGTGCGTTCCCCCTGATGTTACTTGCTCTAATCCTGTTCCATCACTATTGATAATATAGATGTGGCTTTTACCACCTCTGATCGAACTAAATGCAAGATGACGACCATTTGGGGACCATGACGGCGAATCGTCGATACTTCGTCCAGAAGTTATCTGAATGAGTTGTTTCCCGTCTGGCGTCATGCGACAGAGCTTAAAGCCTTCTCCTGAAATTCTACACACAAATGCAATCCAATCGCCATGGGGGGACCAAGCTGGTGCTGCATTATAATCCCCTTCATAGGTTAAACGTCGGACATTAGATCCATCCGCATCCATGATGTAGATCTGAGGACGCCCTCCTCTGTCGGATGTAAACGCGAGCTTTTTCCCATCAGGTGACCAAGATGGTGAGAGGTCGGCGCTACGGTCAGAGGTGATGGCTTTTACCTTCATCGTATCAAGGTTTAAACTGAAAATATCAGAGTTTCCTTCTTGTGCCGAGGCATAAGTGAGAGATTTTCCATTAGGTGAGAACCCTGGGGTGATGTTTAGACTCGCTGGCTCTACCAAGACTTCTTCGTGCCCAGTGGCTAAAGATCGGCGCATAATTAGTTGTTTTCGTTGGCGATATGCGGTGTATACCAGCTCTTTTCGATTGGGAGACCATGTGGGCATGAGATTCAAGAATCCATCAGCTGTCACTTGTTGAGGGCCGTAGCCATCATAATCCATGACGAATAATTCACGCCCATTTCCTATTTCAGACACATAAGAAATTTTGGTTCTGGCAATACCTGGCTCTCCTGTGTACCGGTAGACCAATTCATCAGCCCATCTATGAGCCATGAGGCGGACGAGCGGGTTAGTCACTTTTAACGAAAAGTACCGTTTTCCAAGAAGAAAATCTCTTGTCCCTGAATCATGGGCGCAGGCATCAAATACCAGTCCCAATCCACCGTTGTCCGTTCTTCCAACCCCAACTCTTCCCCATGTCGATACGGTGACGCCTTGCTTCTTGGCCTCTGAAAGATCAGAAGGGCTGACGCATTTGTTGTCGGAAAAGCGTCCAGAGGTCAGCGGTAAATCTACCGGTTTAAATATTTGAGAACGAGTCAAGTCAGCCTTCAGGACTGGAACGGCGTGTTGTTGAATATTGAGAGATGAGGTTCCTGAGGCATCTCCACTACTAAATTGCATGACCCAAATAGGAATCTTTTGAAAATCAGCACGTGAAGCTTCGAGTAAGGCTTCTTTGGCCAGGGTAGGGCTAACCGATAATTTTCCAATGCTCACGAAAGTCAGAATGAGTAATAGCGTGATAATGGATCGATTCATGAAGTAAGTTCCCCTAATGAAAATTTATAAAGGACATCAAGGTAGGAATCAGATAAATCTGAAGGAAAGGGTGGCAAAGGACTGGCCGCTTTGACGGCTCGTTCAGCCGCGGAATCATAGTAGGCATTGCCGGACCCTTGTTTAATCGTCAGGTTCTCCACTTCACCAGACCGAAGAATACGAAATTTCACCATGACCTTCATATGCTGTTGGTCCATCGAAACAGGTGGGGCGACCCAATGCTGATCAATTTTTGCCTCAACCAGTGCCAGATATCGATTTTGGCCGGCTGATGATCGAGAGGATTTGGGCGATGACGATGACGATTTACCTGTCGTGACGACTTGTACCTGAAGGCGCTTTTTGATTGATTCAATTGGGACCACATCAGGGACCTTGAGTTTGGCGAGCTGTTGTTCAATTTCACTTTGGAGCTGTGATGGCTGTGTTGCGGGAGCTTGTTCAGGAATACGCGAATCCTGACGGGATGATGAGTCCGGTTTTTTTTGAGGGGGCGCAGCAGTCGGTGAGTGACGTAACTTTGGTATTTTGACGGAATCAAGAACGTGTTTTAGCGAATCCGCTAGACGTTTTTGCTTCACAGGTGGAGGAGGCACCTGATTCTGAGACGGCGATACCCGCGCAAGTTGTGGAGCGTCAGGGGTTACGCGCTCCTGGGTTGGAGATGTCGAAGGGCTAGGTGGTGTTGATTGATTTGGGTTTTTTCTTTTTGCTATTGGTGCTCGTGGAGCTGGAACTTTGACGGATTGAATGGATTTCTTCAGTGTCTCGGAAAGATTTTCAGTTCTCGAGGTTGGTTTGTCTTTCCGAGGAGTCCTTTTGAACGGCTGTATGGGAGTGAGTGTTGGGGCTTGAGGAGGAGATTTGATGGCTTGGAGAGCCTTTTGAGTTTCTTCTCGTACCTTGCGTCTCGGGGATTCTTGGGGTGTATTCGGAGAAACTTTTTGGGTTGGAGCCAGTGTGGGCGTTGTCGGAGGCTCCGGAATGGACACTCGTGCTTGAGGTGCGAGACGATTAGCTCGAGCCAGCTTTGGGGCGGATTTTGGAAGCTTGATCGGTTCTCTCACATTTTGTGTTTCTGTTGGAGTCGTCGACGTTTCACTCGATTTGATTGCGGGTTGTTGTGCTGGACCGGTCAGCTTATTAGGGATCACCACAGATTGTACTGCTCCTGAAAATGATTCAGAGAGCCGCTCTGTTGATGCTTGAGTTGACAAGGGTGGTAGTGGAGTGGCCTTAGCTTTGAGTGGAGGTGCTTTGGCTTTAGGTTTGGGTGGAGGTGCTTTGGCCTTAGGCTTAGGTGTCGGCCGAGGCTTTGGGGACGGTTTCTTTCTAACTGGTTTGGTTTTCGTTTTGGCTGCGGGTTTTGCCGCTGGCTTGGCTGTTGGTGCTGAAAATTCGGACAAGTTAATAATCGAGACCTCGTACGAATGTAATGGTTTTTCAAACGATGGGGTAAATCGTAACGTGGTCAAGAAAATAATAATCAAAAAATGGAAGGCAAAGGAGCCTGCTATCCACAGTCGAATGGAAGTATCGTCGCCGGAATCTGGTGTTGGTAATCCAGATGCAATGAGGCTGGCTGAATGTACATGCGTCATTGGAGAGCGGAAGGTTTAGGAGGCATCAGAAATGTTTTGGTTTGTCATCTGTTCCATTTTTGGTCCGGTGACCATGCCAAGCCGATCAATCTTGGCCCCTTTAATAGCATCCATCACGAGGACGACTGTTCCATACGGCACCGTGCGATCAGCTCGCAGATACACGGAGACCAATGGGTTGGCCGTTTTTGCGTCACGGAGTTTGGTTTCGAGGTCAATGGGGCTGATGGCATCGTTCCCTAAAAAGAGAGTTTGATCGGGTTTGATCGTCACGACGAGTCGCTCTTCAGCCGTAATGGTATTGGAAGACGAAGTTGGGAGGGTAATATCCAATCCCCTGTGTAGCATGGGAGCTGTGACCATAAAAATGACTAACAAAACTAGAACAACATCGACCAAGGGAATTACGTTGATTTCTGATAGAAATCGACGATTTCCGGACTCAGACGTCATCGTGTGACCTCGGCGGGTTCTTTGTTTTCGGTATTTAATCCTTCAACTATATTCAGAAATTCGATACCAAACGCTTCAACTCGAAAGATAGACTTCCTAATTTTAGCAAGGAAATAGTTGTACGCAATGACTGCAGGAATGGCAGCAAAGAGTCCTGCGGCTGTTGCAATCAATGCTTCCGCAACTCCAGGAGCCACGGATGCAATGCTGGCTGAACCTTGTACGCCAATTTCACGAAAGGCACTGATAATCCCCAGGACTGTTCCAAGAAGACCTATAAATGGCGTGAGGTTTCCGGTGGTTGCCAAAAATGGAAGATAGGATTCCTGGTGGCTAATTTGGTTTTGCGTAATATGCTGGGAAACTTTCTCAAGGTAATGACGCTCTGGAAACCGATGGGCAGGTGTTTGACCGAGATTTTGACTAGAGTCGAGAAGATCTGAAGTTGAAGGCAGTCGGTCGACAATTCCGATATAGACGGCAGCACTTGGACTGGCTTCAAGATCCTGGGCTTCTGATCGAAGTTCAGAGAAGTCTTGTGATCGTAATTCATAGGCTTGCAAAAATTTAGATTCTTCTCTTTCAATTACGCTGAAACGTCGCCATTTTTGGACGATGATTGCCCAGGACACCACTGAGAAGATAGCAAGTGTGAGCAGGATCACAATAGAAAGGGACCCAAGAGAGCTGAGTAATTCCATAGGATCTGCGAATATCATAGTAGGTTTCTCTGCCTCCTAACTGATCAATAGGTCATTGATGAGCCTAATCTGAAAAGAGAATGATGTGTCGGTTAAGCTAACGTTACAATGTGGAGTGGATGGCGGGGCCGACGGGATTTGAACCCGCGACTTCCAGATTGACAATCTGGCGTCCTAACCTGGCTGAACGACGGCCCCGTATATCCTTAGGCAGGGCAACATGCCCATCAATTGTTACCGAGGAGAATGTTGATACGTAGTCTTGTTGGCTTTGGGTCGAAACGGCGTGGAATTTGAACCATTGCCAGTCTATTCAATTTTGGCTGGTAGGCGGAACAGGGATCGAACCTGTGACCTCTGCCGTGTAAAGGCAGCGCTCTCCCAGCTGAGCTATCCGCCTAATTCATGATGCATTCACCATGAGACTTCACAATTATATCAGTCGACTGGTCGTTGTCAACTCGAGTGTTTTTACGGGAGCGAAATTTGACAAGGATCGTTAGGGCAAGTATAAGGCACGGCATCTCTTGAGAGGGAGAGAGAGAGAAATTTTTCAATTTTGTGGACTTCAAATTGTAGGGATACTGACTATGGGCTACAGGATACGAACCAATTCTTCATCGAGCGATAGAGGTATGGATGAGGCAGAACTTCTCACGAAGAAGGACCAGTTTCTTCTGTTCGTCGAACAAAATAGGACAGTTGTTTTAGGAGGGTTCTTTCTTATTGTGGTTGCGGGAGTGATCGGAGGGGTCCTGTTGTGGCAAGAAAGTCAAAAGACTCAAGATGCCTGGGCCCTTGAGGGGCAAGCGCAAGCCTTATATTTAGATCGATCCCTGGATGATCCAGATGTGACAACGGCCAATATTGATAAGGCCGCTGGATTGTACCAACAAATCCTCAATGACTATCCAAGGACGGCTCCAGCGCCGAGCGCCCTGTACCTCTTAGGCAATAGTCTCATGGAGAAAAAAGATTACTCAGGTGCGATTGAGTCGTATGTCCAATTTCTCGAAGAATATGGTCGAAATGTGATGTTGCAGGGGTTGGTTCGCCAACGGTTAGGGTATGCTTATTTGCTCAATGGTAACCGTGAAAAGGCTTTTCAAGAGTTTTCGACTATCTTGCTCGACCCTAATGTATTTAATAGAGATCAGGTGTTGTTTGAGCTGGCTAAATTAGAAGAAGCCGATGGAGCCATGGAGAAGGCGCTCGTACGTTATAAAGACCTCCTTCAGCAATTTCCGACCTCGCCGTATACGAGTGAAGCATCCCTTCGTGTGCAAGCGCTATCGCCTGAAGATCCGCAGACTGATATTTCTGAAAAGGAATCAGAGGTTCCGACGGATCAAGATTCAAGTGATGTGAGTGAAGATGAGAAAAAGATAGAAGAGACGGAAAGTAAGAAAGAGACGGTTACTGACTGACGAGTAAAAGGTGGCCAGCTCGAATGGCACTGCTCGTGAGGTTGTTCAAAATTTTCAGGTCGGTGACGCTGACGCTAAATCGTCGAGCAATGGTCCAAAGGCTATCCCCCTGGCGGACCCGATACCACTTCGTTTCTCCTTTTGGAGTACCCTGCCGAGTTGTTCCTCGCACCTGTAATTTATCTCCAACATGAATGAGATGTCCTGATAGTTTATTGAGGCTTTTGAGTTTCTGAGCTGTTGTTCCAAATTTCTTGGCAATGCCAGAGAGGTGATCACCTCTCCTCACCGTATACCAACGAGATTTCAAGTCGATCGGTTGTTCTTTTTCACGAACGCGGAGCTTGTCTCCAACTCTGATTAGGTTCCCTGACAACCTGTTGAGATTTTTTAGGGCTCGAACTTTCATGCCAAATCGTTTGGCGACTGTGGAGAGACTATCTCCATAACGCACGCGATACCAGGTCGTCGATCGAGAAGGGGGTTGCGTCCAAGGTTTTATCAGGTCATGCTGCTTTTTTACTATTTCCCCCATGTTTATTGGAACTTTGAGCGAATATCCTTTCCGCAGGGCCGGTATAATGCTTCGTCGAAGTTCAGGGTTTAGTTCTCGAAGATCTTCAAATGAAATGCCTGTGGTTTTTGCGACAGCTTTGAGGTGAACACGTTTATGAATCAAGACTTCATCATAGGCATAGGGTGCTATGGATGGGATTGAGAATCCATAATCCTTTGGGTGTGAAGCAATGAGGGTGGCCGCGATAAATCGAGGCACATATTCTTTCGTTTCTCGTCGGATGTACCAGGTTTTTCGTATTTTCCAGAAATCCCGACTGCCGGTTCGTCGAATGGCTCGCCTAATCTTGCCTCCACCGGCATTATAGGCGCCGAGGGCTAATGGCCATGAACCAAACTGGTCATACAAGTCACGGAGATGGTGTGCTGCTGCTATCGTTGATTTTACTGGATCACGGCGTTCATCGATGTACCACGTGACGTTCAATCCATACATCCGTCCAGTTGCCTTCATGAATTGCCACGGCCCTGAGGCGCGTGCGCGTGAATAGGCGCGTGGATTAAACCCACTCTCAACTAATGAAAGGTAGGCAAGTTCAGGAGGTAAGCCAAATTCACTGAAAATTTGGTTAACCATCTGTTTATACTTTTCAAATCGATGGAGATATCCTTGGAAACGGTCAAAAATCCCTGACCTAAAATAATTGAGATTGCGTTCTACATGTCTATTAAGAACAAGAGGCACGGTCCCATACGGATAAGTCGTAGAATGAGGAACATACGTCTTTTCCGGGTGGAATAATGGCTCGTAACGTTGAAGTGGATTGGCAAGATCCTGTTCTAATCCGTTTGTAGGTTGGGGGACAAGACGATTCCATCGTGCGGGAAAAGGTCGATGCTCAAATGTCGGCAGCGGTAACCCTTGGAAGCTTTCTGAGTTGACGGGAATGCTTGGCTGTGTCTGAGGAACGTCAGTATCATTGAGTCCTTGACCCTTGTGTTCAACGAGACTCGCTTGCGATACAGATTGTTCGGCGTTAGGAACGGGTCCCGAAATATTCTGCTGCCCTTGTGAGATATTACGAGGTTCAACTGTTGGGAGAGATTCTCTACTGTCTGGATCGAGGGGGGGAGATTGCAGTGTGCGAGTATCAGGGATTGGAGTTGACTGTGGCTGATCGACCAATTCCACTTCCACATCTTTGGCCATTCGGTAAGACGGAAGGTCTTCGATGTTTATGCTTGGTAGAGGTGTCGATTGGCCAAAAGCCGCTGACAGAGAAAAGAGGGCACACGTCAAGATGGCCGTGGCAAATGTCAAAGATACACGACTCCTCTGATGGGGTTCTTTAGGCAGCATTATCACGTTATAGGACTTTTCGGTTGTTTTGTGCACAACTTTACACCGTACTAAGCATAGAAAATTTTGTCAACGTAACGACGGGCAGTAAACCTGCCATAAAAGTCTGAAATTCCGTATATTTATGACTATGATGTGAGTGCTTTGTCAATGTTTTGTCTACTTCAACTCAACCTATTAGAGATGTGGGTTGACGGGGAGGGCAAGCGTGAGATACCTGTTCTTTTCTTCGTGCAGAATACGTTTCGTGACGAGAATGTTGATTACATCTTTCAGTGGAGTAATCTCTTCCTTTTGTGGTCGGTGTACTTCGTTCTGCAATGTGGTTCGAATCTGGTCAAACGTTCGTGGTTGTTCATTGCAATAATCAATGATAAAGGCCGCAGGCCAGTCAAAGCGTTCACTCTGTGGCGTTGGCTGTCTTCCATCGTAGATGGTGACATAGCTCATGGCTTTTGAATAAAACAAGAAGGGCCTGTTCTCAGAAAAATAGAGCGCTCTCCAATCATTCACAGCCTTAACGAGCTGTTCATATAACGCCGCATCTACTTTCCAATCGGCTTCATATTCAAAGTCGTATGCAATTTTTGTTAGGTCCACGTTCCGTTCATCATAGACATAACTATAGGCTGGATCAGGTCCAACAATGCGAACACCATAGTCTTCTGGTCTCATGAAATAGGGACTAAATCGTTCGAGCCATAACTTTCCCGTCGATTCAGGCGGTTGAAAGTGAAGGAGAGACGGGATCAGGTCAAGTTGTTGCTGATAATCGGCATTGGTTTCTTGCGGGAATCCAAGAAGAATATTCCAAGACAGATCAATATTGTAATATCGACTCCATTTGAGACATTGAATATTCTGAAGAGGGCTGACACCTTTATCCATTTCCTTCAATTGTGCCGAGCTCAAGCTTTCAATGCCAGGCTGCATGCATTTCACTCCGCCTTGGGCCAATGTCTGGATTTGTCGTTTCGTGAGATTGCTTTTGGTTTCCATGAAGACATCAAGGTCAAGGTGAGCCTCGGCAAATTTGCCAAACAGTCCATCGATATATTTCATGTCAATAATATTGTCGACCATACGAAATCGAGTCGTTTCATATCGGCTGGATAGGTAGTCTAATTCTTCTGTGACTTGTTCTGGAGTTTTGGCTCTGAATTGCATGGAATGCGCGTTGAGGCCGCAAAAGGTGCAATGATGTTTTTCGCCCCACCAACAGCCTCGTGAGCCTTCATACAGGAGAATACGATTCAGACCTGTGGAGCCCTGTTTTTCGAGTTCAGCTAATTGCTCAAAGTAGTCATCGTAGTCGGGAGGGCCCATACGTGAAAAACTGGAAAAAAGTTGCGTGTTGCGTTCAAGCAGAATTTCTCCATTTTTTCGATGAGCAACGCCTGCCGGTATGGTCTCTTCCTGCCGAGTGAGGATGTTTTTGACGAGTGGCGGAAAGATTTCTTCCCCTTCCCCCACGACCACATAGTCAATCCATGGGAAGGCTCGAAAGTGTTCGAGTCCCATTTCTCCATCAAAGTTCGCGCCACCAAAGACAATCCGCACATCGGGGTAGAGGTCTTTGATTAACTTCGCCATGGTGAGACTTGCCACATTTTGGTCGAATGTTGAGGTAAATCCAATGACGTCATACTGACCCCAGTCATAGTCGGTCATGGCCCTTGTCATAAATTGGGGTGCAATTTTGTGGGCGATGTCTTCAAGATATCCGATAGAGCAACCAGCTTCTCGAGCGGTGTCCTCGAAGATTGGCTTAAAGACCTCCGGATATTGAGCATGTTTGGGGTTGTTGCGAAACAATAGAGACGAAAACAGCCATTCTCCAATG
Organism: Nitrospirales bacterium; assembly: GCA_029261355.1. Classification (GTDB taxonomy): domain Bacteria; phylum Nitrospirota; class Nitrospiria; order Nitrospirales; family UBA8639; genus JAGQKC01. The sequence goes on along the minus strand of JAJDBM010000042.1, from coordinate 11,525 downwards.
AGCCCGCGTTTTTCGCACAAAATTTCATACAAGGGCACGCCAATATGGTGAGCGAATAGTAAATTCAGGTTGTAGGTTTTGACGCCAATCCCTTGAGATTTGAGGAGAGTCGACAGGGTCCCAAGCTGAATGGAAGGAAACTTCGAATAGGTAAAGGGCATCGTAACGAGAGCGACCTTCGTGCCAAACGTACGAAAGTCGATCCCATCATGCGACGCTTCGGAAGTTTCCTGTGAAGAGCCAGAAGAGGAAGGTGCGCCAATGTGAATCAACGATTCACGTTCTGATGAAACACCGTCAGTCATTGGACTGGAAGGCGCGATCGGCCTTGGCGGCCATGAAAAAATCGCTTTCGGTTAATCCATTAATCTTATGGGTCCAAATTTCGACCGTACACTTGCCCCAAGCGAGGTATAAGTCTGGGTGGTGACCTTCAGCTTCAGCCACTGCTCCCACACGATTCACAAAGGCCAAGGCGTCGGCAAAGTTTGAGAATGTGTACATTCGTGCTAAGTGACCGGCTTGATTGAGTTCCCATCCCTTCTCAAGTTGTCCCAAGAGTTCTTGGGCTTTGGCTGACTCCAATGGTGGGATCCCACCGCGACAGGGTACGCATGTATTATCTGCTAGGCTCATTGTGCTTCCTCCATAACTAGTGAAAACTAGGGTGGAATTATAGACGGGTCGGGCGTCAGTGTACAATTGATGGTCGTTGTGTGGTGCTCCCCTAGACATACTAACTTTTTGGTACCTACCTTGAGGTTGGATTTTGTGTTTTGTATTATGAGTGAAGATGGTTACATGCATGTATTTTACTTAAGTAGGGGATTTGTGTTCATGAAAAAGTTTATTGGTGTGCTCAGTATCTGTGTTATCGGTCTTTGTTCATCCATGGCCTCAGCTGAAGATTCGTCAAATTTCGCTCGTAATGGTGCCTACATTGGGGTCGGGGGCATTTATGCGCATGAGTTATTTGATGATAACGGAGATTTTTTTAAAGATTCTGCAGGTTTTAATGCTCGCCTCGGGTATCGTTTCCATCCAAATATTGCGATTGAGGCTGAGGGAGAACGCGTGATTGGATTTGATCTCAAGGGAACAAAGGCAGATGTCGAAACATGGGTGGCAACCATAAACGGTAAATTTTTTGCGCTTACGGGACAAGTACAACCATTTCTGTTGGTTGGGGTTGGGGCAATGGTTGCAACCGCTGATTTCAACACGAATGGATTTAGTAATAATACAGAAACGGATGTCGTTGGGCGAATTGGCGGCGGAGTGGATGCCTATGTGACCGAGAATTGGTTGGTCAACTTTGAAGTGTCCTATGTTTCTCCAAGGGGTGATGTTGATGACGTCGACTACTTAGGTGTGGGCGGAGGAATTCAGTATCGGTTTTAATTTGAGCAATCATTGAAAACGGATCAGACTGTATAGTCCTTTTCCAGACTTTTTGTTTTCAGCGAAGGGTCAATCCCGACGCAAGCGAACCTAATCGAATCAAGGTGTGAGGAGAAAGCTCCTCACACCTTTTCTTTTGCCTGTGATTGAGACCCTATCTCGACTCATGCAACGTATTCTGCCCTTCTTTAAAAGAGGATTGCTTGGAATTGGCTCTTCTTGTTGAGAATCGAGAGGCCCGTTACCTGAATACTGGGCCACGATAGTGTATCTCACCCGTGATGCATTCATATGTTTCCTAGGTTGGACTCTCAATCAATTTGCTCTTCCAATTTCAGGCGTCTAAGTCACTGACACAGCGCAATACAAGGGCGAGGTTCAATGAGATGGCCATAGTAATATTCTGGTTGGTGTTATTAGGACCCCCCGAATGAGGTATTGAGGGTGAAATAATGAATTTGTAGGATTTTGTAGCACTTTTTAGATGGCGCAATATATTTAACTAGCTTAAGAGAGTGGAGAAACCTTTGTATGAAAAAATTTATTGTCTTGATGAACCTGTGTCTTTTAGCGCTAACTTCATCAATGGCCGTGGCTCAGGAGCCTTCTGAGTTTTCTAGAAAAGGATTCTACGTTGGAGCCGGTGGTATTTATGCTATCGAAAATATCGATGGTGGATCCATAACATTTGATGACTCTCACGGATTTAATCTACGGGTTGGCTACAGATTTCACCCTCATATTGCGATTGAGGCTGAAGGAGAGCGGACCATGGGGTTTGACTCACAACAATTTAGCGGAGATGTGGCAACTTGGACGGCAACCATTAATGGTAAATTCTTTGCCCTCACTGGACAAATACAGCCGTATGGCTTGATTGGTGTTGGGGCGATGAATGCTACAACTGGTGGACAATTAGTCTTTGGCAATTCGAATGGTCAATCATCAACGAAAGAAACAGAGGTTGCCTTTCGTTATGGTGCTGGCATGGATATGTATATCACCAAAAATTGGGTCGTAAATTTCGAAGGGACGTATGTGAATCCACGTGGAGACCTCAGTAGTACAGAATACTTTGGTTTGGGTGGAGGTCTTCAATATCGTTTCTAATCCATTGTTTGCCTAGCCCTCCCTCCCTCTGTGACCCATCCTGTTACGTACAGAGAAAGCAAGCCGAGAAAAGGTGTGAGGAGTAAATTCCTCACACCTTTTCTTTTTTCTGAGAATTGACAACAAACCTCGACTCACGCAATGTATTCTGTCATTCTTTAAAGGTATATTCCTTGGAACTGACTGTTCTTGTTAAAAATCAAAAGGCCCGTTATATGCCAAATCATGCTGAAACAGATGAAGAAATTAAACAGTGCTTTGATGTGATGTCAGAGCTACGGACTCATCTCAAAAGAGATGAGTTTCTGGATATGATCCATGGAATGGAAGCAGGGGGATATAAACTTGCCTATATCGAAGAAAATGATGCAGTGGTCGCGGTGGCAGGTTATAGAATTTCAACGAGTCTGTTTATGGGAAAAAACTTCTATGTCGATGATCTCGTTACGAGGAGCACCCATCGGTCGAAAGGCTATGGCAAATCTCTGGTATCTTGGCTACGAAGTATAGCTTGTGAGCAGGGATGTACATTTTTTCATCTGGATTCAGGCACCCAACGTCATGAAGCCCATAAATTTTATTTTCGTCAAGGCCTGAAAATCGCCAGTTATCACTTTAGTGAGCAATTGATAGATGAGTAACTTTTTGTTCGTTTGTATAGAGGATAGTCAATGAAAAAACTGCATATTGCTATTGGTGTATCAAGTATAGAGGCGTCGGTGGAAGACTATATTCGTCGCTTAGAAAAGAGGCTGATGTGGTCATTCCTGGGGAATATGCGCTTTGGCGCACGCAGACTCTGAATATGTTGATTCGAAAAGTGTCCGACGATCAGGTTGGATAAGTACACCCACTTAGGGTGGGGAGATCCTGAATCCACAGAGTTTACGAAAGAAGATGATACCAATGCCATTCTGTGAGAAGAATTTAGTGCAGCCCAACAAGCCCAAGAGATTGAACAGACGTGGCCAGGAACAAACTATAAGCCAGCTTGAGTCTTAAAGCGTTTCATAGGGGAAAGGTCAAGCATGTATTAAAATACGAGTAAAGCTCTCATCTTCCCTACGCACACTTTCCTCTATATCCAAACTCTTTCCCCTTTTATGGAAATTCTATGTCTTCCTATATTTTTTTTGAAGCAAATTTCAGAATATTGGGAAATATGTAAGGATATCATGTTGCTGCCGATAGTCAGAGTATGTAGAGATTATCTGTAATGCTGAAGAGTGAAAATGAGAGGGACATCAATGATTCTAATATCATTGAAGCGAAAGAGGACTCTTAGTGGATGGATGGAAAAATATAAAATTATTAAACTTGGAATCAATTTGGATAGCTCGTGTTACGCCGAATATATAATTTCCATATGATACACCTGCCCTCTCCCTGTGTAGGGAGAGGCCTCGAGCAATAGACTGAGAAAGACACTTTTCGATTTATACGAATTTCTGAATCACGCTATTCCTTCTTCGATTTCTTCTTTTTGACCTTGGCCTTTTTCTTGGCTTTGACTTTCACCTTAGCTTTGACCTTGGCTTTAGCCTTTTTCTTAGCTGCGGGTTTTTTCTTTGTAGTTGACTTGGCCGTACTCTTTGCTTTTGCCTTAGCCTTTTTCTTCATTGCGGCTTTCTTTTTAGTTGCGACTTTCGCCTTAGCTTTGGTTTTCTTGGATTCCTTCATCTTCTTGGCAGCTTTTTTCTTTACCCCATCCTTTTTGTCATGGCAATGTTTTTTTCCTGTCTTTTTCTTGACATGACAGCCGCTAGCATCGAGGCCACCTGAGTGAGAGATGGCATTTGTCGGTAAGAAAAACATGAATACAGATAGAATCAAAACAATACGTGCGTACCACATAGCTGTGTAATCCTTTCCTGAGTGACGATAATGAAAGTAGAAGGTTTTCGTTTTAGGGGAAATGTAGGGTAAAAAATATTCGACGGCTGTCAAGTAATGAGGGGGTACGTTTGTCACGACTCAGCGAAAGATGCATACATCGTTCTTTTGCATGAATCACTTTCAGTCAATTGTAGTTCTATGGGTGTACAAAGTGAAAGTCACCTGAAAACGAGGAAGATGTCCAGGGTGTTTGTTGACCGTTGGTTTCTCGTTCAACCTCCTGTAGCACGCGTTTAAAGACTTGTTCAATCGAAAGGTTAGGCTTCGTCATGTTCTGCAAGAGATGTTTGGTGTAGAGACCATTGCTTTCCTCTCCATCGCTTGCCACTTTTCCGGGGCTAGTTGCATAGGCGATGAACGTGCCTTTTGGTGCGGCATCTCGCACGACGGCTAACCCTCTGGTGCTTGATCGAAAGCTGCGTGCGAAAGGATTATCTCGACAAGCGTCGAGAATGATAATGTTGAGTCCATTTCGAGCTTCACCCATTTTTCCGAGTATCTGTCCCATATTCACGCCTTTGTATCGCACGTCACTTTCAGATTCGATGCGAGCATTGGTCGGGATTAAATAGTTCTCTCCACTGACTTGCACCCCATGTCCTGCGTAATAAAACAGTCCAATCCCACCTTGATACAGGGTTCTCCCGAACTCGCTGATAGCTTCTTCCATATGTTCTTGGTTCGCGTCGAGTTGGAGGGTGACATCGAAGTTGAGTTCATTGAGCGTGCGTGCGATATCTCGTGCATCATTGGCGGGATTTCTGAGAGATCCTCCCTCATATGTGCTGTTGCCGATGACGAGTGCGGTACGTTTCTCTGTTTCCAAAGCTCTTGTTGATTTTTGATCATTTACCTGAATGGATGATGCCGGTGATGCCGGCGTGATCGTGCTTGGTGTGATGGTATAGACGGTTATTTGTAATGACCCGGTATTATCGGCTAGAAATCCAAATGGATCATTCATGGCAAAGAACAACTGACCATCGCCGGTGACCTGGAATTCTTCTTTTGTCCCAATTTCGAATGGTTTCCCGTTTTCACCGATTTTAGCCATCAACGCACTGGCTGTAATCCACGGGACTTCTTTGGCTGCTGCTGGGTTTCCCTCTGGGCCACTCCATATATTCATGGCCGGCCAGGGACTCCATTTTCCCATTGCCACGACTTTAATTTGCATTTTCTTTGTCACTTGGACCCCTGATGGCTGCCACGCTAGGTTCGCCTGCACGGTTATAGGTGTGTTGCTAGCCCTGGAGGAGTCGACTCCACTAGAGGCTGTAACATTCACTGTGGCGTTGTCATAGGATTGTGAGGGTGGAAAGGCCAAACAGCCTGTCATCATGAGAATCAAGCTCATGATAACGAAAGAGCTGAAGAGCCGCGTGGAGATTGCCTGTTCATAATTCCTCATCTGTAAATATGACTCCTTGGCGAATTTCCATAGTTGAGGATGTGAAGGGTTTTACTATTGTCATGTTCGGAGGGAAAGTAGAAAACCTGGAGATTCGAAGGTGAATTGGCCATGATTGTTCGTCATCAAATATATTCTGAGTATCCATAGGGGGAACAATTTTAGACGTTTCTGTCCCTCGAAGCCCGTTTAAGTTTTTCCAGGACTTCCTATGCAATCACGATCGTAATCCGTGAGTAAATCGGTCTGATTTCCTGATACGTGGTAATGTCCAGCAAGACCGTCCAGCACCACCTGAAGGTTATTCTGGTTGAACAGAGAGATGGTTTTGAACATGTCGACAGGCTGCCCCCCGTTGCTGGGGAGCTGATTGTTTATATCCTGACGCGAAAGATCGGAAAGCATCCAGCCTAATGGTAATGGACGCGTATATTCGCATAATTGAAAGTGGGCAAATGATCCGGCTATGTTAGCACCATTTTTTTTCATGGTTAGCCCGAGCTCTGCTCGTCTTCCTAATTCCTGACGTGCCTGATAGCCTCTTGCCGGCCTCACGTTGAGTAGGGCCCACACAGGCGAGAGAATTTCAGGAAGAAGTGCATGCGAGCCTGTAAATTCCTGACGTTTTTTGGTTTTGCGTTTTAAGGGATCATTGCTGATATGGATGACGATAGGATGAATCGGTAAGTTTTTCTCAGAGGCGATTCGTCGAATCGCTAAAAGGATTTCATCAGTGGTCACGGCGCCTGAGTTTTCAAAATACCCGCCATCAACGACGCGAATAACTTTCGGTTCTGACGTCGAGAAATCTGAATCCTCATCTGGAAGATCCTGTCGGAAAATCGTTCCTGCTGGACTCACGTATGTGAATCGTGCGCTCAAATGGACTGCCGTACTCACCGGAATTTGTGCGCCTAATACGGCTGGACCGTCTAACGCATTATTAAAGTAGTCTTGGAACTTCGAGGGGTTGGCATTCAATGAGGCATCGTGGTTTGGGGTGTTGTGTGGGGACAAAAATGGCAATGGGTGCATAATTAGTCGCTGGCCAGTTTCAACGACGGTGCTATTGAGAAAGAGTAATGGGACCCCGAAGTGTTCGCTGTCCCATAGATCATCAAACGGTTTGGCAAAACGGTTTGAACCCGTACAGTCAGACCAGGCTCGCTCCCAGGCTTCTTCTAAAGCCAAGGCTCGATCATCGAGAAAGCCGATTGGCAGAAATCGTTGAAACATATCGGGGAAAAGTAAAACGCCCACAGTTGGTGACAGGAAATCTTGTTTGAGAATGGTTTGTGCTATTGGGCGAATTGGAAACCCTGGTTGAAGTTCGCATGTCGTCACAGATTCTTGAGAAGTTTTGTGATGTCCCTCTTTGATGATACTGGCAAACACGGCCCCACCAAGGCTTCCACCCGAGACTCCACTGATAGAAAAGACGTGACGAGCAAAATCAAATGGAATGGTTCCATCTTGGACAAGGGACTCGCTTCGATCTTGCAATTCGGCAAGCACCGTTGCCGTCCAGTAGGCAGCACGAATACCACCGCCTTCGGCTGACACTAAAATGACGGGAACTGATTTCCCCTGATCGAGATTACCCTGGGAGCCTGCTTTCCAAGTGTTTTGTAAATCTTTCACCCAGGCGGTGAAGTATGTTTCAAACGGGTCCTCTGATTTCGAAATACCTCGAGAGAAAATTCCCTGAGTGTAATTAAGCATGGCTGTGAAAATGGCTGTAGGCATTTGAGTCCAACTCTTCTTTTGTATTTCGTAGGGTCGCATGTCCGCTGTTTGTCGGACTCGATGATTGTCGTTAAACAGACTGAACACCATAATTATGATGAGCGTGAGTCCGATGACGGGGACGCGATAATAGCTTCCTGCATAGACAAGGGCGCCTCCAATGGTGACTAAGGTGGTAGCCCATAACATCAGAATGCCTGCTGTCCCAATCCAGGGGCCTATGACACCGGCTTGATACGAAAAGAGGATGAACGCCGTGACGCTGGCAAGGATCGATCCCCTGAACCATCGCAGAGTAATGTGGGGAAGTTTTCTAAAAGAATCTAAATTTTGATATTCAGGTTTATCCAATTCTCCCACCGTAAACCAGTTTTTCTTCTTATACACGGAATACAGAATGCTGACACCACTCACTACAAAGAGGATCGCCATGACGACCAATTGCACACTGGCAGGGAGCATAAGAGATTTATAACTGTGTGCGGCCATTAGAAGAGCACCTGACACACTGAAGAGGATGATTGGACCTATCCAATTCGTCACCCTTCGTTTAATTGTGCTGAGAGAGACTCGATGCAGAGATGCCTCTTCTTCTTTATCCCTCGGAAATCGAAAGATAAACATCACTCGGGCGAAATACCATGCCGTGAATGCAAACAAGAGGGTGAACAAGAGAAAGCACAATTTAGGTATAAGCTGGTTATGCCAGGGTTCGACTTCGACCAATGCTCGGAGCACATCTTGACCTTGCCCCGTGTAGAGCGTGAGGGAGCAAATGATTCCGAGGAGGATGTTAAAGCGAATGAGGGTCAAGGCCTGAAATACGCCCCGTATGCTTTCCCAGCATGTATTGAGCCCTTCAAATAATCGATTCAACCATTGGGTAGCCATTCAGTCTCTCCTCTGACGTGATGGAATGTGAATTTGTTGGGCCGAATCATGTTTCAGTCTATTTTGCCTATCTTGTATGTATGAAACCAAGGTGTTTGATTCGGAGAAGATCAAGCCCTGATTCCAGTACCGTTTATCCGATGTCTTCTGCAATGAAAGGGATTTAGGGCGACGGCTATTTAGTAATTTCATGACTTCCCTAAAATGGTCCGTTCCTGTCTATGATCTTGCTGGAATAGGAAGAGAATCGATATCATTTTTCATACGTCTCTGTATCTTTTTTGATACAGGCCACTCCTTTCGATGGGCAATAGTCTGCTCATGTTCCTTTGTCTAATGAATCTATTGTTGAGAGAAAAGAGGTGGATGATGAGTTTGGTGTCTTGTTTGGTTGAAGTTATCGAATGGTCATAATCTTGCTTTGAAATTATTTCAAATGAAAATTATTCATGCCGAATTGTTTGATCCATTATGACGTAATTCGCTCATTCATGGAGGGAAGGTATTCTCATGCCAAAGAATATTGTCATTTGCGCAGACGGTACTGGAAATTTAGGAGGAGAAACTCCTGACAGCAATGTTTATAAAATATATAACGCCATCGATCTCCACGATGAGACACAACCGCAAGTGACGTTTTATGACAATGGAGTCGGGACGGCGGCGAACAAGTATTGGCGAGGGTTTTCTGGGGCATTTGGGTTTGGATTTAAGCAAAATGTCTGTGACCTCTATCGGTTTCTGGCAAAGCAGTATGACTCTGGTGATCGGGTTTTTTTATTTGGATTCAGTCGAGGGGCGGCTGAGGTGCGAGCATTTTCAGGTTTTATTGCTGCAGTAGGACTTATCGATGGCCGGACTCTTACTGAGGAGGTGCTTCGTGATCGTGTGGAGACAGCGTTCCAGGAGTATCAATCACAAAAACCTGCTTCGAATATGGGTGAGCATGGCGTGATTCCCATTACGTGTATTGGTGTCTGGGATACGGTTTCGGCTCTCGGGTTTCCTCAAGATTGGAGAATCACCGGTATTGGGTTATGGGTACTCAATGCTATGTTTATGTTGCTGGATCGTCTTTTTGATGTGATTTTTCCTCATCGGTTTTATCACTATGAGCTGACTTCGAATGTCCAGTTTGCCTATCAAGCTCTTGCGATTGACGACGAACGTCAATCGTTTACACCCCTGGTTTGGGATGAACGGCAATGCGGTCAGCAGAGCACTGTTGAGCAGGTGTGGTTTGCCGGATCGCATTCCAATGTTGGTGGGGGATATGCCCGAGCTGGTCTCGCAAATGTGACGCTTGAATGGATGATGTCTCGCGTCAAACCTCTTGGAATAACATTCAAGCCAGGAATATATGACGCTGTTCGACAGGATGCCAATGTCCACGGTCGTTTGTACAATTCCAGAGATGGCCTAGCCGTCTACTATCGCTATGCGCCAAGGGATATTCAGTCTCTTTGTCAGCAAAAATTGCGCGGCCCAATTGACGTTCATCACAGTGTGATAGAGCGAATGTGTGAAAAAACAGCGAACTATGCTCCAGGAAACCTTCCTGAGCGCTTTGATATTGTGGGCACGAAGGCCCAGAGACACATCACTTGCTCAAGTACCCCTACTGAGAAAAAAGCTATTCACACATGGGTGTTATGCCGAGAATGGGTGTATGGGTTTTTTCTGGAATTTACATTTCTCGTCGTGGGGAGTGCGCTATTTTGGTGGGTGTATCCCCCTCAAGAGCACGAAGTCGCTGTCCCGGAGGCGAGTCTTGGCATTATGGACACTGTGGTTGCCCAAATAGCTGAGATCCTTTTCTATCTTCTTCCCAAGATGTTCAATGGGTTCGTCACTGTCGTCGTTGTTCAGCATCCCATCATGTTTGGAATAGCTCTCGTCTTCCTAGTCATCTTCTGGTGGTTGAAAGGATATTTTCGCCAGCAATTGGTCTCAGCCTGTGAAGTCGCACGCCATACGCTGTTAAAAGGCCTACGAAATGACATATAGATCAGGGAAAAGAGGAACCTGTTGACATCTTGTTTTCGACACATGTAGACATGTGATGAATAGGCTCTCTGTTTGGGAGGCAGTGATACGTTACTGCTTTCCTGTTTGTCGGAACCGTGTTTTCATTGATAGGGATTATTCGTGTGCAGAGATGAGAGGGATGTTGGGGGAATGGTATGCCGATTAATGTACTGAAAAAGAAGGGGGCGAAAATGAGCCTCCAGGAAGCCCAGGAGCGGATCGCAAAGCTGAAGAATTTAACGCAAAGCAGCAATCCGCATGAAGCAGAACTCGCCACGGCGCATTTAAACATGTTTGATCTGGAAAAGGTTCGATATCCCAAACGTGAGGAAGAGCCTGTACAGGTCAACGCTAAAGGGGAAATCCATCGGTCTGCCAGTGCTGTTGAGGTGCTAGATGATGTGCCTGAGAGGCCTCACCATGACCTTGGCGTCGTTGAAGTCGAGCAACCGCCGAAGCAGAAAAAAGTGGATTGGGAAGCGTTACATGCGGAGCTCAGAGACCGAGCGCAGCAAATTGGTGCTGACGTTCTGGTGAATATCCATTTAAAGGGTACGGTGAAACAACGAATCCTGTGCGCCACGGCACTTCGTTTTCTGACTCCTGTTGAGCTCGACGAAATCAAGCAATCAACCAAATATGAAGACGATGAAAAGGCCTACCTCGAGGAGCAAAAAGAACGACGGGATGAATCATTTGCTCCCCCTATTGATTAGGCTTCAAGGTGTTGCTCATGGTTTGTTTTTTGTCTCTTGTGGAATGAATATATTGGTGTAAGCAAGATGGTGCTTTCAAGTGATAAACTGGTATTTCTACGTGTGTCCACATACTTGATTCTGAGAAACTCTGTATCGTCCTATGTAGAAGTCCTAGAAGGGCCTTGGAATAGATAAGGCAAAGTTGTAGTGGTCAAGTATTTATGGACACCGGTTTAGGTGATTGCCAGCGATGCTCCTGCATTTCTGGTGTGACATAATCGTTGTAACTGTGTATGCGTTCCTGATTGTAATAGCCCATCAAATATGCCCCAACATCATGAATC
>JAJDBM010000041.1 GCA_029261355.1 Nitrospirales bacterium | reverse complement strand
CTCGGCAGTATCGCACACGGCAGGAAGCCCGAGCCGACATTTTTGAATATATCGAAGTCTTTTATAATCGGCAGCGCCGTCATTCGGTGCTCGGCTATTTGAGTCCAGCTGAGTTTGAGGCAAGGACGATCGCCGCTTAACCTGGTGGCCACAAAACCCGGGGAAGATCAAACGAGTTCCCTTGTGATGTCTGACTGTTGCGCTTGGTGTATGAAGTCTTCTTTTGTTTAGTCCCTTCTCTCCTATCTCCCTAATTTTTATTTTTGTAGGGGGTCTTTTGTGTTATGTTGACTGACTTATTGGACTTGCTACCCTATGATTGAGAGAGATATCGATGCGATACCACAGAGTGGGAAGGCTCTGTTTTATCAATGAACCTTAAGGGAGGTGAATCCTAATGGATAAGCGAATCGGTTTGAATGGGATGGTATTCGGGGTGCTCCTTTTCATGAGTATGCAGTCGTCGGTCTATGCGGTGCCAGTCTATTCTGATCTGTCGCTCGATTTTACTCGTGGGCCCCTAGCAGGGCAGACCTTCAATGGAGCATTTTCTGTGGACGCCGACCGGGCTAGAGGAATTGGCACGGAAGTCTTTTCACCATCAAATATTGCTCACCATTCAGGAGTGGTTGGGTCCATTACTTCATTTGATATCACTGTAGGCAATTCGCCATTTTTATTGGCGGATGTCGTGATGCCGAGTTTTGCCCCCTTACCATCAAGTCATATTACCTTCAACGATGGCGTGCTTTCTGAAATCTCACTTACGTTAAAAAGCTCTTTAGGCGCAAAATTGAAATTTCTTCCAGATCCATCTGATGCCAATCTTTTTACGTTTGATTATTATCCCGCAAACACAAGCACACTCACTAGTTCTTTCAGTAGTAGTTTTTTTGTTTCTGTAGTTACTTTTGCGGACGTCATTGATATTCAGAGTCCGACAGCAAATACACCTGTTCCCGAGCCTGCAACGGTTTTCTTATTAGCTAGTGGGGTGGTTGGATTAGGAGTCATGCGTAAGTTTCGAGTGGTGAGTTAACGGAGCACCACTCCCAATCGTCTGCGACGATCAGACGTAAAGATGCCTATAATAGATTTTTTGTAGAGATCAACTCGTTCGTAAGGGGGCAAAATCTAGTACGTATTCCGTAACATCGGCTTGGACTAGCGTGCGGCTCGGGTCAAGTTGGATGAAATAATTAAAGGTATTCCTTGTTGTTCCAATTCCTGAACCTTCCACCCTACTTCTTTTCGGTTCAGGAATTCCTGGGTTAGCCTTCAGGCGAAGGCGAGCAAGGGCATTCATAAATTGATGCGCTAGTAGTGAAGCAATGTAAGCCCTATGGTTAGAATTCTATCAACTGTGGGGCTTACATCGAAAAGTAGTCTTTTAGCCCTCTCGATGTTCCATCAATACCCGATACTTCTTTTTGCTGTGTTTACTAGGTAAGTATAGTAAATGCCCCCCCCCCCCTGACTCTCCTCCAAATATCACATTTAATACTCTTCAAAACGATAATGTGTGAGCAACCTTTTTAGTTGGATAAATTTTCCATTCAAATCAATCTGTGACGGATTGCTAGTGCCATTACAATTGAGCCATCATGCACCGGGAACATCAGCTTGAAAATGGGGCAAGCCATTTTTTTCATAGTTTTTACCCTGCTAACTTCAAGCATGAGTGTGTAGTCCTCGTTATATTGGCCTAAACCTGCGAGGAATGTGGCTGAATGAATTTAAATATCACCATGAAATCAATGGGATGTATGCATATTGTTCCGATCATTGAACCTCCATGCGTTAAAAGGTCTGAGAAGTATTTTCTCATTCTGACATAGTCGTACTCCTTTTTGTTTATGTATATTTGCTCTCAATTCTCACCATCGGGTGGCAGTTGAGGCATGGATGTATACAAGGGGGAACAGTTTTTCGTAATATTAAGATGAAGCTGACTTCATTACTCTATTTATTCGCTTGTCTGACCGTGCGGATAGTTAGGTAAGCAATTCATTAACTGTGGTTAAGAGAGGTGACAAGATGTCTAGGATGGATTCAAAATTTACAGGGAAGTTGTTTCTTGGGATAGTGGTGAGTGGAATTCTTGTGTTCATGAATGTCGCACAAGGTCATGCTGCTCCTCTCTCGTTTGCTTATGATGGAAATGTGACGAGGGTTTCTGGTGGCCCGGCATTCTCAGACTTTTTAGGGGAGACATTCGGAGTGCAATATACCTTCGAATCCACTGCCGTAGGCACTTCGAGTCCCATCCCTGGAGGAACGCTTGGTCAGTATCTTGGCGCAATCTCTTCTCTGACGGTCACAGCCGGGACTAATCAATATTTCGTCAATTCTGGAGACATTCAGGTTTTTAATAATTTCACTCCGGATCCTTCTCGTGGCCCCCAGGACATTTATCAGGTTTCTTCTCCTTTAGGATTATTTGGGCCTGCAATTGGAGGGATTCCGGTAAGGCAATTTATCTTAAACTTAACCGACTTATCTGCCTTGGTCTTTGATAGTGAAGCGCTTCCGACGACACAGCCTCTTCCATCTGCTTTTACTCCATCAATCAGTAGTACTTTATCGCTTTCTTTTGAGGATGGTATTTTAATCGTTGATTCCTTCAACGATAATATTAACATTCCCTCTGGTGCTCCGATTCCCGAACCTTCTACCTTACTCCTTCTCGGCTCTGGTATGGTTGGGTTGGCACTCTTGCGCAAGAGACGAAAAGGAATGGCACAAAGTTGATGTATTACGCATGCGTCAACGACTGGCCTCTAGAATGAGGCAAGAGGCCACTGAAGGCAGACCGGCACTGTATGGAACATGCCCATTCTTGTATGAAATGGGCTTATCGGAGAATTCAGCATCAGTGGGATGACACGTGTTTTTGGCAGGTAGGGCAGTAGAACGAGCTACGTTCGGTGATGAGGCGTTGTATGGTTGTTGAGCACCCACTGGGACAGGGGGTCCCGGTCTTTTGATAGATGATATGATGTTCTTGGAATTGGCCACGCGATCCGTCCGGGGCTCGAAAATCTCGAATAGACGATCCTCCAAACTGTATGGCTTTCTGAAGAATGGCTTGCATGGATGTATAGAGTCGTGCCATTGCTGCTTTGGATAACTGGTTTCCCTGTGTGTTCGGATGGATCCGAGCATCATATAATATTTCATTCGCATAGATATTTCCAATCCCTGCGATCTTGTGCTGATTCAGGAGAAACGCCTTTAATCGTCCACGTGTGTTGTGTACCAGGGCATGAAAGTCCTGATGAGTCATCGAGAGTGGATCGACTCCAAAACGCCGTTGCGTAAACTGCTGTAATTCTTTCTCTTCCAATAAGTAGACTCTTCCGAAGCGCCGTGGATTCCAATAGTGAAGCATTGGCTCTTTTGCATTTTCCAACATGAAGGTGATGTGAATGTGTTTCTCGTAGCCCGTGCTTGCGGATCGAAAGAGAAATAGTCCGGTCATTCCAAGTTCAGCGAGAATATATCGTGTGTCCTTCCCTTTTTGACAGGTAAAAATGATACTTTTGCCTTGTCGATCGAGACCAGAAATTCTCGATCCGATATACCATTGATGAGACGACAGTCCAATTTGGATGATGTCTGATCTCTTGACGTGGAAATGGCTGATCGTACTACCCTGGAGACCTGGGCGAAGCTGTCTCAAGATTACTTCAACTTCTGGGAGTTCTGGCATAGCGTGAAGGTCGTATGAGGTGTGAATTGGAGAAGGATGAAGTCAGTTCTTCTGACTAGGCCTATTGTCTCATGAGCCCAAATTTCTTGGTTGCTTGTTGCTGTTGTTTCACCTTTTCGATAGTTTGTTCAAACCTAGGCAATGGGGTCGAACCTTTACGTCGTGGAGAGATGAAGTCAACGGCTTCCTTATAGGTCATGCCTTGCACACAACAGAGGTATGCAATCACCACGGAAACAGATCGTCCCATCCCAGCTCTGCAGGCCACTAAAATTTGATGGTCTGGAAGATGGCGGATGAGCCATTCAATGGAAAATGCGATATCCATTGGAACCGCTTCAGTGTATTCGCGAAGTGGTATTCTTCCTAGAAGAATATTGGGCGGTGGAACAAGTTTACTTTCAAGAGCTGTCCAGAGAAGGGCTGATATAACAGGTGGAGGAGAATGCGCATCATCTATATTCCCTACGTAGAGTGACCCGAGAACATTGTCCATAGAAGAATCGTTGGTTCGGTGAGCATGAATATCTGTTATCAGTCATTCTGTTTGTAGCTCAATTAGGGAACTGCGGCAAGTCCTGAGATGTGTTTGTGAGCTGGATATCACCATTTGGTCAGAGCGAGAGATAGAGCTGAGCTGATTAGCGCTTGAGTTGCGGAAGCTAAGAATGACGCCTATACTAATATCATCATACTTACAGCCTGAGAGCGATCAGGTTGGAGTCTCTTGTCTCTCGAATATTTTGGGGTGGTTCTAAATGATGACGGTAAAAGAAGTTGAAGGTCGCCTTGAACAAGTCAAATGTGCCATTTGTAAATCTAATCGATTTGGCATTGATAGTCGAACGGTCAAAGAGGGGGATGAGTGGAAGGCGATTTGTCGGGATTGTTACTATACCTTTCCGGTGCATACGGATATGGAGTTCTATCTGCGGACTCAACCGGATGTACCGTATCGATTGCGGGATATTGCCTGTCCTCATTGTGAAAAACGTGGCGTGACGCTCAATTTTCGTATTATTATGTCGGTTCGTGAATCAATTTATTTTGTAACTTGCCAAAACTGCCAAATAGAATTTCCTGAACAGTCTTCTCTAGAAGCATTTGAATAACCACGATGTATTAGAATTTCATAATAGGTAAAAGTTAAGAATATGGACAATGAAACCCCACCAACCGAACAAGATTCGCAATCCTCGCCTTCAGAATCCTCTGAAGAAGCTCCAAAGTTGCGCAAAGAGCTGAATGTCGTCTCTGTCCCAAATGATAAAGATATGATCGCTCAAGAGATGGCAGATCTCTTTGAGGAAGATCAGGTCACCCATAAACATGGCAATAGCGAACCTGAGGGTGACTAGTAGTCCACCTGCAGTCTAGTAGCTTGTTTAGGATGCTTTAATATTAAGAGCATTTAAAAACCGTCTTTTCCCCCGATGGCGGCGTCACCCTCGTACTCACATCCTCAGGTATGCGCCTATTCATTCCGGTTTAGCGCGCGTGGATTCCTGGTATTCACAAAAAATTTGGTTTTTAGAGATGACCTTAAGTTGAGTATTGCCTAATGAGCTTTCAGCAAGTAGGTAAGTGTAGTGGTCAAGTATTTATGGACACCGGTTTAGGTGATTGCCAGCGATGCTCCTGCATTTCTGGTGTGACATAATCGTTGTAACTGTGTATGCGTTCCTGATTGTAATAGCCCATCAAATATGCCCCAACATCATGAATC
>JAJDBM010000040.1 GCA_029261355.1 Nitrospirales bacterium | reverse complement strand
TGGTGATGCCGGGGGATAATGTGTCGTTTACGGGGGAATTGATCGCCCCGATTGCGATGGAGCAAGGGGTGCGGTTTGCAGTGCGTGAGGGGGGTCGGACAGTGGGAGCCGGCGTCGTCACGGAAATCTTAGCCTGAGACTGGAAAGAGGGGTCTTAATACGGTGAATGGAGAGCGGAGAATACGAATTAGGTTGAAGGGTTTTGATTACCGCATCTTGGATCAGTCCGTGCGGGAAATTGTCGATACTGTAATGCGAAGTGGGGCTAGGATAGCAGGCCCAGTACCATTGCCTACTCGTATTGAAAAGTTTACCGTTCAGAGGGCTACCCATTGCGATAAGAAGTCGCGGGAGCAATTTGAGATTAGAACGCATAAGCGTCTATTGGATATTAAAGAGCCAACCCCTGAGACGATGGATGCTTTAATGAAGCTGAATCTTGCTGCTGGGGTCGATGTAGAAATTAAATTATAGATATGCTGGTGTTTTAGACTTCATTTTTTGTTAAGTCATATTTGGAGCGGGATAACGTTATGATTTCCGGTTTAATGGGTAAGAAATTAGGCATGATTCAAATATTCGATGAGCGTCGTCGTTTGCTTCCTGTTACTGTTGTTGAGGCAGGGCCATGTGGTGTGGCTCAGGTGAAAACAGTAAAGAAAGATGGATATGAAGTCGCTCAGATTGGTTTTCAGGAAATTGCAGAGAAAAAGTTAAATAAGGCTGAGCTTGGTCATTTGCGTGCTGGTAAGTCTAAGCTATGGAAGCATTTAAGAGAGTTTTCGATTTTAGGGAAGTGTCAAGTCGGTGATCTCTTTGGTGTGGATATTTTCTCTGAAGGAGAAGATGTTTTTGTTCAAGGAACCTCAAAGGGTAAGGGTTTTCAGGGTGTCATGAAGCGTCATAATTACGCGGGTGGACCTGCTACCCATGGTTCGATGTTTCATCGCGCGCCTGGTTCAATCGGGAATGCCTCTTATCCGTCAAGGGTGTGGAAGAATAAGGCTTTGCCTGGGCAGATGGGGAGCAAGCGAATCACCGTTCAGGGATTAAGGGTTGTGGCTGTGCGCCCAGAGGAAAATTTGTTGTTTATATCCGGTTCTGTCCCTGGAAGTATTGGTTCTCTTGTTGTGATAAATAAACTCCAGAAGGAACAATAGGCCAATGCCAAGCTATAACATTACAAGTTCAAGTGGAGAGTCGGTTGGTTCGGTTGAACTAAGCGAAAAGGTTTTTGGGGCTCCTGTTGATCGGCATTTATTGCATAGTGCAGTTGTGATGCAACAGGCATCATTTAGGCAGGGAACATCATCCACTCGTGGTAGGGGTGAGGTTTCTGGGTCAGGCAGGAAGCCATGGAAGCAAAAGCATACGGGTAGAGCTCGAGCTGGTTCTGTTCGCTCACCAATATGGCGTGGTGGTGGAATCGTCTTTGGTCCTAAGCCAAGAGACTATAGTTATCGTATTCCCAAGAAAGTGTATCGATCCGCTTTGAGGGTGGCTTTATCTTCGAAGGTTGTATCTGGCGATGTGGTTATTGTTCCAGATTTAGTCATTCCAGAGCAAAAGACGAAACATCTTTTTAGCGCATTATCTTTGTTGGGTTTATCACGGAACGTTCTAATAGTTGTTGGTGACGGGTATTTGGGATTAGAGCGTGCTGCCAGGAATATTGAAAAAGTAAAGTTAGCAAAAGTCGAAGATTTAAATGTTTACGATGTTTTGCGCTTTGAAAAGCTATTGATCGTACAGAGTGAAGTTGAACGTGTGCAGGAGTATTGGTCATGAATAATAATCCGCATGACATATTAATTCGTCCACTCCTTACTGAAAAAATAACATCCTTGCGTGACAAGAAGAATTGCGTCTCATTTGTTGTAAGTAATAGAGCCACTAGGATTGATATTGGTCAAGCTGTTGAGGCTGTGTTGAAGGTTAAGGTAAAGTCTGTCAATGTCATGAATGTTAAAGGTAAGCCAAAAAGACAAGGACGTTTTGTTGGTAGGCGTGCAAACTGGAAAAAGGCAATCATTACCCTTATTGAGGGTGAAAAGGTTGATCTGTACGAAAGCGCTTAATCGTCGTAATTAATTTTAAACCTGTAAAATTCGAATAACTATATGTCAATAAAAGTATATAAACCAACGTCACCAGGCAGAAGAGGTATGACCTCTTTGTCCAGCGAAGGAATCACTAAAAAACGACCAGATAAGAGCTTGACTGTAGGGCTATCAAAGTCAGGTGGTCGAAATAATAGGGGGAGAATTACTTCCCGCTTTCGTGGTGGGGGACATAAGCGGCTTCTCAGGAAAATTGATTTTAAAAGGGAAAAAGTTGGGGTAGATGCCAAGGTTGCGAGTATCGAGTATGATCCCAATCGGTCAGCAAGAATTGCTCTCTTGCATTACTTAGATGGAGAGAAGCGGTACATTCTTGCTCCTGATGGTGTTGGGGTCGGTGACAGAATCCAGTCGGGTCCTCAATCAGAGATTCGTCCTGGTAATGCACTTCCTCTTATGTCTATGCCGCTCGGATCAATCATTCATAATATTGAACTTCGTCCAGGTAAAGGGGCGCAGTTAGTTCGAAGTGCTGGTACATTAGCGCAGGTAATGGGTCGTGAGGGTTTGTATGTTCAAATTCGTCTGGCCTCTGGTGAGATGCGAAGAATATTGGGCACTTGTATGGCAACTGTAGGTCAAGTTGGTAATGGTGACCATTCTAATGTTTCCGTAGGTAAGGCTGGACGCTCGGTTTGGAAGGGGCGACGACCTCATGTCAGGGGTGTTGTCATGAATCCGGTTGACCATCCTCATGGTGGTGGAGAGGGAAAGTCTGGGCAAGGTAATCCCCATCCTGTATCTCCGTGGGGTGTCCCTACGAAAGGTTATAAAACTCGGAAACGTAATAATCAATCTTCGAAGTTTATTATTTCCCGTAGAAAGTCTAAAAAGGGCAAGTGAGGAACTGAATGCCAAGGTCTGTACATAAAGGTCCATTTATTGATGATCATCTGCTTGAAAAAGTAGAAAAGATGAACGACTCCAGAGAGTCAAAGTTAATAAAGACGTGGTCAAGAAGGTCGACGATTGTTCCGGATATGATCGGCCACACATTTGGAGTTCATAATGGTAGGAAGTTTATCCCAGTCTATATATCAGAGAATATGGTTGGGCATAAATTGGGTGAATTCTCTCCTACACGCCTTTTTAAGGGGCATGGTGCTGCAAAGACTGCGAAGGGCGTAGCTTTAAAGTAAATTATTTTGTATTCAAGGTGGTCGATATGAAGATAGTTTTGGTACTGCGAGGTGGAAGTTGTGGCTGAGGCACGGGCTCTTTTGCGTCATGTGAGGATTACCCCTCGAAAAGCGAGGGAAGTTGTCAATATGGTTCGTGGGCGACAGGCTCAGGAGGCATTGCATCTATTGCGATATACGCATAGAGCTGCTGCGAGGGTGGTTGAACAAGTTTTGCAATCCGCAGTTGCTAATGCAGGTCAAAAAGAATTAGGCGATCCTGACTCACTTAAAATTGTTAAAGCATTTGTCGATGGTGGACCTGTGTTTAAAAGGTTTCGTGCTAGGTCAATGGGACGGGCGAACCCAATTTTAAAGCGAACAAGTCATATTACACTTGTCCTGGGCCCTGCGTAGATCATTTTAGTGGCTCTTTTGTTATTTCTGTCTTAAAGTTAGTGAGGTAAAAATGGGTCAAAAAACCCATCCATTCGGTTTTAGGCTTGGCTATACTCGAACATGGAATTCGCGATGGTATGCCAAGAAAGATTATACTAAACTCTTGCATCAAGATCTTTCTATTCGAGGGATTGTTAAAAAGCGGTTGTATCACGCTGGAATTTCTCGGGTGGAAATTGAACGCTCTGGTAATCAGGTTAAGGTAATCATTCATACTGCACGACCAGGTATTATCATCGGTCGTAAGGGGGCAGAAGTCGATAAGTTAAAATCTTCCCTTGAGCAACAATATGGCAACGAAGTTTATGTAACGGTTAAGGAAATAAAAAAGCCTGAACTTGATGCGCAGCTTGTAGCCGAAAATATTGCAACACAACTTGAAAAGCGAGTTTCATTTCGGAGAGCCTTAAAGCGTAGCGTTGCCTCTGCTTTGCGTCTTGGCGCTTTAGGAATTCGAGTCTATTGTGCTGGTCGTTTAGGCGGTAATGAAATTGCTCGAACGGAATGGTATCGAGAGGGTAGGGTTCCTCTTCATACTTTAAGGGCAGATGTTGAGTATGGTTTTGCCGAAGCGAAAACGGCAATGGGAATAATCGGAGTGAAGGCTTGGATTTTTAAAGGTGAAGCCCTAGTCCCTTCTGTTGAAAAGTCTGACTCCACTCTTGGTTTTTTGTAGTATTTAACTTTTCTTGCAGCTTGGCGGATGTATCCATTGGGTAGATAAGGAAGTAGAAGATGTTAGCCCCAAAACGTGTAAAATTTAGAAAAGTCCAAAAAGGTAGAATGCGAGGGAAAGCCTATAAAGGTGGAAATATTACCCTTGGTCAGTTTGGGTTAAAGGCGATGGAGCCTGGTCGTATTACAGCTAGGCAACTCGAGGCAGCACGAATTGCAATGACACGGCATGTTAAGCGTGGTGGGCGTATTTGGACTCGAGTTTTTCCAGATAAACCTGTTACAAAGAAGCCAGCAGAGGTTCGAATGGGAAAAGGGAAAGGGAATCCAGAGTTCTGGGTTGCAGTAGTTAAGCCTGGCCGGATTCTCTATGAAATGGATGATGTCACAAAAGTTGTTGCTCAGGAAGCATTAAGGTTGGCTGGTCATAAACTTCCTATTGCAACTAAATTTGTCGTACGTGGCGAAATCGCAATATAAATATATGGGGTTACTCTAGTGAATGTTAGCGAACTAAAAGACTTGGAAGAGTCAGAGCTAATCGAAAAAGTAAAGAAACTGAAAGAGGAATTATTTCACTTCCGTTGTCAGCTGGCAATGGGAAGGATGGAAAACCCTATGCGTATTAGGGAAGCAAAGCATGATGTCGCACGAGTTATGACAGTTTTGAGACAACGAACAATTATCAAAGCATAAAGATGGAATACCGAAGCAGGCTGAACTAACTATGACTACCACGATGCGAAAGAAGCCAAAAAATTTCTATGGCAGTGTAGTGAGTAATAAAATGACCAAGACGGTAATTGTTGCTGTTACAAGGCAGGTCGCTCACCCCCTGTATGGCAAACGAATTCGTCGGATTACAAAGTTTAAGGCACATGATGAGGGTAATGTATGTCAGGTTGGGGATCGGGTTAGACTTACGCCGTCAAGGCCTTTAAGTAAAGATAAAAATTGGCGTGTAGCTGAAATCATTAAAAAATGACGTGTCTCTTTAGTTTTTCTCGAAATGGATGATTGTTAAACAGGTTTATTTATGATTCAAAATTATACCTATCTTGATGTTGCAGATAATTCTGGCGCGAAAAGCGTTCGATGTTTTCATGTTCTTGGAGGAACTAGGAGACGTTATGGTTCATTGGGCGACTTGATTGTAGTTTCTGTCAAGGAGGCAATACCAAGGGCTTCGGTTAAGAAGGGTGATGTGGTTAAGGCCGTAATTGTAAGAACCAAGAAAGGCCGGCGTAGGCAAGACGGTTCACATATAAAGTTTGATAGAAATGCATGTGTGTTGGTCAATGCGCAGGGTGATCCAATTGGTACACGTATATTTGGCCCGGTTGCTCGAGAGCTTCGAATGAAAAAATATATGAAAATTATTTCTTTAGCACCAGAGGTAATATAGATGGTTAAAGGGAATAATCGAAAAAAAGGAAAAGCCAGCCATGGAAGGAGTCGTCTGAAAAAAGGGGACTCAGTAATGGTAATTGCAGGTAGAGATCGAGGGAAAATTGGGAAGATTCTTTCAGTTGAACTAGATTCTGGTCGGGTCATGGTTGAAAAAATAAATATTGTCAAACGTCATACGAAGCCAACCCAGCAGAATAAACAAGGCGGCATACTGGAAAAAGAAGCCCCGTTAGCAATTTCCAATGTAATGCCCTATTGTGAGGCCATTCAAAAACCTTCTCGTATTCAAATGAAAATGTTTGATGATGGCCGAAAAGTGAGAGTTTACCAGAAAGCCCCAGATGAACCTTTGGATAAAGATTGATGAAGGCGGAAATGGATGATTCAAGAGAAGATAATCAGTCAAGTAATGATATGAATAAAAGCCGTTATATCCCAAGACTTAAGACCAAGTATCATGAGCATGTGATAGCCGCAATGCAAAAAGATTATTCTTACAAAAATGCTATGCAGGTACCTCGACTTGATAGGGTTGTTCTTAATGTTGGCATGGGGGCTGCTGTTCAAAATGTAAAGTTGTTAGAGGGTGCAATTGCTGAATTAAACCAAATTACTGGGCAAAAGCCAGTAATGACTAGGGCAAAGAAGGCAATAGCTGGGTTTAAGCTTCGAGAGGGTATGCCAATTGGAGCAAAGGTGACTTTACGTGGAAATAGGATGCATGAATTTCTTGATCGCCTAATGAATATTGCACTTCCAAGGATTCGAGATTTCAGGGGAGTTTCTCCTAAGGCGTTTGATGGTTGTGGCAATTATACCTTAGGTTTAAAAGAGCAATTAACATTTCCAGAAATTAAATACGATGAGGTGACATCTATTCACGGAATGGATATCACTATTGTCACGACTGCCAAGAGAAATGATGAAGCAAGATCGCTTTTAAGTCATTTAGGTATGCCTTTTAGAGCTTCGTAAAAAAGTATTATAAGTTAGGAAAAGGGGAAAGTTTTCATGTCAAGACTTGCTCTGCGCAATAAATCAGCCAAGAAGCCAAAGTTTGATGTTCGGTCGTACAACCGCTGTCCTTGTTGCGGAAGAGTGAGGGGGTTCCTTCGTCGTTTCAGGATGTGCCGTATTTGTTTTCGTCTCCTAAGTTTGCAAGGAGATATACCTGGAGTAACGAAATCAAGTTGGTAGAAGTGTTTGTGAATAGCTAATTGCTGAATATGAATAATCTAGGAAAATTTGTAAGAGTTAGGTGTAAATAATGTCAATGACTGACCCAATTGCGGACCTTTTTGTTAGGATAATTAATGCGGGTGGGCGTGGGCATGAGAAGGTTCGTATGCCCTCATCAAAAATGAAAATTGAAATTCTTAGAATATTCAAAGCTGAGGGTTTTATTAAGCATTATGAGTCCATTGATGGGACCGATCACCCAACATTAGAGGTACAGCTTCGGTATTTCCCTACGCGTCAAAAGAAATCATTTATTACAGGTATCAAGCGAATTAGTAAGCCTGGAAAGCGTGTATACGTTGGGAAAAATGAGATCCCACGTGTAATGAACGGATTGGGAGTAGCAATTTTAACAACTCCTAATGGTGTAATGAGTGATTATGATTCAAGGCAGCGAGGGGTTGGTGGTGAAGTCCTATGTCATATTTGGTAATGAACGGTGTTTAATTTTTAAGTATTATTAGGACTATTTTATGCCAACTATTTATTACCAAGTTGTGTTTTTCATTTCCGTGGAGGCGCGTTGCGCAAATGTCTAGAATTGGAAGAAAACCGATAACTATTCCTTCTGGTGTAGAAGTGAGTGTGAATCACCCTGAAGTCTCAATTAAGGGTCCCCTTGGTAAAGTGACTTGGCCATTACCTGAAGGTCTTACTGTTTCAGTGGATGGTGGGGTTATGAACGTTAATAGGGATAGTGAAGATACGCATGTTCGTGCCCTTCATGGGCTGACTCGTGCAGAATTATCTAATCAAATTGATGGTGTTCTTAAAGGGTATGAAAGAACAATGGAGCTGACTGGAGTTGGCTATCGGGCCCAAATCGAAGGCCAGGCATTATCATTTAATGTTGGATATTCGCACCCGGTTTCACTTGTTTTGCCAGATGGTGTTACTGCTACGGTAGAGAAGCAAACAGTAGTCTCACTTCGAGGAATTGATAAAAGGTTAGTTACTCAAGTTGCTGCAAAAATTAGACAAGTAAAATCTCCAGATGTTTATAAGCAAAAGGGTATTAAATATAGTGGAGAGATACTTCGCAAAAAAGCCGGAAAGGCTGGAAAAAAGTAGGACTTACTCATGGATGCTTACTTAAAAAGACGAGGACTAATAAGAAGAAAGGCGAGGGTAAGGAAGCGAGTTGTTGGAACTCCAGTTCGCCCTCGATTGAGTGTCTATCGAAGCAATAGTCATATTTACGCACAGATAATAGATGATGATTCAGGAAAGACATTGACTTCAGCGTCATCTCGTGACCCTGAGTTAAGGAAATCTGACCAGAGTGGTGGAAATATTGACGCGGCCCAAAGGGTGGGTACATTATTGGCTGAACGTGCAAAGTCTATTTCTTTGGAAAAGATAGTATTTGATCGTTCTGGCAGGATGTATCATGGTCGTGTGAGAGCATTGGCCGATGCCGCAAGGACCGGTGGATTAGTATTTTAGACTTCAGTTTTGATCATTAAACTCCCGTTGAGAAATTCTTAAAGTATTAAGGCTTATTCACGGGAGTTATGAGAGGAGTTTATTGAGTGCGAGTTAATGTTGACGAGTTAAATTTAAGAGACAAGCCTGTTGTAATTAATCGAGTGGCCAAAGTTGTAAAGGGCGGAAAGCGATTTTCTTTTTCTGCGCTAGTAGTTGTAGGAGATGGAGAGGGTTGGGTTGGTGTTGGAAAAGGTAAAGCTACCGAGGTACCCTCTGCCATTGCCAAGGCTGTCGGTCATGCCAAGAAACAAATGATACATATTCCTTTAAAGAATGACACAATCCCACATGAAGTCCATGGCCGCTTTGGTGCCGAGCATGTTTTGTTGAAACCAGCAAAAAAAGGAACAGGTATTATTGCTGGTGGTGCAGTGAGGGCCTTGCTCGAAGTTGCTGGCACTCATAATATTGTTGCGAAGACACTAGGAAGAGGGAATCCATTTAATGCGGTAAGAGCGGCATTAGAAGGCCTTATGCAATTACGTGATCCTCAACAGGTGAGACAGGTGCGTAAACAGGACCATGAAATGACGGATATTATTCCGAAGGTAGGATGAAAATGGAAGCCTCAGGTAATACAGGAACTGATTCAATATTTAGTATCCAACAAAAACGAAGTTCAATCGGTACAACCAGAAAAGTGCGCACTATTTTGAAAAGTTTAGGGTTACGAAGAATGCACCATACAGTTCAACGTCCTGATACTGCACAAGTTCGTGGACTAATAGATAAAGTCAAGCATCTTATTGAGGTAACGCGTCTATGAGGCTTCATGAATTATCGCCAAGTCCTGGCTCAAAAAAGAAAAGTAAACGACTCGGTCGAGGACCAGGTTCAGGTAGAGGGAAAACATCTGGTAAGGGACATAAAGGGTTACTCGCTAGATCAGGGCTTAAGAACCAGGCTGGATTCGAAGGGGGTCAGACCCCATTAGCAAGGCGTCTTCCCAAAAGAGGATTTACTAATATTTTTCGTATTCAGTATGAGATAGTTAATTTAAAGTCTTTGTCATCCTTTAAAGAGGGGACGACGGTTTCTCCTGACATGATGAGAGAGGCTGGACTTTACAAGGGACGTTCAAAAAGAATTAAAATCCTTGGTGACGGTGAATTATCTCATTCCTTAATCATTGAAGCGCATAAGTTTAGTGAATCTGCACGTGAACAAATTGAAAAAGTCGGTGGGCAGGTAAGGGTCATTAGCCGTGCTTGAACGGCTCATATCGAGTCTTCAAAATATCTTTAAAATTCCAGAGCTGCGCAGTCGCGTATTATTTACGCTGGCAATGTTAGCAGTTTACAGGATGGGTGCGCATATACCCACCCCTGGAATTAATAACGAAGAACTCTTCAATTTTCTTCAAGATAGAGGGGGAGCCCTTATGGGCTTCCTTGATATATTTTCAGGCGGAGCACTATCTCGGTTAACAATTTTCGCACTTGGCATTATGCCGTATATTAGTGCGTCAATTATTATCCAACTTCTAACGGTTGTGGTTCCGCACTTATCAAAGCTTGCAAAAGAAGGTGAGCGCGGAAGAAAAGCTATTATTCAGTATACGCGTTATGGAACTATTGGCATTGCACTTATTCAAGGTTTCGGAATTTCTTTAGGTTTAGAGGGAATGAATCAGGGGGCATTTGTCTTAGAGCCAGGTTGGCCTTTCAGACTTATGACCATAATCACGCTTACTGCGGGTACTGCATTTCTCATGTGGTTGGGGGAGCAAATTACAGAACGAGGAGTAGGTAACGGCATTTCTTTGATTATATTTGCCGGAATTGTTGCAAGCCTTCCGAGCGCGGTCGTTCAAACATTTGATCTGTATCAAATTGGACAATTAAGTCTTCCCTTGCTTCTCTTGCTTGTTGTTGTCATGCTTGGTGTTGTGGCGGCGATCGTATTTTTAGAAAGTGGTCGCAGAAAAATTGCCGTTCAATACGCAAAGAGGGTTGTTGGGAGGAAGGTTTATGGAGGGCAGAGTACACATATTCCATTGAAAATAAATACTGCTGGAGTCATTCCTCCAATTTTTGCTTCTTCCATTATAGCATTTCCTGCTACAATTGCTGGGTTCGTACAGGTTCCATGGGTTCAATCAATTGGCGCTCAACTTGCCCCAGGTTCACTTCTCTATACTTTGATTTATGTAAGTCTTATATTATTCTTTTGCTTTTTTTATACAGCGGTTGTACTTAATCCCGTTGATATGGCTGATAATATGAAAAAACACGGGGGTTTTATTCCAGGAATTCGTCCTGGCCAAAGAACCGCCGATTATATTTATAAGGTATTAACTAGAATTACCTTTGCCGGAGCAATTTATCTAGCAGTTGTGTGCGTCATTCCAGAGTTATTGATCTATAAGTTGAATATGCCATTTTATTTTGGTGGAACCTCATTATTGATTGTCATAGGTGTAGGCTTAGACACAGCCCAACAGATTGAATCTCATATGCTTATGCGAAATTATGATGGATTTTTATCAAAGGGACCATTAAAGGGCAGGAACTCCTAATTATGCGTGTCATATTTCTAGGACCTCCCGGTGTTGGTAAAGGCACTCAGGCAGATGCTATCGCTAAGCATTTTCAGGTTATAAAAATTGCTACGGGAGACTTATTACGAGAGGGAGTAGCAAAAAGAACAGCCTTGGGCCTAAAGGCCAAGAGTTTTATGGATGCTGGTGGTCTAGTTCCAGATGATGTGGTTATTGGTTTAATTGAAGAGAAGCTATCTTTACCGGAAAGTGAATCGGGATTTTTACTCGATGGTTTCCCTCGAACCGTTGCTCAAGCTGATAAATTAACAGACATTCTTTCTCAAAAAAGCCAATCATTGAATAAGGTTATCTATTTCGTACTTTCCGAAATAGAGATCGTTCGTCGTTTAAGTGGTAGGAGGAGTTGCCCTAAGTGTCAGGCAGTCTTTCATGTTGAATCGATTCCACCAAAAGAACTGAATGTATGTGATTTCTGTTTAAGCGATCTTGTTCAGCGTAACGATGATATGCCTGAAACAATTCAGTCCAGGCTCTCAGTTTATAAAGAGCAAACTGCCCCCTTAATCGAATACTATAGGGGGAAAAAAATATTATCCGAACTTGATGGCTCTGGGGATGTTTCAGACGTTCGTGAGCGTTTATTGTTGGCGTTATCTGGTCCCTGAGAGAATGATTGTTCTCAAGACTCCAGAAGAAGTTGAACTGATTGGTCGTGCCTCACATGTGGTTGCGAAGGCACAAGGTTTCATTCTAAAAGAAATCAGACCTGGAATTACTACCAAGAAGCTTGATGATTTAGCTGAAGAATGTATACGAGACCATGGAGCCATCCCTGCATTTAAAGGATATCGTGGTTATAAAAATACGCTTTGTGCTTCCATTAATGAGCAAGTAGTACATGGTATCCCTTCTAGTAGTGAATTAAAAGAGGGAGATATTATTGGTCTAGATTTAGGGGCAATCGTTGAAGGATTTTATGGAGATGGTGCCATTACCGTATCGGTAGGACAGGTTACACCAGAAGTAGAAAAATTATTATTGACTACGCAAAAATCCCTTGAATGTGGTATACAGAAAGCCGTTGTTGGAAATCGTTTGTCTGATATTTCTCATGCTGTTCAGTCATACGTCGAAACGGCCGGTTTTTCAGTTGTCAGAGATTTTGTTGGCCATGGTATTGGGCGACAATTACATGAAGAGCCGCAGGTTCCTAATTATGGGAGACCTGGGCAGGGTCCACGCCTTAAATCGGGAATGGTCTTAGCAATAGAACCGATGGTTAATATGGGTGGTGCTGCAGTTCGGGTTTTAGATGATGGGTGGACTGCGATAACCTGTGATGGTTCACTCTCAGCACATTTCGAGCATACAATATCGATTCAATCAAATGGTCCCGCAAAAATATTAACAATATTGGATAACGGTTCATAATTCCAACATGCCAAAAGAAGATGTTATAGAAGTCCAGGGTGCGGTAATGGAAACCTTACCCAATGCGATGTTTCGTGTTAAATTGGATAACGGCCATATCATTCTTGCGCATATTTCAGGGAAAATGCGCATGCATTTTATTAGAATTTTACCAGGTGATAAAGTCACGGTGGAACTTTCCCCTTATGATTTGACCCGTGGTCGAATCACCTATCGTTTTAAGTGATGGAGTATTATTGTGAAGGTAAAGTCGTCAGTTAAGCCCATTTGCGTGAAATGTCAGGTTATACGTCGACAAGGTGTCGTGCGTGTACTCTGTAGCAATCCCCGACACAAACAACGTCAGGGGTAATAAAGAGGTTTCCTTGATCATTAGGGAATAACATTCCTCCTGACAAGATTTGAAGATGTTAGTTCATTATTGAAAATGGGCTAACGAAAGGGGTATTTATGGCAAGAATTGCTGGTGTAGATCTTCCCGTTGGGAAGAGAATTGATATTGGTTTACGGTATATTTATGGAATTGGACCAATACGGTCTAGGGACATTCTTAAGAAAACCGGAATTCTTGGAGGTACTCGTGTAAAAGACCTTCAAGAAGAAGACATTGTTAAGCTTCGAGAAGTCATAGAGAAAGATTACAATGTTGAGGGAGACCTTCGAAAAGAAGTTTCCATGAGCATTAAGCGATTAATGGATGCTGGTACTTATCGAGGGTTGCGACACCGACGAAGTCTTCCGCTCCGAGGGCAAAGAACAAAAACGAATGCAAGGACTCGTAAGGGGAAACGAGCGGCGATTGGTGGGAAGAGTCGAAAATAAGGTTATTCACTTCTCGCCTACGACGTATTAAGGGGAAAGACTATGAGTGTAAAGAAGGGGAAAAAGAAAGAGCGTAAGGTTGTTCAGGCTGGAATAGTTCATATTCAAGCCACGTTCAACAATACGATTGTCACGGTCACTGACATGGCGGGAGGAGCAGTCTCTTGGTCAAGCTGTGGTAGTCAAGGATTTAAAGGTTCAAGGAAGAGTACACCGTTTGCAGCCACTCGTGCTGGTGAGGCCGCTGCTCGAAAAGCCATGGAATTTGGAATGCGACAGGTTGAGGTCTATGTAAATGGTCCTGGTTCAGGTCGAGAATCGGCTGTTCGAGCCCTCCAGTCAGCGGGGTTACGGGTTACACTGATTCGGGATGTGACTCCTATTCCACATAATGGATGTCGACCACCAAAACGTCGACGAGTATAGTTTGTGTGGACTAAGATGCAGATAACTCGTAGATCTATTCGTAAGTATTATTGAAGGGAGGTAGGGTGTGGCAAAATATACTGGGCCAGTTTGCCGCCTGTGTAGACGGGAAGGTGTAAAGTTATTTTTAAAGGGCACACGGTGTATGACTGAAAAGTGTGCTATTGAAAGAAGAAGCTATCCCCCTGGGCAACATGGTCAATCCAGACGAGCAAGAGTGACGGAATATGGGACTCAATTGCGCGAAAAGCAGAAACTTAGACGTGTCTATGGCATGCAAGAACGACAGTTTCTTGGAGTCTTTCGAGTAGCTGAACGACAAGTTGGTATTACTGGTGAGCATTTGCTTAGTTTGCTAGAGCGACGGCTAGATAATGTTGTGTATCGTCTTGGTTTTGCAACATCAAGAAGTCAAGCCAGGCAATTGGTCAATCATGGGCATGTGGTCGTGAATGGTCGAAAAACTGATATTGCATCGTTTACAGTGAATATTGGGCATATGATCGAAATCCGAGAGAAAAGCCGTAAGATCCCAACCGTTCAAGCTGCGTTAGATTCCGTAGAGGGTAGGGGAGTTCCAAGTTGGTTAGAACTGGAAAGTGAAGCTTTTAAGGGAAGTGTTCGAGCACTTCCAACAAAGCAGGATATCGACGTTCTTGTAAATGAACAAGTTGTAGTTGAGCTCTATTCCAGATAGTGCCGTTTTCTTTTATATGGTATTGAAGAATTAGCACTACTCACAACTTTTTAAACGAGAACAAGGGAAGGGGAAGGTATGACAAAAGGAATGAAGGATTTCCAGTTGCCAATGAGGCTAGAGCTGGAAAATGAAACTGCCTCTCCAACATACGGCCGATTTACTGCAGAGCCGTTTGAACGGGGGTTTGGAACAACGGTAGGGAACTCGCTTCGGCGAGTCTTACTCTCATCCCTTCCAGGTTCAGCTGTCACCTCCGTGAAAATTGAAGGTGTATTTCATGAGTTTTCAACTATTCCTGGTGTAACAGAAGATGTGACTGTTATTATTTTAAATGTCAAGGCTTTGCGGGTGAAGTTACTTTCTGAAAGACCCAAAGCCATTCGTTTAAAAAAAGAGGGGCCAGGAGAGGTCTTGGCATCTGATATTACGGAAGACCCAGATGTGATGATCCTCAATCCTGACTTACACATCGCTACCCTCGATAAGGATGGGGTTATTGACCTTGAAATGATTGTGAAGCCAGGTCGTGGGTATGTACCAGCAGAGCGAAATAAAGAAGAAGGATTGCCGATTGGCGTGATTCCGGTTGACTCTATTTTTTCTCCAATTAAGCGAGTTAATTTTCAGGTTGAAAGCGCCAGGGTTGGACGAGTCACTGATTACGATAAACTAAATCTTGAAATATGGACTGACGGGAGCGTCACACCACAAGATAGTGTTGCATCAGCTGCACTCATATTACGTGAACACCTTGATATCTGCATTCCCAATGAAGATGGTGCTGATGCAAAACGCGAAGTCACTTCTGATGAAAGTAGTGAAGAGGTGAATTTAAATCTATTTAGAAGTGTCAATGAGCTTGAGCTATCGGTCAGAGCTGCCAATTGTTTGAAAAATGCGAATATAAAAACTATCGCTGACCTTGTACAGAAAACCGAAAATGAGATGCTTAAGACCAAGAACTTTGGTAAAAAATCTCTCAATGAAATCAAAGAAGTATTGACTGAAATGGGTTTGGAGCTAGGCATTAAGGTCAATGAAATGGCCGGAGCTGGATCTGAAACTCACTGACCTGTTATTTTTGATTTTCAAGAAAGTATAAAGAGGAACCTCACGTGCGCCATAGAAAAAAAGGCAGACAATTAGGACGGAATACGAAACATCGCAAAGCCTTGTATCGAAATCTTGTCACGTCTTTGCTGGAACATGAACGAATCGAAACCACTGAGGCGAAGGCAAAAGAACTACGTGGGATAACCGATAAAATGGTTACCCTTGGTAAGTTAGGTACCCTTCATGCTCGGAGGCGTGCGTTACAAGTGTTACGTACGAAAGAAACGGTTGAGAAATTGTTTAACGATGTCTCCGTTCGTTTCCGTGATCGCCAAGGTGGGTATACTCGCATTATTAAAACTAGGCGAAGGCCTGGTGATGGAGCTGAGCTCGTGGCCATTGAAATAGTTGAAAAGCAGAGTGCAACGACAGAAGTCTCAACTACTTCGTCAGGTGACGAAGGTAAGAGCTGACCGTCACCTTCTTCCAGAACACACGCCCCAATTCTTTTTGATACCCCACCATTCTGGTGGGGTCATCATGTTCACCACTCAAAACTTCGTCTCTTCACGCATTGTATCAGTGAGATATTCCTTAGTCGCGTGAGGCCACATAGGGAAATCTATATTCCGGCTTTTTAAAATTCTGTCCAATTTTCAATGCTTTTGGTGTTCATCCCTATGGAGATTTATTTACTTGTCATCAGGCCTATGCTATCATTTTTCAAGGGTTTTTCTTGATTCTAATACGTATATCCTTTTATGAAATACCATTGGATACGTTGGGCTCTCACTAGTATTGTTCTTTTAATGGGTGTTTTTATTGTCCATAGAGTTGTCACGCATATGGAAACGAAAGCCGGCAAGGCTTCGCTTGTGTCTCCTGATGGCCCATCAGCCGATGCATGGATAAGTGGTTTTACTTATAGGCAGACTCAATCAGGCAAGACAAAATGGAAAGTTATTGCAGAACGAGCCCAGGTGTATGAAGATAGGCACGTAGCAAATTTAGAAGAGGTGCAAGTCCAACTGTTAGGGGAAGATGAAAGTTCCCATGAAATGACCGTTGAGGCTGAAAAGGGGACAATTGATACAGCCACTAATAACTTTGATCTTGATAATGAAAAGGATATGATGGCTGTCCACCTTGCAAGTGGTTATACTATTTTTTCGACGCACTTTACCTGGATCGAGGCATCTCATGAAATTACGACTTCGACGCCAGTCGTAATTCGTGGTCATGGTCTTATCATTACAGGGATAGGGCTTATTGGGACTATTGATGATGAAGAATTTAAGGTTTTACAGGACGTCCAGGTGGAGGTAACATCATAATTACATCAAAAGTCTGCCGTTTCTCTTTTTGTGTATTGCTTTGGATTGGAATTGTCGCTCCTGGACAGCTCTATGGAACTGAAAATGAGGAAACACATATAAACTCCGATACTATGACTGCCAAAAGTAAGGAGCGACGAGCCATTTTCAAGGGGGCCGTTGTCTTGACGCAAGGGGAGTTAATTGTTCATTCTGATGTAATGGTCGTGTGGTGGAAGCCTGCTGATTCATTATCTGATGGCGTCGTATCAGAAACACAGCAGAGCAATAAAATTGAGAGAGTCGTAGCAACAGGGAAAGTGATTATCGAAAAGCCTTCAGGTCGGGCTGTGTGTCGTCAGGCAGTATATTTTAAAGATGAAGAAAAATTAGTGTTAACCGGGTCTCCTATCGCTTGGCAGGATGGAACTCGGGTGAGTGGGACAAAAATGACGATGTACTTAAAGGAAGACCGAAGTGAAGTTGAAGGGGGCACTCAGGTCATTATTCAGGATGAGGAAGGGGCATAGTTGAATACGAGAATCAATGGTTGACCATGACCACCGAAACACGGAAAAAACGTCCACATCGAATTTTCGCTGAAGGACTTCGAAAAAGTTTTAAAGGTCGAGAGGTCGTTCAAGGTGTTAGTCTTGAATTAGAAGCTGGGGAAGTTGTTGGGTTATTGGGGCCTAATGGTGCAGGTAAGACAACGATCTTTGATATGGTTGTTGGACTATGTCAGCCTGATCAAGGAACGATATATCTCAACCGTAAGGTTATTACGCACTTCCCCATGTATCAGCGGGCCAGGTCTGGGATTGGGTATCTCCCACAAGAAGCATCAATATTTCGTCGATTATCTGTTGAAGAAAATATTTTGGCAGTTCTAGAAACACTCAGTCTTTCAAAGCAGGATCGCTATCAACGTTTAGAGGAATTGCTCAATGAGCTTTCTCTTCTGCCCTTACGAAAGAGTAGTGCCTATGCATTGTCAGGAGGCGAGCGACGTCGATTGGAAATTACGCGCGCATTGGCTATGCAGCCACGATTTTTACTTCTTGATGAACCATTTGCGGGGATAGATCCAATAGCAGTTGGTGATATTCAAGATATTATTACGTCGCTTAAGCTAAAGAAAATCGGAATTTTAATTACCGATCATAACGTCCAGGAGACACTTTGCATTACTGATCGAGCCTATATTATTAATGAAGGAACGATTTTGCAGGAAGGTAACCCAGAAAAAATAGTAAATTGTGAAAAAGCAAGAGCGGTATATCTTGGTGAACGATTTAAGTTATAGCCATTTACGATAAAGGGCATTCTGCATGGATCTTCGGTTAGATCTTCGACTGAGTCAAAAGCTGGTGATGACACCCCAGTTGCAACAGGCTATTAAACTCTTGCAGCTCTCTCGTCTGGAGTTACAGCAAACCTTATCGCAACATTTAGTTGAGAATCCCCTGCTTGAAGATTTGTCAAATGATGTACAAGATGAGGAAGCGCAGCAAGGGGAAGAAGGGAGTGTTGAGGTTAAAGACGCGACAAGTCAGGATGTTGAAGGTGACGGGGAGGAAGCCGTCCCGGAACGTGAAAAGGATGTAGAACCGTTGACGTCCGAAGAATGGGATAGTGTCCTTGATGGTGATTGGCGGGCTGGTCCCATGGAACAAACAGCCGCTTCTGATGATGATTTTCCTTCATATGAACAAACTCTCACCAAGGCAACTTCTCTTGAAGAACATTTAGACTGGCAACTCCGTCTTTCTTCCCTTGAAGGGAAGGATCGGTTTATTGGTCGAGCTATTATTGGGAATCTTGATGAGAATGGTTATCTTCGGGTCACAACAGAGGAACTGGCCGAAGATAGTCAGGCAACACCAGATGAGGTGGAGACTGTCTTAAGCCAAGTTCAATCATTCGACCCTCCGGGAGTGGCCGCTCGTGACTTACGAGAATGTTTGCTGATTCAGCTGGGGTATTTAGCCTGCGACCCTATTGGAATTGGCGAATATTTACATTCTCATAGAAAGAATGACTTAGTTGCGGCCGTGGTCTCAGAGCACTTACCTGATTTGCAAAAGAAGCGCTATACCAATGTTTCTAAAGCATTAGGGGTTCCAGTTGAAGAAATTTATGAAGCGGTTCGAGTGATTGAATGTTTGGAGCCAAAACCCGGGCGTCCTTATTCGAGTGATAGCAACACCACCATTATTCCTGATGTGTATGTCATGAAATATGAAGGTGAATGGGTTGTGTTGTTGAATGAAGATGGTCTTCCGCGCTTACGCGTCAGTCCATACTATCGCCGGTTGATGACGAATCAATCAGAAAATCAAGAGTCTACAAAGACCTACTTCGAGGAGAAGCTTCGAGGTGCTCAATGGATCATTCGAAGTATTGATCAGCGGAATAAGACCATCGTTAAAGTGGTGACAAGTTTAGTGAAATTCCAGGAAGCATTTTTGGAGAAAGGGATCCAGCACTTGCGTCCACTTGTACTCAAGCAGGTCGCTGAAGATGTTGGAATGCATGAGTCAACCATTAGTCGAGTGACGACGAACAAATACATGCATTGCCCACAGGGAATTCTTGAATTGAAGTTCTTTTTTAATGCAGGGATTCAACGAACAGCCGCACATGGAGAAGAAATGTCGTCGGTGACGGTCAGAGAAATGATTCGAGAAATGGTTGCACAAGAAGATGCGTTACGTCCGTTAAAAGACCAGGAAATTGTTGCGCGTTTGCGGACCAAAGATATTATTATTGCTCGACGTACCGTAGCCAAATATCGTGCGGAATTACATATTGCCTCAGCTAGTCAACGAAAACGAATCCCATCATAAGAATGATAGGACGGTTCCAGATGTTTCCGCCTCTGTTTTTATCTGGAAAGTGTCAAACTTGAACGATGTCTCAAGGAATGGATTCTGAGCCTATTCTGATGATGATCGTCTTTTGTAATAAATCGCTAATGACGCGTTTCCTATTGATATGACTAGTGATACACAACAGCAGGGTCGGTATGAGAAGTTATCTACTTTGCGATTAGTGATTGTGACGGGTTCATCGGGATCTGGGAAAACGCAAGCGTTAAAATGCTTGGAAGACATCGGATTTTTTTGTGTTGATAATCTTCCACCTGCCTTGTTTCAAAAATTCATAGAATTGTGTGCAGAGCAAGGTGGAGAGGTGCAAAATATTGGGTTAGGGATTGATATTCGTGAACGAGGGTTTTTTTCTGATTTTTCAAGTAATTTAGATCAACTCAAGACGCATGGCTATCAGATGGAACTTTTATTTTTGGAAGCTCAAGATGAAATTCTTGTTCGTCGATTTTCAGAGTCACGAAGGCCTCATCCGCTTCTCCCTCAGCAACCAGTCATCGAAGGCATCCTCCTTGAACGTCAAAGGTTAGAGGCCCTTCGTCTCCAAGCAGACCGTATTGTCGATACCTCTGAATTTACGGTTCATGACTTGAAACAATGGATTGGACATCAATATCAAGAGCGAAAACAAGATGAGAAAATGAAGGTTACCTTCCAGACCTTTGGCTACAAACATGGGGTTCCTTATGATGTGGACATGGTGTTTGATGTGCGGTTTTTACGAAACCCCTATTTTATTCAGAGCCTTCGATTACTTTCAGGGGAAGATGAAGAAGTCCAGAAATATGTCTTAGAGACAAAGGAAGCGAAGGAGTTTCTTCAACATTTACAGGGATTATTTTCATTCTTGCTACCACTATACGAACGGGAACAACGGAGCTACCTTACAATCGCTATCGGTTGTACAGGAGGAAGACATCGGTCAGTTGCTATTGCGATTAAATTATGTGAAATTTTTGGAAAATTGGGCTGTAACGCTATGTTGCGCCACAGAGAAATTACATCGTCCTTAATGGAAAGTAGGAAAGTTGAGTAGCTATGCGTAAATCTTGCTGACGTGTTCTACGGCGCCCAGCTTGTGATTAGACCTGCTTCCCTCGTCCCTCATTAACAGTCTCCTTCGAATGTTCTTCTCCCGCATTCCTGATTCTTTTTTCCTTCAACCTTGACTCTTGATTTGGTTTCTGGCCATATCTGATGTTGGCCCACAAGTTATTTCGATCAAAAAAAAAGAGCTTAATGCACATTCCATCGATTGGAAAATTTGAGACCATGATGCAACCGCTTCGGAGGAAGTTTCGCAGCATATTTTCGTCAACGACATCGATTGGTCTGGACATTGGTTCACGTTTCGTCAAGCTCGTTCAGTTGAGACATTTTTCTCAGGGGGCGCACCTCATTGATGTCCAGATTGAGGGTATTCCAGAAGAAGATGAAAGAGTCGAGATGCAGAGAAGTGTTGGTCTAGGGCTCACCTTGAAGCGTCTGGTGGAAAAACGAGGAATTGAGGGTGCAAAGGTCGCAATATCTATTTCCGGTCCTTCAGTTATTGTCAAACCTATTAATGTTCCGTGGATGACGGAAGAAGAATTACAGGGGCATCTTGAATTAGAGATTGACCGTTATCTTCCCTATGAAGGGGATGATATCTATTGGGATTACTATTTGCCCCAGAGCAATCATCTCATTCCAGGACCTACAATGACTATGTACCTTGTGGCTGCTAAGCGAGATGTTGTTGATCACAGAGTTCAGCTGGTGACTCAAGTTGGATTGGTCCCAGTTGTTGTTGATCTGGATAGTTTAGCTTTGGCCAATATGCACATGGTGAACTATAAAAATTCTCGAGACGGTTCAGATCTCATTGTAAATGTCGGCCCTAGTGGGTTCAGTATGATAACGGTTGGCAGCACAAAGGGATTCTATCAGTATGATGCGATGTTCGGAGGCGAGCGACAGTCAGAGGTGTCGCAGGGTGAGATGGCTCGGGAGGTGACCTGTGAGATTCAGAAAGCGATTGAAGATTGTCGATCGAGTGATCTCAATGACAGTATTTCACGAGTCCTCCTATCTGGTGGTTATGCGTGTTACCCAGGATTTGTCGAATCGCTTTCTTCGCAATTGTCGATTTCCGTTGAAGTTGTGAACCCATTTAAGGGCCTAATTATCTCCAAAGGAGTGCTTGCAGAAGACCGGTTGGAGGAGACATCCGTTTTAGCTGGTGTGGCCGTTGGATTGGCCTTACGCAGCGGAAGAGATTAATGATCAAGATAAATTTATTGCCTCATTGTTATCGCCCTCAGCCTGAGCGATATTCAGGTGTTCGAATGCAATTGGCTATTGGAGTCGGTGTGCTGAGCACATGCTTTCTCGTCTCATGTGTCTGGGCAGCTGCATTGTTTCAAACGAGGGATGTACTTCTTCAGGAACATACCGCTAGGGGAAGTGAGTTGATGAGGGTGCTTGAGGGAAATCACAAAGAACCGAATAGAAAGAAGATACACGACCCATTAATTACAGAGGTCTATTCTCGTATGCTTCAGGGAGATCAACATTCTCTACCTATTGTCGTGTTTGATGAGATTAGTAAAAGCCTCGAACCTTTAGAGCTTTGGCTTGTAGCCCTAACTATTGAGCATAACGAAGTCTCCATTGAAGGGCTCGCATTGTCACGAGGGGACATTGCGAAATTTATCAGGAATCTGGAAACCTCAAGTATATTTGGAGAACTCATCAGGATGGAGACCGATTCACGTCACATTCATGGAGAGGATATACAACAATTTACGTTTCAATTTACTGTTGAGAGTTAATCCTGTGATCATTCATTGGTTGGATTCAGTTCCTTTCTCACAACGGATGACCTTGTTGGTCGTGTCCATTGGATTGATTGTCTCTGGATTTTACGCGACCATCTGGAGTCCCACGACAGATGAGATTGAAATATTGAAAGTGAAGATTCTTGAGATTCAACAAGAAACTAATCGTCACGCAATCAATACTGTAGAACTTTCAGGAATGGATGCAGGGAATCAGGATATTGAGGCGAGTGGATTTTCTGTAAGCACTGGGAAGGCATTGTTGGTATCCTCACATTTATTTCGTGAAGAAGTGAGGGCAGCCACGGATCATTATGGATCATCGCTCATATTCTGGCAGCCAGATCGTAGAGAACCCAATGAAGCGGATACTATTAGTCAATTCCTCATAAATGGACGTCTTGAAGGGGACTATCATCAAATTGCACAAAGTCTTGGAGCCATACTGCAGTTCCCCTGGGTTTTGGAGATCATCCACGTTCGGCTCCGGAGGGTAGAGAGGGCAGGAGGGGAACTTCCTGTGTTAGTGGCTGATTTTCAACTAATGTGCCTTGAAATTTCTCAATTGCAAGAGTCGAAACATGAAACAATGATTCAAAACGGAGTGTAAGCCATACTGTCTTGTGTTGGTTCGTGTGTGCGTCTTCATCAGAGAATTGTGATATATGTATATTTTCTGTTTTAAGAATCTTGCAATAATTTTGATGTTACTCGTGGCGATGAATCTCCAGCCTTTAGGAGGAGGAATGCTTCAAGCGGAAGTACCGTTACTTGAAGGTGTCTCGCAACAAACTTCCTCTCTCTACAACCCTCTTGATCGTCGTGATCCATTTCAATCTCTGCTGGGATCTGCTGAATTAATGAAGGTCCCAAAAGTTGAGTCTGACACCTTAGAGGTGACGCAATCTACCTGGAAAGTCCTTGGAATTATATCTGGTTCAAATGGCATACAAGCTGTCATTCAAAATGCAAGAGGCCAGCGATACTTGGTGTTACCTGGTGATATTATTGGCGCCGAACGTATGAGAGTGCGCCGACTCACATCTTCATCTGTGACCCTAGAGACTTTTTCAGCCCAGAGCATCCAAGGACAACATTCGGCACCACATATCATTGAGCTCAATTTTCAGTGATAGTTTGAGGAGGGGGACAGGAGACCGTGTGACTGGAATGAAGCATGGATTCTACCAGGGAAAATGACGGGAATCTCCAGAAAGCAGAGTCCTGATTAATTTCATGAAGAAGGCCGGGGTCTCTAGAAGTGTCGGATTCATATTGACCAATGTGACTGTTCGTCGTCAGGTCGGTCCTGTTACGGTGTTTCTTCGAGGGCGGGGGAGCAATCGATATCACGTCATCCTTGTCGATGCCTATCTATTGGCGTTAGAATTTCCTAGTGGTTCTTCTTTATTGAGCTTTTCTAAGCTTTCAGTTAGACATTCTATTCTCAAAGAAATTCGAATTATTCAATATCCCAAGAAACTACATCTCGTATTTGAACTGACTCCCCATGTAAGATATGCCGTTAAAATTGGAATTGAGGGTCTCGCAATCCAATTCAAGTTGTAGTCATCCAGTAAGAATATTTCATTTTACAAGGATCATGTTATGTTGCGATATTTAAATGCAGGTGAATCTCACGGTCCATGCTTAATGGCTGTTCTGGAAGGTGTTCCGGCTGGACTGCCTCTTACAGCTGAGGAAATTGATGCTGACCTTGTCAGACGACAGGGGGGGTATGGGCGTGGCGGACGAATGAGGATTGAAAAAGATCGAATTGAGTTCTCTTGTGGTGTTCGAAAGGGAAAGACCCTTGGCAATCCTTTGGGGCTCATCATTCAGAATAAAGACTGGAAGAACTGGCAGGATATCATGGCCCCAGAACCAGGTCCTCCAGTGACAGAGCGTGTAGTCACTCGTCCTCGACCTGGGCATGCCGATTTGGTGGGAGCGATTAAATATGGGCATCGAGATATTCGCAATGTGTTAGAGAAAGCCAGTGCACGTGAAACAGCCATTCGAGTGGCGATCGGCGGAGTCGCCAAAGCTCTTTTGGCTCAATTCGATATGCGAGTTGTGAGCTATACGATGGAAATCGGTCAGGTCACGGCCCCCAAGGCTGAAGACCCGTTGAAAGCTTACGAACAAGCCGAACTCTCGCAAGTTCGATGTCATGATGCGGTCGCAGGCGATAAGATGATTGAGCTTATTCGGTCAGCGAAACACAAGGGCGATTCTCTTGGAGGGGTCTTTGAAGTGGTGGTGACCAATCCTCCTATTGGTCTAGGTACCTATGCGCAATGGGATCGAAGGCTAACGGCTAGGCTGGCCATGGCAGCGATGAGCATCCAAGCGATGAAAGGCGTTGAAATCGGTATGGGGTTTGAGGCTGCCAGAAGTTTTGGTTCGGAAGTCCATGATGATATTTATCCAGGAGAAGACGGAAAAACATTCGTTCGAAAAACGAATAATGCGGGTGGATTAGAAGGGGGCATCACCAATGGTCAGCCGATTGTTCTCAGGGTAGCCATGAAGCCAATCGCGACATTGTATCGTCCTAAAAACAGTGTTGATATTCAAACGAAAGAACCCTTTGAAGCAACCGTTGAACGTTCGGATATTTGTACCGTGCCAGCTGCTGGGGTCGTGGGTGAAGCCGTCATTGCCTATGAAATGGCCAATGTGATGGTTGAAAAGTTTGGTGGTGACACCTTGGAGGAAATGAAGAGAAACTTTGACGCCTATCAAGAATACGTCAAATCGTTTTAGCTGCTGCCACGAACTCTCGTCCAGCATGTGTTTCGTTTGCCTCGGAGAATCCAGCAGCTGTTCGGCATGATAAATCTCACCCTATGGCTGTTTAAAAAGTGATGACTTAATGAATACCTCGTCCTCGGAAAAACCTCAGAGGCTTACGGTTCCCGTCGCATTGGGCTCCCGAAGTTATGATATTCACATTCAAGAGGGGTTGCTCAAGGAAACGGGGCAATGTCTGCAGGCCTTGAATGTCTCAGGTCGTGTCGCCATTGTCACCAATCCCACAGTTCGTCAACTTTATGGGAATGTCGTCAGTCGATCTCTCAAGCAGGCAGGCTTTCGCTCACTATTTATCATCGTGCCTGATGGAGAGAAAGCAAAAACATTCGGATGGTTGTCCAAAATCCTCGATCAGCTGGTCGCTGAGCGTTTTGAACGTTCTGATACTGTCTTGGCGTTAGGAGGTGGGGTTATCGGAGATATTGCCGGATTCGCGGCCTCTGTCTATCTTCGGGGAATCGTTTTTATTCAAGTAGCGACGACATTGGTTGCTCAGGTTGACTCAAGTGTTGGAGGGAAGACCGGAGTGAATCACCGACTTGGAAAGAACCTTATTGGTGCGTTCTATCAACCCAAGATGGTATTGATGGATACGAAAGCTTTGCATACCTTACCAAAGCGTGAATGGGTTGCTGGGTTAGCCGAGGTCATAAAGTACGGGATGATTTATGACAGACGCTTCTTTCAATACTTAGAAGAGCATATTGAAGAAATTCTCAACATGGAACCCAAGCCTGTGCAGCATCTTGTCAAACGATGTTGTGAAATTAAGGCAGAGGTTGTCGCCAAGGATGAGCGAGAGTCAGGCATAAGGCGGATTTTGAATTATGGCCATACGATAGGTCATGCACTTGAGGCACTCGGAAACTATCGAAAACTGATTCATGGGGAAGCCGTAGGAATTGGCATGGTGCAGGAGGCCGAGCTTGCCCACCACTTAGGGCTGTGTTCTTCTTTGGTTGTGAAACGACAACGCGAACTCGTTGTCCATGCTGGACTGTCAGATCAATTACCGTCGGTCACATTTTCTGAGTTTTGGGATGCCATGCAACATGACAAGAAAGTGATCAAAGGGCAAGTTCATTGTGTGGTTCCCAAAGCCATTGGGTCAGTTGATGTCATTCCCTTAGATAAAAAAACAGTGAAGCAATGGTTTGACAAAATTTCTTCTTGCCGCCGTCAGTAATTAGGCGTCGACTTTTTCAGTTAATGGATCAGAGTTAAAATCAATCATGGCAGGAAAGCGATCCGATTCTATCGATGTCTTGAACCAATCTTTGCGTGAACGAACTCGAGAAGTCGAGGTCTTACATCGAATCAGCGAATCAATCAGTAGTACTTTAGAGCTTGAAGCTGTCTTAACGCAGATTGTTGAAGTTGTGGTCGAAGTGACGAAGGCCGATGCCTGTTTACTCTATTTGCTGTCCGATCGTCGAGATGAACTAGTGCTTCGTGCCTCAAAAAATCCACATCCAAAACTCATTGGGCGGGTGTCTATAGGTCTTGGCGAAGGGATTACTGGGTGGGTGGCTAGAGAAAACGTTCGTGTGGTCATTCCGAAGAACGCTTGTGATGATCCACGTTTCAAGCTATTTAATCGCCTTCCAGAAGATCGCTATCAAGCTTTCGTTTCAGTGCCGATTGAGAGTAATGGGGAAGTCGGTGGAGTGATAAATGTACAGCACAAGCGGGCGAAACGGTATGGGAATGAAACCTTGGCACTCTTATCAACAATCGCGAATCAAGTCGGGGGTGCTATTGATAACGCACGCTTGTATGAAGAAATGCGGTTGCGTGCGTTGCAGCTCGATACCCTTTCCCAAGTGTCTGAAACCGTTGTGTCCAATCGATTGATTGATGAAGTGCTCCAGTTAATTGTGACAACAACGGCACAAATGACCAACTCAAAAATATGTTCCATCATGTTGCTAGATGAACAACAAGGGGAGCTTAGAATTGAAGCGACCCAAAGCTTGAGCGAGGCCTATCGTCGAAAACCGGCCCTGAAAATTAGCAAAAGCCTTAGTGGTCGTGCAGTGAAAGAGCAGCAGCCTGTTTATGTCTCAGATGTCACAGCCGAAGGGGATTATTTTTATAAGGACCTGGCTAAGCAAGAAGGTTTGCGATCCTTAATCTCTGTTCCGATGATGATGAAAGATAAAACCATCGGAGTGATTAATAGTTATACCTCTAGCATTTATGAGTTTTCTTCAGAAGAAATTAAA
The DNA here is from genome assembly GCA_029261355.1 of Nitrospirales bacterium. Classification (GTDB taxonomy): domain Bacteria; phylum Nitrospirota; class Nitrospiria; order Nitrospirales; family UBA8639; genus JAGQKC01. The sequence goes on along the minus strand of JAJDBM010000040.1, from coordinate 146,208 downwards.
GCGTTACAGGTGATTGCCAATCAGGCGGCCGTGGCAATTACTCATACCAAAGTTGTTGAAAAATCGTTTGAGATGCAAGAAGCCTTGGAGGTGAGGAAACTTGTTGAGCGAGCCAAAGGCTATGTGATGAAGTCAAGAAAGTTGTCGGAGCCAGAAGCGTTTCATTTAATTCAACGACAAAGTATGAATTTACGGAAATCTATGAGGGAGATTGCAGAAGCTATCATTCTTTCTGAGGAACTACAGGTTGTTTCCACGGGCAGGTGACTCCCATAAAGGTCGCCTCTTCCTATTTATGCTTGCTTGACATGTGGTGAGAACGATTGGTAATTCTTTGTTGGCTACCATCTCCTAAGAGACAATGACGTCTCATGAAGAGAATCTTATGAAATTAGGGCAATGGCGTCCTCACTTCTGAAGGAGTGGAGGACGTTTTTTTTATGAAGACTTTTCGTCTTGCCATGGTTCAGATGAATCCCACACTTGGGGATTTGGAAGGAAATACGCAATCGATATGTCATTGGGTCAAAGAGGCTCGCAAGGCCAAAGTTGATGCCGTTGTCTTTCCTGAGTTGGCCGTAACAGGCTATCCGCCCGAAGATCTTTTACTTAAACCCCGTTTTCTCTATGACGTCAATCGGATGGTCGACCGTATTGTGAAGGAGAGTCAGGACACCTGTATTGTCGTCGGATGTTTGTCAAGCAATCAAGGTCGTGATCTATTGCCATCACGAGCTATTCCGCCATCGATGAATCGTTTGTACAACGCTGCGGCTGTAATTGCTGACCGTCACCTGGCTGGTATTTATGCCAAGCGACATCTCCCTAACTACGGTGTGTTCGATGAGCGTCGCTATTTTCATCCCGGTAAAAGTATTCCTGTCTTTGTCGTGAACGGAATTGTCGTAGGGGTTAATATTTGCGAGGATATTTGGTATCCGAATGGTCCGACTCGAGTGCAGTCCCTTGTGGGCGGCGCTCAACTGATTCTGAATCTGAATGCTTCGCCATTTCAGGTAGAGAAGGGTCGTGATCGCGAAAAAATGTTAGCGGCACGCGCACGTCATAATCGTGTGCCGGTCAGTTATACCAATATGGTGGGTGGACAAGATGAATTGGTTTTTGATGGCAACAGCATGATTGTGAATGAAGAAGGTGAGGTCATCGTACGAGCTAAAGCCTTTGAAGAAGATTTTCTCGTTACAGATATTTGTGTGGGTGGTTCAAGGAATTTGAAAGTGTCAGTCAACGCCAGAATACGCGCCACCAAGAAATTCGGGAAACAGGTTGAACGTATTGTCGTCTCAACCAAGCGGAAGATTCAATTCAGAAAACCTGTTGAGCTGAAATCAGTTCCTGTGCTCGAATCGCTAGAAGAAGTCTATCGTGCCCTCGTGTTAGGGGTGCAGGATTATGTGAAGAAGAATAACTTTACGAAAGTTCTTATTGGAATTAGTGGGGGGATCGATTCAGCTCTAACCGCAGTGATTGCTCGAGACGCCCTAGGTTCAGACAAGGTCCAAGGAGTGTTGATGCCCTCGCCCTATACCTCTCGTGAGAGTCGAACGGATGCGCAGGCTTTAGCGCAAGTACTCAAAATGGAACTTCACCGAATTCCGATTGGAGGTCTCTTTCAGTCATACCTTCGTCTTCTTACCCCTACGTTCGAAGGAAAGCCTCAGGACACCACGGAAGAAAACCTTCAAGCTCGCATTCGAGGGAATTTGTTGATGGCTCTGTCGAATAAGTTTGGACATTTGGTTTTAACAACAGGAAATAAAACAGAAATGAGCGTGGGGTATGCAACGCTGTATGGAGATATGGCTGGTGGTTTTGCGGTCATCAAAGATGTTCCTAAAATGTTGGTGTTTGAATTATCGCGGTGGAGAAGTCTCTACCGCGGAGATACATTTGATTGTGTGGCCATCCCGCAACGCATTCAAGATCGGCCGCCCTCTGCCGAGCTCAAGCATAATCAAATTGATCAGGATACGTTGCCGCCCTATCCAATTTTAGATGCAATTCTTAAAGCCTACGTTGAAGAAGATCGATCTCCCCAAGAAATTGTTGATTTGGGTTTCAATCGAGTCATGGTGAAGAAAGTTATTGCAATGGTCGATGGTAGTGAGTATAAGCGACGGCAAGCTCCAATCGGGATCAAAATCACACCAAGGGCTTTGGGGAGAGACCGCCGTATGCCGATCACCAATCGATATCCGCATACATAGCTTTCTAGATGATTGAATGTTTTCCACATATGAAGGGTTGATGATTGTGAGTGAGCCTGTCCACACAAAATACATCTTAGATTCGTCCGCAGAGTCAGATACTCTTTCTGATCAGGCTGTCATTCAGGAGGGGCGTCAAGGCTTACGAGCTCGCTTGATGGAGGGAGCGACTGGGGCCGAAGTTGTGGAACGGTTTACGGATCTTGTCGATGATCGATTGATTAGTCGGTATCGCAGTGTTGTTCAACGAGCCGGACAAGCTTCTGCTGTGGATATGCAGCAATGTTGTCTCGTGGCTGTTGGTGGGTACGGTCGTCGAGAGCTTGCTCCGTATTCAGATATTGATGTCATGATTTTAACCGAAGCGAGCCAGGCCGAGGCTGTGACGGAGTTAACCAAGGGACTCTTTCATCATTTATGGGATTTGGGTTTTCAGGTTGGACATAGCCTTCGCTCGATTGCTGAGGCTCTGATATTGGCTGATTCCGATCTATCTGCCCGTACGGCATTGATGGAATCACGTTTTCTCGTGGGAAATGCCAATGTGTTTCAGGACTTTCACAATCGCTTTGTCCGGAGAAACTTGGGAAAGAAAGTCACGCAATTTATTCAACAAAAGCTAGAAGAGCGTCAACGCGAGTATGCCAAGTTTGGGGAAACGGTATTTTTGCTTGAACCAAATATTAAGAAGAGTAAGGGTGGCCTGAGAGATCTTCATTTGCTTCAGTGGGTTGGCATGGCCAAGTATCAAGCCGCCACGATTCTAGAACTCACCAATTGTGGAGTTCTTGTTCGGCAAGATGCGATGGCCATTCAAGAAGCGCGGGAGTTTTTATGGCGTATTCGATGTTTCATGCATTTTGAAGCTGGGCGCGCCCAAGACATTTTGACATTTGACGACCAGGAACGATTAGCTGCACATTTCGGCATGGCCGATCAGCCTCACTTACTCGCGGTTGAGCAGTTTATGCAACAATATTATCGACATACCATGGGGCTTCATGATCGATGTATGCGCTTTGTGGATCGAACTCGTGAGATTTCTTGGTGGAAACGATTCACCGCCAATTTTCCGTCGTCATTGATTGAGGGCTATTTCATCGAAACGGAAGGCCGCTTGACGGTTCCATCCGAAAAAATGACACAGGTTTTGGGAAATCCGGAATTACTTATCCGGCTGTTTAGACTGAGTCAGGAACGTGGAGTACCTATTCATAGTCAGACAATTGATGAACTGCATTATTACCTAGAAGATATACCAAATGAGCAGTTTCATACGCCGATTGTCAGTAAAGTTTTTCGAGAAATTCTTTCTGACACGGGTCGAGTGGCTGATACATTGACCGCCATGCACAGAGCCAAACTGTTAGAGAAGCTTGTCCCATCATTTGCACGTGTCCGAGGATTGATGCAATTCAATCAGTATCATAAATACACGGTTGATGAGCATAGTCTTCTTGCTGTGCGACAGGCGGAGTTATTGGCGAAAGATGAGGGAACATTGGGGAGGGTCTATGCCGATATCAAGCAGAAAGATCTCCTTCACCTGGCCCTCTTGCTACATGATTTGGGAAAAGGAAAGTCTGAGGATCATAGCGAAGTGGGGAAAGTGATTGCGCAAAAAACATCTGAGCGACTGGGATTGACGAACTCAGAACGTCATATGTTGGAATTCCTAGTGCACAAACATTTGTTAATGGCTCATACCGCCTTTCGTCGAGATATTCATGATGCGAAAATCATTCAAAAGTTTGCTCAGACTGTCAAGGATTCAGAGACGTTACGTCAGTTTTTGATATTGACCGTAGCAGATATTTCCGCAGTTGGGCCGGATGTGATGAACAAATGGAAAGAGACACTCTTAATTGAATTATTTGATCATACTGATAACACTTTTTCGGGAAATGGAATTTCACAACAGGATGATCATGATGAACAAAGGCAAATTCAGGAGGTGCTAAGCCTGGTCTCCCAGACTCAAGGTCAGGAACATCAGAACGTCGATGAGAAGATGGATGATCGTTGGGTTCAGGAGCAATTAGCACAATTCCCAATACGTTACCGTGTAGGCACTACGTCAGATCGTATCGCCATGCATCTTATCGCGATTAAACAATTATCAAGAGATGTTCCCCTCGTTGAGACCAAGTTCTATGAAGATTTGAATGTCACAGAATATACTTTGATTGCATATGGTGGAAATAGACCAGGTATCTTCATGAATATGACGGGAGTCTTGGCGGCTTTGGGATTAGCCGTACTAGATGCGCAAATTGTGACGAGAAAAGATGGAATTGTCGTCGATTCATTTTCAGTTAAAGACCCAGATTACGAAGGGCCACCCCCTCCAAGAAGGATTGAGCGGGTGTGCCAAACGATCATACAGGTGTTGAACGCAGAACAATCAGTTGATCAGATCTTTGAGAGCGGAAAGAGAATGGCGTTTGGTCGTCTTTATCCAACGGGCCGAAATAAGACTGAAGTAAAAATAGACAATGAGAGTTCTGATCGTTATACGATCATCGAAGTGTTTGCAGATGATAAGCAAGGGATTCTGTTCGTCATTGCTCGGGCATTGGTTGGATTGGGACTTTCCATTCATTCGGCTCGAATTGGCACACGGTTAGATCAGGCGGCCGATGTGTTTTATGTGACGGCGAATAATGAAAAAATTCAAGATCCAGAGGCCTATGGCCATATCCAAGAAACGATTAAACAAGCGGTTGAGAATTTTTGGAGCGAATAGGGTTCATGGAAGGCAAGAAAATGAAGCGCAATCAATATCGCGATTGTCGGTACAGGTACATTGAATGAAAGAGGAACAGATAGGACCTTCGTGACTTCTTCTAGTAAGGCATTGATGATCCGTTCCATTTTATATATGAGCGGGTCGAGCCTGTCATTCGATTCTGTAAAATTGTTACTCGTGATCATGTGTTTTGAGCCTCCAGTCGAGCTTGTCTAACGAAACTGCTCCCATATGTTAGCCACTGCCCTTGAGGATGTGAGGTGATTGAGTGATGTGTGGCGCATCTTGCTTGTTTACCGCATCGGAGATGGATGTGAGATGTTATGGGGCATCATGTGAGAATTGTTTGACCAATGCGCTAAAGAAGTCAAGATGTTCCGTTCCTTCGATGTTCTTCAGTTCAGCAAGGATCTCGATATCCAATATTGATTCTACTGGCATCAATGCTTCTGTCTTTGTATTCACGTGTAATGGCGAATCGTTAGGCGAATCCGTTAGCTCAAGTGGGGCGGTAGTTTACTCAGGTATCTATTCCGAAAGAATTTCTTCAAGCTTATCAACGCTGATAGGTTTGGCAATGAAGTCATCCATGCCCTCTTCTAGTGACTTCTCTCGATCACCGTTCATTGTATTTGCAGTCATGGCAATAAAAGGAATTTGGCGACTCATTGGAGGCACTTTACCGAACATTTCACGATCTTTGCTGAGGGGCTCTCGTCGGAAAATTTCCTTCGTCGCCTTGAAGTCCTTCATTTCAGACATCTGGCAATCCATTAGAATGAAGTTGTTTGGGAGGCGGACAATCGCGTTGATCACTTCCTGCCCGTATGCTCCAACATCCAAGTGAATCCCAAGTGTAAGCTTCCCCATACAGCATACCGAATGCTAAAGCTGTGTTCAGAGTCATGAAGCCGGATTCGTTTCATGAATGCTGTTGTTCTTGTGTTGGAGAGTTAAGAGGCTGTCGAAGGGAGGTGAGCCTGGACTTGCTTGGGCGGGGAAGAAATATTCTTATTCCCAGGTTACTTTTTATGTGACATCATATGCTCGATTAATATCAAATGGACCCATGATTGCTCTACTTGTCTCATGGCAAATAACACGATGAGCCATGCAAGCAAATTTTTCGTTATTAATTGATATTTCGACGATCTATGTTTCGGTTGTAAGGGGGAGGTTCTTGATATCTCTAGAGTATTGTGTCATTGAGAGGTCCGAATCGCCAGGTAACTAAAATTGTAGATCTAAGTAGGAAATATTAGGTTGACATTAAGGAGCGCGAGTGCACCGGTAATCCTGGTGTGCGTAGTAGTCACAATTAGACGCCACGTACGTTCGTGAATCAGACTGGTAGGGCATTCTGAATTTTAGTTAGGCCTTTGGTCCCTTGGTGGGATCCAGGGTTCTAGTTGTTCTAGTATTTCTTTCTTTTTCCCAATCCCACCGATGAACGTCTGAAATTCTCCTGTATGAAAAAGGGCAAGGGCGGGTAGTGACTGAATCTCGAAATCAGCAGGAATGAGATGATTTTCTTGTACGTTCATTTTCAGTATGATGAGATGATCCATGAGTTCATTATGGACGAGTTCCAGTTCATGGAGGAGCACTTGGCAATGTCGACAGCCTGGCTGCCAAAATTCAATCAATACAGGTACTGAAGCTTCAGCTATACGACGATCGAATTCTCTGTCTTCAATTTTTTGAATCATGCCCCGTACTGTAGCAAAGTCTGTCTACATCATGGAGGACAAAGAAGACTCAAGGGACGCTCTTGTTTTTCAATCTGATGTTGAAGGGCTTTTGGCTGGTCTTGTCGCGGGCTATTTGATGAAAAATATCGTTCTGTGACTTCTAGCACTCTCTTGAAACCACTAACATTCAAATCATGAATGAGACGAAACTCCAATCGACCATTTTGAGTAAAGAATAGGGTTTCGCCTCGTTTGGGGGCCAAATGACGAGATAGTCCAAGTGTACGACTCAGTCGATTCAGCGGATCGGTAAGAAGGGGGAGGCGAAACTCGGAGGTAGGCTTCGTCCAAGGTAAATTCTGGGTGGTATGTCTCGATACGAATGCGGCAAGTGTTGTCTGTCTATCATGAAAACAAGAGATTTGGGATTCTAGGAATATCGACTCTTGCGCCGTAAGCAAGGAAGGGCAGCAAAGCACGAGGGGCTGGCCCTTAAAATAGGATAACGATGAAAACTGCAGTGTTCCATTAACAAACGTTGGAACACGCCATGGTGGTGTGAGAGTGCCTATATTCATAATGCGAAATCTCCATGAAGCTGGTATGAGGTGAAAAGCCGGCTGTGATGTCTGAGTGGCAATAATCTTGATCGTCCTCTTGAGCAGTGCGAGGGCTGGTGTTGGGTGAAGGCACCCAGTAGTGCGTAGAAAATAGGGGAGGGGCAGGATGTGAGAGAATCTGGTGTCTCCTGCCCAGGAAAAAGAATTTCCCTTTCCCCTAAGGAAGCTTGGTCATTGGGCTCAGGTAGTGTTTTCATTTTTTTATCTTATATGATTATGATATCAATTATCAATATCATAATATACAAGTTTTGAGCTGTCAAGACTAAGATTCGTTGTATATGATATTTTTGATCTGTATTGATGAAGTAACTTTCATAAGTACATGAAATGATTATGAGAAATCATTTCAACGAATTTGATAATGACTATCATTAATAGCTATTTACACCTAGGACTTTTCATTGACTTTTAAGGTGCTTGGACCGATAATAGGTAGAATGAATTATTAGTCTTGAACAATATGAAATATGGAAAAAATATTTATTAATGTAGGTATTGTGTCAGTGTAAAAAGGAGGCCGGATATGAAAGCTAAAAAGGGTATCGTTGAATTGCTCAACAAAATTCTCACTGAAGAATTGACTGTCGTTAACCAGTATTTCTTACATGCTCGGATGTGCGAAAACTGGGGGTATGAGCGACTTGAACAAAAAGTGAAGGAACGAAGTTTCGGTGAGATGAAAGATGCAGATGAGATCATTCGCCACATTTTATTCTTAGAAGGGTTACCCAACGTTCAACGTCTGGGAACAGTGACAATTGGAGAGACGGTACCGGAGCAGCTCAAGCTGGACCTGGTCAAAGAGAAAGACATGGTCAAGTTGTTGACAGAAGGAATTGAGCTTTGCGTCAAAGTTGGGGATTACAATACTCGTCAGAAGCTTGAAGAAATGGTTCAAGATGAAGAAGAACATATCGATTGGCTTGAGACTCAAATTGAACTGATCAAACAGCTTGGACTTGAAAACTATCTGAGCGAACAGATTAAAAAAGATGGCTAAGGACGCTTATTGCGTTTGGCGCTATTGCATCGGGAATTGGGAAAAGGGAACGGCCATTGAGCCGTTCCCTTTTTTTGTGGAAGGTTATTCACACTGTGACACATGGCTGTGACGCGGCAGTGCGGGTGGTGAATTCTGCTGAAAACTTCCGATGTTGTTGGTCCCGTGATAATGCTTGCGAAGTGATTGAGATACGACAGGAACTACAGGTCCAAAAGGCACCAGTGGTTGCAAGACTTTCTTGTCCGCATTGAGGGCATTGTTGGATTTTCATAGGGGCAGACTCCTTTGTATGATGGTGGTGTACTCACGATTCAATCAGGCTATGGGTGAGAGCGTTCTTTGTGTTGGTGTTTTTTCAAAGCCGTGCGCCGAATAAAATTCGTCCTGAGTGGGTTTGCATAAATTTGGTAATGACCACATCGATAGTTTCTTTTATGTAGTCGCGTGCTCGATCGACGACGACCATAGTCCCATCGTCTAAATGAGCGACGCCTTGCCCTTCGAGGTCACCCTCTTTGATGATAAAGACACGGATGACTTCCCCGGGTAAGACTGGAGGTTTTAGTTGATACGAGAGTTGATTCACGTTTAATGTTTGGACGCCTTGGAGAGACGCAACTTTCCCAAGGTTCCAATCGTTTGTCACTATTTTGGCCTGCAGGTGTTTGGCCAACATAACCAATTTATTGTCCACTTCAGGGATCGTGGGGAAATCGTCTTCAGTGATGTGGGTGTTGATCGTGGGAATATTTTGGAGATTCTCTAAAATTTCTAGCCCGCGTTTACCTCGAACTCTCCTCCATGAATGATGTGAGTCAGCAATGGTATGAATCTCTTCCAGGACAAATCGTGGGATACACAATGGTCCTTCCATGAATCCCGTTTCACAGAGATCGAAAATGCGCCCATCGATAATTGAGCTCGTATCCAGGATTTTTGTTTGCTGAGTGGAGGCTGCAGGTCTTTTCATTTCTTCACTTTGTCCCGTTTGATGCAACCCCTTCCTTCGAATGGCATACGATAGATAGGAAAAGCTCAGGAGGCTGACTAAGGAGAATATTGGAGCGATCGGGGATGAGGTGGGAAGAATGAGGTGCATTACACAAGAAAAAAGTAATGCCAAGGCCAGACCGATTGTCAGGCTTTGAGTGGTATGGACAACGGTCGAAAATGGGGTACGACTCAACAGCCATTCGACCCCAAGAATGCTGAATCCAACTGTCATGCCGATCAGTCCGCCCCATAGCCCGATTGTCCAGCTCTTGCCTCCGGTATACCATGCAAACAGGAATCCGGTGATGAGGCACATGAGCGAAAGGGCTGCTGGTATGGTGATGCGGCGTATGAGAGTGCTTGAGTTGGACGTGTTGAGTGAGGGATTAATTTCCCGTTGTGTTTTGGGGCTCTTGTTGACAAGTACCCCCATACTTTTCATGCTGATGATATCTTGGATATTAGCGGAAAGAGATTGATTCATAGTCATGATCCTTTCGTATCATCTCGGTTCCCATTGACTGGTCAGTAGGCAGGGGTAAGTATGTAGAGTCCTATAGATTGAAGTATCGGCGTTCAAGTCGTGAATGGTCCTTGGAATATCCAGATGCGTTTACATCGCGGACATTGAATTTCAATGCCGGTCCCATCAGCCGTGTGTTTGGCGAGTAGACGACCACAAGAGCAGCGCACATCTGTTTTTGTTTGCTGGGAGTTCTTTTTTATTATGGGGATGTGGTTCACGTCTTAGTTTTTCGTGCAGGGGGAGAGAATTGGTATGCCTTGGTTTTGATTTTAAATATCATTATCAATTATGGTGAATTATATAAGGCTTGGACATGTTCAAACTCCAGAAAAACATGTCGAAATTCAAGATTGATGGACTGTAAGGAAAGGTTGAGAGGTGAAGGGCAGTTCTAGATGCGCAAATTGGTTCCTATAGGCTGATAGGGGGGAATTGACTTTGATGCCCCTGCCTGACTACTTGGCAGGCAGGGGCATCATCAACTTATTCCTCCTCTGTTACCTTAAACAAAACGAGATTATTCAGGAATGTCACAAGGTCTTTCTTTTTCGAGGGACTGAGAGCGTCAAAGGCTTGGCGTGAAGGTGAGGCTTCGCCTCCATGTGACTGAATGGCATCGGTGAGTGTCGTGGCTCGTCCATCATGAAGGTATGGAGCTGTAGAGCCAACGCCCCAAAGCTCTTTGGTTAGCCAAGTTGAGGCACCAGTCCCTGTTTCATCGATAGATTCTGCTAAGTTCGAACCTAGATTATGGTGTTTAAGATCGCCATACAGTCTGACGATGGCTCGTCCACGGCGATCACGCTCAAATGTGCCGAGGCGAATCTCCTGACCATCTTGATTGTGAACTATATTATCTGGCTGATCTCTTGTCAGATCAAACGTGACGGGAAAAGCCGGGTCGACTAGTTCATTCAAAGGATTGAGGCCACTGGGAAAAAATTCATCACGATGATGCGCATGCAAACTGGGCTCACGAAAAATTGGGTCTTTTATCTTGAGGGTTGGACTGTGGCAGGAAGCGCACCCGATTTGAGCGAAAGTTTTCTTTCCCCGTCGAATGGATTTTCGTTCGTAAGAAGATAGCGGTTCGATGAGTCCAAGGTGGGACAATTCGATTTTTGTGGTTGGTCGGGGTTGTGCCGCGATATAGATGGCGAGGGCGGTTTGATCCCCAATGGTCATCTCATTCGTCACGCCATCGAAATCGCTGTCTTCATCTCTTCCCACAAGTTCAACCGCTTGCATGCCTAGTTCATTGTGTGAAGCGCCACGATTAAAGTCTCGTAGCGTCGTATTGTTACCTTTCCATTGAAATGGTCGAATAATGAGATCGCTGAAAACACCTATTACCTTTGATGAGTCAATAGTGACTTGACAGGGACTATTCTGGATTGGTCTTACGGTGAGCATGCCAAAGTGCACTCCCTTTGCTCGCAGAATACGTGTTTGCGACTTGCCTGTGTTACAGGCTTGGCGAGCTGCACGTTTTTGGATTCTATGAAGTCGTTTCGTCATTTCTTCGGCCAACAGTTGAACTGCCCCCGCGCCAAAAAGATGAGGAGTATTTCGTTGGATCATCATGCTCAAATTCGCAGAATGAAGAGGGTCTCGATGGACGTTTGAGTTTGTCTGGCCTGCTCCATCGTCAAAAGGTAAGTTATGGCAGGCATTGCAGGCTTGTGCGTTGGGGCCGGTCTCCCGTTTGGGTGTGTGATCTGCCCATTCTCCAAAACCTGAAAGGTCTGCGCGAGGCACACGCGTAAAACGTTGCCCCTTAGCAACATGAGCTCCAACGCCATCCAGAGCATTAAACTGGGTCTCAAACAGTTCATCTCCAAGTTCAAAGGCCTGTTCAAAGGCTTGGTGATGGTTGCCTGAGACCACAAGTTCATAGAACTCTTGTTGATCGGCATGTTCGGCTTGAGGTTGATCAGATTCGTTGCTGCCGACATCTGCCATAACGCCGAATGCCAAAATGGGTGGTATTGAAATAAATATGATGAAGACGACAAGTTGTAGCAGAGAAGAACATAGAGAATTTCGTCTATATTGTTTATTGCGTATAGAAGTCATATGAAAGATTCCTTACAGAAATGATATGTTTTTAATCAGTCATGAAAAATATAGGAGCCTGTCTGCAGCACTTTTTTTGAAGAGAGCTGCAGCTCGAGCGCATGCCTATGTTGTACTCAGTTCTTCGGCTGATGTCACAGCGTTGTCGAGAGCCGAAGACTGTTGAGATTCTGAGCGCATGGTCAGTTGGTACATGACCCCCGCAATAAAGAATATGAAAATAATGATGGCTAAATACCAGGCATCATTAGCATTGGTGCTTTCCGTCGGTTGTACTTTTTCTAACATCTGTCCTTCGACAGTTTGCGTGGCGGGAGTCGCTTCTGCCGGTGGTGTGGGCATCTGACTTGAAGCGGGTTGGGCGACGAGGGGGAGGGCGCCCAAACCATAACCTGCAGACAGGTTCTGTAGATATTCCTTAAATTGCTCATTAGACGTATTGATATCATGGGCCTTGGCGAGTTCGAGATACGTTTGGGCAAGTTCTTGTTTGACTAGATCTGAAGCATCCCAATAGCCTTTTCGAATGGCCTCAAGCATGCGTTCAGCAATCTGGGCCAAGGCTTCGGGATTATTCGTTTCAAACCATTCCTTCATCTTCATGTCATACATGTCATTGACATAGACATCATGGAATCCTTGCCATTGATCATCGCGGATGCTGTCAGGGTCGACCACTTGCCAACCCCAAAAGTTATTGACTGTGTCTAAGACGGCCAACGTGCCGGAGTACCCCTCCTCTTGCATTTCTTCAATCCATTTGGGGTGGAAGTATCGCGATCGTAGTTCGGTGGAAATAAATTCACTAAGCGGAGCGACGTTTCTATTATCTTTATCGCGTAAATCGGAAATGAACATCTCCGGACTTTTCCCATCGAGATGACGGACAGCCAGGGAAATGCCCCCGAAATACTGAAACGGATCATCACTCGTCATCATCCCGTAGATATTCGAAGATCGAGAAAACAAGACCGCATCGGTACCAGTCAGGTTCATCGCATAGAGGTCCACTTCAGGTAGTTTCTGTCCCCAAGTTTTTTCATCAGAACCGTAAAAGTATCCCATTCGATCTAAGTACATATTGGCGAGTTTGTCGTCAGTTTCCCATGTGTCCGAGGCAAGACTGGCCACTTCAAGTCCTGTTCCATATTCCCCGCTCTCGGTGGAGAAAAATCTGATAGTCGACAGGGCTTCGGCTTCATCAGGGGCCAAACCGTTTGCGAGAAGGTCTCGTTTGATTGAGGCAGCATGTTGGGCGACATAGTTATGTTCGCCTTTGAGGTCGGCGATCTTTTGAACGGCTTTCGAAATTAACATCATGACGTTCGGAAACGCATCACGATAGAGACCCGTTGGTGAGGCAATGACATCAACGCGAGGTCGCTTGAGTTCACTGTATGGAATGATTTCCGTACCCGTCACTTTCCCTTGTTCATTCCATATGGGTTTTACCCCCATGGCATGAAGAATTTGTGATTCAAGCACACCCAAATGTCTCATCGTTTCGATTGACCAAAGGTTGAACGTGACTTTGGCTGGGTATCGTTCATGCTTCACGTAAAATGTTGCGAGCATGTTATCCATGAGTTCTTTTCCGGCCTCGTAGGCGGCTTTGGTCGGAATCTTTGATGGATCAAATCCATACAAATTTCGTCCTGTTGGGAGTGAGTCCGGATTATTAATTGGCCCTCCACCTGCCGATGTTGACACGTACTTGCCATCAAGTGCGTGAAGAATTGCCTGGATTTCTTGTTGATTCTTCAAATTTTTAAAATGCGTGCGACCATCTAGGAGTAACGTTCGAAGATCTGGATTCGTATTTTGAGGAACGTTTTGTTGCTGCACAACAAATGTGTCCACGAGTCGATATTCAATGGTGTGCACCAACGGGTCGTCTTTCTCTGTCGTCTCTGTGGTGCTTGGTGAGGTGCTCATAGACGAACTCAATGTTGTTGGGAGCAAGTCTGTGCCATAGGTTTGTGCGAGTTCGACAAAACGCGACCCTAGCATTTGAAGCATTGTGGAAGTGAGATGATGAGGCTCAAACGACTGTCCAAAAGAATGGAGTCCGAGGGGCTGATTTTGCTGAGCCATGGCATGGAGATGGTCGTGAAGTTCAGGCAGAAATTCTTCAAATTTCTTGGATATATCTTCCTCGCTCCACGCAAGGTCTTTGTGGATATTTTTTTGAATGGTGAGATCAATAATTTGTTCTTTGGTATGGGCTTTGACACTGCCTTGCTCCAATTCATCATATTGATTCATGAGTTCATCGATTTCAGCCAATTCTCGATAGAGGCCGGCCTTTCTGAATGGTGGTGTCAGATGGCTAATCACCAGGGCGCGTCCCCGGCGTTTGGTTTGCATGGCCTCACCAACATTGTCCACGATAAATGGGTAGATCACCGGAATATCGTTGATGGGTAAATAGCCATCGTCATAAGCAGAGAGGCCTCGTTCTTTGCCGGGAAGCCATTCTTGGGTGCCATGTGTTCCCAGGTGAACGATTGCATCTGCGTGAAATTGTTGATGTGTGAATAAGTATGTGGCTAAATAATTATGACTTACAGGAGTATTTTGGCTGTGGTAAATCTCTTGCTCTCGGTTTTTGTTATTTCCTCGTGGGGGTTGAGGGAGAATTAATAGATTGCCAAGTTTAATTCGTGGAATCACAAATTGTTTTTGTCCATCAATTTCGTACACCGTAAAACTGTCCTTGGGTTCACCCCAGCGTGTTTCAATTTCCGTGCGAATTGCTTGTGGGAGTGTTTTGTACCAAGCGGTATAGGTTGAGAGTGGAAGAAGTCCTCCAAGTTCATGCTTGAGCACTTGGGTAAATGATTCATTACGGTAAAAGGGTCGAAGCATTAACGGGATGGCTTCGACAAATTTTTCCTCCGTTGCCTGGTCGACTTGGTATCCAGCTTTGATGAGAGCTTCTGAAATATTTTCTAAGCTCTCAGGAATATTTAAGAATGAGGCACTTGCGTTTTTTTCTCCTGGGGGGTAGTTGTAAAACATGATGGCAACATGCTTGTCTTTATTGGGAGTATGCTTCAATTTTGCAAGACGAAAGACCTTATTCATGAGTGCATGTAGCTGATAGTCGATTGAAACGGTTTGTTTTGTTTTTTGATCAACTGCCGCGACGACCATGGGGTCGATGGCTCCGGCGATTTCGGCATAGGTGAGAAAAAATGGGATCGCCATCGCTGGGATTCCAGCGTTATCGTTTTCCCATTTTTTTTGATCGCCATTGGAATAAGGGAGTGCTTGAATGACCGGGACCCCAAGCTTTTCAAATTCAGTTTTTCTCGCACTGGCCCAATGGAGAATACGTGTATTGATAATGACATCTGCCACTGTCTGACCGTTCTGTTGTAGGAGCAATGTGTAGTCGGGCGCACCATACGGACTGGCGACAAAATAAAAGGGGAGGGCCAGTCCTCCACGTTCTTCTATCTGCTGAATAAATTCATCCACCAGTTGTGTTTGATTCGAGGCAATGGCTTCTTTCGACATGGCAATGCCGACGGTCGTTTGCGTCTTGCTGGCATCTTTCCCTTTCCATTTGATGTATTCATCCAAGGAGGGGAATACCTTCTGTTCGTATTGAGGGTGATAAATCCCAACTTTTGGGAAAATGATGGGGGGTTGAATGGACTGGTGAGTCTTTTCAAAGATACGTGTTTCAAGATAGGCCAACATACGGTGGAAGTTTTGTGTTCCGCCATTATCGTAATAGTCATGGACACGTTTGGCTTCTTCGTCAGAGACACCTTGACGGAGTGGTGTACCTTTCAGCAGTTTGATCGGAAGAAAGATTTTATCGGAATGGGTTTTTACCGTGTTCGTGAATTTTGCGTAAGACAGTTCCGCTTCATGTCCGCTCACGGAATCAAAGATTACCATCTGATACGGTGCGATAATGTTCGAAAAGGCGTCTCCATCCTTCAGACTGTCGAGAAGCTTGTAGTCAATCCTGAGGGAGGTATTTTTGGCCAGTTGCTGTAGTTCCATAAGCTTGGCTTCCGAGACGTGGTTCGTTGCCAAGATCAAGAGGGAATGGTGTGAGACACTGGATGAATTGAGTTGCTCCCCACGAACGGTGTTTTTAGGAGCAAAGACAAAATGTAAGAGTAAGACACTAAAGAAAAGTCCGAGCCATATCGTGCGACTCGCGACTGATGTCGTGAATAATGATTCCTTAATATGTTTCATGATCTATCCTCCGCATAATTCAACAAATGCCTGGTAATGTGAGTCGAGTGATGTCATCTCGGCGACGTTTTCCTCGTTACTAGTCCGTTTCCGGGACATAAATGAGTGATCCATCCTTAAGCCGATACGCAGTGCCAGCGCGAGTGCCTTCTCCCTGCCCAATCGTGCCAGTGGTTTTATGATGTTCGATCTTTTCCCCTTTCTTCGTGATGATCTCCATCGTTTCTTTTCCGGGGTCTTTAATGACGGTGATGTCATCACTGAAAAACGGGTTTAAGGGATTTTGTGCAATGGCAATAAGCAGTGCCGCAATGACGACCAAGAAGACATCGACCATATTTGCAACAGAGAGAATTGGGTTATTAGATTCGTCTTCTTCGAGCAACTTCATTCAGGCCTCCTGGCTTGTTGGATGACCTGAATATCGTGAAGTTCTGAAGCTAACCATCGTTTATGAATCGAGGCTAAGCAGAAGGTGATTGAAGCGGTGACTAATCCAAACGTCACAGCAGCAAAGGCAACAATGAGATTCTCGCTAATGCCCTGCACATTGCCGTCAGCCAGAGATTTTAGTGCGGGCCCCATGGGAATCATGGTCCCGACGAGTCCGAGCATCGGGGCAATTCGTGTCACAATTCGCGATGTTTCAAGCTCTTTCAGTGCAAGAATGTCGAAGTAATCGGTCGAGGCTGATGGCTGACGTTGAAAGTGGTTAAAGAGGCGAAACCCTTTGACTATTTGAGTATCTGTGTTCCCATTCCGCAATTCATGAACTATCTGACGATAGGTCTCCAGATATTTCCTGCGTTGAAACCACTGACCAGTGAACGTGCCTAACGCAAAAAAAGCATACACAAACAGTATGCCAATGAGCGCCAATACAGGAGTCAGAAACAGATTTGATACTTGATACATGATGGCTTCTATTTGCATAACGATGTTCCTTCCGTACGTGACGAATCAAGAGAAGAGAGATCAGAACGAATTGTGCGTCTATCGTGCAGCCGTATCTCAGCCGTGTGAATACGTGTCACAGAGAAGGGCTGAAGCATGACGCCAAGGTCTGAGAATGATCGTCATTGCTCACACACACGATCATATGTCGGTCTGACGATCGCAATTAGCGAACAGTCGTTCGTGATTTGTCAAAAATGTTTGAGATTATCGGAGGAAGCAGAGAGGGGGCCCACGGACGGATGGCGAGCATTCTACACTTGAAGCATTGACGTGTTGTTCAGGAGTGATATCGGCAGTAATTGTCCAGTGAGGTGTCACGAGAGGAGGCAATGATGGGAGGCCTACGGTAGATTTGACTTGCCAAAACCATGGGCACGAATGTGAGGCCTGTTCACTGTCTTTATCGAATTTGACGTGGGACAGTCCAAACGCAAAGGCGGTGGACGCAACAGTGAAATACGTAAATAATAAAAGACAGGTGAGAAATCTGGATGGTCGTGTGTTCATGGTTGAGGTTGAATGAGTGAACGTGTTTTCTGCTACTGGGTGAAATCTCTCAACATTAGTATGTATGTACCAAAGTCAATTTCCAGTTGAGAATGTCAAAAATCCAGGAAAGTATGTTCAAATCCCTGTTCTTTAATGTGTTTGGAATATCGTCTGCGACTGTCACATCTCAACGACCGAAAAACATAGTCCCCCAGTTTCCAATTTCCTAATTCTTCTTTGGAACAAGTAATTGTTTCAGTGGCCGATTGTTTGTTTGAATACTGAAGTCAGATATTGTTCAACCTAGTCCCCCCTTTTATGATCAGAAATGTGGGATGGCTGTGGGTTGGTTGATAATGCGTTGAAGGGATCCAATATAGAGGACGTAGCGCTCCATCAATTGCAAAACTGGTGGATCAATGCCTGGAGCCTCCAGGTGATGCTGTAAAATGGTATTGACGTTAGTCAGGCAACATATTTGGAGTTTCCCTTTTTGGAAGGGGAATATTTCATAGAAGTTATCTGTCAAGCGAGAGGGAGTTAAAACAGAGAGCATCCACGTTGGATGCCATAGCTGCAAATGGAGAAATCCATTTTGTTTGAAGTAAGGGTGTTGCGTATCGTTTTGAGGGAAGACCCTGACCTCCCATTCATCAATTCGTCCAATACGCGTTCGCTCCGTTGGGTTATGGGGAGGCGGCCATTGAGAGGAAATTTTTTCGAAATGAGATTTCATGGTTTTAGTGCTCTCACTGTGGTGCGGCCTGCAATGCGGGAGGTGCAACAGGCTTCGAGCGTCTTCTGCGTGCAGTTGGTCGAACTGTATCTTTTCCCGACGTATGCAACTCAGTATAGAGAGAAGACGGAAAATGGATAATGGTGCCAGTGCAGTCTTGCTGTTCAAGCTTCTGCATGATGCTGGACAGTAACCGTAGGCCAGCCTTGTCGATGAGGCTCACAGGTTTTAGGCTCACATAAAAATCACGAAAGCCCATCCGATAGGCACGTAAAGTGGTCACGGAAAACTCTTGTGCTGTTTTCGTATTAAATGCTCCATGAATGCTAATTGTGATAGTAGTGTGTTCGAAGCGTTCTGAAATCATGGAGATCTCCTTCTTTGGACATACCTCTTTGAACGTCTCTAGCAAGAGCTGGAGCAAGCCCACAAGAAGATGATTGCCTAAACAGAGAATTTCTCACAAGGCAAGTTCATGTGTTCCCTTGCCCTGTGAGAAATGGTGTTGACATGTTCCTCTCTGTTTCGTTGCTTTTTACTACGGAGTTTTTTTCTTTGGATGGTTATTTTTCCATCTTTTGGCTGCCCTGTTCAGCTGAGCCAGTATGAATGCTTGATTCGGAACCTTCCTGGGTGCCTTCACTATTCTGTAGCGCGAGTCGCTTGCCACTGACACCATCAAGGTGGACTTCTTGTACCTTGCCTTCTGACGTCACGATTTCAATTTCCCACATGAGCGGTCCATGCTCTTTCTCGAGTTCGGCCTTGATCACTCTGCCCGGTACTTCCTTTGTTGCAGCTTGAATGGCCTGCTCGATAGAAATCTGAGAGGCCTTGCTCATGTCAGCTTTGACTTGGTCATGACTTGGAGTGGCCGTGGCAATTCCAGGTATGAGGATCATCATGCCAATTCCGACTAGGAGAGAAACTGGAAACAGTTTCTTGGGTGAGAGAACGACGGTATTCATGGGAACCTCCTCTGTGTAAAAAGAAACATCTGCAGCGAACGGTGGATGAGATGGTATCGTTTTGAGTTCATCAGTAATGTCCAGCAGCATTGCCTGGTCTTCGTATCATTTCACGGTAATGTTGACCCTGTCCCAACCAACGAGGCTGTCTTGCTCGTCAGTCGAGATTTTAATCATGAGTTCATGAGGGCCGGCTTGAAGGTGCTTCAACGAAGATGTCGCGCCTTTCTGGTAGTCTCCATCAAGGAAAACATGAATAGTGTGGGGAGCAAGGCCATGCTGTACCTGATGCGTCAGCTCAAAAGATGGGGCGACAACCTCTCCATTTTTAGGAGAGATGATCGTGATGAGGGACTGTTCCTTCTCGAGTATTTCTGTGGCAAGGGCAGTCATGAATATCAATATTGTCACAATGAAAATACTGACACTAAAAATACTTTTCATCGGTGTCGCTTACTCCTTTTTGTTACGGTTGATACGTGGCTTCATACGGAATGACATCACAGGCACAACCATCGACTTTTTGATCGACCCACATTTCCATCTGGCCATCCTGGTTGCCGTCATACCAATAGAACAGAGGATATTCATTCGTATGTACGACTGAATTTCCGTATTCGTTGTGTGCAGAAGTAATGATTTGTCGTGCAGTTTTGTAGTCAATCACTCCATTGTTCTGGAGTGAATATTCACGAAAATAGAGGCCGGCAATGCTATTAATTTCTTCATTAACAAGAGAGGATTCTTCTGGTTCCATGGGCGGAAAGGCTACGGCGATGCTGCCGTTCACGTTCCAGAGTAACGCCATGAGTATGGCGAACAGTTTGAGGTGGATTATCAGAGCAGGGCGTGAGTGGTATCGGTTGAGGTGTGCGTTCATTGGGTTGCCTATATTTGATATAAATTATCATTATCATTATCAATGTATAGGCAAATTGCCGAATCGACCATGTTCAATAGAAGGAAAAAAGATGTTCAACGTCTAGATTGAGAAGGAAAGGGCCGGCTTGCAATCTACAGTGGAGGTGCATCGGACTCTTGCGTTGTGATCCACTCAATGATTTCAAGATAATTCTCTTGGGCCTGTTGATGACTAGGGGCCAATCGTAGAACAGTCCGATAATGAATGGCCGCTTGTTCGTATTGCTCAGTTTGCGCAAGACTATTTGCCAAGTTGAAGTGAGCGTTCACCGAGGATGGTTCTGAACGAATCACTTTTTGAAATAATTGAGCGGCTCGTGAAAAATCTTCCATTCTATAATGGCTCAATCCTAGATTAAACATGAGTGTTAATCGTTGCGGCCAACGAGGGAATTCCTCAAGGATTGTTGTGTAGTGCGTGATAGCTTCGCGATCATTCCCTTCTTGTGAAGCGAGTAATCCCAGATCGAAGAGGACATTGGCATTGGCCTTGTTCACGTCGGAGGCTTTGCGCAGCCACCGACTTGCCTCTTCCTGCTCACCTTTCAAGAGTAATGCACGACCGCGGGACGCCCAGAGAGGTTCAAGGTAGGCTTTGATCTGATAGTTGTTGGGATTATGCTGCCATGCCTGAACATACAGCGATTCAGCCTGTTCATGCTGTTCTCGTGTCCGAGCGACAATGCCATGAAGAAGCAGAGAAAACGCTTTGGATATGTGCGTCAGTTTACTCTCATCAAGTTCTGGTGATGATTTTTGCATCTGAACGACATCAGTCAGTGGGAGGAGGATGGATTGAAACGACTCTAGAGTTTCGGCTGCCAGAGTTGTCGTATTTAGCTTGGCGAATGAAAGCGGTGCTGAGTACTCAATGCGACGATTGTCATCAGTATTGAGTGAGACTCCAGACGCCCAGTCCTGCAGAGGTGCTCCCTGGGTCACAAAACCACCCAGCATGTCATAGGGGTCTGTTCCTAATTTTGAGAGGCCTCCTAAGTGATCGTCCTCATAAAATCGTCGAGTATATGTTGGGTAGTCGATGGAAAGCGGTTCGAGCCCCCCAAGAATCAGCAAGTAGCCTCCATGAAGCCAGAGAGACGTATGAGGAAATATCGTGTGAAAGGTGTGGACAAGCATGCGCAGATCATTAAGGCCTAGTTGATTGATTGTGATCCATTGTCCGACCATACCACCGGGAGCCAGACGGTTACGGATTCGCTGATAATGCTCGACGGTATAGAGACTTCCGACACCACTTTGGTATGGAAAAAAGAGTTCTTGGATGATGAGGTCATAGTGATGGCGGGACAGTTTCATAAAATTTCGACCGTCTTGTTTCACGATACGTGTTTTGGGATGTGAAAGAATTTCACCACTTTCTTGTTCGAACAATTCCGCCGCTTCAATGATCCCTTCTGAAATTTCGACAATCGTGACCTCTTCGACTTCCTTTCTTAGATAGGATCCTGCAGCGATTCCTGTTCCCAAGCCCACAACTAATGTTCGTTTCGGGTTAGGATGTAACAGTATTGGTAGATAACCTTGTAGCCGTTGGACACGAATATCTTCTTGACGACTTCCACCTTCTTGCCGAAGTCGACTGGTGAAGAGGGTGCGTTCCCCAGTTTGGCGATCAGCAAACACTTCAACCACACCTGAGGCATCTTCTCGCTGGTAGATCACATCGTGAGACTCACCGGAGGCATGTGTTTGAAATGTCAGGTCCCCATTGACTCCAATCCAAAGAGTGAGACCGAGAAGAATGACACTTATAGGAATGAGCTGGGTTTGAAACTTAGAAGTATGTTTGTAAGCTTGTCCGCGAGTTGCAGACAGCAGTGGCGTAAATGCCAACACGATCCAAATGAGCACAAGGCCACAGACCGACAAGATGGTCAGGCTAATTGTGAGTCCGAGCCATGGAATCAGGACAAACGAGGTCAAAAGGACTCCAGCTACAGAACCCCAATTGTGCCAGGCATACAATTGAGCGAGAGGCGATACTCGAGTATGTATTATCGGATTGTTCACAGAAAGTTCAGCCCGTAGTGAGTGAGGGATGGTGTTGGTGGCGAGTTCACAGAGGCTGCAAAACACGAGGCCATATCCCAGGGCCGGTAGCCCGAGTACGCTGAATGTGAGGGCTCCGCTGGCGATGAAAAAACGAAGAGACGAGGTTCCTATCCAATCCTGTACCCAACCGGACTGGTGAAGAAAAAGATCAAACACTGAGGCGATACTCTCGGCAAACGGAATTAATGCGATTTGGGCACAGGCGGCAGTCAAGAATCCAACGATGATTAAGGTTGAAGGGGAACAATACGAACGAGCCACAAGATATAATGCAGATCCCATTGCCATGGCTAACAGAATTGCTGCAAACAACAGGCCTTCTGAGTAGGCGGTGGCATTGATCACGAGCCAGATATATTGGGCTCCGACAATTTCCAGTCCCAAAATGAAGAATCCGACTAATGCGCCAATGGCAAGGATCAGTGGTTTGAGATCGTGCGCGGCCGAATCATGTGATGGGCCGAGTTGAGAAAGTCCTTTTTCCCGTTTGAGGTTGGATGAGAGCGATGTTGATGAACAGGCAGTCCAGGAATATCTTTTGGCACTTGCCCATGTGAGCATCGCAATGGCCAGGTTGAGCGCGCCTAACACGAGCGATGTGGAGAGTAGTCCCCATGCGGGAATCATGGCCAAGGATGCCAGTGCGCCGATCGCCGAGGCGAGGACCCCGACGTAATATACTAGGCCGGGTCGTTGTGAGGAGTCCTTGGTACTCAATGATGTGGACAGTCCAGCTAAGAGTGGAAAGCCAGTTCCAAGTAGCGAGGTGATTGGAAGAAGGATCATACCCGCCACGGTGCAGCGAATCAGGAGATGGCGGAACCCTTCTGTTTCTGGAGCCATCGCGACATAGAGGGAATCCAGAAGGTTCAATATGAAGGGAAAGGCCATGCCAAGGATGCCAATCGCAGCTTGGAGTACCGCGAACAGCAGGAGTGATGATTGAATGTGTGTGAGGTAGAACGGTGTCCTGTGTGTGGTGACCCTGGAGAGAATATAGCTGCCTAATCCCAGCCCAGCCATAAATGTGCTGAGAACAATGGCAAAGGCTGGGAGGGTCATGCCTAATGTGCTGGTGAGATACTTGATCCACACCACTTCATAGGTGAGGCCGACAAATGAATGCAGGGCGTACAAGAGTAAGAACAGAAAGGCAGGGGGAGGCGACGAGGCCAGCATCGGCTGGCCTCGAGTTCGGGCTGAATCGATCACGTTGGCTTGTACCATTGAGATGGTATTCACGGAGACGACGGAAGGACAAAGGTATAGGCTACTGAGACTTTGGGATTAATGCCAGCCTCGGGTAGGTTCGATAAATGACGTCGATATTTGAGATCTGTGAGATTGTCAATACCGGCATTCACGCGCAAGCCATGAAGCCATGGTGTTCCAAGTTGGTCAAAAAATGATTGCGGGGGTTGCATGGCTAGATAAATATCAAAGAGGGCATAGCCTCCTGTCTTTGCCGTTCCATCAGGCGCTCGTTTTTGATCACCAGTAATCTGAGTGCGACCTCCTATGGTGAGCCCCCAGGGAACGTGGTAGTAATCCATGCCAAGTAACCCACGGATGGCAGGTATTGTCGTCAGGGGTTCATTGGTTGTTTGGTCAGTCCCACGCGTATAGGTAAAGTTCGCGCGGACGGTAATATTGTCAGTGGGTAACCATGCGAGTTCACTTTCAAACCCTTGCAGTAAGGCCTTAGTAACATTGACGGGCATGAATTCAAGCTGGAAGGTCCCGAAATTGAAGTTCACATCTTGATCGATGAAATCGCGTACCTTGTTTCTGAAATATGCGCCTTTCCAAATCAGTTGATCATTCTCAGAGAATACTCGAGGAAGTACAATGCGAAGACCGGCATCGATATTGCGACTTTTCTCTGGTTTCAGATTTGGGTTGGGAAGAAAGACCGATCCTGGAAAATGAGTGCCAGATACAAACAGATCGTCAAAGCCTGGTTGTCGAAAGCCATGAGCATAGTTGGCGGTCAAAAACAAGAAGTCGGTGGCTTTGACGACTCCTCCAATTTTTGGATTGACCCGATCTGCGGTTTTCTTGGATTGCCCCTTGGCTTTATTCTCCCAATGGTCCCATCGTAGCCCTGGTATTAGCACAGCACGATCATTGAACAGCGTGATTTCATCTTGAATGTACAGTCCATAGACATAGGAATTGGCTTCTGGGAAAAATAGACGTGCTCCGGTTGCGCGATTTCCAGTGCTCTCTTGATTGTTTGTGTAAAATTCTGTTCCTACGGTGATGTTATGGTGATGGAACTCTGGGTTGCCAAGATTCATGGAATTCCGAAGATCGAATCCGGTGGTATCAAAATTAATATCATCTCGGGTGCCATTGGATAACTGCCGCTCAGTCACGTCGAGTGTATTGTGATACACAAAGCCATTCAAATTGATATATGGGTTATCAGGATTGTTGTGGGTATAGCCAAGTCGATAGTTAAATTGACGGTTTTTTCGATCGGAAATGCTGGCGGTATTAGTGGGGTTCGTATTGGAGTTAAACGGAATGCCAGCAGCTTGACGGGTGACATAGACAGAAAACTCTGCTTGATCATGGGCCGTGGGTTTCCAAACAATTTTTCCAAGACCAGCTGCGTTATCCTGTCCAGAATTAGGCAATTCGCCAAACCCATCGCCAATGCGGATGTTGTCTGCCCCCCGCAGGAGGCCATAGGCCATGAACTCTACATGTTCACTCAGACGGCCAGCTAATGCGGTACTGGTAAGGATTTCATCGCTGTTTCTTTGGTATCCAAATTTTTGAGAAATAGCAAATTGTCCATCTGGTCCCAAATAGTCAGATGGATCCTTGGTTTCCATTGCGACGACCCCACCAATGGCTTGACTGCCATAGAGCGCAGACCCCGGACCACGAATGACTTCTACTCGTTTTAAAAGATCGACATCAATAAAAGTGCGACCCTTGTGACCTGACTGAAAATTCATTCGCTGTCCGTCAATGAGTGTGAGGACTCGTGCTCCCGAAAGTCCACGAATATTTGGAGATTCGCCCATCTGTCGTGGTCCGCTTTCAGAAGTGATCCCGGGTTGATACCGCAGAACATCATCTAAGCTCTGCGCTTGTCGTTGCTGAAAGGTTTCCTGTTCGATAATGCTGACTTCCCCAGGTGTCATGATCGGGTCGCGTGCGGTTTTGGTCGCGCTGATCGTGACTTGCTTGAGCTTGAGTGTTGGTTTGGCTTGTGGATTCGCTTGTTGTGTGGCGACATCTTCATCTGCGGAATGGGCAAATGTTGAGTTCAATAGCAAAGTGAGGAACAGTCCAAATATAAATAGTTGAGGTCGTTGGGTCATCTGGATCTCCTAATCCTATGTGGTAATGGATGAGAAAGGAATGAATGAGACCATGAAGGCCTGTAGTGGAGAATGGTTATTGAGTCATTTGTTAACAGAAGAGAGTTTTGTGACATATTTTGATAATGGTGCTCAAATTCAATATATGAATACTGAATTGTGGCAAGAAAAAAGAATGTTGAATAACCAGGAATTTATGCGGAAAACATGGAAAGAAGGAATACGTCGAAAAGAATGTTCGAGTGCAAGCACACGATGAGGCAGTGACGTGAGGTTTGTTACCAAATGGTGTGTATTTGTGAGGAAGTATTTCGGAAATTTAATTTTTTAACGAAGGAAGGTTTGGGACATTGGACCAAGGTCGTCTCTTCCATGGCCTGATGGGAGTCTCTTGTCTATTTTTGAGTATGGTCTCATCTAAGCACTCACCACAATTGACGCAACGAGTGAGAAACGCGGCAGATCCTGGGTGAGGAAATTCACTAGCATCCACCATGTCGATAAACACTTTGACGAGTAGCCCTTGGCATCGTGGGCATGGTGTGGTGGAGTAGGGAGTTGGTTGAGAATGGGGTGATGGCTTCGCAGATGATTGCATGCAGGCAGTCTTTGGTTAGATGTGGGGAGGAGAACGAATGTTCTGGCACGCATTCACTCTGTTCTATGGGGACACCACCGGACAGATCCATAGGCCAAGCACGTAGAAGGCAATGAGTGAGAGTGAAAGGGTCAAACTGAGGAACGCAGCCTGTTCTCCGTGAGGAATATTGTTCGGTGATCTCATGAGTGAGGTGACCTCCCTGTCACTTCATCGCAAAGTTGTACGCACCCTCTGCCACGTCTACGTCTGAGTAGAATGAGTCGTCATTGTTGAAGGCGCTGATCATTCACATCCTTTGAAAAAATGGGAGGCTAAAGTGCCTCCGGAGGAGAGGCACTCTAGCCAGGCGCGAGGACAAGGGGCGTCTCTTGTCCTCGGGTGAAACTTCTATGTTGCTTGTATGCTACGGTTCTGTGTTGTGCTGAAATCAGCATCGTGGAATGGGGGGTGTTTTTGCGTTTATTGAACTTGAAATGCATTCTCATTATTGAAATTTTAGCATGCTCAATAATCGAGGAAAATGTTCATTGTCCAGAAAATAATGCGAAATGTATGGAAAATGTTGCAACTGGAGTTCAATCTAAGGGATGAGCATTAGGAGCTTAGATATTGAGAATGAATTTCGTTGGTAGGTGCAACGCTTAGGACCAGTTTCTGTTGGTGAATCGGTTGACGAGCAATTGAATTTGGACTTAAAGCTTGAGATGGAGGCAGTTCAAGTTTTGCGTAAAGCCATTACGCATTGTTCGACAGTTGGCGATGATACGACGCGTCAGAAATTAGAAGAAATTATGAAAAGCGAAGAAGGGCATATTGACTGGCTAGAAACTCAGAAGGAAATTATTGATCAAGTCGGTCTTGAAAATTATCTGAGCGAGCAGGTCAAGTCTGAAAGTTGAGTCTTAAGGAGTGAGCTGCTAATGCGACTACCGTGATGAAGGCCTGTGTTCTCTCTCAGTCATGAGAGCACAGGCGACAGACCTTCTCTCCATAACTACCTCCACTCGTGTAAGGTCTTTCGGATGCCCTGCTTTTGAAGTGACTACCAGCAGGGCAACAACTCGTAACTTACGTTACTCGATATGGTAGAACAAGAGGTAGCTGGTGCAATTTCCTCACGACGCTGGGAGCAGCGAGTCAGTATCCACCCGATTTGCAATCAATTCTGGAAGCAATTCTTCGCAACGGCCACAACAACTCTCGTCCAATCCCATCGTCTTGGCTATTCGCCGTAGACAACCCTGGTGTTGATCAATGATTTCGTCGAACTGGGCTTCAGAAATTCCTTTGCACAGACAAATGTACATAGTAGATCTCCTGAGTCATGTATGGTGATTGAACTTGCTAATCTTGTAAGTTGATATTGATTTCCGTTATCAATATAAGGCTACCAATGGTTCGTTGGTATTGCCATGTTCAAACTCCAGAGGGAAATGTCAATTCATTGGTTGGTCGGGGAATTTTTGGAAGAGAGTTATAGGGGGAATCGCCTGCTTTCATGAGCCGAGGCCTTGGCGATTGGCGGGATTTTTGAGTTTGATGTCTACTTTGTAGGTATCGAGTCTGGTGATGAGTTCGGTCAGGCTCTGATCTTGGGTTTTTCCTGCAGTATCGATAATGATTCTTTCGGATAGCCAAGGATCGTATTCCCGGTTTTTGACTTCATTCCACGTGGGCAGAAGCAAGCCTGGCACAGTAGTTTCACGTGTCTCGACACGTTGTCGATGTTCATGACGATCGGAGCACACCACCTCAATATTGATAAATGTAGCTGCCGTCGAGAGGGCGATGTCCATCCAATCGATTCGAGATAGGCTGAGAGGATTGCATGAATCAGCAATGACATTACTCCCAAGCTGGAGGTTCTCTTTTGCCATCCTATGGGCCAATTTATACCCTTCCTCATGGGGGCTCATACAACAAAGATCTCTCAACGCTTGCTCAAGGGTATCGATGCGGAGGTAGGTTGCATTTATGGTCCGACACAGTCCTTGCGCTAACGTTGTTTTTCCCGTACCCGGGAGGCCAGCAAAAATATAGAGAATTGGTTTTTTTATTTTCATTGACTAAAAAGAGAAGTCGTCAGCTCCCTGTCTAGAGAAAAGTGGTCCCCTTTTTCTGAACACTCGCCCCCCATTCTTAAGTGGATACGCATGCCCATGAATTATGCGACCTCAGCTACTGGCAACCGGCTGAAATACGCCGTGTCGGGCGTCTGCCCAGCATGTGCCTGATGTGGGCGCCTGGAATTATAGAATGCAAAATACCGTTTTAGCCCTTGCTTGACTTCGTTCGGGGTCTCATAGGCGTGCAAGTAAATATCCTCATACTTGACGGATCGCCATAATCGTTCGACAAAAATATTGTCCCGCCACGCACCTTTGCCGTCCATACTAATTTGAATATCTTGATCGTGAAGCGCTTGAAGGAATCGCTCACTGGTATATTGACTGCCTTGATCGGTGTTCATGATGGCTGGACAGCCATATGTCTCAAGCGCTTCTTCCAAGGCATCCATGATAAATTCCACATCCATCGTCACCGACACACGCCAGGCCAGCACATGGCGACTATACCAATCCAGGATCACGGTCAGATAGACAAATCCATGCGCCATTGGGATGTAGATAACGTCTGATGCCCACACCTGATTGGAGCGCGTAATGGCCAGATTCCTAAGTAAGTAGGGATACACCGGGTGCCCTCGATGCGTCTGAGTTGTTCGAGGCTGGCAATAGAGCGCCTCGATGCCCATCCGTTTCATCAGGGTTCTGACGTGCCTCCGGCCAATGTTGAAGCCTTCCAATCGAAGCAGATCTCTCAGCATCCGTGATCCAGCGAATGGGTGAGCCACATGTAGTTGATCTAAACGATGCATCAATCCGAGTTCATGCTCACTGACTGGTGTTGGTTCATAGTAGAGGCAGCCTCGAGACAACCCAAGTATCTTGGCTGGGTGCGAGAGGGGGAGGGCATGGCTCCGGTCAATCATGGTTTTGCGCTCAGCCGTCCGGCTTTGCCGAGCGCGCCTTCTAAAAAATCATTCTCCAGCGTCAGTTGCCCAATCTTGGCATGCAGGGTTTTGACATCAACGGCCGGGGCCGCCTCACGCCACTTCTCATCGAAGGCGGCGGGGGCCTGTTCCAGTAGCTGGGTTTTCCATTGAGCAATCTGGTTGGGGTGGACGTCAAATTTCTTCGCTAACTCAGCCGTGGTGCAATCGCCTTTCAGGGCCGCCACCGCTACCTTTGCCTTGAACACGGGGTTGTGGTGCCGTCGGATTCGTCGACTCATGTAAGCTCCTGTCAATAACGTGCGGATGATTAAAACAGGTCTACTTATCCACTGAAGCGGGTGTCAAGTTTTTCGGGCCCACCTCTGAGAGTAGTAAGTTTGAGTGACGAATGGACCTCAGTAAAGATGTCAAGAATATAAAATTTTCTTAACCCTAGCTTGGAGATTTTTTTTGAAATGGCCTCAGACTATGCGGCTCGTATTGACACGTGTCTCATCTATTGCCTAACCCCCTGCATTTTTTCCTGTGGGGACCAACGCTGAGATATTAAATAGCAAGAGCTGTGTCGCAACGAAACTTTCCAAGCCAGGTGCGCTCGCGGAGAAAGCCGATGCCGTTGCACGATATTCAGGTGTGACGTTCACGGCAGCGTTCCATCGATCAGCGGAGGGACTGGAGATGGTGAGTGGTGTGGCATGCGCAATTGATCCGAGGAGCAGGGCTGTGCTGGTTGTGACGGGAAACAGAAAGGGCCGAAGTTCTGTCATGTGGTTTCTCCTGGGTCTTTTCGTTTAATTTTGGCATATTCCCTTAAGGACTCCTGCACACAGGTGAGCGGGAAACTTGGATGTCTGTGTTATTTAATCAATACACAGATCATTTACCTCGCCGTTTTGCAGACTTTCGTGGGCATTGGACCAAGAAAGGCTATTTGGAGTTCTCATCTTCGAAAATTGATTCTATTGGTAGGTCGAAGAGGTGCGCTATCCGAAATGCCAAAGGTAACGACGGATCATATTTACCCGTTTCGATCGCATTGACAGATTGACGTGAAACTCCCAATTCGTCAGCTAGGTCTGCTTGGCTCCAATTTCGCAAACCGCGTAATTCCTTGAGACGATTGTTCACTCGCGCTGCATCACTTGATGTGCGTAACACAACCCCCAAGCACCAAAAAATGTTGGCGCCACCATCATTATTAATGGAAAGTGTTCGATTTTCGGTACAGCATTGTATAATTCCAGGAACCCAATTATCACTGCTAGGGATAAAGTTATCGCTCCGCCATTGAGCATCGCCACTGCTTGAGTTTTTTGAGTATATTCGTCTGTCTCCCGGAGGAATCGCGTCATAAGCCAGAATACGGCAACTATGGGTATGCCAGTTAATACGGCCACTAGCGCAGCTGTCCAGTTTGGGGTATTACCGAAAGACTGAAGTACGAGCGGCCCCGCAAAACAAAAAAAGATATACAGAAGCATAACGGGGAAAAAACATCGCAAATAGCGTTGATTGGCTTCTTTGAATGTGATTGGTTGCATGTGAACCTCCTGTCAAGTTCCCTTGACTATAAGGCAGGTAAATTGAATTGTCAAGTTTCCTTGACAAGCACTGCTTTGTTAGTCACATTGCTCTATAAATCTCCATACCAAAATATACTGTTTGAGTGCTTAACCCTTAACTGCTAGGCGTCATTCGATGCCATTTAGTATGCACTCCAACAATTACCACTGACACAAAAAAACTTTTCGATACGCTGAACGAGATCCGATCAAGTAGTGAGCCTGTCTCTGGCAACTCCTCCAGGTCGTGCTGACCCAAGGTTCAGCTTGGGTAGTCTATCTGGATGAACGTGGGTTTGAACGTGTCACTCATCGACCTCATGGTGCGCGTGTAAAGGGCATTAGGTGGTATAGCAACGAAGCGGGAATACCCGACCACGGACGAGCTTATTGGCTGGGAAGTGTGGCAAGCGACTGCTTGTCCTTCTGCTGTTTGAGGGCAACATGAATTCGGAGGGGTTCAACCCCTGGGTGAAGAGAGTAAAGAGTTCTGACAGTGAGAGGGTGAGGTTTTGTTCGAGTCATTCGTCTAATGTTTAGAGGGGAGAGATCGCGCACTTTTTTTAACGATTTATTGTAATCGCGCTCGTCGGGGTGAACAGGTATTCATATTTTTTACTGGGAAGAAAATAATGCATTATATCTTTATCCTTCTCCATCGCTGGGTGGGACTGGTGATCGCTGGGTTTCTTGTGATGTCGGGCTTGACGGGCGCAATAATCTCCTGGGATCACGAGTTGGACGAATTGTTAAACCCGCACCTGACCCATGTAGTCAGCCGCGGCGCTTATCTTCCTTCGCTCGATCTGGTTCAAGCGATCGAAACCCGTGCCCCGCGAGCAAGAGTCACCTTCGTACCGCTTGCCCCGGAGCGTGGTAAGGCCTTAGTCTTTGGCGTCGACCCTCGTGTGAATCCTGCTACAGGCAAATTGTATGAACTCGGCTATAATCAGGTTTTCATCGACCCCGTTACGGGTGAAGAGTTGGGTCGGCGCGAGTGGGGTGCCGTTTGGCCGTTGACCAAAGAAACCTTGGTCTCCTTTCTCTACAAGTTACACTTTTCGCTTCACATCCCTGAGATGTGGGGCATTGCCCACTGGGGTGAGTGGCTGTTGGGCGGAATCGCCATTTTGTGGATGTTGGATTGCTTTGTCGGTTATTACCTAACTTTGCCGCGACGCGCATCAAATTCAAGGTTCCCAACCGTATCCGATAAGCCCACGGTTGAGAGTTGGCGGGCACGGTGGGCCACGGCCTGGAAGATCAAAACTTCGGGAACGATCAAACGTATCAATTTTGATATTCACCGCGCCTTTGGCCTCTGGGCGTGGGGCCTGCTGTTCACACTGGCGTTCACGGCGTTTTCCCTCAACCTCAATCGGGAGGTCTTCTATCCGGTCATGTCGTTAGTTACTGAGATCACTCCATCCCCATTCGACTTACGACCAGAGACCGACTTGCACAAGCCCATCGCTCCCAAGATTGGCTATGGTCCAGTCATCAACCATGCCGTCGAAGTGGCCAAGGAGCGAAGTTGGCCGGAACCAATAGGTGACGTGTTTTATGCGCAAAATTTCGGTATCTACGGAGTCCGTTTCTTTCATCTTGGCGACGATCACGGCGCGGCGGGAGTAGGACCTCCTGCATTTTACTTTGATGGCGGCGACGGCCGGTATCTGGGTAATCGGCAGCCCTGGACAGGCACGGCTGCCGACATTTTCGTCCAGGCGCAGTTTCCGCTGCATTCTGGACGTCTCCTGGGGCTGCCTGGTCGGATCCTGATTTCAGTCATGGGCCTATGCACCGCAATCCTATCCATAACCGGAGTAGTTATCTGGTGGCGGAAACGGGTGGTACAAGCCCAGCGGGGACGCAAACAAGTTGAACGACAAACCCCTATTCTGACGGTGTGAAAAATACTTGCCCTTGGACTCATACGCACTTTAGGGGAGGGGAAACTATAGAAGAAGTTCATGGTGCTCAGTCTGTGCGGCTTTAACATGCTCGACTGATGACATTGTTGGTGATACTCAATGTCTTATGGCTTAGGGAGTTAAAATTGTGTGCAGCTTGATGAAGAGTGAGGAATACTTACTTTCGTCAAAGACTTTGAGGATAATATTCTGAAGCAGATTTACTTAACATGAAAACAGTTTGACTGACTAGAATGAATAAAGTAGTCGGAAATAGAGAAAATCATTGTCATCTAACGCATCCAGATTTGATGTGTACTGACCTTGAAAGAGAAAGAGCATGATTCCTGTTTCTGTGGTCCATCTATGATTAAGCATATAGACTGCAAAGATTTCTGTTGATAGGCCTCGATCATGCCCTTGTCAGATTCCTCGGTCTCATCCATAGACTTGTTGCTCAGGCTAACAGTCAATCCGTATCATGTGGATTCTTAGGTCAGGTTAGGGTGTGAAGCAGCTAGCATAAATAGGATATTTATACGTGAACCCAGAAATTTCTGACAAGGGTAGGTTCTAGATTCGAATGAGACAGGAAACGGGGAACGCTGATTTTTCTAATCTTGGAGTAGCTGTGGCGGGCCATGAATTTCGTCAATGCCAAAATACGGACCGAAATCAGGCACTGGTAGTAGTTGAATCCGCATCACCAATAATCAGGAGCCAGAAATTGCTTGTAACACAGGGAGACTTTTGAATGTCTTTAGAAAACCTCATTCGTGGCATTTGTCTCAGTTCCTTTTGTCTGACTGTCTGTTTGTTAAATCCATTATTTGCTGAGCCGTCTTCTGCTATCCAATCATTTGAGCAGCAGTACGTCACGTTATTGGAACACACACAAGAGCAGACGGATACGCAACGTTTACACGCATTGTTTGATCTGCAATGGAAATATTGGATGCATGAGTATCCAACATGGGCAACGTACGTTGGATATCCGGGGCAGGATGATCGTTGGGCTGATATGTCAATTGAAGCAATCGTCCGTCGACAAAAGGATTTGCATAGTCCATTGGACGTCATTCGATCAATTGACCGAGGCACGCTAAATAAAGCAGATCAAATTAACTTTGATTTATTTAGGAAAGTTATAGAATCAAGTCTTGAAGGTGCCAAATTTAAGATCAAATATCTGGCAGTCAATCAACTTGAGGGTGTGCACCAGCAGATTCCCAATGTCTTGGATTCAATGCCTAAGCAGTCGATTGAGGATTATCAACATATATTAGCTCGACTTCGTAAGGCGCCGGCCTTATTAGATCAACATATCGAGCTATTAAAAAATGGGATTCAAGCAAAAATTACGACACCGCGGGTGGTCTTAGATGGTGTCCCTGGTCAGGTTGCCATGTTGATCGAAGGCGACCCGTTAGATAGTGCTCTATTAGAGCCATTCGTGAAATTCCCAGATTCAATTTCAAAAGCAGAACAACGACGTGTACAAGATGAGGCCGTGCAGGTCTTTCAAGAAAACGTGAAGCCAGCCTACCAAGGATTACAGCAATTCTTAGAAAAAGACTATCTTCCCAACGTCCGGCAAACAATCGCATGGTCCGACCTACCAGATGGAGAGGCGTGGTATGCCTATCGTGTTCGTGAAAGTACGACAACAAATTTATCCCCACAACAGATTCATGATATCGGGTTGCAAGAAGTGAAACGGATTCGTGCAGAAATGGAA
The DNA here is from genome assembly GCA_029261355.1 of Nitrospirales bacterium. GTDB lineage: Bacteria > Nitrospirota > Nitrospiria > Nitrospirales > UBA8639 > JAGQKC01. The sequence goes on along the minus strand of JAJDBM010000040.1, from coordinate 111,786 downwards.
CATGTCATAGACTCGTTGGGGTTCGAAGGTGGGTATGAAGCGTTTTCAGAATTCTTACGGACTGATCCACAATTTTATTTTGATAAGCCGCAAGATTTATTAATGGCTTATCGTGATATTGCAAAGCGGGCAGACCCACAGTTGATTCGGCTGTTTAGGAAATTACCGCGCATGCCCTATGGTATAAAAGCGATCCCAGCCTATCAGGAAAAATCTCGACCAACAGCATACTATAGACGTGGCTCTTTTGAGGCAGGTCGTCCTGGGTATTTTTATGCAAATACGCACGATTTACCGTCACGCCCCAAATGGGTCATGGAAGCCTTAACACTTCATGAGGCTGTGCCAGGCCATCATTTCCAATTGTCATTGGCATTGGAGCAGAGAGATTTGCCGACATTTCGTCAAAACAGTCAACATACGGCGTATGTTGAAGGGTGGGGGCTGTATGCTGAAAGTCTAGGATCAGAAATGGGGTTTTATCAAGATCCCTACTCTGATTTTGGCCGTTTGAATTTTGAGATGTGGCGTGCGGTGCGTCTGGTTGTCGACACAGGGATACATGCGTTGGGATGGTCTCGTCAGCAAGCCATTGATTATATGAAGGCCCATACAGTTCAAACGCAGCACAATATTCTCGTGGAGGTCGATCGCTATATCGTTTGGCCTGGCCAAGCCTTGGCGTATAAGATCGGAGAATTGAAAATCCAAGAATTGCGTTCATATGCCTCTACAACATTGGGGAAAACTTTTGACATTCGTGAATTTCACGATCAGCTTCTCACGCATGGTGCCGTGCCATTGGACTTGCTTGAACAATTGGTGAAACAGTGGGTGGAGCAGGAAAAGCAAAGGTGAAAATCAATCGAAGACCAATGAAAGTCTGATAGTGATCGTGTGTTCAACTGATCGCTGCTATCCAGGCCTGAATTTTTTCTATTAGTGTTTCATAGTCTAACGTTTTTCTCGGGCGTGAGTTTTACCGCGCCACTCTATTCAGCTGGGCTTGCGTATATACGGAAAAATCGATGCCTTTGGGGAAGTACTCTCTGGGCAGCCGATTTGTATTCTCATTTGACAGTATTAATGGCGATGAATCTGTGAAATGTGTTGAATTGCCGGGAAAAAGTTGGAGGTAATGAGGGGAAGAGGAAATGAGTTTTGAAGGGGTGGTGATCAGAGTGGTTTAGAACAGAGGTTTGCACTATGCATTTTAATCATTATTTTATCCATGCACATCATGATGGATGTGTTCCGCCATCTTCATATTTTTTGAAAGGGCCAGTCGCATAATTTTACGAGGTTACTTGCGTTCAACTGCCAAGCTCACCTGCTGAAACCCTTCTCCTTTCACTTCGTCGACAACATCAACAAATTGTTCAAGTTTAATGACCCTGTCTGCTCTCACGACCACTAGCGTTTTTTTAGGGAATTCTTGTAAATGGCCGATGAGGTTATCTCGAGAAATTTCTTCGTCGTTGAGGAACAGCGCTCCCTTCGCGGTCAAGGTTATGCGAATTGGATCATCTGGTTGTGCTGTGGATTCTGACGCTTTGGCCAGGTCGACTGGAATATGCCCAGTTGTGATAAAGGTTGCTGTGGTGAGCACGATGACGAGTAAGACGAGCATGACGTCCACCAGCGGAATAACATTGATTTGATTCAGTTCATGATCCATGGGCGACCTGATGTTCGGTGAGTAGTTCTGTCACGCGGCGGCGTAACGCATTGTTCATGACGACACAGGGAATGGCCACGATCAGGCCGACAGCCGTGGCTTTCAATGCTAAGCTTAATCCAACCATAATCGTGCTGACCGAAATAGTCGTCGCATCTCCCATACTTTGGAATGTCATCATAATGCCCAAGACTGTTCCGAGTAGGCCAATGTAGGGAGCATTGGCGGCAACTGTTCCAATGACGACTAAACGTTTCGTTAATGAAATTTCAAAACGGTGTCGGTCGGGAAATTGTGACACGTTGAGACGTCGATAGAATATCCATCGCTCAGTTGCGACAGCCATGGCCCAGATGCTTAAGACAAGCAAAAGACCGATTATGCCGTAATCGACGACGGCGTGCAGTGAATTCATCGTTCGTATTCCTTTTTTCTCTTGGTGAGAGACATGCTATGGAGTTTTTGATTGAGCTTGAATATTCGACTGTTTGTCATCGGCCATAAGGACAATTTTTCGAAGATCTTGAACCGGGACTTTGATTTCCCCAAAATCAGAGTTACCTACGAGACTGACTTCTTGAGCTAATGGAAATTCTCCGTTTTTCCCGTTTTGTAATGCAATATTTAATGCAGCTTTTCCTTTATTGGGATGATCGGGTTTAATGTGGATGTGTTTGATATTGGCAAACTGAACGTTCAGCGTAGCGGCTCCTCGTTTGACGGGGACATAGGTGATTTCATGCGGAACAAACGTGGTCTCATTGATTTGGTCTTCCCAGTAAAGCCGGGCGTTTTCCAGTGTCATCTCCACGCCATCTGCATCCGTAGTTTTGGCTGTAAATGTTGTGTCAGCCGCCATCGTTGTGTGAACTCCAGACCATCCGACGAGTAATGCAATGAGAATCATTCGCGTAATCATGATGATGTCCTTTCAGAAAAATAAAAAATGGGTAAATTTCAAACTGAGATGTACGAGTCAACCTGTTCTCAACCTTTTGTTCACTTGGTGATTGTTGTTTCCGTTTGACTCACAGCCCTGTCGCTGAAGATTTTAACTACTCCTGACGGATGAGTGAATCTGTCTTGATTTTACCGTGTCAATTCGAATGCCACTGGAATTTCTATGAGTGTGCCTCCGATCATTGCCGGTGGTTTTAAGGGCATGATGCGCTGAACGGCTGTTAAAGCCGCTTCGTCTAACATGGAATGCCCTGACGGATCAGCTACTTGTAATACCGTCAAAGTTCCTTGATGCGATATAGCAAATGAGACAGTCGTGGTTCCTTGATACCCTAGTCGTTTGGCCACACGTGGATATTTGCGGTGTCTTTCAATTTTCTCACGAAGGAGTTTGAGGAACGCAAGGGCTTCACCCGAGAGTTGATCCGACGTGACGGTTTTGTCAGATGACGCCCGTTGTCTCGGCTTAGTAGCCACTTGTTTACGAGAAGAAGTCTGTGAGCGATGTCGTAGTTCTTTCGTTATGTGTCGTTGGGTTGAACCGGTATACCTGACTGTTTGTTGTAGTTGGCGTTGTATCCCTTGGGTTGTTGGGGCAATCCGTCGCCGGTTGCTCGATTGAATGATGGCCTGTTGATGTGGTTGTGCTTGCTTGCTATGAGTTTGCACAGTGGAGGTCATTGTTGTGATGGCCTTGCGTGATGTTTCTGCCATTTTGATGAATTGCTTGGGTTGTCCCATTTGAGCTGATTTGACGGCCACTGTGGTTACTTTATGCTGAGAGGCGCGAACATTTTGCGGTACCTGCGCTCGAACAGTCTGAGGAGAAGACTGAAAATGAGGGAGTGATCTGGATGGCGTTGATGTTTTCCCTGGGGCGACCTGTTGTCTGTTCGTCAGTTTGGTCGACACAGTGGTTAGGGCTTGTGCCATTTGTGTTGGTAATAAATTCGGAGGTGTGGGTGCTCGTTTCGGTGTATGCTGAGTCTTGATCGGCTTGTGATTTTGTTGAGGACGGGCAGCCGTCTTATGGGTAGACGGCTGCTCTCGTTGTATGGGACGGTGTGCGACGACGTGTCGATGCTGCAGAGGACGTGAAAGAGTCGTGTGGCGTGACGGTGATGGACGTGTGACTGTTTGCACGTGCTCGGTTGGAACGGAAGATGGTGTGGGTTGAATAAGTGAGACGTTCCATTTGAGCGTTTCGGAAGCCTGATTGGCAGGTGTGGGAGTCAGAAACGAGAGAGAGGCAAGTATTAATACTCCATGCAAGAAGAGAGATCCTGTCCAGGTCAAGACATTGGTCCTGGATATTCTTTTGTGAATGAGAACGTGAGATTTCATGAAATCACCAGACTCAGGTATATATTAAGGCGTACGGGTCTTTATTGATTTCGATTTTCAAAATCAATATAAATGTATCATCAGCAATCACCGTTTCGACATGTTGATATGCCGGAAAAACATGTTCGAATTCCTGTTTGAGTTGATGTCTTATTCCGGTTAGTCTCTCACCGTGGGTCTTGACTAACAGGGTAGTGTTTGATTGGCGAATTCTGTAGTACGATAGGGTGGATGCGAATTTTTAGATCTGACTGGAGACTCTGACAGGGGTTCTCTCTTGTATGTTTAGGAAGGAGAAAGTCTATGAGGCTTGTGTCTGTATTCATGTTGACTGGCGCTTTGTTTTTGACTGTGTCTGTCGAGGAGCAAACGGCGAGGGCTGCGGATGGGACCTCAGATGCTCGGAATGGTCGTACGGTGTTTCAAACCAATTGTGCGTCTTGCCATGGGGAGAGTGGAAAAGGGGATGGCCCCACAGGAGCGTATCTCAGTGTGCCTCCTGCAGATTTGACTAGTGAGGATGTACGTAATGATTCCGACTCTGAACTTTTATCAGAAATTAGCAATGGGATACCTGATAAAGGCATGCCGGCTTGGAAGTCCTTACTCTCTGCACAGGAAATTCGTGACGTGCTGGCCTATATTCGAACTTTAAGTGAGACGGTAAAGTAGCTACGCAAAGGGGCCGTCCCGTTTGAGGCGATGTGGTGATGAGACCGTGTCGCTCCGCGTAGAGGGTTTACCCCTTTTTGTTTCTACCTTCGCATTGTTTTTTTTCATAAATTTGAGATGGGGAGTGTAGCATATTTTCATGGATTGACTTGAAGCGTATGCTGAACGTTTGTGCGAAATTGTCGAGGGGATTGCCCTGTGGCCTTCTTGAAAAAGTGGCTAAAGGCGAACTGATCACCAAACCCTAAGGCGTCGGCGATGGATGTGAGTCCGATACTATCATCTTCAAGCAATCGCTTGGCCTTTTCAATCCGTACGCGTTTGAGATAGAGAGAAAACGGTTCTCCCATGTGGGTCTGAAAGAGTTCTGAGCAGTATTTCTCTGAATATCCAAGGAACTTTGAAAGGTCTCTCAACGTCACACCTTGGCGGAGGTTTGACACGATGAAGTCATGGATCTGTCGTGGAAGGGGATTGAGGGTGGGAGAAAAATTGAACATGTGGAGAAACAATTCGTCCACGACTTCACGGGCAATGGCCTGCGGTTCATTGGTCGGTTGTAGGAGCCTCATTCGCTTGACCCAGTTTTCCGTATATTCACGGAACTCTTGTATCAGGTCATGTTCACCGTTTCTATGAGATTGTGGCTGAGAGAAGGTCAGGGAAGATGTTGTCATGATTGTTCTCCTCTATTTCTGCTTTTATTGACGGTCACTATCGATCCGTTGTTGTGCCGGAGTGCCAGTGAATGTGTGATGTTCTCTCGGTTTTCTCCGCTCAACACCATGTCGCTGTTGAAAAACACAAGAGCCCAAAGTAATTCTGTACTTTGGGCTCTGGGATCAAAAGGCCGCGGGCCGCTAAAGAGAAATATGAGCAGTCTTATGTCATGACTGCTCTATGTGCGCTTGCTCTTTCCCTACACATATTGGGAAATCATCATTGTTGACGTGAGTTCTCATGATTTCCTTCTCCTCTGGTAGATGGCGAGTCCAGCAATCCCAGACCCCAAAAGAATGAACGTCGATGGTTCGGGAACCGTTGCCGATGTGGCTTCTGCTTGAGCCGCTACTGCCACATCGATAAATGTCGTCCCGGCTGGGATGGAAAAATCAGAAAACACTTGCGTGATGGTCGTACCTTGGACTCCGCTTCCAGATTCCATACTAAAATTGGATGGGGTGATGTTCCCTTCCCTGATTGGTGTAAGTGAGACATCATTGATGAAGACATCCAAGGCAATTTCGGACAAAGCCTGCTCAAGGCTTGAATCATCAACAAATCCCAGTATGGTCCAGTCGTACATGACTGTGAAGTCCACGTCTATTGGGTTGGGTGTTGTATTGATGAGGTCGAAGCTTCCAAATGCAGCACCAACCGCAAATGCAGATCCGGTGGGAGATGATGTGGTAATCGCATTTGCTTCGAATTGAAATCCATTCGCCAAGTCCAGTGGATCTGGAGCTTGAGCGACTGCTGACCCGTTGCCGTTTTCAAAGGTGTCAATTACGCCAAAGGAGTCGATGAGAACTAACTCGATATCGTTAGGTAGTTTTGTGAATGTCAGCTGAGCATAAATGTCCGCGGCGGCAATACTACTTGCCGTCGCGGAAGATAGTCCAGTGAAGGTCATGAGGATGAAGAGAGTAATGCTTGATGCGAGCATTTTGTTTTTTTTCACATGTTTTAGACTTAAGCGCATTAGGTAGACCCTCACTTAATTATAGTCTTCATTGAGTGATTTCAGGAACGCTGTCAACGGAGCGATATCTTCTTCTATGAGAGCGATTCCTTTGAGTTGCCGATCTCCGTTACGAAGCTCGCCTTCTCGTCGTAATTCTGAATTATTAATATAGCCACGAATTACATCGTCTAGCGTATCTGCTTGTCCCGTATGGCTGAACGGAGCTGAATGGCTGAGGTCGCGAAGGCCTGGCGTTTTAAAGCGTGCAATGGATTTAGGAAGTAAGCGACTTGGTCGACAGTGTCGGATAATATTCCACACATGGAAGTTTCCGTTTAGTACGTCCTTGCAGAGAGTGCGCCAGATTTGAGGTTGTGTTTTTGGGAAGTCTGGATTGGCGAAAATATTCCACACGCCTAAATCCGTCTGTTGAGGAGTAGGGGCGGAGGGAACCGCACGAAATGGCTCTTGGGCAGTGGGATGTTGTTCGGTGGCGGGAAGAAAGGCATTGGGATTATGGATGCGTCGCCAGAGGCCAGGGATGTCGAGATTGGCAAAAGATCCCGCTCCATGAATGCCATCATATTCGGCTTGGGCAATGCCTGTATTGTGCAATTGAAAGTCGGTAAAGTTAGGAGCGGCATGACAGGCTGTGCAGTTTCCTATTTTACCTTGAGTCAGGTCACTTGGCCGCAACTGACGATTTTTCCCTTTAAAAAATATTTTAAGCCCTTGCAATTCTTTTTCACCAAAGACAAAGGGCTGCTCATGAAACTCAAAGCTTCCTTCATTTGTGGTAACAAACTGGATCAGTCCTTTTTGTTCTAACCTTTTTACCTTTCGAAGAAGGCGTTTGCTATAGGAAATATCAGATTCCCACTTCCTTGGTTGTCTTGGCAATTCATTCGTTTCTAAAAATACATCATAGGGAGAGAGGTTGAAATTACCATCGTCATCTTGTGAAAACGCAAGATCTTCTGTGTAGGCGGCAATGAGTTTAGAAACTGCTTGGAAAAGTTCTTCATCCGTGGCATTGGCGACATCGACTCGAAACTCTTCTGGAAGTTTAAATCCCTCTGGTAGTGTTGGATCCGTTCCTGTGAGGAGAGTTGAGTAGGATAACGATTCGAATTCTGATGCCAAATCTCCGGTTCCATCGTCCTCGCGAACGATGCGAGCGACGTGGGTAATGGCCGCCGTACCTTCCCCGGCCAGCCAGCCGTAATTACGTCCGCTCAGAGTGCCTTTGACTAAATCGACCATGGTCTTGAATTCTGCATCAAAATGTAAAAAAAAGTTTTTTCGTCGGAGAGAGGCATTCACGAGTGAAGGGGAATTGCGTACGGTGACGGTTTTTCCATCTTCTCTAGCAGGGATAGGACTACGGCGGGAGAAGTCAGAGTAGGTGCGCATTCCGTATCCAATTAATGGATCTTCTACTCCGAGCTCATCAACAAAATGACAACTTCGACAATTCATGGATTGTCCTGCGAATGGACCATCGGCAAATTGATCAGGTGTCACTTGCCAATTCACGGCCTTATCAAGTGATGGATCACCTTGGCTCAGAGGTGTATTGGTGTCGCCCCCGTTGTCTATAAAAGTTTTAAAGAATTGTGCAAATCGAGTCTCTAAAAATAAGCGTTCACCATTTGAGATTTCAGCAGGATCTAGTTCTTCGATTTCTTGGGAAAAGGCTTGAGGGGCGATCAGCGTTCCGCTTAATGTCAATAAAAGCCCCAAGACTGTCAGGGAATGTATGAGTACATGTTTTTTCGTGCCCATGTGACGCACCTCCGTAAGAGAATAAAGGATGAAAGAAAAAAGTAAGAATATGAATCTATGAAATACCTTTAAAGTATTTTTGGAATGAGGGGCGGGGGATCCAGGAGGAGATCCCCCGCTCTTTGAAGCGAATGATGGGTCCGCCCCTCAAATTCGAATAAAAAAGAGCCCATGAGAGTAAGGGAACTCTCATGGGCTCTGGACTCAAGGTCTCTGGCCTGATGGATTATTCGTGCCTAGGTGAATCGATACTTAGTCGTCAAAATCGCTGTTATAGTCTAACGCTTTCTTGTGGAACCACATTTCGCGCATGGGGATAAAAAACATGACTATGAATCCAAGAGTCATCATTATGTCCCCAGCAAGCATGGTCAAGACATAGACTGGTGACACATAGGTAATAAGCCAGGGGGAAATTAAATCCAAAGTGACTCCAAGAAACGACATCCATGTGGTGGCTATCTTCGTGAATGGACTGGCCATCGTCAAAAACAAGACATGGACCATAATCAAAAAAACAACAGGCATGGTAAATAAGTGGAAATGCGTGGTTTCTGCTAATTGTCCAAATGACATGGGTTCGCCAAAGTTGGCATCGGAGCCTCGATAATGTTGAGCAAGCCCTTTTGGCGAGAGGTCAGTCATACTATGAGCCCAGACAAAGGTAAAGATGAAGCCGGCCAGCATAATGAGAAGGAACCAGGTGTAAACCAATCGAATCTGTTTGTCGGTGTCGCGAAGTCGAAACCGTGTATTAAAATTTCGCATTCAGCTTCACGCGTCATTCAAAACCCTAAAAGAGATTCCAGGAACCCTTTTTCGTTATTTCCAGCGACAAGAGTATCAGTGCCTATCCCCAAGGGTTTTAGATAAAATTCATTGACCAACACCAAGACGCGCTTGACTCCGGCACTGGCCGAACGTACTGACATGGTGGCACCAGAAATATTGATAATGTCGCTATTAATACGAATGGGGTCACGAACATCTTTACCTTGATATTGATAGTTAAACCGTTTGGTCTTGATCTCGTTACCGCGGGCTTCACGATAGATCAGCACTTCAAAGTTTGTGACTTCTCCTTCTGGATCAACGCCGACCATATAGGTAATCGGTCGATGTTTGCCTATGGTATTTTGGACAATGGCATATCCATCAACTTGACCTTTTGTTTCACCAATATAGACGGTGAAGGATTCTTCTGGAAATTTCCAACCAATGCGTTCTTGGACAAGGGTTTTTTTGTCTGCGTTGAGCGGGAGGATTTCCTTTCGGATAAGGTCAGACTCTGGGAACATCACTTTGGCCGCGTCGTCTTCTGTGAAGTACACTTCCATATGCCCAAGTTCTTTTGCATTCAACCATCGCTTTAGCTCGTGGTCCCAAATCCGTTCCTGTGGCACTTGAGCAAAGAGGGAATGGGGAGCCACGGTCATCATAAAGAATGTGAGTAGTCCGATAAGAAATGTGAGGTGAAAAGCCCGAATGTCCATGATTAACAACCTTTCGCGTGTAAGCGTTTCTGAATTCGTGCCGCGAGTCGCTGTTCTTCTTCTTTATTAGCTGAAATACGTCGCCAGTTTCGATATTGATTTCCCATAGGTGACCAAAACTCTCGATTTTGCAGTATGGTTACGATATGCGTTCCTTGTGCTGGCTGAATGGTAATGACGAAGCGAGCACGTTCTTCGTTTACATCTCGCTGAAGGGCACCGGCTTTTCTTTTAGATTTGAGCCCAATCCAATCTGTTTCAATAATTCCGCTGGTTTTATCAATTTGACGTAATTCAAATTCATCAACGCTGGCTAAGGTTTCACTCCATGCCTCGTCAAAAGAGCATGTGGTGGACACTTTGGGTGTGTCCATCAAAGAGACACACCCAAAGTTCATCAGAGACAGAATACTAAAAATGATGATCTTCTTAAACATGACTTGTCAGAGTCTTTTCTATCTTATTTCACTAAAACATTCTTAGAAGTAAGTGGCCATACTAAATTGCCAACCATTCGCGGCCCCTGGGTCAGAAGGTGAACCTTCCCCAAATCCATTATGATCATTGAAGGTATAGGCAAACTTGAAAACTGCATCTTCTACCGGTCGGAAATTAACTCCTAAGGTTAGGCGGTCAATTTCACGTCTGTTCGTGCTGGACTGCGTATTGGTATCGACCTGTCCCCATCGCACGACGGCCGTGAATGTCGAGGCGTCAGTGAAGTGTGAGGGAGCCCATTGTTTCAAAAATTCTGGCATAAAGTGGTAGTTGCCCTGGACGTAGTAGCCTGACATTCTATTCGGTGGGGTTCCTGCTGATGTTGTTGTCGGTGCTATTGGGTTAGAGCTTCCACCGCCAATACGGGCCCATGCGGCTTCTCCCATAAGTTCAAAGGGACCGCGCTGGAGTAATCCATCTATGGCCCAAATGGTTAGACTATCATTGCTATTATCATCGTATTTACTATGATGGACCGAACCGGCGACCTCTATGCCAAGGATCGGGCTGACGGAAATCCGACTGACAATGGCTTTATTCTCATTATTGTCGTCTTTGAAGCTACCGCGAGATGACCGAAGGCCAGAACTTTCCGAAATAGCGTTTCCTGTTCCGCCATCAAAACCTTGGGTAATGTAGAATTCATAGTCAACTTTGGAGAGAGCTGTTGGATAGACCGTACCAAAGAATCCAAGGCCGGACTCAGCAAACGTCGAAGGGATAACCCGTCTGGTGACCATGGGACGTAACGGAAGGTCATTTAATGGCGAGTCATGGATGAGGTTAAATCTGCCTAAAGGAATCAAAATAATTCCACCTCTGAAATTGAACCAGTCAGTAAAACGGTAGTCCATGGTGGCGAATTCGATTTTGACGTCTCCATCACCTTGGTTGCCTTGAGGGCCTCCATGTTCAATCTCTACTTCTGCCGCAACACTAAGCCGATCAGTGACTTGCGAGTAAAAGAATGGGACAAAGCGTTCTTGATCAAACTCCAAGCCGCGCGAGCAGTCTTGAGTGCCCCCATTACAATCGCTGATAGTGAAATCCATGTACCCACCGACAATCGTCTTTGGTGCACGAACAAAGGGTTTGGCGTAAATCGTTCGTCCACCCTGCAACACGCTACCACCTGTGACCCAATCGACACCGTCGATCTTCTTTTGTTCTACGCCGCGAATAGGTGATTGAGTTGTTTGTCCCATTTGAGGAGTGTCAAACAGATCACTGCTTGGAGGAGGAGTGGATTGGGGGCCTAAAATTTCTTGGACCCGTTGTTCCACGCGCATATCGACTATTTTGTTAATGTCTTCTGCTGTGAGGACGGACACAGGAGTTACTGAATCAGAGACCCCACGTCCTGCTGCATGAACATTATCCATAAACCCAAACTGCCCCAATAACATAGCGGCGGCTCCAAGAGCCCCTAATGTCAACGATGACTTCATTGCACTTCCTCCAATCAAACGGCTGGGGACTCGAACGGTCCTCTGAGGTTATAGGAAATAAATGGGACTCAGAGGCCCTCAGATACATCGCACCGGCAGGTCATGTCTAAATGTCTAAGAGGAATTTTTAGTTGAGGGTGATGGGGAGCATAGCTGGATAGCAACTTCAGAATGAGAGAGAGTAGAGAATGGTATAGAAACTAGACGTTTACATCGTTTGCATTTTAACTCAACCCCATTGGACCCAAGCTTTGCGACTAATTGCCCACATGCACACCTGGCCTCAGAACTGTCTTCTGGCCCCCCCTTCGCGACGGTATGACTTTGACGTGCCTCCATAATTTAGTATGAATTCGAAATGAATTTAGGGAATATGATAATAAGTATTAGAGTCTTTTGAATTGAAATTGATAACCATTATTAATATCCATGAAGGTACTATTAATATCTGATGGCCTCCCAATTTGTCAACTTCTGTGTTTATGGGGGTTGCAAGGGCATCTTAGCCGAGACGCATTAAAAAATGATTCCTGGAATTGCTATGCGAATCAATGCATTTTAGGGTATTTTAGACGAAGAATATTGATCCAAGAAAGAAAGGGGATTGATGATATTTTCACCTAAACAACAATGGTGTGACCTCAAAGTTTGGGGATGGGTAGTATTTTTCTTCAATATAGTCTTGGGCTTTTTTCTTGTTGGTTGTGCTGCGTCTCTTGGTGGAAATATGAAGGATGAGGAGGGAAGTCGATCATTGGTTTTTGGTGTAGTGGACCTTCACACTGTAGGTCCTAACCCTCGTCAGTTCCCTGTTCAGCTACGTTTCTTTGATGTGGTGAATACTGTTACTCAGGAGCGAACGCGGGTTTCAGTTGAAAAACATTATGGTGCCTTTTCAGTTTCTCTAGTGCCCGGTCAATATGAAATCGTCCGAATACAGGTCAATGAAGGTCCATTTATGGCTGAATCACATGTCTCCCATTCATTTCACATTGAATCGAATGAGGTGGTGTACTTGGGGAAATGGCAATTAGATGTCGATACGCCTCGTACTGAACGAATGGTCAGGATGACGATTGTGGAAGATCGTGTTCAGTGGGATGCGATTATTGAGAGCGACCCACAGCTGACCAATCAGACTATAGTCAATTCGTTTCCAGGCCCCCTTGTAGGTACAACGAGACTCTATGCGATCACTTCCAATTCTAAAATTAAGTATTTTAATCGCCAATAGCTACTTGGGGAGCTTGCCTTCAGGCTTGTTCAACGTGACTTGTATGAGAGGTGTGCGCAACGTGATGTTTTTAAATTGTCGTATATTGATCGTTGTGACGGTCTTGATGATTTCTGGGTTTGTGCTGTGTGATGACAGTCTCGCCGAGAGCGGATTCGTCAAACGGAGTCAATATCTCATGGGTACAATCGTATTTGTTACGGGTGTGGCTCCGGATGACGAGACGGCCCATCGGGCGGTCGATGTAGGACTCAAAGAAATCCGTCGCTTGGAAGAATTGTTGAGCACATGGGTTCCTGAAAGTGAACTGTCACATGTGAATGGGGCGGCAGGTCAACGTCCTGTTCTAGTGAGCAACGAGACTATAACATTGCTCGAGCATTCCCTTGACATGGATCGGTTGACAGAAGGTGGATTCAATATTGCCATAGGTCCTGCTGTGGCAGCTTGGAATGTGAGTGACGAAGGAAGAGTTCCTGGACTTCATGAGTTAGATGCGGTTCGTCGGCTTATTGACCTACGTAATGTGAAGTTGAATCGTCAGGCCGGGACAGTGTTTCTTGTCCTTCCAGGCATGCAGGTTGATGTGGGAGGAATCGGTAAGGGGTTTGCTGCTGACCTTGCTGCCGAAGTCATGATTGCAGCAGGAGCGACGGCCGGGGTTGTTGCTATATCCGGAGATATCAAGACCTTTGGACGACTACCAGATGGGCATCAGTTTGTCTTCGGTATTCAACATCCCCGCAAAGAACAGGGCCATGTCTTCGCAACCATAGAATTAGAAGATGAAGCTGTTTCAACCGCGGGAGACTATCAAAGATATTTTGAGCAGAATGGGGTTCGCTACCATCATATTTTAGACCCCAAAAATCTCCAACCTGTACGCTCCACTCAAAGTGTCACCGTGATCGCGTCCCAAGGCATCATGGCCGATGGACTCGATACGGGCATCTTTGTGATGGGACCTCAAAAAGGCATGGCTTTGATTGAGCGATTACCGGAAGTGGAAGGCGTTATTGTCGATGCGGAAGGAACAGTAATAATTTCGTCTGGGCTGAAAGGTCGATTGCAGCTGCAGAGAGATGTGCAAGAATAATCGTAGCCATATAATGATTCAACCCCTAAGAGCAGGAAGATACTCTGACATATAGATCCTTATTTCTGAAACTCTGCTTCACAATTCCAACCCTCTCCTGAGAGACTATTAACTGCATCAACAATTTGACTGGATTGTAATGTTCCGTCAGTCTTGATAACGGCCTGGCCTTTTTGTGTTGAGAGGTCTACTTCCTTGACCCCTTTGAGCTTGTTGAGGGCGGTCTTAACCGCACCAAGATAAAACTCACAATTCTCTCCACCAAGTATTAGTGTTATGTGGGTCGGTCTCTTTTCTGGTTCTGAGTTATTACTGCAGGCTGAATTACCTAACCCGAGAAGGGCCACGACAAAAGCTAGCGTTAACCAATGCAGTATTCGAATTTCTTTACACTTTAGAATGTGGTTCATACTGATGTCCTTAGAAAGAAAATGTCTCGAAATCACTCAGAATTCCTAGATTATGCTTGCTCTAAATGTAAGGTGGCAGAAGTATTTTGATCGCCACATTATGAAACAAAAAGGGCCCCTGAAGGGGCCCTTTTCTGTCTCTATTCATTTCGTTTTTTTGATCGATTAATAGTCCTTTTTTTTGCCATCTTTACTATGATGTTTGTATCCACCAGGATGACCTTTGCCTGACATCTTTCCTGATGAATAGGCTTGAATCCGATCATGCACGGCTTTCATGCGGCTCCGTTGTTCGGGGGTCAAGACGGCTTTGGCATCTCGTTTGGCTTTGACAGAGGCCATGAGTAAGTCGGCCTCAAGCATATGTACGTTTTTCAACTTGGATTCAATGTCTGAAAGGCTGGATTCCTCATTTTTGAGAAGCTCATGTAAGTCTAAATTAGCAAGTTCGACTTCAGCTTTCATTTTGATTCGAGTTTTCTTAAAGGCCGTTCCAACGTTTTTTAATTTCGTAGCTTGTTCATCGGTAATGGCCATGCCGTCTTTATACTTCAGGACATGTTTGATGAATTCGTTGGCACTTTGATGGGCTCCTGCATGCTTGCCACCTCCATGTCCGCCGCTATGTCCTTTTCCATAGGATCCATGTCCGCCAGCTGCCGCATGTCCCTTGATCGAATTTCCGTGATGGTCGGATCCATGTCCTGAGTAATTTGCGTTTTGGTGAGAAGAGCTATGACCCTTCATGCCCATACTACTATGAGGGCTTCCATGTCCTTTTGAATGTCCTTCGTAGCCCATTCCACTTGCAAATGCTGGCGAGCTGAATAATAAAAGAGCGAGGCATCCTGGCCAGACGACGGATAGTAAGAGCACATGTTTCAATGTCAGATGTTTCATACGTTGTCCTCCCTTAGCTGGTGGATTCTGTTGGATGTTCAAATAATACCGTATGGGTCGCAATAATTTCCAATGACACATTGGTGTTGACTTCATAGGAATGATCAGATGGTTCCACACTATGCACGATATGTCCAGTTGCCAGTTCAATCGCATACAAGTGTTGGGAGCCACGAAATTGCCGACTGATGATTTTGGCATGCTTGGAGGTCGATTGCGACATTTTAATATCGTCAGGGCGAACCATCACGATAACCTTGGAGTTCCCTTGGTATCCTCCTTGGTTGGGAAAGGCTCCAATTTCAGTTTCAATTGTACCATTTTGAATAACCCCTGGAATAAAATCAGCTTTCCCAACAAATTCCGCGACAAATTGACAGGTCGGACGATGATAAATCGTTTCAGGGGTATCATATTGAACAAGAATGCCGTCTTCGAGAACGGCGACTCGATCAGCCATTGCAAAAGCTTCTTGATGATCGTGGGTCACAAGTACTGCGGTGGTGTTCGTCTGTCTCAGTAATCGATACAGCTCGTTTCGCATTTTAATGGTCATGTCTGGGTCTAAATTGCTAAATGGTTCATCCATGAGCAAGATGACTGGATTCGGGGCTAATGCTCTGGCTAATGCCACCCGTTGCTGTTGACCTCCAGATAATTCATGAGGGTATCGCTGTTCAAATCCAGTGAGTCCGACAAGGTCTAACATGGTTGCTGTGCGTTCTTGACGTGATGTGCGAGACAAGGCCTGTAAGCCAAAAGAAACATTTTCTTTCACTCGTAAATGAGGGAATAGTGCATAGTCTTGAAACACCATTCCTACTCGTCGGCGTTCCGTGGGGGTATGTGTATTGGCTGAAGAGACCAGTTGTCCATTTAAGAAGATTTCACCTGTTGTGACTTTTTCAAATCCAGCAATGGCACGGAGTGTTGTTGTTTTTCCGCATCCTGAGGGTCCTAGTAAGCAGATGATCTCGCCTTCTTGTGCGGATATGGAAATATTCTGAACGGCCGGCTGATTTGCCTGATAGTGACATGTCACGTTCTGCAAATCGAGGATTGTGGCTCGTTCAGTGGTTTGTTGATCAGGAGTCATTGACGTGGTCTTCTTCTGAGACGATTATTTTATGTTATTGGAGCCGATGTTGGTCGCATTATACGTTAAAGGTGTTGTTAGAGCATGGTAGTTGAATGTCATGTGAGTAGACGGGTGTGAAGCTG
This sequence comes from Nitrospirales bacterium, assembly GCA_029261355.1. Taxonomy (GTDB): domain Bacteria; phylum Nitrospirota; class Nitrospiria; order Nitrospirales; family UBA8639; genus JAGQKC01. The sequence continues at coordinate 95,363 of JAJDBM010000040.1, read as the reverse complement.
TACGGGTCGCTTCAGATGCTAGCCAATAAGTTAAAGGTGTTCCTAGAATACGGTTGTTTCGTGTCTGGCCAGCAGTCATTCCTCGTCTATACCGGTTGCTTCAATTTCTTGCCTACATTTTGATTATAGGTGTTACTTAGAGCATGGTAGTTGAATGTCATGTGAGTAGACGGGTATTAAACTATACGGGTCGTTTCAGATGCTGCCAATAAGTTAAAAGTGTTTCTAGAATACGGTTGTTTCGTGTCTGGCCAGCAGTCATTCCTCGTCTATACAGGTTGCTTCAATTTCTTGCCTACATTTTGATTATAGGTATTCTAGTATACTCTGCTTTTATGTGGCTCGCCAATTCTTCTTCGTGAGGAGTAACACTACAGGAATTGTGATAAGGATGATGAGGAGGGCAGGTGGTGCTGCCAGTTGATACAGTTCTTCACTGGCCTCTAACCAGATTCTCACTGACAACGTGTCAAAGCCTACTGGTCTTAACAAAAGAGTAGCGGGGAGTTCTTTCATGGCTTGGAGAAACATTAATATCCAGGCCACCATAAATCCTCCACGAACTAATGGGAATGTGACCTGTCTGAATGAGCTTAAGGCATGTAGTCCCAAACTTTTTGCCGCTTCTTCAATATTAGGATTGACTTGTTGAATCGCCGATTCCATGGCCTGAAGTCCCGCCGGAAGAAAATGGACAAGATAGGCCAGAATTAATACCAGTGCGGTTCCATAAAGGAACGGTAGGTATTGCGTGAAAAGTGTGAGGAGGGCGAGTGCCGCAACTGGTCCTGGCAACACATACCCCGTATAGGCGCCCTGAAGCACAAAGAGATTTAGTTTTGTTGGAAATCTGCATGCGAGGTAAGCGAGGGGTGTTCCAATGGCAATCGCCAATGTGGCGGCTACACCAGAGAGCATGGTGCTATTCCAAATATACTGTAGGAATCCACTTCCCATTTCACCTTCAACCCATGTCATCCATGTCCATTGAATGAGTAGGAGGACAGGGACACCAAAGGCGGCGCTGAAGATAAGAAGAATGAACGTTGTAATCACGAGAGTCTGCATGGTCCCACAAGGGATGAGCGCTTTTGTACGAATATGACCGCCCGTTTGAAAAAATCGGCTTTGTTGTCGAAACCACCGTTCGGCAATGAGGAAAAAGAATGCAAAGAGAACGAGAAGCAAGCTTAAAATTGAAGCCGCTCCATAATCATATCGTCCGGTCATTTGTTGGTAAATTGCATAGGTAAAGGTTTGAAAGCGCAGGAGGGAGACGGCCCCAAAGTCAGACACGACATACAAGGTCACAAGGAACAGGCCTGCCACCAATGATGGTCGAATGAGTGGGAGGGAGACACGATACATGGTTTGCCATCGTGTGGCACCAGAGGCCTGTGCTGCCTCTTCAAATGAGAGATTGAAGTTGTATAATGCGGCTCGAGAGAGCAGGTATACGTAAGGAAATGTATTTAACGTCATGACGAGCCAGGCTCCGCCGTAGCTGTACGGTGAGAAGATCCGTGCCTCTGCTCCCATGACCATTTGCCAGCCTTGTTCAAGGGTACCCCCTGTTTCCAGTAGGTAGGTATAAATATACGCAAGCACGTAGGAAGGAATGGCTAATGGGAGGACGATAGCCCATTCCCATATTCGTCGGCCGGTAAAGTCATATCGTGTGATCAGCCAAGCAAGGGAAATTCCCAGGAATAACGTGGTGACACCAACACCAATAGCTAAAGAGACAGTATTAAAGAGCAATTCTGGTATGCGAGTGGCCCATAATCGTTGCCACACAGCACCTTTAGCAGAGAATGCCGAATACGCGACATACAGAAGGGGAAATGCAAGGGTTGTCGCGATGGCAAAGGTGAACAGTGGTAGGGGAGAAAAGAAGGCTTGTCGCCGAGAGAGCGCTGTCATGGGGATGGGGTCAACGCAGTCCTGAACGCTCGATCAACAACATCGTTGGCTCCCGGAGTTCTGCGAGTCGAGCCAAAGGAACTTGGGCCACGTGAAAACTGTCGCGAGGTGGAAGGGTTGGGTCTGCTTTGACCATGTGATGCAGCGGGTATTCTTTGTTGCGTTCAGCAAACATTTGTTGCCCAGACTGGGAAATGAGGAATTGAATGAGCGTTTTAGCAGCCTCAGCTTGTTTGGTATGCTTGACCACTCCGATGCCTGTCGCATTCATGATCAGGCCCATTTCCCCTTTTTTTTGGTCGGTCAGAAGCGGAGCGATAGGAGCCTTTGGGTTTTGTGCGAGGTGGCGGTAGATATAGTAATGGTTCACTAATCCTAGGGCGACTTTACTCTTAGCAACGGCATCGACTATCTGCCGGTTTTTCCCATAGACGAAATTTTCTGCATTATCTCGAATGCCCTTTAGGAACGACTCTGTCGCTGCTTCCCCTTTCGTTGCACTGATTACCGAGGCTCCAGCTTGAAGATATTCACTGCCGGCTGTGGGGATCGCGAGTTTGCCTTTCCATGTAGGATCAGCAAGATCGAAGAGAGAGGAAATCTGTTCAGGTTTGACCATTGATGTATTGTATACAATAATCCAAATTCTTCCGGAGAGGCCAATCCAACTATTATCCGGCGCTCGAAATGCTTGAGGAATGATATGTTCTATTCCTTCAATCTTCATAGGCTTGAGAAGGTGAAGTTCTCGTGCCCGTTCGAGCGTCCCAGCATCGTTTGTGATAAATACATCAGCTGACGTATGCTTCCCTTCAGCCTGCAACCTATTAATCAGTTGTGTACTGCTTCCTGTCAAAAGTTGAATAGATATATTGGTCTTGGCTTGAAACGCATCTAATACAGGCTTAATCAGTCGCTCCGCACGCCCAGAATAGACAATGAGCTGATCGGATGCCATGCTCAAGTTTGGTAGCAATATTAAAAGAGCCGTGAGGAAGGCGAAAGCTTTAAACCTACGATATGGGTGAATCATTGAAGGCCTAGATGGAATGTTCATGTGATGGATTTTACCTATGTGGTGCTGACCTGGTATGGAGCCTGTGCCGTGAGTTGGCGACTGCAGTTTTTGCAGTTTCCATCTGTTAAACGAATGGGGTCACAGTATAGTTCTAATCGATGCGTTTTAATTGAAAATCCATTCTTGGCGGCGACTTCTTCCTGAAGTTCTTCGATCTGGCAGTTCTCAAATTCGATAATCTTTTCACAGGCCGTGCAAATAAGGTGATCGTGGTGTCCTTTATGAACCACATTGTCAAACTGAGTCTGAGAGCCAAAATGTTGCTCTTGAGCCACCCCCATATCACAGAATAGCTTGAGGGTACGGTAGACTGTGGCCAATCCAATATGTGGATCTTTTTTGGATAAGAGACGATACATTTGCTCAGCTGTCACATGTTCCATTTTCAGGAAGTTACTGAGAATGTTCTCTCGCTGTCTCGTGAGCTTGAGATTATTCTTTGTTAAATGGTCTTTGAGAAGCTGGAGTTCTTTAGAATTCTTCGCCATTGCAAGCCTTTTTAAAAAAAAGAGGCCTATTAAAACTCAAAATGCTCAGATGGTCAAGTTTAGGTGAGCATTTAGTGTACCAAGAACCCCTCTAGACAGTGTAGTTTTCTGACCTTGACCTTAATTCTGAAGGGATACTAGACTTGTCTACCTGTACGCGACGTATCAGAATGATGCGCTTTGTCGGGCTTGATTCATCATGGGCCAGTTTCTAAAATCCACCGGTTTTAGGCTTATCATCATATATTTGAGACTTCTCTAGGGGTCGTGAACGAAAAGGATCGTTATGCGAAAGCCAGCCGAAATTACCGTTGACCGTGCATTATTAATATATTTACTTCATTTAGCCGAGCCGCATGGGTTTATGAGTGATGTGAAGTTTCAGCAACTCATGTTTCTTTGTGAGTTGCAAATGTTGGGAAAAGGGCTTAGAGGATTGCATTTTGAGTTTATGCGTTTTGCCTATGGAGCCTTTAGTAAAGATGTGGATAACGATCTCTTATTTTTACGACGAAAAGAACGGCTTGAGAACTTTAGTGTGACGGACCAAGCTATGCCGGTAGTGGAACTGGTCGATCAAGTGGTGAAAGACTCGGAAGTAAATGAGCAAATCATGGAAATTCTTCAGGAAGTGATAGCCACATATGGCCCGCAGGACAATGGCCAAATTATGGAATCTGTTGAAGCGATTGAAATTAGTTCAGCTGATGAACTCGAACAGAAAATTGCAATTCGGGATATTTCTTTTCATACAGTCATGCTCGTGCCTTCACGAATAGAATGTACTGGCGAGTTGACGCTGACATCAGCACAGGTTGGTCGATTCAATACGGCGTTTGGAGCCTAACTCAATCCCTCTCCAGACTGGGAGAGAGATTGAATAGGCTACAGAAATTTATGTCGTGGTCGTTACTTCTTTTTTGACTTCTTGACCATGATCATCTCTTTGAGCTCGGCAAGCTTCTTATCGCCGATACCCTTCACGTTTCCTAATTCATCAACGCTTTTAAAGTTCCCCTGGTCTTTCTTGTAATCAAGAATCCTGTTCGCGATTTCAGGTCCAATCCCTTTTAATGTCTCAAGCTGCGCTGCCGTCGCAGTATTGAGATTGAGTTTGTTGTCGGCTCCAAAACCAATCGTAGGCCCGAAGAGAAGGGACAGACAAAATACGCCTAGAGCAAGCGAGCGGGACAAACTAAAAAATGTAGGCATTGAAGCCTCCTTATGAAAAATATGAGAGCCAACTTTTTGGCTCAACATGAGTAAATGGAGGATGCCCGTCAGTCGCAACAATGCCTCCATAGAACTTATCTACTGGAGGTTAGCCTAGGTACTGAGATGTCTTCTAATCAATAACCCGTCTGAGTCACGGTCTGAATTGTTCTACTGCAGTGATACTGCATGTTCGTAAAAATCACGTTGTCTGGGAATTAAGGGGAAAGCTATAGAGGGTGCTGAACTTTTCTTCGAGATAGTTGAGGAAGGGTTCTGGACTTGGGGACTGTCCCGTCACTTGGCGAACGAGATCATCAGGCGTAAATTGTCGACCCCAGCGATGAATGCTTTGATTCAGCCAGGTTTTGAGTTGGAGCAACTGTCCGTTGGAAATCTCTGTTTCAAGGTTGGCTATTTCTTGTTTGGCTTGCTCGTAAAACATTGAAGCGTAGAGGTTCCCTAACGTATAGGTTGGAAAGTATCCGAAGGCACCGAACGACCAATGCACGTCTTGGAGGACCCCATTGGAATCAGTGTCTGGAGTCATTCCAAGATAGTCCTGCATTTTTTCATTCCATATCGCAGGGAGGTCCTCAACCTGAATTCGTCCTTCGATCAGGTCTAGTTCAATTTCAAAGCGAACCATAACATGGAGGTTATAGGTGAGCTCATCGGCTTCTACACGAATTAGGGACGGTTCGACATGATTGATGGCTAAGTAGAATTCTTCAAAGCTCACCCCGCCAAGTTGGCCGGGGAAGAACTCTTGAGCAAGAGGAAAGATATGTTGCCAAAAAGGCTGTGATCGGCCAACCGCGTTTTCCCACAATCGTGACTGACTTTCATGGATTCCTAACGATACGGCTTCCCCTAATGGCGTGCCATAATGTTCTGCCAAGAGGCCCTGTTCATACAGACCATGTCCTCCTTCATGGATACAGCTAAACAAGCAAGATTGAAAGTCCCGTTCAAATACACGAGTGGTTACACGTACGTCATGTGGGTGAAATGAGGTGGTAAACGGATGAGCAGAGAGATCCAATCGACCACGATCAAACTGATAGCCCATCTTGATTAACACCATTTTCCCAAATTCTACTTGTTTTTCATTATCAAAGGATTGGCTCAAGAGCGTGGTATTGGGTTTTATTGAAGAATTGCGTACTTGTTGCAGTAGTGCGACCAAGCGAGGTCGTAACGTGGAAAATAGGGGGGTGAGTTTGGCGACGGTTGAGCCAGGTTCATATTCATCGAGTAATGCATCGTAAGGAGATGCGTCATATCCAAGATATTCAGTTTCTTCGAGTTTCAAGGCCACCACTTTTCGGAGGTTGGGTAAAAATAATCCAAAGTCATTGTTTTTTCTGGCTTCAATCCATACCTGTTGAGCCAGCGAACATTCCCGTTCGAGTGTATTGACGAATGTTGGGGGCAGCTTTTTGGCATGAGTCAGATCACGCCAGACTTCTCGTATCAGAGCCTGGCCTGAATCATCTAACTCACCATGAGACTTTTCCAATAGTTGTCCTGTAGGCATATCTACCCAAGCGCCCAATAACTTCTCTGTTTCGGGAGAGGTGAGCGCCGCATGGGCCAATGTTTGGATCGTAGCGATCTGTTCAGCTCTGGCGTGACCTCCGCCAGGGGGCATATAGGTTTCTTGGTCCCAAGAAAGTACAGCGCAGGCATCTTTGAGGTGATGAATCTCGGTCAAGCGTTTAGTCAGTGGCGTGAGAGACGTGTCGACATTCACAAGTATCACTCCTTGCGGTTCAATGGGGGTAAGAACTTCTTCGAAACTGTACGATAGGCTTCTTGTTTTGGCAATGGGAAAGATGAAAGACTGCCAAGAGTCTTTTGGAATGTGATAAGCTTCCGTTCTATTCTATGATAGAAGAGGGAGAGCAATAAAATATGAAGTCCTTAGTATTGCCAGAGATTGAAGCCTATGCTGAAGCTCATTCGATGGCGGAGTCGGATGTGTGTCGTCGGTTGCGGGAAGAAACCGTTCAGACCATGGAGTTGCCTCAGATGCTCGTGGGGCCGTTAGAAGGCGCATTCCTCAAAATGATGACTCGAGTTGTTCAAGCCAAGAAGGTTCTCGAAATCGGAACCTTTACGGGATACAGTGCGCTCTGTTTTGCAGAGGCATTGCCGTCAGATGGGACGGTGACGACCTGTGATATTGATGTAACGACGACGACGCTCGCGAAAAAGTATCTGGCTCAAAGCCCACATGGACAAAAAATCGACATAAGACTTGGTCCTGCGTTGGAAACGCTTCAAACTCTCACTGGCCCGTTTGATCTCGTTTTTATCGATGCCGATAAAGTGAACTATGTGAATTACTACCAGCGGGCATTAGACTTGGTGGCTGAGCGAGGCGTCATCTTGATTGATAATGTTCTTTGGAGTGGTGATGTTTTACAGTCTACTCCAGTGGATGGTTCAACAGCAGCCATTCAAGAGTTAAATCGAGTCGTCCATGCCGATTCTCGTGTTTCGGCAGTATTGGTGACCATACGGGATGGCGTGCTCGTCATTACACCACATGCTCATTAACGAGATGACGTAAATGGATCACCTACTTCTCACATCATTATTTCTGGGGTTGGCGTTAGGGGTTGCGCATGCGCTTGATCCCGATCATCTCGTGGCAGTCGGCACGTTAGCAGCCGAATCCAAGAATCTGAGGCGCTCAGCCCTGCTAGGGGTCATATGGGGAGTGGGGCATACCTGTGCGTTGGGTCTGGTCGGCATATTGGTCTTAAGTTTCAAATGGACGATTCCAGAACATCTCGCTACCGGGATGGAGGCAGCGGTTGGCTGTATGATTCTTCTTCTCGGCTTTCATCTCCTCTGGCGTTGTTGGCAACCCTGGACCGTTCATGTGCATGAGCATCGGCATGATGGATCGACTCATTCCCATGTTCACCTTCATGGCAAAGATCAAGAGGTCCATCGCCATCATGTTTTGGCTTCGAGAGTTAAAGCTTTAGGCGTAGGGTTTGTTCATGGCATTGCAGGAAGTGCGGCGTTAAGCTTGGCCGTGATGAGTACGATGCCATCAATGACCATGGGGCTCGGATATATCGCGGTGTTTGGTCTTGGTTCAATCGGCGGTATGTTGTTCATGAGTACGTTGATCAGTCTTCCGTTTGTTTTTGTACCAGGAACGTGGCATCACAATATGAAAGTAAGTGCTGCACTTCTTGCTATTGGATTCGGTGGCTACTTCACTTGGTCCCTTCTCGCCTAATCAATTTCCCCCAGAAATGCCCCGTCGATTCTTTTCAAATTTTTTACTCAGTGATTAAGTTGGAGGAACTTCACACTTATAGATCCTATCTTGACGTTCTCAGATAGGCCTCTGTCCGATATTGGAATGTTGGGGGTGAACTGATCGTGAGGTTGGGCTCAGAATGGGAGAACACCACAGGGGCAGAGTATATGTTGCTCTACCCCTGTGGTTCCTAAGAGAGGGTCGTGGCGAACATTGGGTTAATGGGTGCGCAATGAACCAGTCACCGTTTCTCGAGGAGGTTCTCTCAGCACTAAGTTTTGTGCTGTGGTACGCTTGAACTGTCTGAATTGTGCATTCGTCAAGTCTCCTCTTTCAACACCAAGCTGAATGGTTAAGACATCAGCTTGTTTGTTCAGGACGGGATCTTTTGCTTGAATCACCACGTCATTGTTGAGTGTGAATGCTTTCTTCTTTAACACTTGTACTATTTGGTTTCCAAAAGTCTTTTTCAGTTGAATCGGACTTTTAGGAAGTCGGATCTCTAGGAGTTGACGAAATTTAAAAGGATCCAATTCAAGTATTTTAGGGAAATCTAACTTTGGAAATTGGAATTTACACGGACAGATTTTTGCGTTTGCAAGAGTGACGAGATTTTTCTGTCGTGTAGGAAGAAATTCGTTTATCAATGCTGGTGACAACCTAAAACCTTGAGGGATCACCGCCGTTGTGGGCAGTTGGTTCGCTGGTAATGTTTGGGCTTGAGTTTCGACATGAACGAATCCTCCTGTTCCAGGCCACCGCGTTTCTGGCCAGCTCATTCCAGGTCCAATTGAATTGGGAACCTGCAACCCAAACTGACTGGGCTGATGACAGCCTGCACAGCTCAGAGCTGTGGCCCTATTGACGATTTGTCTTCCTGTGAGCCCAAAGGGAAGTGCTGCGCTATGTAATTGTAAGTGAAAAGTGATATTACTCGCGCCTAAAAATTGGCTTGGGTAGTGGTCAACTGTAGGAGCCAACGATTGGCTTTCAGCCGCATTTTTGTTGAGATCGACAGCATAAGAAAACTTGTTCAGGTCAGTATTTGCGAGCTTATTATTCGTGACTTGGGCCAGCACATCTTTTTGGAAATCTTTGGCGAGTGCCGCGATGTCTGTGATTGGTGTCGAAGGACTGGACGCCCCAGTAGCAATGTTTTTGTTCCACAAGATTCCATATGGGTTACCTTTGACACTGATGGGGACTAAATCAAAGTCACAGTTGCCGCTGCTGCAACTGACCATGGTTTTGAATTCCTTGAGCGTCCATGGAGTGATCCCGGTAGTCTGCAGGAACTGATTGGTCCGGATTTGTCCACTTCCTGACCCACCGTATATGGACGATGCACCCGACGCATTATAGTGATTCACGTGTACGACCGGCTTAAATCCTGGCAGACCCTTATAGAAAAACCTCTCGAGTCTTGCTGCACGAGCAACGGGGTTGCTTTCTTTGGAAAGGTTCACCCAAAACTCGACCACGTCACGGCATCCTGATTGGCATCCAGGTTTTGGGTTCGGCAACACCGCTTCAAAGATAATCAGGTTTTGCTCAATTCCAAGACGCCTTTTTGCATAAATAATTCGATGCTCTCCGCAGTTACGCCATCCTTTGGATGCTAAGTCTAAACGATTGACCAATGCCGTTGGCTTATACAGGGCCATTCGGGAATTGAGCATCGCATCAGTCCCAAACGCCTCTTTCCCTTCGGGGCGTCGACATCGATTTAGTGGAAATCCATTGATCTTTGAATCATTATCGTCACAATGAATATTCGAAGGGTCGACCCCGGATGCGGTGTTATTTTGGGTATCCCAGAGTTGACGAAAGATCGATGATGGTGTCGTTCCAGGGACTTGAGCACTTACTTGGTTAGAGATTTGAGAGAGTGTACGACGCAAAGTGAAGTTTCTTGCAGATAATGTTTCGACATCATGGACGAACAGTGAGCGATGGGGATCTATGTCTGTCTCTGCTATGGGATTTGGTATGGTACACCAAAGGTGGGGAATAACGGGCAATCGTCTGATGTTTTTATTCACTCTAGGAGCTTTCGGTAACTCAGTCACTTTTGCCAATTCTGTTCCCTGTGGAATCGTTCGATTTGCGAATGGCGTGAACGTGTTGTTACTTGTATTCAATTGAGTGCTGACTAATTTCCCTGTTTTTTTGTCAGTACTTTTTGGAACAACCTGCGCCACAGCTCCATCTGTGACAATCAGAAATGCAAGACTCATCATAAGTAAGCGTACCATTAACGTCCCTCCTTGGATGATTATTCAAACACATTGCAACGAGCTTCCAGCACATTGCGGTTGTCATGTCAGATTAGTGAAGTGAGCAAGCACTATGCCCACGGCGTGTTTGTGAACAAGGGAGCAGATTGCAGCGGGATAATATTATGAATTGATATAACTCTGCTTGAAGAAGTATGTCTCAGACGGACACGTAACAGATCAACGAGTCGATATGTTTTGGATATCCTAAAAGATACGATTGTTCGACAAAGAGATACTAGCTGGTTGGTGAGATGAAGGCCCAATCTCCTCACTGTTAAAAACTAGTTCTCGGTCCTCTGATTGCTGAATCTTCCACGCAATAGAATTTGGAAATTTCCTCTGGTAAATGATCTCCACTGCTAAAAATGGAAAAGAGATTTATCGGAGGTTTTGAGTGAGTCGTTAAATCTAAGTTGTATGGTGAGATCGAACGAAGCCCTGGTCTTACCTTTTACCTTGTCATTTTTTGCGAGAGGCAGAAGAGGTGGGGAGAAGGTTATCGAATAACCGGAAGATCAAGGTGTGATGGATATGGATTAGAACGATGAATGGTGAAGGTGGGATTCTCTCCAGGTAAGAGGGCGAAGTGGTCTTTGTCGGCACCGGCTATTGATAATCGGATACGGTGGCCTTGTTTAAATTGATAGGAGGTTGGAAGAAGGTCAAATGAAAGTTTAGCAACGCTTCCAGGAGTGAGCGGTGATGCGTTTTGACGAGTATAGGTTCGGTACGGAACACCTTTGGGAAAGTGTTGGGGAGGATTAAGGACTTTTCGGTGGATTGCGCGTAGTTGACCTTCTGTGACATAGGTCACGTTTTCTGTTTTGTCTATATCTTCGAGATACGCAAAGACGGTGGCATCTGTGGTATTTGCGCTGAGAAAAATTGTCACAATTGGATGACCGGTCACTTCCATGTTCTGCTCCAACGGATCTGAGGTATACGATAATAGTTGGTCGCGTTCCTGAGGTCGGTCAGCATACGGAGTCGGCAGTGATTGCCCGACTAATGTATTCCACCGACTCTGGGTTCCTGTCCCTACGTTTGGATTGGCGACATACTGATCATTGGCCATGTTACTTTTTGGATGGGTCGTTGTGAGTTGACGTTCTGCTTCAAAGAAGTAAGGGACGTTGGTGGCCTCAGGTGGCCAGGATTGACTCGCTTTCCACTGTTCTTCGCCCATCGTGAAATAATGGATGGGTGCTTCATCCACAATGCCCGTTTTCTGATCCTTCAGGTGATAATCAAAAAACTTCAGGAGTTCTCCTTGATGATCAAATGCTGAAGGTCCGGTATTGAATGGGCTGATATTGCTCTTTCCTCCATGATCCCATGGTCCAATAATGAGTTTATTGTGAGGGTTGTCATGGGCAAGATGTCGTCTAATCGCTGCGAGGTGATAGGCTCCATCAAACCAACCGCTATAACTGTAGATCGCCGCTCCTGATCCTGCAATTTCTTTTGTATAGACGTGAGAGCTGAGTGCGTCGATGTTGGGTATGGCATGCGAGGAAGGGACATCATCGCGAAACGTGAGATTGAGGGACTCATGGTGCGGACTCCAATTTTTTTGATGTTCTGAGAGAGCGTTCATGAGAAGTGATCGGTCATGATCAACATCGACTGGACTGACACCGTGAACGAAGGCCTTGGTAAGCCATCCTCTAAATGGGAGCTGGTTTTGATCAAGTTCGTTGTTGATGTAAGTCCATGTTCTCGTAAACCACGTGAGATGGATTCCACCGGGAAAGGCAATTTCTGGGTAAATGTCATACCCAGAAAAAAGTGGGGCGACGGCTTTTACGGCAGGATGTTCGTTCACCAGGAGCATTTCCGCCGTGGCACCGCCATAGGAAATACCGAGGGCTCCAACCGTCCCATCGGACCAGGGTTGCTGAATAATCCATTCCACGACTTCTGCTCCATCGTGGATTTCTTGTGGTGTGTAGGCATAGGGGCGAGAGCCAAATGATGCGCCAGACCCTCGCACGTCTACGTCGACCCACACATATCCATTGTTCAGAAAGCGTGTCGCGTAAGTCCCCATTAAGCCGCGGGGTAAGTCTTTTTTCAAGAGAGACAAAGGCCAACGATACTCAATGGAACGCCAGTAACGTGTTTGATGAAGAATCGTAGGGCGTAGACGGTCATTCTGCCCATCCACGGGTCGATAGACCGTTATGGCAATTTTGACTCCATCTTCCATGGTGAGATAGCGTGACTGCCGTATGTATTCAGGATCGTCGGATATCTGTTTGTCATGATACGGGCGAGGAATGGTCTGAGCCGCATCAGTGAACCCGAATGTTATGGTGGAGATGGACAGTCCTATGCCGAAAATAGTGCAGGCAAAAAATAGCGGTGCTTGGCTGTTACACCATATTTTGTGTAATTGATGATTGCTGAGTGTCGAAATCATAGAGCGAGATGGGTTGAATGATGTGGCAGATATGCTATCGTCACATGTGGAATATGACGTTCAGTTTTCGATCATTGTTTACCTGTTGATGGATAATAGTCTCTATCATACAAGCAAACATGATCTTGGGATAGGGAATGAAAAGGGGAGAATCTAAAAAAGTGAAAATATATTTATGAATCAGTCTGGTGGAACTTCGACAATTGTGGCTGTGGCATTCGATTTGGATGGATTGATGGTCAACACAGAGGAGCTCTACACTGAAGTTGGTGGAGTGTTGTTGGCTAGACGTGGAAAGCAGGTGACTCGTGAATTGCTGGATAATATGATGGGACGTCAAAGTTCAGCGGCACTTCAAGTGATGATTGATTGGCATCATTTAGATGATTCGGTAGAGCAGTTACAACAAGAAACTGATGAGATCTTTTCAGGGCTACTCGAGGAACGACTGGCCCCCATGCCAGGCTTGTTGCCGTTATTGGATAAGATAGAGAAACGTGACATTCCGAAAGCTGTGACAACCAGTAGTCGACGGTACTTTGTGGATCGTGTGTTGGAGCTTGTGGGTATAGCCGATCGATTTCAATTTTTTTTGACGGCTGAGGATATTGTGAATGGCAAACCGTCACCGGAAATTTATCAGAAGGCTGCGCAACAATTTGAGATAGAGCCGGCGGTGCTTCTGGTATTAGAAGATAGTGAAATCGGTTGTCGTGCGGCCATGTCCGCTGGGGCGTACACCGTCGCTGTACCTGGAATACATAGTCAAAACCACAATTTCTCTGGGGTGCAATTGGTCGCGACAAGCCTGGCCGATCCCGCCATTGATCGAGCGTTGAATCTCTCCTGATACCATTCGTTCATCTTTTCATTGTGTGAGCTCTCATGGCCTCTGCCTTTTCCCATGCTCTTGTAGCCTATGTCATCGGACGTTCTCATCTTTGGACTGTCAATCCCAAACGCTTTTGGATCTTGACGGTTTTCTGTAGCATTGCTCCTGATCTTGACGTGCTCGCCTTTGAGGTTGGCATACCCTATGAGCATGTCTTGGGACATCGGGGACTGACACATTCCCTATTATTTGCATTGGTTTTTGGTGTTGGAATTGTTCGGTTTGGGTTTCCAACGGTGTTGTTAAAATCAACTGAAGGTAAGAAATTGGTCGCCCATTTTTCTCTTGTCACTGCGTCACATGGGTTTTTAGATGCTCTAACAAATGGTGGCCTTGGCGTGGCATTTTTTGCCCCTATTGAAAACAGTCGATATTTTTTCCCCTGGACTCCGGTGAAAGTCTCACCCATTGGGATTTCAAGTTTTTTTAGTGAATGGGGAGTCCAGGTCCTGGCGAATGAGTTGCTTTGGATCGGAATTCCAGTTGGCATGTGGTTGATTGGAATAGGACTCGTGTCTGGACGAAAAGAACATCATGTCAGGCCTTAACGTAAAAAGATTTTTCTCCTCTTTCTCATAGAAGAGGATAGCTGTGGTGAAAGATGTCTCACCGTTTTGCAGAGAGTATTCGGAAAATCTTAAGGACGAAGAGAAAAATAATCAAAGGTTGGGTGTCTACCTTAATGTGTCGGTGCGAAAACTGGCATTTTCGGACAAAATTGGGAATTGGAAATCACATAATTTTCGCAATTTGAATTCTGCTCTCTTGTGAAGTTGTTTGCCTTCTGTTTCCGAATGAAACGGTCGATAGACCAGAAAACCTACGACGTAGCAGATCTCCCGAGCAACCAATTGCTCCAAGCGTTGCGTGTGTTTTTTGTGGAAAAGGTAGATGTGGGGGGCGACTGACATTTGTGGCCATGATAAACCTCCAGGGTAAATGCCATTCTTGAGGGTGTTGAACCCGATTTACCTATGGCTGTGAGATCTGGAAAGAGGAATCATTAGGACAGAAAATGTTCGAGAGAATGAGGGCCACAACCTATACGGTTAAGATTAATTTAACTATACAACACAGTGTGTACTAGGTAAAGAGATGTAAGGTTTTTGATGGAAGGGTAAATCCTAGTTTACGGTATTTGAATTTGGCTGTATGGGTCTGTTGCAAAAAACCGCCAGCGACGTTCTCGCCAAATTCCCGTGCTCCCGTATTGTGGTCTTGTTGGACGAGGTAGTTTGAACCGCCCCGAGGCCTTGTGTTCAACGCGTTTCTGGACTTGTTGTCTGATGGAGCGCCTAATTATTCAACCATCCCTGTATAGGAAGCAGTTGGTCGTGTGGTCATTCACCATTCCCGTGGCTTGCATAAAGGCATAGCAAATCGTCGAGCCAACAAAAGAAAATCCATGGTGTTTGAGATCTTTGCTCATTGAATCAGAAGCAGCGGTGTAGCTTGGAACATGTTGGTGATGGGGCCAATGATTCTGAATGGGTTTTCCATCGACAAATTGCCAAATATAGTGATCGAAGGTTCCATATTCTTTTTGTATGGACATGTAAGACGTGGCATTTTTTATGGCAGCCAGTATTTTTAGACGATTTCGGATAATACTGGTGTTTTGTAGGAGTTGTTCAACTTTTTCGTGAGGGTATTTTGATATTTTTCTCGCTTGGAAGTTATCAAATGCAGTCCGAAACGCCTGGCGTTTTTTGAGGACTGTGTGCCAACTCATGCCAGCTTGCATCCCTTCAAGAATCAAAAATTCAAATAACCGTTGATCGTCATGAAGCGGAATGCCCCATTCTGTATCGTGGTACTGGATCAGTAAATCATTGGTTGCCCAGGTACAACGTGTGATGGAGTTGGTGTTCGTTTCCAAGGAAAACTCGCTTCTGTATTTACTCATTTCTCATAAGGATCTGGCAGTGTTGTCGTATGGCGAAATTGGATATGGGATTTTCATCATCCCTGCCTAGTATTGGGTGCCAACGTATTCAGCGAGAGTTAAGGCTGACAGTCTACCGAATGCGAACGATTGGATGCTGAGTCGAAGTTTCTCCCTTCAGCGTAAGGGTTTCCAGGAACCATAACAACCTCGACAGAGGGGTCGATAATGTGCCGTATTTTGGCAGCCACCCGGGCAAGCGGATCTGGAGAGTCAATGAAATCGGTGCACGTATCATTAGGATGACTGAGATCTACATTATTTCAAGATTCGCAGGGCACAGAGTCGGAGTAATGTACAGGGGAGCCAAGATGATGTGGTGACTCCAGTTGGTATGGCTTTGAGTGAAGTTCTTGAGGGATTTTTCTCTTGTGGTTGACGAAAAATAGGTTGGTCGTGAATGGATGTCATGGCATAATAGTTCGTGGTTCGCAGCGCGAAGAGAGAAGGCCTGGTGTTCAAATGAGGAGAACATTGTACAATTGATGGTCTCGCGGTGAGCGAATGGAAATGTTTCAAGAGATGACTGGGGAGGATGGATGGCTGCTGGTTCAAAAAAAGTTATTTATGCGGCATTAATTGGGAATGCACTGATTGCGGTCACAAAGTTTGGGGCCTCTTTGGTTACAGGGAGTTCGGCGATGTTAGCCGAGGGGATTCATTCACTGGTGGATACTGGAAATCAGGGGCTTTTGCTATATGGGTTGCATCGTGCGAAGAAGCCGGCCGACGAACAGTTTCCCTTTGGACATGGCAAAGAAGTGTATTTTTGGAGTTTTGTTGTTGCCATCTTAATTTTTGCGTTGGGCTCGGGGATTTCGCTCTATGAAGGTGTGCGGCACATCATTCATCCAGAGCCAGTAGAAAGTCCGATGATCAATTATATTGTGCTAAGCCTGGCATTGGTGTTTGAAGGAGGGGCGTGGTTTTTCGCATTTAAAGAATTTTCTGCGGCAAAAGGAAAATGGTCTTATATGGAAGCGGTGCAACGCGGGAAAGATCCCACGATTTTTATGGTGTTGTTCGAAGACTCTGCCGCAGTGTTAGGGCTCGTCGTTGCGTTTATGGGGATCTGGTTAGGACAGGTCACTGGGTTTTCGTATCTTGATGGTGTGGCCACAGTGATTATTGGATTGATCCTAGGGGCCACGGCGGTCTGGTTGGCCTATGAGACAAAAGGCCTGTTGATTGGTGAGAGTGCCAATCGTGAAGTGGTGCAAGATATTCGGCAGCTTGCTAATGGGTATCCTGAAATTAAGCATGTGAATGAAGTGTTAACGATGCATATGGGACCGGAATTTATCCTCGTGAATGTGAGTGTGGGTTTTCAGGATGGATTATCGTCCGAACATGTGGAGTCGACCGTGGCAAAGATGGATCAACACATTAAAGATGCTCACCCCCGTGTGAAGCGAATTTTTATTGAAGCTGAGAAAAGACGTCGGCTTATGCAAGAAGGTAGGTTGGGACATTCTGGAAATACTCAATGACTGTGCTTTCATTCCCCTCTTTCCTAATCAGTGGACTACTGGAACCGCTATTTTCCGCTCTCTCTCTTGATTTGATAGGTTCTTCGAGAGATCGTCATCTGCATGTCTGTTTGCAAGCACTTGGGCACATTCAAGCTAACGCTCAATTATCCCACATGAGCATCTGGATATTGTGTGGCGACTGTGAGGATGGCATTCCTTAACTCTTTTGGAGATTCGATACAGATAGAGGCACCTGAATCCTCTAACTCCTTCTTCGAGCCATAGCCCCAGAGCACGCCAAGCCGAGGAATGTTGCAGTGTTTGGCCCCAAGCATGTCATGTTCTCGGTCTCCAATCATCACCGTCTCTGGGGCAGTCAGGTTATCTCGTTCTAAGATATAAGCGTGTAAGCTAGCCTTGTCACTTCGTGTGCCGTTTAGCTGGCTATCGTCAATCGAGTCAAAATACCGTTCTAGTCCGAAGTGCGCCAGAATGCGTTTAGCAAAAGCGGTTGGCTTAGAGGTTGCCCCCCCCCGAGGTTGTATCTAGATGACTCCAATTCCTTAAGAGCATCTTCGATGTGAGGGAAAGCTTGTTCTCAAAAAGTCCAATGGAACTATAGCGTTCGCGGAATTCCATCAACGCAATATCTAGGAGAGATTCGTCTGTAGAATGTAGTAATGTGGCGAAACTTGATTTTAAGGGAGGCCCGATACATTAGCGAAGGGTTTCAGGCATTGGAGCAGGTCTGTTTAGTGCAGTGAGCGCATGCTGATGCATGTGGTGATGCCAAGGAACGGGTAGGTGAGTGTGCCGTCTAGATCAAAAAAGAGGTGCATTTTGTCTTGTGTCTTAATGGTTACCTCATTTTGAGAGGAGCTTCATGCCGCTAGGGCGGGTGGCCCTAGCCTGAGTTGTTGTAATGGACTTGGTTTTTTTAATCTTTATCCTGGTTGGTGATTTCGACAACCACAGGACAATGATCGGATAAGTGTTGGTAGGCTGCAGGATACTTCCCTTTGATTTTTTCACAGTTGGCGACGCCGCAATATCCGGTTACTCGGGCTTTTTTGCCTTGTATTTCTTTCATGCCCTTCGAGACCAAGATGTGATCGAGCCACCCGCCTCGGCCTCTGAAATATTGGGAACATTGCGGTGTGAGTTTGAGATCGTTAAAGCCGGGACTTTCTTTGCCGACTTTCCGGCGTAGATATTTTAACTCGGTGGTTTGTGACTGACGGTCTCCCGCTCCCATCGTATTAAAGTCTCCGAGAATGATGATGTCTTGATCTTGTTTCACGAGTGGGGCGACCGTTCGATCTATACTATTCAGGGCCTTTTGACGTTGCTCAACAGCCATGACCGTTGGGCCTGATTTGAGGTGAAGGCCAATCAGATGAAAGTCTACTCCATTTTTTTTTCGTGATTTTACGTGAACGTATTGTCCAGGGCGAAGTCCAAATGTGCAGGCTTTTCTCGCGGAATTGGCTTTGGAATTGAATTGCCACAGACTTTCAAATTGGGAAAGTTCAACCAGTGAGTCATTCCACAATAATCCGATGTGATGATCATTTGGTCGTCCACAAGGCTGTCGATACCATTTCCATTTGGCTCCGGTCTGTTGAGCAAGCAACTGGGTCACGGTGTTCCACGCGGTGTTCGCCAGTGAGGTTGATAAGGTTTCTTGTACGGTGAGGACATCGAGTTGCATCCAGACGAGCGTGCAGACGAGCCAATCGATGTCGGTGGGCGTCGCAGAGGTACCTGGTTGATCCTTCGGGTGTCCAATGGGAAACCATCGAATATTCCACGTGGCGATGCGCATGGTAGTTGAGGTGGCTTCTGCCATCCGTCCACCTTTCCTCACGACCTGCTCACATCCACTTCGGGACTGCCAGACTTTCTCTTCATCGTCGTCCGAAGACACGGTTGGCGAAGATGATTGTGTATGAATGCTGCGCGTCGCGTGAGGCGTTGATGATGGGGGAAGTGGATTACTGACACGAATGTATTTTGTGCTGACCCAGGCCTGTTCTCCCGAAGGCATTCGAACGATCAGCCATTTACCATTCGAGTCGATATCCTCGAGCGTCACTTGGGTTTCCGTTGGAATATGCTTCCAGTAATTGGGTGGATCTTTTCGATGAAGTGGCACGCCCACTGGTTTGGTGGCATGAAGTGTAATAGATGTTCCCACTTCAAACTCTTGTGCGAAAAGAGTTGCAGTCCATCCAAGATGAATCATGAGCACACAGCCAAGGATTTGAAAAATACGTCGCATAGCGCTCCTTAGTGCAAGAAGGTGAACGTTTTCAAATGGGAGATCCGCCGCGAGAAAAGATGAACCGATTTGAACTACCGTGATTTTTCATCATGATCAGGAAACCTGCATTGTATCCATATTCTTGTTGAACATCCTAAGAGGGGAAGGAGGCAAAGTCCAGTATGAATTCTGTGTGCCTCCTTTGAAATGGCAAGAGTCAGGCGATGGATGAGAGAGCATGAATACCTCTCGTTGCATGGTGTTCATCTCGTCGTCATTGCTATGATTGACCGTTGTGCCCATGCGCGTCTGTGAATTCATCGTCAAAACCCGAGGAGCGTTCGATGGCCAAGACCAATATTGAAATTGCTAACCAAGCCCTGTTGCAGCCGATTCATGAGATTGCCCAAGACCGTTTAGGTTTATTGCCAGAGCAGATCGAACTCTATGGGCGATATAAGGCGAAGATTCCACTGTCTTCCCTTGATCAATTTCGTGACCGTCCTGATGGAAAATTAATTTTAGTCACAGCCATGACTCCCACGGTGGCAGGGGAAGGAAAGACGACGACATCAGTCGGTTTGGCTGATGGACTCAATAAGATCGGCAAGAACACGATAGTCTCGATTCGAGAGCCCAGCTTAGGACCATGCTTCGGGATGAAGGGGGGAGCATGTGGTGGGGGGTATGCGCAGGTGGTGCCAATGTCCGATATCAATCTTCATTTTACTGGCGACTTTCATGCGATCACCTCAGCGAATAATTTGCTGTCTGCGATGGTGGACAATCACATCTATTGGGGGCATGAGCCTCAATTAGATCCACGCCGAGTGACATGGCGACGAACGATGGATATGAATGATCGTTCTTTGCGCACGATGGTGACAGGATTAGGTGGAGCGGCAAACGGGTTTCCAAGGGAAGCAGGGTTTGATATTACCGCTGCGTCTGAGGCTATGGCGATTTTCTGTTTAGCTACGGACCTTTCAGACCTTCAGCGACGATTAGGGAACATTCTGGTCGGCAGGTCTGCGAAAAAAGAAATGATCTTTGCAAGAGATATTCAGGCAGAAGGTGCGATGACAGCCTTGTTGAAAGAAGCCTTTAATCCAAACCTTGTTCAAACTCTTGAACATAACCCGGCCTTGGTCCATGGCGGACCATTTGGAAATATTGCACATGGGTGTAATTCGGTCGTGGCAACGAAAGCCGCATTAAAATTAGCGGATTATGTCGTGACGGAGGCTGGTTTTGGGGCCGATCTTGGAGCCGAGAAATTTTTCAATATCAAATGTCGCCGAGCAGGGCTTCGTCCTGCTTGTGCAGTGGTCGTGGCGACGATAAAGGCCTTGAAGCTGCATGGTGGAGTTGATGCCAAACAGCTCAATCAAGAAAATTGTCAGGCTCTGAAAGATGGACTTCCCAATCTTTTACAGCATGTGGAAAATGTGCAGAAATTTGGTGTGCCGACGGTGGTGGCGGTGAACCAGTTTTCTTCAGATTCTCAGGCTGAAATTGAACTAGTCAAGAAGGCTTGTGCTGACATGGGCGTGCAAGTTCTGCTCGCAGAACATTGGGCCAAAGGTGGAGATGGGACGTTGGCTTTAGCGGAGGAAGTGGTACGAGTGATTGAACAGGGCGAAGCAGATTTTCGTGAACTGTATCCAGATGATCTATCCTTAGCCGACAAAGTACGAATGATCGCCAAAGAGATTTATCGGGCAGATGATGTGGAATTTCCCAAGAACGTCTTGGATCGTTTTACGGAACTTGAGCAGTCAGGTTATGGGCATTTGCCTGTCTGTATGGCCAAAACGCAATATAGCTTTTCAACAGATCCTACCAAAAAAAGTACACCAATAGGGTTTAGCGTCCCTGTTCGTGAAATTCGACTTTCTCTTGGAGCCGAGTTTATTGTGGTGTTGACGGGGGATGTCATGACCATGCCAGGACTCCCCAAGGTTCCCGCGGCGAATGACATTGGCGTAGATAATGTTGGTAACATCACCGGGCTGTTTTAGCTCTAAACTTCATGGCACATAGAATGCTGATGGATACTTTTACGCTTCAATCTGACTACGTCCCGAAAGGTGATCAAGGTAAGGCGATTTCTGCCTTAACCGCTGGAATCAATAAAGGGTTTCCGCACCAGATGCTGTTAGGCGTGACGGGTTCTGGGAAGACCTTTACCATGGCCAATGTCATTGCCAATGTCCAGCGGCCCACGCTGGTGGTGGTGCATAATAAAACCCTGGCGGCGCAACTCTATCAGGAGTTCAAAGGATTTTTCCCTGACAATGCGGTGGAGTATTTCGTGAGTTTTTACGACTACTACCAACCTGAAGCCTACATCCCTACCACGGATACCTATATTGCGAAAGATTCATCGATCAATGACACCATTGACCAGATGAGGCATGCGGCGACGACCGCATTATTGGAACGCAATGATATTATTATTGTCGCGTCCGTGTCGTGCATTTACGGGCTGGGATCACCTGAGGTCTACCATGACATGCTGCTCTTTCTAGAAGAGGGCATGGAAATTCGGCGTGAGGCGATTCTGGCCAAGTTGGTGGAGATTCAGTATTCACGAAACGATGTGGAGTTACAGCGTGGCATGTTTCGCGCTCGAGGCGATGTGATCGAGATTTTCCCTGCGGCTTCGGATTCACACACCATACGAGTAGAAATGTTTGGTGATGAAATTGAGGCCCTGCACGAGATAGATCCACTAACTGGGCAATCGCTCAGGCGGATTTCTAAGATTCCCATTTATCCCAAAAGCCATTACGTCATCGCACCAGATCGGTATGAACGTGCCATTGCCGGCATCGAAGAAGAACTCGAGGAACGGATTGCCTATTTTCATCGGAATAATCAATTACTGGAAGCCCAGCGTATTGAGCAGCGTACCAAGTTTGATTTGGAAATGATTCGAGTAATGGGCTACTGCCATGGGATTGAAAATTATTCTCGACATCTCAGTGGACGAGGGCCAGGTGAACCACCTCCCACCTTGTTGGATTATTTCCCCAAAGATTTCTTATTGGTTGTCGATGAATCGCATGTCACGATTCCACAATTTGGAGGGATGTATGAAGGCGATCATTCTCGCAAGCAAAACCTGGTGAACTATGGCTTTCGCTTGCCGTCTGCACTCGACAATCGACCGTTGAAATTGCCTGAATTTGAAGAATGCATGCATCAAGTCGTATCGGTGTCCGCCACGCCTGGACCCTATGAAATGAAGCATTCGGGGAAGTTTGTCGTTGAGCAAATTATTCGTCCAACTGGACTGATTGATCCCGTCATGGAAGTGAAGCCAGCAAAAGGACAAGTGGAAGATTTATTGCAGGAAATTCGCTTGGTATTGGCCAAGGGGCATCGTGTGTTGGTCACGACATTGACAAAACGTATGTCTGAAGACCTGACTGAGTATTATCACGATGTCGGGTTGAAGGTTCGCTATCTTCATTCAGATATCAAAACGTTAGAGCGGGCTGAAATTATCCGTGACCTACGACGTGGGGTGTTTGATGTACTTGTCGGTATCAATTTGCTGCGTGAAGGGTTGGATCTTCCTGAGGTGAGCCTAGTGGGTATCTTGGATGCAGATAAAGAAGGATTTTTACGAGGGCAGCGTGCTCTGATTCAAACGGCTGGGCGTGCCGCTCGTAATAGTGAAGGCAAGGTAATTCTGTATGGCGATGTGGTGACGAACTCTATGCGGGTGGCGTTGGAGGAAACTGCTCGCCGTCGAAAAATCCAATTGGCCTATAATCAAAAGCATGGGATTACTCCTGAATCGATCATTAAGCGTATTCATGATTTGGATGGACACATTGCCGAAGCCACCTATCCTGAGCTCAGTCTTGCGGCTGAAGAAGAGGCAATGTATCAGACAGAAGGAGGTATTGCGAAAGTGATTGCCGGGTTAGAGAAAGAGATGAAAGCGGCGGCCAAGTCCTTGGATTATGAGCGAGCTGCAATGTTGCGTGACAAGATCCGGGGTTTGCGGCAAAAGGAACTAGAAATAGGTGACTAGAGGTTTTTATAAAGATAAAAACCCAATATCGCCCCAACGAAGGTAAAGAAATTCATTTTAAGCAGGAATCCAAACGTGAATTTGATCAGTACAAGATCGATGGTGACGGGAGGATCTAATCCTGGAGCCAATGATCTGGCGAAGATATTTTGAACGGTGCCGGGTGGTGTGACCACTCGAAAAATCTCTCCAAGTACTCCCCCGAACAGTCCGCAAATCAGGACGAACATCAGAAGCGTCCAGCCAGTTTTTTTCATCTAGAATGGTTCCTCATCTCGCTTCATGCTCATGAGGCGACGGCTTGGTTGAGTGGTCGTGAGAGTGAATGAATTGAACGGCACGAGCAGAAAAACATGCTTAGGGTAAACTGCTCATCACATTACTAAAAGACCTAAGACCTGTCAACCCTTGTAGTGCCATTAGATAGGCAGGTTGGTGAGGGACCAGAGGTCACGGCGAGGCGGATGCTGGTATCACGGAAAAGCGCATGGTGCCCATTAAATTAAATTGACTTGCCTCGAATCCCACAAAGATTTTGACGCGATACGTGCCAATTGGCCATTGATGAGTGGGAGGGTCGAATTGGAGATAGCCACTATCATCTTCCAGGGCTAGATGCATGGCATCTTCATCAAGCAATGTGTCTGGGGAAAGGTCTGTTACATGTTCAGGGTAGAGCTGGCCAAAGACCTCGTAGGATGCGAAGTGGGAATGGACTTGAAAGACAAGATATATCGGTTGGCCATCGGATGGTAGGGTGCTGGTTGGGTTGATGGGGAAGACGAAATGTCCTCGTCTCATGCCTTCATCATCTTCAAGATCTTTTGCAAAATCCAACTGGTAAAAGACGCCTTTTGGCGGTTGCTCAGTGTTAATGGGTGGGGAGAGATCGGAATGGGGCTTATCACCTTGTTGTGGGGGAGGAGTTGAGGAAGGTATCTCTGGTAAACTTTGGAATTCTGAGAAACCATGTTGAGTTTCATCTGGTTGAAAGACAGGAGTGAGTGGTTGCTTAAGTTCCTCTGCATGCAGAGGTAAAGGCGTAACGAGAAGAAAGACCCACAGGATGGCGGTTAAAAAAAACATATGATTACCTGAGATCGGGGATGCAGGAGAATCTTTCATGATCGGTTTTGGCTGTTGCTTGTCCCATCTCTTCATATAAAGAGATTGCATGCTCTCAATCTCTACTCTTTGTTTTGTGTGTCTGTCAAGAAACTCCTGCCGTGTCTTGCGAGGGGGTAGGTAGTCTGTTAGAATCTCAATCTTTCTTTAGTAATTTCAATAACTTATGATGATTGAAGGGATATCGTTATGGCGTTGCAATCCTCGTTAGATCCTGATGCTCTTCCCCAGCTCATAGGGGATTTTCTGCCTGTTGATGAATGGCAGTCTCATATCAATGAAGTGTTTTATGGATTGCGAGGTTCACGAGTCCGAGAGTTTTATCAAACGTTTGCCTCGGCAGATTCACGCCTCGCCTATGCGTTAGCTGAGGATTATTTTCGTCGTTTGTTACAGCGAGCAAAGAATCGTTCCCCTGAAGACGGACCTGCGAAGGCAGCTCTTGTGGTCATGGAGTGGGGCTGTGGGAATGGTAATCTGGCCGCATGTTTTTTGGATCGTCTCAAGGCATTAGATACGGATAATCAGTTTTTTCCCTTTGTGGAATATCACCTTATTGATAAACATGATGCGGTATTGACCGAAGCCAAAAACAATAAAGACCTTGCGCCACATCATGAGCGAACGATCTTTACCTGTGCAAGTATAGAAAATTTACAGTCGGTAGCGGACGGGTCTGTTGATCGGATTATCTGTAATGAATTTTGGAGTGAACTGCCCACAAAATTACTGTTACGAAAAGCCAGTGATTTGAGCGAAGAGCATCTTCGGCCAAATGTGAGTGAGGCAAAGCTTGCCGAGATTGAAGATTGGGAAGGGTTTGTCCAGGCCTTTGATCAGAAAGATATTGATGCCCTCACCCAGCATCCAAGTTTTCTGGAAGATTTAGTGTGGGAACGCGAATACCATGCAGTTGAATCGAAATCGTTATCCTTTCGCAGGACCATTTCCGACTTCCTAAAAAACATTGATGAAGAGGTTCTTGTCCCTGTTAATACCGGGGCTGCCTCAACCATGAAGGAAGCCGTGCGTTTACTGTCACCCACTTCCCTTGGATTTAGCAGTTTTGATGCGGGAACCTATAGTCAGCAGGTGCTCAATGATCCAGAGAAACCATGTTACTCCGTACATGGGGGGCAATTCAGTTTCATGGTGAATTTTGCTTTACTCGAAGAGATCGCCAAGCATCTGGGTGCCAAGGCCAATATTGAGTCACAGCGGGAATACGTGGGAGCCCATATTGGAGAGAGCGTCTTGACGCTTATGGACTTACTCGCAGCCCATCCAAGTCTCCCAAGCCCGGAGTCATGGGAGTGTGATGCGCTTGTAATTCGAACATTGGAAGCTCTGAATACCTCGTATCGCAGCCAGTACAAGAGAGTGATTGAATTTCCTCTCCGAGATGCCATGCCTGCTGAGGAGAAAGCCGCGCTGGCAGCGATTATTCGAGACTTTAAGCCTGAGGGTGTTCCAGACACCATCGCCTATGTCACTGCCTCAGAAATTAATGAAGCGCAGACTGCTCTAGAGAAGCTAGGATATGAGAAGGAAGGGATTCGGGGCATGCTGCAAGAGCCCCCTCAATTAGTGGACTATACACACTTTTTTCTTACGGTCTCTTAGGTTGGACTGCTGTCGATTTATGTAGATTTTTCTCGATTGCTCAAGTATACTACCGCGACTCGAGTGAGAATCTTGAGTATTATGAATTTGCAAGTGAAACGAAAGGTTTCGTTATGATTGGGTCATTTGGCTGGATGGAATTGCTCCTTATTTTAATTATTGTGCTAATTATTTTTGGCGCAGGCAAAATACCCCAGCTTGGTGAAGGATTAGGAAAGGCCATTAAGGGCTTTAAGAAGTCCGTCCATGAAGCAGATGCCTATGATGTGACCCCAAACCCTGACGAGCCTAATATGACACAAGAAATTCCTCAACAGACGGAACCAGTTCAAGCACAGCAGACAGCCCAAGTGGTAACGCCACCGCCTGCGGCGGAAGCCGTGCCACCACCTCCACAACCAGAACAAGCCAGACAAGGATAAATGAGAAATTCGGGGCATGTTGCGTGAAAGCTAAGGAGGGTCCCAGCCTCCTTCTTCAAACCCCGAACTCGTTGCTATTGAATTATGTTTGGTCTTGGCGCCATGGAGGTTTTGATCATTTTGGTGATCGCTTTTTTGTTGTTTGGGCCAAAAGAGCTACCGGAAATTGGCAAGCAAGTCGGCAAAGCCGTCAAAGGATTTAAGGAAACAACAGAAGATCTCCGGCAGTCAGTTGAGCCAGAAATCAATATGATCCAGCAAGAATTCAAATCGGTGGAACAAGACTTTGAGGCCTCAGTCAAAGAGGTTGAGGATCACGTGAAGGGAATTACGGAATCTGATTCAGAGACGCAAGGAGGGAATAAGCTTGTTTAGGGGTTTGGAGAGGGGAGCACTCGTATTTTCATCGCTATTATTGAATCGATAACAAAACTTGACTTTTTCAGTGCGCCCCCGTTTTTCTATGAAGTCCCAACCCTACCAGAACAAGGCATCTCACTATAGCAATGGAATAACCTGTTTTTCCATTGTGTTGTTTTTTAACAACAAGTCGTCTCTTTCTTGAAATACTTTAGTTTAAGGTTTCAAGCATCTGAAAGTAGTAAATTAATATAAAAATCAATAGTTTGCAATGTTTTGAAGCAATTGGTACGTTTTTAGCTTATATGGCATTGTTGGTGGACAGTTATAGACACAGTATTTGAATCAAATTAGCTGAGGAAAAGGTAAGGTAGAGAAAATCAATTAACGTAATTGTTCAAATTAAGGAGATGGGTCCTTAATGCGAGCAACTGTTTGTCCCCCAGAACACATTCAGGGGACTCATCTAACAGGAGGAGTGCAATGAGCGAATTTCATCGTATTTCTAAGTGGTTCACGGCAGGTTGTCTGATCGTGTCCATGTCAGCGGTTCCTGTCTTTGCGGCAAAGACAACGCCGGCTACGGACAAGAACACCAATGTGCCTGCAGTGCCACGTGCTATTCCAGATTTAATTCCGTACCACAAGTTTGATCCCCCAACAAGCCAAGCCTTTGACTTGAAGAATCTCACAATCTCTGGGGACATGCGTGTTCGACCTGAATTTCGAACCAATTCTGGGTTTGGGGCCAATTCCACTGGTACTCCTACAAAGGATAATCGATTCTTCACCCAACAATTGATTCGATTAGGCTTCAACTACGATATTTCTCCTGATGTGGCCTTTTTTGCTCAAGCCCAAGTTGCCAATAACTTTGGAGATGTCGCAGCGGGTCACCCAGGGATAAATCCAAATCATAGTGGAACAAACTTGTTCTTGCGACAAGGATTTATGTTGGTTCGAAACTTCATTGCACCAAATCTGACAATGAAAGCAGGTCGTCAGCTTATGGTTTGGGGAAACCATCGTATTTTCGGTCATTTTGATTGGAACAATGTGGGTTTTGCATTTGATGGTGTGACCTTTCGATATAACCATTCCAAAGTTCCAGTTGAATTTGGTTGGTTAGTCCTCGCAGAAGGTAATTGTGCCAATCAAAATTCTGGTGGTTGTGGTGCCTCTCCCTCAGGTGGTGGCTATGGTGGAGATGCTAATCTCCTTTTCTTACGTGCACCAATGAAAGTTGCTGGTGTGACAATTGAACCAGCCTGGATCACTGAATTTGGCGGTGTTGGAGGAGCTACTGCAAACTTTGGTGGTGGACAACAACCAAACCAGACACGACATACAACTGGTGCTCGAATTGCCACCAAAAAAGGCATTGTTGATGCGACAGCTGAAGGTTACTATCAGTTTGGTCATGTTGGCCCTGCCGGTGGAGCAAGTAAAACTGATATTAGTGCCTATGCCGTGCATGTTGATGCTGGTGTCACATTGCCAGTTCCAATGCAACCTCGAATCGGCGCAGAATTCAACTATGCATCTGGTGATGATAGTGGCACCGATGGAAATGCAAATACCTTTAGTCAGTTGTTCCCAACGAACCATATTCACTTTGGGTACATGGACTTGATGTCTTGGCAGAACATGATGACGTTTGGTGGTAACTTGCAATTGCGTCCCACCAAAGATAGTCACTTTGAAATTGCTGGACACTACATGCGACTTGCCGAAGAAAATGATAATTGGTATGGCGCGAATCAAGCCGTATTTAAGACTACGCCAGCAGGTAATAATGAAAAGTCATTGGGTGGAGAAATAGACATTGTTTACACAATGTTTTTCCAAGACAATAAAGTAGGATGGCAGATTGGTGCTGGTCACTTCTTTACCGGTGACTACAGTAGCAAGAATAATCTTGGCACAGCTGATCAGAATTGGGGCTACACGCAACTCTGGATCAACTTCTAAGTCATCTACAACAATAGGGGAGAAACCACTTCTTCCCCGTTATCCTAAAGACCCTGCCGAGGATTTCCTCGGCAGGGTTTTTTTTATTTAATTCTTATTCTATTCCCTAGCAGTATCATTCTAAGCCTCTGAGTTTTTTCGATACAATTCCTATGGTATCGTAGCTCGAGCGGCTAGGAGTTTGTTGATGCCCAATGAAATATTTTTCGAGTATCAACCACCTTTTCCTTTGTGTTTTTTTGATTACCGATTTCCCCGTGTTGTGAAGCTCGGTATTATGATCTGGTTCTCGGAAGGTTTATTTCAGCTGATACCATTGTGCCAAGTGCTTTGGATCCGCAATCCCTCAATCGCTATACCTACGCAGCGAATAGTCCCCTGGTCTACAACGATCCATCCGGCCATTGTCCTTTTTGCATTGGCTTAGCCATCGGGGCCGTTATTGGTGGAGTTTCTGCAGGGATTCAAAGTGATTGGGACACAGGTAATTCTCAAAAATTTAAATATTGAAGTAGGCAAGTTTATAGAAAATTTTCGAAAGGCCGGTATTTTGGGAGAAGTCCCAGGTGAGTTTAAACATCAAACAGTAGAGCAAGCATTAAAAAGTGGGAATATAACTATTCGGAAATTGCTCACAAATAAAAGATTTGAGAAGTAAATGGAAAAAGATCCCTCAATAATTCAAGTAATCGAATTTTTGCAAAATGAATTAATTAATTTTGAGTTGAATGTTGTTGATTTTTGGGATGCTGATCTTTGTGCAATTGGGTTTTATAATAAAAAACGAAAAGATCGATTAGTTTATGTCTCAACCTATCAAAGGTCTACTGGACTTTTTTATTTTGATTGTGAAGTATCGGAAGACATTTGGTCCTCTGAATTGCCAAAAGTGGTTGACACTGGCGTTGATGTGTCGATAGAGCAATTGACAAAAAAAAAATCAGAAACTTTTTATTCTCTGACTCGGTTTGAAGAATTTTTAATGAAGAGAAGCCCATATACTAAAATGAAGTGCACTACGGTATCCCTTGGATTCAAGTAGTAAGTGGAACTTTCCTATACACTAGCAGGACGAAGTGATGGTTGGATAATTGTTTTAGTGTGCGATACCCGCATGTTTTTTGAATAGATTGTTGATGTGTTTGACGACTTTTTTCATTTGCTGCACGAAACCTATCTGAAATTCGAGTACTGCGGGAAAACTGGCCAAGGAGACAATTTGGAAAATTGGTCACCCATTTGCAATGGCTGCCAAGTGGCCCCACGGTTTCTCTCACTTGTCTTGAGCTGTTTGAAATGTTCTTTATTTACTATAAAGAACTGTCTTCGCAACTGGATGTTTGTTGGATTCGGTGGCGTTTCTTTGTATGAGTTGCATCAGTCCTCCATCAGGATCCAGTCGCGGTTGCCTATCCTCTCGGAAGATATAGGGGGCAAATCATTTTTTTAGAATTTTTAACTGGGCACCAAGTCGGCGGCCATGAACCATCTTCAGCAAATCAAAAATTATTGAGAAGGAAATTAAGACTGATTTAATTCACTTCAGAATCTTGAGGTGTTTCATGACGTTGTGCCGATCAGCATGAGGCTCCAAAACTGATGTGAGTTTTTTCTATTCCATGAGAGATCGGATTGTCTTTACAACGTTGACGAATGCTTTGATCTTCCCTGAGCTGAAGGATCGTACAATTTTTGGTCACTATTGCATTTGCCCTGCCAGGGCCTACACATTCTAATATTTGAATCTTAGTCATTTTTGTGGGTAGAGAGTCGTATTTGAGGTTCAATGAATGTAGTCCCCTTTTTATGGGGGTAGTCCTATAGCCGATCCAATTAACTTCCGTACCCTTGAAGCATTTGATACCGCGCTGAAAGTCCGTATGGTTAAGCTGGAACTTATTTGGATTCGCTATATTGTTCGCGTACGCTTTGATTCGTCTCTCTGCTGAGTAAGAATCAATAAACCCTGAATCTTATTCTTTCCCTGCCTAGGTTCAATCATTCATTGACAGCATTGTCATAATGATGAGTATGTTATACTTGCGTAACAAAAATTCGGAATAATTTTTCTATTGTGAATAGGGTAACGACTCAACGACCCAGCAGCCTACGTCTTTCTGCGGTCTACTGCGTGACAACCTTGTGGTGGAGTCTATCGATCATAGGCGCCGCATCTGCTCAAGATGGCTTCGCTTTAGACAGGTTGGTGCCTGCATCGGTTACTACTTTACAATCGACGTTTGCTCGGCCTATAGGTCCTGCAGGACCTTTTCTTGATAGAGCTGATTCTTTTCACGGTTTGTTAGAGAGTGATCTTGCCACAGACCCTCGGGTGTTTCCCCCCTTTGTCCAATTCGCATCCTATCATTCAGTCGTCACACATGCTTGGTCCGTTCCGCAGTCCTCATTCGAAAGGCCGCATGTTGACGGAAATAGGATGCAGCCAATTCTGGTTTCTACTGGCCGTTCTTATGCCATGATGCCGCTCGAGGTCAACCTGCATGTGCAACGTATCCTCGATTATTACCAACATGACATTCACAATAGATTTCAGAAATACCTTGACCGATTTGAGAAATATAAAGGTCTGGTTCAGCGTACCTTTAAAGATGCCGGGTTACCGATAGAGCTTGGCTATCTCTCATTGGTTGAGAGTGGCTTTAACCCTCGAGCCTTGTCGAGTGCCAGTGCTTCAGGTCCTTGGCAATTTATGAAACCGACGGGGCGTGCGTATGGGCTTGATGTGACATGGTATGTCGACGAACGACGGGATCCAGTCAAGTCTACGGTTGCTGCGGCTCAGCACCTCAGAGACCTCTTTGATCAGTTCAAATCTTGGCCTTTGGCTTTGGGGGCTTACAATGCAGGCGGGTCGAAAATTCAGCGAGCAATTCGAAAAAGCGGGAGTCGTGATTTTTGGAAAATTCGGAAAACAGGGTATATCAGGCGTGAAACCAAGGATTATGTCCCCAGTTTTATCGCAGCGGTTCTTATTGCTTCGAATCCGACCCAATATGGGTTTAAGGTGAATACGACTAGCCCTTATGCCTATCATGAGGCGTTGGTGCGTAAGCGTACTCATCTAAAAGCTGTGGCCAAAACCACGGGGATTTCTTTTGGGACACTCAAGGAATTGAATCCAGAACTTCGACAAAATATTGTTCCCATCCTGGAAGATGGCTATTCGTTAAAAGTTCCTCAGGGCAAGGGGGTCCTTGTTCGAGAACGTCACGACCAAATTGAGATGTGGGCGAAGCTTCCTCCAGTGTCCGCCACCTGGTATCGCGTGCGTTTTGGTGACACATTGGATGACGTGGCTCGGCGGTTTGGTTTGACCAAGCAGGAGCTTAAGCGACTGAATAGTCTGAAGGAAGACCGTATTCGATGGAATGATCGCCTTCGCTTAAGAAATGAGGACGATAGTGCTCCGATCGCACTTGAAGCCGAATCCTCTCCGCCAGCCACCTGGTATCGCGTGCGTTTTGGTGACACGCTTGCATCGGTCGCTCAGGAGTTCGGTCTGACAAAGAAGGATCTTAGGCGACTGAATAACCTAAAAGAAGATCGTATTCGATGGAATGATCAACTCCGTGTTAGAGGAGAAGAGGATGAACATCCATCTCTTGTTCCTCCATCTGAACCGACTCCACCAGCAAATTGGTACCATGTCCGCTTTGGTGACACGCTTGCATCGGTCGCCAAGGAATTCGATCTGACGAAGAAGGAATTGAAACGACTCAATGATCTGAAGGACGATCGCATTCGGTGGAACGATCGTCTTCGGGTCGGAGGGAAGAAGGACGATAACGTATCTCTCGTTTCTCAATCTGAACCGTCCCTGCCAGACAACTGGTATCGCGTCCATTATGGTGACACACTTGCCTCTGTCGCCAGGGAGTTCGGTCTGTCTGAAAAGGAACTCAAACGACTCAATAACCTGAAGGAAGATCGTCTTCGATGGAATTCTCGTCTTCGTATTAGAGCAGAGAGGGCGGATAATCCATCTCTTGCCCCTCAATCAGAACCATCCCCGCCAACAACTTGGTACCGCATTCATTCTGGCGACACGCTCTCAGGCATTGCCGTGAAATTCGGCCTGTCAGTCAAGGCACTGAAACGACTGAATAATCTGAAGAGTGATCGTATTCGAGCAAATGCTCGCCTTCGTGTTAGAGCAGAGGATGACAATTCTCCAGTCGCTTTCAATTCTGACAAAGATAAACGCTAAGGGTCTATTAGAAAAAGACGCCAGCGGCATTTTCTCTCTCTGAATGCCATATTGTGTTCCGAACTGGAGCCTAGGCTGTGTGAGTGCAGTGACTCGGCAGCATGTATTGGGTGTTTGCGAGAATGTCGTGTTCAGGTAATTCCAGTAGGCTCCGCACTTGACTTGGGTCCTTGTCATTTGCCCTGGACGAAGCCTTCATGTGCCAACAAATCATGTGCATTGGGAATGATGTGAAGATTAGTGAAATAGAAAATCGAAGCTATAGCCGATTCAATTAACTTCCGTACCCTTGAAGCATTTGATACCGCGCTGAAAGTCCGTATGGTTAAGCTGGAACTTATTTGGATTCGCTATAGTATTGCTGCGTAAAGTCTATTGAGCCAATGGGATGTCGGCGAATGGGAGGTATTGTGTTTGGGATGGAATGATATCAGCGGTTTCTTCTAAATCTCTCAAGAGTTCTCCGAGAGTCACCGTTCCGTTTTGATTTTGGTCACTTCCGCCTAGCAATCCAGCCAATAGTTGAGCTGGATCTCGATTTGATTCTCCCTGTAAGCGTCGAATTTGAATAATTCGAGTGCTGGATATCTGACCGTCTACCGGAATCATGGCACGCCAATTGGCTGGTGTTGATTTTTTGAGCCCTACCACTTTCCCCGTTGCTTCGAGATATTGCGTGACTGGCGTATCTAAAAACAGGAGGGTGAGTTTTGCTTTGAATTTGTGCAAGACCCGTTGAAGGCTGCGTAAGGAAATGAGTCGTTTTTTCGAAGCGGTTGGCGATCCTTCATAGGGAACTAAATAGACTTCTCCATTTTCAGGAGCCACGAAGGCATGGCCTGAGTAATACAAGAAGAAAATGGAATCTGGCGTGAGTTGATGTTTGGCTAAGGAGACTAATTGTTCCTCAATGTCTGTGCGGGTTGCATGAGTGCCCTTGAGGACCTTGATGTGCATATCGGGAAAGAGTCCTGTGGCTTTCAGTGTATCGGTCAATCCATGTAGATCTTCTTGTGGTATTTGATGGGCTTGAGGCCAGGGGTCACGGTACTCGTCCAGCCCAATAATCATTGCGTGATATGGTGAGTTTTCGTGAGAAGCCTTTTGAGGGTTTTTTTTCTTGGGGCTGGCGCTGAGTGGCTTGCTCATCTCCGTGACGGTGGGGACTGTTGCCGAGGAGCTCCGTTGAATCGCTGCAAGAATGGTGTGGGACCCAGGCGGAATACCTTGCGATAAAGAAATGGATACCACTAATTTGCCATTCTTTTCTTCGACCTCGATTGGCATTTTTCCACGAACTTCTGTGGTTTTAGTCTCTCCAGGCTGCAGTGGACCAATCGAAATGGGCATGGGGGTCACCTGGGTAAACGCATCAACAATATCTTGACTCCCTCGTAATTCAACATAGGCGGACGGTAAGGGGGTGGCGCTCCTATTCGTGGTCTCAATTTGGAGTGACAGATGTTCTCCTCCCTCAAGTACCAGGTTATCATTTGCATCTTGCAGCATCGTTCTAAATGCTAGCGAGGCTGACTGTACGGGAATTGCTTGAGTCGGGATTTGTACGGACTGCTCAGCTCTAGTGGTTCCAGGGGGTTGTGGGGCTTGGCCATATAACTGAGGAAGGACGTTGACCATCTCAAGAGCCAAGGTTTCAGCAGCATTTTCTACCACTGCATCAAATTGTCCTGTGGCACATGAACTTGATTGACTCGATAGCGCTGGAGTCCACAGCCTGGTGGTCTCTGAGTAGGTCAGTGGGGTTTGAGCTAAGGCATTGCCTTGTGGATCTTGATAGATGGCCTGGAGTTGTAAGCCAACGTTGACATTGTATCGATCCTCTTCACCTGAACGTCCAATGGGATCAAAATTAAACGCAATAAAATTTAGGTCAACCGTCAAGGCATTTGATGGGTTTTCTGCTGGGTTCGTCGTGGTCTTGGGTTGGGTTCTTGCGGCGACAAAATGGTCTTGCCCCACTTTCAGAAACGTTTGGGTAATAATGTCGCCTGAAGGAATGGTATAGGGGAGTCCACAGGCATCGACAATTTTCGAATGTTGGGAAAGGGTTGGGTCAAAATGATAAATGATTGATATGGGTATTTTGGTTTCTGGCTTCTCATCAAACGATAAGCGTGGGATTGAGATTTTATCGCATGCAGAAAGAGATGCGGTCAAAAAGCATATGAAGAATATATGCAACCATTTGCTCTGGGGGTTCGACATACAGGTAACCTACCCGATGAATCCTGGAGATGCAAGATGTGTGATGGTGAATGTATTGGCATCCTTGACGATTCTATGAGTGGGCGGGACAATGTATATACTTTTACCTTCATTTCTTGTTCATGCCAAAGCTAAGGAGGCTCCCCTATGCAACGGTCTTGGTTTCTGATCATGGGTTTGTTGACCCTCACCTTTAGTGCTTGTGCTACCCAGAATGTGCCAGAACGACTTCCTGTGTATTTTGGTGTGGACAAGGAGTTACTCACGAATTCAACAGGTGATTCTCTTCCTCGAGAAGCCGTGATGGCCGGTTTTGTGGTCATGAATGATACGACGTATCCAGACTCCGCGCCGGCTCTGTCTGATGAAGGGTTAGAGCGATTTTCGCAGCGACTGCAGGCAAAGCTGAGCAATGACTTTCCCATTACCATCGTGAACGTTATTGATTCACCACAATTCAAGCAAGGCCAGCATTCTCGTCAGTTTGTTCAGTTGGCCAAAAAAGAAGGACTGGACTATCTTCTGTTAGCCTTGGTATCCAGCGTTGAAAATGAGGTGCCTGATCAATTTTCTTTTCAAGGAGGACGAGGTGGGTTAGGTGGTGGGCGGGGACGAGTTCTTGGTTTTCGAGCAGAGAACTATGCGTTGGTTGAATTAGCATTAGTCCATGGCACGACCGGTCAACCGGTCGTTCATGCGAATGGTTCCGCTTGGTCAGTTCTTGAGCGTCTGAACGTGCCTATTGCGTCGAATGTCTTTCCTGTGGTTCGGCGCGATGTAACTCAAGCTCCAATCTATCCGTCCGAGGAGACAGCCTATGACGTGCTTCGTCTTGTTTCGGCTGATGATGCCATGAAGCAGGCGTTACTGCATTTCAAGAAGGCCTGGCGTCAGGAGCCATCGTCATGAAATTTCCTCTCCGATTGGGAGTCTGTTTAGGTTGTTTGATCTTGGCTGTTGGTGGATGTGTGTCGACTCCAAGCCCAAGGATGCCAGCTTTACTCGGTGTGCCTGTGCATACCGAGTCGATGACATTGCGGCCAGTGGAGATATGGCCCAATCAACATCGGTTTGCGTTCATGATTTTCTCCGATGGATCAGGACCTGAGGCTGCTCCAGCCATCTCGGATTCAATGTTGTCGAGGCTTGCTCAACGGACTCATGTCTATCTGAAGAAACATTGTGAACTGTCTGAAATTGTTCCTATTTTTATAGAGGCGACCCAGAAGGATCATCGTTTTACAACTCTTCTTGAAAATGCTCAGCAGGTTGATGCCGAATATTTGATAATTGCGCTATTTTCCAGTACAGAATCGACGGAGGCAGCCAGTTTTGGTGAAGAACGAATGATGACGCAGATTCCAGGAGAGACGACTCATAATACCGCATTGCTTGAACTTGTATTGGTGAATGTCGAACGAGGAAGTATTGAAATTCAAGCTATCGGAGAAGCCAGAGAGAGTTTAGATCGACTTAATGTTCCCATCGGAGCTGACCAGCTAACCTATGAAAGGGCATTAGATATACTCCGAGCGAATGCTGGGCAACAGGCCCTGGACAGAGCCCTGCCAACGTTTACCAAGAGGTGTGCTACTTCCTGAGCGGGGAATGTAGCGTGAGTTTTAGCGATAATTTTCGAAGGTGAGATCAATTTCGAAGTCCTCTTGTTTGAGGAATGTCATGACTGCCTGTAGCTCGTCTTTACTCTTGCTTTGCACGCGTATTTGATCCCCTTGTATCTGTCCTTGCGCTTTTAATTTCTGTTCTTTAATTGCCTTAGTGATTTTTTTTGCCTTGTCTTCAGGGATACCGCTTTGGACGCCAATTTTCTGGCGAACTGTACTTCCTAGGGCAGATTCGAGTTTGCCAAATGCCAGGCCTTTTAAGGAAATACTTCGTTTCACGCATTTGCTTTTTAAAATATCTACAACGGCGTTCAGTTTATATTCGTCATCAGAAACAATTTCAAGCTCGCGTTCTTTTTCCTTCAATGTCAGCTCTGTTTTCGACCCTTTGAAGTCAAATCGTTGGCTGATTTCTTTGTCAGTTTGGTCAACGGCGTTCTTCATCTCCTGCATATCGATTTTGGAAACGACGTCAAATGAGTATTGGCTGGCCATTCTGTTCCTTTCGGTTGTCAAATCTTCGATAGATTAGATGTGTCAGCAGCATCGACCTGCCGGAAGTCGAATGCCTTTGCCTTCAACGACTTCAGTGCTCGTAAATGGGCGTTTTTTGATGAGATAGCCATACCACTTCATCAGACTATCGATGAGGACCACAACGGCCAAGGTCGCAACGACCCCAACAAGGATTGTATTCACCCACATAGTTAATATTTGGTCACTGGCCCCAGTTAAGGCTCGATGAAGAAAGAGGTGGAACAGCTCGTAACAGCCGGCCAAAGTAATGATTCCCACAAATATCATGGGGGCGACGGTGACCCAGAGATATTTGGCCTTATTCATTTTGATGAGGACCGTTGTGGCAATACATAGTGCGAGCATGCCCAGTAGTTGATTCGCTGCCCCAAACATGGGCCAGATGGTGGAAATCGATCCAGTACCAATTAAATATCCCCAGGCCCCTACGACAAGCGCACTGCACCCGATGACCCCTGGCCACCAATTAATCTGTTTGAGTGGTTCGTAAGCATGGCCGCCAAGCTCTTGAACGAGATACCGCGCGACCCTGGTTCCCGCATCAATGGTCGTGAGAATAAACAGGGCTTCAAATAGCAGCGCAAATTGATACCAATAGGCCATGAGCCCTGCCATGCCGGGAAGCGCTGAGAATATTGAAGCCATCCCCACTGCAAGCGAGACCGCGCCGCCTGGTCTTCCTGAAACATCGACCTCGACGAGCTGTGAAAGCTCATGGATTTTGGAGACTGGAAATCCCATTGAGGCGAGTGTCTCAATAGGAAGCCGTGTATTGATAGCAAGATAATCTCCTGGGATGAGGATGCAGGCTGAAATTAACGCGATGACTCCCACGAAACTTTCCAGCAACATGGCTCCGTATCCTACGATTGCTTGCGATTCTTTCCCAATGAGTTTGGGTGTTGTTCCGGAGGAGACAAGGGAATGGAACCCAGAAATGGCACCACAGGCAATGGTAATAAAGAGAAAGGGGAACAGGGTCCCTGGAATAATCGGGCCATTGCCATAGATGAACTTTGTTGTACTTGGCATTTCAATGACTGGAGCGAGGATAATCACTCCAATCCCAAGAAGGGCAACTACTCCAAGCTTCATAAATGTTGAGAGATAGTCTCGCGGCACCAGTAGCATCCAGACGGGGACAACTGACGCAATAAACCCATAGATGGCTAATCCCCATACTAAGGTATTTCGCTCTAGGAGAAACCACTCAGCCCATTCTGATTGTGCAACGGTCCGACCTGCAATAATCGCGATGGTGAGTAAGGCGATACCAATGACTGACATTTCACCCACATGGCCAGGGCGAATTTTTTGTAGATAGAGACCCATGAGAAAGGCAATAGGGATAGTCATGGTAATGGTAAAGACTCCCCATGCGTTTTGATGCAGGGCATTCACGACAGCGAGTCCCAAGCCTGCGAGGGCCACGATGACGATAAAGAGAACGGCAACCGCGGTGGCCATTCCCGTGACGGATCCTATTTCTGCATGGGCGATTTCTGGTAGCGACTGTCCGTTGCGCCGCATGGAAGCGACGAGAATCACAAAGTCTTGGACAGCTCCTGCGAGGACTGCCCCAACGACAATCCACAGAAATCCTGGTAGATAGCCAAATTGAGCAGCCAATACTGGCCCCAGCAAGGGGCCCGCTCCCGCAATGGCAGCAAAGTGGTGTCCAAATAAGATGTATTTATTGGCTGGGTAGAAGTTTGTTCCATCTTCGAGGCGATGGGCTGGTGTGCGGCGTTGATCGTCAAGATTCATGACGCGGTGGGCTAAAAATCTCCCATAAAACCGGTAGGCTAAGACATAAAAACAGGATGAGGCGATGACTAACCATAGTCCATTCACTTTTTCCGTGGGATTAATCACGCCAGTGACATGCGCAAACGCCACTGCGCAGAGAAGGGATAAGCCAATCCAGGTCACGGTCATAACTAGCGACATGAGGGAAATCCTAGCAAGCAGGAAGAAGGGTGTAAATGGTGTGGAATCAGCTACTTCAATTATTAAACGGCATCGTTACGAATGGAGATGTTAGCACATGAGGTTCGGTTAGGGTTTTATTTATTGATGATTTTTGGCATTTAGCATTGAACGGAGAGAGGTGGCTTGCCGTATTTTTCTCGAAGTCCATTAATGACCTTCAGGACTCCAGGCAGGCAAATAATTTTTCGTTCCAATTTTCTTTTTCCTGGAAAATCAATTAACGAGACCCCAATCAGCATGGTCAGGAGCCCTTGACCTGGTAGAAAGAGCATGGCAATCCCTGCGAGGAGAAACACCACTCCTAGTAAATTTTTTAGAAAGAACGTCAATGCCCGAACCAAAGGGGAATGTCCTGGCATCCAGGGTCGGTGCACATGTTCATCAAAGTAGTCAGCTGGTAGGCGTTTTAAAATTTGTGGAATGGCGATTAATGTGCCAATGAATGCCACGATCGACATGACAAACACCCACACCAGTACATCGGGAGGAATTACAGCTTCAATTGTTTCAATAATGTCGCTTAGAAACTGAGGAATGAGACGAACTCCTTACCTATAAAAAGTTGCTGTGACCTGATTCGTGTTTGTATGCTTTGATGGTTGCACGGCTTATAGAGTGACATGCCGTGATGGCATGACATTGTTGTGTTTTTTTTTAAAGAAGGAAAGGGGCATTTTATGAAGCAATATTGGTTGTTAAAGTCAGAGCCTCAGACCTTTTCGATTGATGACCTGGCACAATCTCTTCATCAGACCACCTGTTGGGAAGGTGTCAGAAATTATCAAGCTCGAAACTTTTTGCGAACGATGAAACTCGGGGATCACGCGTTTTTTTATCATAGCAATGATGATCCTCCTGGTATCGTCGGTCTTGTTGAGATCGTCAAGGATTCCTATGCGGATCACTATGCTCTTGATCCGAAAAGCCGGTATTATGATTCAAAAAGTACTCCAACATTATCTCGCTGGTCGATGGTTGATGTGCAGTATATTCAGAAATTTTCTATCCCACTCTCTCTTGGAACCCTCCGAGATGTTGGTGAATTAGAGGGGATGGAGCTACTGCGGAAGGGGTCGCGCTTATCAGTGCAGCCGGTTCGTCCTCATGAGTGGAAGATCATCATGCGTCTGGCTAAAACGTCCTCTAGATGATGTTCTTTTTGGTATGCCGTCGTGAGTCTTAATGTCTCTAATTACCTGTTTGGTGTGTCTTCAGGAAGGACTTGCTTAAATGGGTGAACCTCCGTTTGCTGAAATACGCCATGTACTGTGTACGGATCTTCTTGGGCAAAGGCTTCAGCCTCAGCTAAAGAGTCTGCTTCGATCACCACAAGACTTCCCGACTGGTCGGTAAACGGGCCAGCTAATATGAGGCGACCTTCCTTTGCTAATACTTCAAGTCGCTTCAGGTGTGCTGGTCGGTGTAGAGGGCGTCTAGTGGCCCCGTCTGGTCCATCGCGGCCAATAATGACAAACTTCATAAAGATTTTTATTTAGTAAGAATTTTTTCAAGTAAGTGATGAGAGGGTAACAGGGAAACGTGTGGTCGGTTAAAGAATTGAATCGTTCAAGAATGAGTAGGCTTAGATGTTCTCAGGTAAAACCTGACGGCCGGAATAGCCACTTGTAGTTTCATGCCACCAATTAATTTTATCTTCACCAAGCTTCCAGCATAAGTACACAATTCGTCCATTGAGCAAATAGGGGAAATCACACAGTCCTATATCGGCATCTTTCACGATGACCCCTAATTCATTAACCGTGTGCAAACTTTCATTAATATTTTTTAGTGCCTGTATATATTGAGGACCTACAAGGCTTCCTCCACCTAAGTGCGCATTTGCACTAGCTTTTTTTATTTCATCTCTGGTTTGGACTAACGTACTTTTCCCGTGTTTTATGAGGGTCCACAATTCTTCAAGCTGTGGAATGAGTCCATTTGCTTCTTCTCGTGTGAACACTCGTTCGTTTTCTTGCTGGTCTTCTGGTTCGAACATGCGGAATAGAGTCTTTATTATGTTAGATGTGATCGTTTCTCATCATTTATCATAACCCGTTCTGGTGTGCAATCAGATAAGTTTTCTTTTCACAGACCTGTGATGGGGAGTTTCCAGAGAATGGACTCACATGGTGGCGATATTCCATAACTTTTTTAAAATTTCACTTTTTTCGGTAGCCGTCATCTTAAGTTGGTGGATATTTTTACCGAATAAAGACTATTGACATTACGAGCGTCTGTGGGATACAAAAAGATATACCTTCCCAATACAGATTGGAAATCATTTCTGCCTGCGTGGCTTCCCTGATCTACCAACGTAAATTCTAAAGTTTTAGGCTGTAAAGCAAGTTCTTATTCAGGATTCACATTGTGCCGTCTCATCGTCTCTAATTTATCTTCCAACACGATCTAGGCATAACAACACGATCAATAGATTCTATTGAGTACTCTTTTGTCGGTTGTGTTGTCCACACGATGATTTACTTTCATATTTTATTCGTTCACAACATTACTGAGGTGGCTTGAAATCCTGAACGCGAGTCTTTTGACCATTAATGGAGAATATTATGCATCTTGCTGAATTGAAGCAGAAGTCGATTGGTGAACTAAATGACCTCGCCCGTGATTTGAAAATTGATGGGGCGCCGAATCTTCGAAAGCAAGAGCTCATATTTTCCATTCTTCAAGGGCAGACTGAGAAGAATGGCGTGATCTTTGGTGAGGGTGTTCTTGAGACCCTTTCTGATGGTTTTGGCTTCCTCCGTGCTCCGGATTCGAATTATTTGCCTGGCCCGGATGATATTTATATCTCGCCTTCTCAAATCAGGCGATTTAACCTCAGGACTGGCGATATTGTGTCAGGACAGATCAGGCCACCTAAAGAAGGGGAACGCTATTTTGCCCTGTTGAAGGTGGAGAAAATTAATTTTGATGACCCTGAGGTTCAACGTGACAAAATCCTGTTTGACAACTTAACCCCCCTCTATCCTGAAGAACGCATTAATTTAGAGTTCGATCAAGAAGAATATTGTACTCGGGTTCTAGAGTTAACCACGCCGATTGGAAAAGGTCAGCGTGGGCTTATTGTTGCGGCTCCACGGACTGGAAAGACCATGCTCTTACAGGCCATGGCCCGAGCTATCCTGAGTAATCACCCTGAAATCACATTAATTGTCTTGTTAATCGACGAACGACCTGAAGAAGTCACGGATTGGCAGCGGCAAGTAAAGTCAGCGGAAGTGATCAGTTCCACCTTTGATGAACCACCGCAACGCCATGCGCAAGTTGCTGAAATTGTAATGGAAAAAGCCAAACGACTGGTTGAGCATAAGCGCGATGTTGTTATTTTGCTTGATAGCATTACACGTTTGGCTCGGGCATATAATACGATTGCTCCACCCAGTGGGAAAGTGTTGTCAGGTGGATTAGATTCAAACGCGCTTCAGCGACCAAAACGATTTTTTGGTGCAGCGAGAAACATTGAGTTTGGAGGCAGTCTGACGATTCTAGCGACTTCCTTGGTTGATACCGGCAGTCGAATGGATGATGTGATTTTTGAAGAGTTTAAAGGGACGGGAAATATGGAGGTCCATCTTGATCGTCGGCTGGCGGATAAACGCTTATTTCCGGCCATTGATATCAATCAATCTGGGACACGAAAAGAAGAGTTATTGGTTGATCGCGATCGTCTGAATAAAATGTGGATACTTCGGAAAGTTTTGAGTCCACTGGGCACGATGGAAGCTATGGAGTTTCTCATGGATAAGATTGGTGGGACCAAAAATAACCAAGAATTTTTGCAGTCAATGAATCGATAAGGCCTTTTTTTAAGAAGGTTATTGGATAGATTAGTAAAAATATTGAATCTAGAGCCTCTTTTCTTGCATACTAGAACATCCATGAGGAAATAACGTA
Organism: Nitrospirales bacterium; assembly: GCA_029261355.1. Lineage (GTDB taxonomy): Bacteria > Nitrospirota > Nitrospiria > Nitrospirales > UBA8639 > JAGQKC01. The sequence goes on along the minus strand of JAJDBM010000040.1, from coordinate 52,034 downwards.
GTTAAAAAGTAAATCTCACTAGTATCTTGAGCGGAGCATCTTATTTAGTTAATTGGAGGACGGTATGAAAAAAGATATTCACCCAACATATGAAATGGCCACAGTCAGTTGTGCTTGTGGTATGAAATTCGAGACACGTACGACTGTTGGGGATCTGAAGGTTGATATTTGCTCAAACTGTCACCCATTTTTCACAGGGACCCAAAAGATTGTTGATGCTGAAGGGCGTGTGGAACGATTTAAGAAGAAGTATGCCAAGGTCACGAAAGAGTCTAAAGTAAAATCCTAATCAGGATAGATGCTGTTGATTGACGGGTTGACGAAGGATTAACTTTTTTGTGTCTCAAGAAGATTTACTGCTATGGCAGAACAACAAGGGAACATTGACCCGACCGAAGCGACGTTTTTATCTAAATGGGAAGCTGTTTCCAATCGATTTGAAACATTAAATCATCAATTTGCTGATCCTGCTGTCCTCAGTCAACCATCTCTTCTCGTCTCCCTCAATAAGGAACGGGCTGAAATAGAATTAGTCGCTGGACTGTTCTCGACATACCAGTCCCTTCTCCAGGAAATCTCGAATACACAGAGAATGCTTGATGATTCGTCCATTGAGGCAGATCTTCAGGACATGGCTGAAGAAGAATTAGGTTCGCTTCAAACTCGTCGTGAGGAACTTGAAGGTCAGGCCAAAGAATTACTGCGTCCTCAGGATGCAGGCGCGGATAAAAACACTTTTATAGAAATTCGTGCTGGCGCAGGCGGGAGTGAGGCCGCGCTCTTTGCCGGAGAGTTGTTGAGAATGTATACCAAGTTTGCCGAAGAAAAAGGCTTGCAGGCTGAATTAATCGAATCCCATGGAACTGGTATTGGTGGCTACAAAGATGCCTCACTCTTAATCGAGGGGAAGGGGGCTTATGGCTTTTTTAAATATGAAAGTGGTGTGCATAGAGTGCAGCGCGTTCCCACGACCGAAGCCAATGGCCGCATCCATACGTCGACTGCTACCGTGGCCGTCATGCCTGAGGTTGAAGAAGTGGATGTTCACATAGACCCGAAGGACCTCAGAATTGACACTTACTGTTCGTCTGGCGCTGGCGGTCAAAGTGTCAATACAACCTATTCTGCGATTCGTATCACGCATATTCCAACTGGAGTAGTCGTGACATGCCAGGACGAGCGATCACAACTCAAGAATCGCAATAAGGCCATGCGCACGCTACGTACGCGCATCGGGGACGCTGAGCGAGAGAAGCAAGATGCTTCTATTGCGGAAAATCGGCGCTCACAAGTTGGTACAGGTGATCGTAGTGAGAAAATTCGAACCTATAATTTTCCGCAAAATCGAGTGACAGATCATCGCATTGGCCTTTCCCTTCACAAGTTAGAGCGTGTGCTTGAAGGGGATCTCGATGATCTCATTGCTGCTCTTAGTATCCAGTAATTACCAGTGAATTCCTGAGAGCAGTGAATCATCTCTGGTAGAGGTCAGTTTAATTCCTAATCCTATTCTTCCTGGTTTTCCCTGTCATGACACAGGCGACTTCTTCTTCTCATCTCTATCGTGAAGCGATCGCAAAGCTTTCAGCTGCAGGAATTTCAAACTCCACGAATGAAGCGGCATGGCTGATTGAGCATGCGGTAGGTTGGACACGTTTGATGATTCATACCAATCCAGATCGTTCAGTCTCAGTTCAGGACCGCCAACGAGTCTGGGACTGTGTGGAGCGAAGGATGTCTGGTGAGCCACTGCAGTATATTGTCGGGAGCCAAGAATTTTGGGGACGAGACTTTATTGTGACAAGGAATGTTCTTATTCCTCGCCCAGAAACGGAGTTACTGGTGCAGGCCGTCTTGTCGCGTCTTAGCAATCGATCACATCCTATGATTGTCGATGTGGGTACTGGGTCTGGCTGCATTGCGATAACCTTGAATTTAGAATTACCTGAGTCGACTGTATTCGCAGTTGATCGTTGTTCCAAAGCGATTCAGATTGCTCAACGCAATGACCATTTTCATAGTCCATCAGACCCTGTGCAATTTTGTGTTGGAGATCTATTATCCCCCTTGTTATCAGGTCGTTTAGTAGGTAAAGTGACAGCGATTGTGGCCAATCTTCCTTATATTCGAGATGAGGAACTTGCCACACTTTCTCGAGAAGTATTTGACTTTGAGCCTGAAATGGCATTAGACGGTGGGCCAGATGGTCTCAGTCTTTATCGACGGATGATTCCAGAAGCTGCAACGGTATTAGCTCCCCACGGGCATATGTTTTTAGAGGTAGGACAAGGGCAAGCTCGCCCGCTGTGTGAGGAAGCTATGTCGAGCGAGAAATACCGTGTGGATGAAATCATTCGTGACTCCTTAGGCATTGAACGAATCGTGTGTTTAGAGCGAAGAGGGTAACTCCCTTCGTCAAAAGCTTTGGACCAAGTCATTATTTCAGGTAAACAGCGCTTAGAGGGAAAAGTCACGATCGGTGGTGCCAAGAATGCTGCCCTTCCCATCTTAGCCTCAACGTTATTAGGCGGTGGTGATTGCGTGGTCGCCAATCTTCCCCAAGTGCGGGATGTGGTGACGATGGTGAAATTGCTTCATCTCCTTGGGGTCTCAGAAAAAACGGAAGGGTCCTGCGTAACCCTTAACGCTGCACATATTAATGGAACCGAAGCGCCGTATGACTTAGTGAAAACCATGAGAGCCTCGGTCTTAGTTCTGGGTCCGTTGTTGGCTCGATTTGGTGAAGCGACGGTGTCCCTACCCGGCGGGTGCGCAATTGGGACGAGACCGGTCAATCTGCATTTGAAGGGGTTGATCACATTAGGGGCTGATGTATTTGTTGAGCACGGTTATATTCGTGCCAAGGCTTCAGGGCTAAAGGGAGGACGAATTGAACTAGATTTCCCTACTGTCACAGGTACGGAAAATCTCCTCATGGCCGCCTGCCTCGCAACAGGAACCACGGTCCTTCATAACGCCGCAAAAGAACCAGAAATTGTTGATTTAGCAGACTTTCTCATTCTACGTGGCGCGAAAATCTTTGGAGCAGGTACGGATACAATTACAATAGAAGGTGTCAAAGAGCTCCATGGTGCTGAGTATGCCGTCACACCGGATCGGGTTGAAGCGGGGACCTATTTAATGGCTGGAGCGGTGACACAGGGAGATGTGTTCGTCGAGCAATGTATTCCAGGGCATTTAAGTGCTGTGTTAAATAAATTACAGGAATCTGGTGCCACTGTGGTGGAAGAAAAATACGGGATTCGTCTTACCGCACAGAACCGGTTGAAACCTGTTGAGATCAAAACGCTCGTGTATCCAGGATTTCCAACAGATTTGCAGGCGCAAATGATGGCTCTCATGTCCGTTGCCGATGGCACAAGCGTAATTTCAGAAACTATTTTTGAGGGACGATTTCTCCATGTCCCAGAATTGCATCGTATGGGAGCTGCTATTGAGGTTGATGGCCACCATGCGGTGATTCAAGGGAAGCCGAGTTTGACTGGAGCACCCGTGATGGCATCAGATCTTCGTGCCAGTGCGGGGTTAATTTTGGCCGGTTTGGCGGCCGAGGGAAAGACCACTGTTTCTCGAGTCTACCATCTTGACCGCGGCTATGAACGGTTGGAGGAAAAACTTCAAGGGCTGGGGGCGAATATTCAACGCATTTCGGAGCCATCATGAGTGATACCGTAACCATTGCTCTGTCCAAGGGCACCATGCTGACTGCAACTCTAGAATTATTTCGGAAGGCAGGCTATAAAGGGCATAATCGAAATATCGATGATCGTCGTTTGGTGTGGGATTGTCCCGAAGATGGGCATACCCTTCTCATTGTAAGGCCGAGTGATGTGCCGACTTATGTCGAATATGGTGCTGCTGACGTCGGTGTTGTGGGAAAAGATGTACTCCTTGAGCAGAAGCCTGATGTGTACGAGCCTCTTGATTTACGTATGGGAGCCTGCAGGCTTGTGGTTGCAGTGCCCAAGGGTAAAACGTTCCCTAATCGACTTTCTTCTAAGCTTCGTGTGGCGACAAAATATCCGAATATCACCGAGAGACATTTTAATGAGCAAGGTATACCGGTTGAAATTATTAAACTCTATGGCTCTATTGAATTGTCACCATTGGTTGGTTTGACAGAGCAAATTGTTGACCTCGTTTCAACTGGGCGAACCTTGAAAGCGCATAACCTTGTAGAGCAAGAAGTGATTGCATGGTCGTCAGCTCGGTTGATTGTTAACCGAGCGAGTTTGAAAATTAAGCATGCTGCAATTACCCAACTGATCGAACGGCTCAAGAAAGTTCGCCCACAGAAAGCCGAGCCCAGTCCCTAACCATGAAAATTATTTCTTACAAGGATCGAAGCTTTTCCGCGACAACAAAAAATGTCATCAACCGGGCGGCTCAACAGAGCAAGCAAGTTGAGCGTTCGGTTAGCGGCATACTTCAAGCCGTTGAGCGAAGTGGCGATTCGGCGGTCGTGCGCTATGTCAAAAAGTTTGATCAGATACGCTTACAGCCGAAACAGTTACAGGTCTCGCGTGAGGAAATTCAAGCGGCTCATGCCAAGGTTGGTAAAAATGAAAGACGCGCGTTGCAATTTGCAGCTGATCGTATTCGACAGTTTCATGAGCAACAGCGAACATCAACTTGGACCGTTGATAAGGGCGGCGTGAAGCTTGGACAGATCATTACCCCGTTAGATGCTGTTGGGGTCTATGTACCTGGAGGCAAAGCTCTCTATCCTTCCTCAGTCCTGATGAATGCCATTCCCGCGAAGGTAGCCGGAGTCAACCGCATCGTGATGTGCACACCAACGGCTACTGGTGAGATTCATCCATATCTACTTGTGGCGGCTGAAATAGCCGGCGTGGATGAAATTTATCGTATTGGCGGCGTGCAAGCCATTGGGGCCATGGCATTTGGGACGGGAACCATAAAGCCGGTTGATAAAATTGTTGGACCTGGTAACCTTTACGTTGCGACGGCGAAACGATTGGTCTATGGGCGGGTCGATATTGATATGATTGCCGGGCCGAGTGAGTTAGTTGTGCTTGCAGATTCGGTGAGTGATCCTGCGCATGTAGCAGCTGATTTATTATGCGAAGCTGAACATGATGAAGAGGCTCGTGTCTACCTTATTACCACTTCGCAAAAACTCGCTCAAAAGGTTGTGGCCCAGATTGAGAAACAATTAACGCGCTTGGGGCGTCAAAAAATTACCACGAAATCGATTGGGAAATATTCCTTTGCATTTGTTGTCTCAACTATTGAGAAAGCCTTTGCACTGTCTAATCAAATTGCACCTGAACATTTAGCTGTTCATCTTGACCAAGCAGCGGACTATCTTCCTCATATCAGACATGCCGGTGCGGTGTTTCTTGGTCGCTATACACCTCCGGCAGTCGCAGACTATGTTGCGGGGCCGAACCATGTGCTTCCAACTGGTGGAAGCGCTCGGTTCTTTTCCAGTTTGTCCTTAGATGACTATGTCAAGAAGACGAATATTGTTCAGTATTCACAAAAAGAACTGGCTGCCGTCAAAGACCACGTGCTCTGTCTATCACAGATGGAGGGGTTAGATGCGCATGGAAAATCTATGGAGAGTCGTTGGCTATGAACCTTTCAAATAAACCTCGAAGCGCATCAGTTGAACGTGTGACTGCGGAGACGTCCATTCAAGCATCATGGACACTTGATGGGACAGGTAGTAGTGATATTCAGACGACGATCCCATTTCTTGATCACATGCTGACCTTACTCGCAAAACATGGATTTTTTGATCTCACAGTCAAAGCTAAGGGTGATACTGAGATTGATGATCATCATACGATCGAAGATATTGGGATTGTTTTGGGATCGATATTGAAGGAAGCGCTTGGAGGAAAAGATGGGATTGTGCGATATGGGTGGGCAAGTATCCCATTGGATGAGACATTAGCGCAAGTGACTGTTGATTTGAGCGGAAGGCCATACTTGGTCTATCACGTTGATCTTCCCTCTCCGATGATTAAATCTCTCGACCTGGGCCTATTTGAAGATTTTTTTCAAGCCTTTGTTAATGAGGGAGGCTTAAACCTTCATATTAACCTGATGTATGGACGAAACCCGCATCACAAGATGGAAGCGATATTTAAAGCCTTAGCAAAGGCCCTGGCTCAAGCGGTGAGTCGAGACGAACGGGTTGTGGGCGTCTTGTCGACGAAGGGGAGCTTGTAGCTCTTTGAGACCTGATATCAAGGTGGATAGTGAATAAATCAAAAATGATTGCGATTGTTGACTATGGAATGGGGAATCTTCGTAGCGTGCAAAAGGCGTTTGAAGCGGTGGGGCATCAAGCCATTGTTACGCGGGAATCCTCAAAAATCGCTGATGCCAGTCACGTCGTTTTACCTGGTGTTGGTGCTTTTGGCGATTGTATGAATAACCTCATCCGTTATGAATTAGATACTCCTATTCGACAATCCATTGCCTGCGGGAAGCCTTTTTTGGGTATTTGCCTCGGCTTGCAATTGTTATTTACGAAGAGTGAAGAATTTGGCGATCATCAAGGCTTGGGAATTCTTCCGGGAATTGTGAAGCGGTTTACCTCATTATCGACGACGCCAGGCTTGAAGGTGCCGCACATGGGGTGGAACACTATTTCCATCCAACAGTCCTCGCCTCTTTTGTGCGATATTCCTCCAGCGAGTCATGTCTATTTTGTCCATTCCTATTATGTGGTTCCTGACGATTCAGCCGTGACTTGTACGACGACAGAATATGGCAACTCCTTTGTGTCCAGCGTCTACAAAGATAATATTTTTGCATCGCAGTTTCATCCTGAAAAGAGTCAAAAAATCGGCTTGCAATTGTTTCGTAACTTTGGGGATTGGCAATAATGTGGCGATTGAGCCGATATGCGAATGAGCTAAATAGGGGAAGCTCTATATGGCAAGTCATCATTCTGGGTAGTATGCTTATGATGGTTGCTTGTGTGCCGTCAAAAGTGACCGTGACGTCATCGCCTGCTTTTCAGCCTTCTAGCATTCATAAGTTGGCGATTTTTCCATTCCAAACTCTTTCGACCCCTCAACGGTTTCTTCCTGGAACATCGACTGCTATTTCGGCTCCAACCGAAATACGGTCACAGTTTCGTCTTCCAGGTTCCCCATCGAATGTGGGGCGGGCAGCCTCCTCCGATACGATAAAGGTTCCTCATATTGCGGCACAGCGAATTACTCGGATGGTGCAAGGGGCACTTGAGCACCGATCAGGAATTCACCTTGTTCCCTCGGCTCGAGTAATGAGCCTCCTTCCATCCCATGATTCCCAAGAGTCTCCCGTTAATTGGAAGGACACAGTTAAACAAGTTGGGTCTCGTTTAGAGGTTGATGCGGTCGTCATTGGTCTTGTTCGAACCTATCGAGAACGAGTCGGTACCAAAATTGGGGCGACGCCAGCTGCAGTTGGGTTTGAGGTTCATCTTGTGGACCCTAGAAGTGGAAGGATTTTTTGGACAGGGGAATACTACGAAGAACAAAAGCCTCTCAATGAAGACCTTGTTGGATTTGTCGAACGCCATGGTGCCTTTGTGAAAGCGGAAGACCTGGCTGAATATGGAGTACAAAAGATGATGAAGCAACTTTTTGTGGGGCAGTGAGAGTCGGCATCAATATTAGACAATGAGGATTCCTCGTAACAAATGGACCGCTGATGAAAATTTATCCAGCTATTGATCTCAAAGACGGACGATGTGTTCGTTTACGGCAAGGAGATATGGCCCAAGAGACTCGCTATTCTGATGATCCTCCCGCAATGGCGAAGCATTGGGAATCATTGGGTGCTGAATGTTTGCATGTCGTGGATTTAGACGGGGCCGTACAGGGACAACCGAAAAATATCTCTCATATTGAGGCTATTGTGAAAGCTTTGTCTATCCCAATTCAAGTTGGGGGGGGGATTCGTTCCTTGGATACCATTCGAAAATACCTTTCCATGGGGGTCTCACGAGTCGTGCTGGGAACCGCTGCGTTGGAACAGCCGGAATTGATTGCAAAAAGTTGTGAAGAATTTCCTTCTCGCATTCTTGTGGGTATTGATGTCAAGAATGGTGAAATTGCTCTTCGTGGATGGATCGATGGTTCGGGTAAACGACCAGAGGACGTATTACCTACGTTAACACCGTATGCGCTTGCCGGAATAATATTCACAGACATTTCACGAGATGGTATGATGGATGGACCGAATCTGACAGCCCTCACGCAGATGTCAGCCCTTACCCCCCACCCATTAATTGCCTCAGGGGGCGTGACCAAGATTTCTGATATTACAGCTATTCGCCACATCAATCCCCCGGTCTCAGGTGTGATCATTGGAAAAGCCTTTTATGAGGGGAGCATTGCATTGCCTCCTGCACTCAAAGCGGCTTCACTGTAGATGGAAGAAGCCTCGTGTTAGCCAAACGTATTATTCCATGTTTAGACGTCAAGGATGGACGAGTCGTGAAAGGGGTGTCGTTTGTCGATCTTCGCGATGCGGGGGATCCAGTGGAAGTGGCCAAAGGATATGATCTCGCAGGGGCAGATGAACTCTGTTTCTTAGACATTACGGCCTCGCATGAAAATCGTGACACCATTTTGGACGTGGTGGCTTGTACGGCCGATCAGGTCTTTATGCCTCTCACAGTTGGAGGAGGAATTCGGAACCTTGATGATATACGAGGGTTGCTGGAAGCTGGCGCAGATAAGGTTAGTATTAATACGTCTGCCGTGCAGAACCCTGAATTTGTGAAAGCTGCTTCAAGACGATTTGGCTCGCAATGCATCGTGGTTGCGATTGATGCAAAGTCAGCAAGAGTTGCTGGGCAATCCCAAGGTTCTGACAAGTGGGACGTCTTTACCCATGGTGGGCGTCGAGAGACAGGGCTAGATGTTGTGGAGTGGGCCAAAAAAATGACGGAATATGGGGCTGGGGAAATTCTCTTGACCAGCATGGATCAAGATGGACAAAAGGATGGGTATGATTTAGGCTTAACGGCTGCAGTGTCTCAGGCTGTTTCTATTCCGGTAATTGCCTCTGGCGGCGCAGGTTCGCTTCATCATCTCTATGAGGCCTTGGCCAAAGGCAAGGCTGATGCGGTGCTTGCGGCTTCGATCTTTCACTACAAAGAATACTCCATTGCTGAGGCCAAGTCCTATTTAACTCAGCATGGCATTCCAGTCAGACTGCTTGAGGAATATTCAGTAGCTTCATCATGACTGAGTCATCAGAAAGACAGATTCAATTTGATCAGAACGGATTAGTGCCTGCCGTCGTTCAAGATTGGCTAGATGGGACTATCTTGATGGTCGGATTCATGAATAAAGAAGCACTTCAGTTAACGAGGGAGACTCAACGCGTTCACTTTTGGAGCCGATCCCGTCAACAACTGTGGAAAAAAGGTGAAAGTTCAGGGAATGAACTTATTCTTAAGCGTCTTTTCATTGACTGTGACCACGATACGGTATTGGTGAAAGCTGAACCCATTGGTCCTACTTGTCATACTGGTCAGCGTTCATGCTTTTTCTCAGAGATGCCGGATGGCCCTGGTCCGCTTTCCTCTTCTTCTGATGCTGCAACCAATGAGGCTTGGGGAGGAATTTTTGAACGTCTGTATCAGATGGTCCTGTCTCGTAAATCTGATCCACAGGAAAATTCATATGTCTCGTCTCTGCTGAAAGGTGGCCAGGACCGCATCTTGAAAAAGGTGGTTGAAGAAGCTGGAGAGGTTATCCTTGCAGCCAAAAATACAGATCGTGATGAAATTGTGTATGAGGTGGCCGATCTGTGGTTTCATACATTGGTGATGTTAGGCCAAACGGAAATCCCGCCGAGGGAAGTGTTTCAAGAATTGGGTAAGCGATTTGGGAAGTCCGGCGTGCGGGTCAAGTCGGAGACGAACCCATGAGCGACTGTATTTTCTGTCGTATTGTCGAGGGAGACATCCCATCGACAATGGTGCATGAAGATGATGAAAGTTTAGCGTTTGAAGACCTTAACCCTCAGGCCCCCGTGCATGTCTTGGTTATACCTAAACGACATATAGTTTCTTTGGCGGATGCTCAAGAAGCAGACCTCAGTCTACTTGGGAGGTTAATGCTGACCTGTTCGCATGTGGCCAAACAGAAGGGGCTTGACGAATCAGGGTATCGAGTTGTCACAAATATTGGACGTAATGCCGGTCAAACCGTATTTCATCTGCACTTACATATTCTAGGAGGACGAGGGTTTCAATGGCCTCCAGGGTAAATCCTTCAAGCCATTGTACGTGAATTCAGGCCATTTCAGCCTCATCTGGTGTGATAAGCCATCTGTGCCATGACATGCTTGGTAAGTGGGTAGAGCCAAAGTTAAGAGGGAAAACTTGTCATTCGTTGGAAAAGGGATTCCACCAGAAACTCTTCAGCAGATACGTGATCGCATTGACATCGTTGATGTGATTTCTCGCCATGTGACCCTGTCGAAAACCGGTCAAAACTTCAAAGGGTTGTGTCCATTTCATTCTGAGAAAAGTCCTTCCTTTTCAGTAAGTCCTAGTCGACAAATGTTTCATTGCTTTGGGTGTGCGGTTGGTGGCGATGCCATTACGTTTCTGATGAAGCAAGAAGGTCTTGACTTTATGGAGGCAGTTCAAGAACTTGCCCAACTGTCCGGCGTGACGTTGACGATCGTGGACAGGGGAGGACATCGTGACCATTCTGGTTCGGCCCGAGAACGATATCAGTATATTCACACCATTGCGGCTGAGTGGTTTCAGCAGAATCTTTCAGATGGGAAGATTGGGCAGAGTACTCGAGACTATCTTGAGCATCGTGGTATGTCCCTAGACATAGTCAAGCAGTTTGGACTTGGCTATGCGACACCAGGGTGGAATGGGCTTCTCAATGTACTCGAAAAAGCTGGAGTGAAACGCGAAGAAATATTTCAGTCTGGATTAATCATTAAAAAAGAAGAGAGCCCACTGAGGTCTGGACAGAAGAGTCAAGGTTACGATCGATTTCGTGATCGTGTCATGTTTCCCATTGCTAATAATCGAGGCCAGGTGATTGCATTTGGTGGACGTGGAATGACTGATGACCAAACACCCAAATATCTTAATTCTCCTGAAACTCCCTGGTTTTCCAAAGGCCGTACCTTATTTGGTTTTGACAAAACCCGCGCGGTTGCGAGTCGGCTTGACCGCCTCATCTTGGTTGAAGGGTATTTTGATGTTCTTGCTCTTTACCAAGCTGGGATAGAATATGTTGCAGCGCCGTTAGGAACAGCCCTGACTCAGGACCATGTTGATGCGATTCGACGTATCGTGAAAACAGTCTTTTTGTTTTTTGATGGAGATGCTGCAGGTGTCGCGGCAGCACTTCGAACGCTTGACTTATTCGTCAATACTGGCATTTCTGTGAAGGTGATGCCTCTTCCGTCTGGAGATGACCCTGATACTTTTATTCGATCGCAAGGGGTTGAGCCGTTTGCTCAATTAGAAGGCTCAGCTCCAACGCTTTTGCATTTTGCGATTCAGGCTTCATTGAAAGGACAAAAGGGCGCATCGATAGAGGAACGCGTGCGAAGCGTTGATGATATCCTTCGAATTCTTCAGAAAACGAATAATCCGATTGAAAAGATGGAGCAGATTCAAGTGGTATCTGAGCAGTTGGGTATCCAACAGCAAGTTCTGATTGACCGTTATCCGACATTACGAGACAAGCCTAAGCGTTCGTTTGAGAAACGGCTTGAATCTCCTCCCGTTCAGCCTGGCCCAAAGACATTGCCGAAGGGAAGTCCCGAAGAACGAGATCTTGTCCTACTAGTTTTGCATGGTGTGCTGAGTGAAAAACATATCGAACTTCTTCAGAGTGAGATGTTTTCAGTACCCCCCTATCGTCAGATCATTGAGCTGGCCCTTCAACATCGACGTGCTGATGGAGGAATTGATGTTGAAGCATTTAGTATTGAGGCTCTGAATAATGAAGTGATTGGTCCGATTGTCACACGTCTCACTTTAGCTGAATTGCATTGTGACGATAATACCAGCCATTTTGAGCAATGTTTGGCGACCTTAGAACGGAAGCACCTTCAAACGTCATTAATACAATTAATTGCCGAATTGCGACTGGCTGAGCAAGAACATCGGGCGGAGGATATTGAACGGCTGATTAAGGAAATTGAGGGGCTTCGAGGGAAAAAAGCAACCCTGACAATGATGTGAGCACAGAAAATAGGGAGAGGATAAATGGAAAGTGGTTCAAGCCTAGCCAAAAAGCTAGAAATAGGTAAAATGGAGTATAGTCGCATTCGCTGGGTTCAGTTTGAATGTAGATTATGATGAAGAATGCTTCAGTTATCCTTGGCTTGAAAGATGAAGAATGTTCATGTGATATTTCTTCTTGGACGAGAGAAGAGCTGAGTCATGAGAATGAAATTTGAAAATTCTCTCAATTTTCAGACCAACAATAGAAAAAAGTTGCTGAGACAGACTGGTGTCGTTTAAAGTGGGGGCCGTGAAAAGTTTCGTTGGGCCCATAGCTCAGTTGGTTAGAGCGACTGACTCATAATCAGTTGGTCCCAGGTTCAAGTCCTGGTGGGCCCACCATATCTCTCAGCAAAATTGAATGATTATGTGGTATCCTGCAGTCAAAATTTATTTTTTTCGATCTTTATCCATTCATCCGAGGTCCCATTGAACTCTCAACTACAATCTCTCATTACGCTTCAAAAATATGATCTTCGTATCTTTGAAATCTTAGGCAAAAAGAAAAAACATCCAGAACTGATTAAGGCAGCCCAGACGCCGTTGTTAGAGGTGAGTAAGCAGCTGCAGAGTCTCCAAGCTGTGGCGGAAGGCTTACATAAACAACGTCGGGATGGTGAACAAGAACTCGCTCTTCAAGAGGAACATATTCAGAAGATTCGTGGGCGCTTGAATGACCTTAAGACGAATAAAGAGTATCAAGCTCATTTATTTGAAATTGAGTTAGCAAAGAAAAAGAAGGATGCTCTAGAGGAGTCTGTGCTTGGAATTCTTGAGAAAGTTGAACAAAATGAAAACCAGCAAAAAGAATTTCAGTCCAACGCTGGGGATCTCAAGCAAGCTTTCGAGTATGCCAAATCGAAAATAGAAGGTGAAATTTCATCATTAGATCAAGAATTGGCCTCGTTAGAGCAAGACCACAGTGAATTGACCAAGCAAGTTGAGGGTGGACTGTTAACTCGGTATTTAAAACTGAAAGCCCTGCGAAAAGGTTTTGCTATTGCTGAAGTAAAGGACGGCGCATGTTTGGGGTGCCGATTGCAATTACCTCCACAGCTTGTCGCCAATGTCAAACGTGCAGATGAGCTACTTAATTGTTCGTATTGTCATCGAATACTCTATTGGGAGTTACCATCAGAAGCTGAGCATGAGTCTGCGCCTCCAGCGTAGATCATTGGCCAGAATTGGAGCGGAAAGCCATGTTTCCGGAGAGTTCCTTGATAGATCAACTCTAGACCCTGCTTCCGGTCTCTCATAACCAGTCATTTTTATTCTATTTCTCCTTGTCCTTTGGCGCGCATGCATAGGCAGTCCCTTAGTGTCCTTGAATTTTACATTTTTACGACCTATGATGAAGGCGGCGTAGCGGAGTAGGCTGGGTGATCGCTTACTCAAATTTGAGTGGGAGGAAAGTCCGGACTCCAGAGGGCAAGGTGCTGGGTAACACCCAGGCGGAGCAATCCGACACCGGCGCCACAGAAAACAAACCGCCAATGTGTGGCACGGTCCTATGGATGGTGTCTATACAGGTAAGGGTGAAACGGTGGGGTAAGAGCCCACCGCGCTTGTGGTGACACAAGTGGCAGGGTAAGCGTCACCTGGAGCAAGACCAAATAGGGGAACAGTTTTTCTCAACTTTCCAGAGTCCTTCGGGGCAAATTGAAAGGTTGGGAGATAAACAAAGGCTGGCCCAGTCTAGGTTCCCGGGTAGGTCGCTAGAGGCTTAGAGTAATCTAAGTCCCAGAGAAATGATCACCACCGATTGAGGTCACACTTAATCGGAACAGAATCCGGCTTATAGGCCAACTTCGTCGCCATTTTTTTATTTTTGTGGAATTCACAGGGATAATGATTTTTTATCACGTTTTCTGGTAACATGGTTTGACTCACTTTTCTCTCATTGTTACAATGGAAGTAATGCATCATTCTACTTGCCGTAAGTATGTCCTTTAGGGCTGGCATGGTCACTTACAGTAGCTCAATGAGGATACGCGTTTAATGTCTGTGTTCCTCTTACCATTTCTAGAAATTCGATACAGCTGATTAGTAAATATTACGTCCCTATCGTCTAGCTCGGCCTAGGACACCAGCCTTTCACGCTGGTAACACGGGTTCAAATCCCGTTGGGGACGCCAGACAGAAGCCGTTGGAGTGAATGCTCCAACGGCTTTCTAGTTATGGCCTAAGCTTGATAAGATTTATGGTAATCAGATTCCTCGAGAAAGTACTGTGATCCTACATTGTTTGCATGGTCCCGCGTATATTTGACACAGAGGGAAATTATGAAATTTTTTATGATGTTCGTCTTCACAAGCTTCTGCCTTCTATCAAATTCATTTCTGACATTCGTCTGGTCGGAAGTCTCTGACACGGAGCAGACAGAGAATCAAGCTGAAGAAGCCCATGAATTGGGGTCAATGATTCTTATTCCAGCAGGTGAATTTTTGATGGGAGAAAATGACGGGCAAAGAAATGAGCGGCCTGAACATACGGTGTGGTTGGATGATTACCTTATCAATCGTTTTGAAGTCACGATGACAGAATATCAAAAATTTCTAGACGAACACCTCAAGTTTGAACCGCCCCCACTTTGGGATGATGGGGTGGCATTTACTGAGGGAGCTGAGCTGCCTGCTGTGGGAGTGACTTGGGAGGCTGCGAATAAATATTGTCTCTGGGTAGGCCAGCGGTTACCGACTGAAGCCGAGTGGGAGAAAGCTGCTCGCGGGACAGATGGTCGGCGATTTCCTTGGGGGCATATGCAGCCATTTGTCGATATCGCCCGTTATAATCATGGCATAACTGGGTGGGTCAGCTATCCCTTGACCCTTGCGTCTGTGAGAAGTGGCGTAAAGGGAATGAGTATTCGTCATGGCTTAAAAACAGGTGGAAAAAGTCCATATGGTCTCTATCACATGTCCGGCAATGCAGCGGAATGGGTGGCTGACTGGTACGATCGTTATTATTATGAAGATAGTCCTGTGAAGAACCCGAAAGGGCCTGAAGCTGGAGATCGAAAAGTGTTACGAGGCGGATCGTGGGAAGATGAGCCCAGAAGAATTCGAGTGACGGCAAGAGCTAAAGCTGAAGTAGAGTTTAGCGATCTGACTATTGGGTTTCGATGCGCAAAAGATAAGTAGCCTATCCGTACAGACAATCAAGTTTTACTATTTAAAGCTGAGTGCTGTCATTGTGTAATTTATGGCCGTAGAGCCATCGTGCTGTCTTCCCACCGATATTTTTTATGGTGTGTTGAGTCTTGGTTGGAATCAGTACTTCCTCTCCAATTTTTGGCTGTATTCGTTTCCCCTCCACTTCAAGTTCCAGTTTCCCTGAAAGCACCATCAATAACTCTTCCGTTTCGTTGATTTCACCACACCAGGTACGTGCTGCATGGTCAATCCAGAGTCCGCATGTAAACCCGCGAGCATGCCAATCTTTCTCTACCTCAGCACGTTCTGGTGCCGTGGAGGTCTCGAGAAGACCTCTATTCATATTAGAAGAAGACATGAACAAGGTATTTCGATGGAGAGTGATTTATGAATGAATAATGAATTGAAACAAGAGTACGCAGTTATATTCAGTTGATCTTCTCATGTCAATATTATTGATGTGTGGAAAACATGTGAAAATCAGTGGACAACTTTTACTAAAAGTTGAAATGTCCTCGTTCTAAAGGAGCTACTAGATGTATGGGTTGGGGATATTCGAAAGGAAATATGATGAATATATTCCAGTCTTCATCTAGACAAACATGTTGTTTATTCTGATAGGGGAGATGGGCAGATGTGATAGGCGCAGTCTAAGCAAAAACTGAGAACATGAAAGGATTATTGTCTGATTGACTAGAAGCGATTTTTTGACTTCACTCAATTATGAAGTCAAGGAGTAACGTTGTAAGTACAATGTTGGTCAAATCAGCCTTTTGCAACATCTACATACACTAGGGTTAGCGTAATGTAGATGTCGCGTTTTTTACTGAAATTACGCTTCTCCTGCAGTCTGAAAGGCTAATAGAATAATGATTTTCTTTGTGACACTCACGGGAATCTCTTCCGATTTCATTCTGATGGTGTCTTAGGAGCACCCATTCGTGGCACCACAATTTTCACACTTTAAGCACATACCATTTCTCACCATTTTAAACTGCTTGCATTCTTGGCATGGATCGCCTTCATAGCCTTTGAGTCTTGCGACTTGCACTTCCGTATAGGTCATGGTCTCCCGTTTGACTTCAACCTGATGTGCAATGCTCCCACCATTTCTTTCTCCATTTTGACTGCTTCCGTTCCGACCTTGGCGTCTTGCGGGGAATAAGCCTGGACTGACTGATGTTGATGCTAATGCCTTTGGATCGACAAACTCTTGCGAGGCTTCTGCATCGTCAGGGTCCTTCCGCACTGTATCGGACCGTAAGTCTTCTGGGGCAATTTGCTCGAGGTCATGCCGGTCTAAATAGGTAATGGCTAATTCACGGAAAATATAGTCAATAATCGACGTGGACATTTTGATGTGATCATTGAGTTTGACCGGGCCATTTGGCTCAAATCGAGTAAAGACAAAGGCGTCGACAAATTCCTCGAGTGGAACGCCATGTTGTAATCCCAATGAAATGGAGATCGCAAAACAGTTCATGAGACTACGAAATGCAGCACCTTCTTTATGCATGTCTAGAAAAATTTCACCAATTGTGCCGTCTTTATATTCACCGGTTCTGAGATAAATTTTGTGACCACCCACAACGGCTTTTTGGGTATACCCACCTCGACGAGCAGGGAGTGGGCGACGTTTAGCCAGATATCGGACTAACACTTGTGAGGCGGCTTGTTGTGCCGCTGCCATGATTTGGTTGGTCTGTCCATTGGATTCTTCGGCATCGATGGAGGTGTTCAATGGTTGGCTAAGCTTTGAGCCATCTCTATACAGAGCGACGGCTTTCAACATGGATTGCCATCCCATCATATAGGCGTCTTTGACATGTTCGACCGAAGAGTCAGCCGGCATATTGATGGTTTTGCTAATGGCACCGCTGATGAATGGTTGGGAGCTGGCCATCATGTGAATATGGGCCTGGGACGCGATATACCGCTGTCCAATTCGCCCACATCGATTGGCACAATCAAATACGGGTAAATGTTCAGACTTCAGGTGTGGAGCCCCTTCCACAGTCATCGTGCCACAGCAATAGTCGGTTGCGGCTAAAATTTCTTCTTGAGTAAATCCAAGGGTTTTCAAGATATTGAAGTGAGGGTCATCAAGTTGGGAGTCTGTCAGCCCTAGGGAATCTCGGCAAAACTCCTCGCCAAGAGTCCATTTATTAAAGACAAATTGAATATCAAAGGCTCCATCGAGGGTTGTCTCAAGTCGGTCAATGGCGGCACGATCAAACCCCTTCGTTTGCAGACTTTCGTGATTAATGAAGGGAGATCCTTGTAAGGTTCGAGTTCCAGAGACATAGGTAATAATATCTTGAATGTCTGATTGGGAGTATCCAAGAGTCTGGAGAGCAGGCGGTAGACTTTGATTAACGATTTTGAAGTATCCGCCACCGGCCAACTTTTTAAACTTTACAATGGCAAAGTCTGGTTCGATGCCAGTTGTGTCACAGTCCATCACTAGCCCAATGGTGCCAGTGGGGGCAATGACGGTCGATTGTGCGTTTCGAAACCCATGCTTTTCCCCAAGATTGAGAGCACGGTCCCATGCTTGGCGAGCCGCTTGGAGTAAATCCGTAGGACAGTGGTCAGCATTAATGCCTTGTGGGTAAATTGTCAGTTCTTCATATTCATTCTTTTGTGCGTCATAGGCGGCACGTCGATGATTTCTGATGACTTTGAGCATCGAGGTTCGGTTTCGAGGATACGCTTTAAAGGGACCCAGTTCGGCAGCCATTTCTGAAGAGGTGGCGTAGGACTCCCCAGTCATGATGGCTGTGATTGCTCCGCATATGGCTAAGGCCTTGGGTGAGTCATAGGGAATGCCCAGGCGCATCAGGACTGATCCGAGATTCGCATAGCCAAGTCCAAGTGTGCGATAGGTGAAACTTCTTTCTGCAATCGCACGACTCGGAAACCCTGCCATCAGGACGCTGATTTCGAGGACAATGGTCCATAGACGCACACCATGGCGGAAGCCGTCCAAATCAAAATCTTCCTCAGGGGAGGTAAAGCGGCCCAGGTTGAGTGAGGCCAAATTACAGGCGGTGTCATCTAAAAACATGTATTCACTGCAAGGATTGGAAGCATTAATTCGGCCGTCCTGCGGGCAGGTATGCCATTCGTTAATCGTCGTATCATATTGGATGCCAGGATCAGCACAGGTCCAGGCGGCCCACGCAATGCGATTCCACAGTTCACGGGCCTTGATGGTCTTGATCGGTTCCCCATCAGTTCGACGCGTGAGGTGCCAATCCCCATCTTGAGTCATGGCTTCAAAGAAGCCATTGGGAATACGAATGCTATTATTTGAGTTTTGTCCAGACACGGTCTGATAGGCTTTGCTGTCCCAATTGGTGTCATATTCATGGAAGACGAAGTGCGTGAATCCTTCTTTGGCATAGGCAAACATGCGCTGAATGTAGGCTTCATGCACTGACGCTTGCCTCGCAGCTTGAATCGCCTCTTTCAGAGTCGGGTTCATCTTGACGTCTGTCTCGACCTTAGACGAACCGTCTGTTTGAGGGATGTGGCAGGCTGAGAGAATGGCGTTCAATCGTTGGGCCGAGATTTTTGACCCAGTCACCATGGCGGCAACTTTTTGTTCTTCAATCACTTTCCAGTCGATAAATTCCTCAATATCTGGGTGATCGAGGTCTAAGCACACCATTTTAGCGGCACGTCGGGTGGTTCCACCTGACTTGATGGCTCCTGCGGCTCGATCTCCAATTTTTAGGAACGACATGAGTCCAGATGAACGACCGCCACCGGAAAGCGGCTCACCATCGCCACGTAACTTTGAAAAGTTCGTGCCTGTACCAGAGCCATATTTAAAGAGGCGGGCTTCGCGAACCCAAAGGTCCATGATGCCGCCATCATTGACTAAATCATCGGAAATCGATTGGATGAAGCAAGCATGCACTTGTGGGCGTTCGTAGGCATCTTTGGCCTGTTTGACGCGCTGGGTGTTGGGATCAACGTAATAGTGGCCTTGAGCAGGCCCAGAGAGCCCATAGGCAAAGTGTAAGCCTGTATTAAACCATTGAGGGGAATTGGGAGCGGCCATTTGTTGGGCCAACATGAAGCAAATTTCATCATAGAATGCTTTGGCATCTTCCGACGAGTCAAAATACTGGTGCGTTTCACCCCACTGTGTCCAACAGCCAGCAAGACGATGGAATACTTGCTTGGCATCCCGTTCACCACCTAAGACAGGGTCGCCATTTTCATCATAGATGGGACTTCCCATGTCATCGACTTGCGGGATCCCAGCTTTTCGAAAATACTTCTGAGCCAGAATATCTATTGCGAGTTGTGTCCAATGACTGGGGGCTTCAATATTGCTTTGTTGAAAGACCAGTGATCCGTCTGGGTTTCGAATTTCTGATGATCGAGTGGAAAACGGGATCGTCTGGTAGGGGCTTTCTCCTGTGAGTGTGAATCGACGTTCAATTTTCACAAAAATTCTCCTTTCTAATTCAACAACAACGTGGGCTTCGTGCTCTTTCGGCTCGCATATTTCCGGGCCTTAAGAATTAAAAGCCACGCAATTGATACAGAGATGGAAAGACATTCCTAACCGAAACAATGATTCCGAGATGGATTAGGACTCTGTATTAAAGAAGGAATTCGACCGATGGCTGGAATAAAATAACTCAGAAGAATATAGCGATAATATCATAGAAATAATGAACAATAACGGCAATGAAAGAAGGTAGATGATGTTCATATGGAATTGACTATACCCCAATTTATAGCGGTTCTAGGTAAATGTCAACACTAAATATTGTGTTTTGCCTGTGATTTATGTGGATAGAAGTGAATAACTTGTGGGTAGAAGAAATCCCCTTTTTTTCTATGTATTTGTCTAAGGTAAGCTGCAAGTTATCAACAGGGTGTAAGTACGTATTATTCGAAATGTCTCTGGCAATTCAGCAAAATCTTGTCAATAATTTCTCTCCATCATCTCTGGGTATTCATGAATTTCACGCTCAGTTATGAAGCGGTCTCTTCGTTAGCATGAGAGTGAATGTGGCGGGGAGGGTTAAATCTTGGCAGGGACATGAGATTCGTGACAACATGAAGAAATAAGAGGTCAAAAAAAACTGTAGAGAGCATTGAAACAATGGAGGGTGCTCAATGTATGTGTGGAACAAGCCATTTGTCTTGGGGTTAGTGATCGTTTTTGGCATTTTAGAGGTGGTCTTTTGGTTTACGGTAAGCGGAGGAGACGGGAGTCAGTTGCAGACACGAACGATCTTTTGGATCGTGCTGAATTATTTTTTATTACTAATTTGGGTGTTTGTGTGGATGTATGATCAGGCTCGGTGTCGTGGAAAAAACATTTGGATCTGGTTGGTGCCATTTTTTATTGCTCCTGTTCCAACCTTGGTTGGGTTTGTTCTTTTTTTGCAGCGACGAATCTGTTGAAATCGGCAGGGAGGTCTTTATCCAATCACGACCCGAGATTGGGGGAACCGGTAGCGGGTATGAACGATAGTTTTTACTGCGAATAGTCCAATCATCAGCGGCCCAAAACGCCCGAGCAGCATGGACATGATAATCATAATCTTGCCAAAGTCTGTGAGGGCGGATGAGAGACTGTGAGCCGCTCCATCGCCGAGAGACATACCCACGATTCCCAGTGCGGAGGTCACTTCAAACATCAAAGCCAGAAAACGTTGTTCTTCGGTGAATGCGAGAAGAAGGGTGATGCCCGTAATCATGGCCATGGCAATGAGTGCAAGGCAAAGGGAGCGAACCGTCAAGTCTTGAGGTATGCGTCGATGAAAAATTTCCACATCATTTTTTCGACGAAGGACTGCCAAAATCGTCAGGAAGACAATGGCGATCGTCGTTGTCTTTATCCCTCCAGCCATACTACTCGGTGATCCCCCTATGGCCATCAGGAGCAGGAGAAAGTACAGCGTGGCATCCTGCATTTCGTTAATTTTGATTGATGTAAATCCAGCCGTTCGTGATACCGTCTGGAAATATGATGCCATAATGCGTTCTCCGGTATTGAGATGTTGAAAGGCCCCGGTATTGCCCCATTCCAGAACGGCAATACCAGCCGTTCCTGCGATAATGAGAATGCCAGTTGTGATCACCACCAGTTTCGTATGCGTGAGAAACCGAAATCGTCGACCCGTGAAATTATCGACGAGATCCTCAAATACGAGGAATCCAATACTTCCCAGAATGATTAACGTCGTGATGATCAGATTCAAGGAGATGTGTGTTTGATAATTTTCAAAACTGTTTGAAAATAGCGAGAAGCCAGCATTATTAAATGCTGAGATCGCATGGAAGAGTCCAGAGTATAAGGCTGCCCCAAAATTCATATCTTGAGCAAAGACCGCGGTCAGGAGAATCGTGCCGATGCCTTCAAGACTGAGTGTAATGATCGCCACCATTTTGACATATCGGATGGACCCTTCCATGTCGATGGTGCTGAGTGTTTCGGTCAGCATCATACGGTCTCGCAATCCTATACGATGCCCAAGAACGAGCAGAATAAGGGTCGCCATAAGGGCATAGCCTAATCCGCCGATTTGAATCAGGACTAAGATGATAAGTTGCCCGAATGTCGAGAAATCATTGGGCGTATCCATGACGATGAGTCCGGTCACGCACACGGCGGAGGTGGCGGTAAACATGGCATCGATAAATCTTAATTCCACACCAGGATTGGTCGAGATGGGTAACATGAGCAAGAAGGCCCCAATGAGGATAAGGGTCAATGCCGCGAGTGCCACCGTCTGCCCTGGAGGAAGTCTAAACCCGATAAAACGTGTACGTATCGAGCGTCCTAATGCTGTACTTCGCTCGATTGTAGTCATGAGCTCTTTCCCTGGGTTTTATGAGCGATTGCCCGCAATCGACGGATCATGAAAAAGAATACAGAGTGAGGATGGTATAAAGGTCAGGTCCATGCCTGTGTTAGGATTTGGAGGTTGTGAGTAACCAAAAATGATGGGACCCTGGGTTGATTCATGGAACAGAATGAGAGCGAAATGGAGAGCGTCACGTAATTTGAAGATCAAGGACGTTTAGGTAAGGAGGAGATTGTTCTTGCAACAGATTTAACAGGGTTGGCCATTAAAAAGACAGGGTTTATAGCGACTCGTATCAAATTCGATATTCTCTGCATAAACTTTTTCGTTGCCATTGACACCGTCTTGTTCAGGGTCGCTCCACATGTCATGGTTCCACCAGTAAAATAGTGGATAGGACTCCAGATAGTACACGGGGTTGCCATATTCGCTTCGTTGGTTGTGCTGAACTTTTCGTCCCGTGACATAGTCAACTTCTCCATCCCCATTCAGTGAATAGAGAAACATCACCATTCTAGACTCGTGATCATAGATTTCCTCAAGACGAGTGTCTTCGTCGGGCTCTGTTGGAATGGAAAGTTCAGTGAGTGCGGATGTCGTGGCTATCAGAGAAAAGAGAAAGGTCACTGTCAATGATGCAGCTAGAATGGCTTTCATAGAGAATATCCTCTAAGAAATCACGCAATAGACCCTAAAAGGAATCCAGGGAATATTGAATATTGATGGTTTTCATCAGCAAAGAAGCCCAGGAATAGGATGAACATCAAAGGGCAAGAATGCCGATGGCCTTTTTTTCCAACAAATTTATCTTACCATGCAATCGATACTTGGTTCAATGAAGTATCAATTGCATGGACGTTCTTTGAGACCAGGGTTATTCAAGCATAGGCCACCCTCTGGTTCTTCTTACCTTAAAGGCTCATGGCTTTCCTCGCACTGCACGTTTTATGGTTTTTATGCTTATCGTGCAAAGCTTGTGAAGCTTGATGGGGGATGTGTAGAGTGATGGTATTGATTCAATATTATTACATCATTCTTATTAGGGAGAGGGGCGATCATGTGTAAGAAAACGATCAGTGTGCTGGGAGTTGGTCTCTTATTGCTGGGTTTGGCCTCGGTGACCGAGGCGGCGTTGATTGACCGAGGAGCATTTAATAACGGGTTTGGCGGGACGGTTAATTTAATTTACGATGAGGACCGTGATATTACCTGGTTGGGTGATGCGAATTTTGCGCAAACCTCCGGAGTCATTCCAGGTGGCTCGTCGACATGGCAAACTGCAGTGGATTTTGCGGCGAACTTGACGGTGGGCGGCTACACTGACTGGCGGCTGCCGAGCGCGTTTAACCAGGACGGGAGTGGGCCCTGTGGTGCACCACAAGGCGGGCTAGAATTTGAATGCACGGGCAGTGAGATGGGACATTTGTTTTATGACGAGCTGGGCGGCAGACGGAATCAACCTGTGACCACTCAATCGGGGCGTACAGAAGAAGAAATCGATAACCAGGAGTTGTTCCGTAACATCAGGTTTCCCAGCTATTGGAGTAGCACGGAGTTTGGGGCTAACGCGGGGATCTTCAACTTCGGCAATGGTAACCAGACCCAGGACAACAAGGGCAACGTCAACTTCGCCTGGGCCGTGCGATCCGGGGATGTGGCCGCCGTGCCAGCGCCATCAGCCATGTTGCTGATGGCCACTGGTACAATAGGGTTACTGATCTGGCGGCGTAAACGGAATGATTAAGCATTCCGTCATTCCTGTGGATTGATTACTGTTTGGACTGTTTTTGTGTGGATTGGGGAGCAGGGAGAATAGTCTCCCTTCTCCTTTTTCTCGCCTTGTTCATGATGAGCGATCTGATAGGGGTTTGGGGCGAAATTCAGAAATATGTCGCTTCAGCATTTGCGTTACCCGATCCCATTATTATTTTTTACTCCTTCTGTTTGGTCGGTTATTCTGATTTTCCGGTAATTTGTGAGGCGGTGGGGGGTAGAATGGACACGTTTTCTAAGCAGGGAGCTGTTTTGGACTCAGAGAAAACTAGGCTCGCTCAGTCTAGTTGGATTGACCTACTGAGAGCATCAGAACCCCTTACCGCAGGTAAATACCTCTTCTTGTTGTCGCGCCTCAGCTAAACTATAATCTCTTCCTATGGGCATGACTCAGAATATTCCACGACGTGTCTCATTTTATACCGTTGGGTGCAGGCTCAATCAGGCTGAAACGGCTCTGCTCGCTGATCGTTTTCGCCAGTTAGGGTTCGAACCCGTGAAATTTGGCGACATGACCGATGTGCTGGTCGTCAATACTTGCTCTGTGACGGAAGGGGCCGAGGCTGATTGTCGCCGAGTTGTTCGGCGAGTGTTACGCAAGTCTCCAGACGCATTCGTCGCAGTCACAGGCTGTTATGCTCAAACGGGTGCTGATACCTTGCAAGCCATTGATGGCATTGATTTGATCCTCGGTACACAATACAAAATGCAGTTGCCTGAGTATGTCGCGTCACTCCCAACCTATGACAAACCTGCCAAGCCAGAGTTACTTCACACCAAAAAAATTGATCATGAGAATTTCACGCTAGAAGGGACTGGAGACTATTCAACAACCCGCGCCAATCTTAAGATTCAAGATGGCTGTCAATTTATGTGTTCATTTTGTCTGATTCCTTTTGCTCGTGGGCGAGAACGAAGTCGTCAAGTTGACGATGCAATTCGCGAGGCCACTGAATTAGCCGATCGAGGACATCGTGAATTAGTCCTCACTGGGGTCAATATCGGACAGTACCAAGATGCGGACGTTGATATACTTACCTTGCTCGAACGTCTCGAGGCGATACCTGGTCTTGACCGTATACGGATTTCATCAATTGAACCCACGACGATTCCTGATCCGCTATTAGATTATATGGCGAATTCTGACAAGGTTTGCCGATTTTTACATGTGCCGTTACAAAGTGGTGACGATCGAATTTTGAAGGCGATGAATCGACGATACACGGTTCGGGAATATGTGGCATTTATTGAAAAAGCCGCTTGTCGGGTGCCTGATCTTTGTATTGGTACTGACGTGATGGTTGGGTTTCCAGGTGAAACTGAACAAGAGTTTGCCAACACCCGGAGTCTCGTCTCTGACCTCCCTTTTGCGTATTTACATGTATTTAGTTATTCGTCACGTCCTGGAACGGCTGCTGTTCGAATTCCAAATCCTGTCGCCCCGGAGGTGATTAAAGAGCGGAGTCAGAGTTTGGCTAAAATTTCGCAGCGTCAGCGGGTGGTTTTTTATCAGAAATTTGTTGGACGAATGGTTTCAGTTTTGTTCGAAACACAAAACTCCGCAGGCCTCTGGACGGGACTCACCGATCACTATGTCAAAGTCGGTGTCCCGTCGCGTGAAGATCTCAAAAATGAAATGCGTTCAGTTATCGTGACTGGCGTGACAGATGGGTTAGCACTTGGTTCTCTGAATGAATCGTTTGCACAGCCGGTTGCTCATCACCATACAGACCTTCTTTCTCTCACATCGCAGGCCATTTAGCATCAATTATTACTTATGCTGCACGAAGAACTCATTCATCCGTCACAGAATCATTCTCTGGAAATAGCACCTCGATCGAAATCGCCTCAGGTCTATATGGAAACCTTTGGTTGCCAAATGAATGAATATGATTCCGAATTAGTTCGTTCCCTGCTCAAAACCCAAGGCTTTGGGTTTACAGACCAGAGCGATCAGGCGGATGTCATTCTTCTCAACACCTGTGCCATTCGTGAAAATGCTCATAATCGTGTGTACGGGCATTTAGGGAAATTGAAGTATCATAAAAAAGAACGAGGTGTGGTCATTGGTGTATTGGGCTGCATGGCACAGAACCTCAAGAAAGAATTGCTCGAGAGTCAGCCATTTATTGATGTGTTGGTGGGACCTGATGGCTATCGTCAGTTACCGAGTTTGTTGACGAAAGCCATGGAAACCCAAACGCGTGGACTTTCCGTTGATCTCTCGGAATATGAAACCTATGAACAGATTCTCCCTGAGCGCGTCGGTGGGGTGAATGCTTGGATTGCGGTGATGCGCGGCTGTGATAACTTTTGTACGTTTTGTGTGGTGCCGTATACGAGAGGGCGAGAGCGCTCTCGAGACCCGAAGGGAATTCTTGAGGAAGCGCAAGGCCTGGCCGCACGGGGATATAGGCAAATTACCCTTTTGGGGCAGAATGTTAACTCATTTCAGTTTGAACGCTATGACTTTGCCCAGCTTGTGACGGCCGTTGCGGATATTCCAGGCATTGAACGTGTACGCTTCATGTCCCCACACCCCAAAGACTTTCCTCCAGCGTTGCTTGATGTGGTGGCTCAACATCCTCACGTCGCGAGCCAAATACATTTGCCTCTCCAGTCGGGAAACGATCGAGTATTAGATGCCATGGGTCGGAATTATAGCCAAGGGGACTATCGCCGATTGGTTGACGACATTCGACGTCGTGGTGATATTCCGTTGACAACTGACATTATTTGCGGGTTCTGTGGGGAGAGTGATGCTGAATATCGTGATACGTATCAACTGATAGAAGAGATGAGCTATCAGGCGGCGTATATCTTTAAATATTCCGAACGAAAAAATACGATTGCGGCCAAGAAGTTTCCTGATGATGTGGCCGAGGCCACGAAGCATGAGCGAGTTGCAGAGTTAATTGATTTGCAAAAAAATATCTCTCTTCAGAAAAATCAAGAATTGATCGGACAGACCGTCGACGTGCTCATCGAAGGTGATGCCAAGAAGTCGAGTCAGCAATGGATGGGACATACTGAGAGTAACATTACCGTCGTATGGGATAAATCTTTACAGCCCAGCCATCCTGGCGAATTTCTTCCTATACTCATCGAGGATGCTTCTGCCTCCACGTTATTTGGGCGACCGCTTCAATCCCTGCCTTTATCGTAATTTTTTCTGTTTCTTCTTTAATAAGATTCCTTGAATTTCCAAGATTATCCCAATTTTTTTTAATTGTAGAGTATTCAATTTACGGAGCACTTCCTTGCTATGTCAGAAAGGTAAATAAAAATAGAAGAACAGCATGAACATTTTGAAAACGGCTCAAGTCAGGTCGGTTTTGACCGATGAAATGACTGTTAGCTGCATGTCTACCTCAGCTGCCTATATCAAGAGTCGGACGACCCCAAAATCGGATACTTTGTCCTATGAATCCACAACTTCTTCAACGTATTAAGAATTGTAAGACACTTCCTGCCATTCCAAGTCTTCCATTGCAAGTACTGCAGATGTGTCGAGATGAAACGGCGGATTGTCAGAAAATGGCGGACGTCATTAGTAAGGATCCATCCTTTGTCGCCAAGTTGCTCAATGTGGCAAATTCAAGTTTCTATGGCGGGTCACGCCATAAGGTCACAACTGTGACACATGCGGTGATGCTTTTGGGAATGAATTCGATCGCGACGCTTGCCTTTTGTTTTTCCTTGTATCGTGATTTGAAAAAGAATGGTGGAGCACCTTTTGACCATACTCAGCATTGGCATCGATCCATCTTGTCGAGTGTGGCTGCGCGAGCGTTGGGGAAATGGGCGAAGGTGCCCAATTACGAAGAAATTTTTCTAGCGGCCTTGTTGCAAGACCTGGGAATGTTAGTGCTCAGTGAATCTTTTGCCGAGGAATATGGGCAAATCTATACGAATGCCGGGAAGAATCATCAGTTGCTCCAAGAATTTGAGCGTGAGCGGTTTGGTAGTGATCACAGTGAAGTTGGTGCGTGGATTGCCGAAATGTGGGAATTACCCGAGGTGATGCAGGTCGCCATTCGTGGGAGTCATGATGCTGTGCAAACAGAGACCTCGGAAGAGTTTCAATCTACCAATGTCTGTGTCATGCTATCTGGTTGTTTGGCCGACTTGTGGTGTGATCCGACGGACCATGCCATTGTAGAAGTGCTGGCTGTGAGTCAACAACATTTCAAAATGGACCCGCAAGATTTCGTGAAAATTTTAGCCGATATTGCAGAAGCAATTCCCGAGTTTTCCTCTTTCTTTCAAATCAATCTGGGCAGCGATGAAGAAATTCAGAGCGTTGTGACCATGGCCGAACAATCCCTCCTGACTTCAGCGTCTTAATAAGTTTATTCTCTTCGATTCCTATTTTCATTATGAGTGATTTGATCATGGGCAGGGGTGCGTATTGCCGTCCTCTCATCGTGATTGGCCGGTGGCGGTAGTTGTGTCACGATATGCCGGAGTTCAACATCGTCTCTTGGCTTTCCTTAGATGTGATCCTTAGTATCGTCAAGCATGATTAATGGAAACTCTGGATAGAGCAAAGAAACTTGCTTTAAAATATATTACGCGAGTTGGGTTGGTTAGCGTATGGGTTCATGGTCTTTAGCTCGGAAAAAATAGAATGTCCCTAATTAGATAGACACGGAAGCACCAGAAGGCTCGGGTAAGCAAACGGGCTTTTGTTGTGCGAAGAGCTCAGATTGACTGCTTGTCATTCCTTCGATGAAATAGTGGCGTCAATTTCAGACAGTATGGTTTGCACAGCTGTTGGTGCATGTAAGACGGTGCCTTCAATGCCTAATTGGCGTACTGTATGCAATGCAAAGCAGAGCGTGCCTACACTCACTTTTTCCACCTCCGTTACTCCCGCAAGATTAATTTGAAGCCGTTTGCTGCCAAAGGCATGCGCATGGCGTATGGCTCGTTCACAGGCAGGACCAATCGTGTGGTCTAATGTCCCCTTAAAACGAACCTCTAACCGGTCTTTGAAGAAATGCTCGGTGATGGTCATAGGTGAACTCCTATTAAAGAATCATAATCTGTATAGTTCACATGACCACGAATAGAAGGGGCTATTCCCCAAAAGACCTAATGACTCATAAGGCTTTTAGGGGAATTGAGTTGTCATGCGATGAAAAAGGGTCGGGAAACCAAAAAAGTCTAGGTATAGGTTGTGAGCTTGTTCGTACAAGTTGATGTTATTCAGGCAGTCTTTTTCGCAGTTTGGTCATGTGGCTGAATAACTACATGGCATTATAGTGCAATCTGAATACGAAGGTTCATATCGAGGCCAGATTGAAGTGCGAAGTCGTAATAGTATCTCAATAGAACATTCTGTGTTCCTGCAGAAGGTAGGATTTTCATTCGGGGCGTATTGAATTTATTATGTGACCTCCCTTGGAGGCATTTGAACGAGTCCAAGGAATGATGAATGGGATAAAAGGAAGATTGTCAACGAGCAATTTTATAAGCAGACAGACTCATCCCTGTTTAGTTAATATTCTAAAGCGTTTGTTTTCTTTAAGGCCCCATCCTAGTCGTTTGTAATTTGACCGGACAGAGGGGCCTTCTTTATTTCATATCATGAGCGAGGAGGAGTCTATGATTCGACAACATTCGTGGATGAGTGCTCTGGGAATTTGTTTTGTATTGCTTTTGCAGGCGGGGTGTCCTTCTTTAATTATGGAGGCCGGAAAAAAGGCGTTTGAAACTCGGACCACGGATGATCAGGTAATCGACACGAAAATTGGAGCTGGGATTCTCTCGCGTCTCTCAGATAAAGATAAGGGGCTGTTGCTCGACGTGAGCAGCGATACCTGGGAGCAACGTGTGTTGTTGACTGGCACCTTGGATAACCCAGGAACTCGAGATGAAGTTCTGGCACTCGTGAAATCCGATGAACGCATTAAACAGGTCTACGATGAAATTCAAATTGTGACCCCCGAAGAGAAAGAGCGTCGTCGAAAAGAAGCAGAGGAACAAGATAAAAAAGATACGGAAGGCACGGGACAGACCGTAGGTGACTTTTGGATTTCCACAAAAATTGAAGCCCAGTTAATCGGGGAACCGGGTATAAAGTCTGTGAATTATCGCTGGCGATCTGTCCGGAATCGGGTGTATCTCATTGGGCATGCGAGAACCCAGGGAGAACTGGATAAGGTACTTGAAATATGCAAAGAAACCAAAGGTGTAACCTCTGTCAAGCATTTTGTAGAAGTGAAGCCAGTTAGCTGAGGGATTAGCTGCCAGAAGTTGAACCCCTCAAAAGTTTCGACACGAAATTACTAAGCATGTTAAGCTTCCATGAAGATCGATCGTCTGTGTCAGTCCTTAAAATGGACTTTTAATCACTAACACTCATGGAGGTGCGCCATGATTCGTTTTCTGCTATTTCTGGGGATTTTCATTGTAGGATCTACTAGCCAAGTTTGGGCTATTAGTAACGGTGGCTTTGAAACTGGTGATTTCACTGCTTGGAATACTCTTTCCAGAGGAGTGGCCGTAGGGCCACCCTTCGCAGCATTGGAAGGGCTTCAACCAACAGAAGGGCAATTTGTTGCTCTTATTGGTACGACAGGAGAATTTCGAAATAAAGGGAGAGGATTAGAAAAGTTATTGGGCGTGCCAACGGGGACGCTGGAGACTGCATTTGGGAAGGTCGTTGCTCGTGGGACAGTAATAACTCAGACATTTACAGCTTCGGCTGGAGATCTTGTGACATTTAATTGGCGTTACCTCACACAAGAAACCCCTACAGATACCGGCAATGATGATCTGGCGTTTTTGTCATTTAATGGGGAGGTTACAGTCCTTGCAAATGTGTTTTCAGATTTACTCCCGCCAAATCCGCCAGGTCCTTTTGACGAACCATCTGGTATCTCTTTTTTTTATGAATCAGGATGGCGGTCCGGGAGCATTTCTATACAAAATTCCGGCACGCATACGCTCGGTTTCGGAGCTGTAGATCTTGTAGGCCCGGAGCCAGATGGTGATGATACTGCCTTGCTTATCGATAATGTAGCAGTCAACCCTGTTCCCGAGCCTTCTACGATATTCTTGCTAGGATCAGGTTTGGTGGGTCTAGTCGGATGGCGATGGCGGAATCGTCATGTAGCCTAAGTGAAAGATTCCCCCTTTCTTATAGAGAGCCTGCCTCCTCTCGGAGGCAGGCTCTTTTTGTGAAATCAGGAATCAGCGTAAGTTGTTTGTAGTATTAGCTGGAACCATGGGTACGGATGTACGAAGACTTCTCTCATCATCTTCCTTGAGTTCTTCTCACTTTATCGTTTTAGCAATTTGGTCTTGTCAGAATATTTGCACCATATGTGGGTGTAGGTTCAATGTTTCCTTTCTATGAAGGTGTATTAGAAGGCGGAAACTACAAAGATACTTTTAAGGGAAGGCCTCAGATCTGTCATGTCTGGAAAAGACGATTGAGTCGAAGTGGCCTGGAGATCAGGAAGAGGGGTTTGGATAGGTGTTGTCTCGACAATGACATTTGGAGTCTTGGGAGTCTTTGATGACGAACCCTTCAGACTTGCCCTCACCCCCATGTAAGGGAGTGAGGGAATTGTATGAGAAGTGAATGCAGTTGCTATTTTTTTAGCGAGCACCTTGGAGAATGCGCGTCGTCTTGATTGACTTGGGAATTGGCTGCACGTTTGGTCCCTGGCAATCGCTGATGAGTTCGCTGACGCTTTTTTTGTAGATCTGTCGATTGTCAGCGAAGTCGGTCGCGATGACGGTGATGGAATCGTTGGAGCCGAGTCCTGCCAACGGACCTTGGAGTGATCCGTTTCGTTTATTCGTGAAGGTGGCCACTTCCAGGTCATTCACCAGGACTTGCAGCTTTGCAATTCCACCGAAATCATCCCAATATCCTACCCGAAATTGATCGGCTGAGCAGGTGGCTGACGTAATGGCTAGATCGACCGTTGGGTGATACCAGTCATGGTTGAAGCCATAGGGGTCATCCGTATCTCGTGGCATGTGGTTATCAATCCATTGTCCGAGCTTGTATACCCATTTGGCCATCGGATTGCTGTTCTGGTCACAGAGTGCTGGTTCGGTTGCATGGATTGCACTGAACTGATACCCCCAGACCTGATTCGCATAATCTGGTTGATACTTGCTTAAGGAATTATCACGTCCGTCTGTTCGTTCTCCTCGGGCAGCCCAAAATGCGGAGCTGCCTAATGCCCCTACCTTGCTATTGGCATAATTTCGCGACTTCAATTTGTTATAGGCATCACCTTCATCGGTATAACTCAGGGCTTGAAGGG
The DNA here is from genome assembly GCA_029261355.1 of Nitrospirales bacterium. Classification (GTDB taxonomy): domain Bacteria; phylum Nitrospirota; class Nitrospiria; order Nitrospirales; family UBA8639; genus JAGQKC01. The sequence continues at coordinate 19,711 of JAJDBM010000040.1, read as the reverse complement.
CGGCTGTGTCACTTGATTGATTGGTGTCATGACAAGCACTGCAATATTGATCGAATTGCGGCCAAATATTGGCTTTCCATTCGGGGATTTTTTTCGTGGGTCGATTGGCTGTTTGAACGACTGGGCCGCATTGTTTGTTATAGGTCACATGCATCGTTGTATTGACCATATCCAACGGTGGCTGTCGATCGGCGATTGTCCCTTTGAAGGAAATGGCTTTTCCAGGCTCATGTTGATGGCAGCCTCCGCAATCCGTTCGTGTTTCACGAGGATGGAGGCTATGCCAGCTGCGAACATCGGTGAGGCGTAGACCATATTTCTTATCGAGTAAGTGAAACTCAAAAGGCTCGTTGGCTGGAATGACGGCCTGAAAGGATTGATCGGCCTGTTGCCGAACATCATAGACTCCGAGCAGGCGTGCCGCTTCTTTTTGCCCGTTGCCGTCGGTGTGATAGCCAGGTTTAAAGCCGGCTGACATATTGGTCTTATTACTGGTCAAGTTGATCGCGATACCGAGAACATGGTCTGGACTTAAGGGTTCACAAAAGTCACTTTGATTTTGGACGTAGGTCAAGCCATCGGTATTGTTGATGACCAAGTCATTTTCTTGATTGACGTTGGTGTAGGCTTTATTGGGGCTGTAGGGGTGTTGTCCACCTGAACCAAGCCAGCAATCGAATGGCTTACGGTCAGTATTGTAGAGGGCCGATGTGCCCACTTGCGCATGGGGGAGACCTGCTTGAATCGTCGTGGCTGGATCAATGTGCGAAGGCGATGACTGTTGTTGTGCATCACCTGTTCGAGCTTGCCAATGAAGAATGGGAACGGGCCAGACTAATGTGTATTGATTGGAGCTGTCGTCTACAACAATACGTAGTCCCTTCTCTAGATCCACATCAACAGGATCAAGTGGGTGAAACGGGTCGAGATTTGGACGATAGGCGATATAGGAATGATAGATATCTTTATTGCCATCATCATCGGTCAAGCGACCGTTGGCACTGGTCGGACTATAGGCCATGAACAATTCATTTGGATGTCCGCATCGAGGACTGGTCATTTTTCCAATATATTGTCCGCCAACTTTCGAAGAGGGATAATCATTGGAGTTCACCCCGTTGGTGAGCTTATACGAGCCGACTTGCTGTGGGAGTATTCCCCACGATGTATTTTTGTCATACGTGTTCAATCCAACTTGCGAAAGGTTTTGCGCCCAGAGTGCCCCAAACCCTTCGTTGTTCGCATTGTAGTAACGAGTAACCACATAATAGTCGCCAGGGTTTGAGCCTTTGGTTTTTTGACAGAAGCTGCCTAAATGGAAGAGCTCAGGATTGGTTCCATATCCAATCATCGGGTACCATCGTCCCGCTGAATTACTACCTTGAATATGCCAATTCCGCGCCGCAGCGGTAGAAGATTGATAGGAGAAGGCGATGCCATTGCGGAGTGGCGATGGGCTCAACACCGAGGTTGTGGTGTAGTACTGAAATTGTCGTGGATTCTTGAGACTCCCGTCAGAAGAAAAGTCTGCGATATGTAAATTGAAATTGTGATTGGCATGGCCGAGGGCCATGGCTTTATTGGAATTCTTTACTCGGCGCTCGTCACTGGCATAGACGAGGTGGAGGCCCGTGGCCGTTCGCATTTCCACTGCATGCATATACACCGTACCCCAGTCATTGGGGCCCGTGTTGTTTGCCAAGGTTTGATTCATGGCATTGGTGTATTTATCTTCATCAGTTTGTTTTCCTTGCGCATCATATTCTCTGAAGGTGAGACGAGAGACGGGGAGGTTTGCGGGATCTTCATTCTCATTCGACAAGAGAGCGGTGAGGTCCATCATGTAGAGATCAGCGCCTTGAAGCGGGAGCTTATGCACACTGTAACTAAAGCTTGACTCAAAGGTGGTGTCGTGAAAGTAGGAGAAATATATCTTTGTCCCGTCTTCTGACACATTGGGCTCCACCACCGACCCTTTGTCGAGCTGACCCCTCGGTGTATCGATCAGATCATCCTGTTCATGTTGAGGTAAAGGGAAAAGCTTTTTCACATGGCCTGACGGCAACACGATCCATAAATGATTATCGCGGTCTGGATTATTGGCTGACAGGACATCCGTGCCAATGTGGTATTTCCCATCTAGGCCGCTTCCACTCTGTTCCTCAACAATTCGTGCTGCGACAAATACTACTGGATATGATGGGAGGACGTAGCGCTTCTCTCCTTGGTGATTTGATCCGGTTTCCCAGGTTTGTGCAAGAGTTGTCGGTGTTGAGGCAAAGAGGCTGCAAATTGTGATGGCTATGTAAGGAAGCCATCGCGTCCGGGAGTGTGTCGAAGAGTTCATGTAGGTTCCTCCAAAGGTAGATACAAGGTTGATGCAATAATTATTCGGTTGAGAGTTAGAACAATTATTCGCACCCCTAGGATGAGACGATCCGTCCAGAAGGTAAGAATTTTTGCAAAGATTGTGCTGTAAGAGGGAGTTGTAACAATGCACTGAATGAGAGGGCTAATGGAACTCTGAAGAGGAAATGTTGGAAAGCTCACACAGTAGTTCTTTTCCTAGTTGAAGCAAAAAATGCAGGGTTTAGCCTACATCAAGAAATGTGGGAAATGGTAAATGAATGAGATGGCCTCACAATTGTTGTGCTGTTTCATTTCTTGCTCTAGGCCGGTTCGTATACTACGCTCTTGAATAAGGTGGAAAATTTTTGAGATGCGGTGTCTAAATGCCACAATCACTATTTTATCTCGTAAGGAGTCATACTCATGCGTGTCATGCTGATTACTTTTTGGGTTAGCCTTTTCCTGTTCACAACGGCTTCTGCTCACGGTGAACACCAAGGGTTCCTCAGTCAGTCGTTTGAAACTGTCTCTACAGTTGCAGAGGGGGTAGACTTCATCAGAACCACACTCGAAAATCAGGGGTTTGAAATCATTGCTACGATTGACCATCAGGCGGGAGCCGCAAGTGTAAATCTCGAGCTGCGGCCGACGCAGGTGATTCTTTTTCGCCAATTTCGATTAGATAAGACGTTGATTCGACGCAGCCAGGAAGCCGCGCTTGATCTTCCTCATAAATATCTTGTTTTTGAAGATGAGAATGGGGATATTCAGTTTCGTTATAACCCTCCTGGTTACATTCTAGATAGGCATGATGTCCCTGTTAGGGATCTTCTGATAGCGAAATTCGATCATCGGTTATCGCAGTTCGGCAGACTCGATAATGGGGTCAATCTTGTGAAAAGCAGTCAGTCCGTTGAGCAAACAGTTGAGAGACTGCTTGTCATCCTCAAGGAACGTGGATTTCGAATTCCAGCTGTGGTGAATTTTCTTGAGAGAACTCATCGATCCGCAAGGAAGCGTCGAGACATCCAGCTGATTATCTTTGGAAACCCAAATGTTGGCACACCTCTTATGCAAAACAGTCAGGAAATAGGAATCGATTTGCCTCAAAAATTTTTGGTGTTTGAAAACCGTGCACATGAAGTGTTTATTGCATTTAATGATCCACGATTCTTAGCGAAAAAACATAATTTGCAACAGGATCAAGATCCTGGAAATTTAGATGTCAGACTCACGAATATCGCGAACGCGCTCTTGGGTTTAGCTGAAGCTGGTGCTCAGTAATCATGTATGTGGGTTCTTGCAGTTTAAGGAGAATGTGACGAAGAATGTTGCTTGCAGATCCTGACCTTCTCTGAATTTGGGGTGAGGTGAGCTACGTGGCAGTGGGTTGAGATATTAAGGCCGTTCGAAGAAATATTCCTGTATGGGATTCCTTAATGTTCGCAATCACTTCTGGCGGTCCTTCGGCGACAAGTTGTCCTCCATGTTCTCCGCCACCAGGACCTAAGTCAATGATCCAGTCAGCGCATTTCATCATGTCGAGGTGATGCTCGACCACGACCACCGTATTCCCCGCATCGACGAGTCTATCGAGTACAAATAATAGCTTTTTAATGTCTTCAACATGGAGTCCAGTCGTCGGTTCATCCAGGATATAGAGGATGCCTTTCGAGGGGTCTGTGCCACGTTTAGATTTGGGAAGGCTGGCGAGTTCGGCTGCGATTTTTAGACGTTGAGATTCCCCACCTGATAAGCTCGTCGCGGGTTGACCGAGGCGAAGATACCCAAGGCCTAAAGAGTCTAGTAATTTTAGCGGTTGAGTGAGTGGTGGGGCGAGATCGCTAAACACGACAAGTGCCTGTTCAACTGTCATCATGAGGACGTCATGGATCGAATGGCCTTGTACGCGAATGGCCAAAACTTCTGGTTTGAAGCGACGCCCTTCGCAGTCCTCACATGTCACATAGAGGTCTTCAAAGAAGTACATCTCCAGTTTCTCATGGCCCTGTCCTTCGCAACGTGAGCAGCGTCCTTCACCGGTATTGAATGAAAAATGTGCTGGTGTTAGCCCGCGAATGCGTGATTCTGAATCGTCGGCGAAGAGTTGACGGATGACTTGAAAGGCTTTCATGTAGGTGATCGGATTCGAGCGAGGTGTTTTGCCGATTGGTTCTTGGTTGATAAGTCGGACGGTGTGGAGATGTTCGAGCCCAAGGATCTGTGTGAATAGTCCAATTGGAGGTGTTCCCACCTTGAATGCCCGTGCAGCGGCGGCATACAGAATGTTCTCGACAAACGTGCTTTTCCCTGATCCTGACACTCCAGTGACACAGGTGAACATTCCTAGTGGAATATTGATGGTGAGATTTTTCAGATTATGTTCACAGGCATCAGTAATTGTCAGCATTTTTCCATTCCCCATTCGACGTTGTTGGGGGAGGGGAATTGATTCTTCCTCGCGTAAATATCTGGCGGTAATTGATCGTGGATCTTTGATGAATGTGGAGTATGGAGCCGAGCACACAACCTCGCCTCCTTTTTCACCAGACGCAGGTCCCATTTCGACAACATGGTCCGCTTGTTGAATGACATGATGATCATGCTCGACGGTGACGACTGTGTTCCCGTTTTTGGCCAACTCTTTTAAGAGATGGGTTAAGGCTGCGGTATCGCGTGGATGCAAGCCAATCGTCGGTTCATCTAATACATATAATGTGCCGACCAATTTTGAGCCGAGTTGCGTTGCTAGTGAAATTCGTTGGGATTCGCCTCCTGATAGGGTTCGCATTTCCCTACTTAACGTCAGGTAATCCAAGCCAACTTGGAGAAGAAACGAGAGTTTGGCATTGAGGCCCTTCAGCAAGTCCTTGGCGACCTCATGTTCGAATGCAGAGAGAGTCACGGTTTGTAGCCAAGCATGAACTTGGTGAACTGGCCATTGGGTCACAGTGTGAATGTTCTGTTCGTCGATATGGACCATCAGCGCATGCGGGCGAAGTCGACTCCCTAGGCAGGTTGCACAGAGAGACGGACTGCGATAGCGACTAAGAAAGACGCGTACATGCATCTTGTATCGTTTACCTTCTAGATAGTCGAAGAACTGATTGATCCCTTCCATTTTCCGATCACCTTCCCATACGATTCGCTTTTCTTCTCCTGAAAGTTTTTCATATGGTGTCGTGAGAGAGAGCTTTCGTTTTTTGAAGCCTTTGAGTAACTCATCTTGCCACCAGCGATTGGAAGGTTTTGTCCATGGTTCAATGGCACCATCCGTCAGTGACTTTGATTGATCAGGGATAATGAGACTTTCATCATAGCCAAGGGTATTGCCAAAGCCTTTACATTCTGGACAGGCACCCAATACATGGTTGAATGAAAAATGTACCGGCCGAACATCATCAAACGTTCGTTGGCATTGCGGACAACGAAGTGAGCTGCTGTAGCTGAGGAAGGTGTCGTCCGCGATTTGGCAGTTTGCGAATCCATGACCTTCTCGAAAGGCAGTTTCCAGACTCTCTACAAGTCTTGAACGATTATCCTTTCGAAGGACGAGTCGATCAACCACGACATGAATGATCGAGTGAGTGAACGTCTTGGGTCGAGGGTCGGTGTTGAGGTTGATAATCTGATCATTGGCAAGTAGACGTACATATCCACGCTTGAGTAGTGATGAAATGCAATCTTCAATCTGTTTCGATGTTGGTGCCTCAATAGGGAAAAGAATCAGTGCCCGCTGTTGTACGAATTGTTCAAGAAGACCATCGGCGACGGACGCTGGGTGATGGGCTTCTGCCTGAACCTTGCAATCAGGACAGATTAGACGGCCAACCTTTGCAAACAGTAGGCGTACATAATCAGAAATTTCACTGGCCGTTCCTACTGTGGATCGAGATGTTCGAACGGGATTCTTTTGCTCAAGCGCAATGGCTGGTCGGATGTTGATGAGTCGGTCGACGTCGGGTCGACTCACTCGTTCTACGAACATACGAGTATAGGAAGAAAGTGATTCGATGTATCGCCATTGTCCCTCTGCAAACAAGGTGTCAAATGCAAGGGATGACTTTCCTGATCCCGAGACTCCGGTGATGACCGTGAGTGCATTGTGCGGAATTTGTAGTGAGATATTCTTGAGATTGTTCTGTCGAGCACCCTCAATGATGAGATCACGTTGTTTGTTTCTGGCAGCCATTGTCCTCCTCAAAAAGAGGAACTCTACCAGCTTAGCGACTGACTCGCCATCGTTTTCGTCATGGAAGTTTTTATTTGGTTGGCTGAGAGGAAAAAGGGCTACGCTAAACGGCCTATGGTATCGCCAAGCCATACGGCTCCAAGGCCGACGATAAGGTGGGATCCAATGATGAGAAGGACTTGTGAGTATTGACCATCACGTAAGAATGCGAATGTTTCGTATCCGAAGGTTGAATACGTTGTGAATCCGCCTAAGACACCTATGAATAGAAATGGGCGAATGTCGGAAAGAAAGAGTTGTCGGACGTCAGTAACGCCATTAAGCAACCCGATCAGAAAACACCCGACAACATTTACGACAAGTGTTCCAAAAGGGTATCCGAGTATGGGGCTGAGGCGTTGAATCAAATCGGAGAGAAGAAAACGGCAGATGGACCCAATCATTCCCCCTAAGCCAACGAGAACGATCTGTGTCATGGATTGAACATGAAGGAAAATGACATCATGGGTGACTAATAGTCGCTCTTACAATGTGTCAGAATTTAGAAGACCATACGGGGTCAGGTCCTCAATAATCAACCCTTTACAGATTTCTTGCGGATCGCTCTTGAACGCCGTTTGGGTATGCTTGTTTTGGTCTGCTTTGCTTGAATCCGGCGGTTCATGGGATCGTCAGCTCCGAGGTTCCAGAAGGCGATTCCTCCAAGTAAGCCAGCCGTATTGGGCACGAGCGTGACTTTTTCCGGTAAAATCAGCGAGACTTTCTTGCTATTTCCCCCGCCAATATAGAGACGATCAAAATTCAAGACTCGATCTAAGACTTCAATCGCTTTGGCTAGACGTTTATTCCACTTCTTTTTTCCAATTTCTTTTAATGTCTTCTCTCCAAGTTGCTCTTCATAGGTTTCGTCGTCTCGAAATGGGTGATGTCCTAGTTCTAAGTTAGGGACGAGTTTTCCATCAACAAACATGGCGGATCCGAACCCTGTTCCCAAGGTGATGACGAGTTCTATATCCTTTCCTTTAATGGCTCCAAATCCTTGCACATCAGCATCATTGGCTGCTCGTACTGGTTTTTTTAGGCGTGTTGCGAGTGTGCCAACCAGATTGAATCCTTTCCATAACGCATTGCCAAGATTGGGCGCGGTGTACACGTACCCATGACGGATGACGCCAGGAAAACCTACTGAAACACGGTCAAATTCGCCTTGTGCTTTGGCCAGTTGAATAATCGTCTCCGTGATGGCTTCCGGGGTTGCTGGTTTGGGGGTCTCAATGCGGCCACGTTCGGTTAGTGGACTTCCCTTTTCATCAAGTAGAATGGCTTTAATCCCAGTTCCCCCAATATCAATCGCGAGCGTTTTCATGATTCGTCTTTCATCTTTGCGATTCGTCTGTTTCAGTGCCATGGTCGTTCTCCTTATTGGGTGTTCTGGCCACCGTTATAAATCATGCCCCCATTATTCAAGTAATCTTTCAAGACCTGCGTCGCTTTCTTTCGTTGGATGTCTCGCTTTACCGAGATCCCTCGTGTCTCCAACGTCTCGACCCAGTCAAGTGGTTTGGCGCCTTCATCAAATCCAATGGCTCGCGCGTCTTCGTCACGAGCTCCGCAACTCACCCTCTGGACACCTGACCAAGGGATGGCTCCAAGACACATGGCACAGGGTTCGGTACTCGTGACTAACTCATGGCGAGGGAGGTGAGCTGCTCCGAGGTCGTGATGATGCCGCGCTTGTTGGGCCAAGGTGATGGCGACGATTTCAGCATGGGCAATAGAGGCATGTGATGAGGTCACAAGGTTGACGCCAGCGGCAATCAGGTAGTTGGTATCGACAGTAAAGACACCTGCTGCAAAGGGGCCACCCGTGCGATACTGTACATTCAATCGAGCAAGTTCAATCATGAGTGTCATGCGCTGATCTACTGTAGGAAAAGTTGTTGGGGTCTTCGTAAGGTATTCGGTTAGCCATTCAGGTAACTGAAGGATAAATGGGGGAAATGTCCTATCTGTGTCCTGACTCATGATGGAGAAGAGAAAGTGTTGAGAGCTAGAAATACAAAAAAATCGGGCTCCCATCATATGCTTTGATGTTAGCCCGATCCCAGCGCGATCTACGCTGTCTGTGTGTTGCCTCGGCTATGTGATGTCCCATCTGTAGCCCAACAATAATTGTTTCGTTGATATTAGGGCCGATTGGTCCATACCGTGGGGGGCATCTTCCTAGAGATAACGCCCAGTTCAATCATCCTTGACAATTTCTTATGAGAGCCGTGAAGGCGTGATCTGTGTTGGTGCCTTACAGCAGGGTCTCTTAATCAGGATGAGGACAGTCACTCGGCGAAAACGAAAAATTCTGTTGTGGTCATGAGGCGATTATTTCCACAGACGGGGCTAAGTGATCAGGTGGCGTAGCGTCATCCATAGAAGACCTCCTATGTAAGTAGCGCAGAAGGGGGAAACGGTTTTGCTTCCTCTTTATCTTCTTTCGACCGAAGGAAGCATAGTTAATGCTACGCCTATCGTGAGGGTCTGTCAATACGATACATTGTTCTAAAAAGGGTTCGGGTGAATATTGCTCATCAAAGAATGATGATCGTGGTGTGTGAGGTTTAAAAAACATAGGAAAGACACGGATCTCGCACAGCTCATGCTCTCAAGGCAGTCTTGACCAATCGCTCGTAGATGGAGAAGCGAAAGTAATGTCCATTTTCAATAATAAAGTGTTGATTATTACAGGTGCATCAGAAGGTATCGGGCGGGCCTTGGCTCTCGCGTTAGCGCCCCAGAAGCCTAAGCTGGTTTTGGCGGCAAGGAATGAACAACGTCTCAAAGAGCTTGCCGTAGAATGTGAAAGGGCAGGTGCCTCCACGAGAGTCGTTCCCACAGATATTACAGAGGCGCAGGCATGCCAGGGGTTAATTCGACAAACGGTGGAAACGTTTGGTGGGATCGATGTCCTCGTGAATAATGCAGGTATGTCGATGTGGACAGCATTTGAAGAAGTCACCGACTTGTCGATCTTTGAGCAACTCATGAGGGTGAACTATCTGAGTGGCGTGTACTGCACAAAATACGCTTTGCCCTATTTGAAAAAATCCAAGGGTCGTGTCGTTGGGATAGCCAGTGTAGCGGGCCTAACAGGGGTGCCGACACGAACGGGATATGCGGCCAGCAAGCATGCCATGATTGGATTTTTTGAATCGTTACGAATTGAATTGGCTGAGGATGGAGTGACCGTGACGATCATCGCACCAGACTATGTACAATCAAAAATTCATGAGCGATCATTCGGAGCTGATGGGGAGGCCATTGCAAAGAATCCGATCAATCACGACACTTTTTTAACGGCAGACGCGTGCGCAGCCATGATCGTGAAAGCCATGGTGGCACGACAGCGTTTGTTATTAACATCTTGGCGAGGATTTTTGGGCCGATTGGTGAGGCCCATGGCTCCTCAGTTGATTGATGGAATTGCCAGAAAAGCTGTAGAAGAAGAAACGGGCTCTTAGTCTTAACGAATATCTTTTGTTGGGTCAGAATTCTCTGGGTTTGTCGTGAGTTCTTGCTGAATGACGTAAAAGTCTTTTTGGGTGATGAACTGGCCATTGGCGAATAGACGAAATTCATAACGGCCAGGGCCCGGAAAAACCAGCGTAGCAATATTCAATCCGAAGTCATGAGTTTCTAGACGGTTTTTGATTTCAATCGGCGAAATGGCCCCTTTCCCGACGGTTTGATCCTTGTCTAAATAGATCAATTCGATTTCAAACTGATATGAACCCTCAGCATCGTTCAAGCAGAAATACACGCCCATTTGTGGATGTTGACAAGGAAAGGTCTTGGCCCATAGATGAGTGAAGGCCCCAATAATACTCTTTTTTCCCGTTAGGCTGTCGATGATAATGGAGTCGCAGACCAAGAAGGCTTGGACGCTTGGTTTGACGAGATCAGACATATCGTGGCTTCCCTTTAGTGTTTAGATCATGATGAGTGACGCAAGAAGCCTCCTACCATACAATGCCCTGCTTCCCTCTGCCAACTAGCGAGCCTACAAACATCGATTTGGCTTTTCATTGTCTTGTCTCTACAGACATTCTTTTCAGTTTTGATGAGAGATACTTTCCGTAGGTAAGAATGACAAGAGAGGAGTTAGGAAAGTGACACCTTTATGCAGGTATATAAGATGATGACTTCTACCGCGTGAGCGGTGATGACCGTATAAAGATTTCTATAGCGAATCCAGATACTACCCCAAATGAGTCCATCCCATATGGCGATCCAATGGAGGTGTTGAAAGGTCTCGACCATAAATGGATCAAACGCGAAGGTGAATGCTGAGAGGCAAATAGCGAGGGTGGTGGATGTGTGTCGTGTTGTCCCGAGGCGAGTAGAAGCCCATTGTTGCGGCTGTGTGAGTATCGTGGAAAGACGACCAAGAAGAAATCCGCGAAAATTGAGTTCGACCGCAATGGCGATGGCGATGACAAACCATGGAATCATCACTGTGATTGGGATTTGTGCATGGGGAGTGTCATTCAGAAAGAGAATATCGTGCCCTAATGCAGGGACGATCCACAGAATGATTCCAGCATTGATCGCTCCCAATAGAAGTCCGGTGAATGAACCCCAGATGATGCCTGAACGTATGCCAACTGGTTGAATGCCGAGGCGGAGGGTTATGTTCGTATTCTTCCATGCCCACAGGCCCAGGCCAAGATAGCCGGCAAGCTGTGGGAGAAACTGAACGAAGGTGTGGCGTTGAAGTGAATCAGGGAGCAGGTAAAAACCAACAGTCGCAGATACTGGGAGAAGGGCAAGGATGGCCCATCGTTCTGGCTCTAGCGATGTGGGGGGGTCATCCGGACTGTTTGAGGATTTGGACATATGTACGACCGCTATGTGTGCGGGTGCTTATTATTGGTAGCGAAGGGCTTCGGCTGGATCTAACTTTGAGGCTTTGATCGCAGGATAAAGACCGAAGAAGACGCCCACAACCATTGCAAAGGAAAACGCAATCACAATAGCTGAGGGTCGGATTACCGCTCCCCAGTCTCCTCCCCCTGGCATAGCTTGGGCCACAAAATCTCCAAAACCATAGGCGACGCCAATACCCACGAACACCCCAATCAACCCGCCAACGACGCTTAACGTGACTGATTCGATGAGGAATTGAAGGAGAATGTCTTGACGCCGTGCGCCAATGGCTTTACGTAAGCCAATCTCTCGTGTCCGTTCGGTCACCGTGACGAGCATAATGTTCATAATCCCAATACCACCCACGACCAGAGCCACGATGGCGATTCCGCCAAGAACGATACGAAACGTCCAAATGGTGCGGTCGACGGCGTTTAAGAAGTCGCCTTGATTTCGCACACGAATATCATCCACCCCATCATGTCTTTGAATCAAAAAGGCATGGAGCTGTTCCATCACACGATCCATTGTCTCGCGTTGGGGAACGTGAATGAGCATCGACCGTAACTTATCCGTTCCTTGAAAACGGCGGAGTGCCGTTGTGATGGGTACGAAGATCATTTCATCATAATTTGAACCATAGATGATGCCTTTGGGTTGCATGACTCCAACAACGGTCAAGCGTTGGTTACCGATATGGACTTCTTTTCCAATCGCAGACTCACTGCCGAACAATCGTTCAGCAATTTCTTTTCCTAGAACGGCAATGCGTTTCCACTCGTCAATATCTTCTTTGAGCAGAAAGCGTCCTTGGGCTGCTCGAAAATTTCGAGCCTTGGAATACTCAGGAGACGTGCCTGTGACTTCCCCGCTGAAGTGACGGTCTCCGGCTTTGATTTGCAGGTCGAGTTCTAGACGCGGCACGACCGTGATCTGTGGGAATTTTTGTCGAATGGCTTGATAGTCGTCATAGTTCAATCCCGTTGAACGGCCTTGAAACATGCGTTGTTCTTCAATAGTCAGAGACTTTGTCCAGACAAACAAGAGATTGGTTCCAAGACGTTCAATGGAACTGACGAGCCAGATTTGTCCACCTTCAACAATGGCAATCATGGAGATGACAGAGGCGACGCCGATAATCACACCCAGCATGGTGAGGGCCGACCGTAGTAGATTGGCCGATAAATTTTTAAATGAGTCGAGAATGATCGATCCTAAGACCATTGGGTTTCTTCCGCTAAACCATGAGGGGGTGAGACGTCATTACTTGGTCATCGGACACAATCTTTCCATCTGCGACACTAATACGGCGCTGAGCTTGAGAGGCAATGTCTTGATCATGCGTAATCATTATGATGGTTTGCCCTTGGGCATGGAGTTGATGGAACATGGTCAGAATATCCTGTCCCGACTGGCTATCTAGGTTTCCTGTCGGCTCATCTGCAAGGACGATGTCTGGTTTATTGGCTAAGGCACGTGCGATCGCGACACGTTGTTGCTGGCCTCCAGACAATTGATTGGTGTAGTGGTGGGTCCGATTGTCGAGTCCAACGCGGGTGAGGAGTTCAAGTGCTCGTTCACGTTGGTCGACTCGTGATAGACCTGCGTAGAGTAGGGGCAATTGCACATTTTCTAAGGCTGTTTTTCGAGGAAGCAGTTGGAACGTTTGAAAGATAAAGCCAATCTGTTGATTGCGAATCGTGGTGAGTGCATGGTCAGAGAGAGTCTGAATAGACTGTCCATTGAGCTGATACTCACCTTCAGTCGGACGATTTAAACATCCTAAGATATCAAGTAAGGTGGTTTTTCCGCTTCCAGACTGTCCAATAATCGCGACAAACTCTCCTCGATGAATGGTGAAACTGACATCATCCAAGGCTCGAACGGCAATCTCTCCAGTTTGATAGATCTTACTCACATGCTCGAACTTGATGAGAGGAAAGTCTTGAGCCATAGGACTATCGTCGAGAAGACGAACGCGGTTTGAATGAGGGCATGACGATGGTATCCCCATCGGCTAACCCTTCGGCAATGACGGCTTGGGTCTCGGTTCGAAAGGCGACATGGACTTTACGCTTTGTCGAAGTGCCATTTACCAAGATCTCTACAATATCGTCACCTCGTTCTGTTTGGAGGCTCTCCAAGGGAATAGTTAGTACGTCGTCGAGCTTGTCCGTGACGATATCAATGTTGGCAGTCAACATAGGACGTAAAGCAGAGCTAGGTTCGGTAATCGCAATGGTGACTTCGTAGGTCACGATATTGTCTGTTTTGACCCCTTGGGTTGAGATATTCAGGACCGTGCCGTGAAACGGTTGTTGCAAGAGGGCGTCAAGTCGAATGTTGACCTGTTGTCCGACCTTGACGCGGGCTATGCTGATCTCATTGATTTGGGCCTTCACAACCATGTGGCGTAAATCTGCGATACGCATGAGGACCGTACCTCCACCGACCGTCGCTGTTCCTGATGTAATAATTTCACCAGGTTGCACCAAGAGCTCAAGAATGGTTCCAGCTGCGGGAGAGTGAATTTGAAATTCTTCTTGGCGATTGGAAGAAAGCTGTTTGGTCAAGTGGCGTTGATAAAGGACTTGATTGCTCCCGAGAGCCAACAGTAATTGTCGTTCCGCTAATTCCAAACGGACGAGTGTGCGACGGTGTTCCTGCTCGGCTGACTCTAATTCTTTTCTTGCGATATATCCTTTATCGAAAAGTGACTCCATACGAACACGTTCTCGTCGAGCCGTATCCACATTAATTTGTTCTTCTTGAATGGCTGCACGGAGTTGGGCGACCTGACGTGCTTCTTTGGGTTCTTGCCTAATCACCGCAAGGAGCTGTCCGGCTTCGACCTGTTCTCCTGCAGGCGTAAAGAGTTGAGAAATTTCTCCAGAAAACTGCGATTTGATTTCAACAATATTGGACGGTTGAAGTGTGCCCGTTTCTGAGACTCGAGTTTCGATCGAACCTTTGGTGACCGTCATGACCTGAGGTGCGTCTTGAGACACATGTGCGGTGTCAGAGAGGGGAGAAAAAACCCACGCTAGGCCTCCAAGTCCAATGGCTGCCAACAAGAGTAAGACGATGATCCATCGCTTCATAAATTTATGTTTTGCATTTCTACTAATGGACTGCGCTGTTTGACGGGAGAATATTGGTTACCGTGATTTCATAGTAGCAAGTGAGGAGGACTTGAGGGAATGGATGATTGTTGTAAAAACAGGGGGATTAGGTGAATCAATATGGAAATGTTGGAAAAAGCCGCCAACGGCGTTCTCGCCAAATTCCTGTGCTCACGTACTGTGCGTACGATCCGTGCTTGAATTGGCTGCGGCCTTGCTGGGAGGACTTTTTTGACTATTCCCTCCCGTTCATGACCTGAGCTTCTCTAGGAGGACTTAAGGGCCATTGAAATGAAACATTCAAGAGCCCCAAATTCATTTGGAAGAAGTGCAGGATAGATGAACCCAAGGCGATCCTCTATTCTCGAGTGTTAATTTTTTAGAATTCTATCTCCTGCAGTACAATATGATATTCCTCCAGAGTTGAGGCCGTCATACGGCGAAGGTTAGCCAATGATTGGTTATAGTCCACGATAGCCCGTTGCTCTTTGCCTCTGGCCACGGCCAAGTCACTTTGAAATTCGAGGACGGCTCGAGTTGTACTCAACCCTAATTGCAGTCGTTCCTGTTCGGCATTGAGCTGTTTTTCCGCTAATGCGCGAGCCGTTTGGGTCGTGCGAATTCGTTTAAAGTCAGTGCGAACTCGGCGATCAGCTTCTTTGGTATCGATGATGACCTGTTGGCGAATACGCTGTAAGACGGCTGTGGCTTGATTGGCTTCAAGGACTCTACGATTATATTGGCTTTGTGCAGAACGGTTCCCTAGAGGGTAGCTGAGTATCAGGCCTGCGCCCATATTGTAAAAGTTCGAACTTGTGGTTCGATCAAGCGAATCCCCAATTCCGTTACCTAATCCACTGAGTCCTAGTCCGCCTTCAAAGGCAAGGTTTGGAAGGAGCTGATTCTTGGCGAGGTGAGTATTGAGTGTGCCTGTTTCAATACTTTTCTGTGCCTGTAATACTTCTGGGTGCTGCTTGAGGGCCTTGGTAATAGCATGTTTGAGTTTGTGTGAGCTGGGTTCTTTTGTTGGCGTGTCAGTCGCAATGACGGCCATATTTTGACTCAGTTCTTCTTCTGAAGGACTGAAGAGTTGTCGGAGTTGGTCCTCTTGATCCTGGACGGCTTTCTGAGCAATGAGGATTTGTTCAACTCGACTGGCGACCCCAGCTTGAGCTTGTAAGACCTCTACGTTGGCCATAACGCCGGCTTGGACTTTCGCTCGATTTGCGGCCAATAATTCCTGTGCTGCTTTGAGCGCGGTTTTGGCGACTTTCTCATCTTCACGCACAAACACCAGTTCCCAATAGGCCTGTTCAACATTATTGATCACCAATAAGACTTGCTTCACGAACACATAATGTTCTGACGTCGCTGCATTACGTGCGATGTGAATGGCAGTCTCATTAATCGCTGGTCCAAAATTTTGAAGCAAGGGTTGAGTCAGGTTGACTGAGAGACTGTTCGTGTATGAAGGATTGAAGAGAAAGCTGGTTGAGCCAGCTACCGAGTTTCTATTTGAGTCAAAGGCAAAGTCGAACTGACCTCCTGTACGGATTTTCTGGTTCAAGCCAAGTCTCAAGCTGAGATCATTTTGGTCAATATTGTCAGGCTCAGATCCAATCAATACTCCACCAAATCCAAAAATTGGTCGATTGAGGGGGCGAACATTTCGATCGTACCGTCCTGACAGCTCAACTGTTGGATCGAAGACAGCTTGCTGTAGCATAATGTCGGTTATGCGTACGTCACGTGCTTGTCGGCTGACGGTAATGTCTAAATTCTGTTTGAGGGCTCGTATCACTGCCTCGCTGAGTGTCAGGGTTTCCACGGGGTCAGGGTCAATGAGGGCCGTTAAGGGGCTCTCAGCCTGCACGTTGGTTGCGGAGCCAAGGAATAGGAAGATGAGTAGGCCAAGTATGGGAATGTTGAAAATAGTCGCCAGCAGCGTTCTCGCCCTCTCGCCGTACGGATGAATTGAGTTTCTCTGTGAAAAAGTTAGCCCTGTGACAGCAACGTGATTCGGTGCCACTGGTATAGGTTTCGCGAAATTTCCATGCTCACGTAATACCAGTACGCTCCGCGCGTCAAAATGGCTGCGGCCTTGCTGGACGGACTTTTTTGAACATTCGCCTCCGTTCATGACCTGATCTTCGATAGGAGGATGTAAGGTTTGTTGATCACGAAGATTGTTCATGTATCTGAACAGAGCGGAGGGATTGCATGGTGCGACAGTGAATAGGAATGCTTCTTCACTTGCGCGACTCACAGGCTACCAGACACATGAGATTCTTCGCAAATAGGCTGGACTGATGGTGTTTAGGCTTGCGAAACTATTGATGTCCACCTCATCAGTATAATATGTTAGCCCATGCGAAAGACGCTCTTGGCCAGTTGAGGGCATGGTGCTGTGATCATGGTCAGGACTTGTGGAGTTTGAGAGTAAATTCGTAAAATCAGTATGAAATCACCTGTCGCAATTTGCGATTCATTCATCATCATAATTTATGAGATAGAAGGAGCCGTATGAGCGTGTTTGAATGTAAACCATCAAAAACTCTGTCTACGTTGAGTGAGTGTCATCGTCAATCGACAATCAGGCAAGCAAAACTTCGATGTTTGTCTGGGATCATGGTTGCTCTGTTCTGTGTGTTTGGAACCACCGCGGTCCTTGCTGATCAAGACGGTGGTCCCCAAGAACTTCCTAAACCAAAGATTAAAACAACTCCTCCATTTTTTAAGGAGTGGAACTTTGATAAGGACCAACTGGGTGCGCAGCCAGAAGGATTCACACAAGGAACGAATGGGCAGGCTGGAGGCCAATGGGTGGTGACCAAAGAAGAGGCAGCTCCAAGTAAAACACAGGCGATTGAGCAAAAAGGAACCTGCTCTGAAGCCTCGTGCTATCAAATTCTTCTTGGAGATGGAACCGACGTGACCTATGTTGACGTGTCTGTAAGAATGAAGCTTGTCTTGGGTACGGCATCAGGAAAAGCTGGTATTGTGTTAGGCGCCAAAGATCATAAAAATTTCTATGCGGCTGTTGTGACACCAAAGACGAATACGATTGAAGCCTATGTTGTCCGTGATGGAAAGGTTACTTCATTCGGAGAGGCTAAGATTAAACCGAAAAGTGAAGAGTGGCATTATCTACGTGTACAGCGAAGCCCCATGATTAGCCATGATCTCTTCAACGTCTTCTTTGATCGGCATATGTTGTTATCTCTATCAGACTCGACATTTAAAGAAGGAAAAGTGGGGTTGGTGACCTGGGGCGATGGGGCGTTTGCTTTTGACAGTCTTCAAGCCTTGGAATATTTAACGAATCTTCCACTGTCGCGACCTCCAGCCTACTAGGATTAAGTGAGGCCACTGCAAAGACTGCTTGGCCTCATAGTTTGATGATTCTTAGGAGAGAGGGTCGAGAGTTGATTCTCAAGTTAAGGTATAAATGTAGCCATTTTTTTTTGTTCCGCCTGTCGCTTTACGGAGAGCGAAGTTCAACGGGACTTCCTTTAGAGAAAAGCTAAAATGATCTTTGAAGTGAAACTCGATGCGACTTAATCCTAAGCGATTAGGGTCACAGAAAATCCCTTGACCACCTGAATTGATCGCTTTCTGGAGAAGGTTTGAAATCCCTGGCACATTCTTGTCATCATAAAAAATTTCACTTCCGATGACTATGTCATAGGTGTCCTTAAGACTGCTGGGGTCGAACCAATCCAATGTGCATGTGTCGAAGTTGGTGACATGGTTTAATTGACAGGTTTCTTTCACCCCTTCAAGGGTAATAGGCACCATGTCAGAAAACGTAGTGCTTGCTCCCAGTCGAGCAGCAACCACTCCAGCCAACCCCACCCCACAGCCAATTTCTAAAACTTTCTTCCCTTTCAATTTCAAGGGAAAAAACTGTTGGATCAGATACTCTGATAAGGCGACTTCTGAAGGCCAAATTCTATCCCAATATCCCCATCCAAGAGATTCATCATCCCGTTTATCCAAGGGGGTTTCATCTGAGATGTCTCGCTTGGTTTTGATGACAATGGGAATGTCACCGAGTTGAGGGAGCGGGATGGTTTTAGTATGACTCAATTAATCGACCATTTCATGGGTAGGTGAGGTTATTTCTCTGACAGCAGAATGTTGCTACGCATTAAATTTCGCAAGCTCGGTGTTGACAAACGCCAAAATTTTCTCTGCGTCTTCTATCATTCCATCGGTGATATTCATTCCGAGAGCAATTTCCTCGTCATCTAATGTATCAGCGAGTCCGTGGTTTTGGAGCAAGTTGACATCCCAGAATAAAATCCCAATGTTTTCGCGTTTATCGTCAATGGTCGCAGTGGCATTAATGTTATCGCCATGCTCCGTGGGCGTGTTCACAAACGAGAGTTTGGCGCCTTCTTTTTGAGCGTGCTGAATAAACTCTATAAATACTTGAATTCGTTTTAGACTATTCGGATCCATATCCATCTGGTTTTTCTCCTTCAATAGTTAGTTATGAAAAAGACCATATTGCATACATAAAGGCCAAATGAAATACTCATTTAATCTGGTAATTGGTTCCATATAGGTGCCGTGATCATTTTTCGTTTATCTTGTAAAGTTTTAACACGCCTTCGTCAAATAAATCATTTGGTTTTTGAGATTTGTTGAGATATCTACGTGCTTTTGGAATGTTTCCGATAGCATCTCGTAAATCGGAGCGACGCACAGTATTTTTAAATTTCTCTATGTCATCATCATATGCGGAAGAGATAAAGGCGTAATCTCATTTTTTCCAGATTGCAATCTGATGATTTGAGGCAGGTAAGCCACCAGGTACTGGAATCCATACGCCTCATTTCCTTTTTCCATCCAACTCAATTTGCCCATCATTATTAGTTGAACCTGAATCCATGTAAGCTTCCTTGCACTCAAAATCATGACCGTCACAGACAATTCGTAGTACTTGAGCGTTAGGGGTAGGCTCTTGTGTTTCTGAATCGATTACTGGTCTTCCCCCGATTCCGTGGACAGGTTAGTTAAGAGTTTTTGCGATTTGTTCGGCATAGAGCCCAGGGGGCACCCCCTCAGTATGAGAATGGCGCCGTTGGCGATTGTAGAACCGTTCGATATAGTCAAAGATATCCGT
>JAJDBM010000039.1 GCA_029261355.1 Nitrospirales bacterium | reverse complement strand
TCATTAAAAACTCCGGCTATCACCACCAAACTTCCTTTATTGCCTTGGAGCTCCCCACTCGTACAGCAAGTAGGATCAGTGGCGATTGGAAAATTTGGGGAATCCCTCATTTCCTCAGCAATTTTTCTAATTCTAGTGCGCATATCCTCCATATCGGCTTTGTTGTCCGAGGCGCCCCTACAAAAAATTCCGATCATGTGGCTAATTGGATTACTCATTTGCGATCCCCTTTCATGCTTAAACATTCAGACATTTCCTTGGAATATTTTCAGGAATAATTTTACTTGATTTTGACAATTTCCTTTACGAACCTAGGGTCTAACCCAACAAAAGGACGAAAAGTCTCATAGGAATATGCGTAACGCATTGATGATGAAACTAGTTCTTTGCTTTTGGCACTCCCGTTTTTTGCCCATTGTATTTGTCGAAAGACGGGAGTTGCCAATTAATGAAGTCGTCAATGAAAACAATGGAGTGTGTAAAAGTCTATACGACTTTCAAGCCGTTTGTTGGGTGAGACCCAAAGCTTAAAAAACTGGATCGCAGACGAAATCAAATCTCCGGAAGATTTCCTATTTACCAGTCTCGGCAACCAAAATAAGGGCGGACCTCTTTCCCGCAACCAGTATGCCAATCTGGTTAAGAAATGGGCTACCCTTGCCCGTCTTGATCCCAAGAAGCACAGCACCCGCTCCATTCGCCGCTCTAAATCTGCCGCCGTTTATGAAGCGACCCATTGTCAGCTTGATAATGGCATCAGAGCCCAGAGAGTCGCAACTCGCCAAGTTAGCTGACACGAAGTTGGCATCACCGAGGGTGTTGAGGCCGCTCGTGTAGGTCGAGGAAGAGAAACTGATGCTGCCATCGTTTTCCGCAATACGTACCGGCGCCGCCGGTACGCTGACCGCAAACGCGCTAGCGAAGAAGACAATGGCAACGGCGCAAGATAGGGCGCTGATTGCCGAGCGACGAAATTCCGGTTGGGCGGTAGACAGAGTCATGTGAGTGTATCCTTCTAGCGAGCCAGATCGAACAACAGCAACATGGGGGGGTTCGTCATGGTCTTTTGCAAAAAAAAAGAGCCCTTCGGGAATCCCTGGCAAGACCCGTTAATGGTCCAAGAAGGCATATCGAACCCTGTGAATATTGACAGGCGAAGAACGTGTGGTCCCGAGCGGGCCTCCTCTGGTGCCCATCTGGGATGCGCCTTTCGCGTCTTGTGATCATAACAAACAACAGGCAGGCTGTGTCTATCGGATAGCGTCAGACCTAGGCCTTGGTTCTTTATGACAAACGCCTGGCGGGCTGTCTATAGGATACAGTCGGAGATAGGCCTTCAATTTTGCGTATTGTAATCTTTAATAATTCGGAGGCTTCACCTAACCTTGCGTTATCGTGTCTCCATTGTTTGCTGATCGATCGTGTATCTCAGCAGTACTCATTCAAGATTTCTCCTTATGGAAGGGGACGTCCGACAGGACTCTTGGTCTTGCCCCGATTTCGTGGACAGGTTGGTTAAGAGTGAATAAGGGCTCCATGGGCTCTCCTCGATTTGGTGGACACATCTGACACGCACGATACTGTGCAAGGAAGGTAAGTGGGTCAGGGCTGTGTAAGTGCAGTAATGTATAGGCTCAGCTGAGGCATCGTCCCTGCTCCACCGCGTCAAAAAGGCATCGATCTTTCAAATATGCTGATTACAAGTCATAGTTCACTGTAATTTCTAATCATGAGACTCTCAACAAATGATTTTTCTCCTTTTCGACTTGGTTTTAAAAAATAAGTCTACTAAATAGGTTCCTGACACCTAAAGACAAGACATGAAGACTGAGGAGTAATGGATTGAATTCAAGCCGGCTGTTACGTGTAGTCTTGGTTGCTGGTCATGGTCCTCGGTGAATGGTCTGAGTAGATTAAAGCAATAACTCAGGACTGACTCTGCGACTTTCCTATTTGACTAAAAAAGCCGGTTTAATTCCTATTCCTAAGCCCTAGTTCCCTTATTGGACATGGTTGGAGCAAAGACATATAGTTCGCCACCTGAAGGTAAATTGGTAATTCAGTAAGAGAGGATTTTTTTATGCCTTTACATCGTAAAACGGATAACCCACAAGACCAAAGCATTACCGAACGAAGCCGCGCCTTGGAACTATTTACTGACCGATTAGAGGAACGTCGGCTTTTCACTCAATATTTCAATGACGAAACTCCTCACAATCAAATTTTGTACTTTCATGGAGATGGAGGAAGTGGCAAATCCTTACTATTGGACATGTTGCAGAAAGACTATTGCCATCGCGTGTCTCCAAAAAATTGGCAACGACTCAATGCCATAGAAAAAAGTGAGGAGTTTATCGGGGCTTTTTCACAAACTGAGATCCTGACACAAGTCCCTTGTGCTCGCTTAGATTTTGGAGCAAGGGAAAATGGAGATGATCGTCCAAGGGAAGATTGGTCTGGTCTTCTGATGTTGCGAAGAGAACTTGGACCACAGGGGTTTCAGTTTCCAACGTTTGATTTTGGAATCACCCTGTTTCTCCACAAGACTCGGCAACTTAGTAAAGCAAAACTTAGTAGCCTATTCCCTCAAGAAGAAAGTGACTTGGCTGTCTCCCTAATCGATCTGGTCACTGAAGGAACATATGCCACCTTGGCCTGGCGAGTCATCGGATTATTCGACAAGACCTTTCTAGAGAGCATGACACTCTATAGACAGAAACGCGGGTTGGATAAAGCACTGGTTGAACGATTAACACGCCTGGACCCACAAGCCGAGTTACGAGATGAATTACCACATTTACTCGCCCGTGACCTTAATGCCTCTTTGCAACTGCATAAACAAGGCGACAATGCCCCGAGACAAGTCGCTTTATTTTTCGATACCCATGAGGCATTCTGGGGCCACGAGCGATTGGATCTACCAACCCTTTCGTACTTCCAGCAAGATGAATGGCTCCGCCGCTTTTTGGGAGAACTGTACAATCCGAACCATGGGGTCACCGTGGTGATCGCAGGACGTGAACCACCACGCTGGACGGAATCCAATGCCGGAGATTGGCGAATTGATCAAGCATTTATCGATAGCCAACTCATCGGTCAATTAAATCGCGGGGACGCAGAAGACTATCTAAGGAAAGCTGGAGTGACGGATGCAGAACTTATTACGAGTCTTATCAACTTTGCGGAAGTTGAGCCCAATCAAGCCCACCCACTACATTTAGGGCTATGTGCAGATGTCATCTTAGAAGCAGAAAAACGAGGGGAAATCCTGACTTCAGGTGAATTTGGGCATTTGCCCCGCGCTGAAGAAAAGGGGAAGGAATTGATCAACCGCCTACTCAAATATTGCTCGCCTAATGTTCGTGCTTCGGTGGAAGCCTTGGCCGCGGCTCGCGCCTTCGACTTACCCTTGTACCTCGAACTCGGTAGAGCCCTTCATCTTCGAGTGTCGGCCCCGGATTTTCGAGAACTAACGAAATTCTCGTTTATTCGTCAAGAAATTGACCAGAGTGGAAAAAGATTTCGCATTCATGATCTTTTACGAAGGGTACTAGCACAAATCGCTCACACAGAAACCTTAACAGCCCATCACGCCCTGGAAACGTATTACCAAACAAAAGCTGAAACCGATCCAATGGCAAAGATTGAAAATATTTATCATATCAATCAACAAGACTGGCAAAGAGGATATACCGAATGGGGGAAGGTCTGTGAAATGGCTTTGCAGCAAGCAAAATATGCTCTTTGCGAAGCGCTCATAATCCTTGCGCCAACGCTAATAATAGAAAGTCACTCGGCATTGAGCCATGCCTTCATGTTATCAGGGAATTATTTCAAAGCCATTTCTCGTCACATTACAGCGGAACATTTACTATCACAAGCAACAGAAATAGCGGATTTAGCCTTGCAACATGAGCCAAACCATTCCGGCATTCTCATCAATAAAGGACTGGCCCTCATGGGACTAGGAGAACTACAGGCCAATCTGAGTAAACACCCCGCCGCCCTCACTGCCTATCAGGATAGCGTAATGGCTTATGACCGTGCCCTCGCCCTCGAACCCGATCGGGTTGAGGCCCTCAACAATAAAGGACTGGCACTCCTGAACCTTGGCAACTTAAGGGAAAACCTGAGTCAACATGACGCCGCCCTCACCGCCTATCAGGATAGCGTGGCGACTTATGACCGTGTCCTCGCCCTAGCTCCCGAACTCGTTGAAGCTCTCAACAACAAAGGGCTGGCCCTTCTGAAGTTGGGAGAACTACAGGCCAATCTGAATCAACACGCCGCCGCCCTGGCCACCTATCGCGATAGTGTGGAAACCATTGACCGCGCCCTCGGCAAGACCCCTAAATCTGTCGCGGCCCTCAATAATAAAGGACTGGCCCTTTTTTGCATAGGTCTGCTACAAGCTCGACTAAGACAACATGAGGCCGCCCTTGCCGCTTATATAGGCAGTATGAAAACCTATGACCAGGCCCTCGCCTTCGCCCCTGAATCAGTTGACACACTCAACTATAAAGCGTTAACCCTCCTGAGACTAGGCCAGTTACTGACTAGCCTGAATCAACATGACGCGGCCCTCGCCGCTTTTCGCGATAGTGTGGCGACGTTTGAGTATACCCTCGCTGCGGCCCCTGAAAATATTGACGCCCTCAACAATAAAGGGCTAGCTCTCCAGGGTCTTGGATATCTCTTGGCCAACCTGGGTCAACATGAGGCCGCTCTCACCGCCTATCAGGATAGCGTGGCGACTTATGACCGCATCTTAGCCCTGGCTTCCAAATCTGTTGACGTCCTTAGCAATAAAGGCCTAGCCCTCCAGGGTCAGGGAGAGATCCTGGCCAGCATGGGTCAACATGAGGCCGCTCTCACTGCCTATCATGCTAGTGTGTCCGCTTATGACCAAACCTTAGCCTTAGCCCCAAAATCTGTTGAGGTCCTAAGCAATAAAGGGGCGGCCCTCGTGAGCCTAGGGGAACTACAAACCCACCTAAGTCACCATGACGCCGCCCGCACGGCCTATCAAGATAGCGTAGCGACTTATAACCACACGTT
The DNA here is from genome assembly GCA_029261355.1 of Nitrospirales bacterium. GTDB lineage: Bacteria > Nitrospirota > Nitrospiria > Nitrospirales > UBA8639 > JAGQKC01. The sequence continues at coordinate 6,805 of JAJDBM010000039.1, read as the reverse complement.
AGCCTTGGCCCCCAAATCTGTTGAGGTCCTCAGCAATAAAGGGGCAGCCCTCACGAGGCTAGGGCAGCTAGAGACCAATCTGGGTCTACATGACCCCGCCCTAGCTACCTTTCGCGAGAGTGTGGCCATTTTTGAACGTACCTTCACCCTGGCCCCCGAGCGAGTCGAGGCCCTCAACAATAAAGGACTGGCACTCATGTCTCTGGGGTTTCTACAGGCTAGTCTGAATCAGCATGACGCAGCCATCGCCGCCTATCACGATAGTGTGGCAACTTTCGACCATACCCTCGTTCTGGCCCCTGAATATGTTGGTGCCCTTTACAATAAAGGGATTACTCTTCAAATGTTGGCGAGATTTCATTTTCAAGAAGGCCAAAGAGATTTAGCCCAACTGAAGCTAAATCAAGCTAAAAACAGCTTAGAGAAGGCTTTGGCTTTGGACAAAAACAACATTGCTATTATTCAAGAAATCGAAAAGGTAAATGGCATATGGAAGGAATGGTTTGGCAATTTACCAATGTCTTAACCAAATTAATGGTTCAAAACGAAATATTTTCTAGAAATAAGAAGAGCAAGCACTCCACATGCAGAATAATTCTTTATTCTTAAATGTTCTCTCCTCACACCTCAGAAACATTTGATATTGTAGGGTCAGCCTTGCGTAAGTGCTGTAATCTATTGGCTCAGCTGAGGCATCGTCCCTGCCCCACCTCCGCAGAAAGGCAACGATCTTTCCAAGATGTCGATTACAAGTCATAGTACCGTGAAATTTCAAATCATGAGACTCTCAAGAAAAGATTTCCAACTTTTTGACTTGATTTTAAGAAATATGAATACCTAATAGGTTCCTGACACCTAAAGACAAGACATAAAGACTGAGGAGTAATGGCTTGCATTCAAGCCGCCCGCTACGTGCAGTCTTGGTTTCTGGTCATGGTCCTCGGTGAATTGTCTGAGTAGATTAAAGCAATAAATCAGGCCTGACTCTGCTAATAGCTCAGATCTGTCCTAATGTTCTACATCCTAAGTAGAGGCTATCAATTTCTTCTGGATGAATTGAAACATCAATATGTAATTTGTCAATATGATCCGGACGGAAATCGACGATTCGCTCTTCATGCGAAGCCATTATATTATTGTTAATTCCCCCAAAAAGCGCATCCATCAACTATGAGGAATTAATTGAAACGAGTCACAAAACTGCGCAGCGAAATAATCAGCGCTATCCCTAAATTCCCCAATAATCGTGAAACAAAAGACAAACTCAATGCGATGGGGCTACCCACTTTGCTTCTCCACTATTTAAGCTGGATGAGTCGCTATATTTCAATCAAACCCCGAAGAGTAAAAATTGAGCCCACGGCTGTAAATGATTCGCGATGGATAATCCTAAAGCCTGCAATTGATTTTCTGCTTGATAAAGTTAGAAGAGGTGCTAATTTGACTCCACACCTGTCTATTCAGTCACGTTCAAGAGGATATACGCCTACTGCATCAATAAGCAGCTCTTCTGGGAACCGCTGGGCCGACAAAGACTTCCTCCTAAACACATGTGGATATCATCATTTGCACCTTGGAACTGAACTTTCGGAGAATAATGAACACGTCAATCGTACGAAGGATGTCATTTTTGTAAAAGTAAACCGTGACGAATTCATAGTAATCGGTTTTTTCAATCACTCTGTTTTCCAGCAAAATTCTGAGGAAATGAGTCCTGAGCGGAATCGTCTTTTAGAGATATTTCACGCTTATTCAACCCAGGGCGTATCCCCCGGTTCTGTTGTTATTTCTTCGTTAATTGCTTCGTCAGGTCATCCGATTCACGTGCTATCTATAGCTCAGGAATATTCTCGGCTTATAGGTGAGATAGACCCCAAGCTAGATGATCAGCAGTTTATTCAGAATCAATATAGGATTAATGATTCTGAGATTCCCGACAAGCCACAGTGGGAATGGGAGCTAAACTTTTCTGCCCTTTATATCTGGGACAAAAAAAGTGATCTAAGGTTAATGGTGCACCCTGGATTCAACTAGCAGGAGCATAACAAGTCGAAGAAGTGCACGGTCTCAAGATTAAACTGATGCATATGTAGCTAACAATATAAATGAATATTAGTAGGGTCAGGCCTGCGTAAGTGTAGCATTGTCTCAGCTGAGACATAGTCCCCACCCGCCTCCTTAAAGAGGCATCGCTTTTTTCACTATGCCGATTACAAATCGTAGTTCCCTGTCATTTCAAATCATGAGAGTCTCAACAAAAGATTTGCCTCCTTTTTGGTTTGATTTTAAAAAATATGTCCACTTAATAGGTTCCTGACACCTAAAGACAAGACATGAAGACTGAGGAGCAATGGCTTGAATTCAAGTCGCCCGCTGCGTGCAGTCTTGGTTTCTGGTCAGGGTCCTCGATGAATTGTCTGAGGAGATTAAAGCAATAACTCAGGCCTGACCCTTATAGAGGGACTGGCCCAGAGAAACTGTTCAATTCGGAGGTACGCTCACATACAGCTAGGTTCTATTGCAACACAAAAAAAGCAACAAGTGAAATCTATAAAGATATAGGAGTCTTCTCATGTCCACTTATGCCATCAAATTTCAATTTTCATGGAAACGCTCAACGCTTCCACCTCGTCGTCATGATTCACACTGGTATAATTTTCCAGCCTAATGCAACAAGAGCTGTTTTTTGATTTTCCTCAATACGATCTTCATGAATTGCAAAACATAATAAATGACGAGCCCTACTTGCAGCTACATAAAGTTGGCGAGAGAACTTAATTTTTGTTTTTTGTATGTGCCGAGTATCATCAAGACCTGCAATATGATTTAGTAGTTGCCCTATATCGTATTTATTGTTTCTGGTTTCCATCACAAGAGTAGCATCGTGTGTCTCACCCTTTACACCGTGTATTGTTGAAAGTTGAATGCGAAAGCCATCGGGGTGCATGACCATATTTTCAGGTAAAGAAGTCACCGCACCATTGTCTTTATCTTGATTTTCGACATTTAGATTTTCTTCCGAGTATACCAAATATTGCGTTGCTTCCTCGGGGGCACCTTGCAGATCAAACAATAAAGTCAAATTGTCACAAACACTTCCCCAATATCCTTGATCAAGAGGCAGTGCCTCACTTAGTAAGAGATGAAGGGTTTCACGAAAGTGGCTCCAATCATCTTCCGCTTTAAGAACATTTCGTAATGATGTGCTTGTATAAGCGCGTCCATATTCATCATTTTTTCCAGCCAATCTTAATAATTTCAGGATGCTATTAAACAACACTTTATAGCCATCAGACCAATCAGACGAGGCTGATTGACGGCAATAGCGAACCGCTTCGATCAAAGAGTTTTCTTTAAAATTATTTTTGGCATTACTTTTCTCATAGTCAGCCCAATAGTGCCCAATCTTCAATTGTTTCCTTCCTGGGTCAATTTCATTCCCGACCGCTCCTATAGCTTTTACTAGGAATTCAGCTGACTTTTTATATTCATCATGAAACTGATCGGAAACAATATCTGCAAAAGACTGAAGCGCATCACCCCTATTGCCATCATTAAAAACGATTAAACAGTGCTCAAAGCTTTCTCCTCTTGAATGTGCCTGTGATCTCTCAACTAATGCTTCTTCTGATAATTCTGTTTCTAATGGGATACCGTTATTGCTTAGGGGCTTTATTTTCCCTGCAAGTTGAGCATCAAAACGATGTGATTTATGAACCACATAGTCCATATTTGCAGCCAACTTCCCATTAAAACTTTCATTTGATTCATCACTCCCAGTTCCATGAAAAATTGCTTGATCTGGATCACCAAATCTCTGAATAATCACATCAGGATCATCTAGTGGGAAAATCCCGCAAAGTAGCTCATCTTGAAATTTCTGTGTGTCTTGCATCTCATCAACAAAGACACAAGGAAAACGAACTGAAAGTGATTCAGACAAATTACTATTATAATCGCAAGCCAATTGAGCGAGCGTATACATGTCGCGGTAAAGGTAATAGCCCCTTTCATCCAAATAATTCTTTAGCTGATTTAATGCCTTTTTAGCGCGCTCTAATTTTACTGGATTTTTCCAAGCCTTCGGCCTTTTGGATATATTTACTGCTACACCATCTTCAGAAATCAATCGACATGTTTCTCTAAGAAATCCATCCCTCATCTCATCTGAACCCAAACCACTTAGTGTACCTTTAAGCCAACTGAATTGATCTTGTTCTAATAGTTTATTTGCTAATCTTACATACTCGTCATTATCTACAGTAGCCTCATTTAAACCGTTTGAGCGAATAAGGGGTAATGCCAGAAACCTATTTGTGAACTCCTGAATAGTCCCAATAAAATGTGGGTATGAAAGTAGTCGCTGAGCTTCGAGAGATTTAGTTTTTTTTAAATGTTCAATAATTTCATCTTTTGCAACATTTGTATGCGAGAGAACGCAAATTCCCTGATGAGAAAGGGTCCATTTTTTTGCCAAGAGGATAAGCTTTGCAGCTATGAGTGTTGTCTTGCCACTCCCTGGGCAGGCTTGAACATCAATAGAACGCATTGTTTCAAGAATTGAAATGCGCTCTTCATCATCAAAAATAAACTCCTCGCGCTGGGCTAGTGCACTAATGTCTTCCCTTGATATTAGGCCATTAAGCGGATTCGGCATCATCCTGCTCCTCTATAGGCTCTGCCTCACCAATTGGAGAAGTCACATATTCAATTGCTTCTACAATATACTGCGGAAGTTTTTCCTTTAATGCCAAAGAAAAATCAATTGCAGCTTTCTTTTGAGCGCTTGCTATTGCAACTGGCTCATCTTTCTGCTCGTCATCAATAGCATCAATACTTTCTTGCACTTTATCAGCAAGCTGTTTTCTGAGAATGTCTGCCATATTATAGGCAAAATCAGTTTTAGAAACTTTTGCCTGAATGTATGTAGCCTTTTCATCAGTAGTTGCTTCAATAGCATCAATTCCAAGGACTAAACAGCATTCAGCAAATAGGCCATATTTTGCTAAACAGTATTCGAAAGTCCAATCATTAGAAATCTTAACTTTAATATTTTGTCTATTTAGGCCATCAATATGATTTGTTACTCTTTGAGTCTCGTCAGCACAATTTCTCCGCCAGTAACTTTGATTTCCGTTGTTTGGTTTTTTAAATCCGTAAAGATTACTGCCATCTTCTGTTTCTTCTGCACAGTCCGGCCATAGATCAAGATCTCTAAGCACACATATTTTACTTGGATTCCAGTCTTCTGGATTACCGTCTTTATCTTTTCTTAGAAACAGTCTTGCAAAGCGTTTCCATGAGCCACTGTTATCATATTTTATAATCGAAACACCGTAATTTTCTAGCGGTCGACCTAACAATCGTGCAATCTCTGGTAAGAGGATGTTCTCACCGTCACCCTCTACAAACAAAAGGCTTTTGGCAAAAAACACATTAGCTTTCGTCGCATCCAAGAATTTTTGAAGATATTTATAATCATCGCCCTCTAATTCAGTCTCCCCCTCCCTTAAGGGAAAAGCCTTGCCTTGATTAAGCATGATGATTTCTGATGGGTCTGCCTTTGCAGAAATATTCGGGCTGTGGGTACTAAGAATACATTGAACGCCAGACATACTAACTTTTGAGTTAATAAACTGTAATAGTTTCATCTGTAGCTGAGGATGAAGATGTGCTTCGGGCTCTTCAATAAGAAGTAGCGGGAATTCATTCTTGGCTCCTTGTTCCAACAATAGTAATTCAGCTCCCATAAAAAGAAGATTATGATATCCGAGACCATGCATCCGACGATCTTTGGTAAGCGCCAAACTTAAGCCCTCAAGTACTGAGCGAAGATGGCGACGCTTTGCATTATTTGGCAAGCCCCCTAATTCTTCTTTCCTAACTCCTGCAATATTAATGAAAGCCCCAAGGATTTCTTTATCTTGATTAAAAATAAGTTCATGCAAATAATTGTTTTTAATATTTTCTACTGCTTCTTTAAGGGGGGCATCATCCGCTAACAGATCTTCATTAGCGTCTGCAATAATGGAAAGGATAGTATCCATTCCAACCTTTACTTCTTTGGATGAGCTCAAAATTTGAGACAAACGCGAGGCCCTGCCTGAGGACAACTCAGTTTCAGCGTCTCTCAATGGCTTCAGATATGTTGCAGAAAGAAAGTCACGGATTTCAGCCTCAATAGATAGACCATTACCATCCACACCAGACTTTAACTCTGTTTTTATGTACGGATACCCTCTGCGCTCCGCTCCTGTCTTATGGGCATTAAGCTGAATGTGTAAAACTGACATGCGTTTAGTTCTATCGCCATCATCTTGATATTCTTCATGAGAAAGATGTTCAACAAAGCGATGTGCGTGAGCATCGACATCAGAAAATGTGATTTGGATACTAAGTTCATTACATTCCCCATGGAAGTCTTCTTCTTTAATAAAGGTTCTATCATTGGAATTCGTACCAAGAACATACCGTATAGCATCAATAAGCGAGGTTTTACCTGAATCGTTTTCTCCAACCAGTATATTGAGCCCTTCATTTAGTAAGAGATCAATATTTTCAAACAATCTAAAATTTATTATTTTAATTTTTGAAATATGCATTTTAAACTCTTATCATCCTGCTATTAAGCATCTTTAGTTTTGAAACTTAGCTGTCCGCCTTGGGCTGTGAGTTCAATTGATCAACGCAACACTGTATCTTATCTTTTAAAGATGGAGTGTGACGATGAAACACCGAACCCGCATCAATTTTAGTGCAGCACAACGAGCCGACATTTGGGATCGCTGGCAGCGTGGCGAATCCA